>CAYLHQ010000020.1:0-69371 GCA_964383585.1 uncultured Acidobacteriota bacterium
AGGGGTTCGACCGAAGATCCACCCTCCAATCATCCCCAGCGTTCGCGTCACGTTGTCGTCGTCGGGGCGGCGTACTCGCTCGAGACCGGGCTCGTGGAATTCTTCGACGGAGTTCCGGGCTAGGACTCCGACCTCACGCGCCCCCGCACCCGTCCCCGCAAGGGTGCTCCCCCCGCAGACCCTCGACCCCTTCCCGTGCCAGGATCGGCACCATCCCGAGCGCCGCGACGGGGTCGGCCCACCACCAGCCGAGGAGAGCGTGCAGGGAAAGACCCAGCAGGAGAATCGCCGAAAGCCACATGCACATCGAGGTCTGCGTCGCCTCCGATTCGAGCGAACGACTCCCGAGGTATCGGGCGACCGTTCGCTTCGCGCGCGCGAGGAGCGGCATGATCCCGAGGGACGCCGCGGCCAGCACGATCCCGAGGACGCTCTCCTCCGGAGCCTCGCGGAGCCACAGGGCGGTCGTCGATTGCCATCCCACGTAGGCGGCCAGCGCGAGGAAGGAGGCTCCGATGAGCCGGTGGGCGATCCGTTCGGCGCGCTCCCTACGGGCGGGATCCGCATCCGAGGCGAGCCGCCAAAGCGCGACGAGTCCGGCGGCGAGTTCGATCGCGCTGTCCACGCCGAACCCGACGAGGGAGATGCTCCCGGCGATCACCCCGGCGCCGATCGCGAGGATCCCCTCGAGGCTGTTGTACGCGACCGTCGCGGCGTTGAGCCAACGACCCCGCCGGACCCAACGGCGGCGGTCGATCGGGACGGTTTCAGCGATCTGTGCGAGGCCCACGAGGGGAAACTACCCCGCGGCCATCGCGAGCGCCAAGACGGAGCGCGCCGACCACGCGATCGTCCGGATCCAGTTGCCCGCGACCAACGCTCGATGCACGCCGTCGTCGAAGCCCCGCGCGAGCGATCGGTGCTGCGGGACCTGAACGAACACCGTCGAGATCCAAACGATCCCGAGCAAGACGATGCCGATCCACGCCCACGACGCGGGGATCGCGGTCGGTCGCACGCCGAGGAGCACGAGGGCGCTCGCAGCCTCGACGAGCATCGCGGGCCCGACCACCCGGGTCGTGCGTCGTGAGTGTTCGACCTCGTAGGCGACGAAGGCGTCGCGGCCGACTCCGTCGAACAAGGGATAGTGGACGACCTGGACGAACCAGACGAGCCCGGTCATGAACAGGGTCGCCCCCGCGTGGAGCAGGACCAGCGTCGTCATGGCCGAGGCTCGGCCAGCACCGCCTCCGCCGCACGTCGCCCCGAGACCATCGCCCCCTGGATCGACGCGGTGTCGCGGTGATCGCCGCAGACGAAGATCCCCGATTCCAGACGAACGGGTCGCGCGGGCGGCTCGAGGGATCCGACCGGTTGCGCGGGCTGCGCGTGAAGGACGCGGTGGGTTCGCAGGTGCCGCCAGGCGTCGACCTGGTCCCCGAACCACGAGTGCATCTGGATCCGCACGTCGCGCAAGAGCTGCTCGTCGGTTTCGGGGAGATCTCCGACCACGACGGCGGCGACGAGATGCCGCCCCGAAGGGGCATACCTTGGTGCGACCGCGCTCGGAACCGCGAGGTTCGTCACCGGCCCCCGGCCTTCTCCGTCGAGGACGAGCCAGGGGCCCTCGACCGGGGACCGCGGCGCGTCGAAGTAGAGCACGGTCTGCGCGCGCGACCCGGGGGCGGGGATCTCCCGCGTCAGCGCGGCGGCCCCCGGCCCGTCGGTCGCGATCACGACCGCCGAGGCGGGGATCGACTCCCCGGACTCGAGAACGACCCCGTCGTGCGCCACGCGGGAGACGCGCGCCCCGAAGCGGACGGTTCCCGTCGGCAAGCCCGCCGCGATCTGCTCCGGGATCGCCTGCATCCCGGCGGAGGGGAGGGCGTTTCCGCCGAGCGCGAGCATGCGGAACACGAACTCGAACATCCGGCTCGATGCGGCGAGGTCGAGGTCGAGCAGGATCCCGCCGAAGAGGGGTCGGAAGAAACGTTCGATCATCGATTCCGAGAACTCCCACCGGCGCATCGCCTCGCGGGCGGTCACGTCCGGGCGGCGGAAGATCTCCGCATCGGTCATTCCCCGGAGGGTGCTCCGCGCCTTGAGGACCCGGATCCTGTCCTGGAGGGTTCCGATCGGCGAGAAGACCCCGCCGAGGGCGGCGAAGGGGGCCCGCATCGGGTCGGCGACCCGGTGGAATCGCCCGCGGAAGCGGACGAGGGCCCCCGGCGCGAAGGGGCGCAGGTCGAGCGCCCCGTAGTCGAGGACGGCCCGCGCCTCCGGATACGCGGTGAGCAGGATCTGGAATCCGCGATCGAGGAGGAAGCCGTCGACGCGATCGGTCCGCACGCGCCCGCCGACACCGTCGGACGCCTCCAGGACCGAAACCGCTCTGCCCGCGCGATGGAGGGCGCGCGCGCAGCAGAGTCCGGCGAGGCCGGCGCCGACAACGAGCACGGATGCGGCCATGGGAAGTTCCTCCGGTGACGTGGGGATTCTGTGGCAGACTCCGCCGCGATGTCCAACGCCAAGGCCCTCGGGCTTCCGACGCTCACGGCGCTCGTCGTGGGAAACATGATCGGCTCGGGGGTCTTCCTGCTTCCCGCTTCGCTCGCCCCCTTCGGCGGAGCGAGCCTCCTCGGATGGCTCGTCACGGCGGCCGGCTCGATGATGATCGGGCTCGTCTTCGCACGGCTCGCCCGTCGCATGCCGGCCGCCGGGGGGCCCTACGCCTACACCCGCGAGGCGTTCGGCGAGTTCGCCGGCTTTCTCGTGGGATGGGGGTACTGGATCTCGAGCTGGTCGGCGCTTTCCGCCATCGCCGTCGCGATGGTCGGGTACCTCGGGGAGTTCGTCCCCGGCCTCGCGACGAATCCTCCTCTCGCGGCCGCGACGGCGATCTCGGCGATCGCGATCCTCACCGTCGTGAACATCCGCGGGGTGCGCGAAGCGGGGATCCTCCAACTGGTGACGGTGTTCCTCAAGATCCTTCCGCTCGTCGCGGTGGCCCTGTTCGGAGCGAGCCGCTTCGACGCCTCCCACTTCGCGCCGTTCAACCCTACCGGAGGTTCCCTGTGGGCGGCGGCCCAGGGGTGCCTCGCGTTGACGCTCTGGGCCTTCCTCGGCCTCGAGGCGGCGACGGTGCCGGCGGGGGACGTGCGAGAGCCGAGAAGGACGATCCCGCGCGCGACCGTTCTCGGGATCGCGATCGCGGCGACGCTCTATGTGGCAAGCACCGTTGCGGTGATGGGGATGGTGCCGAGGGAAACCCTCGCGAACTCGTCGGCCCCCTTCGCGACGGCGGCGGAAGCGCTCTGGGGGCCGCGGGCGGGAAAACTCGTCGCGGCGGGCGCCGTGGTCTCGACCTTCGGTGCGCTCAACGGTTGGACCCTCGTCGTCGGGCAGGTCGCGATGGCGATTTCCCGCGATCGCCTCTTTCCGCCGTTCTTCTCGCGTATGTCGGAGCGGGGGACCCCCGTGCTCGGCCTCGCCGCATCGGCCGTCTTCGCGTCCGTCCTCGTCGCGGCGAACTACACGAAGGCCCTCGTCGCGATGTTCACCGGGATGATCCTCCTCTCCACCCTGGCCTCGCTCATCCCGTTCGTTTTCTGCGCGATGGCCGACCTCATGCTCGCGGCGCGAGAGAGGACCCGGGGCTCCCGGGAACCGATGGCCGCGGGTGCGGTCGTGGCGGCCCTCGCCTTCGTCTACGGGATCCTGGCGATCGCCGGTTCGGGGCGGGAGACGGTCTTCTGGGGCTTCCTCACGCTCCTGTGCGGGATCCCGTTCTACGTCCTCACTCGCTGGAGGAGCCCGGCGTAGCGAGGAGGAACCGGAGCGCGTTCCCGAGGTTCGCCTTCCAGAGGCCCCAAGAGTGCCCTTCCGGGAATTCGAGCGCCCGGTAGTCGTAGCCGCGCTCGGCGAGCGCACGCGCGAGTTGCCGTTGGGACTCGAGGAGGTTTCCGCGTAAGGGATCTCCACCGAGGGCCGTTTCGTACGTTCCCACGACGAGGTGGAAGCGAACCGGCCGATGCGGCCCCTCGCGGACTTCGCGGACGATCGGATCGGCGGGGCCGCCGTAGGCCCCCGAGTGGCCGGCCGCGAGGCCGAAGAGATCCGGTCGGGCGAGCGCAAGGCGGACGGCCGTCGCCCCTCCGAGGGAGATTCCCACCGTGACGGTCCTCGCGGGGTCCGCCGCGACCGGGTAACGATCGCGGATCGCGGGAAGAAGCTCCTCGGCGACGAACCGGAGATAGTCAACTCCGTTCGTACCGAGCTCCTCGCGACGCTCGACTGGCGGTACGAAGATCCCGATCGTGGGAGGAATGTCCCCGAGCGCGATCAATCGGTCGAGGACGGGCGCCGCGTCGGCATATTCGAGGTAACCGTCGCCGTCGTGGAACCAGACGCTCGGAAGGTCGGTCGCCCCTTCGGCGCCGGGCGGGACGTACACCCAGTACGAGCGGTTCTCCCCGAGCGCGGCGCTCGCGAACGTGAACCGCTCGACACGTCCCTCCGGGACGGTGCGCCCGAGGTCGGAGGGGAGCAGTTCCGGGGGAGGACGGTATCCAGGCATTCTCAATTCCGAGTTCGGTCCGTATCCGCCAAGGCACGTCCTCGGACAGCGCGGATCGGGGATCCAGGACTCGCCGTCGACGAGAAACTTGTAATCGATGCGGGCGGTGTCGGAGAACTCCATCGCACCCCACCACAGGTCGGTGCCTGGCACGCGGGTCAGATCGGGAGCGCTTTCGCGCGCCCACCCGTTGTGGTCCCCGATCCACTGCACCCGCTCCGCCTCCCCGCGCCAATACACGTAAGCCCAGTTTTCCTCGATCACGGGCGTCTCCGGGAAGGCGCTCGTGAAGGCATCGACCGCGGTCGCGGTCCCGGTCGCGCGAATCCGTGCCTCGAAGCCGGCGGGCGCGCGGGCCGCGCACCCGAGCAGGGGGATGACGATCGAAACCACGGCGACGGCGCATCTCACGGACTCATCTCTCCTCCGCGCGCGAGAGTGACGCGGACGCGTTCGAAGGTCTCGGCGTCGCGGCGCCGAGCGGCGAAGGGCCGCTTGTCGAGGGAGCGGAGCGGAAGCCACATGCGGGGGTTCCCGCGGAGCCTTTCGCGATGTCGCGCGAGGTAGGCCCAGTAGAGTGCGGTGACCGGACAGTTCTTTCTCGGATCGAAGCGGCACGAGGCGCAGAAATCGCTCATGCGGTCGATGTAGGCCGCTCCGGAGACGTACGGCTTCGTCGTCATGAGGTCGCCCAGCGCGTACGTTCCCATGCCGAGCACGTTCGGCTCCACGACCCAGTCGTAGGCGTCCACGTAGGCCGTCCAAAACCAGTCGGTGAGCGCCCTCGGCGAGGAGTCGAGAAGGGTCGCGAGATTGGAAAGGACCATGAGCCGGGTGATGTGGTGGCTCCACCCTTCCCGCCAGACGTCGGCCACGACCGTGTCGAGACAACGGAGCCCCGACGGCGAGCCCTCCCAAAACGCCGGAGGAAGCGGCGCGCCCGAAGCGATCGGCACGGCCGCGAAGCCGTCGGTCGCCTCGTGCACGTGATGCACGAACTCCCTCCATCCGAGGATCTGCCGTACGAACCCCTCCTTCGACGCGATCGGGATCGGAAGCCGGAGGACGTCCGCCACGATCTCCCGGGGAAGGAGCCGGTGAAGGTTCAACAGGGGCGAAATCCGCGTGTGGAACAGGCCGCTGGAGCGGACGCTCATCGCGTCTTCGAAGGGGCCGAAGTGCGGAAGGCACTCCGCCTTCGCCCAGTTCCAGAGCGAGAGCGCGTCCTCCGCCGTCGAGGGGAGGACCGCGAGGTCGACGCGCCCGGGATGATTCGCGAAGCGACGCTCCACGAGGTCCTTCACTTCGCTCTTGATCGGGTTCTGGGGGAAGCGAGGCGGCTCCGGCGCGGCGGGCTCTCCCTTCCACGGCCGGCGATTCTCGGTGTCGAAGGAGTACTTCCCCCCGAGCGGTCTCCCGTGCTCCATGAGGACCCCGGTCCGGCGGCGGACGAGGCGGTAGAACGCGTCCATCCGGTACGGCGGCCCCGAAGGGAAGGCCCGCTCGAAGAGATCGCGGGTCGTCAGCCATCCCTCGTGCGGGACCTCTTCGAGCCGGCCGTCGCGAACGAGAGGGGCGAGATCCTCGCGCAGTTCCCGCTCGGCGGGGCGCTGCACGCGGAGCGGCCCCAGCTCCGCGACGACGGGCGCGAGGGCGTCCCCGTACGGACCGTCGTGGACGACGTGGCGCACCGCGACGCCGCGCGAGGCTTGCTCGAGGGCGAACTGGCGCAGGTTCGCGAGAACGAGGGCCAGTTTCTGCCTGTGGTACGGGCGTCGCGCCGCCTTCCATGGGCTCTCCACGAGGACGATCCCGATCTCGCGAGGGCGCTCGCGGGCGAGGGGGCCCGTACGGTCCGAGAGCTGGTCGTACGGGACGAACAGCCACCTCCTGCCGCGTTCCTCCCGGCCCGTCACGAGGGCGTCGAGGTCGCGACGGAAGCGGCTCAAAGGAGGCGTCTTTCGCGGTCCGGAGCGTACCGCGCGACGTAGTCCCGGACGCCGAATTTCCGGGCCGTATTCTCGCTGCTCATGTAGCGGATCGTCCCGAAGATCGGACGCTCCGGTCCCCACGGACGGTCGTAACGCCCGAGGACCCAGAAGATCCCGGAGTAGGAGTTCGGATTGCGTCCGTCGAGAGCGTACTTGTTGTTCAGCTCGATCATGATCGAGGCCGCCTCCTCGGGAGAGGTCGACCACTCGAGGATCTTTTTCCCCCAGAGCATGCGGAGGTAGTTGTGGATCTTCCCCTCGCGGACGAGCTGGGTCTGCGCGGCGTTCCAGAGCGGGTCGTGCGTGTCGGCCCGCTCGAAGGCGTCGAGGTCGTACAGGTGAGGCCGCGGGTCGGCGCGGTGCGCGTCGAGCGTGGCGCGGCACCACTCGGGGAGCGACTCGTACCGGTCGTGGTCCTCGCGGAGCGCCGCGAAGTTGTAACCGACCTCCCTCCACGTCACGAGCTCGTCGAGGAAGGCCTCCGCCGATCGGGACATCCCCCACCACCCCTCTCGGCTACCGGTCGCGCGCCTCGAGAGGGACCCGGGAGACCACTGTTCCAGGACGGAGAGCGCCGCCAGGATCTGGTGGACGGAGACGTGGCCGAAGTGGAGGTAGGGAGAAAGGCCGCTTGCAACATCCTTCTCCGGTTCGTTCCGCTCGTCGGCGTAGCGCGCGAGCCTCTCCTCCAGGAACGCGCGCAGGCGCCGCTCCCCGGCGACGGGGCCTCCGCGGGTCTCGACCTCGCCGACCGCTTGGTCGACCGGGATCCGTTCGAGGTCTACCGGGCCCGATCGCCAGCGTCGCTCGATCTCGGCCGGGAGCCGCTCGAGTCGCGGAAGGCGGGCCCGGCGGAGGGGGTCCTCCTCGGGGAAGTCCGCCAGGTGGAGGGGGAGTTCTTTCTGGAGGTGGCGCCGGAACGCGTGGGCGGTCGGAAATACGCGATCGGTCGCCCGCATCGGGTAGAGGCCGTTTGCGTCGACCGCCTCGAGCCGGACGTCGAGCCGCTTCGCCGCCGCGGCGACCATGCGCGGGAGGAAGAACGACGGAAAGTCGTCCGTCACGACGGCGCACGCGTCGCGGCCGAGCGCCTCGAGCAGGCCCTTGCCGGCGCCGTCGCGGGGCTCGACGTAAGGAACGTAGAGGACCCCGCGCGTTTCGAAGCGCTTCGCGTTGTCCTCCATCCCGTCGAGCACGAAGCGGTGGAAGCGACGGCTCGCCCAGCGATGGCCGCAGCGGAGAGCTTCGAGCACGACGAGCGGCTTTCCGATCTCCCGCGCGTACGCGACCGCGTGGTCGAGGGCGAAGTTCCACCCGGCCCGACGGTTCGCGATCATCCAGTAAAGGACGTACGCACGCTCGGACCGGACCGGACGGTCGTTTCCGCCGGAGATTCGCGCGCGGGGGACCGGATTCATGGAACGATCATTGTGGGGGTCCCGTTCGGGGGGCGCAACGCCCCCGAAAGCACCGACTACGACGTAGGCCCCGACGGGTTTCTCCGGCGACTACGGGAATGCCGGTTGAACGCGGACGACTTGACCGTATGAACCCTTGCGATGCGCGACGACTCGACCGACCTCGCCCGGGCGATCCGGAGGATCGCGGAACAGCAGGCGCTCCGCCGCGCGCTCGAGCTCGCCGTCTCGGCGGCCCCCCTGACGATCGGCGTGATGCCGCGGGGGGACTGGGACTGCACCGAAGTGCCCGGTCCCGAGGGGATGCACTGAGGTCTCAGCGTTTCGCAACGGCGAGCGCGACCCCCAGAACGACCAATGCCGCACCCGCGAGGATCCGATCGGTGAGCGGTTCGTCGAGGAAGACGGCCCCGACGACGACCGCGACGACCGGGATCGCGTAGGTGATCAGGGAAAGGCGTGTCGCGGGGACGTGGCTCATGAGCCAGTAGTAGACCGTGAAGGTGAACGCCGACCCGAGGATCGCGAGGTAGAGGAGGGCTCCGACCGAAACCCCGTCGAAACGGATCTCGCGGTCGCGCTCGAGGGCGAGGGCGGCAGCCCCCACGATCGCCCCGGCCATTCCCATCGGCACCGCCGTGAGCGACACGGGGTGGATCCCGGACCCCCACTTCTTCACGGCGACGTTCGCGATCGCCGAGACGACGGGGGAGATCAGGAAAACGGCGGAGGCGGTCGCGACCATCGGGCTTCCGAGTTCGTGGAGGTCTTCCGAGAAGATCACCGCGACGCCGAGGAAGCCGATCAGGACGCCCCCCACCGAGCGGGGGGTGAGCCTTTCGTCGGGGAGGGCGAAGTGGGCGAGCAGCGCGACGAGGAGGGGGAATGTGGCGAAGAGGATCGCCGCGAGACCCGACGGGACGTACTGCTCGGCCCAATAAACCACGGAGTAGGAGCCGCAAAACGAGAGGAGGGCGTTGACCCACCAGAGACGGCGCTCCGTTACGGACCCTCCGAAGCGGAACCGGAAGAGCGGGGCGAGGGCGAAGAGGAGCGCCGCTGCCGCGAGGAAGCGCAGCGAAACGCCGGTGAGCGGAGGGATCCCCGCGAGGCCGATCCGGATCGCCGCCCAGGTAGTGCCCCAGACCAGGATCAGCGAACCGTACGCGGCGGCGAGGAGTGGCGGCGAGGGCTTGGACGGCAGAGGACCTCCCGGCAGCGGGGCGAGCAGTGTAGCGCGCGAGTGGCGGCGTCTCCCCGCCCGGAACTACAGTCGCGGCCGCGAGGTGAGCCATGAATCCGGTGTTCGATCTGGAGCGTTTCGTTCGAGACGTCTTCGATCCGGTTTCCGGCGAGCGCGTCGCGATCCTGGTCGACGAGCCGACCGCGGCGTGTTCCGACCACGACGCCTGGCGCGAGCGCCGTGAAATGGCCCGCGTCTGGAGGGACGGAATCGAGGCGATCGGGTTCCAGTCCGGGTTCGAGACCTGGCCCCTCGTCTCAATTCCCGCGACGGGAGTGCACGGCGCGGATTTCCCGGCGAAAGCGAAAATGGGAGGGTGCGATCTTCCCCTCCGGGAGATCCTCGACGAGGCGACTCTCCTCCTCGCGATGACCGAGTATTCGATGACCGGGGCGCTCGTCGACCTCTGTCGGCGGCGCCCCGGGGCGCACGTCTTCCGCGCGGCGAGCATGCCGGGGGTGCAGCGGTGGATGGAGGAATCTTCTCTCGCGGCCGACTACGCCGAGATCCAGAATCGCTGCCGCCTCCTGAAGTCGCTCTTTGTACGCGCCGAGACGGCGGAGGTGGAGTTCTCGACCGGCCACCGCTGCCTCTTCGACCTGCGATACCGAGCCTCCGAGTCGGACGACGGGTACCTCCATCGCGACAAGAGCGACGATGTCCCGGTGATCAACCTGCCGTCGGGGGAGACGTTCCAGGTTCCTTACGAGGGGGAGCGGGAAGGGGAACCGTCCCGGACGAGCGGAGAGTTGCCGGTGCGGGACGAGCGGGGCACCGCGGTCTTCCGCGTCGAAGCGAATCGCGTGGTCTCGGTGGGGGGAGACGCGGACGCGGCGGGCCGTTGGGAACGGTACTTCCGGGACGATCCCGTTCGTGGGAACATCGCGGAGATCGCGTTCGGATGCAACGACCGCGCGCGGGTGACGGGGAACGTCCTCGAAGACGAGAAGGCGGGGTTCCACTGGGCGTTCGGGCGCAGCGACCATCTCGGGGGAACGGTCGGAATCGCCCGTTTCCGGTCGCCCGAGACGGTCGTCCATCGGGACATCGTCTACGCGAAGGGGAGCCCGATCGAGATCGTTCGAGCCGATTTCGTCGCCGAGGACGGCGCGAGGACGACGGTGTTGCGCGGCGGACGCTACACCCTCTGGTGAGGAGCCCATGGCGCTGAACTGGGTCGAGATCGACGCTACCGCGATCGAGAACAACGTACGGGAGTTCCGCCGGCGCCTCGGCGACGGGGTCCTCCTGGGCGCCGTCGTGAAATCGAACGGGTACGGTCACGGGATGCGGGAGGTCGCGACGGCCTCGCTCCGCGCCGGTGCCGACTGGCTTTGCGTGAACAACGTCGAGGAGGGGGTCGCGCTGCGGCGAGAGGGGCACGGCGCGCCGATTCTGGTGATGGGGTACGTCCCGCTCGAGGCTCAGGAGGCGGTCGTCGAGCACCGCTTACAGCCGGTCGTGTACAACCTCGAGACCCTCGACCGGCTGGAAACCGAGGCCGAGCGGCGCGCGATCGTCGTTTCGGTCCACCTGAAGGTCGAAACGGGTACGAACCGGCAGGGAGTGCCCGAGCCGCTGGTGCCCGCCTTCGTTCGCCGGATCGCGGGGAGCCGCTCGCTCCGGCTCGCGGGGGTATCGACCCACTTCGCGAACATCGAGGACACGACCGACCATCGCTTCGCGGAGGAGCAGCTCGCGGCTTTCTCGAGGATCGCGGGTGCCGTGCGGGCGACCGAAGGGCGGGCGATTCGCCACGCGGCGTGCTCGGCTGCCGTTCTGCTCTTCAACCGGACGCACTTCGACCTCGCCCGCATCGGGATCTCCCTCTACGGCATCTGGCCCTCGCGCGAAACCTACGTCTCCTGCCTCGAGCGCGGGAAACCGTCGCTCGAACTGAAGCCGGTCCTTTCTTGGAAGAGCCGCATCGCGCAGATCAAGGAGGTTCCGGAGGGGGGGTACGTGGGGTACGGTTGCACGTGGCGCGCGACGCGGCCGACGCGGATCGCGGTGCTGCCGATCGGATACTACGAGGGGTATGACCGCGGGCTCTCGGGGGTCGCCCACGTCCTCGTCCGCGGCAGGCGTGCGCCGGTGCGGGGACGCGTTTGCATGAACATGACGATGGTCGATGTGACCGACATCCCGGCCGCGAGCCTCGAGGACGAGGTCGTGCTCCTCGGAGCGCAGGGGGACGAGCGGGTCTCCGCCGAGCAGCTCGCGCAGTGGTGCGGCACGATTCCCTACGAGATCTTGTCGCGGATCCATCCGACCCTGCCGCGGGTGGTCCGATAGGGGACATTCCGCTTTTTGTTGCAGAAACGATAGTCGCGGAGGGGAAAGGGGGAGGGAAAAGAGGAAAAAGGGGACAGGCACCTTTTTCGAGCACGGCGCGAGTTGCACGCACTGGTCATTCGAAAAAGGTGCCTGTCCCCTTTTTCCTCTTTTCCCTCCCCCTTTCCCCTCCGCGACTATCGTTTCTGCAACAAAAAGCGGAATGTCCCCTGCCTACCTCACCACCATCACGAGCGCGCCTTCCTTCTCGTAGAGCTCGCGGGCGAGGGCGATCGCTTCGTGGGGATGGCCGAGGAACGCGGACGGGTCGAACGGACGGCGGTCGTAAAAGCGGTAGCGGCGCACGTCGGTCCATCCCGCGCGTTCCAAAAGAAGCTGCCACTGAACCCCGCTCAGGAAGTGGAGATGCCCGTAGTCCCGGGTGATGTCGTCGATGAGGTCGTGCGCGACCCGGCTCTCCCGATAGATGTGGGAGATGTGGACGAGGCTTCCGCCGGGCTCGAGCGTCTCGCGAAGCGCGCGAAGCGTCGCCTCGAGGTCGGGCACGAAATACAGCGCGTCGAGGGCGAAGATGTGCGTGAACTTCGCCCCGTGGAGCGCTTCGGTCAGAGGCTCGCCGAGCGCGAGCCGAAGGAACCGCGCGCGGGGGATGCTCGCGTTTCGCCGCTGTGCGATCGCGATCCCTTCGGGAGACGGGTCGATCCCGAGGTATCGCGCCCCCGTTCCGGTGAGGATCGAGGCGGTCCACCCGGTCCCGCACCCGAAGTCGAGGATGCGGCTCCCCGGGCCGAGGTCGACGAACCGTTCCACGACCTGCCGGACGACATCCTCCTTCCCGGCCTGCCACGTCAGCGCGCTTCCGTGCCTGTACAGATCGTCGAAGCCGACCATGGCGCCTCCTCGCAGGCCGATTCTGGGGGCGGCGTGCCGGCGCGGCAACCCCCCGGGCACCGAAACGGGCTTGATTTGTGCGCTGGGAGGAGGTTAGATTCGCGCTCGCACGGCCATGCTCCCCACGACCCCCAGCGAGCGAACCCCGCGATGAAGCGCAAACCGATCCGGATCGATTGGGACGAGCTGGAGTCCGCCTTCGACAGCAAGCACGAGGACGACCTCTACTATCTCGACCTCGTCACAGGGGCGGTCGTGCTCGAAGGGGAAGGCGAGGGGGACGATTCCCCCGACGACGGAGACATGGAAGAGGCCCTCGAGGCGCGAGGCCGGGAGCGGAGCGACGCGTTCCGTCTCTACGTCCAGCCCCCTCTCCCCGAGGAGGAGACGGAGTGGATGCGTCGCTTCGTTTCCGGGGAACCGGATCTCCCCCCCGAGGCCGCCCGAGATCTCCACGAAGCGGTCGAGGCGGGATCGCCGCATTCGTTCCGCGAGGCGTTGAGGCCCCACGCCGAGGTCCGCGACCGCTGGTTCCTTTTCCGTTCCGAGCGCCTCCACGAACTGATCGAGGACTGGCTCCGCGAACATGACGTGCAGGCGGCGGAGCCCCCCCCTTGGCGCTGAGCACCGGAGCGTGGGCGGCGATCGCCGTCGCCGTCGGCGGCGCGGCCGGAAGCATCCTCCGCTGGTGGACGCAGGGGCTCGTCCAGCGGCTGACGGGGGATTCCTTTCCGTGGGGAACCTTCGTCGTGAACGTGAGCGGCGGGTTCGCGATCGGTTTCCTCGCGACGATCGCGATCGAGCGGGGGGGGTTCGGGCCGGTGGCGCGCGCGGGGCTCCTCGTAGGGCTGCTCGGAGGCTTCACGACGTTCTCCGCGTACCTGTTCGAATCGGACGCCCTCTTGCGTGACGGGAGGATCGTGGCGGCGCTCGGGAACCTCCTCGGCAGCGTCGTCGCCGGGCTCACGGCTCTCCTGGCCGGCGTCACCCTCGCGCGCCTCGTCGTCTACGGAGGCCGAGCGTGAAAATTCCGGAAGACGGCAAGCTCCTTCGCATCTTCATCGGCGAATCCGACCGGTGGGACGGGAAGCCCCTTCACGAGGCGCTCGTCCACGCCGCCCGCGCGCGGGGGCTCGCCGGCGCCACGGTGATCCGGGGCTTCCTCGGATTCGGCGCGAACAGCCGGATCCACTCCGCGAAGATCCTGCGGTTGTCGACGGACCTCCCCGTGGTCGTCGAGATCGTCGACGCCGAGGACAAGATCGATGCGTTCCTTCCCGAACTCGACCGGATGATCGGCGAAGGGCTCGTCACGACCGAAAGGGTGACGGTCGTCCTGTACCGCCACGGAAGCGACGGGACCTGAAACGCGTTCCCGAGCGCGTCTCCCTGCGCCCCGCACGCCTCCCCCCTGCACCCCCGCCCGGCCGCCCGCGAGCGGCCGGGAGGACCCGCGGCTACACTGAACGGATGATCCGGCTCCGGAACGTCCACAAGTCGTACGCGACCGGCCCGAACCGCCTCCACGTCCTCAAGGGGATCGATCTCGAGATCGAGAAGGGGGAACTCGTCTCCGTAATGGGATCGTCGGGCTCGGGGAAGTCGACGCTCCTCAACATCCTCGGCATCCTCGACCATCACGACGAGGGGGAGTACACGCTCGACGGCGTCGAGATCCGCGACCTCACCGAGACCAAGGCCGCCGTCTACCGGAGGAACTGGCTCGGCTTCATCTTCCAGTCGTTCCACCTGATCCCGTTCAAGACCGCCCTCGAGAACGTCGCCCTCCCGCTTTACTACCAGAAGGTGTCCCGCAGGAAGCGGAACGCGGTCGCGATGGAGTACCTCGACCGCGTGGGACTCAAGCCGTGGTCCGAGCACCGGCCGAGCGAGATGTCGGGGGGCCAGCAGCAGCGGGTCGCGATCGCGCGGGCTCTCGTGTCGAACCCCAAGGTGATCCTCGCGGACGAGCCGACGGGGGCCCTCGACTCGCAGACCTCCCTCGAAGTGATGGATCTCCTCGACGAGATCCACGAGGAGGGAGTGACGGTCCTGATCGTGACCCACGAGCGCGACATCGCCGACCGGACGGACCGAGTCATCCGCCTCCGGGACGGCCTGGTCGAGCACGACGAAATCCGGGCCGCGCATGTTTAGCCTCGACTCCTGGCAGGAGATCCTGGACACCGTTCGCAAGAACAAGCTGCGGACGTTCCTCACCGGCTTCAGCGTGGCCTGGGGGATCTTCATGCTCATCCTCCTCCTCGGATCGGGGCAGGGGCTGAGCCACGGGATCGAGTACCAGTTCCGCGACGACGCGATCAACAGCGTCTGGGTGTCGAGCGGGACGACGAGCACCCCGTACAAGGGGATGCAGCCCGGCCGGACGATCCAGTTCCGGAACCGGGACTACGACGAGATACGAGGCGGTATCGAGGGGATCGAGCACATGAGCGGCCGCTTCTGGATCCGCGGCTCGATCACCGTCTCGTACGGGACGGAGAACGGGACCTTCGACGTGCGCTCGGTTCACCCGGGTCACCGGTACCTCGAGAAGACGATCATGAAGCGCGGCCGCTACCTCAACGAGCTCGACCTCCGCGAGCACCGGAAGGTCGCGGTCCTCGGCGCGATCGTCGAGAGGGACCTCTTCAAGGGGAGAGACGCGATCGGCGAGTACCTCGAGATCAACGGCATCGCCTTCCAAGTCGTCGGAGTTTTCGAGGACGAGGGGGGCGAAAGCGAGATGCAGAAGATCTACCTTCCGATCTCCACGGCGCAGCGGGTCTTCCACGGCGGCGATGCCATCGGCCAGATGATGTTCACGACCGGCGACGCCACGCTCGAAGAGGGGAACGAGATGGTGGACGAGGTGAGGTCGACGCTCGCTCGCCGGCATTCGTTCGACCCGGATGACAAACGGGCGGTCTTCGTCTGGAACAGCTATGAAGAGTTCGCGAAGTTCGTCGGCGTGATGAACGGCATCCGGCTCTTCGTGTGGGTGATCGGGGTCGGAACCCTTCTCGCCGGGGTCGTCGGCGTGAGTAACATCATGCTGATCGCGGTTCGCGAGCGCACGCGGGAGATAGGAATCCGGAAGGCGATGGGGGCGACCCCGGGCTCGATCCTCGGCCTCGTTCTCCAGGAGTCGATCTTCATCACGGGGATGGCGGGATACGCGGGGCTCGTGCTCGGGGTCTTCGTTCTCGAGGCCGCGGCGAAGGGGATCTCGGGCGCCGACATGTTCCGCAATCCCGAGGTCGATCTCGGCATCGCGGCGGCCGCCACCGTGCTCCTCGTCCTCGCGGGAACGGTGGCCGGGTTCGTCCCGGCGAGGCGGGCGGCGGCGATCCGTCCGATCGAGGCGCTGAGGGACGAATGAGCCTGTTCGACGCCGACCACTGGCGCGAGATCTGGAACGCGCTCCGCGGGAACAAGGTCCGCACCTTCCTGACGGCGTTCGGGGTCTTCTGGGGGATCTTTCTCCTGATGGTCATGATGGGCTCGGGGGCGGGGCTCGAGAACGGCGCGATGGAGGGGTTCTCGGAAGGGGCGACGAACAGCGTCTTCGTCTGGGGGCAGCGGACGACGAAGCCGTACCGCGGGCTTCCGATCGGCCGCCCCGTCCAGCTCACGAACGAGGACGTCGAGGCGCTCCGCGCGCAGGTCCCCGAGGCGGTCCTCGTCGCGCCGCGCAACCAGCTCGGCGGGTTCCGGGGAGGATTCAACGTCTCGCGCGGGACGAAATCGGGAGCGTTCGGCATCATGGGGGACGTCGCCGAGCAAGCGCGGATCCAGGCGATCCCCATCGTGGCGGGGCGCTTCCTCAATCCGATCGATCTCGAGGAGCGCCGAAAGGTCTGCGTGATCGGCAGGCGTGCGCAGGAGGTTCTCTTCGAACGGGGGGAAGACCCCGTCGGCAAGGACATCCGCATCCAGGGGGTCTACTTCCGAGTGATCGGGGTCCACCGCCCCGTCGGGTCCGGGGGCCAGGCCGAGCGCACCTCGCAGACGATCTTCATTCCGTTCTCGACCTTCCAACACGCCTTCAACTACGGGAACCGGGTGGACTGGCTTTCCGTGCTCTCCGCTGAGGGGGTTCCGGCGTCGGCCGCGGAGGCGAAGATCAAGGAGGTCCTCCGCGTTCGCCACGACGTCGCGCCCGACGACCTGCGGGCGTTCGGGTCGTGGAACATGGAAGAGGAGTTCGAGAAGATCCAGGGAGTCTTCATCGGGATCCGCCTCCTCGTCTGGATCGTCGGGATCGGCACGCTCGCGGCGGGAGTGATCGGGGTGAGCAACATCATGCTCGTGATCGTTCGCGAGCGGACCTCGGAGATCGGGATTCGACGCGCGGTGGGCGCGACCCCGCTCGCGATCACGGGGCAGATCGTCCTCGAGGCGCTCCTCCTCACGGCGGTCGCCGGTTACGCCGGTCTGATCGCGGGGATGCTCTCGATGGACCTCGTCGCCGGCCTCGTTCCCGGCGGGGAGGGAACGTTCTTCAAGAACCCGGGGGTCGATCTCCGAAGCGCCCTTCAGGCGCTCGGGATCCTCGCGTTCGCCGGGCTCGTGGCGGGGCTCATACCCGCCTGGCGCGCCGTCCGGATCGACACGGTGGAGGCATTGCGCTCGCTATGAGACGTTTTCTTTCGGTCGTCGCGGTCGTTCTCGTCGTCGCCGTCTTCGGGGGAACTCTCTACTACCTCTGGGCGAAGTCGCAACGGCCGCCCGAAATCTGGCAGACCGAATCGCCCGAAGTCGCGGACATCGTCAAGAAGACGGTCGCGACCGGATCGGTCGTTCCCCGCAAGGAGGTCGAGATCAAGCCCCAGGTGTCGGGGATCGTCGAGACCCTCTACGTCGAGCCCGGCCAGACCGTGAAGCGGGGCGCGCCCGTCGCGAAGATCCGGGTCATCCCGCAGGCGACGAGCCTCGCCGCCGCGGAGAGCCGCGTGCGCCTCGCGCGGATCAACGTGGAGAATGCCGAGCGCGAGTACGCGCGGAACGAGGGACTCTTCGAGCAGGGGATCCTCTCGGAGGAGGAGTACCGGCGCCGCGAGCTGGAGCGCGACCGGGCGAAGGCGGAGCTCGACGCCGCGCTCGACAACCTCGACGTCGTCCTCGAGGGGACGACCCAGCGCGGGGGCGAGACCTCGAACACGATCGTGCGCGCGACGATCGACGGGACGATCCTCGAGGTCCCGGTCGAGGAGGGGAATTCGGTCATCGAGGCGAACACCTTCAACGCAGGGACGACGATCGCGACCGTCGCCGACATGGAGGAGCTCGTCTTCGAGGGGAAGGTCGACGAGTCGGAGGTCGGAAAGCTCGAACCCGGGATGGCGCTCGAGCTGACGATCGGGGCGATCGAGGGGAAGCGGTTCGGCGCCGCGCTCGAGTACATCGCCCCGAAGGGGATCGAGGAGTCGGGCGCGATCCAGTTCGAGATCCGCGCGGCGCTCGACAGGAACCCGGGCGCGCTCATCCGCGCGAACTACTCCGCGAACGCGGACATCGTCCTCGACCGCCGCAGCGGCGTCCTCGCGATCGACGAGGGGCTCCTTCAGTTCGATGGAAAGGAGACCTACGTCGAGGTCGAGACCGCGCCGCAGGTCTTCGAGCGGCGGAAGGTCGTCACGGGGCTTTCCGACGGGATGAAGATCGAGATCGTCGAGGGGCTCGGCGAGAACGACAGGATCAAGGGGAAGAAGGCCGCTTGACGAAGTAGCTACCGGTGGCTACATTTGTCGATGTGGGAGAGATCAAGTCGGTCGGGATCAAAGAACTCAAGAACAACTTGAGCGCCTACCTCCGTGACGTCCGGCGCGGCGTGCGCGTTCTCGTCACCGATCGCGCCGAGGTCGTGGCGGAACTTCACGAGCCGGGCGCCACGTACTCCGTGTCCGGCGATCTCCACCCGCAACTCGAGGCATGGGTCCGGGCGGGAGACGTCACGCTACCGACTCGCCCCAAGGGCCGCCTTCCGGAGCCTCCGGTCCACATGCCGGACGGGACCGCGCGCACGCTCCTCGACGAGGATCGCGAGGAACGGCTCGGGTGAGCGCGCTCTACCTAGAGACCTCTGTCCTCCTCGCCTGGCTCCTCGGTGAGAGCGAGGCCGCGGGCGTTCGGGAGAGACTCGAGTCGGCCGAGACGATCGTGACGTCCGACCTCACGTGGACGGAAACGGAACGGGCGCTCACGCGCGTGGTCGCGCGGAGGCGGATGCGGGAGGCCGACGCGCAGCGCGTCCGGAACGCGGTCGCGCGCACGCGGGCAACCACGCTTTCCATGGGCGTCACGACGGAGGTTCTCGCCCGCGCGGGCCGTGCGTTTCCGAAGGAGCCGGTTCGAACGCTCGACGCGATCCACCTCGCGACCGCTCTCGCGTTCACGAGCGTCTTTCCGGATCTCACGGTACTGAGTCTCGATCGCCGCGTGCTCGACAACGCCGAGACGCTCGGGTTGTAGATCCGTGACGGGGTGCCGTCCTACCGGCGCTCACACCCCCGGCTTGTAGTACTTCATCGCCTCCGGGATCAGCGACCTGAGGTTCGCGATCCGGGTCGCGTCCGAGGGGTGCGTCGAAAGGAACTCGGGCGGCGCCTTCGACTTCCCCGCCGCCATCCGTTCCCAGAACCCCGGCGCTTTCTGCGGGTCGTACCCCGCCATCGCCATGAAGACGAGCCCGAGGCGGTCGGCCTCGCTCTCCTGCGCGCGGCTGAAGGGGAGAAGGACGCCGACCTGGGCGCCCGCGCCGTACGCCGCCATCCAGAGGTTTTTCGTCTCGTTCGGCTTGTTCGCGAGGGCGACGTCGAGGGCGACCCCTCCCATCTGCGCGAGCATCTGCTGGCTCATCCGCTCGTTCCCGTGCTCGGCGATCGCGTGGGCGATCTCGTGCCCCATCACGACGGCGAGGCCGGTGTCGTCCTGCGCGACGGGAAGGAGTCCGGAGTAGACGACGACCCGCCCCCCCGGCATGCACCAGGCGTTCACCTGCTCGTTGTCGACGAGGTTGAACTCCCACTGGTACCCGTCGAGCCGGTCGGCGTATCCGTGATCGCGCATGTAGGTCTCGACGGCGGCCTGGATGCGTCTCCCGACGCGCTGAACCTGCGCCGTCCCGTTCGCGTCCTTGCTCGGAGGGTTCTCCTTCAGGAACTCCCCGTACTGCTGGGCGCTCATGGCGAGCATGTCGGAGGAAGAGAGGAGGCTCAACTGACGCCTGCCGGTGAGGGGGACGGTGGCACAGGCGAGGGCGAGGGCCGCGGCGAGGACGACGAGAGAGCGCTTCATGGGTCGACCTCCGAAAAGCCCCTATACTCTACGCATGTCGCGCGGGAAGCGCACATGGACCGGTCCCTCCCGCCACCTCGAAGCGAGTCGGTTTCTCATGCGTGAGGGAGATGTTTACGAGACGCTCAGGCGTCTGGCGAAGCGGCTTCAGGACGAGGGGCTCGAGTACGCCGTGATCGGCGGCATGGCGGTCGTCGAGCACGGATCGCGGCGCACGACGGAGGACATCAACGTCGTGATGCGGGAGGAAACGCTCCGGGACTTTCGTGAACGCTTTCTCGGTTGCGGTTACCTGCCGGCCTTCGAGGGAGCGTCAAGGGCGTTCCGCGACACCGCGACCGGCGTCCGGATCGAGATCGTGACGTCGGGGAGCGATCCGGGGGGCGGGAAGCCCAAACCGGTCGCGTTCCCCGATCCCGGCAGGCTCCCGCTCGAGGGAGAGGAGTTCCGCGTGGTCCCCCTCGAGGTGCTTCTCGATCTCGAGCTCGCCTCGGGAATGACGGCGCCGCACCGACTTCGCGATCTCGCGGACGTGCAGGATCTCATCGCACGCGCGGATCTTCCGATCGCGCTCGCGGAGCGGCTCGACCCGAGCGTGCGGGAGGAGTACCGGAGGCTGTGGGCGACGGTGAAAGAGGGAGGCAAGACATGAGCCGGGTCGTTTCTCCGAATCAAATGGAAGGGTTCCGCGACTTTCCGCCGCACGAACGACGGAGCGAACTCCGGAGGATCATGAAGATCGTCCGCCGTCGCTCTTCGTAATGGTTCGCGTCGCTCCTGTTCGGCGGCGTGCTCGCCGTGACCCAATGGGTGGGGCTGGCCACGGGAACCGCGAACGGGCTGGTCGGGAAGTTCGTGTGGCTGGCCGTCGGGCTCGGAATCGGAGCTCCGCTTCCGTGGACCGTGGTGCGAGCCGAGATTCAACGCGTGCGGGCGGAGGGCGGATCGGTCTTCGACGGCAACGATCGATCGACCTGACGCGCGTCACGATCCTCCCGCTCCGCGGGAGGGCAGGTTCCGGACCTTCAGGTCGGGACCCCCATTTTCGGGAGGATCCACCGGTTCAGCGCGAACCACGCTCCGACGATCGCCGCGATCACGAGGACGTCACGCATGGTGCGCCCCCGCGATCGCCTTCTCCACCGGGAGTTGCACCGCGTGGAACCCCTCCCCGGGCGCGCACTCTCCGCGGTGCTTCTCGAGCGCCTCGAGCACTTCGGCCGCCCTCGCCTCCTCGACGACCAGTAAGACGAGCGACGAAACTCCGGGGTGGGCGCGTGTCCCCATGTGGCGGCCGGTGCTTCCCGCCCCGAAGACCTGCGGGACGAGCGTCCAGCCGTGGAGCCCCATCCCGTCGAGCATCTCGAGGAGCGGGGTCGCCCCCGGCGCCGTGCAGAAGATCATCAGCATCTTCATGACCGTTTCCTCATGGCAGCGTAGTAGAGGACCGGGATCACGACCAGGGTGAGCGCCGTCGAGGCGAAGACCCCCGTCATGAGCGCGACCGCGAGCCCCTGGAAGATCGGGTCGAGGACCATGACGGCGCCGCCCACGATCACCGCCGCCGCGGTGAGCGCGATCGGCCGGAAGCGGACCGCGCCGGCCTCGAGGACCGCCTGCTCGAGTGTCATCCCGCGCTCCATCGACAGTTCGGCGAAGTCGACGAGGAGGATCGAGTTACGGACGATGATCCCCGCGAGGGCGATCATCCCGATCATCGAGGTCGCGGTGAAGAAGAGCCCGGTCGCGGCGTGCCCCGGCAGGATCCCGACGAGGGTCAGCGGGATCGGCGCCATGATCAGGAGCGGGACGAGGAACGAGCGGAACCAGGCGACGACCAGGATGTAGATCAGAACCAGGACTGCGCCGAAGGCGATCCCCAGATCCCGGAAGACCTCGTAGGTGATCCGCCACTCGCCGTCCCAGACGACCGATTCCTTGTGGGCGTGGACCGGGTCGTCGACCATCCGCTCCTCGACCGCGTAGCCGGCCGGCGTCGTGATCGCGGCGATCCGCTCCGACATGTCGAGGATCGCGTAGGCGGGGGACTCTTCCGTTCCCGCGACTTCTCCGATCACGTAGGTCACCGGGCGCCCGTTCTTCCGGTAGAGGTAGGGCTCGAGCGACGAACGCTCGACCGTCGCGACCTCGGAGAGGGGAACGGTCGCTCCGTCGCTGGAGACGAGCCGGACGGCGGCAAGCGACTCGACGCTCGTCCGGTCGGGGCGCGGGAGGCGCAGGGTGAGCGGCACCGGCTCCCGCTCCCCGCCGGGGTGGGCGACGCCGGGGGACATCCCCTCGACCGCGAGGCGCAACGTCATCGCGACCTGCATCGGATCGACCCCCGAGAGGGCGGCCTTCTCCCGGTCGACGACGAACCGTGCCTTGGGCTGTGGATCCTCGACGTACCAGTCGGAGTCGACGACCCCGTCGGTCGTCTCGAAGACGTTCAACACCTCGGAGGCGATCTTCTTCCGGACCGCTGGGTCCTCCCCGTAGATCTCGGCGACCAGGGTCGAGAGGACGGGCGGCCCGGGAGGGATCTCGGCGACCTTGACCCACACCCCGTGTTTTCGCGCGATCTCGGTGACGATCGGCCGGAACCGGAGCGCGATGGCGTGGCTGTCGTCGTCGCGGTCTTCCTTGTGGAGGAGGTTCACCTGCAGGTCGGCGACGTTCGGGCCGCTTCGCAGGAAGTAGTGGCGGACGAGCCCGTTGAAGTTGAAGGGGGCCGAGGTCCCGGCGTAGACCTGGATGTCGCGGACCTCGGGCTCGGCCGTCAGGCGGTCGGCCATCTCGCGCGCCGCGGCGAGGGTCGCCTCGAGCGTCGTCCCTTCCGGCGCGTCGACGATCACCTGCAGCTCGCTCTTGTTGTCGAAGGGAAGCATCTTGACGGTCACGAGCTCGAGCGGAACGAGGGCGACCGAGAGGAAAAGCAGGACGACGACGCCGCCGATCATCCCCCAGCGCACGAGGGGCCTCCGGAGCATCGGCGTCATGATCTTCCGGTAAAGTCGCCCTCCCGCTCCCTCCTCGTCGATCTCGCCGTGGCCGTGGGCCGTCTTCCCGAGGAGCCGGAGCGCGAGCCAGGGCGAGACGATGAAGGCGACGAGAAGCGAGATCAGCATCGCGAACGAGGCCCCGACCGGGATCGGTCGCATGTAGGGCCCCATGAGCCCCGACACGAACGCCATCGGGAGGATCGCAGCGATCACGGTGAACGTCGCGAGGATCGTCGGGTTCCCCACCTCGTCGACCGCCGTCACCGCGGCGTCGAGGGGCTTCTGCTTTCCCTGCACGATGTGGCGGTGGATGTTCTCGACGACGACGATCGCGTCGTCGACCAGGATCCCGATCGAGAAGATCAGGGCGAAGAGCGTCACCCGGTTGAGGGTGTACCCCATGAGCCAGTAGATCAGGAGCGTGAGCGCGAGAGTGACCGGGATCGCGACGAGGACGACGAGCGCCTCCCGCTTTCCGAGGGTGAGCGCCATCAGGGCGACGACCGAGACGGTCGCGAGGATGAGGTGGAAGATCAGCTCGTCCGATTTCTCCTTCGCCGTCTCCCCGTAGTTGCGGGTCACGGTCATCGCGACGTCGGAAGGGAGGATCCGTCCACGCACCTCCTCGACGCGTTCGAGCACCTGCTCCGCGATGACGGTCGCGTTCGACCCCTTCGTCTTCGCGATCTGGAGGGTGACCGCCGGGGCGGAGGGGCGCCCCGCTTCCGCGTGCATCACGTACTGCCGCGGCTCCTCCGGCCCGTCGACCACCTCGGCGACATCGCGGAGACGCACCGGCTTCCCGTCGGGGGCCGAGAGCACGACCTCCGCGACGTCTTGGGCCGTCCTCAGGAAGTCGCCCGTCTCGAGGATCGTCTCCGTCCCACGGGCCCCGAAGCTCCCGGCGGGCATCGCGACTCCCGCTCCCTCGAGCGCCTGGAAGACGACGGCAGGGGCGAGCCCCCGCGCCGCGAGGCGCTCGGGGTCGAGCTCGACCCGGATCTCCCGGCGCAGGCCGCCCAGGAGGGTCGTCGCGGCGACGTTCGGCACGCGCCTCGCCTCCTCCTCGATCTCGGCCGCCATCCGCCTCAGGGTCAGGGGATCGTATCGGTCCGAAGAGAAGGTGAGGGCGAGGATCGGGACGTCGTCGATCGAGCGCGGGACGACCCGCACCGGCATCGCCCCCGCGGGAAGCGCGGCTTCGACGTTCGCCACCTTGTCGCGGACGTTGATCAGCGCACGCTCCGGGTCCCAGTTGACGTAAAAGCGTGCGATCAGCATCGCCCCCGAAGGCCGGGAAGTCGCGTAGACATATTCGACCCCTTCGATCTCCCGGATCGCGCGCTCGAGCGGGACGGTCACCAGACGCTCGACGTCCGAGGTCGTCGCGCCGGGCCAGCCGGCGAAGACGTCGATCATCGGGACGACGATCTGCGGCTCCTCCTCTCGCGGGGTCGCCGTCACCGCGAGGAGGCCCAGCAGGAGCGACGCGACGATCAGAAGCGGGGTCAGCTTGTTGTCGATGAACGTCCGGGCGATCCGCCCCGAGGCCCCGACGTCGTGGACGGTCATCGCGAGGCTCCGGAGGCCGCCACGGCCCGCCCGTCCTCGAGGTCGGCGGGGGGAAACGTGACGATCCGTTCGCCCGCCGCGAGGCCGGTCAGCACCTCGACACTCCCGTCGCGCGCGGCTCCGAGCGTGACCCATCGCAGGCGCGCGACGCCGCCGTCGTCCACGGTGAACACGCCGGTCAAGGGGCCGCGGCGCACGACCGCGCCCTCCGGAACCGAGACGGCGGCGGCAGCGGTCCCGGCCTCTCCGGGAAGGCGGAGCCGCGCGAACATCCCCGATCGGAGAGTTCCGTCGGCGTTGTCGAGCACCACGCGGACCGTGAAGGTGCGCGAACGCGGGTCGGCGGCCGGAAGGATCTCATCGACGACGCCGGTCCGTATGGCCTGCCCGAGGGACGTCACGACGACCTCGGCCGGCGCGCCGGCCCGAAGCCCGGCGACCGCGGACTCCGGGACCTCCGCGACCGCCTTCATCCGGGAGAGGTCCTCGACGACGAAGAGCGGCATGCCGGGCGCGGCCATGTCTCCCTTCTCGACGTTTCTCCGGGTCACGACCCCGTCGAAGGGAGCCTTCACCGCAGCGTAGTCGACGTACACCGTGGCCGCACGCACCCCTTCCTCGGCGGCGCGGAGCTGCGCGAGGGCCGCCGCGTGTCCGGCCACCGCGTCCTCGAGGTTCTTGTCGCTCGCCGCCTGGCGGGCGTGCAGGCGCTCGACCCGTTCGCGCGTCCGGCGGGCGTTCTCCTCCATCGCGCGTGCCGCCGAGACCGCCGCCTCGGCCTGGGCGCGTCGCGCGGCGACGTCGCCGCTCGCGATCCGGGCGAGAACGTCGCCGGCGCGGACCGGGTCGCCCTCGCGCTTTTGAATCGCCTCCACGCGTCCCATGAGCACCGTTCCCGGGGTCGCTCTCCGGTAGGGCTCGATCCCGGCGGTCGCCTCGAGCGCCGAGGAGGACGGCGTTTCCGCGACCGTCGCGACCGGAGCCGCGACGGGGGGGAGGGACTCGCTTGCCTTCGGTTCGTGCCCGCCGCCGCAGGAGATCGCGAGAAGGCCGGCGGCGAGGAGTGGGGAAGAGCGGAAGATGCGTCTCGTCATTGCATGGACTCCGTGGAGGAAACGAGAGAGCGACCGCTCGCGAGGTCGACGGCGGCCCGCGCGAGGGCGAGATCGTGAGCGGCGTGGGCGCGGTTCCCCCGCGCGGCGGTGTCGGCGGCTTCGGCTCCGAGCAACTCGACCATGACGGCCATTCCCTCCGCGTACCGCTCCCGCACGATCCGGAGGGCTTCGGCGGCGAGGCTCGCCGCCGATTCCGCCGTGCGGAGGCGCTCGGCGGCGGAGGCCCGCTGCGCGAGTGCCGCCCGGACCTCGAGACGGATTCCCTCGTCGAGCGCCCGCCGGTAGGCCTCGACGCGAGCGCGGTCGGCGGCGGCGCGCGCCGACTTCGCGCGGGTTTCGTTCCCCTCGAAAATCGGAAGGGTGAGCATCGCCCCTACCGACCAATTGTTCCCCGTGTTGGTGAGGAGACCGTCGCCGTTCCACTCGGCCTGTGCGCCCAGACCGATCACGGGGAGGCGGCGGCTCCTCGCCATCCTCTCGCCGACCTCGGCCTGCCGCGCGAGCGCGTCGAGCGCGAGCAGGTCGGGACGCGCCGTCCGCGCCTCGTCGAGGCGCGTTTCGGCATCTCCCGCTTCGCCTTCCGCCTCGATGGGAGGAGGCTCGAGGGCGAAGGCTCGGTCCTCGGAGAGGCCGAGCGCCTGCCGCAGGGCGGCGCGAGAGACCTCGACCCCCTCCTCGGCGCGCACGACGAGGGTGCGCACTTCGGCGAGGCGGACCTCGGCCTGCATCCGGTCGGAGGGGACGGCCGCTCCTTCCTCGACGAGGGCGCGCGCGAGTTCGACGTTCGCGTACGCGGCCTTCTCGGCGGCCGCGGCGACTTCCCGCATCTCCTCGGCGAGGACGGCGCCCCAGAACGCGCGGAGCGCGCCGAACGCGACCTCCTCCCGGGTGCGCTCGCGCCGGGCGGAGGCGGCCTCCACCCCGAGCGCCGTCGCTTCCTTTCCGAGGGTGGTGCGGCCCGCGTCCCAGATGTTCTGCTGGACGACGATCCGTTTCGCGACGTTCGTGAGGGGGTCGGGCTGGTTCAGGGCGTCGATCGCGAAGTCGGCTGGGCCGAACCGCTCCTGCCCGAGCTTCGAGGCGAAGACGAAGGTGGGGTTCGTGGAGCGGGTCGCGTCGAGCACGGCGTCGATGCGCGGAAGCCAACCGGTCCTGGCGAAGTCGGATTCGGCCGCCGCCGCGTCGACCTCGCTCTGCGCCGCCGCGAGGACCGGGTGGCGTTCGAGGGCGATCGCCACGGCCGTCTCGGGGGTCAGCCGCTCGGGCATCGGGGGGGACCCCGAAGCGGCCTCTCCCGCGACGACCGGGCGACCGAGGAAACCGGCGATGAGCAGGACCGCGAACGCCCCACGACGGGCAGTCGGCATCGTTCCCTCCCGGGGCGTCGGTCCGCCCCTTCCGCCGAGGATGCTACCGCCGTGCGAACGGTCACGGGGTCAAGTCTTGAAACGGGACATTCTTCCAATACCCTTGCATGCGGAGGCGAGTGCCATGGTTCGACCGCGATCGATCCTCTTCGTCCTGATCGTCTCGGTCTCCTGCGCGGCGACGCGATCGGAGCCGGCACCTCGCAGCGCCGTGTGGATCGACGCCCGCCCGGTCCTGCGGGAGTACCTCGCAGGACACGTTCCCGGAGCGCGCCCGCTGGCGCCCGAGACGGTGCGCTCGGCTGACGGCGGGGTTCCCGGCAAGATCCTCCCCCCGGAGGTCCTCGAAATCGTGTTTGGCCGTCTCGGTCTCGAGCCTTCGCGTCCGGTCGTCGTGTACGGGGCCAAGACCGATCCGGACGCCACGTGGATCGCGACCGTCCTGCGACTGTCCGGTTTCGAAGAGGTTCGCGTCCTCGACGGCGGTCTCGCCCGCTGGCAGGCGGAGGGCGGAGTCCCCACCACCTCCGGAGTCCGGCACGCGACGACCGAGCCCGGCATCGTGTTCTCCCGATCGCAGGTCGCGACCCTCGAGGACGTCAGGCGCGCCTCCGCGGGGGAGGGCACGGTCATCCTCGACGTGCGGCCCGCCGACCAGTTCGAAAACGGGCACATCCCACGCGCGCTCAACCGGCCCTGGACCGAGGACGTGGTCACGGAGGGGGCATCCGGCGCCGGCAGCTGGAAGCCTGTGGAAGCCCTGCGGGAGGCCTACGCCGCGCTCGGGATCGGCCCCGAGACCGAGGTGATCGTTTACTGCAACACCGGGCACATGGCCTCCTTCGGATGGTGGACCCTACGGGAGCGCCTCGGATTCGCGAAGGTCCGGCTCTATGACGGTTCCTGGGTGGAATGGTCGATGGGAGAATGACCCCCGTCATGGTCGTGACGCAAAACGACGCCGAGCTCCTCGAACGGATCCGCCGGGACGATCCGGAGGCGTTCGAGGCGTTCGTCGAAAGGTACGGCGACCGGATCTACCGCTTCGGCCGCCGCATGTGCATCGACTCCGAGAACGCGGCCGACGTCCTCCAGGAAACCCTGATCGCCGCCTACCGGTCGCTCAAGCACCTCGACCACCCCGAAGCGCTGCGGTCCTGGGTCTACCGGGTGGCCGGGAACGCCTGCCTGATGATGCAACGAAAGCGGCGCCGCGCGTCCGAGAGGGAGATCCCGCTCGAAACGCTTCTCCCGTCGGGGGAGGAGGGGCACCCGATGGAGATCCCCGATCCGGCGGACCTCCCGGACGAGCAGGCCGCCCGCGTCCAACTCGGCGAGCGGATCCAGCGGGCGATCGGTGACCTCCCGGAGCATTACCGCATCGTTCTCGTCATGCGGGACGTGGACGGGCTCTCGACGCAGGAGACGGCGGAAGCCCTCGGCCTCGAGGTTTCGGCGGTGAAGATGCGGCTCCATCGCGCGCGGCTCATGGTCCGCAAGACCCTGGAGGCGGCATGAGCGCACACGAACACGGCCCCGGCTGCCGGGACCTCGCGGCCCGGCTCTCCGAGTACCTCGATCAAGAGATCGACCCCGGGGCCTGCGCCGAGATCGAAGAGCACCTCGACGACTGCCCTCCCTGCCGCGACTTCCTCGAGTCGCTGCGCCGGACCGTCGGTCTGGTCCGGGAAGCCGCGTCTTCCGCGGAAGCGATCCCCGAGGACGTCAAAAAACGAATCGTGGAAGCCTACCGCCGCGTCCGAAGCGAGCGTGGCGATTGAAAACGAAGGAGAGACCCATGGACGTGAATGCCTGGCTCCGTGCGATCGCGGGAACGTTCATCCTGCTGTCGGTCGCGCTCGGCTGGTTCGTATCGCCGTACTTCTACCTCTTCACCGCCTTCGTCGGGTTCAACCTGCTGCAGTCGGCCTTCAGCGGGTGGTGCCCGATGATGACGATTCTCCGGAAGGCCGGGGTCCCGGAGGTCTGCTCGCGATGAGCGGAACCCAAGCGCTCGGCATCGGCAAGGACGTCTCCCTTCCGTTCCAGGAGGTTCTCGAGCGGGTCGAGGCCCGCCTCGCGGAGCAGGGCTTCGGGATCCTCACGCGGATCGACGTCAAGAAGACGCTCGAGGAGAAGCTCGGCGTCGACGTCGCCCCCTTCGTGATCCTCGGGTCGTGCAACCCGCCGATCGCACACAGGGCGCTCGAGGCGAAGCCCGAGGTCAGCCTCCTCATGCCGTGCAACGTCGTCGTGCGCCGTCTCGAGGACGGGAAGGTGCGGGTCGAGGCGATGAACCCCGCCATGATGGCGACGATGTTCCCCGGGACGACCGAGCTCGAGGCGATCGCGGCGGAGGCGCGCGAACGGATCGAAAAGGCGATCGCCGCCGTCTGACCGGGCCGCACCTCGGGGATAATCGTCCGCGATGCCCCGTAGCCGTCCGCCGGGTCTCTTCGACGCGCCGTCGCCCGGACGCCGCGCCCGCGGCGGCATCGGCCCGGTCGCGGTCGGGGAGGACCTCCGCGAAATTGCGCGGCGGCTTCCGTCCTCGGTCCACCTCGGAACCTCGTCGTGGTCGTTTCCCGGATGGGCCGGGATCGTGTACGACCGGAAGGCCAGTCAGGCCGCGCTTTCGAAGCAGGGACTCGCCGCCTACGCGAAGCACCCGCTCCTCCGCGCCGCAGGGATCGACCGGACCTTCTACGCTCCGGTACCGGCCTCCGTCCTCGCGGAGTACGCCGCGGCCGTTCCCGACGATTTCCGGTTTCTCGTCAAGGCCCCGCAGGCGGTCACCGACCCGGTCCTCCGCGACGTCCGAGGGCGCGCGACGGGAGAGAGCAACCCGCTCTTCCTCGACGCGGAGTGGACGGCGGAGCGCTCGGTCTTTCCGTTCGTCGAGGGTCTCGGGGAGAAGGGGGGCGTCCTCCTCTTCCAGTTCGTCCCGCTCGGCCACCGGGTTCTCGAAGATCCGATCGTCTTCGCCGAACGAGTCGCCGCGTTCTTCTCCCGCCTTCCCGCCGGGGTCCCGTACGCGGTCGAGTTCCGCGACCGAGCGCTCGCGCGGGCCGAGGTCGCCCGGGCGGTCGCGGAGGCGGGAGCGACTTGGTGCCTGAACGTCCACCCGACGATGCCGCCGATCCCCGACCAGCGGGCCCTGGCGATGTTTCCCGAACACCTCCCGATCGTCGTGCGGTGGATGCTCCACGCGGGCCTCCGCTACGAGGCGGCGCGGGACAGGTACGCCCCCTTCGACCGGCTCGTCGACGAGGATCCGGAAAGCCGGAGCGCGATCGCGGACGTCCTTGCCGACGCGGCGCGTGCACGGCGGATCGCGATCGCGATCGCCAACAACAAGGCGGAGGGATCGGCCCCGTGGTCGCTCTTCAAGCTCGCGGGGGCGGTCGTGGAGCGCGTATGAGGACGACGACGCCCGCGCGGCTCCTTGCGCGCCTCGAGCGGATCCATCGAAGGTTCGGAGGTCGGTCGGGGATCGAGAAACGAGGTCTCGTGAAGCGGTTGAGACGGGCTTCTCTCGACTCCGCCGCGCGCCTCCACCGCTTCCATGAGGTTCTCTGTTTCCTCCGCGCCTACCCGGACGACGCACCACTCCTCGCGGAAGTGGAGCGCGCCCTCGCGGCGTTCGAGCGGCGCACGGATCTGGCGAGCTTCCGGGAGGTCCTCGCCGACTCCGGGATCGCGGGGACGGCGATCCGGTATCGCTTCTTCTGGCCGATGGCGCGCTGGCTCGCGTCCCGCTGGCCCGATCGCCTTCGTTTCGACCGAGACGAGGCGGAGGAGTACGAGCCCCGCCTCCGGGCCGCGCTGACCACGGTGGGTCTTTCGCTCGAAGCCGAGGCGGTGAGGCGGTCGGAGGTGGAGACCTTCGAGATACTCGACCGCCTCCGCGGTCGTGCGACCGACGCGGCTTGGTTCCTGCGGAGGATCGACTCGCTGCCGGGAGGCCCGCTCGTCCGCGAGGCGATTCACGACGCCGTCGATGCCGCCTACGTCCTCGATCCGGGGAACGGCGGCCCATCCCGGACGCTCGCGCGGGCCGAGGGAGCACCGATCGTTCTTCGTACCTCCTCGCTCGATCGAAGCCGGCCGGTCCTCGCGCGAGCGATCGAGCGGCCGCCGCCGGAGGTGCGCGCGATCCCGCGCGTCGAGGGGGAGCGCTTCGTCGACCTCGCCCGCGAGGCGATGGTCACGCGGAGCCGCGATCTCGACGCCTTCGCGTGGGGAAACCCCGGGGACGTCGTCCTCGTGGACGACGGCGGCGGCCTCTCCTTCGCGATGATCGGGATCCTCCCGGAGAGGAGGCTTCCGCTCCCGGCGGTGCACGGATGGCTGACGCTCCGAAACGGCGTTCCGATCGGGTACGTCCAGTCGGACACCCTCCTCGGGAGCGCCGAGATCGCGTTCAACACGTTCGAGACCTTCCGGCGAGGGGAGGCGGCGCAGATCTTCGGACGGGTCCTCGCGATCGCGCGGCACGTCCTCGGCGCTCGATCGTTCTCGATCGAGCCGTACCAGCTGGGAAAGGGGAACTCGGAGGGGATCGCCTCGGGTGCGTGGTGGTTCTACTTCAAGCTCGGCTTCCGGCCGAAGGACGCCGCAGTCAAGCGCGTGCTCCGGGGGGAGCTCGCGCGCATGAAGCGGCGCCCATCCCATCGCTCCGGCTCCGCGACGCTCGAGCGCCTCGCGTCGGCGCACCTCTACTGGGAGCCCGACCCCGGCGTTCCCGCGCTCCTTCCCCTGGTGCCGGCGCTCGGCCTCCGGATCGCGCCGTCTCCGGAGGACGCGGTGGAGCGCGCCGCGGAGCGCCTCGGGCTCCGATCCTTTCGCGGCTTCACTCCGTCCGAGCGGACGGCATGGGAGCGCCTCGCCCCGATCGTGCTCGCGCTGCCTGGAGTCGCTCGATGGACGGCCGCGGAGCGGCGCGCGTTCGTCGAGGTCGTGCGCGCGAAGGGAGCGGAGCGCGAGGCCGAATTCACGCGACGACTCGATCGTCATTCGAGGGGAGCGAAGGCGCTCGCATCCCTTCTCTGCGAGGCATCGTGATCCTCGCGTCGAGCCGCGATCCGCGATTCCTCTCGAACGCGTTCGTGGTCGCGGGAGAGGAGCGGGGGGCGGCGGCCGTGATCGACGCCGGGGCTCCGATGGAGCCCCTCCTCGAGGCGGTCGAGCGCCATCGCCTCCGTCCGACCCATCTCCTCCTCACCCACCGCCACGGCGACCACACGCTCCACGTGGGGGAGTGGGCCGGGCGCTTCGGGTGCGCGGTCGTCGCCCACGCCGTCGAGGCGGAGCACCTCCCGTTCGCGGCGCGGACGGTGGCCCACGGCAACGAACTCCAGGTGGGATCGCTCGGGATCCGCGTGCTCCACGTCCCCGGCCACACCGCCGGTCACGCCGCCTTCGTCGTCGATGACCGCGCCGTCTTCTGCGGCGACCTGCTCTTCCGCGGGAGTGTCGGCGGAACGGTGGGGCCGGGCGCTTCCGGATTCGCCGACTTGAGACGTTCGATCCTCGAGGTCCTCCTCGCGCTTCCCGGGGAGACCACGATCCACCCCGGGCACATGGAATCGACGACGGTCGCGTTCGAGCGGGAGGCGAACCCCTTCGTGCGGGCGTGGACCGGGAGGGACGCGGTTCTCGAGCGGCGGTGCGAGGTGGCCGGTCGACCGGCGACGCTCCTCCTGCGGGCCCGTGACTACGACGGCGGAACGAAGTGCTGGGTCCGCTTCGACGACGAGGAGGAGGCGGTGGTTCCGGGATCGAGGGTAGAAGGGTAGACTTAATATACCTTTCAACCTATACTTCTGTCCGCACGCCGATTCTGGAGGAAACGAACGCGATGGCCCTCAACATCAAGAACCGCGAGGTCGAGCGGCTTGCCGCCGAGGTCGCCACGATGGCGGGCGAATCGAAGACCGAGGCGATCCGTCGGGCCCTGATCGAGAGAAAGCGGCGGCTTGCGCTCCGCGTCCCTCGCCGCGCGCGCGGACGGAGGTTCCTCCGCTTCCTCGAGACCGAGGTATGGCCACGGGTGCCATCCGGCGAGCTCGGGACCCCCCTCCCGAAGTCCGAGCGCGAGTCGATTCTCGGCTACGGAAAGGAGGGGGTGTGATTCTCGACAGCTCGGCGATCCTCGCGATCGCGCGACGCGAGCCGGGGTTCGAGGCGCTGGTCGAGAAGATGGACGGGGCGGAGACGCTGGGGATCGGAACGCCGACCCTCGTCGAAACCGGCATCGTGCTCGACGCCCGTTTCGGATTCGACTCCTCCGCGATCCTCGAGAGGTTCCTCAGGGATTTCGAGATCGCGACCGTCCTGTTCGGAGACGACCACTGGAGAGAGGCGATCGAGGCGTTTCGACGCTTCGGACGCGGCCGTCACGCGGCGAATCTGAACTTCGGCGACTGCATGACTTACGCGGTGGCGCGACTGTCCGGAGAGCCGCTCCTGTTCGTTGGCGACGACTTCTCGAAAACGGACCTCGAGCGGGGGTGAGGGCGGGATGGAATCGGTATTCCCATGGGCCGAGTACTGGTGGTTCTACCTCGCCTTCACGGGCTTCGTGCTCGTGCTCCTCGCCCTCGATCTCGGGGTGTTCCACCGCCAGGCGCACGTGGTGCGGTTCCAGGAGGCCGCGACCTGGAGCGTCGTCTGGGTCGCGCTCGCGCTCCTGTTCAACTACGGCTTCTACCTCTACGCGTCGGATCGTTTCGGCGCGGAGATCGGCACGCAGAAGGGCCTCGAGTTCTTGACCGGCTACATCGTCGAGAAGTCCCTCTCCGTCGACAACATCTTCGTGTTCGTGATGGTCTTCTCGTACTTCGCGATCCCGCCCCAGTACCAGCATCGCGTCCTGTTCTACGGCATCCTGGGCGCGCTCGTTTTCCGGGCGATCTTCATCGCCCTGGGCTCAGTCCTCATGGCGTTCCAGTGGGTCGTGATCGTGTTCGGAGTGTTCCTGATCTTCACCGGCGTGAAGATGATGCTCGTCCCCGACAAGGGGATCGACCCGGAGAAAAACCCGGTGATCATTCTCCTCAGGCGACTGCTCCCGATCACGCCGGAACTCGACGGACAACGCTTCGTCGTCCGCCGGGATGCGCGCTGGTTCGGGACGCCGCTCCTGATCGCGCTCGTCTTCATCGAGATCTCGGACATCATCTTCGCCGTCGACTCGGTGCCCGCGATCTTCGCCCTCACGAACGAGCCGCTGATCGTCTTCACGTCGAACGTCTTCGCGATCCTCGGTCTCCGGGCGATGTACTTCCTCCTCGCGGGAATCGTCGACCGGTTCGTCTACCTCAAGTACGGCCTCGCCCTCGTCCTGGTATTCGTGGGCCTCAAGATGGTGTTTCTGAACGAGGCGTTCGGCGGGAAGTTCCCGATCTCGTGGTCGCTCGGGATCATCGGGTCCCTGATCGCGCTCTCCGTCGCGGCCTCCTTGCTCTTCGGCAAGGGCGCACGTTCCGGAAGCTAGCCCCGCGCGATCGACAGCCCCAACTTCTTCGCGAGCCGCCCGAGCTCCTCGACCTCCTTCGCGGTCAAGGATGAGAATGCCTCCGCGATCCTCGCGGCGTGACCCGGGAAGAGCCGCTCGATCTTCCGCCGCCCGTCCGCCGTCAGGTGGACGAACTTGCTGCGGCGGTCGTTCGGGTCCGATTCCCGGCGGACCCATCCCTTCGCGGCGAGCTGGTCGACGACCAGGGTGACGTTCGCCCTGCTGATGAGGAGCTTCTCGCCCATGTCGCACTGGTGCATCGGCCCGAGGTGGAGGAGCAACTCGAGGACGCCGAGCTGGACCTCGGTGAGCCCTTCCTTCCGAAGCAGGGCTTCCATCCGCGCGCGCAGGGTGTTCGTTCCCCGCATGAGCTTGATGTAGGCGTCGAGCGCCCGGATCTCCTCGCGCGTGCCGCGGTATCGTGTTCCCATGCGGAGATTGTAGTTCATGGGCTAATAGTTCAGTACTTGACTATTATCGGGCCGCATCCTAACCTGTTGGACGTCGAAAGGAGACCACGATGATCCGCATCCGACGATCCGACGAGCGCGGCCGGGCCGATCACGGATGGCTCGACACGCGGCACACCTTTTCCTTCGGCGGCTACTACGACCCCGCCCACATGGGGTTCCGCTCGCTCCGCGTCTTGAACGACGACCGGGTCGTGCCCGGGGCCGGTTTCCCCACTCACCCCCACCGCGACATGGAGATCGTCACGTGGGTCGTGGAGGGAGCGCTCGCGCACGAGGACAGTCTCGGCACCGGGTCGACGATCCGGCCCGGGGACGTGCAGCGAATGACCGCAGGGACCGGGGTCACGCACAGCGAGTTCAACCCCTCCGATACCGAAGGGGCACGCTTTCTCCAGATCTGGATCCTCCCGGAACGGCAGGGGCTGCCGCCTTCGTACGAGCAAAAGCACTTCCCGGAGCGGGAGCGCACGGGCCGCCTACGTCGCGTCGCGTCGCCCGACGGAAAAGAAGGCTCGATCACGATCCATCAGGACGCCTCGATCTTCGCCGCCCTCCTGAAGGAGGGGGAGAGCGCCCGTCATGAGTTCGGGGCAGGCCGGTACGGCTGGCTGCAGGTCGTCCGAGGCGGGGTCGACCTCGGCCCCCATCGCCTCGGGGAGGGGGATGGGGCGGCGATCTCGGGGGAGCGTTCGATCGAAATCGCGGGCCGCGGCGACGCCGAGGTCCTCTTCTTCGACCTCGCATGAAGAAGCGAGCCGAAACCGCATACCCCGTGCTCGACGTCATCGCCGAGCGCTGGAGCCCGCGCGCGTTCGACCCGCGTCCGGTCGACGCGGCGGCGCTCCGCTCCCTCTTCGAGGCGGCACGGTGGGCGGCCTCCTGCTTCAACGAGCAGCCGTGGGCCTACGTCGTGGTCGGGCGGGAAGACGCTCGGTTCGAGGAAGCCCTCGCCTGTCTCGCGGAGCGGAACCGGCTGTGGGCGAGAAACGCGGGCGCGCTCGTCTTCGCCTGCGCGAGGCAGCGCTTCGAGAGGAACGACACGCAGAACCGGTGGGCGTCGTACGATCTGGGGCAGGCGACCGCCCATCTCGCGCTCCAGGCGCAGTCGATGGGGATCGCAGTCCACCAGATGGGAGGGTTCTCGGTGGAGCGGGTGCGCGAGGCTTTCGGAGTTCCGGAAGGCGCCGAACCGATCGCCGCGATCGCGATCGGCTATCCGGGCCGCCTCGAAGATCTCGACGAGTCCTTCCGGGAGAAGGAAAGCGCGCCGGGTGAACGGAAGCCGCAGGAGGAGTTCGTCTTCGAATCGACTTGGGGGCGACTTTCCGCGTAGAATCCGTCTCGAGCCGTGCGAGGCGGAGGGAGATCGGTGAGGCTTCGACGATGTCGGAGCGCGTTGCGGCGCGCGGGATTCCTGCTCGTGACCACCGCGTCGTTCGCCTTCGCGGCACCCGCCGAAGAAGCCCCGACCGTCTCCTACGCCGGCTCCTCCAGCTGCCGCGAATGCCACGAGACCTTCTACCGGCTCTGGTCCACCTCCATGCACGGCTTGGCGATGCAGCCGTACACTCCCGAGTTCGCCAAGGCGAGGCTGACGCCGCAGCGACGCGCGATCTCGATCGACGAGCGTGCGTACCGCGCTGATATCGGCCGGGGCGTCGTGATCGAGTCCGGCGCGGACGGGTCGAAGAATTATCCGATCGTGCACGCGCTCGGCGGCAAGAACGTCTTCTACTTTCTGACCACCCTCGAAAAGGGCCGTCTTCAGACCCTTCCTGTGGCCTACGACGTCCGCAAGAAGGAGTGGTTCGACACGGCCGGAAGCGGCGTGCGGCACTTCCCGAGCGGGGAACGGAGCCAAGCCGTCGATTGGAAGGACTCGGCCTACACCTTCAACACCTCGTGCTACGGCTGTCACGTCAGTCAGCTGTCGACCCACTACGAGCCGGAGACGCGCACGTACCGCACGACGTGGACCGAACCGGGGATCAACTGCGAGACCTGCCACGGCTCCGCGGTGGAGCACAACAAGATCGCCAAGGCGGCACCGAGGGGCTCGCCGCTGTCGGAACCGCGGATCATCCGCACCCGGACCATGACGCTCCGGCAACGGAACGATCTGTGCGCCAGTTGCCACTTCAAGGGCAGCGCGCTGACCGTTTCGTACCCGCCGGGGGAGCGCTTCTACGACCACTTCGACCTCGCGACCCTCGAGGACTCCGACTACTACCCGGACGGCCGCGACCTCGGGGAGAACTACACTCAAACCTCGTGGAGCATGAGCCCCTGCGTCAAGTCGGGCGAACTCGAGTGCCTCCACTGCCACACGTCGAGCGGCCGCTACCGGTTCCGGGAGGCAAATTCCAACGACGCCTGCGCCCCCTGTCACCAGGACAAGGTGAACGACCCGCGTGCCCACACGCACCACCGGCCCGAGGGCGCCGCCGGCCTGTGCGTCGCGTGCCACATGCCGAAGACCAGCTTCGCCCGGATGACCCGGAGCGACCACTCGATGCTCCCGCCGGCGCCTGCGGCCACGATCGCGTTCGGGTCGCCGAACGCGTGCAATCTCTGCCACGCGGACACGGACGCCGCGTGGGCCGACGGGGTCGTGCGACGGTGGCACGCGCGGGACTACCAGGCGCCGGTGCTCGCGCGAGCCTCCCTCGTCGCATCCGCCCGGAAACGCGAGTGGGCGAAGCTGCCGGAGATGCTCGCCTACCTTCGGGACGAGGATCGGGACGAGGTCGTCGCGACCTCCCTGATCCGTCTGCTGAGGGCATCGGCGGACGAAAGGGTCGCCCCCGCTCTGCTCGCGTCGATGAAGGATCCTTCGCCCCTCGTTCGGAGCGCCGCGGCGGAAGGGCTCGGCCTCCGAATCACGCCGGAGGGAGTGCAGGCCCTGCTGGACGCCACCGGCGATCCGTACCGGCTCGTCCGGGCGCGCGCCGCCGCTTCTCTCGCGGGTTACCCGGTGGAGCGGCTGTCCGGAAAGGCGAGGCAGAGCTTCGAGACGGCGAACCGGGAGTACCTCGCCTTCGTCATGGCGCGTCCCGACCAATGGACCTCGCACTACAACTTGGGCAACTACCGCCTCAGCCTCGGCGAACCTCGTGAGGCCGGCGCGTCGTTCGAAGCCGCGCTCGCCCTCGAGCCGCGGGCGGTCGTGGCGATGGTGAACCTGTCGATCGCCCATTCTCGGATGGGAGACCTCGACAAGGCGGAGCGATCGCTGCAGCGTGCGCTCGAACTCGCCCCCGACGACGCGGCGGCGAACCTGAACATGGGCCTTCTCAAGGCCGAAAGGAACGATCGGACGCAGGCGGAGGACTACCTGAGGCGGGCCCTGAAGTCGGACCCGCAGCTTGCCCAGGCCGCCTACAACCTATGCGTTCTCACCGCGGAGGACCGTCTCGGCGAGGCGGTGGGCTGGTGCCGAAAGGCGGCCGAGCTCGCTCCGCAGAACCCGGGCTACGCGTACACGCTCGCTTTCTACCTCGATCGGAACGGAGCGACGGACGAGGCGATCCGGACGCTCGAGGCGCTCGTGGCGAAGCACCCGGGGTACGGAGACGCTCAGGCGCTGCTCGGCACGCTGACGGCGGGGAAGCCCCGGCCCTGACCCCCGCGCGGGTCACCTGGGGAACAGCAAGGTCAGTTGCACGCGTGCGGCCCACCCCTCCGGACCGCTTTCAGGCGTTTCGACCCAGTACGTCGCGCCCACCGTCAGCTGCATGATCTGGGAGCCGATCTTGAAGAGCTGTCCGACTGCCGAAGTGATCGGGATCGACCACGAGTCGTCGTTCCAGTCGTAACTCGATTCGGACACGATGGAGAAGGTGGTCTTGGTCTTCGTCACGTAGCTGACGAACGGCTGCGCGTTGCTCACGCTGACGTCGGCCCGGTCGTCGTCCCCCGCGAAAGACCAGATGTGGAGGCCGAGGAAGCCGAGCGTCCACGGGCCGTTCTGTTTCAGCGCCACCGCCGTCGGGCCCGCGCCCCACTTCTTGCCGCCCAGGAACTCGTCCGTGGCGGTCGGAATCAGGAGCACCGGCCCGGCTCCCCAGATGATCCCCTGGCGGGTTGGCTTCTTGGGTGAGAAGAACAGGCTCTGCAAGGTGTCGCCCAACCCGGACTCGTCCTCTCCGGTCGGAAGATCCCGCTGGTCGACCAGGGGCAGGATCGTTCGCGAGATCACATTCCAGTCATCGCTGATTGAAAACGGGATCACGGGCTGGATGTTGATGTACTGCCTCGTCCCGTCGTCGTCGACACCATAATTCGTGACGTAGTTGTATTGCAACGGCACGCTGATCAAAGCCGCGACCGGATTGGCGAGCTTCTTTGCCAGTTCCGCCGCCTTTTCGGTCTCGGTCGTTTCCGGTTGCTGGGCGTTGATCGACAGGGTCATCCCCGCAACCATTGCCGCCGTCAATACGCCACGCACGCTTGCTCTCATGTTCGCTCCTTCCCTCGGCAATCCTATTCCTTCCCTACCTCGGCCATGTATCCGCTGGACGCGTCTTCGCTCGACGGGTTCGATCTCTCCCAGCCGCAAGGTCGTGTCGAACTCGACTTCCGCGGCGGCCTTCTCCAGCTCCGCCTTCTCCTCCGTCAGCTGCCGGCCTTCTTGTACCCGGAGTTCTCGATGGCGATTGCCAGATCCTGCGACGCCACGTCCAGCTGGATCTTCGCCGGGAAGACCGTACCGTCCGTGAAGGCGCCGAAGGCGACCTTCAGGCCGACCGCGTCCTTCTCCTTGTCGGTGAAGGTGGCCACCGTCACGGCGCCGATCCGGTCCGTTGCGGCGTTCGCCGCCAGCGTGAGCGAGTCTCCGGGCTTCAGGTAGTCCTTGATGACGATCTGCACGTTCCCCTGCGCGTCCGGCGGTACGATGGAAAGTCTTCCCGCCGCCTTCGCCGCCTCGATCTTCGCCGGATCGGGGGGGACGTACTGCTTGACGAGGTCGATCGCCTCCTTCGTGGCGCCGGAGATCTCTTCCTTCTTGTTCTGCGCGATCTTTCCGCGAATGCCTCTCTTCTTCTTTTCGGCCTGGGCGGGGGGGGCGACCGGGACCTTTTGGAGCTTTCCGTCGGCGCCGTAGTAACAGCTGTTCTGGGCGCGCGACTTCTCCTCGCCCTTCATCGAGACCACGGTGGTCTCGATCCACTGGTACTGTCGAAGCGCGACCAGGCTCCTCTTCAGCGATTCCTTCACCGCGGTCGCGTGGTCCTTCTTCTCGGCGCCGGAGTCCGGGGGCTGTTGTGCGACCGCGGGATTCACGAGACAGAACGAGAGCGAGGCAATGAGACTCATGAAGCGACCCGACATCGGAATCCCCTTCCTTGAGAGTGGGACGGGCTCGAATGCCACCGTCATTGCGCCGGAATGGTGACCAGGGGCAACTTCTCGTTCCCCCCGGTCTCCGCGAGCGTGAAGAAGTAGATGATCGCAGTCAGCGCCCGCTTCGTCAGCAGGTCGCCTTCGTCGATCCAGTACCAGTAACCGCGGTAGTTCACGGCCGCGAACGAGGTTGCGGGTTTGTCCTTGCCGCTGCGAATGCGCGCCCTTTGCTGCTCCGCCCCCGGGGCGGCGTGCTCGAAGGCAGGCACGGCGCTGTGGTCCTTCAGGTGCTCCTCCGGCACGTCCATGTAGGTCGAAAAGGCCCCGAGGATCTGGAGCATCGAGCGGCTGCTGACGGCCAGCTCGCCCACCCCTCCGCGTGCCGGTGAGTAGACGAGGTTGAACCGTTGCTGATCGACGGGAAGCCCAAGCAGCCGCCGGACCTCTGCGGCCTTCTCCGCGACTTCGGCGGACACGTCGTCGCGCCGGAAGAACAGGACTGCGGTCGAACCCTTCGCCTTGTCCTCCTCGACCCGCATTCCGACCGCTCCGGCGGCCTGCACCTCGCGCAGGAGTTGCAGCACGCGCGCGAAATCCGGGTCCGCCTCCCGGATCACGCCGCCCCCCACCGACCGATTGCGGACGCCGTTGAGCGACTCGACGGTCAGAGCCAGGAGAAAGTCGGCCGCGTAACCCGATTGCATCATGAAGAAGATGTTCTTGGGGTCGATCGGGGCCAGGAGCCCCTTCAGGAACGTTTCGCCGGTCAGGGGCACGTAGGTGATCGTGGGCCGGTCGATATAGATCGCCTGCCCGCCCAGCGCCCCGAAATCGCCCTGCACCGACTCGCTCGAGGAAAGGGTACCGCCGATGCTCACGCCTGTCTGCAGCGAGTAACCGCTGACGATGGACGCCACGTCGACGAACACCGGAACGTCCATGTAACGCATCTTGACGACGTTCAGGAGCGTCTGCTGCTTCCAGGAGTCGGCGACCGCCGTGCTGTAGTCGAAGCGGTCCACGGGTATCGTCTTGGGGCCGATGTGGGTGCAGCCGGTGAGCACCGTCACCGCCCCTAGAAGGAGCGCCGACTTCGCGGAGGCGCGCCCCGGAAGATGGGCCAGGGCAAAGCCACGGTGGGGAACACGGGTCCGTTTCATGGAAAGACCTCCCCTCCGGGGCAGCCTGCCGTATCGCCCGGCGTTCTTCTATTCTTTGTGCAACCGCCGCGCGCCTTCGATGATCGAGTGCCATCCGGTGACGAGCGAGACCATGAAGCCGTCGAGCTGGAGGTCCCCGGGCGCGCCGTCGGCGACGGTCGACTTGTAGCCGACGGTGAGGGCGAGGTCGTCGTTGATCTGGTAGCCGAAGGTGAGCCCGAAAGCGAGGTTGTCGAGCGCCTCGCCTTCGACGCCGTCGAGGGTGGCCTTGCCTCCCTGGTACCAGGAGCCATCCAGAGACCCCCAGAGGTGCTGAGTGAAGTCGCGCGTCAGGTGGGCGTCGAGCTGGAAGATCGGGTCGGTCTCGAGGGTCTGGCCGACGTAGTCGTCGTTCGTCCCGAAGAGCCAGACGGCGGGCAGGAATTCCAGGGTCGTGCGCCGGCTCGGCACCCAGGCTCCGAGCTGCCAGATGATCGGCGCGCCCACTCGTCCGTACCAGCGGTTCTGGCTGAGGTTCAGCGCGCGGCTGTCGTCGTACTCGCCGATCGGTACCGCCAGGTCGACGATCAGGTCGAGCGAGAAGCCCGGCTGGTAGCGGAGCGGGTCCGCCAGATTCGACTGCGCCTTCGGCCCGATCAGGTTGATGTCGAACTCGAAGGTCGGATCGCCGAAACCGCGCGCCGTCTGGGCAACGGTCTGGCCCGCAGCAGTGACCTCGCCCGAGAGGTTCCCCATCGGCAGCAGGACGGCGATCATCGCCGCGCGGTCGAAGAGGGTGAAGGTGCGCCCGTAGCCGGCGATGGCTAGGCTCGCCTCGATGTCGGACCCTGGCGACACCAGTTGGGACGGGTCGAACGGGTTCGTGTTGCCGCTCATCGAGTTGTAGATCAGCGGCACGGCATTCACGCCCGACAGATTCTTCCAGTAGAAGCGGGCGGGCACCTGGGCCGATACCGGCGACGTGCAGAGCGCGCCCGCCGCGAGCACGGACGCCGCGGCCAGCCACGGCCGCGCGGCCCGTCTCCTCGATCTGCTCTCGTCGTTCATTACATCGGCTCCTTCACTTCTTCGGGTCCGCGAGCATGTCCGCCGGCGGCACGAATTGCTTCTTCAGGTTGGCCGGCGGGTATCCGGCCTGGACCGGCACGCGCTGGGGGAGGGCCTTCTCGAGGCTCTCGAAGACATTTCGGTTCGGCAGGATCACGTTGTTCTGCCTGGCGTAGTCGTCCCAGAGCGCGACCATCTCCTGCACCTTGTCGGGGCGCTCGGCAGCGAGGTCCTTCAGCTCGGCGGGATCCGCCGCGAGGTCGAAGAGCTCCCACTCCCCCGTGCCGAAAGGCCGGATCTGCCAGCGCAGCTTCCAGTTGCCCTGGCGCACGGCGCGGTTGCCGAAGACCTCCCAGGCGAGGACGTCTTGATCCGTGCGCGGCGACTCGGCCCGGCCCTCGAGGACGGGCACCCAGGACTTGCCCAGCGCCGGAGGCAGCTCCTTCCCCTTGTAGGTCGCCGGGTAGCTCGTACCGGCCACCTCGAGCAGCGTCGGCATGATGTCGGCCACGTGCATGAGCCCCTGCTGGTGGATGCTGCCCTTGGGGCGCTGGACGATCGGGCCGCTGACGATGAGCGCGTTACGGATGCCGCCCTCCGCCATGAGCGCCTTGTACTGGGAGAACGGCGTCATCGACACCTGCGCCCACCCCGGCCCGTAGGCGAGCCAGGAGCCCGGATCGCCCCAGGCCATGGGATGCGTCTGCGACCAGTGCATGGCGGCGAAGAGGAACTCGCGCGAGCCGGGCGAGCCGGCGATCAGCTCGAAGAGGTCGTTGCCCTCGGCGCCGTTGTCGCCGAAGACGATGAAAATCGTGTTCTCGTACTCGCCGATCTGCTTCAAGTGGTCGATGAGCCTGCCGACGTGGAAGTCGAGGTTCTCGACCAGGCCGGCGTAGATCTCCATCTTCTTCCCGAGTTGCGCGCGAGGCGCGGCGGCCAGCAGACTCGGATCCGGCAGGAACCACATCCGCTCCGCGAGCTGCGTGCCCGGGGGCATGATGCCGAGCTCGATCTGCCGCTGCAGCCGCTCCTGCCGCACGGCATCCCAGCCCTTGTCGTACTCGCCGACGTGGCGATCACGCCACTCCTTGGGCAGGTGGTACGGCTCGTGCGGCGCCTGGTGGGAGACGAAGGCGAAGAACGGCTTGCCGTCGCCGCGGTTGGCGTCGATGTAGGAGATCAGCTTGTCGGTGTAGGTCGTCGTCGCGTAGAAGTTCTTCGGCAGGCTCTTCAGGTAGCGCCCATCCTCGGTGTAGAGCGACTTGGGGGTCAGGGCCGAGAAGTTCCAGTCGTCCCAGTAGCTGCCCATCCCGTCGAGCAGCGTGAAGTCGCGCTCGAAGCCGCGCGCGGCCGGGATCTGGGTCGGCTCCTTCCCCAGGTGCCACTTGCCGACCATGTAGGTGTGGTAGCCGGCGTCCTTCAGGAGCTGCGGCAGCGTGGCGACGCGGTCGTTGAGCTCGCCCTCGTAGCCGTCCAGGCCCATCTGGTTCGGCGCCGTAAACTCGCTCATGTTGCCGAGGCCGTTGAGGTGCGTGTCCACGCCCGAGAGGAGCATCGACCGGGTGGGGGAGCAGCTCGCGTGCGTGTAGAAGTTCGTGAAGCGCACGCCCTCCCCGGCCAGGGAGTCGAGGTTCGGCGTCCTGATCTCGCTGCCGAACGAGCCCATGTCGGAGAAGCCCATGTCGTCGCCGAGGATCACGACGATGTTCGGCCGGCGCGGGGGATCGTCCGCGGAAGCGAGAGTGAAGGCGGCAAACGCCGCGACGACGAGTCCGAGCCTTCTCGGCGAACGGCCGGCCCTTCCATTGTCCCCGAGCGTGGCGCGTTTCGAGCCCCGTGGCGGGATCTTCATGGTCCACTCCCTCGCCCGACGCGACTACGGGTACAATCGGGCCCAGGCATGCGCACCCATACTCGTTTCCCAACGTCCGCGGGCGGCAGCACGTCGAACCGCATTCTGGACCTGTGCGGGCGAAACGGTCTATCGGAATTCCGCAACACCCCATGACGCCGGCCAACCGCCCTTCAGCGCCACAAACCGGATCGCCACCCGCGGTTACGGTCGTCGAGATTACCGACCCCACGGCGGTCCCCGAGATCGTCGAGGTCCTCGAGCAGGACCTGGTGAGTCTGGAACCGCAGCGCCTGCGGGCGAAGCGCGTCACCGTTCGCCTCGAGGGCGGCGTGGTCGTGTTCCATCGGACGAACCTTCGCGTTCGCGCGCGAACGTCGGTCAACCGGAATCTGGTGGCGTTCTCCGTGTGTGGCCCGCACGCGAAGGGCCTATGGAACGGTATACCCGTTCGACCCGACACGATGCTTGCGGTCGAGCCCGGTACCGAGGCCGTCATCGTCGCCGAGGCTGGATTCGAGAGCGTTGGGGCCCTTCTCCAGCCCGACGAGATCGAGGCTCACCTCCGCGGTCGGCGGCAGGTGGACGCCTTTCGCCTCCCGCGTGGGGTGGAGGTCCTTCATCGGGACCCCGCTTCCGTGCAACGCTTCTTCGCGTGGGGAAAGCGCCTGGTCGACACCGCAGCCCGGCGGCCGGCGTTGTTCAACGATTGGAGGGAAACGCGCGTCGCGGCTCAGGCGGAGCTCCTGGACACCCTGCTGGCGATGCTCGGCGCGGCGGCAGACGACCACCCCCCCCGACGAGACCTCAGGCGCGTGGCACAGAACCACATCGTCAAGATCGTCGAAGATTACGCGATGGCCGCGGCCGGCGATCGTCTGTACGTGAGCGATCTCTGCCGGGCCGCGGGGGTGAGCGAGCGCTCCCTGGAGTACGCGTTCAAAGCGATCACCGGAATGACGCCGACGGCATACCTGACCCGGGTCAGGCTCCATCGGGTGCGCAAGGCGCTGCGGGCGGCGACTCCGACGTCGACCACAGTTTCGGCCGAAGCGCTCAACCAGGGCTTCTGGCACTTCGGGGAGTTTTCCCGCGCCTACCGGACCTGTTTCGGCGAACTGCCGTCGAAAACCCTGCGATGGAAGGCGGGCAGCGCGCGGGGGTAGGCCGCGAATCGGTCGTCTCACGGCTCCGGTTCGACGACCGCCTTCACTTTTCCCGTGCGTACCGCTCGCTCGAGGGCTGCGTGGTCGCTCTCGTTCCGGTCGGCGTAAGCCTTCGCGAACTCCGCGATGGCCGTGTCGAAGGCGTTGCTCTTGCCCATGTACCCGGTGAGCATCACGGAGTTCCCTGACCGGGCGTGGGAAAGGGCGAGGGCGCGTCCGCACCATCCCGCATAGATCTTCATTACGGCCTGGCCGAAGGTCTCCACCATGATGCTCAGCTTCATGTCCCGCAGCTGGCGGAAGAAGAAGTCGCGCTTCGGCCCCCGGCTCCAGCCGAGGAAAATGTCGCTGGCGGGCTGCATGAGCCTGTAGCCGTGCACGACGCGCTCGCCGTGATTGGCGAAAACGCTGGCGCCGGCGTAAGGCTCCAGCACCGACGTGCGCGCTTCCTTGACCTGTAGGAACAACGGGTCGTCCTCGCCGGCCGTCAGGAGGAAGACCCAGCAAAGGGTTCCGACGCTCCCGACGCCGACAACCTTGATGGCGACGTCCCGGAGCGCGTAGCGGTCGAGCAGAGCCTGGTGGGAGGACGACCGCGTGCTGCGGTAACCGGCGAAAGCGTCCCGTACGGCCTTCTGGACCTCGCCCGGGCGATGTCCCTCGGCGTGGAAGATGGTGGGAAGCTGATCCTTGATCACGGGAATGTCGGCCTTATGCTCGACGAACTTCGGGAACATCTCCTCGCCGCGGCTCTTCGCTTGTTCCTTCTCGATGCGCTTCATGCCTCGCTTGCGCTGCTCGGAAGGCAGGCCCGCCATGAGCTCGTCCGCTCCCAGCGCCCGGTACCACAGCTCCAGCGTTTTCATCTGGGCGAACTCGGCCATCGACTCGCGGTAGGAACGTACGCGGGTCATGACCAAGTCCCTGCAGACGGCCGCTCCGAGCCCCCTGTCCCGGAAGGCGACGACGAAGCTCGCGGCAAGACGCTTGACGTTCCACTCCCACGGGGCCGGCAACGTCTCGTCGAGGTCGTTGATGGAGAAGACGATCCTCCGCTCCGAGGTCGCGAATCCGCCGAAGTTGCTCAGGTGAGCGTCCCCGCAGCACTGGACTCGGATCCCCGAAATCGGCGTCGAGGCGAGATCCTGCGCCATCGCGAGGGCCGAACCTCGATAGAACGTGATGGGGGAGCGAACCATCCGCCCGTGGCGGAGGGGGAGGAGGTCGGGCACGCGCCCCTTCTCCGCCGTCAGAACGGTGTCGGCCGCACCCGGACGGCCCGCGGGGACTTTCCAGACGGCGTGAGCGTCGCGCGGGCAGATCCCCGCTGGGCCTTCCCCGCGGCGTACCGCCCCCTGAAGGTCCACGCGGAGCGCACGACGGGCGCAGCGACTTCTCCTCCGGAACCGCCCAACTTGGTCTTCCTGATCTCGGCCACCCGGCCTCCTTACGCCTCGCCAGTCCTTCGCAACCGCCGCGGCGAGTCTACTCTGAATCGACGATGCGGACGGGACCCTGTGTGGTCCCGTCCGGACCGGTCGCGCCGCCGACGCGAAGACCGTGAAGCGCGCTACCTCTGCCCGAAGCGCCAGTACGCGCCGAGCGAATACGCCTCGAGCGAGTCTGCAACGTCCCACGCTTCCCACTCCGCGCGGAGTCCGAAGCTATTCCCGAGCTTGAAGGCGAGACCCAGACCGTAGGCGAACCCCCAGTCACTCGCCTCGGTGGGCGTCGTGCCGATGGGGCCGGTCAGGCTCGAATCGACGCTGACGTTCGCGAACCCGAGCTTCGCGGCGATCTCGAACCGCTCGTCGACCGGGAGGATGCCCCGGAAGGCGAGGTCGCAGACCGAGACGTCGGCGCTCGAGGTGCCGGATGTTCCAGAAACCTCCAGGTTGCCGAGGTCGTAGAACGCGAGCTCCATGCCGCGGTGCTTGTTGAAGTTGAATCCCCCGAACCGCTTCCAGCCGCTGTCGTCCGGGTCGAACGACTCGACCGAGGCGTCGAACTCCCCTCTGGAGCTCAGGTAGCTCGCGCCGAGCTGGGCTTCCTGGGCGCCCGCCGGAGGCGAGACTCCCGGCAAGACGACCGCCGTTGCGAAAAGCAGCATGCCGAGCCGAATCACCATTCCTCTTCGCATCAAGTCCCTCCCCGGGAGCACGCTCCGATTCGTGAGCCGATTCCGCCGCTTACGATCCCGCGATTCGCGGGTGCCACCCGGACACGAACATCGCAATGAAGCCATCCATGTGGTCTCCGCAGGCCGGGAACGCATCCTGAGGCGGAGAACCGCGTCGAGCCGAAACCGACGATCGGACTGGCCGTCGGCCCCGCGGGTCCCTCTGTTCCAGCCGCGATGTTCGGGGCACGGGAGGAGGATCGACCCGGCGACAGGTGTGCGGGCGGGAGCGGCGGTTTCCAAAGCCCGATCTCGGACGCAGGGCCCGAGAACGCAGTTCGAATTCCTTATCCGTTCGTATTCCGATGCGCCAGGGGGCGCTTCGAGCGGAACGGCAAGCCGAACCGCCGGGCTTCGCACGATCTCGGTCAAGCGACGGCCCATCTCGCGCTCCAGACGCGGTCGATGGGGATCGCGGTCCATCCGATAGCCGGGTTCTCGGTGGAGCGAGTCTGGGAGGTCTTCGGGGTCCCGGAAGGCACCGACCCGATCGCCGCGATCGAGATCGGCTACCCGTGTCGCATCGAAAAACTCGACGAGACCTTCCGGGAGAAGGAGGGCGCGCCGCGCGAACGGAAGCCCCAGGAGGATTCCGTCTCGGACTCGGCTTGGGGCTTGCCTGCGACGTGGTCGTGCACGCGAGCGTTCCGGGGCTCTGTCGTTCTCGGTGGTCGCTGCCCTGTCGATCGGGGTTCGAACCTCGGCGGCTCCTGCATCGAACGCGATCTTCTTTCACGACGTTCGCAGGTGTGGACTGGCCACGCGGCCTCGCCGAACTCTCCAGCGCCTGGTTGCACGGGCAGACCACCGGCGTGGGCCGCGGGGGATCGGTGTGCCCGCGCCCCCCCAGCGGAACCGGTTCATTGCCGCCGCCCGGTCACGAAGAGCTTGAACGGACCCGGGCACCGGGAGGAGAATCGGCCCGGCGACAGGGTTGGGGGCGGGATCTGAGTGGACACAGCACCCGATCCGAGACGCGGGGCGCGGGAGACCAACCATGAAATCCGTGGGGATCGTCATTCAGATCATCATCGGTCTGAGTATCTACAACGTTTGGCTGCTCCGCTTCGGGAAAGCAACCGGCTGGCGAGGTGGCGAGGCGAAGAATATGAAGGAAGAGTTTGCCGTTTACGGCCTTCCCGGGTGGATGGTGGGGGTGGTCGGTTTTTTGAAACTCCTCTTCGCCACCTGTCTGATTGCAGGCATCTGGTTCCCGGTTTTCACGAAGCCTGCGGCCATGGGGATGGCGATCTTGATGCTCGGTGCCATCGCGATGCATGTGAAGGTGAAGGATCCGCTGAAGCGCTCGTTGCCTGCTCTGTCCTTGCTGGTGCTCTCTCTGCTCGTCCTGTCCGTGTAAAGGCGGCTGCGTGCCTTGGGGCCGAAAAGGGATACGACACACGAGCCTTCGTGGAGGCGTTGTGGGGGTCTCGAAATCGCGCCGCACGTCGCCGCGAAGGTGACCGTCGGAGAGACGGTCCCATCCCCCATCACTCCCGACTCGGGCCGCTGCCTCTCGGGCTCGCGGCCTCCTGGCTCCCCCGCATCTTGCTCACCGTGACCATCGCCCGCGACATCGGGTCGTTCCCGCCCGGCTGCTCCGCCTGCTCCGGTGACGCCCCACCCAGACCGAAGGAAAACGTCGGCTCGGGACCTGGCACTTCCGTCGAGGACGCGTCGCCGGCCAGCCGAACGCGGGTCTTCGCCTTGGCGCCGCTGGACCAGGCCGTCGACATGCCACTGCCCTGCTCCACGTCGTAGGATGTCGGCTCGATCCTCTAGAGCGTCGGCGCGTTGTCCGAACCGGCGCGGTCGAAGGGAACGCCGGCCTCTTTCGGGGACCATGCGGGACGCCCCGAATCCTCGTTCGCGGCGGCCGACGCGGGCGCCGCGGCGTGGGGCTGTGCCTCAACGGCCGACATCATCTCCCCGATCACCGCGTCGCTCACGCCGGCTTCCTCGAGCGCCTCGAGGGACGCCACGCTCGTCTCGAAGGCCGTTGGGCTCGACTCCATCTTCTTGACGACGACCGCGTGGTTGGTCCGTGGGTCTTCGGCGACGGCGGCAACCTGGGAGAAGCACAACACCGTCAGACCCGCGATGTCCGTTGCGACGGCGCGGGCCGTTCCCATGCGCTCAATCGATCTCCTACCCCCGGTGGGATTCTTCCCTGGGCCAAGGGCCCGATCGCCATCCGTTTCGTCGGGCCGAGTTGCGCGTGGAAAACGATCGTCCATATACGCGAATTCGTTCGATCGTGGGGGCGTTTCGCCGTTCCGCCGTGGCAAACTTCCGGAGTAGCTAGTCGACGTCACGCGCGGCGATCAGCGAGCGCCAGTCGCTGACGAAGTTGAGGGCGAGCGTCGAGTTCCTCCCCACGGGGACCGCGACGAGCAGGCGCCGGCCGTCCGGGGCGATCAGCCACGGACCCGGCAGCGGCTTGCCGCCGAAGAGCGGCCTTTCCGCGCCCACGACGATCCCGTCTCCGCGGGTGTCGAGCGCGACGTGCAGCAGGCGTCCGTCCGGTGTCGAGTAGAGGACGCCGCTTCCGTCCGGCAGCCACTCGGACGGTCCACCACCCTTCGACGAGATCTGCCAGCGCCCCGACAGGGATGGGTAAGGCACGACGACCACCTCGTTGCGCCCCGACTCGTCGCTCGTGAACATCATCCAGCGCCCGTCGGGCGAGAACCTCGGGAAGTCCTGGTTGCCGGGCGCCACCAGCAGATCGCGCGGCTCCCCGCCGCCGTCGCGCGGCACCGTGCGCAGGTCGATGCCGGTGACCGGGTCCTGCACGCTGAACACGAGGTCCTCGCCTCCGGGTGCGATCGCCACGGGCCACGCCGAACGGTTGCGGAAGTCCGTGAGTTCGCGCGGCGCCGAAGCGCCGTCGGACCGGCGCACCCAGATCCTGCCGGCACCGTCGCCGGAATACACCTCGTTTCCGTCCCGGGACCAGAGCGGAAACGAGCTGGGATCCGGTCCGAAGGTGAAACGCGTACGCACGCCCGTTTTCAGGTCCCACATCCAGAGGTCGTAACGGTCCGTGAGTTCGGAGGTCAGCAGCCGAGTCCCCTCCGGCGACAGCGCCGCTTGGATGATCGGCGCGGGCTCGCCGAGCGGACCCAGCTCGCGCCCGTCCAGGTCGAACCAGGTCGGCTGCGAACGCTCGGTCGCCAGGTCGGTTGCGTATACCAACGGTCCGTGAGAACTCGCGTCGAAGGAGGCGGCGTAGCGGTATCGGTTCAGTTGCACCGCCTGCGCCACCGGGACGGGATCGCCCGACACGGCAAGGGTCCTCTCGTCGAAGCGCTGGACGAAGACGTTCTCGTCGAGCATGAACGCGAGGTGGCCGGGCTCGAGGTAGCGCACGCCGGACCAGGTGGGCATGACGCGCGTGCGTTTCTTCGACTTCAGGTCCAGGCACTCCAGCACGGGCTGGGCCAGGGTCGACGAGCCCACCACGAACAGGACGCGCTCGCCGTCGGGCAGGAAGGAAGGCAGACGGTGCGTCATCCCCGAAGAATCGAGCTCGGTGACCGGCTGCGGAACCCCGCCGCCGGCGGGAACGATGTGGAGTCCGTCCAAGGGGCCCGGCGAGAAGGCGATCGTGCCGAGGCTTCCCCACGACGCGCCGCGGCCGTCGGCCGCGTCGCACAGCGTCTGCACCACGCCGCCGGTCGCGGGTACGCGCTTCAACTTGCGGTCGGCGAAGAAGCCGATGTCGCGCCCGTCGGGGGACCAGAACGGGTAGGTGGCCCCGTCCGTGCCCTCGATCGGAACGGCTTCCGGGCGGTCGAAGCGGCGCACCCAGATCCGCGGCGACTCGCCCGCAGCAGCCGCCGCGACGGCGAGCGAAGTCCCGTCGGGTGAAATGGCGAGAGAAACGTTCTGGCGGTCGAGAGCCATCCCCTCCGGGAACACGAGCGTCGCCTGGTAGAGCGGCGGCTCCGTGGGCGCGCGCAGGGAGATTCCCGCGAACAGGCCGATTGCGACCGCCGCGAGCGAAACGAGCGCCGCCGGCAGCACGGGCAGGCCGCGCCGCTTCATCGGAGCGGACGGGGCGCCTGCTCCCGGCGCGGCGGACGCGTCGGGGACCCCCGCGATCTCTTCCTCGAGGCGGATGCGCGCGTCGCCGATGTCGCGCAGGCGCTGCCTCGGATCCTTGACGAGGCAACGGCGCAGGAGGTCGCGCACGCGCGCGGGTGTGGACGAAGGCAGTGCGCTCCAGTCCGGCTCGTCCTTCATGACGGAGGCGAGCGTTTCGGAGACGGTCTCGCCCGCGAAGGCCTGCCGCCCGCTGAGCATCTCGAAGAGTACGGCGCCGAAAGCCCAGATGTCCGCGCGGCGGTCCACGGCACGTCCCTTCGCCTGCTCGGGGGACATGTAGGCCGCGGTGCCCAGGATGACTCCCGACTGCGTGGAGGCGGCGGTGATCGTGGGCGACCTCGAGGGGTCCGCGCCCGGAGCGGATGGGTCGCCCAGGAGCGCCTTGGCCAGGCCGAAGTCGAGCACTTTGACGCCCGCACCGGGCGTCACCTTGACGTTCGCGGGCTTGAGGTCGCGGTGGATGATGCCCCGTTCGTGAGCGCACTCCAGCGCGTCGGCGATCTGTTTCGCGACCGGACAGGCCTCCTCGGGCGGCATCGCCCCGCGGGCGATGCGCTCCTCGAGCGTCGGGCCTTCCACCAGTTCCATCACCAGCGCGCACGTGCCGTCCGTCTCTTCGAGACCGTAGATGCCCGCGATTCCGGCGTGCGACAGAGAGGCGAGCAGCTTCGCCTCGCGCTCGAAGCGCGCCATGCGCTCCGGGTCCTGCGCGAACTCGGGCGGCAGGACCTTGATGGCGACGTCGCGGCCGAGACGCGAGTCGCTGGCGCGGTAGACCTCACCCATGCCGCCCACCCCGATCCGAGCGGTCACCCGGTAGTGTGCGATGGATCTGCCGACCCAGGAGCTCATCGTGCGATGCCTTTCTCCGCGTAGCCGCCGATTTCGCGCGGGAACCCCCCGATCGCGGCCGACGGGCCTGCCCATCCCTCGATCCCCTTCGAGGCGTCGACGCTTCCGCGCGGCCGGTTCACGAGGACGTTGGAGAACCGGATATGGCCCTGCGCGCGAGGGAGTCTACACCGGTGGTGTGAACTGAACCGCCCCGGGTTTTCCGGAGACCCCATTATTTGAGAGGATGGGGTCCATGGGAAGACCAAGCAGGTACGCACCAGAGGTACGAGAGCGGGCGGTCCGGATGGTCTTCGAGCACCAGGGCGAGCATGACTCGCAGTGGGCGGCGATCGAGTCCATCGCGGAGAAGTTCGGCTGCACTTCGGAGACGCTCCGGATGTGGGTGCGGCAGGCCGAGCGGGACGGCGGGAAGCGATCGGGCCTGACGACCGAGCAGCGACAGCGCCTGAGGGATCTCGAGCGGGAGAATCGTGAGCAGAGGCGCACGAACGAGATCCTGGGGAGGGCTGGGTCGCTTTTCGCGCAGGCGGAGCTCGACTGCCGACCCAACCGATGGCGGATGTCATCGAGACGAATCGGGACATGTACGGGGTCGGGTCGCTCTGCGGCGTGCTGCCGATCGCCCCGTCGACGTTTCACGAGCACGAGGCCCGCCGCAGGAATCGCGACTTGCTTCCGGCTCGCGCGAAACCGGACGAACGTCTTCGGCAAGAGATCAAGGGGGTATGGAGTGGGTGGCCGAACTGACCTACGTTGCGACGTGGCGCGGCTTCGTGTGCGCGGTCTTCATCGTCGATGTCTTCTCGAGGACGATCGTCGGCTGGCGAGCGTCGAGTTCTCCGCGGACGGATCTCGCCCTGGACGCTTTGGAACAGGCAATCTCGTCTCGCACGGACACCGAAGGGGTCGTGCACCTCAGCGACCGCGGCCGCCGGTACCTGTCGATTCGTTGCACCGAAAGATTGGCCGAGGCCGGCATAGAGCCCTCGGTCGGCAGCGTCGGCGATTCGTACCTCAATGCCCTCGCCGAGTCTGTAATCGGCCTGTATAAGACGGAAATCACCCGTCGAAGGGGTCCCTGGGGGCTGGGGTTTCCATCGCACCCGAACCGGGACCAGGGACCTGGAAAGCCGGCTTGTGTTTCCTGTCGCCCCTCCGCAAAGGACTCGCGCGTTTCGAACCGCAGCGCGGCCGCGGCAAGAGGGGTATTGCGATGAGCCCCGTGTGTCCCCCTACGAGGAGGTCGGCCGAAGGGGCCGGTCTTCGTGGCCAGGCGGAACTTCAGCTCTTCACATCCGGCGCCCAAGGTCCTCGTTCGATCTCGCGAAGGAACACGTCCAAGGGTTGAACTTCGACGCCGCTCTCGTGCCTGAAGGCGTGGTCCCCGCCGTAGACGAGAATCCGCCTGTCCACGCCGGGGAGCTCCGCGATCGCCTCGAGGCCGGCGAACGCCTTCGGGTCGAGCGCGCGTCCGGCCTTCGCCTCGATGGCGAGGAATCGATCCCCTCGCTGAAGGAGGAAATCGACCTCGCGCGAGGTCGTGCCGACGGCCCAATACGAGATCTCGTCGTAGAGCGGCTCACCGACCGCGTTGCGCGCGCGCAGAACCTGGGCGACGAAGCCCTCGAAGAGCGCGCCTCGCTCCTCATGAGACGGGGGGTGAAACTGCTTGCGCGCCGCGCGAGCGACGCCGGAGTCGAGCCAGTAGAGCTTGGGGTGCCGCCGTTGCCGGACGCGGAGCCGCCCCTCGAAGGCGCGAAGGCGAAACGCGAGAAGCGTGTCCTCGAGGATGTCGAGGTAGCCCTGCACGGTGCTGCGGGCAACGCCCGCGTCCCGGGCCAAGCCCTCGACGTTGATCACTTGCGCGTGGAAGAGCGAAGCGACGGGCAGGAAGCGGGCGAATCCGGGCAGATTGCGAACGACCGCCTCCGCCTGGATCTCCTCCTTGAGATAGAGCTGCACGTAGGCTTCGAGCTGGTCTTGCTTCGAGGGCGCGTTCCAAATGAGCGGGAGGCTGCCGAAGCGCAGCACCTCGTCGAGGGAGAAGTCGTTGCCGAGTTCCCAAGGCATGAGGGGCGGCATCGTGCGATGAAGCGCCCGGCCCCCGAGGAGGTTGACCCCCGCCCGCCGTAACTTGCGTGCGCTGGATCCCAACAGAACGAAGCGCAGGCGCCGCTCCTCGATGAGCGCGTGGACCTCGTTCAACAACGACGGAAGGCGCTGGATCTCGTCGACGACGACCCACTCGCCTTCAGGAACGTCTGCAAGCGCCCGTCGAAAGAGGCGCGGATCGACGAGATGGCCCTGGTAGACATCCTCTCGCAAAAGGTCGATGCACCGGGCCTCGGGAAAGCGCTCCTTGGCCCAGGTGGTCTTTCCCACGCCGCGCATCCCGAATAGAAAGAAGCTCGTCTGGGGGATCTGGAGGCTTCTCGGGTACTTCTTCACCATGTCGTCGATTTTGACGCAATTTCAGCGGTGATATGAAGAAAAGTTTTAAATGATTGAAAGGTAAATGTTTAAGGGCAACCAAGCGGGCGGATTCCGAACCGATTCCGGCCAAGCAAGTCGTGTGCTCCGATTCCCCTTCACGTGCCACAGCGCTCTGCCACGACAGGCGCTCGCCGACGGCGCGGCGTTTGTCGTCGGCCGCGTCGAGGTACGCCTCCGAGATCCGCATTCCGACCCACAGCCGAGCGCGTCGGGCCAGCCCACGGGGGCGGGCCGGCGTTCCCGACCCGGCGGTAAACGGCCGATCCCGCATCGCGAGGTGGGCGATCCTCGACCCTGATCCGCAGTCCCGGGATGACGTCTCCGGTGTCGAGAATCTCCTCCCCGGCGAGCGTCAACGGACCGCACCGTGTCCGGCGATCGCGCGAGCACGAAGCCGCCGTCGCCACCGGCGACGGTTCCGAGTGCGCGGCTTGCACGTGGGCGTCGATCCGCCTCCCGATACGGCGGATCGGTCTTGCGTGCCGAAAAGCCGGTAAAGGCCCGGAGACGACCACCCCGGCGACCGGCTCCCAGCGCAGACCGTCTCGGGAAGCGGGTAGAACCCTTCCGACGGTCATCGGCTCCGGATGCCGCCGCGCGCCCAGTCCTCGATGGTACGCGGACCTCCGCAGAGGGGGATGCGAGCGGAAGCCTGCGGGGGTTTCGGCACCGAAACCCCGCCTCAGCCCTGCGCCTCCTCCGGGTTCTCCGCGTGCCCGCACCCCTCCGTTTCGCAGAGGAGGCGCCGGCCGTCGCGCTTGGTGACCTTTTCGACGAGAAAGGCCGCGCCGCAATCGGGACAGGCCTTCGGGACGGGGCGGTTCCAGAGAACGAAGCCGCAGTCGGGGTAGCGGTCGCAACCGAAGAAGGTCTTCCCGCGCTTGCTCTTGCGCTCGACGATCTTCCCCTTGCCGCATTCGGGGCAGCCGACCCCCGTCTCCTTCATCTTGATGTAGCGGCACTTCGGGTAGTTCGAGCAGGCGGTGAACTCCCCGAAACGGCCGTGCTTGACCGCCATCCGCGACCCGCACTTGGGGCAGGTCTCGTCGAGGAGGACGTCGGGCTTCGCCTCGGCCTTCCCGTCCTTTCCGACCTTGATCTTCCGGGTGTTCTTGCACTCGGGGTAGCCCGAGCAGGCGAGGAACGGTCCCCACCGGCCGCGCTTCAGGACCATCGCGCGGCCGCACTTCTCGCACGGCTCGGCCTCGGTCTCGATCGGATCGGGGGGGGCGACGGCGACCTTCTTCCCGCGGACCGCCTTCGCGGCGGCCGCCATCGGGGCGCCGCCCTCGCCCGCCACGGACTCCGGATGCTCGACCTCCCCGACTTCCTTCGTGTTCTTGCAGTCGGGATAGCCGGAGCACGCCAGGAACTGCCCGTAGCGCCCCCACTTCAGGACCATCGGCTTCCCGCACTTGTCGCAGACCTGGTCGGTCGGGATCGCCTCCCGTTTGACGTCGCGCATTTCCTTCTGCGCACGCGCGAGGTCGGCCTCGAATTTCCCCTGGAACTCCTTGAGGGCGTCGATCCAGTGGAGGCGCCCTTCTTCGATCTCGTCGAGTTCTTCCTCGAGGCGGGCCGTGTACCCGACGTCGACGATGTCGCCGAACGACTCGACGAGGAGGTCGTTGACGAGCAGCCCCAACTCGGTCGGCGTGAAACGTCCCTTTTCCTTCTCGACGTAGTCGCGGTCGACGATCGTCGAGAGGATCGTCGCGTAGGTCGAGGGGCGGCCGATGCCGTTCTCCTCGAGTTCCTTGACGAGCGACGCTTCCGAGTAGCGCGGGGGAGGCTGGGTGAAGTGCTGCCGCGGCGCCAGGCGCTCGAGGCCGAGGTCCTGTCCCTCGCGGAGGGGGGGAAGCGCGCGGTCTTCCTCGTCCGCAGGCTCCGCGTCGCCCGCCCCGTTCCCGGCGGTCTCGTCGGTGCGCGCGTCCTCGTCCTTCCCCTCGTGATAGACGGCGAGCCAACCGGCGAATCTCAGGACCTGTCCGGTCGCGCGGAAGGTGTACGGGCCCGCCTCGATGTCGGCGCGGGTGGTGTCGAAGCGGGCCGCCTCCATCTGGGAGGCGACGAAACGGTTCCAGATGAGCGTGTAGAGCCGCAGCTCGTCGCGTCCGAGGAACTCCCTCACCTGGTCGGGGGCGTAGTCGAGAGTCGTCGGCCGGATCGCCTCGTGGGCGTCCTGCGTCTGTTTCCCCGTGCGGTAGAAGCGGGGCTTGTCGGGGAGGAATTCGTTCCCGAACTGCCGGGCGATGTAGGAGCGAACCGCGCCGAGCGCCTCGTCCGAAACGCGCGTCGAGTCGGTGCGCATGTACGTGATCAGGCCGACCGTCCCCGCCGGGCCGAGCTCGACCCCTTCGTAGAGGCGCTGCGCGAGACGCATCGTCTTCGCGACCGGGAAGCCCAGACTGCGCGCGGCGTCCTGCTGGAGCTTCGAGGTGATGAAGGGGGGGGGAGGAGACTTCTTTCGCTCCTTCGATTCGGTCTTCGCGACCCGGAACGGGACCGCCTTCCCCGGGACCGGAGCCGCCTCGACGACGATCGCTCCCTCGACCCCGTCCTCGGCGGGCCTCTCCGATCCGATCGTCCAGCCGAGTTCGGCGAGGATGGCGGCGACCTCGTCGCGCGAAACGACCTCGATCTTCTTCCCGTGCTTCTGGACCAACTTCGCGGGGAAGACCGGCGGCGCGCCGGCCGTCAGGTGCGCGGTGAGCGACCAGTACTCCTTCGGGACGAACGCCCGGATCTCGCGCTCGCGCTCGACGATGATCCGGAGCGCGACGCTCTGAACCCGGCCGGCCGACAGGCCGCGGCGCACCTTGTCCCAGAGGAGCGGGCTGATCTTGTAACCGACGAGGCGATCGAGGATGCGGCGCGTCTGCTGGGCGTCGACCCGGTTCGCGTCGATCTCCCGCGGAGCCTCGAAGGCCTGCTGCACCGCCTTCTTCGTGATCTCGTGGAACTCGACCCGGTGGAACGACGCCTTGCTCGACTTCGACAGCTCCTCGCGGAGGTGCCAGCAGATCGCCTCCCCCTCGCGATCGGGGTCGGCGGCGAGGTAAATCGACTCGGCCGCGTCGGCCGCCTTCTTGAGCTCCGCGACCGTCTTCTTCTTCTCGGCGAGGACTTGATACACCGGCTCGAACGAGGACTCGTCGACTCCCAAGGTTCGCTTGGGGAGATCGCGCACGTGGCCCATGGAGGCCTTCACGACGAAGCCCTTCCCCAAGAACTTGAGGATCGTCTTCGCCTTGGCGGGCGACTCCACGATGACGAGCGATCGTGCCATGCGATTCCCCTAAAACTTCTAATTCTTAGGCCGCGCGGATGACCGGGGAAGATAGTACCCCCCCGCCAATTGTTCAACCGCGCCGGCGACGACCAGTCCGAAGAGCGCGACCTGCAACCGCGTGAAACCGATCGCCGCACGCTCGGCGAGGACGTCGATGTGAACCGCTTCCGGATCGTCGGAAAAGAGCGCCCAAACCGCCCGCTCGTCGTCGTTGAGGCGGCCGAAGAGGGGCGGCACCGTCGAGACCGAGGCAGCGGGGGCGGGGGCGATCGCGTCCCGGTACATCGGAGGGATCTCCTCGAGGACGTCCTCCGCGCGGCGCACGAGGGCGGCGCCGTCCCGGATCAGCCGGTGGCACCCCTCCGACTGCTCGGAGTGGACCGGTCCGGGAACGGCGAGAACCTCGCGCCCGAGGTCAAGGGCGTGGCGTGCGGTGATCAGGGAGCCCGATTTCACCGCCGCCTCGACGACGACGACCGCCGCGGCGAGGGAGGCGATCAGCCGGTTCCGCCGGGGGAAGTGCTCGGGGCGCGGGCCGGTGTCGAGGGGGAACTCGCTCAGGACGCACCCCTCACGGGAGATTCGCTCGAAGAGCGTCTCGTTCTCCTCCGGGTAGGGTCGGAGGAAGCCGGACCCGAGCACGGCGACCGTCCTTCCTTTGCGCTCGAGCGCCCCGAGGTGGGCGCAGGTGTCGATCCCCCTCGCCCCCCCGGAGAGGACCTCGACCCCCCTGTCGGCGAGGTCGGCGGAGAGCGCGGTCGCGACCCGGCGGCCGTAGGCGGTCGCGCGCCGAGCGCCGACCACGGCGATCCGGGGTGTCCCGGCCGGGAGTTCTCCCCTCAAATACAGGACAGGGGGTGGGTCGTCGAGGAGCCCCGCTTCCGCCGGGTAGTCCGGATCGGAGCGCGCGACGATCCGGATCCCCGCGCGGACGGCGCGATCGAGTTCGTTTCGCGCTCGCCGCTTCAGCGAGGGGCGCGCCGCGATCAGCGCCGCGGCCGCGGCAGGGCCGACCCCGCATGCGATCATCTCCTCGGCCCGGGTTTCGAACGCGATTCGGGCGGGATCGGGCCAGCACTCGGTGGCCCGCCGGGCGTCGCGTGGGGTAAACGCAGGGACCAGGCCGAGCGCGGTCCAGGCGATCAGGAGTTCGCGGTCCATGCTCTCCTCGGAGGGGTCCGGGAGAAACTGGGCTCGGCGGGGCTCGCGGTCGAGCGGCCGCGGGTCGAGAGGGGTTACGTATCCGAAATGTCGAACCCGAATCGGCGGCCTATATTCCCCGGGTCATGGTCACTCCGAGGGGTTTGGCCGCGGTCTTCCTCGGCCTGGCAGCCTTTTTCTGCCCGCTGAGCCCGGGCCTTCGCGCCCACCCGGAGTCGTCCCCGGAGACGACGGGGGCCTCCGAGGGATGGGATCGGAATCCCGAGCGGCTCCGCGCGGTGCGTCTGTTCCGCGCGGCGAATTACGCCTCGGCCGCCGTTGCCCTCGAGTTCTGGCTCGCGGGACACCCCGAGGATCACGACGCGCGGGTTCTCCTCGGGTGGGCGCGGTTTCGGCAAGGCGCCTTCGACGGGGCGGGGGAAGCGTTTCGTTCCGCCCTCGAAGCCGAGCCCGATTCGACCGACGCCCGGCTCGGGATCGCCTACGTCGCCCTCCAGACGCGGCCCGCGGCGGAAGCGGCAGGCGCGTTCGACGCGATTCTGTCGAGGGAGCCGCACCATCACGACGCGCTTCGGGGACGCGCGCTGACGGTGACCCGGTCGGATGCGGACGCGAGGGTGGCCCAAGGGGCGGCCGACGCCTCGCGCGCGCTCCTCGCCGAGAATCCAGGGGACGACGAGGCCGCGTGGCTGTGGGTCACCGCGCGTCGACTTCTCGGCGAGCCGGGGGAGGTCCGTCGCCAGCCGGCGACCGGCCGAATCGGTCCTCCAGACCACCGCGCCCGCGTCGGTCGCGACTTCTTGGAGGTCCGAGGGCCGGACGGGAGATGGTCCCCGCTGTTCGTGAAGGGAATCAACATGGGAGCGGCGCGCCCGGGCCGCTTCCCGACCGAGTTCCCCCGGGACGAGGCGACTTGGCGAGAATGGCTCGAACTCGTCGCCGGTCTCGGAGCGAACGCCGTCCGCACGTACACCCTTCTGCCCCCCGCTTTCTACCGGATGCTCGCCGAGCGGAACGCCTACGCCGGCGAGGACGAGAGACTCTGGCTCCTCCAGGGGGTCTGGACCGAGCTTCCCCCCAGTCACGATTTCTCCGACCCCGCGTACGAGAAGGGATTGCGGGAAGAGATCGCGCGCGTGGTCGACGCGGTGCACGGCGACCTCGTGCTCGCGGAGCGGCCGGGGCACGCCTTCGGGGTCTACGACACCGACGTGTCGCGCTCCGTGCTCGCCTGGATCGTGGGACGGGAGTGGGAGCCGTTCGCCGTCGTCGACTACGACGCCGCGCGTCCGGGCCCGTGCGCGTTCGAGGGCGAGCGGGTCGAGACCTCGGGAGGACGGGCGATGGAGTGCTGGGTCGCGCGCGTCCTCGATTTCACCGCCGGATACGAGGCGGGCCGCTACGGCGAGGGGCGACCGCTGACCTTCGCGAACTGGCCGACCCTCGACCCGCTCACCCATCCCACCGAGTCGAACCGCAGGGAGGAGGAAGCCTGGAGGCGGCGCATGGGTCTCGCCTCCGTCGGCGCGTTCCGCGGGGAGGTGTGGGACAACGACGCGATCTCTCTCGACGCGACCAAGATCCGGGCGACGGCGGAGTTCCCCCCCGGGATCTTCGCCTCCTACCACGTCTACCCGAACTACCCGGACTTCCTGAACAACGACCCCCGGTACGCGCCGCCCCCGGGCTCGACCGAGGCGAGCCGGTACGGCGCCTATCTCCGTGACCTCAAGGCCTACCACGGCGGGCAGCCGGTGCTCGTCGCGGAGTTCGGGATGTCGACGAGCCGCGGTGTGGCGCACGTTCAGCCGGAAGGATGGCACCACGGCGGCCACGACGAGCGCGAGGCGATGGGCATCGCCGCGCGTCTTCTGCGCACGATCCACGAGGAGCGGATGGCGGGGGGAGTGCTCTTCGCATTCCAGGACGAGTGGTTCAAGGGGACCTGGTCGGTCGCGCCGTTCGAGAACCCTCCCGAGCGGCGGCGCCTCTGGTTCAACGCCGAGTCGCCCGAGCAGTCGTACGGGATCCTCGCGAACCGGCCGGAAGCGCCGGTCGTCGTCGACGGGCTTCCCTGGGAGTGGCCGGCGTCGGCGGTCGTGGCGGAAGGGCGAACGGGAGACGGCTGGCGATCGCTGCGATCGCTCGCCGCCGCCTCCGACGCCGGGTATCTCTACCTCTTGCTCCGGACCGACGGCGGAGGCCAACCTCCCGATTGGAGCCGCCTCGCGATCCGGATCGGGATCGACACGTACGACCCCCGGCGGGGCGAGCGGAGCCTTCCCGAGGTCCCCGGTCGCGAGGCGTTCTCGACCGGCGTCGAGTTCCTCGTCGCCCTCTCCGGTCCCGCAGCGAGCGAGATCCGAGTCGTCTCCGGGTACGATCCCGCCCCGGCGCGCGACGGCCGCCCCGTCGTTTCCCCCGAGCGGCCGGGCGCGGGGTTCGTGCCGCTTCGCTTCGAGGCCAACCGCGAGCGGATCGCGAGGGACGGAACGCGCATTCCCGCGATCGTCTGGAACCGGGGGACGCTCCGGTTCGGAAGCCTCGATCCGTCCTCGGAATCCTTCGACACGCGAACGGACGTCTCGCTTTCGGTGGCGACCGGGTCGATCGAGGTCCGGATCCCGTGGGGCCTCCTGAACGTCGCCGATCCCTCCTCCCATCGGGTCCTGCATCAACCGACGGTGCACGACGGCACTCCGGGCACGATCGCGACCGAGGGGTTCCGATTCGAGGCGCTCGCGGTCGATCCCTCCCTCGACTTCCGGTTGATCTCGCGCCTCCCGTCCGACGGAACGCCCGAGACCTGGCGCTGGCCGGGGTGGGAGGAGCCCCGGTTCCGGTCGGAACTCAAACACGGGGTCGACGTGCTGCGCGCGACCTTCCGCGCGCTTTCCGTCGTCCCGGCGCGGGAGAGGGAACGATGATCGCCCGCGTCCTGATCCTCGCGACCCTTCTGGCCGCGGCCGCACCCGCCGCCTTCGCGTCGGCCGCGGAACGGCGCGCCCAGGCCGACGCGGCGTTCGAGGCGGGCGACCACGACGCCGCGCTCGCGCTCTACGACCGGGTGCTCGCCGATTCCCCGCAGGACGTCACGGCCCTCGTGCGTTCGGGGATGCTGTTGTCGTGGCGGAAGCGGTACGACGAGGCGGTCGCGCGCTACGACCGCGCCCTGGCGATCGAGCCCTCGCATCCCCGGGCCGCGCTCGAGCGCGCCAAGGTCCTGTCGTGGGCTGGACGATACGACGAGGCCACGGCGGCGTTCCGCGCCCTCCTCGCGCGCGAGCCGGGGAACCGGGAGGCGCGGCTCGGCCTGGCGAGGAGCCTCTCGTGGGACGGCCGTCAAGAGGAGGCCCGGGAAGAGTACCGGAAGGTCCTCGGGACGAACGGCGCAGACCCCGAAGCGCTCCTCGGCGTCGCGCAGACCCACGCATGGTCGGGGGACGACGCGAAGGCTCGCCCCGCCTACGAAGCCGCTCTCGAGGCCGACCCCGAGAGCAAGGACGCGCGCGTCGGCCTCGCCTGGGTCGACCTGCGGGAGGGAGACCTCGCCGCCGCAGCCGACCATCTCGACCGTCTCCTGCGAGCGTACCCGCAAGACGCGGACATCCTCGAACTCGAGAGCGCCATCGACCGTGCGCGCGCACCGTGGTTCCGCGCGGGCTGGGACCGCGTCGACGACTCCGACGAGAACACGCTCACCATCTGGACCCTCGAGGGGGGGCTCGGGCTCCCGGGGGCGACCGACCTCCGCCTCGGCGCCGCTCGGTACGACCTGTCGACGTTCGGTCGGGACGGCGCGATCGACTCGGTCTGGGGTGTCCTCGGCTGGGTGCCGGCGCGGCGGCATCGACTCGAGGCGCGCCTCGGCGCGGATTTCCGAAAGCCCTCGGTCGGAGAGGACGACACGGAGGCGATCGGGGGGGTTCTGTATCGCTTCCCCCTCGCGGGCACGTGGAGCGGCCGGGTTTCGTGGGATCGCGATTCCTACCGGTACTCGGTCCCGATTCTCGACGCGTCGATCACGATCGACGCCTTTGCCGCGAGGGGCGAAGGGACGTTCGCCGGGGCGTGGCGACTCGAGGCGGGAGCCGGCGCCTGGGACTCGAGCGACGGGAACGACCGGAACGCGTTCGACGCGTCGGTCCTCCGTATCTTCCGCGCGGGGAGGCACACCTTCGAGGCCGGATACGGCTTCCGTTGGTTCGACTGGGCGCTCGATCTCGACAACGGGTACTTCGACCCGCGGAACTTCACCGCGCACCTCGCGCTCGGTAGGGCGCGAGGTTCCCTCGGCCTGCAGGGGTACTACGAGGCGGCCGCGGAGGCGGGGGTCCAGTCGTTCACCGAAGGCGGGAATCGCGTGTCGGGCGATCCGGCGTTCGGCCTCTCCGTCGGGATGGGGCGGCCGATCGGGCGCGGGTTCGATCTCGAGGGGTTCGCCGCGTTCAGTACGTCCTCCCCCCAGGGAGGCGAGGATTACCGGGCCCGGCGCCTGGGCGTCCGGCTCCGCCACCGTTTCGGGGAGCGTCGATGACGCACGCGCGCATCCTCGTCGCGGAGGACGACCCCGTGACGGCGCGGTTCGTCACCTCTCTCCTGAGCGAGAAGGGGTACGACGTGCTCCTCGCGGAGGACGGCGACCGCGCCTCGGAACTCGCCGCGAACGCCGGACCCGACCTGATCCTGTGCGACCTCGTGCTTCCGTACCGAGACGGGTTCGACCTGCTGCGGGAGTTCCGCGCCGACGACCGCCTGAAGCGGGTTCCGGTCATCCTCCTGTCGATGCGCGACCGGGAGGAGGACGTCGTCCGCGCCTTCGAACTGGGCGCCGACGATTACGTCGTCAAGCCGTTCAACGCCCGGGAGCTTCTCGCACGGGTCGCGAAGCGGCTCGAATCCGGCAGGGGCGCGTGATGGAACGCCTGGTCGTCGAGACGATCCTCGCCACGAGCGCCGTCTTCCTGGTGCTCACGGTGCTGATCGTCCTCAACAAGGCGCAGCGCGAGGTCCGGGAAGGGTGGAGGCGTGCGAGGCGTCGCGCGCTCGAGCCGAGGGTGCTCGCCTGGGCGCACGGGGACGCTCCCTCGGTGATGTCGGTCCTGGGAGGCGCCCTCGCGAGAAAGGACCGCCGCGTCTACGAGGAGATCGTCCTCGACCACGTCCAGCGCGTGCGCGGGGTCGAGCGGGAGCGTCTCGCGCGGACCCTCGACGAGCTGGGCTTCGTCGACCGCTGGAGGCGCGGGCTCCGGTCGAAGGGATGGTGGCGCCGCGCAGCGTCGGCCGAAAAGCTCGGTCTCGCCCGCGCGTCGCGCGCGACCGACGAGTTGGTCGCCGCGATGAACGACCCGATGGAGGAGGTCCGGCTCCGGGCGGCGAAGGCCCTCGGTGCGATCGGCGGGAAAGGGGCGGCGGAGCCCCTCGTCCGCGCCCTCGCGGAGCCGAATCGGTGGTCGGCGATCCGCATCGCGGACATCCTGACCGACCTCGGGCGGGAGATCGCCGGAGAGTTGATCGACCGGTACCCCACGCTCAACCGGCACGGGCGACTCGCCGCGCTCGACATCCTCGCGCGCGTCCACACGATCGATTCCTCGTCGTTCCTCCACGATCGCCTCCAGGACGAGGACCGGGACGTCCGGGCGCGCGCGGCCCACGCGCTCGGGGCGATCGGGGATCCCGCAGCCGCGCCGGCGCTGATCGCGCGACTCGAGGACGCCGATTGGCCGGTACGCGCCATGGCGGCGAAGGCGCTCGGCAGGATCCGGCACGTCCCCGCGATCCCGGCGCTCCGAAAGGCGATGCGGGACCGCGAGTGGTGGGTGCGCGCGAACGCCGCGGAGGCGGTACGGGCGATGGGAGAGGCGGGGATCGATACGCTCGAGGAGATGCTCGGCGACGTCGACGTCTACGCCCGCCACCAGGCGATTCAGATGCTCCAGCAGTCGGGGCAGCTCGAGCTTCGCGTCGCGCAGCTCGCCTCGCCCGATCCGCGAATTCGATCCGAGGCCGAGGCGGTGGTGCGGAAGATCGCGGCGATCGGGCAGACCGGCCGCCTCCGCGAGGCCGCGGAACAGCACGCCGAGCCGAGGGTGCGGGACGCGCTCGCGGCGATTCTCCCGGCGCTCGCGGAGGAGAACGCCTCCCGGAAGGAGGCGCCGTGAACCTCCCGCATGTCGCCGCGGAACTGATCCGGGCCTTCAACGTCTTCGTGCTCGTCTACTTCGTCATCCTGAACCTCTCCTACTTCCTCCTCTTCCTCGTCTCCCTGCGGGAGGTCTGGCGGTTCGTGCGGAGGACGTTTTTCTCCGACTACGGCCAGATGATGCAGTCCGAGATGACCTGGCCGATCTCCGTGATCGTCCCGGCCTACAACGAGGAGAAGACGATCGTCGAGACGGTGCGTTCGCTCCTGATGCTCAACTACGGCGAGTTCGAGATCCTCGTGGTCAACGACGGCTCGGACGACGCGACCCTGGAGGTCCTGACGAGAGCGTTCGACCTCAGACGGACCGACCGCGTCTACAAGAAGGCGCTCGAAACGTCGCCGGTCCGCGGGATCTACGGCTCCCTCGCCCACGCGAACCTCGCCGTCGTCGACAAGGAGCGGGGAGGGAAGTCCGATTCCCTGAACGCCGGCATCAACGTGAGCCGGTACCCCCTCTTCTGCTCGATCGACGCGGATTCCCTCATCGAGGACAACGCGCTCCTCCGCGTCGTCAAGCCGTTTCTCGAGGCGCCGCTCGAAACGGTGGCCGCGGGCGGGATCGTCCGCATCGCGAACGGCTGCGAGGTGCGCGACGGCCGCGTCACGCGCATCGAGCTTCCCGATCGTCCGCTCGCGATCTTCCAGGTCGTCGAGTACCTGAGGGCCTTTCTTTCCGGGCGCGTGGGGTGGAGCGTGATGCAGTCGCTCCTCATCATCTCCGGGGCGTTCGGCCTGTACAAGAAACGGGAGGTGATCGAGGTCGGCGGGTACACCGGCGCCACCGACACCGAGGATCTCGAGCTGGTCGTCCGGCTCCACGAGCTGATGCGCTCGAAGGAAAAACCGTACCGGATCGTCTTCGTCCCCGACCCGGTCTGCTGGACCGAAGCACCCGAAACGCTCCGCGTCCTCGCGCGGCAGAGGAACCGCTGGCACCGGGGACTGCTCCAGACCCTCTGGCTCCACAAGAAGATGATGTTCAACCCGAAGTACGGCTCGGTGGGGATGCTGGGCTTCCCGTACGCCGCGTTCTTCGAGCTGTTCGGACCGTTCGTCGAGGTCCTGGGATACGTCTCGATCTTCGCGTCGTTCCTCCTCGGCATCCTCGACGTCGAGTTCTTCCTCCTCTTCCTCGCGGTGGCGATCGTCTACGGGACGCTCCTGTCCGTCGCGGCGGTGCTCCTCGAGGAAATCTCGTTCCGTCGCTATCCCGGCTGGCTCGATCTCTCGAAGCTCCTCTTCTACGGCTTCCTCGAGAACCTCGGCTACCGCCAGATGCTCTCGCTCTTCAAGGTGAAGGCCTTCGGCGACGCGATCCGCAACCGTCGTGCGTGGGGGCGGATGGAGCGGAGGGGGTTCCGGCTGGATCCGCGGGTGCCGTAGGCCGGCGGACGGGGCGAGACTCCGCTCCGCGAGGGGGCAGGCTTCGACCAGACCGGCCGCCGGTCGCCGTACCGCCGATCGGAGCAGACCCCGATCGGTTCCTCCCGGAGCCCGGCGGGCTGGGCGTCCTGGAAGCACTCGAAGCAGACCGGCGGCGCGGGGAGAATCGGCTTCGGGCGATCGGCGCGGGCCGCGCATCCCACGAGGGAGACTTCGAACGAGGCGAGAAGAGCGGCGGCCAGCCCGGAACGGAACACCACGGGTACGATGAATGCACGCGGGCCCGCAATCAAGATCGGCCGGGAGTTCGGAACGCGCTGACGCCTTGCTATGCTGCGCGCGACCGGTGCACCCATGCAGCCCTTGAAGGTCCTCTTCCTCGCTGCCGAAGCCGCCCCCTTCGCCAAGACCGGGGGGCTCGCCGACGTCGTCGGCGCGCTCCCGAAGGCGCTCGCGGCACTGGGGCACGATGTCCGCATCGCGATGCCGGCGCACGGTTCGATCGAGGCGGCGCTCGGCGACGGGCGGTGGGGGCTTCGCGCGTTGCCGCTCAGGTTCGAGGTCCCGTTCGGTCCCGGGACCGTCCCGACGGGGGTGCTCGGCTGCGATCTCCCCGGCGCGGCCGTGCACGTCTACTTCCTCGCGAACCGGGACCTCCTCGGCCGAGAGACGATCTACGGGTACGAGGACGATCCCTGGCGGTACGCCTACTTCTCTCGCGCGGCGCTCGAACTCGTCGATCGCCTCGGCTGGCGACCGGACGTCGTGCACGCCCACGACTGGCACGCGGCGCCGGCCGTGACGTGGCTCGCGACCGCCGGCCTCCACGACGAACGCTTCCGCGGCATCCCGACCGTCTTCACGATCCACAACCTGATGCACCAGGGGCGCGGCCCGTGGGGGATTCTCGACGCGCTCCGTCTCATCACGAACGGACTGCGGGAGGAGAGCTTCGGGCAGGTCAACTTCATGGCCCGTGGGATCTACCACGCGACGCTGATCAACACCGTGAGCCCCACGTACGCCCGGGAGATCCTGACCCCGGAAGGGGGGCAGGGTCTGCACGAGCTCCTCCGGTTCCGGCACTACGACGTCCACGGGATCCTGAACGGCATCGACGTGGAGGTCTGGAACCCCGCCGCGGACCCGCATCTGGCGGCCCCGTTCGACGCCGATCGTCTCGCGGCACGCGCCGCGAACAAGACCGCACTCCAAGAACGGCTCGGCCTTCCCGTCCGCACGGACGCAGCGCTCGTCGCGATGGTCTCGCGGCTCGACGTGCAGAAGGGGCTCGACATCGCGGGGAGCGTGATCCTGAGACTGCTCGAGCGTCGAGCGGGAGAGGCACAGTTCGTCGTGCTCGGCTCGGGGGCCCCGGAATACGAGGGGATGTTCCGCACGCTCGCGGCCCGGTTCCCCGACCGGATGCGCGCGGTGTTCGGGTACGACCCCCACCTCGCCCCCCTCGTCTACGCCGGGAGCGATCTCTTCTTGATGCCGTCCCGCTTCGAGCCGTGCGGTCTCGGCCAGCTCCTCGCGATGCGGTACGGGAGCGTCCCCGTCGTCCGCGCGGTGGGAGGGCTCGCCGACACCGTTCGCGACGGCATCACCGGCTTCACGTTCCACGCCTACGAGCCGGAGGACTTCTGGGAGGCGCTCCGCCGCGCCCTTTACCTCAGGACCGCGGACCCCGAGTCGTGGCGCGAGATCCAGTCGGCGGGGATGAAGCAGGACCTGTCCTGGCGCGCCTCCGCGAGAGGCTACCTGCAGCTGTACGAGTGGGCCCTCGCCCGGGTGTTGATGGGGCGTTGACAATTCGGACAGGTTTTTACGTTCTTCGAGCGGACATGTACCGGCCTTCCCGATACCTTTCCCTGCGTCGGGAGCACGGGCAGAGACGGAGGCTCGGGACGATGCGCAAGACGAACGCTTTCTGGGTCGCACTGCTCGCCGTGGCCCTCGTCTTTCCGACGCTCGCGGGGAACGAGAACGCGGGGGCGAAGAAGTGCCCGCTGACCGCCCAGGAGTGCCTCGATCCGATGGCGACGCGCGTCAAGAACACCGGCTGGATCGGGGTCGAACTCGACGTCGCGGAGGACGAGCCGGGCCACACCGTCCGGAACGTCGTGCCCGGCAGCCCCGCCGCCAAGGCCGGTCTCCAGGCGGGCGACGTCCTCTGGACCTTCGAGGGGACCCTGCTTTCCCCCGAGAACGAAGTCGTTCTCGAGAAGCTCCGCCGGGAACGGATGAAGGTCGGCTCGACCGTCACCTACGTCGTCCGGCGTGGAGGCGCCGGGATCCCGGTGAAGATCACAAGGTGCCGCGAACGGTGGGGAAAACTCGCGCCGCGCACGGGGC
>CAYLHQ010000021.1:0-67751 GCA_964383585.1 uncultured Acidobacteriota bacterium
CGCCATATAGGAACTCGTACGACACCGTTCCATTTGCCCCGAGGGCACGCACGAATCGAACCGCTCCCTCGACTTCGGGGGCAAAGCCCGAGTCGGCGACTCCGTCGCCCTGCCCGCTGTCCCACACTTCGGTCCAGATCAGCGTTGTCGGCACCGTCTCCGGCGCCCGCTTCGCCCGGATCGCGTAGATCGCCTCCGGGAAACGAGGGTTCCTCGTCGCACCGTAGTACTCGATGTCGATCTGATTGCCATGCACGTCCCGGATCCAGGTGACGTACCAACCCGCGCGGTCGTTATTGCGGATCCAGCCCTTACGCCACTCCTTGTACTCGGGAGCCGTCGTGACGACGACTGTCGGCTCCTCGGCGATCTGGAACTCGAAGTGATAGACGGTCCCGTTCGGCATCGTGATCTCGTGGTACGCGGGGCTCAGGAGCACCTGTTCGAGTCCGCACGTGCATCCGCACGTGTCGCCGATGATTTCACCGGGCCCACAGGGCAGGTATGGATCGCAGCAGCTCTCGGAACACGGCGGTAGTCCATCCTCGCAAACCGTCTCCGTTCCGTACTCGGCGGGATGCCACAAGTGGCTCAGGATCGGATGCGCGACGATTCGCTGCGGATCGCCAAAGAGTGGCGCTCCAGCCTCGCGCAGCTTCTGCTCCGTGCCTGAGGCGTCCTCGAAGTACAACTCGTACGTCGAGTAACCCGCCGTCGTGCCGGAGGCCCCATTGTGAATGGGCCTCCGGAAGATGCGCCCAAGGTGCATCGTCCAGCCGCGCCCGACCCAGCTCTGGCCGTACGGGTAGTCTCCGTAAACGTAGCCCCATTCATGGTCGTCGCGATGGTGCACCTGGTCCTTCCGGACGTTCTTGCTGTTGTAGACGCGCGTCAGCCCGATCGAACCGCCGCCATCTAGCGGGAACGACGGCGAGCTTGGGTGCTGGATCGTCAGGTTTCCGTTGTACAGCGAGACCGACTCGTTGTTCTCGAATCCCGCGAAGACAGAGTTGCTCGGTACACCCGGAGCTCGGGACACCACCCCGAGCCAGTCCTTGTCGAGGGTGTCGCCGGTTCCTTCCGCGAGGGCAACGGAGACTCCCCCCAGGGCGACAAGGAAGGCTATCGCGAGTCGAGCAACAGGTGCGCCGTTCCCGATAGAGCGGCAGCGGCGAGAAGATCGAGAAGCCGAGATGTTCAGCGACTTCGTCATCGCTCGGGCCCCCAGCACCTCGCGAGCCTCGGTTCGATCCAGGATCTCCCGGGCTCGAGGCGGTGTCGGTCGCACCCTCCTGTGGCTCTCACCGAGGCCGTCGAGGGCGGCGGGTCCGAAGCGGACGCGCCAACCGGGTCCGTGCCCAGCGGTTCCTTTCTCGATGTGCGTTCGTTCCTATCTCGGTTCGATCACCGTTGTCAAGAGGATTCGGCTTGACCGCGGTCAATCTGCGCGGATCGTGATGAACCGTTGACCCACGGTGCCCCGTCACGGGGGTGCTCACTCGCCGAGTACGCGCCTTCGGCTCCATCGGAGAATCTCCGCAGGCGTTCCTCGGCCCGCCGATCCACGCAGAAGGCCGACACCGAGAGTCGCCCGCAGGCGACGCCCGCCGGCACGTCCGCACGGAAGGAGCGTCCGTCCTCACGCCCGGCCGGGAACCCTTCTTCCGATCTCGAAGACCGACGGGACCGTCGAGGCGCTAGAATCCCCGCGGAGGAGCCCGATGCCCTACCGATCCCGCACCTTCATGACCGTGGCCCTCGTCCTTCTCACCCTTGCGGGGGCGGCGTCCCCGCGGGCGTTCGCCGAGGAGCCGGGGTTGCCGGGGATGGGAACTCCGGGAATCCTCGACGAGTTTAACGCCGACCTCTCGATCGGCGCCGACTTCCAGCGCCTCGCGGTCGGGATCAACTTCGGCGACGTCAAGAAGAGCGGTTTCTGGTGGAACTACGGGGCGCGCGCGGGCTCCGCCTGGTTCGACAACGGCAAGGCGGACGAGCAGGGGTGGACGCTCGGCGGGACGATCGGGCTCGGTTACGACCCGTACAAGAAGGTCTCGCCCGTCGCGGGGCTCGCCCTCGACTTCCCCTTCGGAATGGGCCCGGTCGACGTCGTCACCCAAGTCCACACGGGAGCGCGGATCCGCCTGAACGACGACCCCGAGCATTTCGCCCTGACCGTCGCCGCCTTCTGGTCCGGCCTCTTCCTCGGGGAAGGTCTCGCCGACGACAGCGACGTCGGGGTGGCCGTCCTCTTTTCCGCGGCGAGCCTTCGCCGGCGGTGACCGGAAGGGGCGACGGAGCATCCGAGTCCGACGGGAGGGAACGGTGCCGATCTACGAGTTCCGCTGCCGCGAATGCCGGGAGGTCTTCGAGCTCCTGAGACCCGTGGGGGACACGGGGCAGGGGCTCACGTGTCCCGCCTGCGAATCCGCCTCGGTCGAGAAGATCTTCTCGGTCTTCTCGGCGTCGAGCGGTGGATCCGGGGGCGGGGCCTCCTCCTGCGGGGGCGGCGGCTTCACCTGAGCGCGCTGACCGGGCCCCCCGGGCGGGGCCTTCCCCGTCGAGAGGCGCACGACGGCCGAGGCGCGGAGCGTCCGGCCCGAGCGCGTGACCGCCTCCGCCTGCACGTTGACCGCGTTGCCCATCGCCTCGAGAGGTACGGCGAGCGGCGCCGTCACCGACTTCACCGGCCGGTCGGGGACCACCCGGACCGGCTCCCCGTCCGCGACCGAGAGGGTCAACGAAACGACCGGCTCGACCGCGTCGACCCGCACCTCGATCTCTCCGCCGGGCTTCGCCGCCTCCGGGGTCACGTGGAGGTGGAGCCCCTTCGAGGCCCCGTGACCGAAGGCGGCCGTCGCGGCGAGAACCGCGACCCCTCCGGTCAACGCACGAGGTAGAACCACGTCTTCCCGTCCCCGAGCACCGGGTCGTCGTGCGCCAGGACCCCCTGTTCGTCGACCACGGTCGTCACCGCCCCCGCGAACGCCGCTTCCTCCGCCCGCACGACGGTGTAGGGGGAAACCCCTCCCGTCCACTCGAGGCGCACCGTCCCGCCCGCCTCGTCCTTGTCGACGCGCAGATCGATCGGCGCCCAGGCGGGGGCGGCGTGCACGCGGACCGTCGCCGTCTCGTAGGGCCCGATCGGAACGAGGAAGGCCTCGCCGTCCGTCGCGAGGGGCTCGCCGCCGTCCTCGTCCTGCTCGAGGCGCTCGGGGAGGGACCAGGCGAAGACGTCCGAGGAGACCCGCACCGTGGTGGCCGGGGCCCCGGTCAGTTCCGTCATCCGGAGCACCACTCCACGCCCGCCCTCCGCCGGTTTCGCCGTGTAGAGAAGCACCCCCGGCGCGTCGACGCGGAAGAACGAGGCGGCGCCGTCGGGAAGATTCCCCGGCCTCCTCGAGAGGATGCGAGCCGTGAGAGGGGTGAGCGCCTCGAAGCCGAAGCGGCTCGCGGCGACCGGATCGAACCAAGGGGAGGTCGCGCGGACGTGGTGGACCGAGCGAAGGATCGGGCTCGTGCCGGGCTCGATCGTGAAGGGGCCGACCGTCCCTCCCTCGAACTCGTACTCGTCGACCTTGTCGAGAAGGCGCGAAAGGAGGTTCGCGCGGGAGGTGGTCCACGCGGGGGGCGGGAAGTTGGAGAAACGCACGAACGAGTGGGCGTCGACGCGGTCGACCGCGACGAGCGCCCCCTTCGTTCCGTCCCAGAAGGCGAGCGTGTGCTCGGCGTTGTGCCAGTCGAAGACGCTGTCCCTCGGGAATCCGTCCGCGAGCGGGTCGAGGAACCGCGTCGTCGTCTCGCTGCGGATGCAGAAGTCGTGGATGTCGAAGGGGAGGGTGACCGTGTAGGCGCGGGTGCCGACCGACCGCGTGACGTACGGCATCAGGCTCCGGTCGAGGACGTTCTCGAACTCGAAGCGGTCCTCTCCCCGGCGGAGGCGGTAGGTCGTCTCGATGTGGCTCGTCCCGGTCCGCGTGACGCGGATTGCGGCCTCGAGGGGTCCGGAAGTGAGTAGGGTCGTCGAGGCCGACGCCGGCGGCTGCGCCGTCGGGGCCGAGGCGGCGTCGATCTGGCTCTTGGTCGCGGTCGCGAGCTCGTTGAAGTCGTAGGCCGACGAGGCGTCGACCAACTCGACCCCGCGGACCTTGTCGAAGAGGCTCGCGACCGCGCCGTCGGCCGGGTCGATCGCCACGCGATAGGCGTCGTTCTCGAGGGTCGTCGCGGTCGCCTCGAGCACCCCGCCGGGAACGGCGGTCGGCGTTCCCGGGAGCAGGTCGTAGACGCGGTAGCCGAAGGGAGGGACCGCACCCGCGAGGAAGAGGATCTCGGAGGTGCCGTCGAACCGCTGGTAGGGGACCTCGTTCCCCGTCCCGCGCTCCACGACCCGGAAGGCCGTCCCGTAGATCTCGGGAGGGAGCGGCGCCCTCGCGTACCCGCTCCGCTCCCGGCCGAGGGGGTTCACGACCGCGATCGCGTTTCCCGACGCCGGAAGCTCCGCGAGCGCCCGATCGAGGCCGCGATCGTGGAGCGAGGAGGCGAGCGAGGAGGCCTCCTGCGCGTAGGAAAGGTGGATCGTGTTGTTCCGGTCCATCTCCTCGGGGGTGAAGTACCCGGGCCAACCCCCGGCCCCCGAGTGCTCGTCGACCTGGAGCATCATCCGGAACATCCGGTCGACGTCCTCGCGCGGCGCCGGGGCGCCGTCGATCGCGGACCCCGCCGCGAGGAGCGCCTCGGCCGACCGGCCGTTCCGATGGGCCTCGCGGACGAGCGCCTCGGTGTGGGGCGCGTTCGCGTGGGAAGCCGACCATGCCGCCCCGAAGTCCCCTCGGAACGTCGGGAACGCCTCGGGGCCGTGGAGGGCGAGCATGTGGTCGAAGAACTCCTCGGCGGTCGCGAGGCGGAACACGGGGTTTTCGTAAGTCGCGTTCCACTGTTCGACGAGGTTTCGCGCGTGGAAGCCCTGGTAGTGGTTGTCGAACGCGCGCATCAGGAGCAGGTCGGCCCAGGGGTAGCCGGCCTCTTCGAGCTCGGGGATCTTCTTCGCCATCTTCTCGACCATCGCGTCGAGGTCGTCGAAGAAGGAGAAGCCCCAGTCGAAGGCCTCGGCGTACGAATCGAACGTGATCCACGAGAGCACCCTGGACCCGTCCGGCCCCTCCCACCAGAAGGGACGGTCGCCGTGGTCCGGCGCCGCGATCCGCCCGCCGAACGTCGTATTCATCCCTCCGACGAAGAAGTCGAGCCCCGACCGATCGAGGAGTTCGGGGAGGGCGAAGGTCGACCCCGGCACGTCGTCGGTGATCCACGTCCGGAGCGGAACCTCGTGTTCGCGGGCGAAGCGGGAGGCCCAGTAGAGGTTGCGGGTCAGCTCCTCGTGGCCGGCGGTCGTCGTGTGGAGGCTCGCGTACCCGGCGGCCAGCCGGATGCGTCCCTCGCGGAGGCGAGCGACCATCGTCTCCCGCTCCTCTTCGGTCGAGCGCTCCCACCAACGGTCGAGCCACCACGACGATTCGAGGGTCCACCGGTAGCCAGGGTCGGCGGCGAGGTTCTGGAGGACCCGGTCGACGTGGGTTTTCGCGAAGGCCTCGATGTCGTCGGGAGGGGCGGTGAACCCGATGTCGAGATGGCTCGACTCCATGAGCCAGATCGTCCGCACGGAAGACGCACACCCCTCCGACGGGTCTCCCCAGAGGTCGAGGTCGTCGATCCAGGTCTCGACCCCCTTGGGCCCGTCCGCGACGAGCTCGAAGCGGTGGACGCGCTCCAAGGTGTCCCGGTCGTCCAGGACGTCGAGGGTCCACGACGACGGCTCCGAAGTCGCGCCCCCCGACCAGACGCGCACGCGGAGGCGGGGGTGGGCGGTCGCGCCGTCCGGCTCGATCGCGAACCGGATCCAACGCCTTTGGTTGACGGGAACGATCCCGGAGGACGAGCCGACCTGCACGTACGCGCCGTTCTCCGTGCGGAAGAGGAGGAGGTTCCCCGACCCGTCGATGCGGAGGCGATATCTCCTGAGGACCGGCGCCCGCTGTTCGATCTCCAGGTCGAACGCATAGCCGGTTCCCAGCTCCGCCCGGATCTCGAACGCGATCGAGAAGGCGGTTGCCCGCGTCGGCTGCACGTGATGCCGCGCCCAGTGCCGGGTGGGGGAGTTGAACCACGGACCGTAACCGTCCGCGTACAACGACGTGTCGGCCCCGTCCGCGACCCGGGTCCACGGCGAGGGATTCGGGGAAATCCCGTTCCCCTGCTCCCAGTCGGGGTCGAGCGCCGTTTCGAACGACTCGCTGTAGAGCGTCCCCGATCCCGGCGTGTACGCCACCGCCGGTCCCGAAAGGAAGAGAACGGCCGCCAGAGCCGCCCCGAGCCTCGCGCGCATCGACTCCCCCTACAGCCACCCCTTCCGCTTGAAGTAGAGATACGGCAAGACGGCCGAGACGACCATGAGCAGGAGCGCCAGGGGGTAGCCGAAGGGGGACCGGAGCTCCGGCATGAACTCGAAGTTCATGCCGTACACGCTCGCGACGAGGGTCGGGGGGAGGAAGACCACCGCGGCGACGGAGAAGATCTTGATGATGGCGTTCTGCTCGATATTGATGAGGCCGAGCGTCGCGTCGAGGAGGAAGTTGACCTTGCTCGCCTCCGAATCGACGTGCTGGCGGAGCCAGAGGAGGTCGTTCTGCATCTCCTTCATGCGCGCCTTGAGGTCCTTCCGGGTCGCCGTTTCGCCCGCCTGGCTGAAGTAGCGGAGAAGGCGGCTGATCGAGAGGAGGCTCTCCGCCGCCGTCGAGGTGAGGTCGTCGTTCCGCCCGAGCGTCCGCAGGGCCGCCCTCAGGTCCTGGCGCTTCCCGCCGTCCTCTTTCGCGGGGTCCCGAAAGATCTCTTGGGAGAGAGCGTCGAGGTCGAGTCCGACGCGCTCGAGGATGTCGGCGATCCGGTCGATGAAGCTCTCGAGGAGACCCAGGAAGGCGTCGTCCGCGGACGCGCAGAGGCCCGGCTGCCTCACGATCCGCGCGGAGAAGGTCGCGACCGGCTTCGGGTGGACGTAACGGAGGGTGACCAGGACGCCGCGTGCGAGGACGAAGGTCATCACGTCGCTCGTCGGGTTCGGTCCCTCGGCGTGCGTGATGATCGTCGCGGTCATGAAGATCGCCCCGCCGTCGGTGTAGAGGCGGCTCGAAGGCTCGATCTCGGCCATCTCCTCGCGCGTCGGCAACTCGACGGAGAGGGCGCGTTCCACGAGCAGGCGCTCCTCGGGGGTGGGTTCGACCAAGTCGTACCAAACCGAGCCCGACGGGAGCGGCTGGCCCGGAAGGAGCTCGTGGCGGTCGACCGAGGTCGTCCCGGGGACGTAAGCGATGATCATCGGACCCTCCGGGGGGCGAGCCGGCGTCACTATAACGGAGCCCGGCCTCGGCCGATCAAGGAGAGGGGAGTTCCCGGAGAATCGTTTCGATCTGCGCTCGATCGGGATCGGCCGGTCCCATGAGGACGAGCGCGCGCGTGAACGCGTCGCGCGCCCCCGCGGGGTCCTCGAGGTCGTGGAGTCGGATCGCGCCGAGGGTCTTCGCGAGCGCGGCCGACGGGGCCGCCTCGAGCGCCCGGGCGTACCATCGCTCGGCCTCCCGCGCCTCCCCGCGACCGTAGGCGAGTTTCCCGAGCCCCTCGAGCGCCCGCGCCGCTCCCGGGTCGGCGGCGACCGCCCGTCGGAGCGACGCCTCGGCCTCGGCTGCCCGGCCTCGGGCGAGGGCGAGAAGACCGATCTCGGTGTCGAACACCGGATCGCTCCACCCCTCGCGCCGGGCCCTCGCCGCCAGGGCGTCGATCGCGGCTCCGTCCTGCGCGAGCGCGAGGACGAGGAGGAGGCCGAGGTAGGCGTCGGCCTCGCGCGGGTGGAGCGCGAGGGCCTTCTCGTAAGCGCTCCGCGCCTCGCGCCGCGCCGCTTCGTCCGTTCGAGCCCGCGCCGCGAGAGCGTCGCCGAGCCGGACCCAGGCAAGCGCACGATCGGGGGCCAGGACGACCGCCTCCCGGAGATCGGCCTCGGCCCGGCGCGGGTCCCCGGACGCGAGGCGGCACATGCCGAGGGCGATCCAGGCCTGCAGGTTCTCGGGGTTCCTCGACACGAGCCTCTCGAGGGGAGCGATCCCGTCCCTCGGATTCCCGGTCTGGAGGGCCCGGCGTCCGGCCTCGAGGTCGGCAAGCCATGCGATGCCGTCCTTCGGGTCGACCGGCGATCCGGTGGCGCCGCCGCCGGCGACGTAGCCGAGCGCGGCGAGCCGAGCCCGGCGCTCCTCCGACTCCGCATCGGAAGGGGGGGGAGCGGGGTCGTCCGCGCCCACTCGTTCCGCGAGCGCGCGTGCGAGTCGCCTCGCGTCGTCGGGCCGCGCACGAAAGAGATCGGCCCGTTCCCCCGGATCGGCCGCGACGTCGTAAAGCTCGGGCCTCGGCGCGTCGATCCACTTCCACGGACCGCGCACGAGGCCGCGGAGCGGCGCCCACCCGAAGGCGAAGCGGGGATAGAAGGTCTCCATCTCGTAGTCGGTCGCGGGGAGGGTTCCCCGGCGAAAGCTCGGAACGAGCGAGCGGCCGTCGATCTCGCCGAGCGCCGGCAGCCCCAGCAGGTCGAGGACCGTCGGCGCGAGATCGACGAGTCCGGCCGGGGACGCCACGACGCGCCCTTCGGGGACCCCGGGGCCCGCGAGGACCATCGGCACCCGCTGTGTCGCCTCGTAGAGGAAGACGCCGTGCGACCCCTCGCCGTGCTCGCCGAGCGACTCGCCGTGATCTCCAGCGACCGCGATCACGAGCCGCGCGTCCTTCCGCCGGACGGCCTCGAGAAGACGTCCCATCTCGGAGTCCATGTAGGCGATCTCCCCGTCGTAAGGCCGGTCCTGGAAGCGCCCTCGCCACGGCTCGGGGGGGACGTAGGGGAGGTGCGGGTCGAAGTAGTGGACCCAGAGGAAGAACGGCGGGGCGAGATCGGGGAGCCGCGCGAGGACGGCGTCGGTCGTCTGGGCCGCGGCGCGCTCGACGTGGCCGAAGGCGCTTCGGTCTCCCACGCGGACCCCGTCGTCGTAAAGCGCGAAGCCGCGGTCGAGTCCCCCCGTGCGGTCGAGGACGGCGGAGGAGACGAAGGCGGCGGTTGCGTACCCCGCCTCCCGGAGCCGCTCCGCCAACGTCGGAACTTCCGCAGCGAGCCGGAATCCGGTGTTGTCCCGCACGCCGTGACGGCGGGGGACGAGGGCGGTGAGGATCGTCGCGTGGCTCGGGAGGGTCAACGGCGTCGGGGCGAGGGCCCGTTCGAACCGTACCCCGCTCCGTGCGAGCGTGTCGAAGGTGGGCGTTCGCGCGAAGGCGGCGCCGTACGCCCCGAGGTGGTCGGCGCGCGTGGTGTCGAGCGTGACCAGGAGGACGGACGGCCGCTTCGCGGGGGCCGGCAAGGCGCCGGCCCCCGCCACGGTCGTGGCGAGCAGGAGCGCGAATCCGGCGGCGCTCAGGGGCCCTCGTTGCCGCACGAGTCCACCGCGCGGACGACGTAGAAGCGGTCCGCCGAGTCGCCCATCCCGTCCTTGTCCTCCCAGAGCGCCCCGGCGGTCTCCGCGACGAGCGAGAACGGACCTTGAGGGGCTGCGGCGCGGTAGACCCGGTACGCGGAGGCCGTTCCGGTCGGTTGCCAGGTGAGCCTCACGTGCGCGCCGTTGACGGGGTCGTTCCGGAGGGTCGAGGCGACGTCGCCGGGGTGCGGCTGCGCGGTGTCGTCGCGCGCGGCGACGCGAACGAGGTTCGCCTCCGTGACCCCTCCGTTGTTCGGCCCCGTCGAGCAGGTCTCGTCGTTCTCCGCGCGAACGGCGTAGTGGAGCGTCACGTCCTTCGGCGCGGAGAGGTCGGTGTACGACGTCGCCCCCACGCCGGCCGCGATCCGATTCGCCGGTCCGGGGAGGAACGAGGGATCGGTGGAGCGGTAGACCGAGTAGGTGCCCGCGCTTCCGGTGCCCCACGCGGGGGCGGCGGCCCAGGCGAGACCCACGCCGGTCCCCGCGCATCCGTCGAGGTCTTCGGCCGAGGCGAGTCCGGCGAAGGTCGGCGCTCCCCCGCAGCCGCCGCAGGCGACGAAATCGGGTTGGGACGCGCTCTTGACGATGAAGCGATCGACGTTCCACGACGCGGAGTGGGAGGTGGACCCGGGCCCCGCGAATCCGCGGAAGGCGATCTGGAGCTGGGCGTTCGCGTCGGCGAACTGCGAGATGTCGATCGACTGGAGGGACCAAGCCGAATCGGCGATCCCGACCAAGCTGGGACTCGACCAGACCGTGTTCCACACTCCGTTCTTCCGGACCTCGACGATCCCGACGCCGCTTCCGGAGACGTTCAGCCAACGCCGAAACTTCAGCTGGCCGCCGGTCAGCGACGCGCCGTTGATGACCGGGCTGATCGCCCGGAAGTTCGTTCCCGGCTCGAAGTCGCCGGGATACGCCCCGAGGCCGGTCAGATCCTGGCCGAGCACCTTGCTGCCCTCGAAGGCGGCGGAGGGGTCCGGCTGAGGAGTCCCCAGGCCCCGCGGGGTGCCGATCTGCCAGTCTCCCTCGAGAGTCCAGCCGGTCGTCGTCTCGAAGGTGTCGCGGAAGAGGCCGGGGATGCGGTCGAGGTTGAACTCGAACGGGGCGCCGGCGGCGTCGTAGGCGATCGTGTTTCCGTACGCGTCGGTGGAGGAGACCCGGAAGTACAGTCTTCCGCACTCCGCCGCGGGGCGCATCGTCAGCGCGTGCGTCGTCCGGAGGGCGCCGTCGGTCACCACGTTCCCGAGGGCCGGCGTCGGACCCCACTCGAGCTTGGACGTGCCGGGCTCGGAGGTGTTCCAACGGACGGTTGCACCGTCGTCCGTGATGTCGGTGACGCGTACGTTCGAAAGGGACGGGGCGGAGCAATCGGCAATTGCCGTCGCGAACGACGTGGCGGGTACGCCGGTTCCGTCGTCCGCGTCGTCGTAGGTCGCGGTCAGGAAATCCCCGGACGTGGACGAGAGGAAACCGTCTCCCGCGGCCGGCGGCCCCGCGAAGGTCGCGATGCTCCCGGTGAACTGCGAGGTGTTGGGGCCCGTTTCCGTGAGGAAAACGATCTCGCCCCCGGGCTCCGTCGAGCTGCTGACGCGGACGCTCGCGAGCTCCACGACCTGAGGGTCGAGGTTGAGGTCGAGATCGACGAGCTTGATCGGGAGCGAGTCGGCGCAGCCGAGGATCGCCTTCGAGAGCGAGACGCTTCCCGCATGGCAGGGCTGCAACCCCTCGCCGAAGTTCCCGAGGGTTTCGAACGAGTGGTACTGCCCGCTCCGGTCGTCGACGGTGACGTTCCCGGAAAAGTCCCCGCTCTCCACCGCGTACCAGTACACGGTGCACGAGCGGAGTCCGGCGAGGGGCACGCCGTGCGAGGTCACGAGCCCCGAGACGGAGGCGGTCTCGGAAGGAGGCTTCAGCTCGCCCCACCGCACGACGGAGGTCGCCCCCTCGTCCGTGCTCCAGACGATCGTCGCCTGGGTGTCGGTGAGGCCCGCTTCTCCGATCCCCGTGACGAACGGGGCGCGGCAGTCGGCGGAGGCGTGCGCGAGCCGCTCGAGGCCGCTTCCACCCTCCCCGTCGTCGCCGTCGACGTAGCGGGCCGTCAGAAGGTCGCCGTCGGCGACCGACAGGGACCCGTCCCCGTTGGCCGGGGGTGCGCTCGTCGTGACGAAGGTCCCGACGTACTTGGCGGATCCCGGGGAGGTCTCCGACAGGGTCAGCGTTTCCGGAAGGGTCTCGGTCGCCGACCAGACCTCGACCGCGACCGTCGGGGCCCCGACGTTCGCGTCGGTCACGCTCACCTGGATCGCGCTCGCGCACGAGTACGCAGGCTTGTCGAACTTGACCGTTCCGGCGAAGGGCTGCGGCGTCCCTTCGGCGCAAGGAGAGACGGGGCTTTCGCAAGCGGCGTTCGCTCCCTGCGCCTGCACGCGGTAGTGGAAGGTGAAGCCGTTCGGGAGGTCGTCGTCGACGTAGGTCGTGGTGGGGGCGGGGACCTCCGCGATCACGTTCTGCGTGAAGTCGCAGGAGAACTCGGTCCTGAGGATCAGGTACTTCGAGGCGTTCGGGACGGCGTTCCACGAGAGGGTCACCGAGTTCGATCCGTTCGCGGCCGAAAGCGCCGGCGTGGCGAGCGACGGGCACGACGAGGTGCTCTGGTTTTCCGGAGCCCCCGCGCTCCCGCAGGCGATCGCGTGTCTCGCGAAGGCGGCGTAGATCGCGGCGGCGTGCGGGGTCCCGTTCGCGAGGTTCCCGTCGTCGTCGTCGGCGATCCGCATCGTGTTGTACCAGCCGCCGGCGTTGCACCCGTCGGAGTTCGGGAGGGAGCAGTTGAAGATCGGGCCTCCCGAGCCCTGGCGCGACTTCATGAAGAGCTTTTCGGTCAACTGCCACGCGGAGATCGGATCGAGGCCCGCGGCCGGGAGGTCGCGCGTGGCGAGATCGTAGATCGCCTCGGAGGGGGGGTACGACTCGCAGTGCGTCTCTTTCCCGCACGGCCCCGAACCGCCGCCGCAGCGGGGGCCGGTGAAATTCGCCGGCGTCGCGGGGGTGTTGGCCTGCCGCGCGGCGAAGTCCATGTCCCGGATGCCGGTGCAGGTGAGGCAGGTGTCCCCGTAACCGGAGCAGGTGCCGCTTTCGAAGAAGCCGCGGCCGACGCAGGAGGCGCGGTCGGAGAGGATCGCGATGACGTCGGCGTAGGCCTCCGAGGTGTTGTCGTAGCCGCCGCCGTCGTTCTGGTCGAGGCCGTGGCCGTATTCGTGGTTCAACACACCCGCGGTTTCCGCGGTGTTCCGGCAGCCCCCGCCGGCCCGGTACATGTTGAGCTGACCGCTCCACGACGCGTTGCAGGTCGAGTTGACGTTGACGTTGACCTGGACCTGGCCCCTGAGCCAGTTGTTCGACGGGAGCCAGTACCGGCCTTTCTCCTTGATCCGGTTGATGTGGTAGAAGCCGGTGCGGGACGCGTTGGTGTCGCCCGCGCTCTTCCCCGCGGGGACGGTGCAGTTCGTCCCGGCGTTCCCGCCGAGGTCGAGGTCCTCGTCGCAGACCCCCGACTCGTCGACCGCGCCGCAGTTGTCGTTGATCCGGACGTAAGGCCCCTGGAGGGCGGTCGACGCCGTGCCTCCCGAGCAATCGAAGATCCCGGCGTCGTTCGTCGTCTGCGGCGCGCCGCCGACCGTCACGTTCGCGTAGGGCATCGGGTAGCCGGTCTCGTTGCAGCCCCCCGCCTCGCAAATCCCGTCGGCGGCGACCGGGTAGACCCACCCCTTGGCCTGCGCGTACTTCTCGTCGTCGTAGAAGGCGACGACTTCGCCGGTCACGGCGTCGACCTTCCCGACCCACGTTCCGGGTTCGCCGGCGACGCGGAGCACGAAGCGGTGGACGAGGCGGTACGCAACACCGTCCCCCGGCGCTCCCTTCCACGCTCCCGCCTCGGCTCCCGCGGGAGGGACCGGGGTGAGGACGAGGGTTCCCGATTCGATCTCCTCGACGCGCTCTCCGGGACGGATCCCCATGTGGTCGTGGAGGAGCAGGCGCGTCGTCTCGACGCCGTAGACCGCGTTCGGGACGACGGGGGGCGGCCCCCAGCGGCCCGCGCCGAACGAGACGACGTTCCCCCGGACGAGATAGACGTGGAAGCGATGCCCTTCGACGGGGATCCCTTCGACTTCTCGGTTGAAGAGGAGTCCGATGCGGTCCGCGTCCCAGGCAACGGACGCTTCGGGATCGAACGCGAGTTCCGCGCTGCGGATGCGGAAGAGCGTCTCGTGGCTCTCGACGAACCGGCGGGCGAGGGCCTCGAGCGAGCGAGGGTCCGGCATCGGCCCGGCGGGGTCGTACCACCGGAGCCCGCTCCCCTGGACCTGGAGGGGGGCTCCCGAGCGGCGATCGAGGCGCACGTCCCAGATCGCACCGGTCGCGGCCTCGAAGGAGGCCCACCGCGACCGGCCCTCCTCGAAGCCCGGAATCTCGCCGGGAGACTCCGCGAGCGAACCGTGCCGGCTCATCGCGTCGTGGAGAACCTTCGAGTCGAAGCGGCTCGGCTCCGCCCGCTCGACGGCGGCCATCGCCGAACCGACGAGCGAGGCGGAGAGGCAAGCGTGAACCAAAAGAAAGCGGCGACGGTTCCTCGGATCCATGGCATCCCCCCGGGGCGAATCGACCACCTCCGAACTATCCGGGCAAGGGTCGGACCCGTCAACCGGTATTCCGGCCGCTGGCGGATTCGCCCCCCCTCCGACACCATGCCTCGCCGGGAGGCAGCCGATGGTACAGGGGCGTCTTGCGGGGGGAAAACTCGTCTTGTGGTCGCTCGCCGTCGCGCCGCTCGCGACCCCGGCCGCCGCGACGGACCGCGAGCCGAGCCGCTTCGCGATCGTCCTCGAAGGAGGGACGGCGTGGGAGTCCCACGATCCGCAATCGTTCCTGCTCGCCGACCCTTCGGGCCGCGAGCCGCAACTCGAGTTCGACCGCGGCTCGACCTACGGGGTGGCGCTCGACGTCCAGGTGGCGCCGGTGCTCGTGCTGCGGGCGTCTCTCGAGACCTCCGACGCCGACCTCTCGATCACCCTGTTCCCCCCGGAAGGCCTTCCCGACGGTGCGCTCGTCGCGCGGACGACCTCCGAGGCGCTCCGTGTGGGGGTCTTCTTCCACGGCCTGATGCGGCGCGACCTTTTCGCCCCGGACGTGGAGCATCGCGTCATGGGGCGGTTCGGGGTTTCCGTCGCACGGGCGTCGCTCCGGTCGATCGAAGTTCCGCAAGACGCGCGGGAGGCCTTCGAGATCGCGTCGGTCTCCTCGCTCGACTCCTGGACCTTCGCCCTCGAGGCGGAATTCATCGCGCGATTCGGACGTTCGCGCTGGTTCGGAGGAGTCGGGGTGCTCGTCGGCGTCGGCCCGGGCCCCGAGGTCGTGCTGGAGCCGGCCGCCGAGACCCCATACGTCGAGAGCGCGTTCGAGTACCGCTCGAACCGCCTGACCGCGCGCCTCGGCTACCGTTTTTGAGGGCGGCTCCCGGATCGGCTCAGCGGAACGTCCACGCCGCCATGACCTGCGCGTTGTAGACGTCGTCGACCACGTGCACGGCAAGTTCGAGCCCGAAACGGTTCCCGCCGGAGAGCGCCCACTCGAGACCGCCGATCGCCTTCACTCCGATCTCGAAGTCGCTGTCGTCGTCGTTTCCGCGCGAGGGCTCCGGGTCGTCGCGGTCGACCCACGCGGCGGTCAGCCCTCCCCCCGCGTACGGGCGGAACGAGTTCGACACGTCGAAGATCCAATGAACCGGGGCGGTTCCGGCGACCACCGTCCGGTCGTCCCCGAAGCCGATCTCGAAGTTCGGCTGGAAGCGGAGGTGCCTCACGAACTCGCCGAGGTCCCAGTGCGCCCCGCCGACCACCTGATCGGGGTCGTCGGCCGCGCCGACCCGGAGTCCCCAACCCTGGTAAGAAATACCCTGTCCCGGCCCCTGCGCGAGGGACGGGGAGACCGCGAGGCCGACGAGGGCGAGAAGGAGAAGGGCCCGAAAGACGCGCATGATCGCCTCCTGATCGCGAACACGGTCCGGGTCGAGGGAGCCCTCGACCCGGACCGTCCTGAGGGGAGCAGGATCCGTGCCGCGCTACGGGGTTTCGTTCCCGCAGGCGTCGACCGTTCGAACGTCGTAGTACCAGCTCGTCGCATTCCCCATCTGGCCGAGGTCCTCGAAGAAGGTTTCGGTCGTCCCGTCGAGGAGGGAGAAAGGACCGAGCGGGGTCTGCGCACGGTAGACGCGGTACTCGACCGCCCCGGCCGCGATCGGCCAGGTCAGGCGCACGTGGGCGTCATTGACCGGCTCGAGCCGGAGCGCGCTTCCGAGCGGTGCCGCCGCGGGCTGCGAGACGGTGTCTTCGCTCGATACCCGCACGGTGTTCGACTCGACGACGCCGCCGTTGTTCGGTCCCGTGGAGCAGTTCTCGTTGTTCTCCGCCCGAACGACGTAAAAGAGAGGGATGCCGTTCGGGGCGGAGGCGTCGTGGTAGGCCGTGCCCACGACCCCCGCGGCGATCCGGTTCGCGGCCGAGGGGACGAAGGCGGGATCGGTGCTCCGGTAGACGGCGAACGTCCCCGCGTTCCCCGTCCCCCAAGCGGGGGCCTCGTTCCACTGGACGACCACCCCGGAATCGGCGCAGGGGTCCGGGTCGTAAGCGCGGACCGCCCCCGCGAAGGTCGGCGCACCGGCGCAGCCGCCGCAAGCCTCGAAGGCGGGAGAGTTCGCGCTGTTGACGACCAGGCGATCGATGTTCCACGACGACCGGGTGTTCCCGGACGAGTTGCCCTTCATCTCGAAGATCAGCTTCAGGTTGGGGTTCCCGTCCGAGAAGGTCGAGATGTTGATCGTTTCGAGCGACCAGGCCGATTGGCTCACGTTCTGGCCCGTCCACACCGTGAACACCTGGCCGTTCCGGACCGCCTTGATCGTCGCGACGGCGCCGTCTCCGACGTTCAGCCACCGCCGGAACCGGATCTGACCCGCGGTGAGCGCGCTAGCGTTCATCGAGGGGCTCGTGGCGCGCTGGGTCGTGTTGAGCTCGTAGTCCCCCGGTCGGGATCCGAGGCCGGTGAGGTCGTGCCCGAGGATCTTCGTTCCCTCGAACGGCGCGGCCGGGTCGGCCGGAGGCGTGCCCCTCCCTTCGGGCGCCCCGATCTGCCACTCGCCTTCGAGCGTCCAGCCCGTCGTCGTTTCGAACGAGTCCTTGAAGACCCCCGGCGGGATCCGGTTCGCGTGGAACGTGAAGGGAGATCCGGCGGCGTCGAAGAGGCGAGTGTTTCCGTAGGCGTCGGTCGACGTGATCCGGAAGTACCCGACGCCGCACTCGGCGACCGGGCTGAGGGTCAACGTGTGCGTCGTGCGGAGGACGTCGTCGCTCACGGTCTTCCCGAGCGCCGGCGTCGTGCCCCACTCGACCGACCCGGTCGTCGGCTCGTTCGTGCTCCACTGGATCTGCACGCTTTCGTCCGTGAGGTTCACCACGCGGATCGAGGGGGCATCGGGATCGGCGCAGTCGGCGAGGGCGGTGTCGAACGACGTCGCGGTCGCCCCGGTGCCGTCGTCGGCGTCCTGGTAGGTCACGGTGAGGACGTCTCCTTCCGCGACCTGGAGGATCCCGTCGCCCGCGGACGGGGCTCCGGCGGACGTCGCGATGGAGCCGGTGAACCGCGACGTGTTGACCCCCGTTTCCGTGAGCATCACGGTTTCGGGGGCGATCTCCGTCGACGACGTGACGGTGACCGCGACGGAGTCCACGGCGGTCGGCGAGAGGTTGAGGTCGAGGTCGGTGAGCGAGAGCGGCAGGAGGTCGGAGCAGGAGGCGACGTTCTTGTCGGCGCTCACCCGCCCCGCGTGGCAGGCCTGGAGGCCGCTTCCGAGGTCGCCGAGCGTCTCGAAGTAGAAGTACCGGCCCCCGTTGTCCGCGGCCGCGAGATTCCCCGCGACGTCGTCCCCCTCGACCGAGTACCAGTACACGGTGCAGGAGCGGAGCCCGGTCAGCGGCACGCTGTGCGAGGAGGTCCGCCCGGCGACGCTCGCGGTCAGGGAAGGCGGCTTCACCTCGCCGTAGCGGACGACCGAGGTCGTGCTCTCGTCGCTGTTCCAGACGACGTCGGCGCGCACGTCGGTGACGTTCGCCACGCCGACCTGGGAGATGAGGGGAACGCGGCAGTCCCCCGCGGCGGTCGCGATTCGTTCGAGGTTCGATCCCCCCTGGCCGTCGTCGGCATCGACGTAGCGGGCGTTCAGGGCGTCTCCGTCGGCGATCGACAGAGCTCCGTCCCCCGGAACGGGCGTGGCGCCCGTCGTCGCGACGTTCCCGACGTACTTGCCGGAGCCGGGGGCGGTCTCGGTCATGATCACCGTCTCGGGTGCGGTTTCGGTGGTCGACCACACCGTGACCGCGGTGGTCGGCGTCCCGATGTTCGCGTCGCGCACGGTGATCTGCACCAGGCCGGAGCACGAGTAGGCGGGGCGGTCGAGCTTGATGCTGCCCGCGAAAGGCTGCGGGGTCCCCGTGGCGCACGCCGAGACCGCGCTCTCGCAGGCGGAGTTCGAGCCCTGCGCCTGGATGCGGTAGGCGACCGTGAACTCGTTCGGGAGGTCGATATCGACGTAGGACGTTGCCGGCGCCGGCGCCTCGTCGATCACGTTCATCGTCTCGTCGCAGTCGACGTCGCTCCTCAAGATCAGGTACTTCGAGGCGTTCGGGACGGCGCTCCACGAGAGGGTCACCGAGTTCGATCCGTTCGCGGCCGAAAGCGCCGGCGTGGCGAGCGACGGGCACGACGAGGTGCTCTGGTTTTCCGGAGCCCCCGCGCTCCCGCAGGCGATCGCGTGTCTCGCGAAGGCGGCGTAGATCGCGGCGGCGTGCGGGGTCCCGTTCGCGAGGTTCCCGTCGTCGTCGTCGGCGATCCGCATCGTGTTGTACCAGCCGCCGGCGTTGCACCCGTCGGAGTTCGGGAGGGAGCAGTTGAAGATCGGGCCTCCCGAGCCCTGGCGCGACTTCATGAAGAGCTTTTCGGTCAACTGCCACGCGGAGATCGGATCGAGGCCCGCGGCCGGGAGGTCGCGCGTGGCGAGATCGTAGATCGCCTCGGAGGGGGGGTACGACTCGCAGTGCGTCTCTTTCCCGCACGGCCCCGAACCGCCGCCGCAGCGGGGGCCGGTGAAATTCGCCGGCGTCGCGGGGGTGTTGGCCTGCCGCGCGGCGAAGTCCATGTCCCGGATGCCGGTGCAGGTGAGGCAGGTGTCCCCGTAACCGGAGCAGGTGCCGCTTTCGAAGAAGCCGCGGCCGACGCAGGAGGCGCGGTCGGAGAGGATCGCGATGACGTCGGCGTAGGCCTCCGAGGTGTTGTCGTAGCCGCCGCCGTCGTTCTGGTCGAGGCCGTGGCCGTATTCGTGGTTCAACACACCCGCGGTTTCCGCGGTGTTCCGGCAGCCCCCGCCGGCCCGGTACATGTTGAGCTGACCGCTCCACGACGCGTTGCAGGTCGAGTTGACGTTGACGTTGACCTGGACCTGGCCCCTGAGCCAGTTGTTCGACGGGAGCCAGTACCGGCCTTTCTCCTTGATCCGGTTGATGTGGTAGAAGCCGGTGCGGGACGCGTTGGTGTCGCCCGCGCTCTTCCCCGCGGGGACGGTGCAGTTCGTCCCGGCGTTCCCGCCGAGGTCGAGGTCCTCGTCGCAGACCCCCGACTCGTCGACCGCGCCGCAGTTGTCGTTGATCCGGACGTAAGGCCCCTGGAGGGCGGTCGACGCCGTGCCTCCCGAGCAATCGAAGATCCCGGCGTCGTTCGTCGTCTGCGGCGCGCCGCCGACCGTCACGTTCGCGTAGGGCATCGGGTAGCCGGTCTCGTTGCAGCCCCCCGCCTCGCAAATCCCGTCGGCGGCGACCGGGTAGACCCACCCCTTGGCCTGCGCGTACTTCTCGTCGTCGTAGAAGGCGACGACTTCGCCGGTCACGGCGTCGACCTTCCCGACCCACGTTCCGGGTTCGCCGGCGACGCGGAGCACGAAGCGGCGGACGAGGCGGTACGAGACGCCGGAACCGACGGGGCCGGTCCAGCGGGATTCCGCGATCCCCACGGGGGCCGCACGCGACAGGAGCAGCGACCCGGATTCGATCTCCTCCACGGAGTCCCCCCTGCGGATCCCCATGAAGTCGAAGAGGATCTGCCGCGCCGTCTCGACCCCGTACGCCGCGTCGGGGATCCGCGAAACCGTTCCCCAACGCGGCGCGCCGAAGGAGACCAGATTGCCGCGCACGACGTAGAGCACGAAACGCTCTCCATCGACCGGAACCCCCTCGACCACGCGCCGGAAGGCGATCACCCAGCGGTCCCCGTCGACCGGCGCGGTGCCTTCCCGGTCGAGCTCGAGCTCGGCGCCCCGCACCCGGAAGGTGATCTCGTGGTCCGCGAGGAATGAGCGCGCCATCGCCTCGAGCGCGTCGATGCCGGGCGCCGACCCTTCGGGATCGAACCAGGCCACGCCGCTCCCTTCGACGAGGAGAGGGACCCCCGATCGGCGGTCGATCCAGACCTTCCAGGAGCCCCCGAGCGCTTCTCCGAACGCGCGCCAGCGGGCGCCGCCCTGCTCGAACCCTTCGATCGTGTCGGGCTGTTCCGCGACGACGCCGAGACGAGCGATCGGCTCCTCGACCACGTAGGGATCGAACCGGCTCGGTTCCCGCCCCGCGATCGCGGCGGATCCGGTCGGCGTCATGGCCAGGAGAAGGAGGAGAGTCGAGGCGAGCATGCAAAGAAAGCAGCGCAGGCGGGAGTTCGTCACGGAAATTCCCCCCGCGGGCCGCCCGCGCACACCGACCCCGGCGGCGCGTGCACCCGCGAACCGGAGATGTATTCCGCGAATTCGGCCTTCCGTCAACCCGAATCGCGAACGTGCTAGCTTGCCCAAGAAATGTCCAGGATCGAGGTCCTCGCGGCCGCCGTGCTCTTCTCGACCGGGGGAGCCGCGATCAAGGCGGCCGGTTCGATGACCGGATGGCAAGTCGCGTCGTACCGCTCGGGGGTCGCCGCGCTCGCGCTCCTGATCCTCCTCCGTGAGGCGAGGCGGGAGTTCCGGCCGGCGACCTGGCTCGTGGGGGCCGGGTACGCGGCGACCCTCATCCTCTTCGTGCAGTCGACGAAGAGGACGACCGCCGCCAACGCGATCTTCCTCCAGTCGACCGCTCCCCTCTACCTGATCCTCCTCGGACCGTTCGTCTTGAAAGAGCCGGTGAGGCGCCGCGACCTCGGCTTCCTCTCCGCGCTCGTCCTCGGACTCAGTCTCTTCTTCGTGGGAGGCGAGGCACCCCAGGCCACGGCGCCCGACCCGGTGCGCGGGAACCTGCTCGGAATCGCGAGCGGGGTCGCCTGGGCGTGCACCGTGACGGGACTCCGCTGGCTAGGGAGGGAAGCGGAGGGCGGCTCGAGCGGGGGGGCCCTCGCCGCCGTCGCGGCGGGAAACCTCCTGGCCTTCGCGTTCTGCCTGCCGTGGGCGGCCGCGGGTCCGGCGGGAGGGATTTCGGACTGGCTCGTGATCGCCTATCTCGGCGTCTTCCAGATCGGGCTCGCCTACGTCTTCATGACGCGCGGGCTCGCGAGGGTGAGGGCGCTCGAGGCGGCCCTCCTCCTCTCGGTCGAGCCGGTCCTGAACCCGGTCTGGGCATGGATCCTCCACGGCGAGCGCCCGTCGCGCTGGGCGCTCGCCGGGGGGGCGGTGATCGTCGCGGCGACCGTCGCGAACGGCCTCGCGGCCGCTCGCGTCGAACGCGCCCGACGTCCTACCGGGCGTTGACCCCGACCGGAGTGATCACCGGCCGGAGGATGTACTTGCCCGTTCCCGTCTCGTTGAGCTGGATCGAGGCCTCGGCGTCGAAGTCGAGGATCACGTCGAGATCCTCGTTCTGCGAGACGGTGAACGGCACCGGGACGTCGATCTTCCCGGGGGGAACCCATACATCCTCGGAGAGATCGGGTGTCGCGGGATCGAGGTCGTCGTCTCGGAGAATCTCGGCGTCGGTGACGGTCATGCGGATCCGCTCGTACTCGCCCGGGGGAACCTCCTGCGAGGCGGCCAGGATGACCTTACCGTCCCGGTAGTCGAGGAGGTCGACTGTCAAGGGGCCCGTCCCCGTCAGGTCGAGGGGGATCCCACCGCCCTCCCCGTCGTCCGCCGGGTAAAGGACGATCTCGGAGATCGTCACGTGGATCGCCGTCACCCCCTCGAGATCGATCGGGGCGTCGGTCAGGTAGAGGTTCACCTTCCCCGTCCCGGAACTCGTGGGGTCGTCGGAGCATGCCCCGGCCAGGACAAGGGCCCCGGCTAGGACGAGACCGATCCAGAGAACGTTCGTCTTCACGGAGTACCTCCTTTTCCCTCCCCGTTCGGAGCAAGATACACGCCCGGAGGGAGGGTGCCGAAATCACCGAATCACCCGGAAACCCAGAGCCGACCGCGAGGATCCGTGGCATGGAGTTCAACGTGGCCGCGAGATTGTGGGTTGGGACGTGCGCGTTCCCGCGCTTTCCGCCTGCCGCTCGCCGGCGATCCGGGTCGTGATCGGCCGGGCCGAAGTTGCGTTGGGTCGTCCGGGTACCGGTCCCGCCCCGTCCCGAGAGCGCGGTCCCGGGTCGGATGCCACGGGCGTAGCGTTGGAAGTCTCACACCCACCGCAACTTCGGCCTCGAGCGCGGCGCGAGTTTTCCCCACCCTTCGCGCCACCTCGAGGGTTCCATCCCCCAACAATCTCGCGGCCACGTTGGAAGGAGTTACACGGAGCGCCGTTTCGCTATCGCCGATTCGCCGGGTTCACCTCGGCCGCAGAGCGTTTCACGCGCCCGCCCATCGGGTTCACGTCTCGCGCGTATCGGTGCGGCGGATCCTCGCGATGCGGGGCGGGACGCGCTCCGGGATGGCCGCGCCGATGGAAAACCGCCCACGCCCCGTAAACCGACCACGGCGCGTATCCAAGGGAATACTCCCGCTCCGGGGGCGCGGCCTCCTCCCGCGCCGCCTCCCGGCGCATCGCGTATTCCCGCTCGGCCTGGAGAATCCGGTCGTGCCTCTCGAGGAAGGCCTCGACGAACGCCCGGTCGCGCGCCGCCCCCTCCGGATCAACGGCGACGGGCCGCGAGACTTCGGATGGACCGAAACGTCGCTCGAGATCCTCCTTGGTCCACACTTTCGGGGCCTCGGCGCTCGCCGTCCCCGCGAGGAGAACGCTCGCCGCCACGATCGTGGGGAGGATCGGCCACGGCTTCGGCACGACGAGAGTGTACGCTCATCCCACGGGCCGCGCCGCGGTCCCCGGAGGTCGCCGATGCGCTTCGACACGCTGGCAGTCCACTCCGTCGGTCTCGATCCCGCGACGCGGGCCGTCGCCCCGCCGATCCACCTCTCCACGACCTTCGCGCGCGACGAGGAGTACGCGCTCGGGGAGTGGCACTACGTCCGCGAGGGGAACCCGACCCAGGCGCTCTTCGAGGCGGCCCTCGCGAAGGTGGAGGGGGGATCGGCCGCCCTCGCCTTCGCGTCGGGGATGGCGGCGGGAGTCGCCGTCCTCCAGAGCCTCCCTCCGGGAAGCCACGTCGTGCTCCCCGAGGACGTCTACTACGGGTACCGGATCGCCGCGAACGAGTTCCTCGCCCCGTGGGGGTTCCGATTCACCTTCGCCGCGATGGAACGGCCGGGAGCCCTCGCCGCCGCGATCCGTCCCGACACACGCCTCGTGTGGATCGAGACCCCGTCGAACCCGATGCTCAAGATCGTCGACCTCGACGAGGCCGTCGCCGCGGCCCGCGCCGTCGGTGCGCCGACCCTCGCCGACGACACCTTCGCCACCCCCGCGCTCCAGCGCCCGATCGAACGCGGCGTCGACATCGTCCTCCACGCCACGACCAAGTACATCGGGGGCCACAGCGATGTCCACGGCGGCGCCCTCGTCTTCGCCCGTGACGACGCCTTTTCCGCGCGGGTGCTTCATGCGCGGAAGCACCTGGGGGCGGTCGGCTCTCCTTTCCATGCGTGGCTCGCCCTCCGCGGGCTGCGTTCGCTCGGGTGCCGGATGGAGCGGCACTGCCGTTCGGCGCTCGCCCTCGCGACCTGGCTCTCCGAAAGACCCGGGGTTTCCGCCGTGCACTATCCCGGGCTTCCGAGCCATCCCGGCCACGCGGTCGCGAAACGTCAGATGTCGGCGTTCGGCGGGATGCTCTCGTTCCAGGTCGAGGGGGGGGCCGACCGCGCGAGAACCGTCGCGACCCGGACGCGCCTCTTCGTTCCCGCGACCTCCCTCGGCGGGGTCGAGAGCCTGATCGAGCACCGGTTCACCGTCGAGGGGCCCTCCTCGAAGACCCCTCCCGATCTCCTGCGTCTGTCGGTGGGGCTCGAGGACCCGGAGGACCTGAAGGAGGACCTCGAGCGGGCGCTCGCCTAGATCGCGTGTCGGAGCTCGCGCGCCGCCGCGAGGAGATCCTTCGCCGCTTCGAGGGCGGTGGAGCGCGCTTCGGGAGCGGTGTCCGCGTGTTCCGCATCGTCGGGGTCGCCGAGGCCGGCGCTTTTCGCGTTCCGCAGGCGGGCGAGGATCAGGTCCCGAATCGCCGGTGCGTTCTCGACGTGACGGAAGACGGCGACGTGGAGGAGTTTCGCCTGCTCGCCCTCCCCATGGCCTTCGGAGGAATCCCGGTCGCCGCCCCCTGCGGTGCGCACTTTCACGTCGGCGATGCCGAGAAGCCGCTGCAGCGGATTCTGCACGACCTGGACGTTCTGCACGTTCGTGAGGGTCAGGGTCTTTTCCCGGAGAGACCAGGTTCCTTCGCGGATCCGGATGCTGCGGTCGGTCGTCATGTACCACCGCAGCTCCCAGTCGATCCGGATCACCGCCCAGGAGACGAGGGCCTGCGCGAGAAGGACCCCCACGGCGAACAGCTCGACGATCGCAAGGGGGCCTTCGAGGTCGCCCCAGGTGATCCGGGGCGGTCCGCCCTCCCGGTCGGGCGGCCCCGTCGGGTCGACGCCGAGCCAGCGGGCGAGCGACTCCATCGGCGGCGGGACGTCGAAGGGGATCGCGGAGACCGGGAGGGCGAGGACGAAGACGATGCCGAGGAGCGCGAAAACCTGGCGGATCCCCCAGAGAACGAGCCGGAGACGCAGCCACTTCGGGGAGGCCCGGAAGACACGGAGGGAATCGGGGGACCCCGCAGGGGGGGTCGGCTCCGCGGGAACCCGCAGGACCTCGACAAGCGCCTGCTTCAGGGGGTCAACCACGCGTCTGCCGCCTCCGCTCGATCTCCGCGCGGATCGCACGGAGTTCGGCGGCCACCTCGCGGAGAACGGCCGCGAGCTCGTCCTCCCCGCCGGCCGGAAGCGCGTCCGCGCGACCTCCCGCGCGGGGGGGCTCCGCTCGAACCCCCCGCATCCGCGCGTAGATGTGGTCCCGGAGCGCCTCGAACTCCCGGATCCCCTCGATCGTCATTTCGGCCTTCGACGAACCGCTCGCGGTCTGGATCTGGATCCTCGCGAGGCCGAGCCAGCGCTCCACGACGTTCGAGACCAGGTGAATGTCCTGGATGCGGGAGTAGGTCAGGTGGACCTCGCGGCGGAAGAGAATCCCCCAGCGCATGGAGATCCCCTCGTCGTCGAAGCGGTAGCGCATCGTGTGGTAGCGGAAGTAGAGGGGAACGAGCGCGACGAAGAAGAACGGACCGAGGACGAGCGAGCCGAGCACGTAATAGCTCAGCAAGCTCGCGTGCGGCCGCTCGATCGCGTGGATCGCGACGCCCGAGGTCACCGCGCCACCAAGAGCGCGATCGCGCGCGGTGCGACGGGATAGATCGCGGGATCGGGGAGGGCCGGCATCGAGTCGTCCTCCGCCACGTCGTCGGGGGGCTCGAGGGAGGTGTCGACGAACCGCCTCCACCGTTTCGCGTTCGAGGCGCGGGGGACCTCGAACCGCACCGCCGATTCCCCCATGTTCGCGAGCAGCATCAGGTCGTCGTCGTCCGATCCTCCGAGGAGGTGCATCGAAACGGTTCGGCTTTCGGGAGACCAATCGGGCCGCCTCAGCTTCGGGCCGTGCCAACCGATCTCCAGAGCGCTTCCCTCGCCGTCCCGGAAGAACGCGCGCCGTCTCAAGATCGGGTGGGCCCTGCGGTAACGGATGAGGGCCCGGAAGAGGCGGTGGAGGTCGGCATGGCGCGCGAGGAGCGACCAGTCGACCCAGGAGGTCTCGTCGTCGTGGCAGTAGGCGTTGTTGTTGCCGCGCTGCGTCCGTCCGATCTCGTCCCCCGCGAGGATCATCGGCATCCCCTGCGCGGCGAGGAGCAGTACGGCGAGGTTCTTCCGGTCGCGCGACCGCGCCGCGACGATCCCGGGGTCGTCGGTCGGCCCCTCGACGCCGCGGTTCCACGAGATCTCTCCCGCGTGGCCGTCGCGCCCTTCCTCGCCGTTCCGGAGGTTGTGCCTCGAGGCGTAAGAGACCACGTCGGCGAGGGTGAAACCGTCGTGGGCGGTCACGAGATTGACGCTGTGGAACGGGGCCCTGCCGTCGTCGGCGTAGAGGTCGGAGGAGCCGGCGAGGCGGGTCGCGACGACGGGGGCCATCCCGGCGTCGCCGCGGACGAACCGACGCACGTCGTCGCGGAAGGCGGCGTTCCACTCGGCCCAGCGCCCCCACGCCGGGAACGTCCCGACCTGGTAGAGCCCGGCGGCATCCCACGCCTCCGCGATCAGCTTCGCGTCGGCGAGCACGGGATCGCCGGCGATGCGCTCGAGGATCGGCGGGTTGGGGAGCGGCTGCCCGTCCTGTCCGCGGCCGAGGATCGACGCGAGGTCGAAGCGGAACCCGTCGACGTGCATCTCGGTCACCCAGTAGCGCAGCGATTCGATGATCATGGTGCGGACGACGGGGTGGTTGCAGTTGAGGGTATTGCCGGTTCCGGTGAAGTTCCGGTAAGCCCCGGTGCGGGGATCGAGGAGGTAGTACGTCGAATTCCCGAGGCCCCGGAGGGAAATCGTCTGCCCTCGGTCGTTCCCTTCCGCGGTGTGGTTGTACACCATGTCGAGGACCACCTCGATCCCCGCCTCGTGGAACGCGCGGACCATTCCCTTGAACTCCCGCACGGCGGCCAGCGCGTCCGGCGCCGATGCGTACCCGACCTTCGGGGCGAAAAAGTTGACGGGGCTGTACCCCCAGAAGTTCCGAAGCCTCCTCCCCGTCTCCGGATCGGTCCGGTCGTTTTCGAGCTCGTCGAAGTCGGTGACCGGCATCAGTTCCACGGTGGTGACGCCGAGGTCCCGGAGGTAGGGGATCTTCTCCACGAGGCCGGCGTAGGTCCCCGGCGCGGAGACGCCGGACGACGGGTGCCGCGTGAAGCCGCGCACGTGGAGCTCGTAGACGATCGAGTCGGCGAGGTGGACGCGCGGCGGATGGTCGTCCCCCCAGTCGAACTCCTCCTCGGCGACGACCGAGCGGCGCGGGCGCACCCCGGGCGCAGGGAGCGGCTCGTGCGCCTCGAGCCAGCGCTCCCCGCCGGAGACGGCCTTCGCGAAGGGGTCGAGGAGGACCCGCGTGCGGTCGAAGCGGTGCCAGGCTCCGTCGTTGGGGCCGTCGGCCCGCCAGCCGTATTCCGCCCCCGGGCCGAGTCCGCGGACGCGGACGTGCCAGATGTGCCCGGTACGGTTCCGGCCGCGATCGAGCGCGATCTCCGCCGCGGGTTCCGACCTCCCGCGATCGTAAAGGACGAGGTTCATCGCGGTGGCGTCCTTCGCGTAGACCGCGAAGTTGACCCCGTCGCGGCGTACCGTCGCTCCGAGCGGCAGGGCCGTTCCTCTCGAGGTGGAGTAGGGCGCCATTCGCCCGAACGTTAGCAGACCCCGGGGCTAGAGCGCGCCGACGTACGACGTGTACGCGGGGGGCGGCGCGAGCAGACGCACCCCCATCCCGCTCGGGAGGCCGGGCTTCGGGATCGGCCGGCTCCAAACCACGACGCCGCGCAGCTTCGGACGAGCGTCCTTCAGGATCAGGTCGAGGGCGACCGCGGAGCCCGGTTCGAGAAGGCGCCGCGCCCCGACGAAGAGCCCCGTCTCCGAGAGGTTCACCGTCATCCCCGGGTCGACCGGCCTCACCGGCCCGTATCGCAGCGGGATCGCGATCGACTTCCGCGGCGCGACCGCCGTCGGCTTTCCCCGTCCGGCCGCGAGGAGCGCGGCGAGAGAGGAGCCCGACGAGGTCACCGGTGCGAGCGCCGTCCGGATCTCGTACCCGCGGGCGCGGCAATGCGATTCGATGAAGGCGATCGCCCCCGCCTCCGCCTCCCTCGCCGTCCTCCCGCCGAACTTGAGCGTCGTGCGGCCGTCGCTGCCGAGCCACAGCACGTTCGGGTAGGTCAGGATCCGCGCCCGCCAGTGGTCGTAGGAGGGAGCGACCAGGACGCCGAACGCCTCGATCCCCCGCGGGGTGTCGACCTCGACGCGCCACGACGGCCGTTCCGGCCCGGTCGGCCGGAGGTCGCCCGCGCATTCCACGGGAAGCAGATGCGATCCGCCGCAGACTCGACAGACCCGGTTCCCCATGCGCCCCCTCGTCTCGATGCGACCCGATCGAATCCGGAGGCGGAGCAAGATCCGTGCTTTCCGGATCCGGGCGCTCCGTGCGCCGCGCCGCTCGGGACGATGACGGGATGGCGATTCCGATCACCGTTTCGTAAGGGTGGGGGCGATCCGGGGGGACCCGCCCGCGGGTATGATGCGCGGGCCTCGGTCGCCGGGAGGAAGCGCCTGTCCAACGGAAAGAGAGCCCTCGCCGTTCCCTCCGCCGTCGCCCTCGCCGTGTGGGCCGCGGGTTCGGGATCGGTGCTCCGCCACGTGCTCCTCGCCGACGACTTCGTCAGCGCCGAGATCCGGAGGAACGGCCTCGTCGGCGACCTCGTCGTCACCCTTCTCGCCTTCGCGGTCCCGTATTTCGTCGCGGGGATCGCGGCCGCGTGGCTCGCCCGGGGGATCGTGCGGCTCCGATCGCGGGCTCTCCGGCCGCCGGGAAAGGCCGAGGGATGGATCGGGACGGCGTTCGTCCTCGGTCTCCTCGGCGTCGTCGCGCTCTTCGCGATCGTCGAGCGCCCGGCGAATTTCGCCGGGATCTTCTGGCAGCGTGGCGGAGTGTATCGGGCGGTGCACCGGATCGCGGAGGCGATCGGCACTCCCGCGGGGATCGCCGGGACGGTCGTCCTCGCCGCCGGCCTCCTCGTCCTCGCGGCCTGCTGCGGTTGGTGGCGTCACATGGTCCGGGAGCGGCGCCGGGCCGCGTTCGTCACGCTCGTCGTCGCTTGCGTCGCGGTCGCCTCGGCGTCGCTTGCGCGGAGGGTGAGCCGCGCGCACGACCCGTCGCGCCCGAACGTGATCGTCCTCGTCGTCGACTCGCTCCGTCCCGACCGGGTCGACGGATCGGAGCGGGCGTCGGCGGTGGCGCCCTACCTCCATGCTCTCTCGGGCCGCGCCGTGCGATTCCTCGACGCGAGAACGCCGTGCGCCTTGACCTACCCGGCGATCGCGTCGATCCTCACCGGGCTCACCCCTCCGCGCCACGGGATCCGCCATCTCTACCCGGAGCGGGAACTGCGGGATCTCGCCGAGGGCGCGCTTCCGACGAGGCTCGAGGCGAACGGCTGGTCGACCGCCGCGGTCGGAGGGTACTGCGCGACCCCCCTCCGTGAGATCGCGTTCGGGTTCGGGACGCAGCGGACGCCGAGGAGCGAGGTCGACCTGATCGTGAGCGCGGTCGCCCTCCGCGGGCACCCCTGGCTCCCCGCCGTCCTGAGGCGCCCCTGGATGCGGGCGGTCTGGCCCCACATGCGCACCGCGGTCGAGGGGTCGAACCCCGCCGATGTCGCGCACGAGGCGGTCGCCCTCTGGGACCGGCTTCCGGAACCGTTCTTCCAGTTCGTCTTCTTCGACAACCCGCATCTGCCGTACGTCCCGACGTGGCCCGACACCCTCCGGGCCGCCGACTACGCCGGCCCGAACCGTTACTCGATGCTTGCCGGAGGCCTGGTCGAGCAGGTGAGGGAGGGAGAGGCGGCGACCGTCCCCCGCGGCAGCGACGTCGAGCGGGACAACGCGATCCGTCTTTACGACGGAGCGGTGAGCTCGGTCGATCGGGCGATCGGAGACCTCCTCTCCGCCCTCGAGCGGAAGGGGCTTTCCGAAAACACCCTGCTCGTGCTCCTCGCGGATCACGGCGAAAACCTGCTCGACGCCGGGGGGCCCCTCGCGCACGGGGAGGCGGTGGAGCGCGACCGCTCCACCCACGTTCCGTGGTGGCTGGTCTGGCCCGGCCGGCTCGCGCCGCGGGCCGTCGAGAGCCCGGTGCTGGTCACCGACGTCGCCCCGACGATCCTCGATCTCCTCGGACTTCTCCCGATGGAGGGGATCGACGGCGTCTCTCGCGCCGAGGAGGCTCGAGGCCGGCCGGGCCCCCCCGAGCGGCCGGCGCTCTTCGAGACCGGGATGTGGTTCTTCGCGCGCGAAGTCGTCGGCCGCCTCGACCCCGGGGGGAGGGCTCTCGAATACCCGTCGTTCCTCGAGGGGCTCCTCGAGGTCGAGGCGGGGGAGACCCCGCACATCGTCGTCGCCCCCGAGCACCGGGACGCCGTGATCCGCGCGAAGCACCGGCGTCTCGAGTTCGGGCCCTGGGCGCTCACCTATGTCCCGCGCGTCGACGGCCCGTCGTTCCGGCTGTACCGGCGCGATCTCGATCCGTTCCTGACCGAAGACCTGTCGGGAGCGCATCCCGACGTCCTCGAGGAGATGGTCGTGCGGTTCTACGAGGAGGCGGCGCGAACCGGCGACGGACCCTTCGTCCGCGGAGCGATCCCCGCCCCGAGCCCCACGATCAAGAGCCCCGCGAGCGAGATCCACCCCCCCGTCCGTCGCGGCTCGGTGCTCGTGAAGGCGACCTCGATCTCGCTCGTCCCCTCGGGAACGGGCACGACGATCCGACCCTCCGCGTCCCAGGCGTGAGAGACGACGCGCGGCGGCGCGTCCCCCCGGCGGATCCGCACCTCCCACCCGGGGAATTCGTGGAGGTTGAGGGCGAGGGACGAGGGGACGCTCGCGCGCACCCGGAGGACGCGCCGATGCGTTCGGTTCGAGACGATCTCGACGACGGGATCGCCCGCGAGCGTTTCGTGGGGCGTGGGGTTCGCCGCCCCCGGCGGGGGGAGATACTCCTGGGCCGGGTCGCGCGGCGGGATCGCTGCGACGGTGCGCGGCAGGTAGTCGTCGCGCGCGGTGGTTCGCCGGATCCCGAGCCGCACGCGCTCGGGGGCGAGGTCGGATTCGCGGAGCGGGATCACGAAAGGCTCCCCTTTGAGCCGCGCGTGCAGCGGAACCGCCGACCAGGGGAGAGCGGTCGCCGAAAGCAGCACGGAGAGCGCGAAGGACGTCGCGGCCGCGGAGCGGTCGGAGCGGGTCCACAGGGCGACGACGGCGAGGCCCGCGATTCCGGTCCAGAGGGCGAGAGCGGCATAGAGCCCGTTTCGCTCCCACCCCGCGAACGCCGCGTCGAGGGCGAACGGGGTCGCGGCCGCCAGGAGGACGAGCCGCTTGCCCCCCTCTCGCGCGACCGCCCAGCCGACAAGCGCGCTCGCGGCGAGCGAAACGACCGAGAGAAACCTCCAGGGGTACTGGACGAACCGCAGGAACGGGAGGATCTCCCAAAGGGAACGGCTTGCGGCGTGCGTCATCGCGAGGGCGGCGACGAGGGTTGCGAACGACCAGACGGCCAGGGCGTCCCGCCCCTTCCTCAGGATCGGAACGGCGGCGAGGACCGCTCCCACGTGCACCGGTCCCACCTGGAACGACATGGCGTCCGCCGTCCCCGCGAAGGAGCCGTGATACCCCCAAAGCGGCGAGAACCATTGCCACCAGGCGACGAACTGCTCGCGCCAGTCGAAGAAGAGGATCCCGAGCGGGCTGTCGATGTGGACGAGGTCCCGCTCCGCGAGGGCCGGGAGCCAGTGCCACGCCGAGAGCATCGCCCCCGCCGCCACCCCCCCCGCGACCCGCGCCGCCGCACGCGGGGGCGCGGATCGGATCGAGAGGGCCGCCCACAGGGCGAGGAACGGGATCAGGAGCAGCGCGGAGAGCATGTGCGAGAGGACGAGGACGGCACTCGCGAGGGCGAGAGCGGCGGGCCCGAAGCGCGCGCCCCTCGCGGCGCGCTCGATCGCCATCGGGAGGAGCGGGGCCGCCGCGTAGGCGAGCATCGCGGGAGGGTCCCCCTTCACGTGGATCTCGACGAGGTGGTAAGGGGCGAGGACGTAGGCGACGGCCCCCGCGAGGGCGGCCGGCGCCGGGAGCCGGCCGCGGAGCCACTCCCGCATCGTGAACCCCGCCGCCGCGATCGCGAGCAGCTCGAAGATCTTCATCGACGCGATCGTCGAGGGGACGACGAGCCGGATCGCCTCGACGAGGTAGAACGCGAGCGGGTGGTAGTAGACGAAGTGCGGGATGCCGCGCCCGCCGAACAGGTCCGGGAGCCAGCGGACGGGGAGGTGTCCGTCGCGGACCGCCACGTCGAACTGCGCGGCGTTGTAGATCGCGTAGTGCCCGTCGTGGGTGTCGTAGACCCACGGGAGGACGAGCGGCCAACCCGCGACGAAAGTCGCCGCGACGAGGACGAGGGCCGCGCGGCGGCGTTCGGTCAACGCGCTCCCTCGGGGGACCAGGAGAAGTCCTTCCGCTTGTAGAACGCGAACCAAAGACGCCCCCCCTGCGCGGGGATGGGGACCTGCACCCGCTCGTACTCGGCGGCGAAGCGCGGGTCGGCGGCGATCTGCTCTTCGGAGTCGAGCTCGGGGCCGAGGTCTCCCATCGGATACGGGGCGAGGTAAACCCCACCCATGAGGATCATCTCCGGTCGGCGGTCGAGCACCGAGGCCCCGTTCCCCTTGGCGTGGCCGGGGAACCGGAACCGCCCGTCGATCGGGGTGCGCGCGACCTGCGCGTCGGTCAGCCCGAGCATGTCGATCGCGCGGAGTCCGGACCGGTACGGGACCGCTCCGACGTAGTTCAGCGCGATCGTCGCGTCGCGCGGGGCGTTCGCGCCGAGCCAGTCACCGACCGCCTTCATCCGGGCGGTGAACTCCTTTCCCGACTCGTATTCGAGAACGACGTCCGAGCGGGTTTCGAGCACGACGGTGGCGATGCCGACCGCGGCCGCCCCGACGAAGACCGCGCGCGCGAGTCTCCCGGCTCCCCGCGTCGGGGAGAAGCGCGGGGAGGCGAGGGCGAGGTCGAGCGTCCATCCGGCGAGAGCCCCCGCGAGCGGAACGACCGGCAGCCAGAAGCGGTACCCCGGGAAGGCGTCCCCGCCGATCCACACGACCCAGCACGACCATGCGGCCCCGGCGACCGCGAGGTCGGTCGCGAGGCGGACCTTCCGGCGCTCCTCGGCGTCCTTCGGCGGTCGGACGAGGCGCGCCGCGAGGAGGAGCGCGGCGACCGCGCACACGACGACGAGCGGGAGGTGCGAGCGCACGAACTCGTTCGCGTAGCCGAGACCCCACGCGATCCGTCCCATCCCGCCGCCGGTCTTCGCGTGGAAGGTGTTCGGGACGAAGGTGCCGTAGTACGCCAGGCGCGCGATCAGGAGAGGTGCCGTGGCGGCCGCGAAGGCGACGAGAAGGGCCGCCGCGCGCCGGACCTCCCGCCGCGCGAGCGAGAGCGCGAGGAGGATCGCGACGAGCAGGGGGGTTTCGGGACGGGTCCAGAACGCGGCGCCGAAGAGGAGGCCCGCGATCCAGGGCGCTCCGCGCGAGTCGGCCCCCCACCCCGCGAAGGCGGCCGCCACGAGAAGGACGAAGAGAGGGGTCTCGAGGCCGTGGACCGCCCAGAGGGCGTGAGCCGGGTGGAACGCGAGGAGGAGGGGCGCGACGAGGGTGGCCGATCCGAAGGCGAGGCGCCGCGCGAGCGCCCACGTCGCGAACACGGCCCCGACGGCGAAGAAGGCCCCGAACACCCCGACCGCCGCCTCCCCCGAGAACCCGAGAGCGCGCGCCGCCGCGACGCACGCGAGCCACAGAGGGCTCGTGAACCCCTCGACGCGCTCGCCGACGTTGAAGACCGGGCCGTGTCCGGCGATCCAGTGGTCGGCGTACCGGAAGACGATGTACGCGTCGTCGATGACGCTGTCCGAGTACCACGCCGCGGAGGCGACGAGGACGAGAGAGCCGGCGGCGAGCGCGAGCGTCCGGAAGAAGGGTGCGATCATCGGGGTGCCTCCGGGGAGGTCCGGGTCGACGCGAGCACGCTCCGCTCGACGAGGCTCGCGAGCAGCGCGTGCCCGGCGGCGGAAAGGTGGATCCGATCCGCGGTGAAGAGCGACGTGTCGGGCACCCCTTCCGGGGCGAAGGCCTCCGCCGTCCCGACCCAGCACGCCGCGGCCCGTTCGGCCGCGTTCCGCGCGAGGGCCGCATAGCGCGCGTGGTCGGCGACGGCGTCCCGCGAGGAGGGAGTGAATCCCCGGTCGACGAGATATCCGGGAACGTCGCGCTCGGTGAGCGCCGACGGGAGCTCGATCACGATCGGGACGGCTCCCGCGGACCGTGCCGCTCCGACGAGCCGCGCGACGTGCTCCTCGAAGACGGGTGGCGGAACGCGCCGCACCGACGTGGCGACGGCTCCCTCGTCGGCTCGCGGCAGGAGGGCGTGAAGCGCTTGGGTCAGCCGGAGCCGCGCGAGGGCCAGGGCCAGGCGGCTCTCCTCGAGCGCACGGGGATCGCGATCCGCGTCGGGAACGCCGCCGCGCGCGAGCCAGTGGTCGTTCCAACCGTACGCGACGAGCACCAGGTCGGGTTCGAGCGAGGCGACCTCGTCCTCGAACTGGCGTAGCCCCTGGACGACCGTGTAGCCGGGAACGCCGAAATTGAGGACCTCAACCGCAGGGTCGGGAAGGGAGTCGCGGAGACGCGCGGCGAGGATCTCCGGCCAAGCGGCGGCGCTTCCGAAGGCGACCGAGTCTCCGAGCACGGCGATCCGCAGGAGGCCGGGGGGGCGCGGGTCGGCCGGCTCGGGCCCACGGTACCCGCGGCCGTTGATCGGCACCGGCGCCTCGGCGTCGAACACCGTACCGGGCCGGAAACGCCAGAACAGGCGCGGGTCGGTTCGGAAAAGCCCCGTCATCTCGCGCGGGTTCGGGTAACCGAAACGGAAGACGACGGGCGTCGCCTCGTGCTCGAATCCGAAGACGCGGAGCCCCGCCTCGGCGAGCCCGAGGACGGCCAGCGCGATCGCGAGGGAGACGGCGAACGGGCGAAGGAGACTCAACGCGAGGAATCCGTCGACCGCGAAGGATACACCGGCTGCCTCGGAGCGTCAGCGCACGTAACCGAGGCTCTCGAGCTGCTCTTCGAGCTCCCGCGAGATCGGCCGCGCGGTCCCCTCGGTCCCGCCCCGCTCCGTGGAACGGATCCGCCGGAGAACCTCTTCGACGAGCGCGCGATCGGCGGCACCGGCCTGCGCCGCGAGGCTCCTCGTTTCGTGCGGGTCGATCGCGAGGTCGTACAGTTCGATCGCGCGTGCCGACCCGAAGCGCCGCGTCCGTCCGTCGGACGGGACGGGCTCGACGATCGCCTTCCGGTCCCCCTCGCGGCGGGAGAAACGCTCGGCGGCGTAGCGCACCCCCTCCGCGAGCACGGGGAGCGGCTCCGGCTCCTCGCAGGCAAGGAGCGCCCTTGCGAACGATCGTCCGGGAACATCCGGGTCGTCGATCTCCGCGAGATCGAGAAGGGTGCGCGGGAGATCGATCTGGCTCACGGGGGAGGCGATCCTGCACCCGCTCGGAATCCGCCCCGGGGCCCAGACGAGGAGGGGGACGTGGAGAATCTCCTCGTAGAGGGTATGCCCGTGCGCCGGGATGTCCTCCGCGGCATGGTCCCAGAGGTCTTCGCCGTGATCCGAGGTGACGACCACGATCGCGCCTTCCCCGAGCACCTCGCGCCTCAGGTCCGCGAGGAGACCGCCGAGGACCCGGTCGGCGTGCAAGACGTCCCCGTCGTAGAGGTCGGCGATGTAGCGCCGTTCCTCCGGCGTCGGGTCTTCGAGGACCCCTCCGAGGGGTTCGCTCCGGCTCTCCGGAAGCCGACCCCGGTCCGCGGGGTCGGCGAAGTCGTCGTGCAGATAGGGGCCGTGCGGTTCGTAGGAGTGAACGAAGAGGAAGATCGGTTCGTGCGCGTGCTCGCGCGCCCATGCCAGGGCGTTCTCCGCGAGGAGTTCGGGACCGCCGGCCCGCAACTCGTCGTGATCCCGAAAGACTTCGAACCCCTGGTCGAAACCGTACCCCCACGAAACGTATCCGCCGCCGGTGAACGCGCCGGTCCGATAGCCGGCGTCGCGGAAGCGCTCGGCGAGCATCCGGAGGTCGGGACGAACCCGTTGCCCCACGTGGAGGATCCGGTGGTCGTAGGGAAGGAGCCCGGTGAAGAGCGAGACGTGGGAGGGAAGGGTCCAGGAGGAGGCCGCCGACGCCCGCTCGAAGACCGCACCCTCGCCGGCGAAGCGGTCGAGATTCGGGCTCGTCGGCCGGGAGTACCCCATGAAGCCGAGCCGGTCCCCGCGCAGCGTGTCGAGCGAGACGATGACGACCGACGGGCGTCCCTCCGCGCGGCGGCCCATGGCGATCGGCACCAGGGCGAGGAACGCGAGGCCCGGCAGAACCGCGAGCGCCGCCAGGGCGGTGCGCGATCGCCGGAACGGGGCGGCGCCTCCCCGTCTCCGGCGGCGCGTGTCGGCGATCCAGAGGGCCGCGACCCCGAGCGCAAGACACGCCGCGGCGGCGAGGACGGCGGCCGCGAGAGAGGGACGGTTCCAGTGGAGCCGGCTCCACGCCGCGTGGCGGAACGAGGAAATCGAGTGCCACAGCCCCGCCGCCGCGAGGGCCGCCCCGGCCGCGGCGAGGAGGCGCCGCGAGGGAGACCGGCCGCGTTCGAGGGCGATCGGCAAGAGCCCGGCGAGCGCTCCGAGCGCGGCGCCGAGCCCGAGCCCCGCGGGCACGAACGACCGGATCCGATCGAGCGCGAGGGCGGGCATTGCGGCCGCGAGGTCGTGATGGAGGCGGACGTCCCACGCGCCGAACAGGAGCGCGACGGCAGCTCCCAGCCCGAGCGACTCGAGGAGGCGGCGGCCCATCACCGGCGGACTATAGCGGAACGCATGCGATAGTACGCGACCATGGTCTCGACTCCTCGTGCGGATCGCGCCGCGACCTTCGCCCTCGCCGCCGTTCCCGGCGTCATTCTCGCCGCGGGCGCGTGGATCCTCTCGGGGCCTCCGACGCGTCTTGCGTTCCGCCTGTACGACGACGCGTACTACTACTTCGGGGTCGCGCGAAGTCTCGGCGGGGGAGCGGGATCCACCTTCGACGGCATTCACGCGACCAACGGGTACCACCCGCTCTGGTGCTGGCTCCTCGTGCCGGTCCTCGCCGTCTTCGACGATCCCGACGGCGGCGTCCGCGCCGCCGCGTCGGTGTGGTTCCTCCTCGCGGCCGCGTCCGCCTTCGCGGTCGGATGGGCGATCCGGCCCCGCGCGGGTCCTGTGGCGGCCGCCGTCGCCGCGGCGGTCTTCGGGCTCCATCCCTTCCTCGGACTCGCCCTCGAGAGGCCCAACGGCCTCGAGACCCCTCTCTACGCCCTCACGATCGCCCTCGCGATCGGCGCGTTCGAGCGCAACGCCGCGAGAGCGTCGACCCGCTCGTTGTTCGTGCTCGGCCTCGCCGCGGGCGCGGTCGCCGCGTCGCGGCTCGACGGGGCTTTCCTCGCGATCGCGATGGCGCTCCTTCTCGCCGTTGGACACGACCGCGCCTTCGACCTGAGGCGCTTCGCGATCGTCGGGGTCGTGTCCGCCGCCTGTGTGCTCCCGTTCCTCGGTTGGGGGGTCGCGCGCTTCGGCTCCCCGCTTCCGGTCAGCGGGCAGGTCATCTCGATGGCGGCGGCGGAGGAGCGCGAATCGCTCGGCGGAGCCGCTTCGCCCGCGTTCTGGAAGCGCCGGGCGGCCTACCTCGTCCGCGACATCCCCGCCGCGATCGGCCGCGTCGCGCTCGAGAGGGTCCCGGGGACGCGCCCCTTGCGCCGCGGAGCGGCGCCCGCCGTCCTCGCGGGTGCGGCCTTCTGCGTCGTGGTCGGGGCCGCTCTCGTCCTCCGGCGGAGGGAGGGCGACCTCTCGCGGGACGGCGTGGCGCTCATCGTCCTCTTCTCGATCTTCCACTACGCGGCCTACGGCCTCTGGCTCTGGACGAGCGGCGAGGAGCGGTACCGCCTGTACTACTTCCTCCCGCAGTGGCTCACGTTCGCGGTCGGGCTCGGGGTGCTCGTGGGGGCGCGGCGCGGCGCGTCCTCGCGCGGATGGGCCGCGGCGCTTCTCGTCGCGGCGCTCGGCGTCCACGCGGGGATCGCCGTCCATGAGCGCGAGAGGTGGCAGGACTCCTCTCCGCTTCCCGTCTCCCGGGCCTTCGTCTACGGCTGGATCCGGGAGCATCTCCCCGAGGATGCCGTGCTCGGCGCCCGGGACGCGGGGAAGCTCGGGTGGTTCAGCGGCCGCCCCGTCGTCAACCTCGATGGCCTGATCAACGATCGGACCCTCCTCGATGCGATCCGCGCGGGGACGGAGGCCGACTGGATCTTCCGCTCGCCGATCGACTACCTCCTCTACACGCCGGCCCTCGCCGATCCGTTCGTCCCGGGCGGACCGATTCCCGCGGAAACGCAACGGACCGCACGGATCGTCCACGCTCTGGACGCGCGCGACGATTGCGACGTTCGCCGTCTCCCCGAGCCGACGGCGGGATGGGCGGTGCTCGAGATCAGGCGTCGCCGACCCGGCGCGGGACGGACCGGAGGCCGTCGAGGCTCGTGGAGGCCCCCTGCTCTCCCGCCTCGTGGTACTCCGCGTCCTGATTGACGAGCCACGTGTCGTAGTGCGCCCGGCCCTCGACGATGTTCTCGACGGTCAGGAGCGCGGTCATCATCGCGTGGTCCTGGTTGTTGTACTTGTGCATGCCGTTCCGCCCGACGAGCCACAGGCCAGCGTACCGCGCCTCGATCTCGCGGCGCAGGAGATCGACCCGCTCGGCGTAACCGTCGTCGTAGACGGGGTAGGCCTTCTTCTGACGGACCACGGTTCCGTCGACGACGTCGCCCGCTCGGCACAGGCCGAGTTCCTCGAGCTCGCGCGTCGCGAGTGCCACGAGTTCCTCGTCGGTGGATTCCCAGAGGCCGTCCCCCTCGAAGCAGAAGTACTCCATCCCGTAGCAGTTGAGGGACGGGTCGGGGACCATCTCCGGCGACCACGACTTGAAGTTCTGCACGCGGCCGACCCGCACCCCCGGCTCGTGGATGTAGATCCAGTTGTCGTCGAAGGCGTCCCGCTCCTTCAGGATCAGCGAGACGGTCAGAAAGTCGCGATAGCGGAGCGCGGCCGCGGCGCGCGCCGCCTCGGGCGACGGAGGGGGCTCGAGACCGGCGAAGAGCTCCCGCATCGGGACCGACGAGATCACGTGGTCGGCTTCGAAGACCGAATCTTCCCCGGACGCCGTCCGGGCGCGGACCGTCCAGACCCCCGTCGCCTCGTTTCGGGAAAGACCGACCGCCACGTGGCCGAGGAGGACCCGGCCTCCCGCCGCCCGGACCCGGTCCCGCGCGGCTTCCCACATCTGGCCCGGGCCGAGCCGCGGGTAGCGGAACGAGTCGATCAGCGTCTTCACGACCTGGGAACGGTCCTTCGGCTCGCGGCGGGGGAGGACCGCGTGCAGGACCGCGCGGAGGAGCGAGAGGCCCTTGATCCGCTGGGCCGCCCAGTCGGCGGAGATCTCCTTGCAGGACATCCCCCAGACCTTCTCCGTGTAGGTCTTGAAGAAGATCTCGAAGAGGCGGCGCCCGAACTGGTTGACGACCCAGTCCTCGAACGACCGGACGGGGCGGATCGGACGGAGCCTCGCGGCGCCGTAGGAGAGGACGCAGCGCACCGATTCGAGCATCCCGAGGTTGAACAGGGCCTCGAACGCCTTGAGCGGGTAGGAGAAGAACCGCCTCCGGTAATAGATCCGCGACTTGCGCGGCCGGTGGATGAAGTCGTCGGGGAGGATCTCCGTCCAGAGGTCCTCGACGACCTTCGACTTCGAGAAGAACCGGTGTCCGCCGATGTCGAAAAAGAACCCCTTGTACCGGATCGTGCGGGAGATCCCCCCCACGTACTCCGGGTCGGCCTCGAGCACCACCGGGGCCGCCCCCTTCTTGACGAGGGCGTAGGCGGCCGTCAGCCCCGCCGGGCCCGCTCCGAGGATCACGACGCGGGGAGGGGCGCTCATCGGCAGACCTCGGGGCATCGCCCGGGATCGGAGGGATCGCGCGGGACGTAGAGGTACCGGACCGGTTCGAGGAAGACCCAGCGGCCTTCGATCTCGATCGTCCTCGCGAGACAGTACCGCTCGGCGAGGGCCGTCCGCGCCGGGCCCGACATCCAGAGCGTGGTCCACTCGGAGTCGTCGAGGGATTCGACCGGGCGGTTCAAGATCACCGCCTCGTACGCCCCCTCGCGGATGCCTGCGGCAAGCCGCTCCGTGTCCCACGCGCCGTTGCCGACCAAGATCGAGAGGACGAGGGGGTCGGCAACGGTGACGGGCCTCCCGGCCGACAGGAGCATCCCGACGTCCTGGGCGAGGATCGGGCGGTCGCCGGTCGTGCATGCGGCGACCTCGGCGGCCGCGGCGAGACGGGCGTTGCCCGGGTCGAGTCTCGAGACGCGCTCCCCGAACAGCGGCCGGAGTTCCCATCCGAGGTGGGCAAAGGCGAGCAAGAGGAGGCAGGCGAGGGCGAAGATCCGCACCCGCGCGTGTCCGCGGAGATCTTCGAGGAGGAGCGGGAGGAGGATCGACACCGCGAGCATCGGCGGGAAGAAGCGTGGGAAGTTCGCGTCGAGTGCGACCGCGGCGGCGAGGCCGATCGCGAGGTAGAGCCCGAGGAACCGGCGGTGGGGGACGAACCATGCCGCGGCGGCGGCGGCGAGGAATGTCCCCACGTTCCAGGGGGAGCCGAAGAAGCGCTCGCTGTTCGAGACGATCACCCACGGAGCATCGGCGGCGCCGCTCACCGTCCCGAGGACGGTCGCCGTCCAGAACCCCCCGTCGCTCCACACGATCCAGAAAAGGAAGAGGGCGAAGATCGGTCCCCACGCGAGGGCCGCCCAGGTGGCGGCCCTTCGGACGCCCCCGCCCTCGCGGTCCATGAGGCGGTGGGCGAGGACGGCGAGGAGTCCGACGAAGAGAACCTGCTTCGTCGCCCAGGCCGCGACGAACCACGGAATCGCCCCGTACCCCGGGCGGCGCTCCTTCTGCGCGACGACGTAGACCGCGATCCCGATCGCCTCGAAGAGGATTCCCGGGGCGTCGACGCGATGCGCCGTCCCCCAGAAGACGACCGGATAGAAGGAAAGCCAGAGGGCTCCCGCCGCGACCCCCGCCGCCATCCTCCCCGTCAGGCGCCGCACGAGCCACCCGGCGGCGCACGAGGTCGCGAGGATCGACAGGACCGACACGACCCGTCCGGCGAGGAAGCCGGGTCCGACGACCGTCTGCGCCGCCGCCGTGAGGAGGTAGTACAGGGGGGTGTAGTGGGCGATCACGAAGGGGGGATCGGTCAAGCGTGCGGGGTCCCACAGCGCGCGGCCTCCGGTCCACGACTCGACCGCGAGGCGAACGGCCCCTTCCGACACGACCACCTCGTGCGGATAGAGAAGCGTCTTCCACGCGACCGCCGCGAAGACGGCGGCGAAGGCGGCGAGCGCCACTCCCCACAGCGCCGCGAGCCCTCGTTCGAGACGGGGGAGGGCTTCCTCGGGGGGCCAGCGGGTCACGAGAGCCACTTCACGAGACGCAGGATCCCCATCTTGGCCCCCTGCCGGTGCGCGGACAGGGACTCCGACCTCTTCGCGTCCCGGACCTCGTAGTACCGGTAGGCCTCCACGAGCATCTCCTCGTTCGTCCGGGTCGGCTCCCAGCCGAGGTTGCGCTTGATCGAACTCGTGTCGAAGACGAACGTGCCGTTGATCAGGCGGGAGTGATACGGACCCAGCGGCGAGAGCCTCAGCGTGTGCAGGACCGCGAGCGTCGCGAGGGCCGGGGCGGCCGGCAGATGCGCGAGGCGGGAGCCGCTTCCGGCCGCGTCGATGACCGCCTGATAAACCTCCCGGAGGGGTTTCACCCGGTCGCTTCCCACCCCGTAGACGTTCGAGCCCGGGGCCCGGGAGGCGAGGATGCAGGCCTCCGCGAGGTCGTTCGCCGCGACGAACTGGTACCGGTTCGACCCGTCGCCGACGAGCCAGACCTTCCGCCCCTCCTTCACGAACTCGAAGAAGATCGCGAGGAGCCCCAGCCGTCCGGCGGAGACGATCGTCGGGCAGCGGATCGAGTCGGCGTCGAGGCGCCCCGCGTAACCGGCCAGGATCCGTTCTCCCTCGAGCTTCGAGCGGCCGTAGTCCTCGATCGGACAGGTCGGCTCCGCCTCCGAGACCGGGTGCGGGTACTGCTTCCCGTACACGCAAATCGTCGACGTGTAGACGAGCTTCCGCACCCCGGTTTCGGCCGAGAGGTCGGCGACGTGGCGGGTGCCGTCGACGTTGCTCTCCCAGAGGTCGCGCGGGTCGGGCCGCTCGTGACCCATCACGGCGGCGCAGTGGAAGACCGTCTCGAACGGCCCGTGCGTCTCGAAGACCTTCCGCACCTCGGCCGGGACGCGGAGATCGGCCTTCGCGTAGACGATCCGCGGATCGGGTTCCGGGTCGTCGAGCCGGTCGAGGCTCACCACCTCCACGCCGCGGTCGCAAAGGGTCCGCGCGAGGATCCCGCCGAAGTAGCCCGCCGCCCCGGTGACGAGCGAACGCCGTCCGAGGGGACTCAACGGAAGCGCGGGGGTGGTCACCGAAGGTCCTCCTCCGGGACCTCGCATCCGCCGCTTCCCGCCGGGACGAAGCGGAGCTCCCGGAAGCCGAACGCGAGACAGCCGGGGCCCGGGAGTTCCGCCACGTGGAGGGAACGGCCGAGATCGGCGTCGTATCTCTCCTCTCGGAGCGGAAGGGCTCCGGAAGGCCAGTAGGCGAGGTAGTCGGGATCGAACAGGACGAGGCTCCGGCTGCCCCTGGGGAGCGGCAACGGGTTCGCGACCGCGACCGCCTCCGAGCCGGGCTCGAACGAGAGGGTGCGGCGGTGCGCGCTCGGAACCCAGGCGTCCGCGGCGTCCTTGAAGAGCGGGAAGAGGCCGATCACGCGGTACTCCGGAAGGAACCACAGGGCGTGGAACGCGTGGTCGTAGGCGAGGATCAGAGCGGAGCCGGGGTCCGGGAAAAGTTCCCGAACGGCGTCGTCCCGGCGTCTGAGGTCGTCGTTCCGCGCGAGAAGCATCGAGCCGCTCGGAAACTCCTCGGGGAGGCGGACCGAGCCGAGACGCGCGGGCCAGAGGAAGACGGCGAGGTTGGCGGCGAGGGCGAACACGACGAGAGCGCGGGCGGTCGGGCCGACCGGGGCCGACTCGTCCGCGCGCCGCCGGCCCTCGAGGAGGCGCCGTGCGAGGGGGACCGCGGCCGACGCCGCGAGGACCGCCGACGGGGCGAGAAGGACGACGCCGAACCGCGGCGCCCAGTCGTAGACGGAGTGGAAGGCGAGCGTCGGGAGGGCCCAGGCGGCGAGAAACGGACCGGCCGCGGGGAAGGGGTAGCGGCCGGTGAGGCACCCGAAGAGCCCGACGACGCACGGGAGCAGGAAGAGGCCGAGTCCGAGGACCGCGCTCGCCCCCATGTCGAAGAGCTGCCGGGGGATCTTCGCGAGACCTCCGCCGAAGATCTTGGTCGCGAGGACGACGTCTCGGAGGAAGGCCTGCACGCTCGCGCCGTAGGCCGACCACCCGCCGGAGAGGGCCGCGACGAGGGCCGACCAGCCGAGCCAGGACAGGACGAGGACCGCCGCTCCCACCGCGATCCGCCGCCCCGGATGCCGCCAGGCGGCGTAGAGCCAGAGCGGCGCCACGAGGACCGCGAAGGTCGAGCGGAACCCGATCGCGAGGGCGAGGACGAGGGTCATCCCCCAGAAGGCGCCGCGCTCCGTCGGCCCGCGGCCGCGTCGGGCGAACCACGCGAAGAGGAGCGAGAGCGCGGCCTCCGAGGTGGCCGGCATCCCGACCGACCCGAAGAACCAGAACAGGGGGCTGACCGCGAGGATCCCCGCCGCGAGCCAGCCGGCCGCCTCGCCGGCGACGTCGCGCCCGAGAAGGTAGGCGAACAGGAGCGCAAGCCCGCTCGCGACGGCGCTCACGATCGCGAGCGACGCGGGCGGATCCTGGACGACGCGGTCGACCAGCGAGACGATTCCGACGTAGACGGGGTTTCCCGGGGGGTGCGGCCGTCCCGAAGGGACGTCGTAACGTTCGAGCGCGAGCGCGTACCGGACCGAGTCCGAGATGAAAAGGGTGCGGTCGCGGAACGGGAGGCGGGTGGCGAGCGCGAGCGCGACGAACGCGCATCCGAGCAAGACGACGCCGAGGCGCTGGCGCGCGTTCCGGTCCTGGCCCATGGCGGGGAATATAGTCCAAGGCCCGAGAGAATCCCCCTATACTCGCCCCGTCATGAGCGATGCGCGGGCCGCGGGCGGGAGGGGGCGTCCGCGCCTCTGGCACCACGACTACCTCCACCTTCGCCCCCTCGCCCGCGATCTCCGCGATCGGCTTTCGAGGTTGCCGCCGGGCTCGAGGGCGATCCTCGACCTCGGGTCCGGCGGATCGCCCTACCGGGACGCGGCGAGGGAGGGAGCGGACTGGATCCGCGTCGACGTCGCCGCCGCCGCTTCCCCCGACGTGGTGGCACGGGCAGAGCGTCTTCCGTTCGCCGACGGGACGTTCGACGCGGCCCTCTCGACCCAGGTGCTCGGCCTGGTCGACGACCCCTGGGCGACGGCACGGGAGCTCGCCCGCGTTCTCAGGCCCGGAGGGACCGTCTGGATCACGGCCCCCGCCGCCTGGCCCTACGACTCGGCGCGGGTCGAGCACCGGTTCGGTGAGCCGCAGTTGCGCGCCCTCTTTTCGGGACTCAACGTTCGCGAGGTGATTCGCCAAGGGGGGATGCTCGCCTTGCCGTTCGCGCTCGCGAACGTGTTCTTCCGCGAGGCGGCGATCGCGGCCGAACGCCGGGTCGGGCCGGCTGCCCTTCCCCTGAGGGCCCTCGCGTCCTCGATCTTCGTCCTCTCGAACCTCGCGGGGCGCGCCCTCGAGATCCTCGCCGCGTCGGGTCCGTTCTCGGTCTTTCTCGGGTACCTTGACCGCCGGATGCCGATGAACTTCCTCGTCGTCGCGGAGAAGCCACGGTGAGCGGACGTCCGACCGTTACGGTCGCGATCTGCACGCGGAACCGGCCGGAGGTTCTCGAGGAATGCCTCCGCACGGTCGGACTTCTCGACCCCGCGCCCGACTCGGTCGTGGTGGTCGACCAGAGCGATCGAGGGATGGCGGAGAGGGTGCGGGAGCTGTGCAGCGCTCCGGTCGCGTACGTCCCTTCTCCTCCGAGGGGACTCGGGTTCGCGCGCCAACTCGCGCTCGAGACCTGCACGTCCGAAATCCTGCTGTTCACCGACGACGACTGCCTCGTCCGTTCCGGCTGGGCCGGCGCGCTCGCCGCGGTCTTTTCGCTCCATCCGAAGGCGGGAGCCGCCGTGGGAGCGGTTCGTCCGCACCCCGCCCATCCCCTACCCCCCGGAATTCCCGCGTGGGTGACCGAGTGGGGAGACGGCGAGCCGACGGTCTTCGAGACGCCCACGGATCCGGCGACGATCGGCGGCGGGCTCAACATGGGATTCCGGACGGCGGCGATCCGTGAAGTGGGCGGCTTCGATCCCCGGTTCGGACCCGGCGCGCCACTCCGCAACGCCGACGACGCCGAGGCGCTCCACCGGATCCTCCGCGGCGGATGGCACGTGGTGTACACCCCCGAGGCGATCGTCTCCCACAGGCCTCCGCGCGATCGAGCCGCCCACGAGGCGAACGAGAGAAGTTATGCCTTCGGGCTCGGTGCGTGGGCTGCCGTGGCCCGGCGCGCGGGCGATCGATTGCCGGAAACGTGGTGGAACGACGCGCTCCGCCGCACGCTCGTTCGGGCGATCCGTTGCGCTCCGTTCGACGGCCCGCGTCGCACGCGGCAGAGGCTCTACGTCGCATGGGAACTCGTCCGTGGATGGCGCCGGGGGAAGCGAGCATGACCTCCGAGCCGAACCGCTTCCGGAGGAGGACCCCCGGCGCGAGAAACGTCGCCGCGAGCTACATCGGCGCCGCGTCGGAGGGGTTCGTCTTCCTGCTCCTCACGCCGTTCCTCGCCCGCCGACTCGGGATGGCCGGCCTCGGTCTGTGGGGTCTCGCCGTCGCGGTCGCGGACTGGCTCCCGCTCCTCGATTTCGGGCTCCGGGAGGCGCTCCTCAAGTTCGTCGCCGCCCACCAGGCGCGCGGGGACCTCCCGGCGGCCCGGCGCACGCTCGAAGCGGTCCTGTTCGTCTACTGCGTGCTCGGACTCGTCGCGCTCGGCCTGGTCGTGGTTTTCGCGCGGTCGGTGATCCCCTGGTTCGCCGACACCGCGGCGGAGGCCGAGACGCTGACGACGGTCTTCGCCATCGTCGGAGTGTCGGCGGCGATCTCCATTCCCGCGGGTGCCCTCGGGAGCCTCCTCGAGGCGCTGTCGCGGTTCGATCTCCTGAACCTCCTCCGCATCGGTCACCAGATGCTCCGGCTCATCCTGGTGGTCCTCGCCCTCCAGTTCCGGCTCGGAATCGTGGGGGTCGCCGCGGCGGAGCTGTCGGCCCGTCTCGCCCTCCATCTCTCCCGGTTGCTCGCGATCCGGCGCATCCGCCCGGAGCTCGTCGTCTTGCCGAAGCCGCATTTCGACGAGGTCGATCGTCTCTTCCACCTCGGTGTCTGGAACGCCCTCCGCCAAGGGGCCGAGGTCGCGATGCTCCGGCTCTACGAGCCGATCCTCGCGGCGTTTTCGGGGTTCGCGTCCGTGGGGGCCTTCTGGGCCGGCCGGAGGTTCGCGGCGATCCCGGCGGAGGCGATCGTGCCGATGGCCGGTGTGCTCCTTCCGCTCAGCAGCGAGATGGAGGCGAAGGGGCGACACGTCGATCTGCGCCGGACCCTCGTCGAGACGACCAAGCTCGGTCTCGTGATCGCGGTTCCGCTCGCGCTTCTCATCGGGATCGGAGCGCCGATGATCCAGACGAACTGGCTCGCCGGCAAGGCGCCGGAAGCGGAGCCGGTCATGACGATCTTCGCCGCGGTCTTCGTCGGCGTGGCGGCCTCCCTCCCGGCGGAAGCGGTGCTCCTGGGGCTCGGCTGGTCGCGTTTCGTCGCGTTCTGCTCCCTCGTGCAGGTCGCGATCCTCCTGACGGCGGGGATTCCGCTGACCGCACGTTTCGGCGCGCCGGGGCTCGCTCTCGGAGCGCTCGTCGCGAACGTCGTGGGTCAGGTCGCGATCCAGGTTCCCGTCGCGGCGAGGGCGTGCGGGATCCCGCTCGCGGAGTGGGCGGCGAGAGCCTTCGCTCCGGCCCTCAAGGCGGGGATCCCGGTCGGGATCGCGATGGTCCTCCTGCGGGACCGTCTCGCGGTCGGCGGTCTCGCCGGTCTCGCGGCCTGGGGGGGCGGCGCGGTCTTCTGCTACGTGGCCCTTTGCTGGCTGTGGGCCCTCACCCCGGAGGAGAAGGGCTTCTTCACCTACCACGCCTCCCGGATCCTCCGGGAGCCGGCGAGGAACGGAACGAAGGCGCCGTGACGGAACGCGACGAGGATCTGAAGCGCAGCCTCGTGGCGACCCTGTGGGGGAAGGACGCGGCGTACTACGACGCCGCTCGGGCCCACGTTCTCGAGGCGGCCTCGTCGGGAGCGGAGTACGAATGGATCCGGGACCAGCTCCCCTCTCGCGGGCGCGTCCTCGAAATCGGATGCGGGGAAGGAACGAACATGGAGGTCCTCGACAAGGGGCACCTCCTGTGGTTCGGCTGCGATCTCTCCCTCCTCGCGGTCACGAGGGCTGCGGCGAAGCGCCCCGGTGGGTCGGCTCCCCGCGTCGCGGTCGCCGACGCCGAGCGGCTCCCGTTCGCGCCCGGTTCGTTCGACGCGGTCCTGCTCGTCTCGGTCGTGGAGCACCTCCCCCGTCCCGAGGCGGTCCTCGATGCGGCGGTCGAGCGGCTCGCCCCCGGCGGGCGGCTCGTCATCGTGTCGCCGCAGTACGGCGGGCCTCTCGGCGCGAGCCCCTGCCGGGGCGGCGGGGGGGCCGCGCGCTTCGCGCGACGCCTCGTGGCCGCGCACCTTCCCGGCGGAGGCGGCGACCGGCTCGACTGGGAGCGGGTCCACCCGAAGGTCCTCGAGGGCGAAGCCTACGACGGAGACATGGACACCGTCGTCGAGCCCGAGTTGCGGAGCCTGCGCCGGTTCCTGGCGCGACGCGGACTTTCGATCCGGGCGGCCACCTCGGGGTTCGAGTGGCGCTCGTGGCGAAGGGGACGGATGAGCCCGGGCCAACGGATCGCGAGGGCGGTCTTCGAACCGCTCGGGAGGCTCGGGATCCCTCCCTATCGCTCCTTCGGTCCTCTCGTCGCGGTCTCCGCGGAACGGCCCTCGGCGACGCCGATCCCGTAGAGGAGCGCCCGGACGACCGCGTGGAGGTGCTCGAGACGCTCGCCGCGGGCCCCCGACCGGGCCAACCGGTCGAGCAGCGCGACCGACGGAGCGGCGAGAATCCTTCCGAGGCCCGGACGCGTCCTTCCGAGGAGGGCCGCGCGATGCTCCCACGGCGGAAGCGAGGCCTCTCGACCGAGGGCCAGGTGCTCGCGCGCGTCGGGGTGCTTCGCGGCGAAGCGGACGTCCGCGACCGCCCCGCGCCGGATGTCCGCGGCGACGGCGCGGAAGCGCTTGTCGAAGACCTGCGCCGCGACCGCGCGCGGCTCGTAGACGATCGGGACGCCGGCGTGGGCCGCACGCCAGCCGAATTCGAGGTCCTCGTCGCCGAACGCCCCCTCGTCGGTGAAACGGCGGTCGAACCCTCCGAGCCGCTCGAAGGTTTCGCGCGAGACCGAGAGGTTCCCGGTCAGCACGTCCTCGAAACCGGCGACGGCGCCCGGAGCGGAGAGGGCGTCGTCCCGTCGCGCGGCCCAGCGCGCGAGCCCCTCCGTGAGGAACGAAGGAGGGGAGTCGGGATGGACCGGCATCGCGCCCAGGACGAGGGCACCCGGGCGGCGCGCGTGGGCGTCGAGGTGGGCCGCGACGAGATCGGGACCCACGCGCATGTCGTCGTCGAGGAAGAGGAGGATCTCCTCGTCGGCCCCCGCCGATCCGAGATTCCGCGCCGCCGCGGGTCCCGATGCCGATTGCTCGAGGACACGGATCGACTCGCCGAAGCGGGCGCGGAGGGCTTCCGCCGTCCCGTCGAGGCATCCGTCGCACACGATCACGATTCGCAGACGCTCCCGTTCGACGCTCTGTTCGAGGAGGTCGGCGGCGAGTTGCAGGATCCGCTCGCGACGTTCGTGCGTGGGGACGACGACCCGCGCGGTCGCGCTCATCGGACGTAGCCGAGCGAACGGAGCGTCTCCATGAGTTCGTCGTCCGGTTCGACCGCCGGTCCCCTCTCGCCGCCGTCCTTCACCTTCGCCGCGACGCGGTCGGTCAGCATCCTCACGAGCCGCACCGTGACGTCGTTCGGTTCGGCGCTCCGGTCCCTCGTTTCGCGGGGATCGGTCTCGAGGTCGAACACCTCGAGGGGAGCGACCTCGGGGCGGTAGTTGCCGTGGATCGAGCCTCCCGGCGGCGTGAGGATCGCCTTCCAGCGTCCCTCGCGGACGGCGAACCGGTCCGGACCGTACTCGACCGACTCGGACCAGACGGGGGCGACCGACGGCTCGACCCCCTCGCGGACGGCCTCCACGAGGCTCCTGCCGTGGATCGAGTCGTCGACGGGAAGGCCGCAGAGATCGAGGACGGTCGGCGCGACGTCGAGGAGGCTCACCGGTGTGCGGATCCGGGCTCCCGCGGGCGCGGTGCCGGGGGCGCGGACGAAGAGCGGCACGCGCGTCAACTCCTGGTAGAGCGAGTGGCCGTGGCCGGGACTTCGGCGCCCGTCGTGATCCCAGAGGTCCTCCCCGTGGTCCGAGAGCACCACGAGGATCGTCCGGTCCAGGATTCCGTCTTCGCGGAGCGCCTCGAGCATGCCGCCCAGGATCCGGTCGGTCCGCGCGACGTCCCCCGCGTAGAGGTCGCGGACGAAGCGGCGTTGGTTCTCGGTCAGGACGAGTTCGCCGTCGTGGATTTTCTGGATCCAGGGGGCGTCGAAGACCGGCGGCAGGCCTTCCGCGTCGGCGGGGTCGGCGAAGTCCCCTTCCGTGTACGGCGCGTGAGGTTCGTACGTGTGCACGAAGGCGAAGAAGGGACGGCCCCGATCGCGCCGCATCCAGCGCAGCGCCGCCTCCGCGATCGGCTCCGGCCCGGTCTCGGGATCCTCGTGGAAATCCTCGTACCGGTCGAATCCCTGGTCGAAGCCGAACCGCGAGTCGACGTAGGCGTCGCCCGCGAACCCTCCCGTCCGGTACCCGGCTTCGCGGAAGCGCTCCGCGAGCAGAAGGCGGTTCGGGTTGATCCTGTGCATCGAAAACCGGGTCCCGTGGTCGAAGGGAAGGCGCGACGTGAACAGGGAAACGTGCGAGGGAAGGGTCCACGGCGCCGCCGCGGTCGCCTGCTCGAAGAGCACCCCCTCGGCGGCGAGACGGTCGAGCCGCGGAGTCCGGTCGTGGCCGCCGAGCGCCCCGAACGCGTCGGCCCGCATCGTGTCGAGGCAGACGATCAGGACGTTCGGCTTTCCCGCCGCGCGGTGGCCTTCGAGGAGGGAAAGGGCGGCCGCTCCTCCGATCGCCGAGACGAGCGCGAGGACGCCGACCGCCGCGGCCGCGGCCCGCACGCGAGGCAACGGTCGCTCGAGGAGCAGGTCGAGCGCTCGAATGCCGGCGAAGGCGACCCCGAGGATCGCCGCCGCGCCGAGCGCGGCGAGCACGAACTTCGGGCGGTCGTCGTAAGGGATCGGGACGACCGCGCGCCGGGCGGGACCGACGACCGCCCCGATCCAGGCGACTGCGGCGAGGGCGATTCCCCCTGCGGCCGCGCGTCGCGGGGCAAAGGATCCCAAGGCGCCGATCGAACGGAGGAGCGGAGTCGCCGCGAGGGAGACGGCGGCGCAGGCGGTCGCCGCCGTCAGGACCGGCAGCAGCACTCTCCACGCGGCGAGGAGAGGCGTCCCTTGCGCGAGCTCGCGTGTCGACTCGACACGCACGACTCCCAGGACGAGGCCGAGCGCGGCCCCGAAGAGCGCCCCCTCGCCGAACGCCGTCCACGCCCCACGGCGATCGGTCATGCGGAGCTGTCCCAGGGTTCGGGGTGGCGCCGGGCGCGACGAACCGCCTCGCGCAGGAGCCCCTGGGCGCCGTATCCCGTCGCCACCTTGAGCGCGAACGTGGGCAAGACGTCGCGCGAGGTGATCATCGTCCGGCGGATCCGGAGCGGGTGCTCGCCGGGACGGTTCGTCCCCATCCGGTCGGTCACCGCGGAGCGGAACCCCGCGGCGCGGACCAACGCCTCGATCGCGAGGTTGAAGGCGCCGTGGGGGTAGGAAAAACAGACCGCTTCCCGGCCCAACTCGTCCTCGAACCGCTTCTTCGCGCCGGCGATCTCGTCGCGCGCGCGTTCCCGGTCGACGCGCGGAAGCTGCGGATGGGTCCGGCTGTGAACCTCGAAGCGGAAGGTCTTCCCGTCGTGGCGCCTCATCTCGTCCCAGGAGAGGATTTCGCGGGGCCTGTCGCCGTACCGCGCGTCCCAGGCGTTCGTGCCCCCGGCGCAGTCGACCACCGCGAAGATCACCGCGGTCCACCCGGCCTCCTCGAGCACCGGTCCAGCGTTTTCGAGGTTGTCCCGATACCCGTCGTCGAACGTGAGGAAGACGGTACGCGGAGGGAGGATCGAGCGTCCGTGCAGGTGGTCGAGCATCTCCTCGAGAGTGCACGTGCGGTAGCCCGCGCGCCGCATCCAACGCACCTGCGCGGCGAACGCGCGCGGGGTGACCCCGTAGAGACGAAGCCGCTCGCCCAAGTCCTCGTTGACCCAGTGGTACATGAGGCACGGGACCCCGGGTCCGGCGGTTCGGGCCGCGATCGCGGGCGCCGCGATCGGAAGTCCCGCCGCCCCTCCTGCGCTCACGACGCCTCCCGCTCGGCCCGCCGGGCGAGCCGTCCTCCGGCAAGATGGCCCCAGGCTTCGCGCAAGACCAGCTCCGCAGGGACGGGCCACCTCCCGGTGAGCGCGCGCAGGAGCCGCTTCCCACGGTCGAACCAGAACGAGGCCCGGTAATCGAGAACCGAACGCGCCGGCGCGCCGGCACGGCGGGCCGCTCGGAGGTACGCCCGGTGCCCCGCCCCATAGCCGAACATCACGCGCCGCAGCGCGTCGAGGTCGGGGTGGTGCCGGTGCCACGCCATGGCGTCGGGACGATACACGACCTCTCCCCCGGCGCGAACGACGGACCAAAGGAAGAAGAGGTCTTCGCCTCCCAGGCTCGGCGTCCCGAGCCCGAGGGCGGGGGAGAACCCGCCCAGGCGCGCGAACGGGTCCTTGCGAACCGCGAGATTCCCCCCGCTCCCCATCCGCCAGGCGTCGAGCGGCCAGTGGCGGGATTCGCGCCGCCCGAGGGCGAAGCGCCGGGGCGCGAACCCGCGCCGGTCCATGTGGGAGTAGCGGAGGAAAAGGCGCTGGGCTTCCGTTTCGAGCTCCGCCGGAAGGAGCTGCCCCGTCACGGCCCACACCGAATCGGCCGTGAAACCGAGACCGATCCCGCGGAGGTACCAGGGATCGACGAGGCAGTCGTCGTCGAGGAAGGCGACGATCCTCCCCGTGGCGGCCGCCGCCCCCGCATTCCGGGCGATGGACAGCCCCGGCCGGTCGAGGCGGACGAGACGCGCGCCGCGGCGCGCGGCGACCTCCGCGACCGACGCTCGATCCGCCGAAGCGGAGTCGGCGACCACCACCTCCCGCGGCGCCGGGTCGAGGCCCGCGAGCGCGGCGAGACAGCGATCGAGGTCGGCGGGCCGGTCCCGCGTCGCGACGACAACGGAGATCTCGCGCCCGGGGATCCCGCCCGTCGGTTCGGCGGGGAGGCTCATCCCGCGGGAGGCTTCGCTCCAAAACGCGGGGTCGTCGGGATACGGGGGTTCGAGCACGACCCGTCCCACGGGGCGCCCCGCCGAGCGCAGAACGACGTAGGCGATCGAGGCACCGTCGGGGATCGCGGGCGCCCCCTTCCCGGAATCGACGTCCCAAACCGTCACGTGACCGGGGCGCGTTCGCGGGCTCATGACGGTCCCCTTCCGCGGGCGGAGAGCGCGGCGAACCTGGCGAGCCCCACCGGGATCCCGGCGAGATAACGAAGGTGCGCCCCCGCCTCGCCGAAGCGCAGACGCACGAGCGCTCCACCCAGGTGGCGGCCGTTTCGGGTCAGGTCCTGGAGCACTCTCCAGGCGACGAAGGAATCCCCCTTCAGGAGGTACTTCGCGTAGAACCCTCCCTGGCCGACCCCGTAGGCGAACTTGAGGGAGCGCCGCGCGGCGTGCGTCCTCCAGGCACGGTGGATCACGGCGGGCTCCGGCCGGTAACGGATCGTCCAGCCGGCGCGGAGGAGGCGATACCCGAAGTCGTTGTCCTCCCCGCCCGGAATCGATGTCCCGACCCCGAGGCGGACGTCGAAGAGGCCGATCTCGTCGAACGCTTCGCGGGGAATCGCGAAGTTCGGGTAGACGAGATCGCGATCGACGCGTCCGCGGTAGTCCCTCGGGTCGGGCTCCTCGATCGTCGCGGGAGGAGGGGCGAGCCCCGGTTCGACCGGTCCCGCGAGGACTCGGCCCACGATCGCCGAACGTGGGGGGGCGGCCTCCGCCTCGCGTTCGAGCGCGCCGAGCCAGCCGGGCACCGGCTCGCAATCGTCGTCGATCATGACGATCCAGCACCCCCGGGCGTGTGGGATGCCGCCGTTCAGCGCCCGGCTGCGGCCGAGCCCGTCCACCGGCACCACCCGAACCCGAGGATCGCCTCCACTCGCCCCCTCCGCGGCGCTCCGCGTCGCGTCGCCGTCGCTCTGGTCGCAGAGGACGAGCTCGAAGGAGGGGTGCTCCATCGCGAGAACGGAGGCGACGCAGGCGGCCGCGAGGTCGGGCCGGTTGCGCGTCGGCACGAGAACCGTGAAGAAGGGGGCGCTCCCGGTCACCATCCATCCACGTCGCTCGCTCCGGAGATCGTGAGCGATCGGAAGTCGCGGAGCATCGCCACGTCGGTCGCGAGGTTCCACGCGAGAGCGAGGAGGAGCGAGGCGAGGGCGGCGGAGCGGACCGGGCGCGTTCCCGCACTCCGCGCGAAGACGACGGCGGCCGCGACCGCGGGGGCGAGGCCGTTCATCAGGTGCTTCGTCTGACGCCAGTCGGTGATCGAGAAGACGACGGCGACGGCGACGAGCCACGCCGCGAGCACCGCGCCCGTCTCGTCCGCGTCGCCGGCCCTCCTCCGGAGCCATTCCGCCGCCCCGAGGAATCCGACCGGAAGGAGCAGCCATCCGGTGTGCTCGGAGAACTCCTTCCACAGCGCCCCGATCCCCGGCGCGTATCGGACTTCCGAGGCACCGAGCCGGACGTCGTCGAGAAGCGCCCGGTGGACGACGTGCTTGCGCAGGTGATCTTCCACGAAGGCATGCCGGTCGACGGCGAGGCCGTACCCCCACCACGCGAAGGTCGCGATCGAGAAGCCCGCGCCGAGCGCGACCGCGCGAAGGTCGACCGCCCCCCACAGAGCGGATGGGGCGGCGCTCCCCGCATCTCGCCACGCCCTCCACGCGAAGAGGACGGTCGTTCCCAGAACGAGCACGACGGTCTTGTGATCGGTCCACGCGAGGAGGACCCCCACCGCCGCGAACCGCACGACCCCGCTCCTGCCGGAGGTTCCGGTCCGGGGGCCGAACAGCCCCGCGGCGACGAGCATCCAGAAGACCGCGGGGGCGAAGTAGCCGGCGTACGAGGCGCGGACGATCGTCTCGGGAGCGGCGGCGTAGAGCACGATCGCGAGGGCCCCCGCGGCGCGGCTCCTCGCGAGGCGGGAGACGAGGTCGAAGAGGAGCGCGAGTGCGAGACCGGACAGGACCGCCGACGGGGCGCGCGTGCCGACGAGGGCGGGTTCTCGGACGAAGGCCGCGTGGTCTTCCCGCCATCGCCCCATCGAGTCGAACGTCACCCCGCGTCCCGCCGCCTCCGCGGCCGCGCGCGCCGACTCGTACGAACGGCGGGTCGTCTCGATCTCTCCCGAGTGGACGAGCGACTGCGCGACTTGCACGTGGAAGAGGAGCGGATGGGCCATCGGGAGCCAGTGCTCGCGATTCGTGAGGAACCAGGGCTTCCGGTGGGTGAGGAGTCCCCAAGCCGTCCCGCGGACCTCCATGTCGTGGTCCTCGAGGGGGGGGACGAGCCAGAGCCCGGCGCAGGAGGCGGCGAGAAAGCCCGCGAGGGCGACCGCAGCGAGGAGCGCTCTCGGGTGGGCGAATTCGATCCGGCCGGCCGACCGGAACGCCCAGAGCCCGCCGTTCGCGACGAGGAGCGTCCAGCCGGTCGCGAGGAGGACCGAAGGGGGAGCGGACTCGTTCGCGAGGAAGACGACCGCCGCGATCGACGCGGCGGCCGAGACGCCGACGACGGCGAGGAGCAGCCGCGGGAGGTCGAGCGTCCGCCTCGCGAAGGCGCCGAGCCAACCGAGCCCGGGGAGGACGAGGACCAGGAGACCGGCCGCGAGCATCCGGACCGGTCCGGGAACCGCCTCGGCCGGCGCCGCCGCCGCGCAAACGAGAATCGCGGCGTTGAGACCGATCGCCCTCCTCACGGCCGCGCTTCCGGCTCCCGGCGGATCGTCGCGATCGCGAGGGCGAAGAGGACGAGGGCTCCCGTGCATTCCACCGCGAGCCCCGGGGCCGCCTTCCGGCCGAGGCCGTCCGCCGCGAGGATGAGAGCGTGGGGTGTCGGCGCGGCGATCGCGAGCGTCCCGAGAAGGAGAGGGGTCGAGAAGCGCAGGCGTCCGAGAAGTCCCCGCTCGGCGAGTTCCGCCGCGAGGAGATACACGCCGGGCGCGAGCAGCAGGAAGTAGTGGTCCCACGCGATCGGGAGGGCGACGAGGCCGAGCGCCATCGCGGCGACGTAGGTCGCTCCGGGGGGCGGCCCGCTCGTCCTGCGCAGGGCCGAGGCGAGGAACCCGGCCATCGTCATCGCCCCGAGGAAGGCGGCCGCGCGTGCGGCCCCGGGTGCGGGACGCGCGGTCCAGTCGAGGACCGGCGAGGGTTCGAGGAGGCGGGTCGCGACCGCGAGGATCGACTGGTTGTTGTGCCCTGTGACGACGGTCCCGGCGTGTTCCGAGATGCCGCGGAAGTACCCCGCGTGCAGCTCCGGCCCGAAAAGGAGCCCCGACAGGACGATCCCCGCGCCGATCGCGAGCGCCGCGGCGCCGGCCGAGCGGCGCCGTCCGCGGTAGGCCTCGGCGGCGAGGAGCGCGAGGGGAGGGAATTTGACGAGGCAGGCCGCCCCGAGGAGCGCGCCCGCCGCGATCTCCTTCCCCGCGCGCGCCGCCGCGAGGTACCCCGCGAGGAGCGCGAGGACGAGCGGTGTCGTCTGCCCGTGACGGAGCGAGACGTGCGCGGGGTCGAGGACGGCGAAGAGGGCGAGGCAGGCCGCGAACTCCGTCCGCCGCGCGGGGGTGAGCCACGCCCCCAGCCCGAGGGCGGCGAGGCCGATCCACCAGAAGACCCGCTTCGCCTCGAGGTAGTCGAGCGCGGCGAGCGGCACGAAAAGAAGGGACACGACGGGGAGGTTCTTGAACTCGTTCGGCGGGAGGACCAGAGGGATCCCCGCCTCGGGGCCGCCCCCGGCGTCGTAGAGGGCCGCGGCGTCTCCCGCGAGCACCCGCGACCCCGCGAGCCAGTACGTCTGGAAGTCGATCGAGTACGGCTGGTCGATCGTCCACGACCGGAGCGCGAGCAGGCCGAGGGCCCCGAGGGCGAGGAGGGCGAGCACGGCGCCACGGGAGGAGGGGCTCACGAGGCGGAGGATACGCCTCGATCAGACGCGGCGGGCCCGCGCCGACTGGAGGGTCTGCCACAGCAGCGAGACGCCGTTCCCGAGGTGGTTTTGGAGCTCTACCCACGACCCCATGCGCTTGAGACGCTGCCCGATGTAGGACGGGCGCAGGTAGAAGCGGCGGATCGCCTGCTGGCGGAACCTCTGGACCTCCTCCGCCGAGAGGGCCTCCGTCGAGAAGACCGGGAGGGAACGCGAGGAGTCGAGGACCTGGTCGTCGGCGTCCTGGATCATCCCGGAGTCGATCATCTCGTGCCTCAGCTCCGTACCCATGCGAGGGCTCGCGACGTTGAACGAGCAGAAGGTCGGCTCGATCTCCAGCGCGAGGTCGATCGTCTGCTGGAGCGATTCGCGGGTCTCGCCGGGCAGCCCGAGGACGAAGGTCGCGAGGGTCGAGACCTCGAGTTCCTTCGCCCAGCGGAAGGCGTCCCGGATCTGGTGGATCTTCGTCCCCTTCTCGTAACGGTCGAGCATCCCCTGGTTCCCCGACTCGACGCCGAACTCGATCAGGTCGCAGCCGGCCCGCTTGATCAACTCCATCATTTCGCGGTCCATGAGGTCGACGCGGGAAAGGCAGGACCAGGTGAAGCCGAAGTCTTCCGCGATCATCCCCTGGAGGATCGTCCGCGCCTGCTTCTTGTCGACGGCGAAGGTCCAGTCGGCGATGTGGACCTGTCGGATCCCCATCCTGCGGATGTCCCGCAGGTTCCGGAGGACGTCCTCCGGCTCACGGACCCGGTACGGGGTGCGGGCGAACGGGCAGTAGGAACAGCCGTAGGGGCACCAAGAGGAGGTCACGATCGTCGCGTACGGGTGGTACCGGTTGTACGGCATCCGGTACCGGTCGAGCGCGAAGAGCTCGTAGCGAGGCGTCGGGATCGTGAAGAACCTCGGCCGCTTGGCGGCCGGGACCTTGCGGACCGACCCGTCGGGGCCCCGGACCGTCATGTTCTCCGAGGTGTCGAGATCCCCTTGGAGGAACGCGTGGAGGCCGTGGGTGATGAAGTCGGTGAGGCAGGCGTCGAGCGCCGGGTACTTCGGGAGGAGACGTTCCCCCTTCTCCCGGAGGATGTCGCCGATCCCGACCGCGATCTTCGCCCCGCGGCGCTTGCTTTCCTCGACGAAGGCGATGTCGTCGAAGAAGGAGTCGCTTCCGGTGAGGAAGACGATCGCGTCGGGCCCGAAGCGATCGACCCGGGCCTGCGCCTCCTCGGGCGCGAGCCGCTCCGCGATCGCGTCGACCACCGCGAGCTCGTATCCGTCGGCGTGCAGGCGGGCCGAGAGCATCAGAAGGTCGAGGGGCTGCCAGTAATACGTGCCCTTCGAGACGTGGCTGCAGAACTGGTCCCGGATGTACAGCCGGTCGCCGGGGGGATTCAAGAGAAGGACCTTGCGCACGCCGCCCATGGATTTCCGCCTCTCGAAGGCTCCGTCAATATCCCGGTCCGCCGCTTCCCTGTCAAGGGCGCCTTCCGTGGATCGCACGTACCGATCTATCGATTTTCGAGTAAGTTGGGCGTCTTCCGGAGCGGCTTCGCGCCGCGGAGGAGCGGGTTACGAAACCGTCGAGGACGAGGCGAATCGTCTACGTGCTCCGGTCGTTCCCGGAGCCGTCCGAGACCTTCATCGTTCGCGAGATCGAGGCGCTTCGTCGCGACGGCGTTCCGGTGAGCGTCCTCGCGGGCTGGAGGGCGGGAGGCAAGGTTCCCGCGGGCCTCGACGTCCGCTGGCTCGACCGCCGCGGCGTTGCCGTCGCGGCGGCGTGGGAGGATCTGAAGGGGCTCGGACCTCGACCGCGCCGGTGGGCGCGCGCTCTCCGTCTCGGATCGATGGCCGCGGCCGCGTTGCGAATTCTCCCGCCCGACACGTGGCGTCTCCATGCCCACTTCGCCAACGACGCGGCGGCGCTCGCGCGGTACCTCTCGTCGGTGTCCGGCGTCCCGTACCGGATCACGGCGCACGCGTACGACCTCTTCCAGGATCCGTTCCTCCTCGATCCCAACGTGCGGGGGGCCGACCGGCTCTACACGGTATCGGAGGCGAACCTCGCCTACCTCCACGAGCGCGCGAGGAGAGCGGGGTGGGACCCGGCCCGGATGTCGATCCTCCGCTGCGGGATCGACCTCGTCGAGTTCCCCTACCGCGATCCGCCACCTCCGCGCCGTCCCGCGCGTCTGTTCTGTCCGGCCCGGCTGGTGGCGAAGAAGGGTCACGCCGTCCTCCTCGAGGCGGTCCGTTCGCTCGTGGAGCGCGGGATCGACGTCCGGATGGAACTCGCGGGGGACGGTCCGCTCGAGGCCGACGTGAGGAACCGGCTTTCCTCGCTCGGACTCGAGGGAAGAGTCGTTCTCCTCGGCTCGATCACCGCGGAGGAGGTCCGGGAGCGCATGGCGGCGTCCGATGCGGTCGTCCTCGCCTCGCGGGTCGCCGAGGACGGCGACCGCGACGGCCTCCCCGTCGTGCTCATCGAGGCCTTGGCGCTCGGGGTTCCCGCCGTCTCGACCCGGGTCGCCGGGATTCCGGAGCTTCTGACGTCCGCGACCGGACGCACGGTCGAACCGGACCGCGCCGACCTCCTCGCCGCCGCCCTCGCCGAGTGCCTGCGCGAGAGCCCCGAAGGGAGGATCGCGAGAGCGCGGGCCGGTCGCCTCGCGGTCGAGCGGGAGTTCGACGTGAGGAGGCAGGTGGAGGAGTTGCGGCCGGCATCCGACGGGATACCATGCCGACCCACGGAGGAACCCGCGTCATGATGAGCCCGAAGGTCCAGGAGGCCCTGAACCGTCAGATCCATTCGGAGATCCGCGCGTCCTACATCTACCTCGCCATGTCGGCATGGCTCGAGGCGAACCACTGGGTCGGCTCGGCGAGGTGGATGCGCATGCAGAGCCAGGAGGAATACGGCCATGCGATGCGCCTGTTCGATTTCCTCCTCGCCCGCGGAGGCGCGGTCGCGCTCGGCGCGATTGACGCCCCGAAGCACGACTTCAAGAGCATCGTCGAGGTCTTCGAGGCCGCCTTTGCCCACGAGAAGGAGGTCTCGAAGCAAATCGACTCCCTTTACGAGCTCGCGGGGCAGGAAAAGGCGTATGCGGCGCTCGTCCAACTCGAGTGGTTCATCACCGAGCAGGTCGAGGAGGAGAAGACGGTCCGCGAGATCGTGGCGCGTTTGAACATGGTCGAGGACGACGCGGCGTCGCTGCTCGACATCGACCGCGAACTCGGTGCGCGTGGCCCCGGGACGGCCGGTGCGGAGACGACGGCCTGATCGGAGCCGTTCCTACCGCCACACCCCTCCCTCGGCGACCCGGAAGCCGAGGTCGAAGTGGGTGTACGGGGCCTGGTAGACGTACTCCCGCGCCCCGACCTGCACGGGGGTTTCGAACATGTCGTCGGGGTTGCGCTCGCGCCAGTTCCACGGGGCCCGGTACGACCCCCCGCGCACGACGTGGCAACGTCCCTTCGTCCGGCTCCTCCCGACGGGGTCGAGCAGGGAGACGTAGTTGAGCCAACCGTTCGGCCCGATGGGATCGCGCTCGGGGGCACGGGCGAAGTAGGTTTCGTCGTACCAATCCTGGACCATCTCGTTGACGTTCCCGGCGACGTCGTGGAGGCCGTATCCGTTCGGCGGGTACGAACCGACGGCGACGGGGCCCTCCGACCATGAGAGGGCGTGGCGGGCCATCCCTTCCCGACGGTCGTTCCCCCAGAAGAACTCGGCCCCCTCGAGCCCGCCGCGGGCCGCCTTCTCCCACTGCGCCTCGGTCGGGAGATGGAAGTCACGGCCGGTCTTGTCGGAGAGCCACTTGCAATAGGCGGCGGCGTCGGACCACGAGATCTCGACCGCCGGATGGTCGGGCCGTTCGAGGTAATAGTCGTACCCTTCCGCGAAGATCGGGTTGACCGGTCGCTCGCGGTCCGTAGCGTCGACGAATCGCTTCCACTCGGCGTTCGTGACCTCGTACCTTCCGATCGAGAACTCCGACAGCCAGATCGTCCGCACCGGTTTCTCCTCGTCGGTGCCGGTCGGGTTCCCGCGGAGGAACGGCCCCTCGGGGATTCGAACCATCTCGGGGAGGATCGGTTCGACCGAGGGATCGACCTCGGTGTACCGGACCGGGTTCTGCTTCGCTGCGAGGACCGCCACACCGACGACCGCGGTGGCGAGCGCGACGATCAGGACGGTCCGAGAAGGCGTCGACATCGAGACGATCTCCTCTCGCGAATCAAGTGCGGCGCTTCGCGCTTCGTGTCCATGCGGGGCCGCGAAGGTACCCCGCCAGGAGCCCCCCGTACCAGAGGGTAAGCCAGAGCGGATCCCACAGCCGGTCGCGGGGGTCGCCTCTCCCCGACGCCGCGCGGGCGAGCGTGCCGAGCCGAGCGACCTGCTCTCCCGCGGAGAAGCGGTACCGTCGGGGAAAAGTCCGGCGCATGAAGGCGACCCCGCGGCCGTGCTGCACCCCCTGCTTCCAGAGCGCTCCCCACGTCCGCCGGTGCCGGTGAAGGATGCGCGCCTCGGGACGGAAGAGAAGCCGCGCGTTCCGCTCGAGTTGCATCCGCCATGACAGTTCCATGTCGCCGAAGTAGCGAACGTCCTCGCGGAAGCCGCCCAGTTCGCGCAGGAGGGAACGACGGATCGCGACGTTCGCGGTCGAAAAGCACGGGAGGTCCTTGTGCGGAAGGGTGACCGCGTGACGCATGATCCCGTGGCGCTCCGTCAGCCGCTGCACCGGCGTTTCGACCTCGAGGGCAGCGACCTCGCCGACGACCGCACCGACCTCCTCCGGAATCGGGTCGGCGAGGAGGAGCCGGAGCCAGGTCGGTTCGGGGACGCAGTCGGAGTCGGTGAAGGCGACCCACTCTCCCGTCGCCGCCTCGATCCCGCGATTGCGCGCCGCGTACGAGGAGGCGAAGCGGTCCTCGCGGACCACCTCCGCCCCCGCGCGGGCCGCCGCCTCGGCGGTTCCATCCTCGGAGCCGTTGTCGACGACAACGACCCGGAACGTGCCGCGCGGAAGGTCTTGTGCGAGCGCCGCCGCCACGGCACGTCCGATCTCGCCGGCGGCGTTCCGCGCCGGGATCACGACGGTCGCGAGGGGCACCGCTCCGATCACAGTAGCCCCTCGGATCGGTACCACGCCGTCGTCTCCCCGATTCCGCGCTCGACTCCGACGATCGGCTCCCAGCCGATGCGGTCGCGGGCGTGGGAGATGTCGTAAACGCGGTCCTCCGTGAGCGTGCGGACGCGGGACCGGGAGAGAGGCGGGTCTCCGCCGAAGGGGGCGAAGAGAGCCTCGACCAGCGCCCCCGCGAGGTACGCGGCGGCGAACGGGATGCCCGGACCCGGGACGGATACGCCGAGCGAGGAAGCGATCGTCTCCGCGATCTCCCGGACCGTCCGGCGTTCGGGCCCCGCGAGATGGAATACCTCGCCGTCGATTCCGGGGAATTCGGCGAGCGCCGCGAGGCCTCTCGCGACGTCGGTCACGTGGACCGGCTGCCAGAGGGCGCGTCCGCCCGCGAGAAGGCGGAAGCGGCCCCTCGAGATCGCGCGCCAGAGAGCGACGAGGTGGAGATCGCGCGGGCCGTAGACGAGACCGGGACGCGCGACCACGACCTCGAACCCGTTTCCTCGCGCGGCGAGCGCGGCGACTTCGCCCTCGTGCTTCGTCGTTTCGTACATCGTCCCCGGCCGGGCTGGGGCCGACTCGGGGAGGGGGACGGGCCCCGTGGGGCCGAGGACGCCGGTCGTGCTCACGTGGACGAGGCGCCGCGTTCGGCCGTCGCGCGAGACCGCCCGGCGGCAGGCGTCGACGACGCGGCGCGCGCCTTCGACGTGGAGCGCGCGGTACCGCGCGGCTGCGGTCGACGGACGGAAGAGAGCCCCCGCGAGGTGGACGACGACGTCGGTGCCGCCGATCGCGTCGTCGAGCGCGGGGATCGAAGCCTCCGTCTCCAGGTCGAAGGGAGAGCACGATACCCCGCCGGGGGCGGCGCCCCATGGCCATCGACCGGAGCGGGAGAGGACGAGCGTACGGGTCCCGGACGAGGCGAGCCGCTCCGCGAGGTGGCTTCCGAGAAACCCCGTGCCGCCGACGAGGACCGCGGTTCTCACGGCCGTTCCTCGGGAGCGAGGACCCGCACCTCGCGCCCCCCTTCGCCCGCGATCCGCGCGAGGAGGCGGAACCCCGGCGGGGGCGGGAGTTCGAGGAGAGGGCCCAGGTCGGCCCGCCGTGACGATTCGTTCGGAACGTTGATCACGATTCCCGCCGCGCCGATGCTCCGGAAATAGTCCGCAACCGATTCCCCGCCGCCGAGCGGGAGTCTTCGGAAGGGGCGGTCCGCGAACCAGGCGACGTGGGGGCGCGTCGCGAGGAGGGGCCCCTCGGGAAGGGTGCGGGAGATCACCGCGCCCGCCTCTCGGTACAGCGCGTCGTCGGAGAGAGGCCGGGGACAGATCGCCACGTGGTGCCACGTTCCGGAAACGATGGCGACGGCGACCGCAGCGTGAACCGGGACCCGCAGGCGGGGCGCTCGGGCGAGCGCGAGGTCGAGGGCGGACCAGCCGCGCGCCGCGAGGAGGCAACCGGCGGCGTAGGTCGTCAAGAGGAATCGGGATTCGAGGTGGCTCGCCGCGGGGGCGAGCCCGAGCGCGCCGATCCCGACGAGGAGCGCCACGCCCCGGCGGCCGCGGCGCGACCGCATCGCGGCCGCGGCCCCCGCGGTTCCGAGAAGGAGGAGAACGGGGGTCACAAGATGCGCGCTCCACGCCGTCCCGGGGACCTTCCCGAGCGTCCGCGTCAGGATGAACGTGCGCAGGCGGATCGCGTTCAGGACCTCCCTGCGGATACGGGCCGGCGCGGGGGCGCCTTCGGGAGGGGGAGCGCTCTCGAAATCCCATCGCGGGTCGGCGGGGAGGAAAGTGTGTGTGGCGAAGTGCTCCGCGAGGACGAAGCGGGTCCGGTCGCGATCGAGAAGGAAGAGCGCCCGGTCCTCCCACGGCACGCCGGCAAGCGGGAAGCGCCGGACTCCGTACCGGTCGGCCACCTCCCGCACCGATTGCAGGTAGTCGACGCCAGGGAAGAGGCAGGTCCGTCCCAGATGGGCGGAGACGGCGGAGACGTACGATCCGTACGCGGCCAGCACGATGGCGGCGCACAGTCCGGCGCCAAGCCAGGCCTGGGAACGGCGCCGGCGCGCGAGAAGGGCGTGAAACGCAAGAAACCCGCAGCCGGCCACCCCCCAGAACACCCCCTCCGCCCGGGCGAGGGAGGCGAGCCCCCCGAACACCCCGGCGGCGAGGGCGCGGCGGAGCCCCCCGCGCTTCGCGGTCGACCACGCGGCCGCAGCCGTCGAAAGGTAGAGGAGGGCGGCGAGGGGGTCGGGGAGCGCGAAGCGGACGTCCGCCGCCGCGCAGGACACCATGACGATCGCGACCGCGGCGAAGGCGCTTGTCCGCCCGAACAGGGAGCGCGCGAGCGACCATGCCGGGAAGGCGAGGAGGAGGCTCGCGAGGAAGGTGACGGCCCGGGCCGAGCGCTCGGCGGAGGCTCCGAGGGTCATCCCCGCGGCGATGAGGGCGGGATAGAGCGGGTACCGGGAAAGGTCGGGGTGTTCGCTCCCGCGGCTCTCGTAGACGCCTCGCTCCGCGAGGCCGCGCGCAAGCTCGAGATACTGGAACGAGTCCGATCCGAACGGAGAGCAGGTTCGCGCCATCACCGCACGGAGGGTCGCTCCCGCGAGGAGGGCGAGCATGAGCGCGAGGAGAGCGCCCTTCGACCTCGACCGCACGCGGCTCATCGACCGGGAGGGACCGCCGCCCGGACGGGAACCGGCGCCGCCGTCCGCCTCGAGGCGGTCAGTCGGAGAAGCGGGATCCGCCAGATCGCCTCCCAGACGATCCCCTTCGTGATCTTCGACGACGTCAGGTAGTGCTCCTCGAAGGTGATCGGGACTTCGCCTACACGGTAGCCGAGGCGCCACGCCCGATAGGCCATCTCGACCTGGAACGAGTATCCGTTCGAGCGCACGCGGTGAAGACCGATCGCCTCCAGCACCTCGCGCCGGTACCCGCGGTACCCGGAGGTCGCGTCGGAGACGACCGACGCCCGCATGCCGGTGACGAAGTTGACGTAGTAGTTGGCGAAGCGGGAGAGGAGAAGGCGACGGAACGGCCAGTTCTCGACGCGGACCCCGTGGATGTACCGGCTCGCCACGACGACGTCGAGGTCGGTCTCGAGCCTCTCGCGCATCGCCGGAAGGTATTTCGGGTTATGCGAATGGTCGGCGTCCATCTCGAAGACGAGTTCCGCTCCGTCCTCCATCGCCCGCCGGAATCCGTCGCGGTAGGCGCTCCCGAGCCCGAGCTTCCCCGGGCGGTTCAGGACCCGGATCCGGGCTCCCGAGGCGGCCGACATCTCGCCGGCGATGCGCCCGGTCCCGTCGGGAGAGGCGTCGTCGACGACGAGGATCTCGAACTCCGGCCGGACCTCGAGGAGGCGGTTCAGGAGGGAGGGCAGCGCCGCCGCCTCGTTGTACGTGGGGATCACGACGACGGAGCGCATCGCGGTCTCACTTTCCGTTTCCCGACGTCAGGAGGTGCCGGCCCACTCGGAGGAGCGAGCCGGGGTCGACCAGCATGCTCGTATACGCGGCGTTCGCGAGCGGGCACGCGCACTCCCGGTGCTTGATCGAGCGGCGTTCCTTCGACGCCTCGTCCGAGCGCCAGATCGCGCGGAAATCGTATCCCACCTCGCGCAGATTGCCGAGGGGGCGAGCGCGAGTGCAGCAGGCCCAGACGTCCCCGTTCGCGGCGAGGTGAACCGAAGAGATCCCGGCGTAACAGGGGATCGTCTGCTCGTTGCGACGGAGCGTCTCGCGCGCGAGACGGTAGTAGACGAGGCGGATCGCACGGGTGAGGGCGGGGAGTCCATGGTCCTCACGGCGGCGCAGGCGGTCTTCGAGATGCCCGATCGCGCGGTCGAAGTCGTCGGGGCTCGGCGTGATGCCGGTGCCGATCGTCTGCAGCTCGAAACGTTCTTCCGCGGGCTCGGCGATGTACTGGTCGGGACCGAGGGCGATGAGGGCGTCGGCGATCGCGGGGAAATCCCGGACGTTGTGCCGCGAGATGACCGTGTGGATGCCGACGGTCACGTTCGGAAGGACGAGCGCCTTCAGGCGGCGGAACGTCTCGTTCGCCGCCTCCCAGTCGCCTTTGAGTCCCCGGATGACGTCGTTGCGCTCCCCGACCGCATCGAGCGAGACGTTGAGCACGAGACGCGTCTTCGTGCCGAACAGAGCCGACAGGCGCTCGGCCACCGCGACCACCCGCTCGGGATAGGTTCCATTCGTCGGGATATTGACGATCGTCGGGCGGCAGCGGCGCCACGCGGCCTCGATCAGGTCGGCCAGGTCCTTCCGGAGGAAAGGCTCTCCCCCCGAGAAGGTGAACCAGCGGGCGGAGCGTCCGAGGGAGGCGAAGACCCTGTCCCATTCCTCGACCGAAAGCTCGTCGACCGGCCGCTCGTAGACGTTGCAGGTCAGACACCGCGAGTTGCATCGGAAGTTCGTCGAGACCGTCACGTTGACCGGCCGCATGCGCGGCCACCCCAGTGCGTGCATGAGGCGGAACCCGGGGACGCGCGCGAGGACCGAGATCACCGGGAGAGGTCCTTCGTGGTGGGGATCGCGTCCCAGACGCGGTGGTCGCGGCGGCCGGGCCCCGCGTCCCACGCCCCGAGGGCTCGGGCTGCGGCCTCGAGGGTGACGGCGGCCACGAGATCGGCCGCCTCGCCGCCGTTTCGTGGCGCGGCGTCGCGGATCGCGCGGACGATGCGCCCGAGCGACATCGTGCTCGCGGCGTGCCCGCTCGTACGCTTCAGTCGGAGGTGGCCCGCGTGAATCCGGCGGCGCTGCGCGAGATAGTCGGCGACCGTCTCCGGCCCCTTCATCCGGACCCGCGCATCGGGGACGTACACGAGCCGGAAGCCGAGATCCCGGATCCGGGCCTCGATCGAGGCTTCGTCGACGGCGGTGTCCCGAGGCATCTCCCCGAACACCGGCCGGAACGCCACGATCTCTCCGAGCTTCGGAGTTCGGCTCGCCACCCGGTGGTGGAGCTCCCAAAGGAGGTGCACGACGCGCCCCATCCGCGTCGAACGCTCGTTCAGGGGGCACGGCCTCCCCCCGGTCATTCCCACGGACGGGTCGTCGAAAGGGGCGACCAGCGCCTCGAGGGCCCCGGCTTCCGGCCGACCGTCGCCGTTCGCGAGGACCACCACGTCGCGTCCCGGGGCAAGGTGGAGGAGCGTCCCGATCGCCGCCGCCTTTCCCTCCCGACGTGATTCCGCGACGACACGGACGCGGGGATCGCGGGCCGCCGCCGCTTCCGCCCGCGGGACGGTGCGATCCGTACAACCGCTCGCGACGACCCAGATCTCCATCCCGTCGAGGTGGGGCCCCGTCTGCGCGCGCACGGCCTCGATCGAAGCGGCGATGTTCGCCTCCTCGTTGTAGGCCAGAATTCCCACGGCGACGCGCATCGACTCTTCCGGGCCGGGACCGCCCGGCGAAACGGGTGGAAAACATGTGGAAATATCGCCAGGCGCCCTGTGGAAGTCAAGCCGCGACGTCGGCGTGGAAGGCGCCAAGAACAGGAAAACATTAGGTTTCTACGCCGCGCCCCGTCGTCGCATTCCGTTTCCCGCGTTTTCCGCAGCGGGACCCGCGACGGAGGGTGACTGGTTGCCGGGGATGATCAAAAGGCCGTCCTTGCCGGAGCCGATGACCACGACCTCGTCTAACGTGACCGCGAGGTTGTTGGGGGATGGAACAGGGTTTTTGGCCATCCCTTTCCACTTCGCGTCGGATTCAGAACGTGTAGACGGCGTCGTGGATGGCGTTGGAGTCGAGG
>CAYLHQ010000022.1:0-67620 GCA_964383585.1 uncultured Acidobacteriota bacterium
ACGGTCAGCGCGGGGCCGTGGGATTCACCGGCGGTGAGGAAACGGAGGGGCATCGGAGGAGCATTCTGCTCTACTTCGACCAGCAGCAGTAGTCCACGTCCTGCGGTCCCGGATCGAGGGGCTCCGTCGATGCGTTGTAGAGCCGCAGCCGCAGGTTCCCGTTCCATCCCTGGCAGCCCTTGGGGAGGACGGGGTCCGCGAAATCCGCGCGAGCGACGCAGGCGCACACGTCCCCCTCAAGGAGGCCGGGAACCGTCGCGCTCCCGACGCCGGCAACCCCGGGTCCGATCGACGGTGGGTCGATCGAGACCGTCCCGCAGCGAGCGACAACCGGGCGCCCCACGGGAGCGGCAACGACCGCGAGTGCATAGCCGTCGGTCTCGTCGATCGGCGGAACGTTCAAGTCGCGATTGACCATGAGCACGGGGGGGTCCGCCCCCTGCTGAGCCCAAACGTGGACCCATCCGTTGTAGAACGCGAGATGTCCGTTGGTGGCATTACCGCCGCCGAGGACGAGATTCCCTTTCCTTCCGTCTCCGCCCGACTGCGCTTCGACCCGGAGGGCGTCCGACGAGATCGACCCGATCCCTCGCAAGTCTCCCACGGAGATCCCCGCGGCGCGCTCGATCACCGACGGCGAAACGTCGGGGAGGTTCGCGACGTTGACCCCATGCCAGATCCCGACGGCGGCCGATTCGCCGAGTCCGGTCTCGACCGACACCCCCCGAACCGTCCCGACGCGGTTTCCGGCCCCCACGGGCTCGATGACGACGTGGGATTGGAGACCGTCGAGCGTGCTGACCTGTCGATTCTCCGCGGCTCCCCGGAACGCGGTTTGGAACCTGCCGGCGGCGAGGCCCCCCCCGGAGGTTTGGGACGCGGCGGAATCGAATACGGCCTCGCCGAGGACACCGTAGGAACCGGAGGGGACCGCCCCCGCTGCATCGTGCTGGAGACGGGTCTTCCCATGGACCGCCGCGCCTCCCTCGGGAAGGAAGGGGCCCTCCGCCACACGGAACGCCGAGAGCGCCCCCGCCCCGCCCTCGCCCGGCGGGCGGTTCACGGACAGGACGCCGCCCCGGGCACCGGGCCGCGTATCGTCGCGGATCTCGAGGACGTTGTCGCGACCAGGACCGGTCTTCACCGCCCACGCAGTTAACGCGCCCTCGCCGCCGTGCGCGTTCGTGTCGAAAACGAAGTACCAGGGACGCCAGACCACCCCGGTTCGCGAGACGAAGTCTTGGTTCCACTCGAACCATCGCCCCCCGGGCTCGGGGGACCAGTTCGTTTCCCAGTACGACCCCCAGGCCCACTCATCCTCGCGCGTGCGTCCCATTCCGCAGCTCGCGTTGTAGAAAAGACCGATCGCATTGTCCCAGACCCCGGGGTCGTAACCTGTCGCGCGGCACGTGTCGATCGCGAAGCCGGTTCCAGACGCGCCGCCGCCCGAAGTCAGTTCCGGAACGTCGAAGAAAACCCTCGGCCCCTGTGGGAACGTCAGCGCGTTCGTGTCGCTCATCGAGTCGACATAAGAGGGTCCCTGCATCCGCACCGCCTCGTCGAAGCGATGGGGAGCCGTCCAAGTCGTCGGAGACCCCGCGAGAGGAACGAGCCCCGTCGCCGTTCCATCGAACGCGTGGAGACGGCCATCGGCGTCCACGAAGGTCCGCTCCTGCCCCGCGACGGAGAGGGAGAGGATCCGATCCGACGGACCCGCCGACGCGCTCTTGTCGAGACGGAGCGACGCGCCCGCCGCGGCCTGGACCGACTTCGTCGCGGGGAGAACTTGGACTTCCGCGTCGAGAACCAGGAAGTCGGCGTCGCCCGTTGCGTCGTTGATTTTCGCGGCGCTATCCCATTCCCCGTCGCGGGTGACCGTGGCGTCGATGTCGCTCTCGACGACGGGCGGTCCGCCCGGCGCGTAGTAGTCCACGCCCGCCGTCGCGACCGTGAGCGATCCGCTTCCCCCTTCGTTCTTGAGAAGGCCGGTGGGGAGGTCGGCGAGAGCGAGTTCGTTGGTGAGTCCCGGCTCACCGACGCGCGTGACGTAGCTGGCGTTGTCCGGGGCCGGACCGACGTCGCTGCCCCGCGGTCCGTCTCCGGACGCCTCGAGATCGAGCGGCGCCGACGCCGGATCGCCCAGGGTTTCCGTCCCGCTTCGCTGACGCTCGGGCCGGCGCTCCGAGAGCGCACGGCCGGATGCACGCTCGGCGGGAACGAACTCCACACGCGATACGAAGAGCGGTCGACCATCCGATCGGACGAAGAGATCGAGTCGATCGTGCGCGACATAGAAACCAATTCGGCCGTCGGCGGCGGCGCGGAGCGGCGACGGGAGCGGGAGGAGCCCGTCCGGGTCACCAAAGACCTCGAGCACCCGATCGACACGGAGGAGCCGGTCCCCCGGTTCCCCTTGAAGTGGGGCGTCGAGCACGAGATCACCGTCATCGGACTGCGACAGAACCCGCGCCTCCGCGAGGCCCAGCACGACGCGTTCACCCGGATCGAGCGACGCTCCGCGAGCGCGGAGGAGAGGACCATTCGCACGCTCGATCAGAATCGGACCGGGCTCGAGAACGAAGACTTCGGCGCCTTCGAGGACGACCAGGAGGCCGGAGCCCGAATCCCGATGCACGAGCAGTTGCTCGAACCAGTGGAGGGCCGGGGCGTCCCGCCGGGAACCTGCGATGCCCCAAGGCGCCGCGACCACCGAAAGCGCCGCGAGGAGGAAGGGAACCCCCAGTCGATGCGCACACCCCATTGCAGCCTCCCGGCGGTGCGCCCCCTTCAACCCAACCGCGACGGGTTTATACGGCGAACCTCCCGGATCTTCAAGAAACGACACCGTTCCCCCATTCCCGCCTTGACCCGATCGTCGGGGCCGCCCTATCGTGCGGGTGCTTTGGAGATCCTCACCGGAAGCGAGATGCGGCGCGTCGACCGGCGGGCGATCGACGGCCTCGGCATCCCGAGCCTCGACCTCATGGAAGCGGCCGGCCGCGGGATCGCGGAGGCGATGCTGCGGGACGATCCCGACCTCGCCCGCCGGACGATCGCCGTCGTCTGCGGACGCGGGAACAACGGTGGCGACGGTCTCGTGATCGCGCGCCGGTTCAGGGCGCGGGGAATCCATCCGCGCGTCGTCCTCGTCGCGCGGGGTTCGGACCTCGAGGGAGACCCCGCCGTGAACCTCCGGCGTGCGCGCGAGGCGGGGGTCGAGGTCGTCGAAGCCTCCGACGAGGCGGCGTGGGAGCGCGCCTTCGAGGGGATCGTGGGATGCGACCTCGTCGTCGACGCGCTCCTCGGAACGGGAGTCCGGGGAGGAGCGCGCGGCCTCGTCGCCCGCGCGATCGAAGACCTCCAGGCCTCCGGAGCGGTGCTCGTCTCGGTCGATCTTCCCTCCGGGGTCGACGCCGATTCGGGGGACGTCGACGGCGTCGCGATCCGCGCGCGGCGCACCTACACGCTTTGCCGGCCGAAGGTCTCCCTCGTGATCGATCCCGCGGCCCGCTACGCCGGGAGTTGGCGGGTGATCGACATCGGGATCCCGGACGAATGCGTCGTTCCGGAACGATCGAACCTCGAGTGGCTCGACGCCGAGGCCGCCCCCGCCCTTCCGCGCCGTCCGCGGCACGCGCACAAGGGGGACTACGGGCACCTGCTCGTCGTCGCCGGATCGCGGGGAAAGTCGGGGGCGGCCGTGCTCGCATCCCGCGCGGCGCTCCGCGCGGGGGTCGGCCTCGTGACGGCAGCGACGCCGCGATCCTCCCTCCCGGTCGTCGCGGGCCAGCAGGCGGAAGTCATGACCGAGCCGCTTCCGGAGTCGGCCGGCGGCTCGCTCGCGCATGGGGCGGCGGCGCGGGTACGGGCCCTCCTCGACTCGCGCGACGCGCTCGCCCTCGGCCCCGGCCTCGGGACCGAAGCCGCCACCGGCCGCGCCGTCGCGGAGATCGTCGCGCGGAGGACCACGCCCGCCGTGATCGACGCCGACGGCTTGAACGCCTTCGCGACGCGGGGACGAGGAAAGACCGCCCTCCGCGCCGGGAAACACCCTCTCGTCCTCACCCCGCACCCCGGCGAGGCCGCGAGGCTCCTCGGAACCTCGATCGGCGAGGTGCAACGCGACCGGATCGGCTCCGCGCGCGCCCTCGCCGCGCGCACGGGGGCGGTCGTCGTCCTCAAGGGGCACCGCACGCTCGTCGCCGATCCTTCCGGGGCGGTGAGCGTCAACGGTTCCGGAAACCCCGGAATGGCGACCGCCGGGACGGGGGACGTCCTGACGGGGATCGTCGGCGCGCTTCTCGCGCGCGGCCTTCCCGCGCTGGAGGCGGCGCGACTTGCGGTCTACGTGCACGGCGACGCGGGGGACCGGGCGGCCGCGTCGCGCGGGGAAGAAGGGCTCATCGCGGGCGACCTGATCGAGGCCCTTCCGGCCGCGGTCGCCGCCCGGGTCGCCCCGGAGCTCGGGGAGTGACCGACCCGAAGCGGCAGAAGAACGCGAGGCGGAAGCCCGAGGGGCCCGCGCGTCCCGACGACGGCCGCCGGAGCCTGTATTCGCTCTCCGAGGACGAGACGTTCGAGATCGGCCGCACGCTCGGCCGCGGCCTCCGGCCGGGCGCCCTCATCCTCCTCCAGGGAGAGCTCGGCCTCGGGAAGACCGTCCTCGCGCGCGGGATCGCCGCCGGTCTCGGCGTCGCCCCGGAAGAGGTCTCCTCCCCCTCCTTCACGCTGGTCCACGAGTACCGTGGGGGGCGCCTCCCCGTGTTCCACATCGACCTTTACCGCGTGGAACGCATGGAGGAGGAACTGCCCTCGCTCGGGATCGAGGACATCCTCGCCGGGGGCGGGGTTGCGGTCGTCGAGTGGGGGGAGCGGCTCCCGCCCTACCTGAGGCGGGGAGCGATCGTGGTGCGCTTCGTCGACCTGCGCGAGGGGTGCCGCCGGATCGAGATCGTCCCCGAGCCGGAAAAGCGCACCCGCACCCGAGGAGACGCGTGAGGCGCGGCGGCGCCCTTCAGTCCAGCCGGTAGTTCGGCGCTTCTTTCGTGATGATCACGTCGTGCGCGTGGCTCTCGCGGAGCCCGGCGGAGGTGATCCGCACGAAGCGGGCCGTCGTCTTGAGCGCCTCTATATCGGCGCAGCCGCAGTAGCCCATTCCCGCGCGGAGACCGCCCACGAGCTGTGCGACGAGGTTCGACAGCGGCCCCTTGTACGGAACGCGTCCTTCGATCCCTTCGGGGACGAGCTTCTTCTCGTCGAACTCGTCCTGGAAGTAGCGGTCCTTCGAGCCCTTCGTCATCGCGCCGAGCGAGCCCATGCCGCGGTACTCCTTGAAGGTCCGCCCCTGGTACAGGACGGTCTCCCCGGGAGCCTCCTCGGTTCCGGCGAAGAGGCTTCCGATCATCACCGAGTCGGCCCCGGCGGCGATCGCCTTCACGATGTCCCCCGAGAACTTGACGCCTCCGTCCGCGATCAGGGGAACGCCCGCGTCGCGGCACGCCTTCGATGCCTCGTGGATCGCGGTGATCTGCGGCACCCCCGCGCCGGTCACGATCCTCGTCGTGCAGATCGAGCCCGGCCCGACCCCCACCTTCACCGCGTCGACCCCGCGCGCGCACAGCTCCCGCGCGCCCTCGAACGTCCCGACGTTCCCGGCGACGAGTTGGATCTCGGGGAAGCGTTCGCGGATCTTCGCCACCATGTCGAGCACCCCCTGGCTGTGCCCGTGAGCCGTGTCGATGACGAGGAGGTCGACGCGCGCGTCGGCGAGCGCTCGTGCGCGGTCGAGGGTGTCCTTCGCGATCCCGATCCCCGCGCCAACCCGCAGACGTCCCAGTTCGTCCTTGCAGGCGCTCGGATACTTGATCTGCTTCTGGATGTCCTTGACGGTGATTAGCCCGACGACCCGGAACTTCTCGTCGACGACCGGCAATTTCTCGATCCGATGCTTGTGGAGGAGTTCCTTCGCCTGCTCGAGGGTCGTGCCGACCGGGACGGTGACGAGCCCCTCGGACGTCATCAGGTCGCGGATCGGGATGTCGGTGCGCGTACAGAAGCGCAGGTCGCGGTTCGTGAGGATGCCGACGAGCTTTCCCTGCTCGTCGACGATCGGGACGCCGGAGATCCTGTAGCGGCTCATCGCCTCCAGAGCCTCCCGGACCTTCCTTTCGGGCGTCAACGTGATCGGGTCGACGATCATCCCCGACTCCGAGCGCTTCACCTTGTCGACCTCGGCCGCCTGCGCCTCGATCGTCAGGTTCTTGTGGACGATCCCGACCCCTCCCTCCTGCGCGAGCGCGATCGCGAGATGGGCTTCGGTCACCGTGTCCATGGCCGCCGAGACGAGCGGGATGTGGAGCGCAATCCCTCGGGTGATCCGCGTCCGCGTGTCGACCTGGCTCGGAAGGACGGTCGAATGTGCGGGCAGGAGCAGGACGTCGTCGAAGGTCAGCCCTTCCTGAATGCCGTCTTCGAGCATCGAGCCTCCGTTCCAACGGGGGACAGGTTACTCAATGGTCGCAACCGGTTCCCGGTTGCGACCATTGAGTAACCTGTCCCCTATCGTTTCGCGCCGCACTCCCCGCAGAACTTGGCTCCCTCGGCGAACGCGGTCCCGCAGGAGGGGCAGAACTTCGCGGCGCCGGCGGAAGCCCCGCCGGCCGCAGACGCACCGGGGGCCATCGCGTCCTTCATCGCCTGCGCCATCGCCATCCCCATCCCGATACCCGCCCCGACGCCGACCCCGGCGGCCGCTCCGCCGCCGGCCTCGCCGCCCCCCTGCGCGGCGTCCCCGAGCGCCTTCGCCGCCTTGAACTTCATGTACGCCTGGAGGTCGCCGACGGCCGCCATCCCCGTCCGCTCGTCGAGGATCTTCTGGACGTCCTCGGGGGGGGTGATCGCGTGGATGAAGAAGTCCGTGAGATCGAGCCCGTACTTCGCGAAGTCCCCCGAGACACGTCCCTTGAGCGCCTCGGCCAACTCGTCGTAGACCTTCGGCAGGTCGAAGAGGGTCGTGATCGTTTCCCCGAGGACGTCGTTCAAGCGCGCGACGATCATCTCGCGGAGGTACCCCTGGATGTCCTCCTGCGTGTACCGTCCTTGGCTCCCGACGACCTGATTCACGAAGAGCTGCGGGTCGGCGACGCGCGCGGCGAAAGCCCCGTGAGCGCGGAGGCGCACCATCGCGAGCTCCTTGTCGCGGAACACGACCGGCTCGCGCGTCCCCCACTTCAGGTCGGTGAAGACCTTCCGCGCGACGAAGTAGACGTCGGCCCGGAAGGGGGAGGTCCCGCCGAACGGGAGGTTGATGAGGCGCGTCAGGAGCGGGACGTTCGCCGTCGTCAGCGTGTGTCTTCCGGGTCCGAACGTGTCGAGCGCCTTTCCGTCCCGGAAGAAGACGGCCCACTGGTTCTCGGTCACGACGAGCTGCGCGCCGAGCTTCAACTCCCCGCCGGCGGCGAACCGCCAGACCATCTCCCGGCCCGAGTCGTCCTTCCACTCGAGAACTTCGATCGCCATGCAATGCCTCCCCCGCCCGCCGTCAGACGGCCGGCGTGTCGAAGAACTCCTTCCGCCTTCCGATCCGCCGGTCGAGGTCCTCGGCGCGGCGAGCGAGATCCGAGAGGGCCGCCCCGTCGGGCGCCGCCCCGGCGAGCCTCGCGAGCAGCTCCGCCACCGACACGACTTCGGCGAGGAGCGCCTCGTCGTAGGCGTAGATCCGGTCGAGCTCGGCTTCCCGGATCTTCACCTGGTCGAAGAGCCCGCCGTACCCGTAGTCGGCGAAGCGGAGACCGGCCGCCCCCTTCTGGAGCGCGCGGTCGAGCCGTCCCGCCTCGTTGAGGACCCCGAGTTCCCCGGCGCGCGCGGCCGCGTTCCGCACCGCATCGAGCGACCGCCTCGCTTCGTCGAGGCGGCCCGCGAGGAACTCACGGAGCCGCCGGTCGGTTTCCCGCCGCGCCTCCCGCTCGCGGTACCCGGCCAACCCGGGAACGTGCGACGCGAGCTTCTCGAGGAAGTTCTTCTCGGAAACGGTCATTCCCATGGCGGCCCTCCGGTCCGGGACTCCTTCACGCGTGGGTCTCCGCGGCGGCCCCGTGGCACTTCTTGTACTTCTTGCCCGACCCGCAGGGGCACGGGTCGTTCCGTCCGACCTTGGCGTCCTTGCGCGCCACCTGGGTCACCCCCCCGCGCGCCGTGACCCCCGAGGCCGACCGGGAGGCCGCCTCGAAGATCTGCTGCTGCTCGCGGCGGCGGCGCTCCTCCTCGCGCCTCCGGTCCTCCTCCGTCATCGGCTCGAGGAGGAAGAGGAAGCGGACCGCGTCGTTCTCGATCCGCTCCTTCATCATCCCGAACATGTCGAACGACTCGCGCTTGTACTCGACGAGCGGATCCTTCTGCCCATAGGCCCGCAGGCCGATCCCGTCCTTGAGGTGGTCCATCGCGAGGAGGTGCTCCTTCCACGCGTGGTCGATGATCTGCATCAGGATGTGCCGCTCGTACTGGCGCATCAGGTCGGGGCCGACCACCTTTTCCTTCGCGTCGTATCGCTCGCGGAGCCTCTCCCAGACCAGGTCGAAGACCTCCTGCTCGCCGAGTCCGCGGATCTCCACCCCGTCCGTGGCCGGGTCGTACCCGAAAAAGTGCTGGAGGTGTTGACGGAAGGCGTCGACCTCCCACTTCTCGGGTTCCTTCTGGGAGGTCAGGTGCGTGTCGACGAGGATCGCGAGGATCTCCTGACCCTTGCCGAGGATGTAGTCCTTCTGGTCCTTCCCGTCGAGGATCTCGCGACGGAGGGCGTAGATCTCGTTCCGCTGCTTGTTGTTGACGTCGTCGTACTCGAGGAGGTGCTTGCGCGTTTCGAAGTTCCGTTGCTCGACCTGCTTCTGCGCCCGCTCGATCGACTTCGACACCATGCGGGACTCGATCGGGACGTCTTCCTCCATGCCGAGCTTGAGCATCGCCGCCTTGAGACGCTCCCCTGCGAAGATCCGCATCAGGTCGTCGTCCAAGGAAAGGAAGAACCGCGACGACCCCGGATCGCCCTGACGGCCCGCGCGTCCGCGGAGCTGGTTGTCGATCCGGCGCGACTCGTGGCGTTCCGTGCCGACGATGTGCAGCCCGCCGGCCTCGACGACGGCGCGATGCTCCTTCTCGCACTGTTCCTTCGCCCGGGCGAGGGCCTCCTCCCACGCCCGCTTCCACTCCTCCGGCGGGGTTTCCCCCGGCTTGAGGCCGGCGCGGATCAGCTCTTGCCGTGCGAGGTACTCGGGGTTCCCCCCGAGGAGGATGTCGGTCCCGCGTCCCGCCATGTTGGTCGCGATCGTGACCGAGCCGATCCTCCCGGCCTGGGCGACGATCTCGGCCTCCATCTCGTGGTACTTGGCGTTCAGGACGACGTGCTTGACCCCCTTGCGCTTCAGGAGCTCCGAGAGCCGCTCCGACTTCTCGATCGAGACGGTCCCGACGAGGCAAGGCTGACCGCGCTTCTGCGCCTCGATGATCTCCTCGACGACCGCCTTCCACTTCTCGGGCTCGGTGCGGTAGATGACGTCGTCGTGGTCCTTCCGGATCATCGGCCGGTTCGTGGGGACGACCGCGACCTCCAAGTTGTAGATCCGGTCGAACTCGACCGACTCGGTGTCGGCGGTTCCCGTCATCCCCGCGAGCTTCTCGTACATCCGGAAGTAGTTCTGGAAGGTGATCGTCGCGAGGGTCTGGTTCTCCCGCTCGATCTTCACCCCTTCCTTGGCCTCCACCGCCTGGTGGAGCCCGTCGCTCCAGCGCCGGCCGGGCATGAGCCGCCCCGTGAACTCGTCGACGATCACGACGCCCCCGTCCTTGATCATGTAGTGGACGTCGCGCTGGAAGAGGGTGTGGGCCTTGAGGGCCTGGTTGATCGCGTGGAGCGTCTCCATGTTCTGCGGGTCGTAAAGGTTTTCGATCCCGAGCAGGCGCTGGCAGTGCTCGACGCCGCGATCGGTCAGGGTGACCGTCCGGGCCTTCTCGTCGACGACGTAGTCGCCGGTGTCCTCGTGCTCGTAGTCCTTCCCCCCCTGGATCACCGCCCCCTTCTCGAGCTTCGGGATGATCTTGTCCACCTGGTAGTACTTGTCGGTCGCCTCGTCGGAAGGGCCGCTGATGATGAGCGGAGTGCGCGCCTCGTCGATCAGGATCGAGTCGACCTCGTCGACGACCGCGTAGTGGTGCCCCCTCTGGACCATCGAGGCGAGGGAGAACTTCATGTTGTCGCGCAGGTAGTCGAAGCCGAACTCGTTGTTCGTCCCGTAGGTGATGTCCGCGCGGTAGGCCTGCTGGCGCTCCGCGTCTCCGAGGTCGTGCTGGATGCAGCCGACCGTCATCCCGAGGAAGGTGTAGATCCGACCCATCCAGTCGGCGTCGCGCCGCGCGAGGTAGTCGTTCACGGTCACGACGTGGACGCCCTTCCCCGTGAGGGCGTTCAGGTAGACGGGGAGGGTGGCGACCAGGGTCTTCCCCTCGCCGGTCCGCATCTCGGCGATCATCCCGCGGTGTAGAACCATCCCCCCGATCAACTGAACGTCGAAGTGGCGCATGTTGAGGACGCGCCGTCCCGCTTCCCGGACGACGGCGAACGCCTCCGGAAGGAGGTCGTCGAGCGTCGCGCCCCGCTCGAGGCGCTCCCGGAACTCCCCCTTCTTCGCGCGGAGTCGCTCGTCGGAGAGGGCGCGGACCGACCCCTCGAGCGCGTTGATCTGCGCCACCACGGGCCACATCCGCTTCAGGGTCCGCTCGTTCTTGGACCCCAGAATCTTCGTCAAGACCATCTGGATCATGAAGATCGCTCCGGCTCGACGCAGTCTAACACGCGCCTTAGGGACGCCCCGGCGCGAGGCGCCGATGGAGGAGGCGGAAGAACAGGGCGTGCGCGAGGACGAGAAAGGCCCGGTCGAAACGCGCGAGCGCGTCTTCCGCCCCCAGGGGACGCAGCGCCGCGGCGAGCCCCCCCCACGCGAGGGCGTGGAAGCCGACCGCGACGGCGTACAGGCGCGCTCGCGGCGTGTCGAGACGAAAGCGCCCCGAGCGCGTCTCGATCGCGACCGCGCGGGCGAGGATCGCTCCGGCCGCGACCGGAGGATCGAGACGGCTCCGCCCGTCGCCGCGGGCGCGGTACGGTCCCTCCTCCCCAGCCCCGCGCACCCGACCGAGCACGCGGTGGAGGACGACGTAGTCGGCCTGACGGAAGATCGCGAGTTCGCCGATCCGGGGCCGGAACGCGCCCGGACGGATCGCGACGCGATCGCCGTCGTCGAGGAGCGGGCGCATGCTGTCCCCCACGACCGGGACCCAAGCCTCCTCGCCCGTCCTCCCGAGCAGGGCGACCGCTTCCGCGCTCACGTTCGAGAGGTTCGGGATCAATGGGGGTCCCAGAAAGAAGCAACCCCCTCCAGGCCAGCGGGGGGGGCGTCCGTCAGGCCCGGAGGGGGTTTGACACTGACCAGGAGGAGGTCATGTGGCACTCCTTCTGTTCTGCAAGCCGGTTGCCAACCTCCGCGAAGATCGAATCGGTTGGATTTTGATGGCTCGGTCGGGGTTTTCCGGGTTTTGGAGAACACCTGGACGTCCCCCGCGGACGCCACCGTGACATGCCCCGGGGGCACCCGTGCCGCTTTGACACCCAGGGTCCTCAGTCCGCTCAGGCCCCGCCTCCGCTCGCCGCCTCCCGGAGGATGGCGCGGGCGATGACGAGGCGCTGGATCTGGTTCGTCCCCTCGTAGATCTGGGTGATCTTCGCGTCCCGCATGAACTTCTCGACGGGATAGTCCCTGCAGTAGCCGTACCCGCCGAAGAGCTGCACCGCGTCGGTCGTCACCTTCATCGCGGTGTCGGTCGCGATCAGCTTGCACATCGCGGAGAGCTTCGGGACGCTCTTCGATCCCGCGTCGGCCGCACGCGCCGCCGTGTAGACGAGCTGCCGCGCCGCCTCGACCTGGGACGCCATGTCGGCAAGCATCCACTGGATCCCCTGGAACGACGAGATCGACTGCCCGAACTGCTTGCGCTTCCCGGTGTACTCGACCGCGAGGTCGAGCGCACCCTGCGCGAGACCGACCGCCTGCGCCGCGACGCCGGGGCGCGCGAGGTCGAGCGTCATCATCGCGTGCTTGAAACCGACCCCCTCCTGCCCGCCGAGGAGGTGGTCGGCCGGAACCTTGCAGTTCTCGAGGTGGATCTCGACGACCGGGACGCACCGAATCCCCATCTTGTCCTCGTGCTTGCCGACGCGGTAGCCGGGGGTTCCCGCCTCGACGACGAAGGCCGAGATCCCGCGCGCGCCCCGCCCCGGCGACGTCACGGCGAGGATCGTGTTGTAGGAGGCGACCGCCCCCCCGGTGTTCCACTTCTTCTCGCCGTTGAGGACGTAGCCGTCTTCGACCTTCTCGGCGCGGGTCGTCATCGACCCGGCGTCGGAGCCCGCTTCTTTCTCCGAGAGGCCGAAGGCGATCAGCTTTTCCCCCGCGGCGATCCCGGGGAGCCAGCGCTTCTTCTGCTCTTCGGTCCCGGCGAGGAGGATCGGGAACGACCCGAGCGCGTTGACCGCGTAGGCGACCCCCATCCCGCCGCAGGCGCGGGAGAACTCCTCCACGACGAGGCAGAGATCGAGGACTCCGCCCCCTGCGCCGCCGTACTCCTTCGGGATCCAGACTCCCGAGAGCCCGGCTTCCTTGATCGCCTTCTGGACCTCCCAGGGGTAGGTCTGCTCGACGTCGTGCTTTGCAGCGACGGGGCGCATCGCCTTGTCGGCGACCTCGCGCGCGCGCTCCATGAACTCGAGGTTCGTCGGTGTGAAAAGCTCTCGGATCATCCTCGTGGTTCTCCTTGGTCGTTCGACGGGCCTTCCGCGGGGCCCGATTCTAGCCGTTCGCGGCGTTCCCGCCGGTCCCGGATCATCTCCTCGGCGGCGCGGAGCTCCGCCTGGAGCGCGTTGATCTTGCTCATGATCGGGTCGATCAGGTCGGCGTGGTCGAGCACGTCGGCGTGAAGCTTCAGGTCCATCCCGACGATCCGGGCGGGGATCCCGACCACGGTCGCGTTGTCGGGAACGCTCGTGACGACGACCGACCCCGCCCCGACCTTGACGTTCTTCCCGAGGACGATGTTCCCGAGCACCGCCGCCCCGGCGCCGATCACGACCCCCTCGTGGAGGGTCGGGTGGCGCTTCCCGCGGTCCTTCCCCGTCCCGCCGAGGGTCACCCCGTGGTAGAGCAGGCAGTCGTCCCCGATCTCGGCCGTTTCGCCGATCACCGTCCCCATCCCGTGATCGATGAAGACGCGGCGGCCGATCGTGGCGCCCGGGTGGATCTCGATGCCGGTCAAGAGACGCCCGAGGTGCGAGACGAACCGCGCGAGGAGCTTGAGGCCGAGGCGATTGTGCAGGAAGCGGGCGATCTTGTGGAAGGCGAGGGCGTGGACCCCCGGGTAGGTCAAGAGGATCTCGATCGTCGACCGGGCCGCGGGATCGCGCTTCCGGACGGCCTGCAAGAGGTCGCGCATGCCGCCTCCCAAGGACCCGCGAAGGGTAGCATCGGGCCCGGAGGGGGGCGAGGGCGGGACCTCTACGGACAGGCTTGCGGGTCCCCCGCGAGGTCTGCGTCTCGGTCTCCCTGCTGAGGCGGACTGGGACCGTTCCACGAACTGGGCCCGCAGATGCCCACCCCCCGGACCAGGAAGTAGAACGGCAAACCCGCGTGCGGCTGGTCGAACTCGGTGGAACTCGTCGTCAGGTCCCTCTTGCACTCGTACACCGTCGAGTCGAGCGAACCGCGCTCTCGCACCTCGCTCAAGCTCCCGCGGACCCGGTCGTAGGTCGGCACGCCCGAGGTCGTCCAGGTCAGCGTGCTCGGGTCCTGCCACGAGACTCCCGACACCGGCGACGGAGTGGCCTGCGTCTCGCAGCAGAGGAGGTGGCGGGAACGCGGGCGGGTGTGGTTCAGCCCACCTTCCTCCGAGTCGCTCCAAACGGCCAGGGGCTCAACGCCGTTCCAGGCGAGCCAGGGGGAGCCGGAGGGGAGCGCCGGATCGCCGCTGTAGACCGTGAGCGGTTCTCCGAGAACGACGCCGTCCGCGTCGAAACGGAAGAGCGTCATGTTCTCTCGACCGTCGTACTCGAAGGCAAACACGAGGAAGTTCGCCCCCGTCCAGACCAGAGTGTGCTCGTATGCGTTCAACGACCGGTTGGCCCATGCCGTCAGACGGACCGGCCCCGCTACGGGCACTCCAGCGACGTCGAATCTTTGGTAGAAGATCTCGCCGATCTGTCCAACCGGTCCGGTGTCCTCCGCCCATGTGACGCCGTAACCCCACGGGGTGGCGGCGACACGGTTCTTACCCTGATTGTACGGGTCGTTCCGGATCGCGACCGCGTCGCTCGCGTAGCCCCCGAAACGATCGAGTTTGCGGAAGTACGGGTCGACCCAGCTCAGGTACGAGAGCCCGTATCCGACCCCGTTGAAGGCGAGATGCGCCAACTCGGACGGGTCCGGCCCAATGTCTCTTGCCCGCTCGAGCGGTCGTCCATCGCGGTCCAGCCTCACAAATTGGTTGGCGCGAGGCACTCCGCTCGCCGCAATGTCCATGAACGTCAGCGCAAACTCGTTCGGGCCCCAGACGAGCACCGGACGCCTGTGCCCGAACGGCAGGACCGGGTCGGTCGTCACTTCTCGATGCGGGCCGAGTGGCGCCCCGTCCGCGCCGAACCGGCGGAACCCGATCCGAGCCACGAAATCCGTACGGTTGTAGCTCTCCCAGACGATCGCATACGCGGCGCCGCTCCACGCGATCCAAGGCTTCTCTCCGCTGAGATCGGAAGTCGTGGCGCGCACGGAAGGCGATGCCGGCGCGCCCGCGAAGTCGAGTGTTCGGAAGTATGGGGCGTAGGCGATGCAGCAGCCGGGGTATGTCTCCCGGTCTTGCCATGCAACGCCGTAGCCCCCGGAGCCCGATACGACCTGGACGACCGGTCCAGACTCCGTCGGAACGTGAATATCCACCGGCTCCCCGGCGACCCGGGCGTCGCACGTCCCCGGGCACCCTTCGTCTGTGACGCCGTCGCACGTGTTGTCGAGCGCGTCGCACGACTCGGGTACCGCCGGGCTCTGCAAGTCCGACTGGTCATTGCAGTCCCCTTCGTCGGCGAAGTACCCGTCGCCGTCTAAATCCGTGCCCCCGCACGCCGCAAGCGACAGCCGAGGCCCCGAGGCGCTCAGGTGGGCCACGCCGAATCCGCTTCCGTGCCACGACGCGGAAACCGCTGAGCCGACGAGTCCGTCCGCGGTCAGTCGGATTTCGCTGGATAACGCAGTTCCGTCGTATCCCAGACGCCGTGCGTACAGATCACCCCCGCCGTGACGGGTGTCCCGCCAGGCGAGCAGCACCTCCGCTCCGGTGGTCGTGAGGCTCGGAATAGACGCCGCGCCGGTCGACGCGCTCACCGCCGAACCTGCGACCGCACTCCACCCGGGCCCCTCCCATGGGGCGTACCAGACGGCCGCCTGACCCGATCGCGCGTCCTCCCACGCGACGCCGAACCGGCCGCTCGAAAGCGCCACCACGCTCGGCCGTTGCGAAGTTCCCGCGGCGCTCGTGAGACGAACGGCACTCCCCACGAGGCTCCCCGTCCCGTCGATCCTCTGACCGTAGATCTCGCGGTTCCCGTCCCGCTCGTCCGTCCACACCACCGCGTACTGCGTCCCGTCCCACGCGATCGACGCATCCTCCTGGAGCGACGTCGCCGAAGTCACCCGAATCGAATTCCCGAGCGGCCCTCCAAGCGCGTCCAGCCGCTGGAAGTAGATGTCCCGATTGCTCCCCTTCGTGTCGTCCCAGACGACCGCGAATCCGCTCCCGTTCCAGACGACCGAAGGGTTGAGCGATGCGGTGTTGTTCCCGCTCACGTTCGTGTCGAGCGACCCCGAAGCCGGAGTCCCCATCGAATCGAGCACTCGGAACCACACGTCCGGATTCCCTGTCCGCTCGTCGACCCAGACCACGCCGTAGGTCGAGGGGCTCCGGAGAACGATCGTCGGGTCGGTCGCAGGGTTCGTCCCGTTGCTGACCCGGACCTCCGGTTTGTCCGGCGCGCCCGACGTCGCCGTGATCTGGACGTACACCTGCGACGTCCCGGACCGGGTGTCCGCGTACGCCCACGCGTACCCGGTCCCGGGCCGAACGATCGACACGGCCGCGGCCCCGGTCGATCCCGGAGCCACGGCCCTCGGTCCCGTCTCGAAGTAAAGCCGGTCACACGTCCGAGGGCACCCCTCGTCGATCTCGAAGTCCCCGTCGTCGTCGAACCCTTCGCAGTAGAACTCCTGGGCCGCGACGAACGGACCGATCAGGAAGGAGGAGAGTACGAGACATGCCCCCACGAACCGTCCGAAGCGACGCATGACCGGCCTCCCCCTACTCGTTCGTCAGCGCGACTTCGTTCGAGACCGTGCTCTCGAGCCCGGCCGCGTCGACCGCCTTCAAGAGGGTCCTGGTCGCCCCGAAAGAGGCGGTTTCATGAGATACGGGCAACACGATGCCGAGCGAGAAGAACCGAAAAACCAGCCTCAGTCGTCTCGCCCCCCAGTTTTTGCGATTGCGAGATGCCCGAACCCTCCTGGTGCGCGCGGCCGAACCGGGCCGCCGGAGCCAGGTCGGGGGCGGCCGGAGCCGCGTTCATGCAGGGAGTATACGCCGCGGCCAAGCCTCGGACGATCGAAGAGTGTGACGGTCTCTCGCCGCCGACACCCCCGCATTGCCCCCTCTCCCATCCGGCTGCTAGCCTCCCGGGCGATGGACTCGAAGAACCTCTTCCGCAAGCTCGAACGGAACCTGAGACAGATCGAGGGGTCGACCGACCTCCTCGCGACGCTTTACGAGATCCTGCGGCGCCTGGTCGACGACTTCCAGGACGACGTCGGCCTCGTGAGCGGACGGATCTACTCGCACCGCGACGACGGCTACGCCCTCGAGCGCGAGTACCCCTCCCGCCGCGCCCCGCACGGCTACCGCATCCCGCGCGGCTACAAGGTCCTCGAAGACCTCCTCCGCGACGGGTACGTCTACCGCCGCCCGGGAGACCCCGACCTCGACCCTCGGATCGAGGAGACCCTCGGAGTCCGTGAGTTCGCGGCGATCGCGGTCGGCGAGGAGCGTTCCCACCTGGTCGCCTTCTCCCTCGCCCCGGAGGCCGAGGGGGACCAGGTCGGCCACACGCTCAACACGATCCGTCACGTGATCGACTTGAAGCTGAGGCACGAGGAACTGGCCGACCGCGTCGCCGAGGCGCGCGAGATCCAGATGTCGCTCCTCCCGCGGCGCGCCCCTTCGTTCGGGGATTTCGATCTCTGGGGGATGGCGGTCCCCGCGGAGGAGGTCGGGGGCGACCTCTTCGACTTCCTCGAGATCTCATCGAGGAGCCTCGGGATCGCGATCGCCGACGCCTCCGGCCACGGCCTGCCCGCGGCCCTTCAGGCGCGCGACGCGATCATCGGCCTCCGCATGGGCGTCGAGGAGCGGCTTCGGATCACCGCCACCCTGGAGAAGCTCAACAAGGTCGTCGGCCGGTCGGCCCTCGCCTCGAAGTTCATCTCCCTCTTCTACGGCGAGATCGAACGGAACGGGAACCTCGTCTATTCGAACGCCGGGCACACCGCGCCTCTTCTCTGGAACGGCTCGACCTTCGAGGAACTCTCCCGAGGAGGGATGGTCCTGGGGCCGAACCCCGACGCCCTTTACGAGCGCGGCTACGCGACCGTCGCCCCCGGCTCGATCCTCCTCGGTTACACCGACGGGATCACCGAGGCGGAGAACGCCGAGGGAGAGGCCTTCGGCGTCGAACGCCTCCGCGAGATCGTCCGCAGGGAGCGCTGGGAGACCGCCCGCGCGCTGGTCGAGGCGGTCTTCGTCGAGGTCCGTGAGTTCACCGAAACGCGGGAGCCCGACGACGACCAGACCGTCGTCGCGGTCCTCCGCCGTCCCCCTCAGTGATCGAGGACGAGGAAGACCACCCCCGTCGCCGCGATCAGGAGACCGGAAAGGGCCTCCATGTGCCGCGCGATCCCCGGGACTGGGAGCATCCGCGCCGCCGCCACCCCGACGACCGATAACCCGAGCATGAGCAGGACCGTCGGGACGGCGTACGCCGCCGTCACCATCGCGACCGCTGCGGCCCCGTGATCGGCGACGGCGAGGAGAAGCGGGAGCAGGAGGATGCACGGGTTGATCCCGACGATGAAGGCGAGGGCGAAGTCTCCCTTGGCCCCCTCGCCGCGGATCCAGGCGTCGTCGGCGTGGTAGTGGAGGTGGCCCGCGGTGTCGGTCCCCTCGTGCCCGTCGCAGGGCTGGGCCTCGGCCCCCCGGTGGACGAGATCGCCCCCCGGGTGGAAGTGCCCTCCCTTCCGCCAGGCCCAGAACGCGTAGGCGAGACCGAAGACGACGAGAAGAACTCCGCTCGCCCGTTCGAGGCCGTGACCGATCCACTCCGAGATCTCCTTCCCCGCGCGGAGGGTGAGCAGACCGAGCGCGACCGAGAGGGCGACGTGGATCGTCGCCGACACGCCGGACACGAGCGCCGTGTGGGACGGACTCCAGCTTCGCGTCCGGCCGATCAGGACGAACGGAAGCCAGTGGTCGGGGACGAGCATGTGGAAGACCGCCGTCGAGATGGCGGAGAGGCCGATGAGCTGGACGGTCGGGTCGGGCACGCGGCGCGGATTCTACAGGGACAGGGCGGCAGCCGCTCGATGTCCCGACTCGGCGGCCGCCTCGAGGGTCGCCGGAAGCCCCGTGTCGACCCAGTCCCCCGCAAGAACGAGATTCGGGAACCCCGTGCGGGTTCCCGGTCTCCGGGGAACGGTCCTCACGTCGAGCACCGGCGTCGCCTGCCGCTCCTTGACCACGCGAACCCTCGTCACCGTCGCCCCACGCGCCGCCGGGAGGAACTTCCGAAGTTCGCCGACCGCGAGCGCCGCGATCTCCTCCCGCGACCGGTCGACGAGACCGTCCGCCGCGCTGGTGATCAGCGCGACGTAGCCGCCCTCCGCCCCTCCCGCGAGCGTCCCCCGGTCGAACGCCCAGTGGAACGGAGAGTCGAGGAAACCGATCCGCGGCGCGTCGAGGACAACGCGATCGAGCCAGACGTGCGCCGCGACGATCGGGGAGACCTCGGGCGCCTCCGTCCCCACCGGGGTCGCGACGACGAAGGCGGCCGCGCGGTGCCGCTCGCCGTCCCGGGTCTCGACCGCCTCGATCCGTCCACCGGCGACGATCGTTCGAACGACCGGGCACGAGGTCCGCACCTCGCCCCCCCGGCCTTCGAGGAACCGGACTGCGGGATCGGCGATCAGTGGGGAGAGCCCCGAGGCCGCCATCCCCATCCGGGCGGCGCGCGGCCCCGCGAGGAGCGCCCGCCGCACGACCGGTGCCAGGAGCGACGCGCAGGCGCGCTCCGGAGGGAGGTTGATCGTCGCGAGAACGATCGGGTCCCAGAGGAGGCGCCGCGCCTCGCGCCCCTGGGCGTGGCTCGCGAGCCACTCCGCGACCGTCCGCTCTCCGGGCGCCGGCCCCCCGCGCTTCGCGTCGAGCGCGAGGCCGGCGAGCCCCGCGACCTGAGCCGCGGGGAGCCCGTCCATCGCGAGCGCCCCGGCGAGGAGGTCGAGAGGAGGGGGGAGCGCCGCGGGACGGAAACGGATTCGCCTCCCCCCGGGCTCGACCCAGGTCAACTCGAGACGATCCTCGAACGCGATCTTCGAGGTCGATCCGATCCGGTCGGTGAAGGCGAGGAAGGCGTCGTAGCAACCGAGGACGACGTGCTGGCCGTTGTCCTCGACGTGTCCCGTCGCGGCGTCGACCCAGGAGCGCGCCCGCCCCCCGCACGAGGCCCGCGCTTCGAGGAGGCGCACCCGCGCCCCCCGCTCCGCGAGCGCCGTCGCCGCGGCGAGCCCCGCCGTTCCTCCCCCGACCACGACGACGTCAGGCGCCACGTGCGCCCCCTCGGAGCCCGCTCGCGACGACGGCGCGCGCGAAGGCCCACGCTTTCCCCGCGTTTCCCACCCGGATCTTCCGGTCGAGCACCCGGTCCCCGGCGCGCTCGACGCGCAGGAGAAGCGATCGATACACCGCCGCCATGATCTGCCCCGAGAGGACGGTCCTCCGGAAGCGTTCCGGCAGCGCCGCCTCCGCCTCCCCGTACCGGGCGCGCGCGAACGAGGCTTCGTCCTCGATCAGACGGCGAAGCCGGGCGCGCGCCTCGAGGTCGGCGCGTCGGAGGGCCCCCTCGTCGAGGCCGTGGCGGGCCATCGACTCCCCCGGAAGGTAGAGGCGACCCATCCGGAGATCGGGGGCGATGTCCCGCAGGACGTTCGTCCACTGCATCGCGATCCCGAGCCGCTCCGCGTAGACGTCGCACGACCCGTCGGGGCAGCCGAAGATGCGGACGCAGAGGAGCCCGACCGTCGAGGCGACCCGGACGCAGTACCGCTCGAGATCGCCTCTCGTCGCGTAGCGCCGCCCCTCGAGGTCCCAGGAGACCCCTTCGAGAAGGTCGTCGAACGGCCGCCTCGGAAGGGCGAAGCGCTCGACCGCCCCGGCGAGAGGCCCCCGTTCGTCCCCGCGGAAGACCCGGTCGAGCTCGGCCCGAACCGTCCGGAGGGCCTCCTCCGCCGTGTTCCGGTCGGGGCTTTCGTCGACCGCGTCGTCGGCCCGGCGGCAGAAGTCGTAGACCGCGGTGATCGCCTCGAAGCGGTCCCGCGGCAGGACGCGGAACGCGACGAAGAAATGGCTCCGGGCGGGAGCCCGCTTCATCGGGCGAGCGCCCTCGGGACGAGGAGGGCGCGGAAGGCGAGCGACCCGTGGTCCCACGGGCTGAGAGTGGGCCGGTGCCGGAACACGTCGTAGCCGACCGCCTCGATCCGGTCGAGGATCCGGTTGCCGCCGAGCCAGATCCAGCGGACTTCCTTCGCGAGGCGGCCGCCGACGAGGTCGGGCAGCTGCCGACCCTCTTCGAAGAGGAGGCGAGTCCGCCGGCTCATCTCCGCGAGGAGCCGCTTCGTGCCCTCGTGGACGACGCCGCCCCTGAGATCGGCCTCCGTGACGCCGTAGTACGCCATCTCGACCGCAGGGAGGTAGATCCGGTCCTTCGCGAGGTCCACCCCGACATCCTGCCAGAAGTTCGTGAACTGGAGCGCGGTGCAGATCGCGTCCGAGCGCGCGTCGCGCACGGCGTCGGCGTAGCCGAACAGGCGGAGGACGATCCGGCCGACGGGGTTCGCGGAGCGCCGCGAATAGTCGAGCAGGTCCTCCCATCGCACGTAGCGTCTCGTCGTGCAGTCCTGTCGGAAGGCGGAGAGGAGGTCGCGGAGGAGCACGTCGGGGATCCGGAACTTCCGGATGGTGTCTCCCACCGCGATGAAGACCGGATGATCGGCGTCGCCTTCGAGGCAGCGGTCGAGCCTCCGCTCCCACTCGGCGAGAGCGGCGAGCCGCCCTTCCGGGGGAGCCGCCTCGTCCGCGAAGTCGTCGGCCGCGCGCGCGAAGGCGTACATCGCGCTGACGTGCGGCCGGAGGGCGCGCGGAAGGAGGACGGACGCGACGGGGAAGTTCTCGTAGTGGCCGCGGGCCACCGCCTCGCAGTGGGCGTAGGCGGCCGAGAGATCGCTCGCTCGTGCGCGCGCGGCCACGGGTCAGCGCGCGACCTCGACGGCGCGCACCTCCCGGATGACCGTCACCTTGATCCGCCCGGGGTAGTCCATCTCCGACTGGATCTTCTGGGCGATGTCGGAGGCGAGGAGTCCGAGCCGGGCGTCGTCGACCAAGCCCGACTTGGCGATGACCCGGATCTCGCGGCCGGCCTGGAGCGCGAAGGAGTGGTCGACCCCCTCCATGTCGTTCGCGATCGACTCGAGCTGCTCGATCCGGCGGATGTACTCGGCGACGCTCTTCCGGCGCGCGCCGGGGCGCGCCCCCGAGAGGGCGTCGGCGGCGGCGACCAGGATCGTGATCGGGGTGGTCACCTCGCAGTCCTCGTGGTGGGCGGCGATCGCGTTGACGACCTGCCAGTCCTCGCCGCAGCGCATCGCGACCTCCGCGCCGATCTCGGGGTGAGTCCCCTCCCGCTCGTAGTCGACCGCCTTTCCGATGTCGTGGAACAGGCCGGCGCGGCGCGCGAGCCTCCCGTCGAGGCCGAGCTCCGCCGCCATGATGCCGGTGAGGTAGCCGACCTCCTTCGAGTGGGCGAGGACGTTTTGCCCGTACGAGGTTCGGTACAGGAGGCGCCCCAGGAGGGCGACCATCTCGGGCTTCACCCGCTCGACCCCCATCTCCTCGAGCGCCTGCTCCCCCGCTTTTCGCATCTCGTCCTCGAGGCGGCGGCCGTGCCGCCGGGCGAGGTCCTCGACGCGTTTCGGGTGGACGTTCCCGTCTTTGATGAGGACCTCCATCACGCGGCGGGCGACCTCCCGCTTGACCGGGTTGAAGCCGGAGAGGGTCGCGGTCCCGGCCGCCTCGTCGAGCAGGAGCTGGATCCCCGTCGCCTGCTCGAACGCCCGGATGTTCTTTCCCTCGTGCCCGATCAGTCGGCCGCGCATCTGGCTCCCGCCGGGGAGCGGGAAGGTGGTCACGCTCCGCTCCGCGCTCACCTCGGAGGCGGAGCGCTCGATCGCGAGGGCGATGATCTTGACCGCCTCGGCGTCGGCGGTCCGCTGCGCCTCCTCCTTGATCTCCTTGATCATCCCCGCGGCCTCGAAGCGCGCCTCGGCCCTCAGGTTCGCGAGGAGCTGCCGCATCGCCTCGTCCCGGCTCATCCCGGCGACCCGCTCGAGCTGGGCGTTCTCCTCGGCCGTCAGGCGCGCGAGCACTTCCTTTCCCGCCTCGAGTTCCTGTTCCCGGGCGGCCAGGGCCTGTTCCGACTCCTGCAGGAGGTCGCGCTGCCTCGCGAGTTCCGCCTCCTGCGCGACGAGGGCGTCCTGGGCCTTCTTGAGATCGCGCTCGCGCTTCAGGATCTGCCCGTTCCGGGAGCGGAAGTCCCGGTCGGCCTTGTTCTTCTGGGCGAGGATCTCTTCCTTCGCCTGGAGGATGGCGCCACGCTTCGTCTTCTCGGCCTCGCGCTGGGCGGAGCGGTGCAGTTCGTCCGCACGCTTCTTCGCCGTTTCGAGGCTCCGCGCCCCCAGCCGGTTGTTCAGGAACCAGCCGATGCAGGCCCCCGCGACCAGCGCCAGGGCCCCTTCGAGGACCAGCACCCAGGTGCTGCCGTTCATCCCGTTCCTCCGGACCCGTCCTCCGCCCGGTGACGGTCCGGCGACATCATAGCGCCCGCTCAGGACTTCCGGGCGCGGAGGGCGGACGGGAGGACGCGTTTCCGGAGGCGCAGGGACTTCGGGGTGACCTCGACCAACTCGTCCTCCCGGATGAACTCGAGGCACTGCTCGAGGCTCATCGACCGGGGAGGAATCAAGCGGACCGTCTCCTCCGAGGTCGAGGCCCGCATGTTCGTGAGCTTCTTCTCCTTGCCGATGTTGACGTCGAGGTCGTTCGAGCGCGAGTTCTCTCCGACGATCATTCCCTCGTAGACCTGGTCGCCGGGGGCGACGAACATCGTCCCTCGGTCCTGCAGGTGCTCGATCGCGTAGGCGGTCGCCCGGCCGGGGCGGTCGGCGACGAGCGCGCCGGTCGACCGGTGGGAGATCTCCCCCTGCCACGGGACGTACCCCTCGAAGAGGTGGTTCATGATCCCGGTCCCCTTCGTGTCGGTCAGGAACTCGGTCCGGAACCCGAGGAGCCCCCGGGAGGGGATCTTGAACTCCATCCGTACGCGGCCGGTCCCGTGGTTCACCATCTTCGTGAGGCGACCTTTGCGCGATCCGACCTTTTGCGTGACCGCTCCGATGAACGGCTCGGGGCAATCGACGACCAGGAGCTCCACCGGCTCGTGGGTGGCGCCGTCGATCTCCTTCGTCAGGATCTCGGGCTTCCCCACCCCCATCTCGTACCCTTCGCGCCGCATCATCTCGAGGAGTATCGCGAGCTGGAGCTCTCCCCGGCCGGAGACCCGGAAGGCGTCGGGCGTGTCCGTATCCTCGACCCGAATCGAGACGTTCGTCAGGATCTCCTTGAAGAGGCGCTCCCGGAGCTTCCGGCTGGTGACGAACTGCCCCTCGAGACCGGCGAGGGGGGAGTCGTTCGCGGAGAGGACGATCCCGATCGTCGGCTCGTCGACCGTGATTCGAGGGAGGGGCTTCGGGTTCTCGGGGTCGGAGAGGGTGTCCCCGATGCTGACCCCCTCGAACCCGCTCACCGCGATGATGTCCCCCGGCCCCGCCTCGGCGATCTCGACGCGCTTCAAGCCATCGTAGCCGTAAAGGCCGGTGACCCGTGCCTTTCCGGTCGTCCCATCGACGCGGCAGTGGGAGACGTCCCCGCCCTTGCGGATCGATCCCTGGAAGATCCGGCCGATCGCGAGGCGGCCGACGTAGTCGTTGTAATCGAGGTTCGTGACGAGGAACTGGAGAGGCGCCCCCGGCTCGTGGACCGGGGCCGGGACCGTCCGCAGGATCTCGTCGAAGAGGGGAACGAGCGGCTCGTCGGCGGCGTCGGGACTGCGCCGGATCGTCCCCTTCCGTGCGTTGCAGTAGAGGACCGGGAAGTCGAGCTGGTCCTCGGTCGCGTCGAGGTCGATGAAGAGGTCGTAAACCTCGTTCAGGACCTCCTTGGGCCTCGCGTCCTGGCGGTCGATCTTGTTGATCACGACGATCGGGGAGAGCCCCGACTCGAGCGCCTTCCGGAGGACGAAGCGGGTCTGGGGGAGGGGCCCCTCGCTCGCGTCGACGAGGAGCAGCACCCCGTCCACCATCTTGAGGGTCCGCTCGACCTCGCCGCCGAAATCGGCGTGCCCGGGGGTGTCCACGACATTGATCCGCGTCCCCCGGTAGAGGATCGCGGTGTTCTTCGCCATGATCGTGATCCCCTTTTCCCGCTCGAGGTCGATCGAGTCCATGACCCGCTCGGCGACGTACTCGTTCTCGCGGAAGATGCCGCTCTGCCAGAGCATGGCGTCGACGAGCGTCGTCTTGCCGTGGTCGACGTGGGCGATGATCGCGAGATTCCGGACGTCCTCTCGCCTGGCCTCGGCCATGGGAAACCTCCACCCGGTTCCGGGGGTCGTCGAAACGCGGAAGGATAGCACCCGCCCGTCCGCCCGCTCAACGCGGCGCTTGCCCGCGGGATCGGTGGAGTGGGAGAATGCCGGGCTTTTCCGGAGGACGCCCGATGACGCCCGCCAGCCGCGACGAGGATCCCCTCGAGGCGATCTACGACCATCTCGAGGCGGGCGAGCCCGACCGCGCACTCGCCGCCACCAGGATCGCGCTCGCGAGGGAGGGAGAAGATCCGGTCCTTCGCTTCCTCGCGGGGCAGGCCCTTCTCGCCCTCGACGAGCCCGGGGAAGCGATCGAGGAGTTCGCGCGGGCGGTCGACCTCGACCCCGACGACCCGGAGTTCCGGGCGAAACTCGCGTATTCCCTCTACAGGGTCTGCCGGTTCGAGGATGCGTCGCGGGAAGCCGAGCGCGCCGTCGCCTCGGACCCGAAGTGCCCCGACGCCCTCGACGTCCGGGGACTGACGCTCGAGCGGGAGGGGAGGTTCGACGAGGCCGACGCCCTCTTCGCGCGGGCGGCCCGGCTCGACCCCGAACGTTTTCCCCGCCCCCAGCGGCTCCCGGACGCGGAGTTCGAATCGGTCCTCGCCGAGGCGCTCGACGAGCTGCGGGCGCAGCCGGAGTTCGGGGCCCACGTCGACGAGGTCGCGGTGACGGTGGAGGACGTTCCCTCCGAGGAGGTCCTCCTCGACGGGATGCCTCCCCTCGACCCGGAGATTCTCGGCCTCTTCGTCGGAACGGCGCGCGACGAGATGAGCTGGCAGGGGCCGGTGCTCGGATCGCCTCCCCGGGTCCTCATCTTCCGGCGGAACCTCGCCCGGGTGTGCACGACGAAGGAGGATCTGCGCGGGGAAATCGTCCGCACCCTCCGGCACGAGTTCGCGCACTACCTCGGGTTCGAGGAAGAGGACATGGAGCGGATGGACCTGGACTAGAGCGCGAGGCGGCGCTTCACGACGAAAGACCCGACTCCCCCTCGATCCACTCCTCCCCCCCCTCGAAGACCTCCTTCTTCCAGATCGGGGCGGACCGCTTGATCGCTTCCATCGCCTCGCGGCACGCATCGAACGCCGCCCCGCGATGGGCCGCCGCGACGGCGACCACGACCGCGGTGTCGCCGAGCTCGAGACGACCCGTGCGATGGACCATCGAGATCCGGAGCGCGCCGTGCGCGCCGAGAACCTTCTCCCCGATGCGGCGCATCTCCTCCTCGGCCATCTCCGGGTAGGCGTCGTACTCGAGCCACAGCACGGTTCGTCCGAGGTTCTCGTTCCGCACCCTGCCGAGGAAGATCGCGACCGCTCCCGCGTCGGGTCCCGTGACGCGGGCGACGACGGCCCCGACCTCGATCGGCTCGCGGGCGATGCGCGCTTCGATCATCCCCCGCTCACCGGGGGGAGGAAGGCGACCTCGCGGACCCCTTCGAGGCTCTCGCTCCACGCCACACGCCTCCGGTCGCAGGCCGCGACGGGACGCATCCCGACCGAGCGGAGGGCGGGGTGGCGGGTCGCGAGCAACTCCCACAGGCCCTCGACGTCGCGGACCCCTCCGACCTCGATTTCCTCGCGCCTCGTCCCCGTCCGGTCCGCAAGCGAGGCGAACCAGAGCACCTCGACCGTCACTTGCGCGCCTCCTCGAACCAGGCTCCGGCCCGGGCGACGATCCGGCTCGCGACCCCCTCGAGGTCCCCCTCCATCACGATCCCCGACGCGTTGCGGTGCCCGCCGCCCCCGTACTCGAGGGCGAGTCGGTGGACGTCGAACTCCCCCTTCGACCGGAGCGACACCTTGATCTTTCCCCCGGGAAGCTCGCGGAACAGGAGGACCACCCGCACCCCGTCGATGGCGAGGAGAGGGGTCGTGATCTCCGACGTGTCGACTCCCTCCGCCGCACACTCCTCGATCGTCTTCTTCGTGATCGTGACCGTCGCGACCGCCCCTCCGCTCGAAAGGCGCAATCCGGCGAGTGCGTGGCCGAGCAGCCGCGTGAAGGCCGGGCTGTTCCGCTCGTAGACCTCGGCGTAGCAGCGCGCCGGATCGGCCCCCGCCTCGAGGAGGGCCGCGGCGGAACGGTGGGCGGAGGGGCGTGTCGAGTTGAATCGGAAGAATCCGGTGTCGGTCGCGAGACCGGCGTAAAGCGCCGTCGCCGCCGCCGGGTCGGGGGTCCATCCCCGCGCCGAGGTCAACTCGTGGATCATCGCGGCGGTCGCGCTCGCGCGATCGTCCAGGATGTTGTGGGCCCACGGCGTCCCGCGCGTCGGATGATGGTCGATGCACCAGGTCTTCGTCGCCCGGGACAGGAGCGGGCGCTCGAGCCGCCCGAGGCGGTCGGGAGCGGAGTTGTCGATGACGACGAGGGCGTCCGAGGCGTCGAGGAGGGCGTCGTGCGCCTCGGGCCGGTAGACCTCGGGGACCGGCCCCTCCACGGTCAGATAGGCGAGGTTCGACGGCGTCGGGTCCTGGTTGACGACGCGGACCTCGAGCCCGAGGCTCGCGAGGTAGCGACCGAGCCCCACCTGCGACCCGATGGCATCGCCGTCGGGGTTCAGGTGGGTCACGAGGACGATCGTTCGGCTCTTCGTGCAGAGGTCGGCGAAGAGCGGGTGCGCCGCGGCGTCCATCAGCGTCCGCTCCCGAACCGGCCTTCCCGGTAGGCCTCGGACAAACGAAGGTAGCTCGAGACCCCGTCCCCGAAGCGTGCGCGCATCGCGTCGTCGACCTCCCCCCGCGGCACGGCCGGCACACCGGCGACGATCGTACCCGGACGGACCGTCGCGCGCTCCCGGACGACGGCGCCGGCGGCGACGAGCGCTCCGGCCCCGATCCGAGCCCCGGAGAGGACGACGGCCCCCATCCCGATCACCGCGCCGTCCTCGATCGTGCAACCGTGCACGATCGCACGATGGCCGATCGTGACGCGCCGGCCGACGACGGTCGGGTACCCCCGGTCGACGTGAACCATCGTGAGGTCTTGCACGTTCGTCTCGTCGCCGATCGCGATCGGCTCGAGGTCGCCGCGAAGGACGCAGCCGAACCAGACCGAGACCCTCGCCCCCAGGGTGACGGCACCCGCGAGCACCGCCCCGGGTGCGATCCAAGCGGAGGGGTCGACGTGCGGAACGTCCGGATGCATGCCGAGGCTCCGGGAAAGAAGCCGGGGAGCGTAGCGCCCACCCTCGCGGGTGTCAAGGCGTCGACGGAGCCGGAGCGTCGAGGAGCGCCTTCAGGATCAGCGCCTGGTAGTGGGCATCGTAGTCGGCGCGATGGATCTGTCCCGGGTCCTGCGGCGGCAGGCGCAACATGCGCTCGAGCGATTCCTTCGACGTGTCGTTCCAAGGGATGCCGAGCCGCCCCATCGCGAGGCTTTTCGTGTCGATCCCCTTGTACCCGAACGGATTCGGGACCCCGAAGTGGACGTAGTAGTAGTTGAGATACGCCCAGTCGAAGACGGCGTTGTGCCCGACGAAGCAGGGACGGTCTTGGGATCCCCGGTTACGCTCCTCGACCCAGGCGTTGAGCCGCCGGAGCGCCTCCCCGGGCTCGCTCCCTTCCTTCCGCAAGCGTTCGACGTCGAGGCCGGTGACCGCGAGTGCCCCCGGATCGAAACCGGGGAAGACCGGACGGAACTCGAGGTAGAGCGAGTCCCCGAGAACGTGCCGGTCCCCCTCGGGGCGGACGACGGTCACGCCGAGGGAGAGGAGGTTGTACTGCGGCGGGACCGGTCCCGACGCCTCGATGTCGATGCAGAAGTAACGCACCGCGGGAATATACGACACCGCTGCTAGGCTGGAGCGGTGCCGAAGCGACGTTCGATCGGGATCGCGGTCGGAGCGGCGGCTTTCGCCCTCCTGGCGTACGGGAGTCTCGTCGAGCCGCGCTCGCTCCGAACGGTCCCGGTCGACGTCCCGTGCGAGGGGCTCCGCAACGCGGCGATCCGGATCGCGCTCTTTTCGGACGTCGACGCCCCGGGCGCCCGTGCGGCCCGCGAGCGCCTGCTCGATGCAGCCAGGCGCTTCGACCCCGACCTCGTCCTCGTCGCCGGGGACCTGGTCAACGAGTCGTCGGCGCTCCTGTCGCCCGACGCCCTTCGCACGACGCGGGAATGGCTCGACCGGCTTCCCGCTCCCGGACGCCGCTTCCTCGCTCCGGGAGAACAGGAGTCCCCGCACGTCGAAGCGCTCCGCGACGCCTGGCCCGAAGAGACGGTCCACGTCCTCGCCGGGGAGCGGCGCACGCTCGACGTGCGCGGGGAGCGCCTCGATCTCTTCGTCGCCGACCGGATCGCCGACGAGGCGCCGTGGTCCGTCGACGCGGAAGAAGGGCGTCCCTTCGCGATCGCGTACGGAGGGACGGTCTGGACCCGGCTCGCGACCCGCGAGCCGGTCCTCCCGGCCGGCCCTTTCGAGATCACGCTCGCCTTCCGCGTCGACGACGCGCGCGCCTACCTCGCGATCGCGGGGGAAGACGCCCCGGGCTCGCCGGGGTGGCGTCTGGTTCGGTACGAGTTGCGCCCCGCCTTCCGGCTCGCTCCCCTCACGGCGGACCGCGCCGAGTTCCCCGGAAGGGCCCTCTCGACGTTCGATCCTCCCCCCGGCCGCTGGTGCCGCGCGCGCGTCCGCGCCGAGCCGATCGCGGGCGGGACCTCGCTCCGGGCCCGCTTCTGGATCGAGGGGGACGAAGAGCCGAAGGAGTGGGACGTCGACGCCGTCGTTCCGGAGCCGGCTCCTCGCAGGCTCGCGTTCCTCGGACGCGCCGGGACGCGCGCGATCGCCGATCTCGCCGTCGCCACGGGGAGGGACACGCTCTTCGCCGAGCGCTTCGAGCGGCCGGAGGCGCTCGCATCGCGGTGGGATCAGCCCTCACGCCTCGCGGCGTGGCTTGCAGCACCTCCCACGGGGGCGCGCGTCGTGCTGGTCCACGACCCCGACGTCGTGCGCGAGATCGCGGGGCTCCCCGGCACCACGCCCGCTCTGGTTCTCGCGGGGCACACGCACGGCGGCCAGATTCGCCTCCCGCTCGTCGGGCCGGTCCACGCCTCGACCCACATCGGGAGGCGCTACGCGCGCGGTCTCCACGCGTGGCGCGGCCTCCCCTTCCTCGTCACCTCCGGGGTCGGGACCTCGCTCTTGCCGGTCCGGATCGGGGTTCCACCCGAGCTCGTGACCCTCACCCTCCTCCCCCCCGCCGCTGCTACACTCGCCCCCCCGCCCGGAGGACCCTGAACGTGGCGACCGTCCGCTCCGGCCTCGACCGGTTCGTCGCCTCCCCCGCGCACGCCGCCGGTCTCGCGCGGGGCGCGCGTGTCGGCCTCGTCGCCCATCCGTCGTCGGTCGACGCGGCCCTCCGTCACGCGGCCGACCTCCTGCGCGCCTCCCTCGACGTTCGCCTCGTGCGCTTGTTCGGTCCGGAGCACGGGGTGCGAGGCGAGGCGCAGGACATGGAGGCGGTCGGAGGCGGGGTCGACCCCGCGACGGGGCTTCCGGTCGTGAGCCTCTACGGATCGGACGAATCGTCCCTTCGCCCGCGGCGGAGCGATCTCGAGGGGCTCGACGCGGTGGTCTGCGACCTCCAGGACGTCGGAAGCCGCTACTACACCTTCGTCTACACCCTCTCCTTCGTGATGGAGGCGTGCGCCGAGGCGGAGATCCCCGTCGTCGTCCTCGACCGCCCGAACCCGCTCGGAGGGGTCCGCGTGGAGGGCCCGGTCCTCGACCCGGAGTTCTCCTCGTTCGTCGGTCGCTATCCGTTGCCGGTCGTCCACGGCATGACCCCGGCGGAGCTCGCCGGATGGTTCCGTGACGCCCTCGGCGTGCGGTGCGACCTCCGCCTGGTTCCGATGGAGGGGTGGCGGCGAACGATGGAATTCGAAGACACGGGGCTTCCCTGGATCCTACCCTCCCCGAACATGCCGACGCCGGATACCGCGCGAGTCTATCCGGGCGGCTGCCTCGTCGAGGGGACGAACCTCTCCGAGGGGCGCGGGACGGCGCGGCCGTTCGAACTCGTCGGGGCTCCCTGGCTCGACGGGCCCGAACTCGCGCGCCGTCTCGACGTCGCGGCGCGGCGGGAGGGCCTCTCTGGGTTCCGTGCCCGCGCGGCCTGGTTCCGCCCGATGTTCCAGAAACATGCGGGGCGGACCTGCTCCGGTGTTCAGATCCACATCGACGATCGGAAGGCGTTCCGCCCTTTCGAGGCGTACCTGCTCCTCCTCCGCGAGGCGCGCGCCCTCGACCCGGCCTCGTTCGCCTGGCGAACCGACACCTACGAGTTCGTCTCCGACCGCCTCGCGATCGATCTCCTGCTCGGCCGGGGCGACCTGCGGGCGAAGATCGAGGAGGGGGCGCCGCTCCGCGAGATCGAGCGCACCTGGGCGGTCGAGACGGAACGCTTTCGCGCGGACCGAGTCCGTTTCCTGCTGTACGACTGAGAGGCGGGGGAAACGGACGCCGGAAGCGCGGGTCGTCGCGACCCGCGCATCCGGCGGGTCCCCGGAACCGTCGTGGGGGGTTCGCGCGGTCCCGAGTCCCCTGCTCCCCCTTGGATACGCAGCGTCGGCCGCGGTGTCGTCTTCCCGCGACACATGCCGCGGACGTTCTCACCGCATCCGATCAGGGGGCCGGGGCAAGGTCCGGCGTCGTGAGGACGTCCTGAGGGCGCGGATCGACGAGCCCGAGCCGCCTCGCGAGACGGATCGCGGGGGCGAAGGTCTCCCACGGGCTCCGAGCGACGACCACCTCGGCCCGGTCCTCGCTGCTGTCCGGCCCCTTCGAGAACACGGTCTCCCAGAAGGACTTCGGAGCCGGGAAGACCCGCAGCTCGATCGCCTCGTCCTCCGCGATCCCTGCGGCCTCGCGCGCAAGGCGGAGCGCCACCGGAAAACCGCCGACCTCGTCCACGAGGCCGATCGCCTTCGCGTCCTCCCCCGACCAGATCCGCCCCTTCGCGATCTCCCGGACCCTCTCGATCGGGAGGTGCCGTCCTTCGGCGACCTTCGTCGTGAAGTCCTCGTAGATCCGGTCGAGCGCCGCCTGGAATCGGGCCCACTGCTCGGGGGTGTAATCGTGGAGCCCGGTGAACATCGTCGAGCTCGCGCTCGTGTGCACGTCGTCCCACGACAGGCCGATCTTGTCCCACATTCCCTCGGTCAGGAATTTTCCGGCGAGAACGCCGATCGATCCGGTGATCGTGCCGGGTTGGGCGACGATCGTGTCGGCGTTCATCGCGACGAAGTAGCCTCCCGATCCCGCGACGTCCCCCATGCTGACGATCACCGGCTTTCCCGCCTCGCGGGCTCGGGCGACCTCGCGGTGGATCGTGTCGGATGCGACGTAGGAACCTCCCGGGCTGTCGACGCGGAAGAGGATCGCCTCGACCGATTCGTCCTTGACGGCGGCGCGGAAGGCGGCGGCGACCGTGTCGGAGCCCATCGCGACCCCGGTGAGGGGATCCGCCCCACTCGATCCCCGCTGCACGCCGCCGACGCCGTAGATGAGCGCGATCGTCCGCCCCTCGTCGTAGGGAGTGCCGGCCCGCTCGAAGTACCGCTGGAGGTAGAGCGGCTCGGCCTTCTCCCCGGTGCGCTCACGCACCTTCGTCCAGACCTCGTCGCGGTAGAGGAGGCCGTCGACGAGTTTCGCGTCGAGCGCTTCCTTCCCGTAGAACGGACCGCGGTCGGCGAGCGCGCGCACCGCGGGCTCCGAGAGGCCGCGCGCCTCCGCGATCCCGCGCGTCATCTGGCCGAACTGCGACTCCATCACCTTCCCCATCGCCTCGCGGTGCGGCTCGGTCATTTTCTTCTCGGTGAACGTGTTCATCGCGTTCTTGTATTCCCAACGGTGGTCCCAGCGCGGCTCGACCCCCATCTTCTCGAGCATCCCGCGGAGAAAGGGGCTCTCGTAGATGAGGCCGGTCAGGTAGACGTCCCCCGAGGGCTGCAAGTAGATCGAGTCGAACGCGGTCGCGAGGTAGTAGCCGGTCATGCCGGGGCCGAACTCCCCGAAGGTCTCGGCGTAGGCGACGGCCGGCTTCCCCGATTCCCGGAAGCGAAGGACGGCGTCGCGGATTTCCTGGATCCGTCCCATCCCGAGGGGGGCGGCGCCCACGCGGGCGACGAGCCCGGTGACGCGGTCGTCGTCCTTCGCCCGCTCGAGCGCCTCGACGACGTCTCGAATGGTCATGCGCTTCTTCTGGAGCGCCTCCGAGAACGGATCGGGCGGAGACCACTCCTCGATCGACTGCTCGAGGTCGATCTCGAGGACGACCTTCGACGGAATCGAGCCCTTCATCCCGGACCGGAGGGCGAAGAACAGGAGGACCGCGGCCCCCGCGGCGAGCGCGAGAGCGACGGCGAGGATCAACAGGACGAACAGGATGCGTCGCATGGTCGACCTCCAGCTGGGCCCTTCTCGGAACCCGCGTGGTCTACGGATGGAAGGGACGGCGGTTTCGCGGGACCGGCACGCGCCGTGTCAGCGGGCCCGACTCGTGGTGGAGCTGAACGGGATCGAACCGTCGACCTCATGACTGCCAGTCATGCGCTCTCCCAGCTGAGCTACAGCCCCAGTCGCGAGCCCGCGCATGATGCCACCCGCCCCGGGGGCCGTCAAGAAAGCCGCCTTGTTGTACGATCCCCGGCCGCACGCTCCGGAAGCGCATGGGGCCCGGTGGCCCTCCCGGTCTTCAAAACCGCGTGTCGGGCGGCCACGCCGTCCGGGGTGGGTTCGACTCCCACACGCTTCCGCCAAGGCGCGCGAGGGGGCCCATGCCGGTCGCGTTGGCGGTTCACGGCGGCGCTTGGAACATCCCCGACCGGGAGGTCGAGGCCCACCGCGCGGGGATCGAGGCGGCGCTCTCCCTCGGCTTCGCCCTGCTCCGCCGCGGCCGGAGGGCCCTCGACGTCGTCGAGGCGGTCGTCCGGGCGCTCGAGGACGATCCGACCTTCAACGCCGGCCGAGGCGCCCACCTCAATCGGGACGGCCGCGTCGAGCTCGACGCGTCGATCATGGAAGGGACGACCCTCCGCGCGGGCGCGGTCGCGGCCGTCGAGGGACTCCGCCACCCGGTCTCGGTCGCGCGGCTCGTCCTCGCGCGTTCCCCTCACGTGCTTCTCGCGGGGACGGGAGCGCGCCGTTTCGCCCGCGCGATGGGCGCCGAGATCTGCCCCACCTCCGCGCTCCTCGTCGGGCGAGAACGAGAGCGCTACCGGAGGATCCGCAAGGGGGACCGCACCCTGGTCACGCGCGAATTCCACGACCCCCACGGGACGGTCGGAGCGGTCGCCCTCGACGCGCGCGGACATTGCGCCGCAGCCACCTCGACGGGGGGAACCCAGGACAAGGCGGCGGGGCGGGTCGGCGACACGCCGATCCCCGGCGCGGGGACGTGGGCGGACGACCGCCTCGGCGCCGCCTCCTCGACCGGCTGGGGGGAAGCGATCCTCCGTACGGTCCTCGCGAAGACGGCGGTCGACGCGCTCGCGCGGCGGCGCGCTCCCTCCTCCGCGAGCGCTCTCGCCGTGCGCACGCTCGACCGCGTGCACGGCCGCGGCGGGGTGATTCTCGTCGACCGCCTCGGGCGCGCGGGAGCCGCCTTCAACACCCCCCGGATGGCCCGGGGAATCGCGACCGAGCGGGGAGGCCTCCGCGTCTCGGTTCTGCGACAGGAGCGTCGGCCTTGAGGATCCCGCGGAGCCTCGCCTGGATCCTGATCCTTTCCGGCTTCTTCACGGCTGGGCTCCTGCGGACGCATCATCTCGAGACCCCGCGCTCTCCCTGGGTACCGATCCCCGTCGGAAGCCTCCTCTTCGCGTGCATCCTCTTCCTGCTCCTCGTCGCGGCGCGCGAGCGACGCGCCGCCGCCGTCCCGGGCGCCGGCGTCCGCCTCGGAAACCTCACCCCCCTCCTTCTCATCCTCTTCCTCGAGAAGTGGGCGTCGATCAACCTGTACCGGCCGTCGTTCGCCTTCCTGATCGGCTCTCGGGAGATCGCGCCCCACGACCTCGACGCCTACTGGCGCGCGTTCGCCGCGGCGGGCCTCCTCGCCGTGACTCTCGTCGCGGCCACCTTCTCCCTTCCGGCGGCGCGAACCACCTGGGAACGCGCACGTCCCGGCCGGATCCCTTCGGGGGTGGGGATCGCGGTCCTCTCCGCCCTGGGGTCGTACGCCGTGCTCGGAGGCCTCGCCGCATCGCGGCTCGACGGCGTGCGGTTCGCGATCCCGGGTGCTCCGGGGAGCGACGCGTGGGTCCTCGGCGGCCAGGTCGCCCTCGCCTTCGGGGAGGAGATCTACTACCGCGGCCTCGTCCTCCACGAGGTGCTCCGTCTGACGCCGCGCCTCGGCATCCGCGCGGTGGCGGGACGTCGATGGACGGCGCTCGGCCTGTCGGCCGCGCTCTTCGCCTTCGAACACCTCTCCCCCGCCCTCGACGCGCGCGTCGCCGCGCGGGAAACGGTGTTCGCCCTCGCGCTGGGCCTCCTCTTCGGACTCCTCGTCCTCGTCGCGCGGAACCTGTGGCTCGCGGCTGCGCTCCACGCGTGGATCAACGCGCTCCTTCTCGGCGCGGCGCCCCGCTTCGCGACGGTGGCGGGAGAACCGGTTTTCGGACCGGGGGCGTACGTCGCCGTCGCGCTCGCACTGGCCGTCGTCGCCGCGGCCGGGTTCGCGCGGACCTCCCCCTCCCCCTAGGAGAGGACACGCTCGACCGCCTCGGCCCGCGCTTCCTTCGCCACGGTCGCGAGTTCCCGGATCAGGTCGGCGACCCGGCGGGCCGACTCCTCGACGACCTCGGCGCTTTTCGCGACCGCGGGATCGGCGTCGGCGCGGGCGCGGAGAAGTTGCGCTCTGCCGAGGAGCGCGGTGAGGGGATTGTTGATCCTGTGGCTGAGCACGCCGAGGGTCCGGAGAACCTCGTGCAGCCGCTCCACGCGGGCCTCGGCCTCCTCGGCGGCGCGACGCGCGGTCACGTCGTGGAGCAGAACGACCTCGCCCTCCTTCCCGTCCGCCCCGAGCGCGCGGCGCGCGACGGCGAGAACGCGGTCGGTCCCGTCCGCCCCCCGCGTGACGAGGTCGCCGTCCCCGCCCGCCGGGATTCCGTGGAACGCGGAAGGGAGCGCCGACCCTTCGGCCACGCGGCCGTCGAGGAGCGGGCCCACCGCGCCGCTCGCGAGCGAGACGCGACCCTCGGGGGAGACCACGAAGATCGCGGCGTCGAGCGCCGCGACGACCGTTTCGAGACGCTCCCTCCACTGCCTCGCCTCGGCGAGGGCTTCCTCGACGCGGCGGTTCCGCTCGCGGAGAGCGGCGGCGGAGCGGGCCTGGGACTGGATCGCGGACGCCTGCGCCGCGAACCGCACGAGGGCGCGCACCTTCGCTCGCGTGCGAGGGTCCCCCTCGCCGGGGCGGTCGAGGGCGTCGGGAGGCAGTTCCCTGAGCCTCTTCTCGTACTCGTCGAGAATCGCCTCGATCAGGCCGTCGACGTCGTGAGCGCGGCCGAGGAGATCGAGACCGACGTCGTGGAGCCGGCACAGCTCGGCGAGGTCTTCGGAGGCGGCCTCGGCCTCACGCGATCGGTTCGGCTCCGGATGGACGGCCATGAGACACCCCCGCCGCGGACGGTCAGTTCGTGGACGTGAACGGAAGGACGCGACGAACGAGGTCCGCGGGACGGATCCACCTCGGACGCAGATCGTTCTTGCCCAGGAGCGTTTCCCCGCCGGTGCACTCTCGCGCGATCTCCTCGACGAGGCGCACGATCTCCCGGTCGAGATCGCGTTTCGTGACGGCTCGCGGAACCGCCTGCGGTCGTGGACTCACCGTCGTCGACATCGAACGTCCCTCCCTCCCGATCCGGAGCGCGAGCGCCCCTTCTGCAAAGCGCGGACCGAGGACGACGGGGCCGCGGAGACGCCCCTGTCCGGTTCTCCCGGGCATCCCCCCTGCCCGCCGGCGGACGATGTGCGGACGCAGGCGCGCGACGGGGTCACGACGCGCTCTCTCGGATCTTCGCGACGACGAGGACCGATTCCTCGATCGAACCGCACCGGCCCGCGTGCACCTCCATGTCCTCGAGGAGCCGCTCGCGGATCTCTCGAGCCGGCCGACCGAGGTCGCGGCGGGCCCGATCGACGAGGCGTTCGATCCCGTACGGGGTCCCGCCGACCCCGCGCGCGCGGAGGACGCCCTCGTTGAAAAGGAGAACGGCCCCTCCCGGCTCCATCGCGAAAGAACCCTGCGGGTAGACCGCGTCGGGGAGAATCCCGAGCGCGGGGCCGCCCCGCTCGAGGAAGGTCGCCCGACCCCTGCGGTCGAACACGACGGGGGGCACGTGCCCCGCGTTCGCGTAGACGGCGGGCTCGCCCGGATCGGCACCGAGCCTCACGTGGCAGGCGGTCGCGGACAGTTCCGGCGCGTCGAAGTCGGAAAAGAGGATCTCGTTCACTCGAGCGAGGAGGTCGGAGGGCGCCGCCGCGCTCCGCTCCTGGGCCTGGATCGCGCCGCGCGCCGCGGCCAGGAAGAGCGCCGCGGGGAGCCCCTTCGCCGCGACGTCGGCGACCGTCAGTGCGATCGAGCCGTCCGGCAGGGAGACGAGGCCGTAGAAGCCCCCCCCGACCGCGTCGACCGGGGCCACCCCCCCGGCAAGATCGATGCGCGACTCCTCCGGGCGCACGCGGGGCCTCAACCCCTCGCGAAGCTGGCGCGCGATGTCGAGCTCGCGACCGCGCAGCGCGGCCTCCCGCGCTTCGGACCATCGCCGGGCGCACGCGAGAAACGAAGCGAGCATCGAGGCGGCCTCGGAGAGGCGCTCGATCTCCCCGTCCCGGAATCGCGGCGCGCCCGCTCCACGCCGGACGACGATCCAACCCGCCACAGGGCCGGGCCGGTCGGCGAGGGGAACGGCGGCGAGATCTCCCTCGGCGTCCCGAAGGGGGGCGCGCCAGGGTCGGCCCGCTTCGAGGAGCGCCCGTCCGTCGGGGGGCACGAAGGAGGCCGTGCCCCCGAATTCCCCGGGCCAGGCGGCCGAACGGACGGCCGCGTGATCCTCGACGCGCCAGATCTCGGCCCGCTCGGCGCCTGTGAGGGAGGCGATGTCTTCCGCCGAGACCCGGAGGATTTCCGCTTCCGACCCGGCGTCGGCGAGTCGCGCGAGCCAGCGGCGCCATTCGCCGCTTTCGCTCGGCGGGGAAACCGTCCGCTCCGCGGGCGGGAGATCGAGGGTGAGGAGATCGACTCCTCGGTCGGGCGCCGACTCGACGATGCGACCGACGCCCCGGGTCAGCCATCGGGTTAGACGGGACAACGAGGACCTCCCCGTAGAGACGCCCGGAACGGGCCGCCCCCGCTCGAAGAAGCAATGGGAACGCCAAGCCGGCCGCTGCGATCCCCGCTCGGGAAAAACACGAAAATGACTTGGGGTCGGCATCCTGCGCGCGCAGCCGCAGGCCGGGCGAAGCCGAATCGGGTGACAATTCCCGTCGCGTGCCGCCGCCCCCGGCGACGGCGAGTGTCGCGCGGCCCCCGCGGTCTCGTCCGGGAGGGCGCCTCGAGCGTCTCAAGGAGCGGCGACGGCGCGGCCGCTGGAGGCTCTCGTGCAGGGTCCCTCGGACGAGGATCTGGTGCTCGCCCTCGGAAGGGGGGACACCGCGTCTCTCGCCACGCTCGTCGAGAGGTGGGAGCAGCCGCTCTTCCGTTTCGTCTACCGCCTCCTCGAGCGTCACGAAGACGCGAGGGACGTCTGCCAGGAGACCTTCCTGCGGGTGCTGCGCGGCGCCTCGGAGTTTCGTGAAGGAGCCCGGTTCTCGACCTGGATGTACCAGATCGCACTCAACCTTTGCAGGGACCAGGTGCGAAGACGTTCCCGGTGGCGGCTCCGGATCGTCGATCCCGCGCGGCGGGAGGACGGGTCCGAGGCGCGAGAGACGGAGGAGGCGGCGCTCGCCGGGCCTCTTCCCGACGAGGCGCTCGAAGCCCGCCGCCGCGAGCGCGCGGTCCGCGAGGCGCTTCGCGGCCTTTCCCCCGAACAGCGCGAGGTCGTCTTCCTGAAGGAATACGAAGGACTGAAGTTCCGCGAGATCGCGGATGTGCTCGGGTGCCCGGAAAGCACCGTCAAGTCCAGGATGTACCTCGCCCTGGATACGATGCGCCGGTCCCTCTCCCTCCGCGGTCTCGCCCCGTAGGAGTTCGATCATGGCTTGCGAAGCGTGGATCCCCCGAATCGTGTCCCGACTCTACGGCGAGTCCGCGCCCGAGGAGGCGGCGCGCGTCGAGACGCACCTCACCTCGTGCGAGGCCTGCCGGAACGAGTACGACGCCCTCCTCGCGACGCGGCGCCTGCTCGCGTCGCATCGCGAGGAGATCCCCGCCGCACCACGGGTGGTCGTGCTCGGCGCGCCGTCGCGCGTGCGGCCCGCGCTCGCCTTCGCGGCGGGCATCCTCCTCGCCGGCCTCGTGTCGGTCGTCTCCTTCCGGATCGGAGCGGCGGGCGCGGACCGGACACCGCCTCCACCCGCAGCCGTCGCCCCGGAGACGATCGAGGCGGCGGCCCGGGCGGCCGCCGACCGCCGGCTCGACGAGTGGCTCGCGACCCGAGCGACTCCCGCGGCGGTCGAGCCGTCGATGACGCGGGCCGAGCTCGACGCCGTGTTCGAGCGGTTCGCCTCGCGCCTCGAGCGCGACCGCCGCGAAGACCTCGATTTTTTGATGGCCCGGATCGCGGCTTCGGACCAGCGCACCGAGGGCTTCATGGACCGAACGCAACGGGCGCTTCAGTACGTGGCCTACGGTTCGACCCCCGGGATCAGCCCCCGCTGAGTCCGAGCCCTCTCACTGCGAGACTCCGAGATCGGCGAGCCGGTCGGCCGCCGCGGGGGCGACCTCCGGACCGTCGTCGTCGTGGAACCGCGCGTCCCCCGCCGCGGCGCGCGCGAGCGCCTCGCGGGCCTCGTCGTCGCGACCCATGGCGTCCAAGATCCTTCCGAAGAGGTAGTCGACCGTGCCCGAGCCGATCCCGCGCCGCGCCGGCCACACCGACCGGCGGAGCGCCGCGAGCGCGGGGGCGGCTCGCCCCTCCTCCTCGAGGAGAACGCCGAGGTCGATCCACGCTGCCGCCGCCTCGGTCCCGCCCCCGGCACCCACGGCAGCCGCCCACGCGGCGTGAACGGAGCGCCGTAGCGGATCGAGAGGCACGAGGCCCGCGCGGAACGCTTCTTCGACGGCGATCGACGCCGTTCTCCTGGCGCCGTCCCGCTCGAACTCGACCGACACTTCCCCCCCCGCCGCGATCGAAGAGGTCTCCAGGGTCCACGCCGCCCGGTCAGGGACGGCGACTCCGGAGAGCGTCCGGAGCCGGTCTCCCGGCGCGATCGACGCCCGCGAGGCCGGGCCGGACGGACGGACCTCGACGACGACGAGTCCGCCGTCCGCGGCGTCGACGGCCTGAAGGCCGAGATCGGCGCGCGTCCAGCGTGGACGCGAAGGGTCGGGAGGGATCCCGAAAGGCACAACCGTCCCGAGCAGCGGACTCCGGAGCGCGAAGCGGTCCGCTTCCGCCGGGCCCGTCCGCGGGAGGACGGCGACCGCCAGATCGGCCTCTCCGGGGATCTCGACGCGCGCCCACCCTTCTCGGGTCGTCAGGTCGGCGCCCGCGGGAACCTCGACCGCCGCGATCGTGCTCCACGCCCCCTCGAGGGAGGCAAGCTCGGCGGGCCACCGATCGGCGCCGACAAGGACCGCGTTCGGCCTCGGTCGCACGTCGAGCGTCAGGGGATCGCCGATCGGGACCTCCACCGTCTCGGCCCAGATCGTGCGGCCCCCCGACCGGACCTCGATTCGCCTCACCCCCGCGCAGACTTCCACCGGTCCTTTCGGCGGGAGGTCGGCGACCCGCTCCCCGTCGACGCGGAGTTCGCCGATCGGCGGCCTCTCTCGGAATCCGAGCGGCGTCCGCGCGGCCTGGAGGATCACCGGCCCCAAGACCTTCGCGGAGCGGTCGAGCACGTCGACCGTCACGATCTCGCGGACGCGCACGGTGCGGAAGCACGGGCGGCTCAAGGTCAGCGTGTGCTCGCCTGCAGGAACCGCCTCGAGGACGAGTTCGGCCGGCCGGGTCGCGCGCACGACCGGGTCGGGATCGTCGGGGCGCGCGGTCGCCCCCACGACGACCTCGTCGATCGCGACCTCGACCCCCTCCGGTTCGGTGCGGACGACGAGCCGGCGCGCGTTCGGGACCAGATCGACACGGAGCGGGACCGACCCTCCCGGCGGGACTTCGACCGCGAGTTCCGCGGGGTCGAACCCCCTGCGCTCGACCCGCACGGAACGGTTTCCCGCGAGGACGCGGGTGCGGCCGTCGGCCCCGGGAACGAGCGCCCGGCCGTCGACGAGGATCGCGGCGTCGGCGGGGTCGACGGCGATCTCGAGCGTCCCGACGAGCGCCGCGCGCGCCTTCTCGAATCGCTCCCGAGCGCGCTTTCCCGTCGATGCGGGGTCCGGCTCGAAGCCGGGGTCGAGCGCGAGGATGCGACGGTAGTCCTCCTCGACGCCGTCGAGCGCGCCGGTCGCCTCCTTCGCCTGCGCCCGGAGGGCGAGAGTCTCGACCCGCTCCGCCGGCGACAGATCGGACCGCGCCGCGAGGACGTCGAGTGCGGCGATCGCGCGGTCGAGGCGCGCCGCCTGAAGGTCGGCCCGTACTTCCTCGAGCGCGCCGGCGACGCTCCGGGTCTCCGCGTCCTCGGCGGCGACGAGGGGGCATGCGAGTCGCGCGAGGACGAGGAGGAAGGCGAGGGCGAAGGAGCGGCTCATGGATCGATTCTCCACACCGCGCCCGACTTTCCGTCGAGGAGCGCGAGCGAGCCGTCGGCGCCGCAGGCGACGAGGGTCGGTGCCTCGACGCCCCCTCCTTTCGCATCGAAGCGATCGACGACGGCGCCGGCGCGGGAAACGACCGTCACGCTCCCCGTCTTCTCGTCGAGAACCACGACCCGCCCCGCCGCGTCGACGCAGAACGACGCCACCGACTCCGCTGGAATCGCGGCGATGGGCTCTTCGATCCCCGTGCCCGAAATCCCGATCCAACCCTCTCCACGCGACGCGACGCCGGAGAGCCGCCCGCCGATCGCGGCGAGCCCCGCAAGGCGTGTCCCGCGACCCTCACGGAGAGGTGCGGCCACCGCCGCTCCCGGCTTGAGCACCCCGACCCGCTCTCCCCGCTTGTCGAGGACGAAGATGCGGCCCGCCGCGTCCGCGGCGACCGCAGAGGCGGATGCGAAGCGCCCGAGATCGGCGATCGGGCGAACTCCGCGCTCGTCGAGGTGGAAGAGACGTTGGCCGGCGGCGAGGACGACGCGACCGAACGGGTCGACGGCGAGCGCCGTCGGATCCTCGACGGTCCATCGCCCGAAAGGGCGCCCTTCCCGGCCGAATCGAAGCACCACCCCATCGCGTCGATCGACCGCGAGCCATCCCCCGTCGGCGTCGGCCACGAGCGCAGAAACCGATCGCGTCGCGGTCGCCCGGACTTCCGCCCGACGCAAGCCGCGGGGGGGGGTCGACCCGCGGCCCACGTCGAGGAGGGCCGCGGCCCGGAGCGCCGCGGCCGGGCCGGCGCGGTCGCTCCCCTCCTCGACGACCTCCTGCGCCCAGAGCGCGGCGCGCCCGGGCCGGCCCGCGGCGAGGTCGAGCCTCCCCAGGCCGAGGCGTGCACGCACCGCCGCGTCGCTCCTCGGAGCGTCGGCGACGACCCTCGTCCACCCGCGACGGGCGCGCTCGTCGGCTCCTTCAGCGCGGTCGAGCCAGGCGAGGGCGTAACGCGCACGCGGGCCCCACGGTCCCCTCCCGTCCTCCGACGCGATCGCGAGAAGGGACCGCCGCGCGGCGTCCGCCTCCCTTCCCGGAAGGGGCTCGAGCCGGCCGAGGGCGAGGAGAAAGCGGGCCTCGACCGCTCGGTCGGCCCCTGGAATCGACGCGGCACCGGCGAGCCAACCCCGGGCCTCCCCCCAAGCCGGCGCCCCGACCCGGCCGAGGTCGTCGGGCCACAGCGCCAATCCGCGGAGCAGGGCGCGCTCGACGAGGGCGTCGTCCGCGAGCGGTCCCGCCGGGTCGATCGAGACGACCCTGGCGAACGCCTCGTCCGCCCCGACCGCGTTCTCGGCGGCGAGGCGCCGCGCGAGCCGAAGGGCGTCGCGCGCCGCTTCGGGGGCGCCGGTCTCGGCGGCCGCTGCCCCCGAGACACCGGCGGCGACAGCGAGAAAAAGCGCGCGACGGTCGATCACTCGGCCTCCGCGATTCCGAACCGGACGGGGGGATTGCTCCCCGGCCGGAGCTCGACGGCTTTCTCCGCGACCTTTCCCGACGGGAGGAACTCGACCTTGACCCGGTACCTCCCCGCAGCCAACCCGCGGTCGACAGGAGCATCGTCGAGGAAGACCCATGCGGGCATCCTGTCCCGCCGGGCGTAGACCTTGGCGTTCGCAGGAAAGGTCTGAACGACGAGCGTTCCCAGGCGGGGGAGATCGAGCGCCGGGGCGACCGTTTGTCCGCCGACTACGTCGACTTCGGCCTCCGCGTCGACCCAGGCCGACTCCGAGCGCGCGCGCACCCGGTAGCGTCCTTCCGGGAGCTCGAGACGAGGCGCGCGCCCCTTCGCCGCCTTGCCGTCGACCGTCCAGGCGACCGGGTACCCCGGATCCGGAAGGGAGAGCGTCCCGACCGGAAGCGGCTCGAGGCGGAGCGCCGCGACCGCGGTCCGCGCCTCGAGGGGCGTCGCCCCGGGAGCCACGACGACGGATCCCGGCCGGTACCCCGTCGCCTCGACCTCCAGACGGTTCTCGACGCACAGGTCGAGCCGGATCGGCTCGCTCGCCGATCCCGCGGCTTTCCCGTTGACCGCGACCTGCGCTCCCGGAACGCCGGTTTCGAGAAGGACGGTCGCGTCGGTCGGATCCGGAACGAGGACGATGTCCCGCCCCGCGTCCTCCGGCGTAAGGACGCGCTCGAGGCGGCGGCAGCCCGACGCGACGGCGAGCGTCGGGAAGGGGGGTCGGCCGGGGTACCGCACCGCCGATCCTTCGAGGGGCCGTCCGTCGACCGTGACCTCGAGACCCGGGGGCTCGGTGCGAACGACGGTCGTCCACACGGGGGCGGGCGGGGGCGGAGGAACTCCCTTCAGAAGGAACCAGAGAGCGACGCCCGCCGCCGCCGCACCGGCCGCGCCGGCCGTCGCGAACCACGCGCGCCGGGCCCCCGAACGCCGGGGGTCTTCGCGGGGAGGGACCGCAACGGAGGGTGCCGCGACCGCGACGTCCGCCGAGAGCGCTTCCGTCGTCGCGGAGCCCGCGCGCCGGAGCTCCCGCGCGAACGTATCGCCGTCGGCAAACCGCGCGGCGGGATCTTTCGCGAGGCCCTTTCGGAGAAAGCCCGCCATCGTCGGGGAGATCCTGTCCTTTCCCTCGGCGGGCTCGGCAGGCTCTTCGTGGACGATCCGGAAGAGAACGGACGAGACCGACTCGCCGTGGAAGGGCTTCGCGCCGGAAAGCAACTCGAAGAGGACGACCGCGAGCGAGAAGAGATCGGAGCGCCCATCGAGCATCTCCCCCCGGACCTGCTCCGGCGACATGTAGGACGGGGTCCCGAGGAGCGCGCCGTCCTGCGTCAGGTGCGTCGCCGCCGACCGGGCGAGGCCGAAGTCCATGATCTTGATCGACCGCTCTCCCACGCGCATCAGGTTGGCGGGCTTCACGTCTCGATGGACGATCCCCTCTCGATGCGCGAAGGCGAGGCCTTCCGCCGCGGCGGCAACGAGTTCGACGACGGCGGGGATGGGAAGGAACTCGGACGGCCGGGTGTGACGGTCGAGCGTCGTTCCCTTCACGTACTCCATCGCGAGGTACGGAACGCCCCCCGCCTCTCCCGCATCGAAGATCGTGACGATCGAAGGGTGGAGGAGCCTCCCCGCGGCCCGGGCCTCGCGGAGGAAGCGGTTCCGCGCCTCCGCGCGCTCGACCTCGGGGAGCCCGTCGAAGACATGGATCGTCTTGATCGCGAGGTCCCGGTCGATCTCGGGATCGTGGGCGAGAAAGACGCGCCCCATCGCCCCACGGCCGATCTCGCGGACGATTTGGTAGCGACCGAGCGTCTCCACGGGCAACCTCTCCGGACCTTAAGCCGCGCGTCCTTCGCTGTCAATCGGAGCCCAGGACCGCGCCGACCACGTCCTCCTCCGGAACCTCCACGCACGGGTCTGTCCGGTTCGGCATGGTTCCGAGACGTTCCGGAAGCGCGACGCGCACGACCCCCTTGCGGCGCTTCTTGTCGCGCCGGATCGCTTCGATCGCGAGCCCCCGGTCGAGGCCGCGGGGCGGCTCGGTCGGAAGCCCGAGGCCGGACAGGAGTCCGCGGACGCGTTCCGCCTGTTCCGCGGGGAACCCGAGCCGGCGAACCGCGATCCGCGCCTCGGCGACGAGCCCGATCGAAACCGCCTCGCCGTGGAGGATCGTCCAGGAGGAGACCGCCTCGAGGGCGTGAGCCACCGTGTGGCCGAAGTTCAGCGCGGCCCGCCTTCCCTGCTCGATCTCGTCCTCCGCGACGAAGCGCGCTTTGACCTCGAGCCCGACGCGCACCGCGCGCTCGACCGCCGAGGGCTCCCTCGCTCCGAGGGCGCCGGCCTCGTCCTCCATCGCGCGGAACCCCGCCGCATCGGCGATCGCCGCCGACTTCACCGCCTCGGCGAGGCCGGCGCGGTACTCCCGCTCGGGGAGAGTCGAGAGGGTCTCGAGGTCGGCCCAGAGAGCGAAGGGTTGGTGGAACGTGCCGACGAGGTTCTTGCCCCCCGGGAGGTTGACGGCGGTCTTCCCCCCGAGCGCGGCGTCGGTCATGGCGAGGAGCGAGGTCGGAACCTGAACGACCGGAATGCCGCGGTGCCAGGTCGAGGCGACGAAACCGGCGAGGTCCCCCGTCACCCCGCCGCCGACGGCGAGGATCAGAGTGTCGCCTCCCGCGCCGAGGGCGAGGAGGCCGTCCTCGAGCGCGCTCTTGGTCTCGCGGGTCTTCGAGGTTTCGCCTTCGGGGAAGACGAGCGGTTCCGCGCGGAGTCCGACAGCGCGGAGCGCCCGGAGGACCGGTTCCCCGTGGAGGGGGAAAACCCGGTCGTCCGAGACGACGACCGCGAGATGGGCGGGGAAGGACTCGGCGATCTCCTCGGGGAGACGGGCAAGGATCCCCCGCCCGACGAGGACGCGCGTCGCCCGCTGCCGCGCCGCGGGAAAAACGACCTCGAAGGAGAACACGTCGCCGTCGACCGGACCGATCAGCTGGGCATGGAGGCCGAGCCCGGGGGCAGCCCCTCCAGGTTGGAAAGGTGCTCCTCGACGAGCTGCCGGTGCGAGGGATCGTCGAGATCCCGCGCCAGGAGCTTCCCGGCGATCTCGATCGCGAGATCGGCCGTGGCGGCGCGGATCTCTGCCTTCGCCTGCCGGAGCTGCGACCCGATCTGGGCCTCGGCCTGCGCGAGGATCTGGTCTCGCTGTCGCCGGCCCTCGGCGAGGATCTCCTCTTTGAGCCGCTCCGCGTCCTTACGGCCGGCCTCGACCGCCTCCGCCCGCTCCCGGCGTGCCTGCTCGACGAGCGCCCGGTGCTCCGCGAGCGCCTTCTGCGCGTCCTCGCGTTCCCGGCGAGCCTCCTCGAGGTCCCCCTGGATCGCCCGCTCCCGCGCCTCGAGCGCGCCGAGCAGCGGTTTCCACGCCACGAGGCGCAGGAGGATTAAAAGCAGCACGAAGGTCAGGAGGGTCCAGAACATCGTCCCGAACTGCGGGGTGATCAGCGCGCTTCCGCCGGCCGCCCCTCCCTCCGCCGCGGCCGCGGCGCCCGCCCCGAGGACGGCGGCCGACGCCGCGACGAGTCCCGCGCGTGCCATGGATCGCCTCACTTGAACGCGAGAAGGATGCAGATGACCAGGGCGAACAGGGTCGCGCCCTCGATGAGGGCCGCCGCGATGATCATGGCCGTCTGGACCGTCCCGGCCGCTTGCGGCTGCCGCGCGATCCCCTCCATGGCGCTGGCGGCGAGCCGGCCGATCCCCATGCCGGCGCCGATGATGGCGAGCCCCGCGCCGAGACCGGCCCCGAGGAACGCGAGATTGCCCGTGATCTCCATCGAACCGAACCTCCTTTTCTTGCTTCCCCCCGGCCGATCAGTGGGCCGGATGAACCGACATGCCGATGAACAGAGCGCTCAGGAGCGTGAAGATGAACGCCTGCAGAAACGCGACCAGGATCTCGAGAAGGTAGATGAAGAGCGCGAAGGGGACCGACATCCCGGCCCAGAGGGCGCTCTTCATGATGAAGATGATGAAGATCAGGCTGTAGATCACGACGTGTCCCGCCGTCATGTTGGCGAACAGACGCACGGCGAGCGCAAATGGCTTCGCGAAGACACCGAGGACCTCGACGGGGATCATGAGCGGCACGATCCACCACGGGAGACCGGGGGGGAGCAGGTTTTTGAGGTGGCCGGCGAGCCCGAACTCGCGAATCCCTCCCCACTGGATCATCACGAAGGCGACGATCGCGAGGGAGGCGGTGACGCCGATCACCCCCGTCGCGGTGAAGGCCCCCGGCACGAGGCCCGCGAGGTTGCACACGAGAATGAAGAAGAACGTCGTCGCGAGGAACCCGACGTGACGGTCGGCCCCGTGGGCGATGTTCTTCCGCGCGATTTCGTCCCGCACGAAGAGGAGGAGCACCTCGAGGAGGTTCCGGAGCCCCGAGGGCACCGGGTCTTTCGCGCGACGCGCCGCCGTGGCGAAGAGGGCGAGCAGCACCGCCGAGACGATCCACATCATCACGACGGCCTTGGTGACGCTCAGGTCGAAGCCGCCGACGTGGATCGGGATCACCGGCGCGTCGAGGATGTGGTGCATGATCTCGGCGCCCGGGTCGAACGCCCCGCCGCCGTGCTCGGCCGCGCCCGCCGCTTGGCTCATCGCTCTCCCGCCCCCGCGCCCGCCGCGAGACCCCGTCCGCGCCGGTGGAACCATGCGATCTCGAACACCCACTGCGGGACGAGGCCGGCGGCGAAGCCGGCCACGAACCACCCGCCCTCGCCGGAGCCGCTCCGGAGCGCTCCGACGAGCCCCCCTACGAGGACGGCGGCCCGCACCGCGATTCCTCCGACGACGGCGGCCAGGAAACCCGCCCCGGCCGTTCCGAGGCTCGACGCCGCCCACGCGCCCGACACGACCGCGGCCATCGTCGCGAGTCCCCAGCCGAGGACGGTCCAGCCCGAGAGAGGCCGCGCCGCGACCGCGAGACCGGCCGCCGCCGCGAGGCCGGAAGCGGCCCCGACGAGCAGGGCACCCATCAGGTACCGCCCTGCGGCCCGTCCCGCCGAGGCAGGACGCGTCGAAGGAACGACGCCATGCCCGAAACGACCCCCAGGATCGATCCGACGACGGTCAGCCAAGGCTCGACCCCGAAACGCGCGTCGAGGAACGCCCCGACGAAGGCTCCCAGAAGGATCGGGGCGACCAGCTCGGCCCCGAGACCCACGTAGGACAGAGGAGACGGCGGACGCCCCTCCGGAGCCGGACCGGTCGTACCGCTCACCGCCTGCCGAAGGGCCGCACTGTAGCAGGAGTGTCAAGGTCGTTCACCGGCGCTCCGCGACGACGGGCGACGTCTCCTCCACAGGCGCCGGAAGGGCCACCGTCGGGTAGGCATACGTCTTGTCCACCTGCTGGACGAGCCGGGCGACGGGTTCCTCGAGAACATGGAAGACCGGCGCCGGGTAGAGCCCGATCCAGAAGGAAAGGGCCGCGAGCGGCACGAGCGTCGCCACCTCGCGCGCGTTGAGGTCGCGAAGCGAGCGGTTGGCTTCGTTGTCGAGCTTCCCGAAGACGGTCCGCTGGTAGAGCCAGAGCATGTAGACGGCGCCGAGGACGATCCCCGTGGCGGCCAGCACCGCCCAGAACTTCCGCTCCATCAGGAACGCGCCGACCAGGATCGTCCACTCGCCGACGAATCCGTTTCCGGGGACCGCCGGCATCCCGATCGAGGAGAGCGTCATGAGCAGGAAGAAGACGGCGTACACCGGCATCACGCGGGCGAGTCCGCCGTACTCGCTCAGGAGGCGCGTGTGCCGCCGCTCGTAGACGATCCCGACCAGAAGGAAGAGCGCACCGGTCGAAAGGCCGTGATTGACCATCTGCAGGACGCTTCCCGTGATCCCCTGCGCATTGAGCGCGAAGAGCCCGATCATGCAGAAGCCGAGGTGGCTGACCGACGAGTACGCCACGAGCTTTTTCCAGTCCTTCTGGGTGAGGGCGACCATCGCGCCGTAGATCACGCCGATCACGCAGAGGGTCAACATCCAGGGGAGGAAGGTGCGCGTCGCGTCGGGGAGCATCGGGAGGCTGAACCGGAGGAAGCCGTAGGTCCCCATCTTCAACAGGACCCCCGCGAGGATCACGGAGCCGGCGGTCGGGGCCTCGACGTGGGCGTCGGGGAGCCAGGTGTGCAGAGGCCACATGGGGACCTTGATCGCGAAACCGAGGAAGAAGGCGACCCAGACCCAGTGCTGGAGCGAAAGCCAGTCGGTCCACGACCCCATCGATTGGAGAATCCGGATATCGAACGTGTGGAGGCCGGTCATCCGCGCGTGGAAGAAATAGAGGGCGAGGATCCCGAGGAGCATCAGGACCGAGCCGAGGAGCGTGTACAGGAAGAACTTCACCGCGGCGTACAGCCGCCTCTCGCCCCCCCAAACCCCGATCAGGAAATACATCGGGATCAGCACGACCTCCCAAAACACGTAGAAGAGGAAGAAGTCGAGGCTGACGAAGACGCCGATCATGCCCGTCTGGAGCACGAGCATGAGAACGTAGAACTCCTTCACCCGATGGGTGATCGCGGTCCACGCCGAGAGGATCGAAACGAAGCCGAGAAGAGTCGTGAGGAGGACGAGGAGCATCGAGATCCCGTCGACCCCCACGATGTACCGCGCCCCGATCGCGCGAATCCAGTCGGCCTCGTAGGTGAAGCGGTAGCCCCAGGCGTCGGGCGCGGCCGCCCCCCAGGCAAACCAAAGGGGAAGGCTCGCGAGGAACCCGAGCCCGGCGATCGCGGTGGCCACTCGGGCGACCAGGGCGTCGCGCCCCTTCGGAACGAACAGGAGTGCGACCGCGCCGGCGAGGGGGAGAAAGGTGACGACCGTCAGCAGGTGGTTGCCGAAGGGGTTCATCCGGAACGGGCTCCCGGGCGACGCGGGGCTCGAACATCGGGTGCGCGGTGCCCCCCGGCGCGGTCGGAAACCCTAGCACACGCGGGCGGCCTGGGGAAAGGCGGGAGCGGTCAGGCGAGCGCGCCGGCCTGGAGACGGAAGAGGACGCTCCAGACCCGGTCGGCGTAGCGAAGGGAGAACCCCTCACTCCGTGCGAGGCGGGACTCGATCCGGGTCGGTCCGGCGTGGAAGGCGGCGAGCGCCGCGTCGAGGTCCTGGAAGCGGTCCTGCAGACGGCTGAGGTAGAGCGTGCCCAGGAGGACGTTGACCTCCGGATCGAAGAGGAGTTCGTCGCTGCTCCACTCGAGCCCGATCTCGGCCGCGAGGGCCCCGGCGGTTTCGGGCCGGATCTGCATCAGCCCCATCGCACCCTGCGGGGAGACCGCGGTCCTGTCGAATCGGCTCTCGACCTGGATCACCGAGAGAACCAGGAGCGGGTCGACCCCGGCTCGCGCCGACGCGCGCTCGACGATCCGGACGATCTCCCGCATCTCCGCGTCGGACGCCCTCCGGTCGAGTCCGGCAAGCGACGGGACGACCCGGTCGGTCCACGTGTCGGGGAGGCGGCTCACCGAGGCAAGGGTCTCGAGGCGAGGGGCCGCCACCGGTCCGACCGAAGGGGTCGCCGAGAAGTGGGTCACGAGCACGATCGCCAGGGCGATCGTGAGAAGGGCGAGGGTCCGAGAGACGAACGCCATGGCCCGAGCGTACGGGCGGACCCCCTGGATGTCAAACCCGGAGAAAGCGGAATTATAGTTGCTGTATTTATTCTTTTTTTTCCTGTTGACTCGGAGCGGGAGAGAGAGAACCGAGCTTCGCGTCGAGACCGGCCGGGGCGGCGCGGAACTCGACCTCGGCGCCGCGGCGGAAGAGCCGCGCGACCCGCCCCCCCGCCGGAAACGCCTGCTCCGAGGCCCCTCCCTCGGCAGGGGGACCGTCCCCGCCCGAGAGGACGCGGGCCATCCCGTAGCGGAAGTCCTCCGCGTCGGCCTCGGAGCGGAACCGCAAGTGCCAGAGGGTGACCCCTTCGCCCGCTTCCGCCCCCTCGTACCGGAAGAGCGCATCGCCGTCCCATCCCTCGGCGGCGATCCAGCCGAGGTTCTCTTTTCCCGTGCCCTCCGCGACGAGGATGCCGACGGCGTATTCGCCCAGCGCGTCCCGGTCGACCAGTCGGTAGTCGCCCGGCAAACCGAGGTCGGGAGGCGGGATCGCGGCGATCTTCCGCGCGGGACGGCCGGGGTGGAGCAGCGCCGAGGTCCCTCCGCCCTCCGCCGCCGCCGCGTCGAGCGCGGCCCAGCCTCCCTCGCGCAGGCGCGCGGCGGCCGCCGCGAACCCCTCGCTGTAGACGAAGTCGAGGAGACGGCCGAGCGCGGTCGTGGATCGCGCGGGGGGCCGGGCGATCAGGTCCCCCTCTCGATACCCCTCGGGGGGGACGGTTCCGGAGACGACCTCCGACTGGAGTCCCATCCCGCCGTAGAGGAGGAGCAGCGCGACGAGGTTCGCCTCCCCCTCCCGCCATGCGGACGCCGCGAGGGTCGCGTCGGTCGTCTCCCGCATCCCGGGCGGGACACCCCGCTCGTCCTGGAGCACGTGGGTCGCGACGTGAGCGACCGCGGGCTCGTCCGCGCGCACTCCGGTCGCGAAGAGAAGGTCGGCGGCCGCGGCATCTCCGCCCTCCCCTCCGAAGTCGGCGCCGGACAGCCGTCCCTCGGCGACGAGGAGTTGCGTTCCGTCGGCCGACGGGACGAAGTCCTCGAGGTCGGCGGCGAGGACGAGGTAGAACGTCGCGGCGTCCCCGGCGCGGCCGAGGCCGACGTCGGCCCACGCCCTTCCGCGCGCGGCGAGTCGCGCCGGAGGAAGGACCGCGTCGCGTCGCGCCCGCGCGGCCTCCCGGCGCGCCTCGGGATCGGAACGGACCGCGAGCGGAACTTTGGTCGGAACCGCCCCGCGGATCGCCCTCAGGCGGCCCGCGACGTCGCGCACCGCCCCCGCGAGATCCGGGTCGAAGCGCGTCGCCGCGCCGGCCGCAGGGAGGAGGGCTCCGGCGAGGAGGAGCGCGAAGAGCCTCTTCGACCTCACGGGACCGGCGTCTCCGACAGCACGACGACGGTCGATCCCGGCCGTAACCCGTGGGACGCGGCGGTCCCGGCTGCGAATTCGATGACGTAGCGCGCCTCGACCGGCGGCTCGAGAGGGGGACAGGGGCCGCGCGCAGGACAGGGTTGCGCGTTCTCCAAGACGTGAACGACGCGCCACGACCCGTCGAGCCAGACGATGTCGAGCGAGACGAGGCAGTTCTTCATCCAGAAGCCGTAGCGACCGCTCGCCGGGTACCAGAAGAGCATCCCTTCCCGCGGACCTACGCTCTCGCGGAACATGTACCCGCGTGCCCGGGTCTCGTCGTCGGCCGCGACCTCGAGACCGAACGACGCCCCCGAGGGAAGAACCGCGGTGACCCAGGCCGGAACGGAGGGGCGCGCGGCCGCGGCGAGCGGAACGGCGATCCCGAGGAGGGCCGCAAGGGCGATCGCGAACCTCACGATTCCGCTCCGAAGACGAACGTCCCGTTCCGCACGACCACGTCGCGGTCCTCGCCCGAGCCCCCCGCGGCCCCGTCGGCGCCGTGCGAGACGAGCCGATATCCCGTGCCGCCGGGCCGGACTTCGTAGAGGATCGCGTTTCCCCATCCGTCCGCCGGGATCCCGTCGGCGAGATACGATGGCAGGAGCGCGTCGAGCGTCGCGGGATAGGAACGTCGCGACGCGCGAAAGCGTTCGAGCGCGCGGCCGATTTCCACCATCGCGTCCTGCGTCCGCCGACGCGGGTATTTCTCGACGGCCTCATGCAACCCGCGAACCAGCTCCAGGCGCGCGCGTGCGCGGCCGGCCGCCTCGGTCGACGGATAGCGCTCGAGGATCTCTTCGAGACGAGCCGCGGCCGCGGCGGTGTTCCCTTCCTCGAGATCTTCGAGCGCGAGCCGGTGCATGCGCTCCGCGCGGCGCTCGTCCGACCCGCAGCCGGCGAAAAGGCATGCGGTGATCGAAAGCGCGGCGCACGTCGAGAACGCGCCCCGCAACGCGTTGACTTCGATCCGGTGTCTGGTCATAATCCGCTCGCTCTCCGGCACGAGTTCGATGACGAATTGTAGAACGAGTCGGCCTCGGACCACGAGGAAGCCTCGAACCGCGGGGGTTGTCGTTCTCTCATGACGCTCGAACATCGAACCCGCGACGTCCAAGATCTCGTGCGGCGGCTCGGAAGCCGCCACCCGCGGACGGTCGACGCGGCACGCGCGCGCCTGGCGATCCTGGGTGCCCGCGCCGTCGACGCCCTCGTCGACGCCCTGGAGAGCGAACAGGCTCGTCGGCGCCTCAATGCGATGGCCCTTCTCGCGCTGATCCAGGAGCCCCGCGGCCGCGAGGCGCTCGCCGCGATGCTCTTCGATCGCGATCCGCGAACGCGCGAGGCCGCCGCACTTTCGCTCTCGCGTTTCTCGTGCGACGACGCGGTGGTCGCGCTCGTCCGCCTCCTCGAGAGGGACCGCGACCAAGACGTCCGCGTCGCCGCCGTTCGGGGACTGGTCGAGATCCACGCGTCGGGTCAGGAGCAGGCGCTCGCCCCGATCCTCGCGGTGCTCTTCGACGCGCAGGCCCCCTCGAGGCTCCGTAGTGCGGCGTTCTCGGTCGTCGCGATCCTACGGGCCGGCGTTCGGCGCAGCGTGCTCAGACGCCTCCGGCAGGACCCCTCCCCCGATCTCGCGCGGCTCGCCGCGGAGGCGGAAGACCGGGACGACCCGTCGTCCCGGGGCACGCCGCTTCCGGTCGCGCCCGCCCTCGATGCGCTCGCGAGCAAGGACTGGAACGAGTGGAACGACGCCGTTCGGACCCTCGCGGCGCGCGGTCCCTCCGCCGTCGTCCCGCTCGTCGAGGCGATGCGGCGTCGCGCGCACGATCCGGAGTACTGCGCCCGCGCGGGGATCGCGCTCAAGGCGCTCGGCCCGAGGCGCGCCCGTCTGCTCGCCGAGGCCCTCGGCCAGGTCGACGAACCGCTCCCGCTCCAGGTCCTGGTCGAGGTGGTGGGCGCCATCGGCGAGAAATCGCTCGTGTATCGTCTCAAGGACCTGATCGACCGTCTCCGCGAGCGAGCGAGCGGTCCCGAGGTCAACGGCTTCGACCCGCTCCGTCGCGTCCGCGCGCGCGCCCACCTCGAGCTCGCGCGCATCGGGAGCCGCTGCGCGGTCGCCGACCTCCGGCAGATGCTGTCGGCGCCGGACCGTGGGATCGAGGTCGAAGTGATCGCCGCGGCGGAACTGGTCGGGAAGAAGGACGAGATCCCCGACTTGGTCCGCGCGTGGGCGCGGGAGGACCGCGCCACCCGGCGGAGGCTTTCGGAAGCGCTTCGGGCGATCCTCCGGCGGGAGGGGATCCGGCGGAACAGCCGGGTCCTGCGCAGCCTCGCGGCCGGACACGAACGGACCGTCGAGAAGATGCTCGGGACGTCTCGACCGGGGAGGTCCCGGCCGATGCGGCCCCGCCGAAAGTGACCGCACCGCCAAGATCCGGAGGAAACCACCGATGAAAGCCAAGAAAGGGCTCGACGCGCTGGGCGACGTCCGCGGCAAGCGGGTCTTCTGCCGGGTCGACTTCAACGTTCCGATCCAGGACGGCGCGGTCCGGGACGACACGCGCATCGTGGCTTCGCTTCCCACGCTTCGTTGGCTTTCGGAACGGGGCGCACGCACCGTGCTCTGCTCCCACCTCGGGCGTCCCAAGGGGAAGTTCAACGCCGCCTATTCGATGCGTCCGGTCGCCGAGCGGCTCTCCGCCCTCCTCGGGCGGCCGGTCGCCTTCGCGGCCGATTGCATCGGCGCCGAGGCGGAGACCGCGGCCTACGCCGTTCCGGAGGGCGGGTTCCTCCTGCTCGAGAACCTCCGATTCCACCCGGGCGAGGAGGCGAACGACGTCGACTTCATCGCGGCGCTTTCGCGTCTCGGCGACCTCTACGTCAACGACGCCTTCGGCTCGGCCCACCGGGCCCACGCATCCACGGCGGGGGTCCCCGGGCGGATCCGGCCCGCGGTCGCCGGCTTCCTCATGGAGGCCGAGCTCCGTCATCTCGGCTCGCTCCTCGGCGCACCCGCGTCCCCCTTCCTCGCCATCCTCGGCGGGGCGAAGGTGTCGGACAAGATCGATCTCGTCCGGAACCTCCTCCCGCGCGTCGACGGGTTCCTGATCGGCGGCGCGATGGCCTACACGTTTCTCCGCGCCGAAGGGGTCGGAGTCGGGCGCTCGCTCGTCGAGGAGGACAAGATCGACCTCGCGCGGGATCTCCTTGCGAGGACGCGGGCGGAAGGGAAGAAGGTCCTCCTCCCCTTCGACCACGTGGTTGCCGTCGCGGGCTCGGAGGAGAACCCGCGGGTGACCCCGGGGGCGGAGGTCGCGCCCGGAGACGCCGCGATGGACATCGGCCCCAAGACGGCGGAGATCTTCGTCGGGGAAATCGAAACGGCGCGAACGGTCCTCTGGAACGGCCCGCTCGGCCGCTTCGAAGTCGATGCGTTCGCGAGGGGGAGCCGCGCCGTCGCCGAGGCCCTCGCCCGATCCGATGCGGCGAGCGTCGTCGGGGGCGGCGACACGGCGGCGGCCGTCAAGGCGTTCGGCGTCGCGGAGAAGATGACCCACGTCTCGACGGGCGGGGGTGCCTCCCTCGAGTTCCTCTCCGGCCTCGCGCTTCCCGGCGTAGAAGCACTGGACGACGCGGCGTGAGCGATGCGGCACGCCGGCCTCTCGTGATCGGCAACTGGAAGATGAACCTGACCGGCGACGAGGCCGACCGGCTCGTCGACGCCATCGTCGCCGGTGCCGGCGCCGGCCTCGCCTCGGAAGTCGCCGTCGCTCCTCCTTTCCCGTACCTCGAGCGCGTGACGGCGCGATCGCGCGGAACCTCGGTCCGGGTGGGCGCCCAGGACGTGCACTGGGAATCGCACGGCGCGTTCACCGGCGCCGTCTCGCCGGCGATGCTCACGGACGTCGGCGCGTCGTTCGCGATCGTCGGCCACTCGGAGAGACGGACCCACTTCCGCGAGACGGACGAAGAGGTCGCGAAGAAGGTCGCCGCGGCGGCCGGAGCCGGTCTCGACGTCGTCCTTTGTGTCGGGGAGACCGAGGACGAGCGCGATCGCGGCGACGCCGTTCGGGTCGTGCAGCGACAAGTCCGGGCGGCGGTCGGAACGCTCAACGGAGAGGCGCTTGCGCGGGTGACCCTCGCCTACGAGCCGGTGTGGGCGATCGGTACCGGCAGGACGCCGACCCGGGAAGAGATCGGGGACGTCCACCGCTCGATCCGGGCGCTTGCCACGGCGATCTCCGCCGCCTTCGGCGCTTCCGCGCGGATCCTTTACGGCGGATCGGTCACCCCGGACAACGCCGCCGGGATCCTGGAACTCCCGGACGTCGACGGCGCGCTCGTCGGAGGGGCGTCCCTCCACGCGGGTCGGTTCCTGGCGATCGCCCGGGCGGCCGCCTTGCCCGGTCCCTCGTCGGCGTGATAGCGTCTCCCGGTTTCGCACCGCCCCTATCGGAGTTCGCGCCATGGTCGTTCTGTTCACGATCCTTCACGTCGTCGTCGCGGTGATCCTCGTGCTCGTCGTGCTCCTGCAGACGGGCAAGAGGGCCGACCTCGCCGGGGCCTTCGGCGGCGGCGGCAGCCAGACCGCCTTCGGAGCCCGGGGGGCGGCCTCCGTCCTGTCGCGGATCACGACGTGGGCGGCGGTCCTCTTCATGATCACGTCGCTCGGTCTTTCGATTCTGTCGTCCCGTTCGTCCGGCTCGGGGGGCACGGTTCTCGACGAGGTGGAAATCCCGGCCTCCTCCGCCCCGGCGGCGCCGGAGACCCCGACGCCGGCTCCCGCGGACGAGGGCGCCCCCTGATCCGAGGGCGCGTTATACTGTCCGAGTCTCGCAATGCCGAAGTGGTGGAATTGGTAGACACACCATCTTGAGGGGGTGGCGCTCGTAAGGGCGTGGGGGTTCGAATCCCCCCTTCGGCACCAGACCCGGGACTCACCAATCTTTGTAGTAGGTTCCGTCGAGCGCCCGGAGTTCGCTGAGGCTGTAAACGTCGTAGACGTTCTCGCCCCCCCAGGAATCGCTGTCCCAGTCGTCCTGGTAGGAGCGCAACCCCCATTCGGCCTCGCCGGTGAACGGATCGACCGGGATCTTCGCGAGGAAACGCACCGTCTTGGGCTCGGGCGATTCGGGATCGCCGATCTCGACCCCATCCACCAGTTCGTCGAGCCCCAGCGGGTAGCCCATCTGATCGACGTCGGTTTGCAGGATGAGTCCGCGATCGACGTACTCCTTGTAGCGGTCGATCGCGGTGCGGATCGTGTCGAGCGACATGCGGAGCTGCGCCTCCCGCCGCCGCTTCTCGTCCCAGCGCGCGAGGGGCATCGCGGTCGCGACGAGGATCAGGAGGATCCCCGCGGCCGCGATCAGCTCGACGACCGTAAGCCCGCTCTCTCCTCGCCTGCCCGGCGCGCGCATCCGCCGATCCCTCCTCCTTCCTTACGTCGAGCGGAACCCCCGCGTCTAGCCCGTCAGTCGCCGCGGCCGAACAGGCGGCGGAACCATCGCATGAGTCGTCGCTCGTGAAGGGGGCAGGGCTCGGTCGGCTCGGTTCCGGCGACGAAGACCTCCTCCACCGTCTCGGGGCAGCCGGTCGCCGCGAGCCCCCCGCTCGCCGGATCGACGGTGGCGCGGACGACGTCTGCCGGCGCCTCGAATCGTGTGCCCGAGATCCGGTAGCGCGCCCCGCGCATCACGTCGACCCAGATCGGGAGGGCGGCGCTCGCGCCCGTGAACCCGGTCCGAGCGCCGTCGTCGAACCCGATCCAGACGAGCACGAGAATCTCCGGGGTGAACCCGACGAACCACGCGTCGCGCTCGTCGTCGGTCGTTCCCGTTTTCCCGGCCCCGTCCCCCTCGAACCCGAGCGCCCTCGCGGAGGCGGCCGTGCCCCGGTCGAGCACCCCCCGCAACATATCGATCAGGACGTACGCCACCCCCGGAGCCAGGGCGCGGGAAGAGGCGGTCACCGCCTCGCCCCCGGCGCCGGACGAGGGGCTCATGTTCCGGACGATCCGCACCGGCCGTCGCACCCCGCCCGACGCGATCGTGGCATAGGCGCGGGCGAGCTCGAGGGGCGTGACCTCTTGCGCCCCCAGGGCGAGTGACGGCAGCGGGGAGAAACCGCTTTCCATCCCGCAGCGTGCGGCCACTTCGACGACGCGATCGAGTCCGATCGCGAGGGCGAGGCGGGCGGTCGGCACGTTCCGGGACTCCTCGAGGGCGCGCCGGGCGGGGATCGGACCCGAGAACTCGCGATCGTAGTTCTCGGGACGCCAGATCTTCCCGCCCGAGGGAATCTCGATCGGGTCGTCCTCGAGCACGGTCGCCGGAGTGATCCCCCGCGCGTCCCCGTCGACGAGGGCCTCGAGTCCGGCGAGGAAGACGAAGGGCTTGAAGCAGGAGCCTGGCTGGCGCCTCGCCTGCACGGCGCGATTGAACTGGCTTGCGCGGTAGTCGCGTCCGCCGACCATCGCGAGAACGCTTCCGTCGCGCGGGTCGAGGGCGAGGACGGCTCCCTCGAGGCGAGCGCCGCGGCGCGGCGAACCGAGCCGGTCGAGCCCGCGCTTCAGCGCGGCCTCCGCCACTTCCTGAAGGGTGGGGTCGAGGCTCGTGCGGACGTCGATTCCGTCGCGGCTCAGTCGGCGCACGTCGGTCGTCCGGGCGAGTTCCGAGCGGAGCCAGTCGACCGCGTACGGCGCGCGGAACGCCTCGGGACCGCGCTCCGACAGGCGGATCGCGCTGCGCTTCGCGCGTTCCGCGGCACCGGAGTCGAGCCAGCCGCGCTCGACCATCGCGTCGAGGACCTGGTCGCGGCGTTCGCGCGCTCGTTCCGGGTGGCGGAACGGGTTGTACCCGCCGGGGTTCCGGATCAGCCCCGCGAGCGTCGCCCATTCGGCCGGCCCGAGGTCGCGAAGCGGCCTCCCGAAAACATGGAGCGCGGCCGCCTCCGCGCCGCAGATCGCGACCGGCCCTCGCTGGCCCAGGTAGACCTCGTTGAGGTAGGTCTCGAGGATCCGGTCCTTCGGATAGCGGAGGTCGAGGAGTACCGACATCGCGACCTCGCGGAGCTTCCGGCGGAACGTCCGCTCCTGGCCGAGATAGAGGTTCTTGACCGTCTGCTGGGTGATCGTGCTTCCCCCCTGGACGATCCGTCCGCTCCTGACGTTCGCGAACGAGGCACGAAGGATCGCGAGGGGGTCGAATCCGGGGTGGGAATAGAAGCGGGCGTCCTCCGCGGCGAGGACGGCATGGACGAACCCTTCGGGGACATCGCGAAGGGGGACGAGAACACGCTCCTCCTGGCGCGCCCCGAAAACCCGCGCGAGGAGCTCGGGCTCGAGCTCGATCGACTCGAGCCTCCGCCCCGAGGCGTCCAGGAGCCGCGAAAGGCCCCCCGGTCCGAACTCGAAACGGACGCGGCGTTGAGGAAGGCGGACTCCCGCCGAATCGAAGGAGCGGAGGCTCACGTCCCAGCGCGATCCGGCGCGGGCGTATTCCCCCGGGGCGGCGGGGGGGCCCGGAACCTCGACGTATCCCGAACGGCGCAGGCGTCCTTCGAGAACCTCGGGCGTCAACGGTCCCGGGCTCCGAACGCGGAGCGTGTCGGACCAGATCCGCGAAGGAACGTCCCAGAGCCTCCCCTCGAACGCGAGGGAGAGATCGACCCAGAGAACCAGGAGGAGGGCCGCCGAGGCGACGGCCGAAGGGAGCGCGATCCCGAGCAGGAACGCGCGGGCCCACCCGCCTCGCGACCGCCGCCCGCGCCGCGTGGGAGAGCGCTCCTTCGGTCCTGGGGGCATCGATCCGAGTCCGGCCGCGGGATCAGCCGCGCACGGACTCCTTGAGCGGCTTGCCCGCCTTGAACGCCGGCGCTCGCGTGGCCGGGATGTTCATTTCCTCCCCCGTGTGGGGGTTCCGCGCCGAGCGCGCCTTCCGGGGTCTCGCCTCGAACGTGCCGAAGCCGCTGATCGCCACCTTCCCTCCCCCGCAGAGTTCCTCGGCGATCAACCCGATCGCCGGGTCGGGATCGAAGATGGCGTCCATCACCTCCCGCGCCTTCTGGGGGGGTAACCCCGTGCGCTGGGCAACCTTGTCCGTCAATTCCGCCTTGTTCACGATTCCCTCCTCGACACGTCAGGGGACCCAGCGAATCTCCTCGAGCGAGTCCCGGACGACGAAAATCCGGTCGTTGTTGTCCTGCTCGTCGACCGGGTAGAAGAAGAAGCCCTGATCGCTCTCCTCCCCCTGGCCGACCGTGCCCCACATCGTCTCGCCGTCCCGAAACGTCAGGATCGCCTTGCGGCCCTGCTCGCGGATCGTGTCGAAGGAGCGTCGGGCGACGAAGTCCCGGTTTCCGAGCCAGTCCTTGACGTAGAACAGCGCCTTCATCTCCCCCACCCGGATCCGCACGGGGACTCCCCCGCCCTCCGCCGGCAGGAGATGGAACTCGGAACGGTCGGGCTCGAAATCGAGGGTGATCCCCTTGTGGATCGTCCCCCCGACCATGTGGACGACGATTTTTTTCTCTTCCATCCTGACTCCCCCCGATCCCGACCGAAACGGGCCGCATCCTAACCCCGCATGCCTTGCGTGGCAATCTCTTCGGAAAATTCAGCCTTGTGCGCGGGGACGGGTCTTGACCCCCAAGGGGGGGCGCCTATCATCTGCCGTCGAGGAGGGATCGATGGCCGATTCCGGCCGTGTCGAGGGGTCCGTTCGCGGTCCGCAGGAGAATGGGTCGCGCCCCCGGTTCCGCCGGAGGCGGTTCCTCGTCGATCCGGGCCATCAGGTCCGGGTCGGGATCGCGGCGGTCGGCATCACCCTCGTTCTTCTGCTCCTTCTCGACGCGAGCCTCCTGGTCGGCGGCCGCGCGGGTTCCGACACAGGGACCGGGGATCTCGGAGGAATGGAGACCGTTCTCGTGGCCGCAGGATCGCTCGTCTTCGTGGCCGGGGTCTTCATCGTCAGTATCCTCGAAACCCACCGGACGGCGGGGGCGGCGCGGAGCCTCCGGGCGACGATGGACCGGTTCCGGGAAGGCGATCTCGAGGTGCGTGCGAGGCTGAGGCGCGGCGACCATCTCCAGGAGGTCGCGGCGGCGTTCAACGCTCTGGCCGGGACGCTCCACGAGAAGAGCCGGGCGGAAACCGCGCGCCTCGAGGCGATCGCCTCGCGGCTCGCGACCGATCCGGGCGAGGCGGAGCGCCTGCTGCGCGAGTTCCTCGAGGAGCGGCGGCGAGCGACCGGGAGCGGAGTTTGACGCGCCGCGTTCAGATCGGCTCCGCGAGGGCCGGATCCGGAATCCCCGCCTCCAGAAAACCCCTCGCGCGAAGGATGCACGCGTCGCAGGCGCCGCACGGCCGCCCGGAGCGTCCCGCCAGATAACAGGACACGGTCCGCGCGAGCGGCACTCGGAGATCGAGCGCGAGCCGGACGATCTCACCCTTGGTTCGCCGCAGGAGCGGCGCCCGGATCTCGAATCGCCCCCCCTCGGCGCCGCGTCGCGTCCCCGTGCGCGCAACCGCGGCGAACGCCTCGAGAAACGGCGGCCGGCAGTCGGGGTAGCCACTCGAGTCGACGGCGTTGGCACCGATCCAAAGGGAGCCGGCGTCGAGAACCTCGGCCCAGGCGAGCGCGAGGGAAAGAAAAACGGCGTTCCGCGCGGGGACGTAGGTGACGGGGACCCCCTCCCCGATCTCCGCCTCGGGGCGGCCGGTCGGGACCGGAACGGACCGATCGGTGAGCGCCGACCCCGAAAGGAACGTCAGATCCAAATCGACCGTTCGATGGGACGCCGCTCCGAGGAGCCTCGCGAGCTCCGCCGCACGCTCGACCTCGATCTCATGGCGCTGGCCGTAATGCACCGTGAGGGCATGCGCCGGCGGTGCCTCGCGAACCGCGAGGGCGAGGGTCGTGGCGGAATCGAGCCCGCCCGACAGGAGCACGACTGATCCCCCGCTCACACCCCGCGCTCCACGCCCGGCCAAAGGATCTTGTGCATCTGGACTTGGACACGCACCGGCAGTCGGTCCTCGAGAACCCACCGCGCGAGCGCCCCGGGATCGAGCCGGCCGTGAACGGCCGAGAACAGGACCGGCACCCGCTCCGCGAGGCCGCGCTCCCCGACCGTTGCGCGGGCCCATAGGTAGTCCTCGCGGTCGGCGATCACGAACTTCAGCTCGTCCCCCGGCCGGAGCCGGTCGAGGTTCTCCCAGCGATTCTTCCCGCTCTCCCCGCTTCCCGGACACTTGACGTCGACGATCCGCTTCACCCCCGCGGGCACCCCCTCGATCGGCAGGCTTCCCCCGGTCTCGAGGAGGACCTCGTACCCCTCCTCGACGAGGTGCGCGAGGAGCGGGATCGCCTCCGCCTGGGCGAGCGGCTCTCCGCCCGTGACCTCGACGAGAGAGCATCCGAAACCCCGCAGCGACTCGAGGATCTCCTCGATGCTCCGGGGAGAACCGCCGTGGAAGGCGTAGGCCGTGTCGCACCAGACGCAGCGGAGGTTGCAACCGGTCAGACGAACGAAGACGCACGGGCGTCCCGCGTGGGTCGACTCGCCTTGAATCGAGTGGAAGATCTCCGTGACCCGGAGCACGGTTTCAGTGTACAGGACGACGCAACTCGGCATCGCCGGTGACACGGAAGGTCACCCGTCGCGACGGGTGCGCCTCCCGCGCGAGAGGCTCCCGATGCAAGCCACTGAGGAGCAGTGAGTTACGGATTCGGAAGGCGCGCGGATCGGAGGCACGGGCCTTGCTGCGCGGGTGGGGGGCGGCCTTGGGTCGCGGGAGGCGATGTGCCCTGGAATCTGCCCGGCGAGATCACGGCGGTCCTCCTGGTCGGGGGAGTGGCCTACGGGCTGGGCATACTCACCGTTCTCCGGCTGAGGGCGCGGTCCCACGCGGAGCGCGACGCCGCCCGCGCCGAGACGGAACGGCTCGAGGCCCAGAGCCGCGAGCAGGCGCGGCAGATCACCCGTCTTCGGAACGACCAGCGCTGGCTGTCGAACCTGTCCCGCCGTCTCCCCGACGTCGTTCGCGACCTGAACCGATCGGAGACGCAGGCTCGCGATCTTCCCCGCCTCCTCTTCTCCCTCCTCGACGCGATCTTCGAGCCGGAGCGGATGATCCTCTACCTCGCCCGAGCGCCGGGGGACGGACCGGGGCAGCCGGTCGAGCTCTACCTCGAGGACCAGCGCGGCTATGCCGAGATCCCTCCCCAGGCCCGTCGCATCCGGGTCGGCGACGGGCGCATCGGTTGGGTCGCGGCGAACCACGTCGAGATGACGGCGGACGCGTGGGCGAACCTCGCCCGCACCGGGGGGCGCATCGTGGAGGATCCGCACGCGGCCCTCCGTCTCGACATGATCGCCCCGATCCTGCACCGCCAGGATGGGCAGTTCCGGCTCTTCGGTGTCCTCGGATACGGCTCCCCGACGATCCAGCCGCGGGACGAGAAGCTGATGATGCAGATGGTGACGAACCTCGCGTCGATCGCGATCCTCAACGACAACAACCTCCGCAAACTCAGGGAGCAAGCCCACCACGACGGTCTCACGTGGCTCCTCAACAAGCGGTACTTCCTCAAGGAGAAGCTGGGAATCGCGATCAACGACGCCGAACGGGAGAACCGCCCCCTCGCCGTGTTCATCTTCGACATCGACCACTTCAAGCACTTCAACGACACGAACGGACACGTCGCCGGAGACCAGGTGCTGAAGGAGGTCGCGACGGTCCTCCGCGAGAACCTCCGCGCGGAGGACATCGCGTGCCGTTACGGCGGCGAGGAGTTCGTCGTCGCGATGCCGGGCGCCGACAGCCCCGAGGCGATGCGCGTCGCCGAGCGGATCCGAATCGCGATCGAATCCCATCCCTTCCCGTCCCGAGAGAATCAGCCGGGCGGCCGGGTCACGATCAGCGGCGGGGTTTCGGTCTTCCCCGCGCACGGGACGAACGGGAACGACTTGATCCACCGGGCCGATCAGGCACTCTATCGCGCGAAGCGGGAGGGGAGGAATCGGGTCCTGCTCCACCGAGACTTTCAGATGGGGGATCACGCCCCCGACGTGCCGGGTGTCGAGCGGGGCGCGGATCGCGACGTGCCCTGAGCCCCGCGGACACGGCGTGGTACGATCGCGGCGTGACCATCGAACCCGGCCGTCCCGGCGGACATCGGTACCGGGTCCTTCTCTCGGGAACCGGTCCTTGCGGCCCCATCGAAGAGCACATCGGCCGTCGGCGTGTCCGCTTCGTGGCGGCCGATTCGGTCGAGGGACGTCGTCTGCTGGGGAGCGGAGACGTCGATTTCGTCGGCCCCGACGGCGACCCGTTCGGCCCGGTCGGGCTCGACGGGGCGTGCGCTCGCCTCCGCGCGCGACTCGAGGCGCGACTCGGCGCCGCCTCGACGCCCCAGGAACGGGACGCCCTCTCGGACGGTCTTCGGAACCTCGAAGCGTGGTCGCGGCGCTGCCGGGAAACCTGATCCGGCCGATCGGGCGGCTCACTCCCCGCCCGACTTGAGCGCCTTCTTCACCGACTCGACGATGAAGTTCTGCATCGAGGGGGATTGCTCTCGGACCGCCTGGTAGACGAGGCACGGGAGTTTCAGGGAGATCTGAACGCCGTTTTCGTCGAGCGTGTCGAGCCAGCGGGTGAACTCGTCCCACGACTTGAAGGACAGCGCGTCGATCGCGCCCTTCCGGTACAACTCGATGAGCGCGACCTCGTCTTTGAGGTCGAACAGAACGGTTTCCTCGGTGTGCTCGGAGTAATCGCTGTAGGCGAAGAACTTGACCTCACCCGCCGTTTGCCCCTTCCCCTTGATCGAGATTTCCGGGGTCTTGTTGCAGCGCATCATGATGTAGTCTTCGCGCCCCCGGAAGTGGAACGCGAGGATCGGATCGGTCCGGGGGTTGTTGTCCGACGGAGTCTTCAGCGCCCGGTAGACCCGACGAGCGATCTCCGCGTTGGTCCGATACATCATCGTCTCCCACGCATTCGCGACCAGAGCTTTTCGAATAGGCCGAGTATAGGGTTAGGCATACCCCCTTCTCAAGCCTCTCGGCGTGACGCGAATCGTGGGGACGAGAGGACCGAAGGACGCCGCCGAAGTTGCGGTGGGATCTGGGATTGCCTTTCCGCGCCGATCGGAAGCCCAAGGCTCGCGACTTCGCGACACGGGCTTCGCGTTGGAACTCTCGGACCCACCGCAACTTCGGCCCCATGCACGGCGCGAGTTCTCCCCACCGTTCGCGCCACCTTGCAAGCCTCTTCGCGCAGGCGCGTGCGCCCCTTTCGGCTCTCAAGATGAGACGGCCGTCTCCGTTCGGGAGCCATCGACGTAAACCTCGAAGAATCAAAAGGTTCGGCTCAGAGCCTCCGTCCTGCGTCGCAAGATGAGACACGCCTGCAAGACGGTCCCGGCCGATCGAGGTCCGACCGTCCTGAAAAGACGAGGAACGGCCCCCGTTTTTTGAGTGCCGTTGAATGACGGTGCGCGGTCCCTCCCTTGCAGAACGCTTCCGTGCCGGATCGATCGGGAACGACCGGCGGGAGGGGAACGAAGATGAGAACGTCACGAATGATGCAGGCCGCCGCGGCGGGAGCGGCGATCCTTTGGGTCTGGGCCGGTACGGCGTCGGCGAGCCCCGGGAAGATCGCCCCCGACCTGTCGTCTCGGCTCAACGCAGCCGGATCGGAAAGGGTCATCATCACCTATCGCAGCGCGGCCGACGCGGAAGCACATGGGGCGATCCTCGGCCGCCAAGGGCGTGGACGTTTGCTCGCGGGGGCCCGCGCCGTCCTCGGAACGATGAGCGCCGACGAGGTGCGTGCCCTCGCCGCGGACCCCGCGGTCGAGTCGATCTCCCCGGATCGGCCGGTCCGCGGCGCGAGCGACGCCGAGTTCGACCCGGCGGTCGCGGCCAGCGGGGCCGATCGAGTCTTTCGCAACCTCGGGCTGACCGGGAAAGGGGTCACGGTCGCGCTCATCGACTCCGGACTGACCCCCGGAACCTCGATCGCGTCGTCGAGGATCCTCGCCTCCAAGGACTTCACGGGGTCGCGGAAGACGCGCGACGGGTTCGGCCACGGTACCCACGTCGCCGGCCTCATCGGCGGTTCCGGAGAGAACGGGACGCTCCAGGGCATGGCTCCGGCGGTCCGCTTCGTCTCTCTGCGCGTGCTCGACGACCAGGGAAACGGTTACGCGAGCGACGTCATCGAGGCGATCGACTGGGCGATCGCACACCGACAGCGCTATGGCATCCGCGTGCTTAACCTCTCCCTCGGCCATCCCCCCGCCGAGTCGTACCGCACCGATCCGCTCGCGCGGGCCGTCGCCCGCGCGTGGGCGTCCGGTCTCCTCGTGGTCGCCTCGGCAGGCAATCGCGGCCGCGACGGCTTCATGACGATCAACACCCCGGGGAACAGCCCCTACGCGCTCACCGTCGGAGCGATGAACGACCGCGACACCTCCGTGCGCATCGACGACATTCCCACCACCTTCAGCAGCCGCGGTCCCTCGTACGGGGACCACGTGCTCAAGCCGGACCTCGTCGCGCCCGGCAATCGCGTCGTGTCGGCGCTCGCCCCCGGCGCCACGCTCGGAACGCTGTACCCCGAACGGAAGATCGGCGAAGACCGGATCGAACTGTCCGGAACGAGTCAGGCGACCGGGATCGTCGCCGGCGCCGCCGCGCTGCTGCTCGAGGTCAACCCCTTCTTGAGCCCCGACCAGATCAAGGCGATCCTCATGTTCTCGGCCGATCGCGAGCCCGGTCTCGACCCCTTCACGATGGGAGCAGGGTATTTGCACACGGTGCGCGCCATCGCGAGCCTCGAGGCCTGGCCGACGATCCGGTTCGACAGCGCCTCCCCCACGGTCGTCCGTCTCGAGGCGGGAGGCTTCGCCCTCGAGGCGTCGGACCCGTTGCACGCCGACACCGCTCTCTGGAGCGACACCGCCCTCTGGAGCGATACCGCCCTCTGGAGCGATACCGCTCTCTGGAGCGACACCGCCCTCTGGAGCGACACCGCCCTCTGGAGCGACACCGCTC
>CAYLHQ010000023.1:0-66738 GCA_964383585.1 uncultured Acidobacteriota bacterium
CGACGGGGATTATCTCGGATCAGAGTGTCAACTCAAGTGCGGGGAACGGGGCAGGTTTTCACAGTGATGGCAGGCGTTGCCATTTGCGCTTGGGCGGCGTTGGTGATCGTTTTGCAGAGCTTGTTCGTCTCCGTCTTCTGGGGTTCTCCGTCTGGGCCTTGAGAATCGACGGGGGCTCCCAACCGCGCTCCCCTCACATCCCCCCCACCACCGCCCCCAGCACCGCCGCCGGCGAGATCAAGCCCATCGCCGCCGACCCCTTCTCGGCCGCGTCGCGCCTCGGCTCCCGCGACGACTCCCCGACCGCGACGATCCCCTTCCCCTCCGGGGAGTAGGGGCCCGTCCTCGAGATCGACCACGCCTCCCACGGCGGGTGGAGCGAGATCGCCGGCACCCCGATCGCCGCACCGACCTGCACCGGTCCCGACACGTTCCCGACGACGATCGACGCCTGCGCGAGGAGCGCCGCGAGCGAAGGCGGCCCGCCGTGGAACCTCGGAATCCGCCGGACCTCGGTCGGCGACCCGTCGAGCACCCGCCCCGCCGGCCCCGCGGCGAGCGAGAGGGCGAAGGCGACCCCGATCCCCTCCCCCGCGAGAAGGACCGCGAGCCGCGCGAAGTGCGCCGCGGGCCACGAAGCGCGCGTCGGGTCGGTGCCGGGAAGAAGCAGGACCCACGGCTTTTCGAGCCGGTGCTCGGCGAGCCAGTTCGCCGTCGCCTCGCGCGCGGAGTCGACGGGGACGAGGCCGAACCACGGCGGCGTCTCGGCCGCCCCCGCCTTCCGCGCGAGGGCGATCTTCCGTTCCACGCGGTGGAGCCCTTCGGGGAGCGTCCGTTCGTCGAGGGTCCGCTCGTAGAGGGCGTGCCGGAACCGTCCCGGGATCCCGACCCGGTGCGGAATCTTCGCCCGCGCCGCCGCCCAGGCGACCCGCGTCCCCCCGGTCGCGTCGACGAGGAGGTCGGGGCCGATCGCGCGGAACAACTCGAGGAAGCCCGCTCCCGACGCCGGCTCCTCGACGACCTGGCTGCACCCCCGAACCAATCCGGCGAGCGGGAGGCAGCGACGCGACACGCAGAGCGCCCCCCACGCCCGCGGGTAGGCGGCGCGGAGCGCCTGGAAGGCCGGGAGCGCCCAGACCATCTCCGCGATCCCGCCGGGGGCGAGGAGGAGGAACTTCCGCACCGCGGGGAGCCGAGGCTCTCCCCCGCCGAGATCCCCGATGCGGGAGACGACCGGTTCGACGCGGACGCGGGAGTCGGGCACGACGGAAGGCTACAATGCCCGGCCCATGGTTCCCACGCTCGTTCTTTTCGATCTGGACGGTACGCTCGTCGACACCGCCGGGGCGGGACGGCGCGGCCTCGAGCGCGCCTTCGAGCGAGTCTTCGGAGTTCCCAACATGGCCGGCCCCTCCTCTCGGGTGCGGTTCGAGGGGAAAACCGACCCGACGATCTTGGCCGACCTCGCGCGCGAGGCCGGAATCGCCGACGCCGACTTCGCGGAGCGCAAGGAGCGCCTCCTCGAGGCCTACCTCGAAGGGCTCGCCGACGACATGGCCCGCCACGATCCGCGACGCAGGATCCTCCCCGGCGTCGTCCCCCTCCTCGAGGCCCTTCACGCGCGCGAGTCGGTCCACACGGGGCTCCTCACCGGGAATCTCGAGCGGGGGGCGCGCATCAAGCTCGAGCCGTTCGGGTTGAACCGCTACTTCGCGGACGGGGGGTTCTCGTCCGACTCGGCCGACCGGTCCGAGATCGCGCGCGTCGCCCACGCCCGGGCGAGCCGGCGAACCGGTCTTCGCTTCGCCGCCGACCGCACCTTCGTGGTCGGCGACACCGAGCTCGACGTCGCGTGCGCCCACGCGAACGGCTTCCGAGCGATCGCCGTCGCCTCGGGCTGGGTGTCGCGCGAGCGGCTCGCCGCCGCGGGTCCCGACGTGCTCCTCGACACCCTCGAGGACCTCCCCGCGCTCCTCCGCGCGATGGGGATCGATGGGGTGCGTGTCGCCTAGACCCTCCCGATCACCGCGTCGAGCATCTCCCGCGTGAGCCTTCCGGTCTGGGTGTTCTGCCGGCTCGGATGGTACGAGGCGAGGATCCGGACCTCGGGCCCGCCGGCGCGGATGACCCCTCGAGCCTCCGCCCCGTGCGCGAAGAGCGGCCTCCGAGGCTCGAGCCGACCGGGGTCGATCGCGCGCGCGCGGCGGAGAATCGCCTCCCACGCGATCCGCCCGAGGCCCACGACGGTCGTGAGGCGGTCGAGGCGTTCGAACTCCTCGTCGAGGAAGGGGCGGCAGGCCTCGATCTCCTCGCGCGACGGCTTGTTGTCGGGGGGAGCGCAGCGGCAGGTCGCGGTCACGTACGCCCCCACGAGGCGGAGCCCGTCTCCCTTGCGCTCCGACCGCTCCCGGTTCGCGAACCCGGCGCGGTGGAGCGCGGCGTAGAGCCAGTCCCCCGAGGAGTCCCCGGTGAACATCCTCCCCGTCCGGTTCGCCCCGTGCGCCGCGGGGGCGAGGCCGACGAGGAGGACCCGCGCATTCCGGTCGCCGAAACCGGGAACGGGGCGTCCCCAGTAGGTCTCGTCTCGAAAGGCGCTGCGCTTTTCCTTCGCGACCTTCCGGCACCACGCGCGCAGTCGCGGGCAGCGCTCGCACGCGACGATGCGGCGCTCGAGGTCGTCCCAGCCCGAGGCGGCGCGCGTCACGGCGCGGGATCGAACGCGAGCGCGAGCAGCCGCTTGCCCGAAGCGATCAACAACTCGTCGTCGCCGTCGCCGTCGAGGTCCCCCGCCTCGAGGTCGAACACCCCCTCGACCGTCGCCGACCAGCGCACCTTTCCGCCCGCGTCGTAGACGACCACCCGGTCGGGGGCGACGGCGAGAGCGATCCCCCGCTCGCTCGCACCGAAGAACGCTCCCTCGACCGCGTCGACCGCCGGAGCGTCGTAGACCCCGAACGCCCCTCTCGCCCCCCCCACGAGTCCGACGACCCGCGCGGGCTGCGCCGGGAGGATCGCGTTCCCCTCCCTCGAGAGTTTCCGCAGTCCCCCCGACTCGTCGAGGACGAGGAGGCTGTCTCCGCTCGAAAGGACGCGGCGAACGACGAACGGCTCTCCCAGCCGCTTCGGCGCGGAGCCGTCCGCCTCGCTTCGATAGACCCCGACGGGGGTTCCCCACGCGAGGCCTCCCCCCTCGGTCTCGGCAAGGTCGAAGACCGCCGCGGGGGCGAGGATCGCACGCACCTGCTCCGTCTCGGGACGGATCTCGACCGCCTTGTCCCCTCCCGCCCGCCACGCGAGCAGGCGGGGAGCGCGGTCGGAGGCGGGAGACGCCGTCTCGATGCGATGGACCTCCGGCGGAACGCGGAGGCGCGTCACGCGCCGCCCCTCACCGTCGAGGATCGAAAGGGACGCCGACGAGGCGACCGCGGCGCGGGGCTCCCCGCGCGCCGTCCGGTAGAAGGCCACCCCTGCCGCGGGATCGGGGAGGTCGGAGGCCCAGAGGACGCGGACCGACTCCCCGCCCGGATCGGTCCGGGCGATTTCGCGCGGGGCCGCTTCGGGATCGTCGCCGAGGAGCGCGTCGACGCGCGCGGCGATCGCCGTTTCGAGCCCCGGCTCGTAGCCGTCCCAGCGGGCGCGGAGCCGCCCCTCGCGATCGAGGAGGACGACGGTCGGAAGCGTCCGAGCCGCGAACCGCGCCTCCATCTCCGGGGTGTAGCGGCCGATCGGAAGGGTCAGTCCGAGTCGCTTCGCGGTGCGGAGGGCGAGGTAGTCGGGCTCCTCCGCGTTGACCGCGATCGCTTCGAGGCCGCGCGTGTGGCGGCTCTTCCAGAGAGTCTCGAGATGCGGAAGCTCGCGAAGGCACGGCTCGCACCACGACGCCCAGAAGTCGAGGAGGACGACCTTGCCGCGGGCCGACGCGCTGTCGAAGCGCCCTCCGTCGAGGAGGGGAACCGCGAACGCGGGAACCGCGGGGAAGGCGGGGGCGTGGAGGAGCGGGGCCGGCACGGCCGATCGTTCCGGGATCGTCGCGCTCCAGACCGGCGTCACGCCGGAGTCGCCGTACCACCGGACTTCGGCGGCGGCGGGACCGAAGGAGGCGAGGAGAAGGAGCGCGTGGAGAATCGTCCGCACCATCGGAGCGAGTCTACTGGCAGGCGGAGGCGGCCGCACTCCGAGGCGTTGTCACCGCAGCATAAACGGGTTAGAGTATCGGAGGCCGAGCGATCGGCCGTGCCCTCCCGGGGATGCGGACCCCGGGTCGTCTTCCCCCACGGACGGCCCCCCCCACCCCGGAAGGGCACGTCTTTCGGGGATGCGCGAGTCTGGCCTAGGCGCTCAGATTCTGCGCCCGCCATGTCGTGTAGATCGCGAACGCCTTCGAGGTCTCGATCTCGACGAAGCTCCGGTAGACCTTCCGGCGTTCGGGGTCGATCTGGTAGGTCCGGTCCTGGAACTCGTACTGGACGACACGGACCTTGGGAGCGGGCCTGGGAGAGGACTTGCGCGCCACGAGAACCCTCCGCCGATCGTGAACCTGTGTCGGCAGTCACGGAATTGTTCAAATTCCGCGCCAGAAACCCTACCCTTGGGCCCACACCCCCGAAACCCGCGCCACACGTGAGATAGGACGGACCCGATGAATCGCCGCACGGGCTGCCGCGGCGATCGAGTCGGCCACGTTGACCGACATGTCCCGGGTAAGTCGGTCAATGTGGCGTCTCGGATGTCCCGCATCCTTATAATAGGCCGTGCCCTCCGCCGCCCCCGAATCGAGACGGGTGCTGGTCCTCGTCGAGCAGACCGAGACCCGGCAGCGCCTCGGCACTCTCTTGGCCCGGGTCGGTTTCGCCGCGACCCTCGTGGGGGACGAGACGCAGGGGGCGCGCGCCCTGTCCCGCGAAGAGCACGATGCCGCGATCGTCGATCTCGACCACGCCCGTCCCGGCGGTCTTGCGGCGCGCCTCCGGCGACAGACTCCCCCGATCCCGGTGCTCGCCCTCGCCGACCCCGCCCGGTTGAGGGAGGCGGTCGCGGCCCTCCGGGACGCCGCCGACGATTACCTCCTCGCCCCCCCCGATGCGGTCGAACTGCGGACACGCCTCGGCCGGCTCCTCGACCATCACGATCTCGGTTCGCGGCTCGCCCTCCTCCAGGACGAAGTCTCGAGGAACTTCGGGTACAAAAGCCTCGTCAGCCACTCTCCCGCGATGCGCGACGTCGTGCAGCGCATCGCGCGGGTCGCCCCGATGCGGGCGACGGTCCTGATCACCGGCGAAAGCGGGGTCGGGAAGGAGCTCGTCGCGCGCGCGATCCACTTCAACTCGCCCCGGAGGGACTTCCCCTTCGTCGCGATCAACTGCGCCGCCATCCCGACCAGCCTGATCGAGTCGGAACTGTTCGGCCACGAGAAGGGGGCCTTCACCGGCGCCCACGCCCGCAACCGGGGGAAGTTCGAGATCGCGAACCGCGGCACCCTCTTCCTCGACGAGATCGGCGAGACCGACCTCGCGACCCAGGTCAAGCTCCTCCGGGTCCTCGAGGAGCGGGAGTTCATGCGGGTCGGCGGCGATCGGTCGATCCGGGTCGACGTCCGCGTGATCGCCGCGACCAACGCGGATCTCGAGACCCTCGTCCACGTCGGCGCTTTCCGCCGCGACCTCTACTACCGCCTCAAGGTCGTGACGATCGCGGTCCCGCCGCTCCGCGAGCGGCGCAGGGACATCCGGTCGCTCGTCGAAGGGTTCCTGCAGGAGCTCTCCCGCTCGAACGCGGTCCCGATCCGGACGATCACCGCGGACGCCGTGGAGGCGCTCGAGGGATACCGCTGGCCGGGGAACGTCCGCGAGCTGAAGAACGTCTTGGAGAGCCTCCTGGTCTCGAGCCCCGGGGAGGTGATCCGCCGGGAGGACCTCCCCCCCTCGATCCAGCGGGAAGGGGCGGGACCGGAGCGCCTCGAGATCCGCCCCGGGATGACGATCGACGAGCTCGAGGCGGCGCTCATCCGCCGCACCCTCGAGGAGACGGGAGGGAACCGTACTCGCAGCGCGGCGATGCTCGGGATCGGGGTTCGCACCCTCCAGCGGCGGATCCGCGAGCTCGAGATCCGGATCCCCCCGACGCGCCGCAGCAGCCGGCGGCGGGCCCTTCCGTGAAAGCGCTCGTCTTCGAGGACGGGAAGCCGCGCGTTCTCCTGCGCCCCGACCCCGATCCGCCGGAAGGGGAAGCGGTCGTGCGCGTCCACCTCGCCGGGATCTGCGGAACCGATCTCGAGATCGCGCGGGGGTACATGGCCTTCGACGGCATCCCCGGCCACGAGTTCGTCGGCGTGGTCGAGCGGAGCGCCGACCCCGCGCTCGCGGGGCGCCGGGTCGTCGGGGAGATCAACGCCGCGTGCGGCGCCTGCCTCACCTGCCGCGCGGGACGCCCGCGCCACTGCCCGAACCGCACGGTGCTCGGAATCGCGGGGCGGGACGGCGCCTTCGCCGAGCGGCTCGCCCTCCCCGAGCGGAATCTCCACCTCGTCCCCGACGCGCTCCCCGACGCCGCGGCGGTCTTCACCGAACCGATGGCGGCCGCCTGCGAGATCGCCGAGCAGATCCCGGATCTCGCCGGCGCGCGCGCGGCGATCGTCGGAGACGGGAGGCTCGCGCGCCTCTGCGCCCGGTTGCTCGCCCGGGAGGGTGCGCCCCCGGAGGTCTGGGGGAAGTACGAGGAGAAGCTCGTTCGTTTCGAACGGGACGGCCTTCGCACCCATCGGGAAGGCGCGGGAACGGACCGCACGTTCGACGTCGTGGTGGAAGCGAGCGGCTCTCCCGAAGGGTTCGACCTCGCCCTGCGTCTCGTGCGGCCGTGCGGCACCGTCGTCCTCAAGAGCACCTACCACGGCGCGGCGCCGATCGCGCTGGCTCCCGTCGTGGTCGACGAGATCCGCGTCGTCGGCTCGCGGTGCGGACCCTTCCCCCCCGCGCTCGCGCGGATCGGAGACGATCCGTCGTTCTTCACGTCGCTCGTCTCCGACGTGCTGCCCCTCGAGGAGGCGCGGGAGGCCTTCCGGAGGGCGTCGAGCCCCGACGCGTCGAAGGTCCTCTTCGACCTCCGCGCGTGATTTCGTCTTGACATCGAAAAATCGCCTTCCCTATATTCCGCGGTGACGCATCGCCGTGCGATCGTCGAACGCGATTCGCCGGAAGGAGGTGATCGACATGGCGACGAAGAAGAAGGCCGCGAAGAAGAAGGCCACCAAGAAGAAGGCCGCCAAGAAGTAAGTCGGCGACCGCAAGGTCGAAACCGATCAAGAGAGATCAGGGGACGCCCGGAGGGGCGTCCCCCTTTTTTTGTCCATCCGATCGAGGATCGCCTCGAACCGCTCCCCCGCGATCGCCGCGCGCAACCGCGTCCACCGGCCGGAATACCGCCTGCGAAGCGATTCCGCCTCCGCCTCGAGGCGTTCGAGTCTCGCCTCCGCGCCCGCCCTCGCCCGTTCGGACAGGACCGTTCCGTGCTTCGCGAGGAACTTCCGGATCTCGTCGGAGGCCACGATCGTGTCCTGGTGGGCGCCGAGATGGTCCTGGAGCGCCGTGAGGCGCCGCACCAGCTCGCGGACCCCCTCTCCTCCCAACTCGTCGTGGAACTCGAGGACGTAACGCAGCCGCTTCGCCCGGATCCGCGTGCGGTGGAGCCGCTCCGCCTCCGGGCGCGCGAGCGCGGCGTCGCCGTCGCGGACAAGTCGGTCCCGCGCGGCACGAGCTTCGGCGGCGACGTGGGAACCGACCGGGTGGAGCGCCGCCTCGGGGAGCGCCTCGATCGACCATCCGCGGCAGACGGCGTCGAGAGTCGACAAGAGCCGCAGGTACCTCCCGGAGCGGAGTGCCTCGAGGAGCCGTTCGCGGGCCTCGTCGCGGCGGCGCTTCAGGTGCGCGAGGAAGGCAGGGAGCGTCCCCGAACCCTCGAAGCGCTCGAGGAGGACGTCGACGTCGCGGACCGCGCCGAGCCGACGCCCCAGCCAGCGCAGGTCGCGTGCGAGGGCGTCGTGGAGTTCCGGGGTCAGCGCGGGGCGATAGCTGCGGAGCGCCGCCCGGAGGCGCCGCGTCGCCACCCGCATGTCGTGAAGGTCCTCGGGGTCGCTCCCCTCGCGCGTTCCGGGGTCGTGGCGGCGGAGGCGCTGGAGCTGCCCCGAGAAGACGCGGCGCGCCGAGGTCCGCAAGGAATCCTCGGGACGGGGCTTCCCCGAGGGGACCTCGGCGAACTCGGCGTCCCCGTGGAGGGCGCGGAGGATCCGCTCGGAGTCTCCCCGCGTCGTCGCCCGGAGGGAGAACTCCCGTTCGAGACGACGGGCCGCCTCGGCCAGCGCCTCGTCGCGCAGGGTCGCCGACCGAAGCCGGACGACGTGCAGCCGGTGCGGCTCGTTCGACATCCCCCACCCCTCGACCGTCCAACTCTCGACGGCGAGCCTCCCGGCGAGGCGCCCCTCTCCCCGCACGCGGCCGAGGTCGAGATGCCGGATCGACACCGACGCCGACGCCACCGGCTCGAGGGGGCGTCCGGCCGCGAGCGGAAGGAGCCGTTCCCGCAGCGGTCCCTCGGGGATCGGAGGAGGCCCCGCGAACCGTGCCGGGAGCGGGGCCGAATGCACGTATTCGCGGAGGACGGGGGGCGACGCGGTTTCGCTCCAGGCGAGGACCGCCTCGCGGCGACCGGTCGAACGCCTTACGCCCAGCGAAAACCCGTTCCGCGCGAGGGAGCGGAGGTCGGTGTCGTGGAAGGTCCACTGCTCCCGGGCCGCCGCCCGCGGGAGCGCTCGGTAGCCGGCGATGGACGGGGCGCGAACGATCTCGGCGAGCGTCCTTCCGTCGGGGGCCTCGAGCACCACGCATCCCTCGCGCCCTCCCGCCCGGCGTCCCTTGCGGCTCACCGCGACCCTCCGACGCGGATCCGCACGGGAACTCCGAGGAGCGCTTCGAGCAGCTCGGTCCGGCGCCCGGCCTCCCAGACCTCGAGCTGGGCATCGAGACCGCCGGTCGCGAGCTCGAGGACGAGGCGCTCGCCGCGGCTTCGGACCGTGACGTCCGAAACGACCCCGTACTGCGATCGGTCGAGCCCCTCGGCGAGCCTCAGGATCGACGCGAGGGCGCGCACCGTCTCCCGGCGCCTGCGGGAGAGCGGAACCGCGTCGCCGGCGCCGTTCTTCGGCTGCCCCTTACGGTTGTGCAGGCGGGCCACCTGTCCGATCACTTCGATCTCCTCGCGGGTGAATCCCAGGAGATCTCCGTGGACGATCAGGTAATACGAGTGGAGGTGGTGGTTCTCGTGGGAGATCGCGTGTCCGACGTCATGGAGGAGGGCGGCGTACTCGAGGAGGGCCCGGTCCGCGGGTTCGAGGCGGAGCCGCTCTCGGAGCTGGTCGAAGAGGCGGAGCGCGAGACGGGCGACCTGGTGGTGGTGGTTCCCGGTGTAGCCGAGCCTCCGGAGGAGGCGCATGACGCTCCGCTTCCGGACGTCCGCGAACTTGGCGCTCTCCTCGATCCCCTTCGTGTGGCGGGCGACCCAGTCCATGAGGAGGCCCTCGCGCAGGGCCCACGTGCAGGCGGTGACCCGCTCGGCGCGGAGCAGGCGGAGGACCCGCTCGGCGAGGGCCGACCCCGCGAGCACGAGATCGACCCGCTTCTGGTCGATCCCCTTCATGCGGAGGCGCTTTTCGCGGTCCGAACGCTTGAGCGCCTCGTGCAGGTCGAGGAGTCCCTCGGCGGGAACGGCGAGGTTGTGGACGTAGTTTCCGCCGGGGTGGAGGCCCAGACGGTGGGCCGCCATCGCGATCAGCGAGAGCATCGTGCCCGAGGTCCCGACGACCCGGACGATCCCCCGGTCGGCGAGCGGCTCGAGGACCGGGCGGAGCTGCTCGTCGAGGTGGGCGCGCAGCCGTTTGAACGCCCGCTCCGTCGGAGGATCGGCGTCGAGGTACGCCTCGCTGAGCCGGGCCACCCCGAGCTTCAGGCTGTGCATCGCGGTGGGCTGCCCCCCCTCGACCGCGATCACCTCGACGCTCCCTCCCCCCGCGTCGACGATCAGGACCGGCTCGCTTCGGAGGTCGAGAGAGTTCGCGACACCGAGCCAGACGAGACGCGCCTCCTCGCGGCCGGGGATGACCCGGACCCGGAGGCCGACTTCGTCCTTGACCCGCTGGAGGAAATCGCCGCCGTTCCGGGCCTCCCGCACGGCGCTCGTCGCAACCGTCCGGAATCGCGTGACCCCCTGCCGCTCGGCGAGGGTGCGGAAAGCGGCGAGGGTGCGCACCCCCTGGTCCATCGCGGCGCGGGTGAGGTTTCCCGTGGTGAGGGAGCGGCGGCCGAGCCTCACCATCTCCTTCGCGCGGTCCAAGACGCGGAAGTGCCCTTCCGGCTCGACCTCGGCGACGAGCATGTGGATCGAGTTGCTTCCGACGTCGATCGCCGCGATTCGCATGAACGGTACCCGCTCGGGCCCGACATCTTACTCTCTCGCGGGATCCTCGATCCGGTACCCGACCCCGCGGACGGTCCCGAGCCACTGGGCGGCCGGTCCGAGCTTGCTCCTCAACCTTCGCATGTGAGTGTCGACCGTGCGGGAAAGGACGTCGCTGTCGTACCCCCAAACTTCCGACAGGAGCGCCTCGCGGGATCGGACCCTCCCGCGCGCTCGCACGAGGTCGGCGAGGAGGCGGAACTCGGTGATCGTGAGGGCGACCGGCTCTTTCTGGACGGTCGCGCGATGGGTGTCGAGATCGAGCTCGATGGGCCCGAAGCGCAGGACACGGGTCTCGGGCGCCTCCTCGACCGATCCGGACCGCTTGAGGACGGCCCGGACGCGAAGGACGACCTCGCGCGCGCTGAACGGCTTGGTCACGTAATCGTCGGCACCGAACTCGAAGCCGAGGACCCGGTCGATCTCCTCCCCCTTCGCCGTGAGGAGCAGGACGGGGACCGCCCGGGTCTCCTCCGCGCTCTTGAGGAGCTTCAGGACCTCGAGGCCCTGGATCTCGGGGAGCATGAGGTCGAGGATGACGAGATCGGGACGGTCCTTGCGGACGGCGTCGAGGGCCGACTTGCCGTCGTACGCGGAGACGACGTTCCACCCCTCGCGGCGGAAGACGTGCCCGAGGATCTCGACGATGTCCTTCTCGTCGTCGACGACCAGGATCTTGGGCGGCATCTCCGGGCTCCACGTGCGTCGTGAAGCGGCAGCATACGGAGCCGGTTCCGGCTCGGCGTTACGCGGGCGTAAAGTCACTGTAACTTGCCTCCCCCCATTCAACGGGCGGCCCGGGCGGCTCGTTCCACCTGCTCGAGGTAGCGGGCCACGTCGTCCCGGGGTTTGATCTCCTGGGCGCGCTTGAGGAGCGGAACGGCCTCGCCGTAGCGGGCCTGGGACACGAGGAGCTGGGCGTGGCGGACCCGTGCGTCCGCCTCGAACCCCTCCAGGCTCTGCGCGCGCTCGTAGTAGAAGAGAGCCTTCTCGGCCTGCTCGACCCTCGCGTAGTGTTGCCCGAGGAGAAGGAGCGCCTCCCCGTCGAGCGGATCGAGCGCGACGATCTCCTCGAGGACGGCGGCGGCTTCGTCCCCCGCCCCCTCGGCGACCGCCACACGGGCTTCGAGCTTGAGGAGCTTCTTCCGGTCGGCCGGATCGATCCGGTCTCCGAGAACCTTCTTGACCTCCGCCATGAGGGCCGTCGCCTGTTCGAGCGCCCCTCGCTGCGCGAGGACCTCGACGTTGCGGAGCGGGCGCGCGGGGGCTTGTCCCGGGTCCTTCGCGAGGGCGAGGCCGTAGGCGCGGGCGGCGAGGTCCCACATCCCCTCGTTCACATAGATGTCCCCGAGCGTGTGGAGGGTTTGCACGGTCGCGCGGCCCATCCGTTCGACGATCTCGAAATTATGAGCGGCCCGAAGGGGCTGGCCCAGTCCGAGGAAGGCGTTCGCCTGGAGGAGCCAGTAGTCTGCCCGGTCGGGCGACTTCGCGATCAACTCGTCGCAGAGGCTGACCGCCTCACCGTACCGCTGCTGCTTGAGAACCGACATCGTGAGGCCGAGCTTCCAGTCGATCGTCCCGGGGTCGAGGAGCATCGCGTTCCGAAACGCCGATTCGGCGGCGAGGTGCTGCTCGAGCGACGAATAGGCGTACCCCAGCAGGCCGTAGACGGTCGAGTCCCCTCCGCCCAGCTCGATCACACGGCTCAGGGACTCGACCGCGGCGGCGTAGTCTCCCTGGCGGAACCGGATGATCCCGAGGTTCTTGTGCGCGCGGCGGAAGCTCGGGAACTTCTCGAGCGCGGTCCGGTAGCGGGCGGCGGCCGGGGCGAGCTCGCCGCGCTGAAAGTAGAGGTTGCCGATCGTGAAGTCGAAGACGGCGCTCGATTCGGGCGTCGTCGCCTCCTCGAGGGCGGCGAGCGCTGCGTCGGGTTCGGTCCCGAGCATCGGGAGGATCTTCTCCATCGTCTCGCGCTCGACGAGGGTCACCCGGGGCTCGATCTCGGCGTTCACCCCGTACGAGCCGAGGAATTCCTTGCGGAACTCCGGATCGTCCCAGAGTTCGAGCCCCGGAAGGGTCGGCTTCGGAATCACCTCTTCCCGGTCGCGCGCGGCGGCTCCCTGCGCCGCGACGATCGCGACCGCCAAGAGCGTCAGCTGGATCGGTTTCCGGACCATGGTCTTCGCTCCTCGACGACCGCGCTCACGCGGCGTTGAAGGTGATCGGGACGCGCATGCGGAACTGGACCGGCTCGCCCTTTCGGGTGCCCGGCTCGAACTTCCACTGCTTGACCGCCTCGATCGCGGGACGCTCGAAGGCGGGGTCGGTCGACTGGTCGACCTTCGCGTCGGCGACGCGCCCCTGCCGGTCGACGGTGAAGAGGACGTAAACCGTTCCCTGGCGTTTCTGCTTTCGCAGTTCGGCGGGGTAGGTCGGCGGCCTCTGGAAGATCGGGCGCGGCTTCTGGTCGAGGTCGCTCAGGGAGAAAATCTCGTCGAGCCCCGCCCCCCCTCCCTCGACCAGTTGGTTGACGAGCTTGACGGTGAAATCGCCGAAAAGCCCTTCTCCGACCGTCGGTTCGAGCGCCATCTCGAGCTGGCTCAGGTCGAGCGGGGGAGCGCTCTCCGTCAGCTCGGGGGTGGACTCGGGCGCCTCCTCCTCCTCGACTTCCTCCTCCGGAGGGGGCGGAGGAGGAGGCGGGAGCTCGGCGACGTCGAGGTTTCGGATCTCGAGGTCCGCGTTCCTCTGGGCGCTGATCGTCTGGAGCACCGGCAGGACGAGGAAGAGGGAGAACGTGACCCCCGTCGCGAAGAGCGCCACGAGGACCCTTCCGAGGATCCGGCGGAGGAGGCTCTCCCTCTTGCGCTTCATCTCCGGACCGCTCCCTCCTACGACGCCTGGCGCCGGGAGGCGACGCTGACCTTCGTCGCTCCCGCGAGCTTGGCCTCGTCGACCACGCGGACGAAAAGCCCCGTCGGGACCAGCGCGTCCGCCTGGACGATCACGGGGACGTCCTCCTTCTGGAGCATCCGCTTGACGAGAGGGCGCACGCCCGAGATCCCGATGTCCCGGCCGCCGTACACCACGTTCCCGTCCGCGGTGATCGCGATCAGGATGCTCGTCTTCTCGAGACGGACCGCGGAGGCGGCCTGGGGCTTGTCGACCTCGACGCCGGTCTCCTCCACGAAGGTCGTCGTCACGATGAAGAAGATCAGGAGGATGAAGACGCAGTCGATGAGCGGGGAGATGTCGATCCCCCCGGTCTCTTCCTCCTCCGAGAACGAACGGAAGCGACCCACGGATCAGCCCTCCAATGCCCTGGGATCCACGGGGAGATTGAGGTGCGCCCGGCGGCGGACCTCTCGACGGGAAGCGAAGAACTGCAGGCAAACCGATTCGAGGTGGGCGAGAAACGCCCGGTACCGGTCCCTCTCGCGGGTCAGGTGGTACTGGAGGAAGAGGCCCGGAAGGGCGATGACGAGGCCGGTCTCGGTCGTGATCAGCGCCTCCGAGATCCCGCCCGCCACGAGGTTCATCGTCTTGTCCCCGCCGGAACCTTCCGCGAGCGCTCGGAAGGTCGAGAGCATTCCCGTGACGGTCCCGAGGAGACCGAGGAGGGGAGCCGCCGCCACGCAGATCTTCATGAAGCGCAGGTCGCGCGCGAAGGGGGCGATCTCGGTCGCGTGGAGCTCCCCGAAACGGATCTCGAGGTCCTTGATGCGGTCGGCCTCCATCACGAACTCGATCACGTCTCCGACGGGCCCCTCCCGCTCTTCGGGACGCGCGATCCAGCGCCGCCAAACCGTTTCGGGGACCGAACGGAAGCCGCGCCCGCGCAACTTCCACCAGAGGTTCCCCCCGACGGCGAACAGGAGAAGGGACGTGGCCGCGAGCGGAAACATCGCCCACCCTCCGGCCCCCCACACCTCGATCGCCTGGGAAACGAGTCCGCTCATGCCGCGCCGACCTCCGTCCCCTCCCGAACCTCGGAGCTCGAGGGGAGGCGATTGAGCAGGGCGACTGCGGTCTTCTCCATGCCGTCGATCACCGCGCGGGACTTGCGGGAGAGGTACGCGTAGATCAGGAGGGACGGGATCGCGACGATCAGACCGAACTCGGTCGTGATCAGCGCCTCCGAGATCCCCGAGGAGAGAGTCTTCGCGTCCCCCGAGCCGAAGACCGTGATCAACTTGAACGTGCTGATCATCCCCGTGACGGTGCCGAGCAGCCCCAGGAGCGGCGCGGCCGACGCGGAGAGGGCGATGAAGGGGAGGAATCCCTGGAGTTGGAGGCGGGTTTCGAGCATCCGCTCGAACATCACCTCTTCGATGTAATCCTTCGGCTCTCCGATCTTGTCGACCCCGGCGCGGATCATCTCGCCGACGGGCCCCTGCACCCGCTCCGCGACCCGGGCTGCGGCGGAGCGATCTCCATTTCGAACCGCCTCGAGGAGGGAGTCGATCGTGGCCGTCGAGGGGATTCGAACGCGGACGAGCTGCACCCATTTGAGGAGCGCGACCACGAGGGCCGCTCCGGCCATGAGGAGGATCGGGATCATCACCGGCCCGCCCTTCGAGATGTGCTCGAAGAGGGTCTCCTTCGTCTCCTCGACCTTCCTCGCGTTCCCGAGCGAAGGATCGAAGGGAAGCGTTCCCCTCCCGGAGGCGAGGAGGCCCGAGACGCTCGCCGCGAGTTCGGGGACCTCGACCGGCACCATGTTCGGCTCGAGGGAGCCGAGCCGCTGCTCCGCCGTCCCCGCGCTCGAGCCGTCCTCGGCCGCGTAGACCGTGACCGGGCCGAGCAGCCCGAACGTCACCGCGCGCACCTTTCCGTCGGGTCCGACCGCGTCGCCGGCGAAGGTCGTCCCACCGACGAGGTCGAGAAGGCGGTCGACCGAGAGTTCCACGACGTCGGTTTGCATCCCGAACGACTCCGCCGGAGACAGCGCCGTGTTCTCCTGGGCGAGCCGTCCCCGCTCGAGGGCGTCGCGGTAACGCTGCAGCTCCGCAATGTCGATCCGCGTCTCGAAGTTCCGCACGTACTCCCCGATCAAGTTCGAGAGGTAGGCGACCTCGTCCTGCCGCGCCTTCACCTCGTTCTGGAGGGTCGCGAAGTCGAGGTTCCGCGTGTCGACCGTCCGCCCGATCGACTCCTGTTCCGCGCGGAGCCGGGCGAGTTCCGCCTCGAGGTCGGCGACCTTCTTCGCCATCGGGATCTTCTCGGCGGCGATCCGCTCCCTCAGGGCCGCGAGTTCACGCAGGCTCGACTCGAGGTCTTTCTGGGCGGAACTCGCCGCGGCGTCGAAGGACTCCTGGGCGCGGGCCGCCCCGCCGAGGAGCAGGGCGGCCGCCAGGGCCGGCAGGGCGATGCGCCGGAACATCCGCGCGCTCCTCATCGGAGGGTCACCGGCAGCGGCACGTACGCCGGGACGCTTTCGTTTTGGAGGATCGAGATCGCCTGCCGTACCGCCGGGGCGAGTTCGTTCGACTGGGTCCATTCCCAGCCCTCGTCGGACGGGACGCCGACCCCCGCCGCGGAGCCGTCGGCGGTCACGTAATACCCCTGGCCGAGCCCGAGGTAGAGCGCCTGGACCTCGACGCGCGCTCCGTCCGAGAGGGTGCGGATCTCGCTCGCGACCGTCACGTCGCGTTGGAACTTGTTCACCTCGTTCAACACGCCGATGACGTTCTGGTAGCGCTCCCCCAGAGAGAGAGCGGTCGCCGCGCCGCGCCCGGGGAGACGTTGGCTCAAGGGAGCCACCCGCGCGCGGAGGGGCTCTGGCGATCGGGAGAGGAGCGTTCGGACCTTGCCCTCGAGGCGTTCCACCCTCTCGGCGAGCACGGCCGTCGCCGCTCGGAGGGACTCTCCCTCCCTCACCAGATCGTAACGGCGCCGGTCGGCCTCGCCGAGGGTGTTCCGGGACTCCGCCACCTTCGCTTCGAGCGAGCGGATCTCGCTCTCGAGGAGCTCGATCCTTCGCTCGAGGATCTCCTTGCCGTCCTGCCAGTCCTTCTTTTCGCGCGCCAGGATTTGCTGGGTCTCGACCCACTTGGCGACGGTGTCCCGCGCCGACTGGAGATTCGGCTGCGCCGGCTCCTGGGCGATGGAGGCCGTCGCCCCGGCGAGCAGCAGCGCCCCGATCCACGCGTGGAAGCGTCCGATCGTTTTCATGCCATTCACTCCCGTGCTCCCTGAGATCGTTTCACGACGAGGTTTCGGTCCTGTTACAAGGAGATGAATTTCTCGGGCTCACCACGCGTAGGAGACCGACAGCGAGATCAGGACCGGCGTTTCCCGCCGGGTCTTGAGGCGCTCCTCGCCGGTCGGGAGGCGGTAGACCGAATCCCGATCCGGGCTCAGGAGGTTCCTCCCGCGGAGGGTCACGGTCGCGCCGTCGATCTTCTGGCTGACGGAGACGTCGAAGACGGCGTGGGCGACGTCGAAGACGTTCGGGATCCCGCCGTCCTGGCCGACCGAAGCCCCCGTCAGGAGCGTGTCCCCGGTCCGGTTGTAGAACAGGCCGGCGGAGGTTCCCGTCCGATCGTTGTCGTAGGTGATGTTGAAATTAAAGACGTCGGCCGGCTGTCCCTGGAGGCGCCGCGTGTCGCTCCCGAGACCGAAGACCGCCAGGTTCTGGCGTTCTTCGGCCGGGATGTCCACCTCGGAGTCGATCCGGCTGTAGTTCCCCCCCACCACGATCCCCCGGAGCCAGGACACCCACCGCCCGAGGCTCGCTCGCGCTTCCAATTCGATCCCCTTCGCCCGGCCCGTCTCGTAGTTCACCGGCTGGATGTAGGTCGCCCCGGCGGCGACGAAGCTGATCAGCTCGATCGGGTCGGTGATGTCTTTCTCGAAGAGGCTCGCCGCGAGGACGTCCCCCTCGTCCCGAAACCACTCCCAGCGGACGTCCCAGTTCTCGACCCCCGACAGGCGCAGGTCCGGGTTCCCGAGGAAGGAGTCGCCCGCGAGGAACTCTTCCGTGCCGACCGGCGCCAATTCGCGGTACGTCGGGCGGGCGAGGGTCCTACTCCACGACGCGCGGAGGTTCATGCGCGGCACCACCTCCCACACCACGCCGAGCGACGGGAGCCAGGAGGCATCGGAGACGTCGGCGACCGCCTCTTCCTGCGGCACGTTCGGGTCGACCACGTAAGTCCCGTTCTCGTTCCGGAACGCGACGGACACGCGGCCGAACGCCTCGTTGATCGGGACGATCGAAATGTCGGTGCCCTCCCAGCGCGCCCCGCCGACCAGACGGACCTTCGAGGAAAGGGGGAGGTCGCCCATCGCGTAGGCCGCCCGGATCGTCTGGTCGCCGTCGTAGATCACGTCCTCGGCGAGACGGTTCGCGTACCAGAGCAACTGGCTCGGCTGGGCGCAGGTGCGGTTCTGGAACGCCGTCGTCGGGGGCTCGCAGCGATTCTCCGAAAGCCCGATGCGTTCCGGCGCCAGGAAAAAGTCGGTCCAGAGCGCGTCGGGCCCCGAGAGAACCGCGCTCCCGTACGTGTTGTTGATCGACGCCTGCTCGTTCGACGCCGGCTGGCTGAACTGGAACGCGTAGAAGAACGAGTTCTGGTCGTACTCGCGGGTGGATCCTTCGTGGTAAAGGCCGGCCTTGAGACGACCCTCCGAGTCGCTCCACTGCGTGAAGGGAAGCACGAGATTCAGGGACGCCTGCTCGCTCCGCTCGTGGATGTCGCGGAAGATGCGGCGCGTCTTGAGCGTGTCCGGTATCGCCCCGATCTCGAAGAAGGCGGTGTTCGTCGTCGGGTCGAACACGTTCCGGAAGAAGCGGACGTCCGGCTCGTACTGGCGCGTGAGGTTTCCGGCGGCGAACCAGTCGACCTCGAGCCCGGAAAACCCTCGCGCGCCCGAGGACCCGAGAAGGTCCGGCCAACGATGGCCCCCGTGCACCTGAAGCGACGCGAGGCTGCGCTGGGTGTACTTGAGGCTCTGATTCTGGAGAGTGGTGCCGCGGTCTTCGGTCTGAAATCTCGCCTCGTCCTCGGCGCTCTGGTTCCCGACGAACCGGACGGAGTAGTGGTGGTCGTCCCCCACCTCCCAGTCGAGCGTGCCGAGCGCCCCGATGAGAAGCTCCTCGGTGCCCCGGCTGTCCTCGCGAGCCGTTCGCGTGAATTGAGGCGTGTTCGTCTCGGGGTCGACCTGCACGTCGACGCGGTCGTTCACGGCCCCTTCGTAGAAGTCGTACTTCCTGGAATACGTGAGGGCGGCGAGAGCGCCGAAGAGGCCGCTCGTCGTGTCCCACCGGTCTCCCCAAACCCCCGACAGCCCGAAGCCCGCCCCGGGTGCATCCCGGGACGTTCCGATCACCGGAGTGAACGATCGCGTGAAGGCGTCGTACTGCTCCGCGATCGCGATCCTGCGCGCGAGTTCCTCCGACGTGATTCGCGTCCCCCCGGGTCTGTTGTCGTCGATCCGGCTGTAGTTCACCGGGGCGGGTGTGTCGGTCGGCGGGGCCTTCGCCGCGTCGGGGAGTGCGCGATCGCCGTTGTCGAAGCCGCTCCAGGAGACCCCGCCCCCACGGTAGGTCAGGAAGGCGTCTTCCCCTGTCGCGAGGTTCGAGTACTCCCCCGAGACCGAGATCTTCGCGATCCGTTCCTCGGGGATGGTCTTGGTCACGATGTCGACGCCGCCTCCGGAGAAGTCTCCTTGGAGGTCGGGCGTGAAGGTCTTCGTCACCGTGACGCTCTCGATCGTTCCGGTCGGGAAGAGATCCATCTGGACCGCGCGCTTCCTGGGGTCGGCGCTCGGGACGCGAACGCCGTTGAGCGTCGTCCCGGTGTAGCGGTCCGAAAGCCCGCGCACGGTCGCGTACTTTCCGTCGGCGACCGAGGCTCCGACGACGAGCCGGAGGGCTCCCGCGGCGTCGCCCACTCCCGCCTTGCTGATCAGCTCCGCCGAAACCGCGTCCTGCACGGTGACCGCGTCGGCACGCACCTCGAGAAGAGCGATCTCGGTCCCTTCGAGCAGGTCGGTGCCGGTCACGACCATCTCCTCGAGCTCCACCACCTCGAGGCTCAATTCGGCACGAATCTCGGAGAGCTTCCCCGGCGTGACGACGACTCCGGTACGCGTCGCCCTCCCGTACCCGTCCTTGGCGAAGACGACCGTGTACGTCCCGGCGGGAAGGCGGTCGAAGACGAACGACCCGTCGGGTCCGGTCGTCCGGTTCTGCGCGGCCTCGACGACGGTCACGCGTGCGTCGGCGAGCGGGACGCCGTAATCGAGGTCGACCACCACCCCGCGCAGCGCGCCGACCGCCCCCTCCTGGGAAAACGTCGGCCCGACGAAGGAGAGCGAGAAGGCGAGCGTGACGACCGGCCAGAGACGACGTGTCACCACGGGTCCCCGAGTCCGTCGCGGAGCCGTTCGAGCCGGGACTCCCGATCCTGGGTCAGATCGAGGTCGAAGCGGGCCATCGCCCGGCAGATCTCGACGACGGCCAGGGCGCGCGGGCGGGCGTTTTCGAGGGCCGTGGCCCGCGTCAGAGCTTCGTCGAGCAGCCGCCCGGCCCGGGTATCGTCCCCCGCGGCTTTCCAAGCCCCGGCCAGGTTGGCGAGGACCGCCGGCTGTTCGATCACCGGAACCCGGTCGACGGACGGATCCGCGGTCGCCAACAGGCGTCGGGCTCGGGCGGGGTCCCCCTGGGCGGCCCATCCGCGCGCGACCTCCGCGACGAGGGGCCCCTTGAGCGGTTCGCGATCGGAGATCTTGGTCGCGATCGTCTCCGCCTCTTCGAGGCACGCCCGAGCATCCCGCTTGCGGCCCGCCTTGCGATACTCGGCGGCGAGAACCGGAAGGTTCTCGGCGCGCTGCCAAGGGGCCAGCTCGGAGGCCGCGGCACGCCCGCCGTCGAGGAGCCTCCTTCGGTCCTTCTTCGAAAGTGTCCCGACGCGAGAGGCTTCGACATGACCGTGGAATTTCCACCAGGCCGACTCCGGGTCGAACTCGGCGTCGACACCCGCGAGGACCGCGAGGGCGTCGTCGACGCGTCCGTGGCGAGCGAGGGTGACCGCCGCCGCCGCCCCGGCCTTCCCGGAGTATTGCTTGTCGGACGCGGCCAGCTCGGCGGCGGCCTCCTGCGAGACCTCGGGATCCCCGAGGAGCGCGCGCGCCCAGAGGATGTGCGACTGGACCCGGAGCCCCTGCCATCCTTCCGCCCGGGAGCGCACCCCCTCCGCCTGCGCAAGGAGGACGCGAGCGTCGTCGGGACGGCCGCGCCGGGCCATCTCCGCGGCCACCTCGGCGTAGGCGACGCCCTGCCGCCAGCCCTCGACACGCCCCGCCTCGACGGCGGCCCCGTCCGGGTCCCCCGCCGTCGCCCGCTCGAGCACCACCGCCTCTTGGGCGCGGGCGCGGTCCTTCTCGTCGGACTCGATCGCGGAGGCGAACGCGAAACCCCAGTCGAGGGCCGAGCGCGGCCGGTCTGGCGGAACGGCCGCGGCGGCGGCGGTCAAGCAGAGCGCGACGGCGGCTGGAAACGAACGACGACGCATGGTGGGCTCCGTGACGAACATGGCGACGGATACTTTCACGGTCGGGTTTCGAGACTGTTACGAATTCTTGAAATCGATCGAACGCGCTCGCTCGAAAAAAAGGGCGGCGGAGGCCGACCGTGCCTCCGCCGCCCCGAGGAGCGATCGTTCGAACCGCGGACTACGGGCAGACCACCCCGACCCGCTCGACCCCGTTCGAGCGGTAGCCGAGGGTTCCGTTTCCGCAGGGATTGCTTCCACGGACGAGGTAGTGGAAGACCTGACCCGCCGCCGGAACGGTGGCGTCCGTCGCCTGGGTGTCCGCGTCGTTCTTCTCGACACAGGTCGCGATGGTGAAGTCCGACGCGGAGGTCGAACGGACGACGTCGTATCCGAGGTTGTTGAACGTGAGCCCGGTCCAGGAGAAGAGGTCCTTGCTCACGAAGGAAACCCCTTCGACTTCGTCCGGAACGGCGTTCGGGAAGTTGACGGTGTCGCACACGGGGAAGTACCCGAGCCGCGACAGGGTCGACCAGCCGATCGCCCAGTTGTTCGGGTTCGCGAACGCTCCGCGGTAGGACGCCGGCTCGAAGAAGCCGTCGACCGGGGCCGCCTTCGCGTTCGTCTTGAGGCTGCTGCCGTCGGACGGCCTGGGGTCGATCACGACCGTCGGGTTCGGCTTGGTCGCGTCGGCGAGCGTTTCTCGGACGAGCGTTCGGATGGGAAGGGCCGAACCGCAGGTCAGGTACTCGTTCGCGAGCGAGGCGTTCGAGAACACGTCGAGGAACGACCGGCCCCGGTGGATCTTCCCGGTGTCCCCGCCGTAAGTCACGCCTTCATCCACGCAGGTCTCGCCCACGGGGCAGTCGGCGTTCGTGCAGCAGGCCTGTGTCGTCGTCACGCTGCACGTCGCGCCCGGCACCCGGTTCGGAATCGACTCCGACCCCGCGCACCACCACGAGTTGTTCGAGAAGAACAGCTCCTTGTCGTTCGCCTCGTCCGGAGCGAGGTAGTACACCCCGTCCGCCACGTAGTTCGTGTTGTACCGCTCGCCGGACGATCCGGCGCCCTGGCAGCTCGTGCCCGTCCCCTCGACCAGCATCGTCGCGCCGCCGAAATCGAGGAATGCGCTGTTGTAGTACCGCGCCCCGGCGTTGTCTCGAATGTGCAGTGCGGCGTTCTTCAGACGGTCGGTGTAGGTCTTCTGGCCCTGACCCACCATCGTCACGTTGTAGAAGACGGGGGTCGTCCGCGGGAGACTCGTGTCGGGCCCGTTCCCCCCGTCGTGCTCCCCGCCCTTGTCCGACTTGTCGGGACCGGGAAGGCCCTGGAGGATGAACGCGTATTGGACCTTCCCGCGCCACCCCTCGTCGTAGTCGAGGCCGTCGTCCCCGCAGGCCGCCCCGATGAAGTGCTTCAGATTGGCCGCCCCGCCGAACCACTCGACGCAGTCGTCCTTGTTCTGGACCACCTCGATGTAGTCGAGGTCGGTCTCCCGGCCCACCGCGCCGAGCGTCAGGCCGTTGATCTCGTTGTTGCCGCCGATCACGAACCCGCCGTAGCGGAGCGACGTGTAGGTCACCGCCCCGCTGTCGCCGTCGTCGCAGTTCCGGCCGTAGGGGCCAGGGAGGAACGCCGCGCAGTTCCCGTAGAGACCCTTCCCCGCGTTCGGGTCGAGACCCTCGATCTGGAACTCCCGCGTCGGGTCGGGACCGGCCGCCGTGTTGTTCGCCACGTACCCGTATCCGAGGAGGATCAGGCCGCCCCAGTTCGACGTGAGCGCACGGGCGGTTGCGGCGCTGTCGTAGGGAGCGGTCCCCGGGAAGCCCCGCACGTTGTCGTCGTCGAGGTCGGTGAAGACGATCGGCTTTTCCGCAGTGCCGCGGGCGACGATCTTCGCCCCACGGGTGATGATGAGGGCACCGGGGTCCTTGGCGCCGGCGGAAGACTCCGGCTCGTTTCGGACGACCGTCCCGGGCTCGATCGTGAGCGTGGCGCCGTTCGTCACGTAGACCTGGTTCTGGAGGACGTACTCGTTGTCGGCGGTCCAGGTCTGGCTGCTGGTGATGTCGGCCGAGACGTTGACCTGAGTCCGCGGCGGGAAGTATCCGAGCCTCGAGAGGGTCGACCAACCTTCCGCCCAGTTCGACGTCCCGAAAGCGCCCCGGTAGGAGACCGGCTCGAAGAACCCGTCGACCGGCGTGGCCTTCACGTTCGCGAGGAGAGGCGAACCCGTCGCCGGCCTCGGGTCGATCGAATTGACGGGATCCGGCTTGCTCGCGTCGAGCAGGGCCTCGCGTCCGAGAGCCCGGATCGGGAGGGCCGAACCGCAGGTCAGGTACTCGTTCGCGAGCGAGGCGTTCGAGAACACGTCGAGGAACGACCGGCCCCGGTGGATCTTCCCGGTGTCCCCGCCGTAAGTCACGCCTTCATCCACGCAGGTCTCGCCCACGGGGCAGTCGGCGTTCGTGCAGCAGGCCTGTGTCGTCGTCACGCTGCACGTCGCGCCCGGCACCCGGTTCGGAATCGACTCCGACCCCGCGCACCACCACGAGTTGTTCGAGAAGAACAGCTCCTTGTCGTTCGCCTCGTCCGGAGCGAGGTAGTACACCCCGTCCGCCACGTAGTTCGTGTTGTACCGCTCGCCGGACGATCCGGCGCCCTGGCAGCTCGTGCCCGTCCCCTCGACCAGCATCGTCGCGCCGCCGAAATCGAGGAATGCGCTGTTGTAGTACCGCGCCCCGGCGTTGTCTCGAATGTGCAGTGCGGCGTTCTTCAGACGGTCGGTGTAGGTCTTCTGGCCCTGACCCACCATCGTCACGTTGTAGAAGACGGGGGTCGTCCGCGGGAGACTCGTGTCGGGCCCGTTCCCCCCGTCGTGCTCCCCGCCCTTGTCCGACTTGTCGGGACCGGGAAGGCCCTGGAGGATGAACGCGTATTGGACCTTCCCGCGCCACCCCTCGTCGTAGTCGAGGCCGTCGTCCCCGCAGGCCGCCCCGATGAAGTGCTTCAGATTGGCCGCCCCGCCGAACCACTCGACGCAGTCGTCCTTGTTCTGGACCACCTCGATGTAGTCGAGGTCGGTCTCCCGGCCCACCGCGCCGAGCGTCAGGCCGTTGATCTCGTTGTTGCCGCCGATCACGAACCCGCCGTAGCGGAGCGACGTGTAGGTCACCGCCCCGCTGTCGCCGTCGTCGCAGTTCCGGCCGTAGGGGCCAGGGAGGAACGCCGCGCAGTTCCCGTAGAGACCCTTCCCCGCGTTCGGGTCGAGACCCTCGATCTGGAACTCCCGCGTCGGGTCGGGACCGGCCGCCGTGTTGTTCGCCACGTACCCGTATCCGAGGAGTATCAGGCCGCCCCAGTTCGACGTGAGCGCACGGGCGTCCTGAAGGTTGTCGTAGGGCGGAGTCCCGAGGCTCGAGCCGATGTTGTCGTCGTCGAGGTCGGTGAAGGTGATGGGAGCCAGGAGGGTCCCCAAGGCCTTGATTTTCGCCCCGCGCGTGATGATGAGCGCGCCGGGATCTTTCGCTCCCGGGGCCGATTCGGGATCTCCGCGGACGATCGTGCCCGGCTCGATCGTGAGCGTGGCACCGTTCGTCACGTAGATCTGCTTGTCGAGACAGTACTGTTTGTCCGCAGTCCACGTGGTGCTCGTGGTGATGTCGGCGGTGACCACCTCGTCGCAGTCCGGAATCAGCTGCGCATGGGCCGACACCGCTGCGGCGAGCCACAGCCCCGCGACCGCCATCGTCGCGACCAAGTATTTCCTCACGACCTCTCCTCCTTGGGAACGCTTGTAGGGTTTCGTCGGCTGCATTGGACCCCTGCCCGGCGACGGAGCGCGGAAGACCCGGTGACTGTTCGGTGAAGAATCGGATCGAACCGACCGCCGCCCGCGGCATCCTGGCCGACCGTTGCTTCCGGCTCGTCACGGCCGCGTCACGCCTTCGTGACGGGGTGCATCTACGCTCCTCTCGTGGAATTCGGCGGAAACCCCGTGGGAAGGACCGGCGGAACGGCCCTTTGTGTCGTTTCCTTGACGGATTTAACGCCGCGTTCACATGGTCGTTACATTCGCGACAAGGTGGTCGACTCCACTGCGCCTCCCGCCACGGAGGGAACCGCTCATGAACGACGGGCTGGCGCGCAGTCCACGGTTGTCGGCCGCGATCGCGATCGCTCTTCTCCTGGGCGCACCGGCGGCATTCGCGGAGAAGGAGAGGAAGACGATCGAGGTGGATGTTTCGAAGGGGGGCCTCACGGTCTCCTCGGGAGAGACGAGTTTCCACCTCGGAGGCTACATGCACCTCCTCTACAGCGGCGTCGACCGTGAACGGTACGACGCGGACGACTCGGGGACCGGTGTCGGCGTGGAGGATGGGTACTCCTCGTCGTTCTCGGTCCGCCGCGCCCGAATCGAGATGAAGGGCACGATGTACCGGAATTGGCTGAAGTACGCGATCACGTACGAGCTCTCCGAGACCTTGGGGAGCAACGACTCGAAGATCAAAGACGTCTACCTTCGGTTCGCCAAGTTCGACGGGGCGCACCTGATGGCCGGCCAATACAAGGTCCCGTTCAGCATGCAGGAGCTGACCTCCGACACCCGGCAGCAGTTCGTCGACCGGTCGATCACGAACGTCTTCGCGCCGGCTCGGGACCAGGGAGTGACCGTGACCGGGACCTTCCTCGAGAAGAAGCGGCTGGGCTACGCCGCCGGAGTCTTCAACGGCTCGGGCGACGCGATCCGCCAGGAGGACCAGGGCCTTCTGTTCGTCGGCCGCGTCTGGTTCGACCCCTTCGGCGAGTTCGAACTCGTGGAGGGGACGGTCGACGCGGGAGAGCGCCACGACTGCCACTTCGGCCTCGCCTACCGGACGGGAGAAGTGGCGCGGTTCACGAAAGACGACGGGATCTTCCAAGACCCCGACGATCAAACGGCCGTCAATTTCGAGGCCGCCTGGCGCTGGAACCGCCTCGCCGCGACCGCCGAGTACTTCGTGCAGACGAACGAGTTCGCGAACCCTGTGGCCGCCCCCGACCTCGACCAGGAAGGCTGGCACGCCCAGATCGCCGTGGCCGCGATCCCGCAGAAGCTCGAACTGGGGCTCCGCTTCGCGATGGTCGACGGCGACACCGGCGCTTCGAACGCGCGGTCGACCGAAACCCGCTTCGGGGTCCAGTACTACATCCTGAAGTACAACCTAAAGATCCAGGCCGACCTCGTCCGCCTCGACTTCGAGCCCGAAGCGATCGGTCGATCGAACGGCGGCCGTCTTCCGGACGCGGCCGGGCAAGACGTCACCGACGACCAGATCCGAATCCAGGCTCAGCTGGCCTTTTGACCCCCGCACACGGAGGTGAACCGATGATCCGATACCGAAGAATGCAGGTGACCGCCGCCTTGGCGTTGGGCGCGTTCGTCGCCGGAACCGTTCTCGCCCAGACCGTCAGGCTCGACCCCGGCATCAAGCCGTACGCGAAGACGAGCGGCGTCTCCGGGAGCCTGAGCTCGGTCGGTTCCGACACCTTGAACAACCTGATGGCCCTGTGGACCGAGGGCTTCAAGTCGCAGTACCCGAACGTGAAGACCCAGGTCGAGGGGAAGGGGTCGTCGACCGCCCCTCCCGCGCTCATTTCCGGAACGGCCCAGCTCGGCCCCATGAGCCGCGCGATGAAGCCGACCGAAATCGACGAGTTCGAGAAGAAGTACGGTTACAAGCCGACCGCGATTCGAGTCGCCGTTGACGGCCTCGCGGTCTTCGTCAACAAGGACAACCCCCTCGAACGGCTCACCCTGCCGCAGGTCGACGCGATCTTCTCGAAATCCCGGAAGGGGGGCGCTCCCGCGGACATCGTCACCTGGGGCGATCTCGGCCTGAAGGGGGAGTGGGCCTCGCGCCCCCTGAGCCTCTACGGCCGGAACTCGGCCTCCGGGACCTACGGCTACTTCAAGGAGCACGCCCTCTACAAGGGGGACTTCAAGGACACGGTGAAGGAGCAGCCGGGCTCCGCGGCGGTCGTCCAGGGGATCACGGCCGACAAGTACGGGATCGGCTACAGCGGAATCGGGTACAAGACGTCCGACGTCAAGGCGCTGAAGATCGCGGCGAAGGACGGAGGGGAGTACTACAGCGACGAGGCGGAGAACGTGTACTCCGGCAAGTACCCCCTGTCGCGCTTCCTGTACATCTACGTCAACAAGGCCCCCAACAAGCCTCTCGATCCGCTGGTCCGGGAGTTCCTCCGATACGTCCTCTCGTCCCAAGGGCAGGACAACGTGCTCAAGGACGGTTACCTTCCCCTCACCGCCAAGGTCGTGGAGGAGGAGTTGGCCAAGCTGCAGTAGGATCCGGAGGCGACGCGATGAGCGAACCCGTCCCGACCGAAGCGAGCGTCCCGGAGCGCGAGATCGTGCGCGGCGACCGGCGTCCGCGCCGGACCTCCCCGCGCCGCCTTCTCGCCGACCGTTCGGCGGCGTGGATCGTCCGCGCGGGCGGGTTCGCCATCATCGCGGGAATCCTCGGAATCCTGCTGTTCATCGTGATCGAGGTGCTTCCGCTCGCGGCGCCCGCCCGGGTCGGGGCGGTGCGCTCCGCCGCGATCTCCGGAGAGGTCGCGGCGCTTCTTTCCGACGAGCACCGATCCGCCGTCGCCGCCACGGGTCTCGACGGCCGCCTGCGCGTCGTCGACCCGGCCGACGGCCGCGTGTTCCTCGAACTCCCCTGGATCGATCCGGGGGGTGGTTCGCCTCTGTCGTTTACCGCGGTCGCCGCCGTGCCCGGGGCGCCCGGGTTCTCCGCCAATCTCGGGGACGGGCGCGTCGCCCATCTCCCCGTCCGCTGGTCGGTGACGTTCGAGGAGGACAGGCGCGTGGTGACCGCGGAGGCGGGCCAACCCGTCGTCACGACGCTCGATCCGTCCGGCGCCTCCGTCGGGGCGTTCTCCACCCGGCTCCGCGCCGACGGCTCGGTGTTCGCGGCGGCGCAGCTGGCGGACGGCCGGGTCTCCGTCGTCGCGCGCACCCGTGACGAGAACGCGATGACCGGAGAGGTCACGGAGGAGGAGGCGCGGCTGGAGTTCCCCGACCCGGGACCGCTCTCCGTTCTCCTGCTCGACGCCGAGGGGCGGAACCTCTTCGGGGGGGATCGCGCGGGGGGTCTCCACTGGTGGGAGGTCTCGGCCGACGGGGCGGCGACGGCCCACGCGACGAAGCCGTCGGGCTCGGCCGTCACCGCCCTCACGCTGCTCTTGGGCGACCGCTCGGTCGTCGCCGGTCACGCGGACGGCCGGCTCGACGTCTGGTTTCTCGCGAAGGCGGAGGACGGCTCCCGCCTCCTCGAGGAGAGCCGCAGTTTCCCGCCCCTCACCGCCGCGGTCCGCGGGCTCGCGCCGTCGCAGCGGGGCAAGGGATTCGTGGCGCTCGACGCGGAGGGGGGCCTCGGCCTCTACTATTCCACGTCGGAACGCGTCCTCTGGACGGGCGATGCCGGAGTTCCCTCCGCGGCGGCGGTCGCTTACGCCCCGAAGGCGGACGGCGCGTTCGTCGCGGGGGGAGGACGGCTCGTCGAGTTCGCGATCGACGCCCCGCACCCCGAGGTGAGCTGGCGCGCCCTTTTCGGAAGAGTCTGGTACGAGGGATCCGATAAGCCCGAGTTCGTGTGGCAGAGTACGGGCGGCACCGACGATTTCGAGCCGAAGCTCAGTCTCACCCCGCTCCTGTTCGGCACGCTCAAGGGGACCTTCTTTTCGATGCTCCTCGCGTTCCCCCTCGGCGTCCTCGCCGCCGTCTACGCATCTCAGTTCATGCACCCGAACCTCAAGCGGATCGTGAAGCCGACGGTCGAGATCATGGCGGCGCTTCCGAGCGTGGTTCTCGGCTTCCTCGCCGGACTCTGGCTCGCCCCGCGCGTCGAGGCGATCTTCCCCGCCCTGCTCCTGATGGGAATCGTGCTCCCGTCGTCTGTTCTCGTCGCCGGCTGGGGGTGGAGCGCGGTCCCTCGCGGGGTGCGCGGGCGCTTTCCGGAGGGGAGCGAGACCGCCCTGTTCGCGGGCGCGCTCGTCCTCGGCGCGGCCGTCTGCGTGGCGCTCAACGAGCCGTTCGCCGCGTCGGCCTTCGCGGGGGACTTCCAGACGTGGCTCTTCGAGAACGCGGGGATGCGTTACGACCAGCGCAACGCCGTCGTGGTCGGGCTCGCGATGGGGTTCGCGGTCATCCCGATCATCTTCGCGATCGCGGAGGACGCCCTCTCGAACGTCCCGCGGAACCTGACTTCCGGCGCGCTCGCGCTCGGGGCGACGAACTGGCAGACGGTCGCACGGATCGTGGTCCCGACGGCGAGCCCCGGCATCTTCGCCGCCGTCATGGTCGGATTCGGCCGCGCGGTGGGCGAGACGATGATCGTCCTGATGGCGACGGGGAACACGCCGATCATGGACTGGAGCCCGTTCAACGGCTTCCGGACCCTCTCCGCCAACATCGCGGTCGAAATCCCGGAGGCCCCTCAGGGCGGGACTCTCTACCGCACCCTGTTCCTCGCGGCGCTGCTGCTCTTCGTGATGACCTTCATCGTGAACACCGCGGCGGAGCTGGTCCGCCAGCGGCTCCGCAGCAAGTACTCGAACCTCTGAAGGGGCACGGAATGCCTGGCCTCAGATCTCGAGCCTCGAGCGACGGGGTCGGCACCTCGCTCACGTACCTGTGCGGGGGAGCGCTCGCGCTCAACCTCCTCCTGATCGTCGGCCTGCTGGCCCTCCTGTCCTGGCACGGGCTCGGCTACTTCTGGCAGGACCGCGTCACCGAGCTCACCTTCGAGGATGGGACCAAGGTGATCGGGGAGATCCAGACGGAAGAATCGGTCGCGCTGATCTCGGCGGGAGGGGTCTCCCGCGAGGAGAGCCGGATCCAGCTCAAGACCGGGAACCGCGATTTCTTCGGAATCGATTTCCGCTGGGTCGACGCCTCCCGCGTCGTCGCGCGCGCCGAACCCGAGGATCTCGTCCTGCTCGAGCGGCTCGAGTGGGGGAACTTCTACGGCCGGCTACTCGAGATCCGGAAGGGGGACGAGGTTCTCGCGAGCGGCCCGCAAGAGGTCTGGCGGACCCTCCCAGCGCTGCGGAAGCAGAAGGAGGCCCAATTCCGCCGGATCATGCGCTTCGAGAAGGGCGAGATCGGCGACGTGAACTACGAGCTCGAGCGGCTTCGGCTCGAGCGGAAGAAGGCGGCGTCCGACGCCCGTCGCGCGGAGATCGACTCCCGCATCGCCTCGACGGAGGCGGAATACGAGACCCTGATCGCCCGGCTCGACGCTCTCCGGGACGAGTGGCGGCTCGAGACGGTGCGGCTCGAAGCGGCGGACGGCTCGACCCGGACCCTCCCCGTCGGCAGCATCGTCCGCGCGATCCGACCCAACGGGATGAGCCTTCCCGCCCGGCTCGGTCTCTATCTCGACCGCCTCCGGGAGTTCCTCCTCGGCGCGCCGCGCGAGTCGAACACGGAGGGAGGGATCTTCCCGGCGATCTTCGGCACCGTGCTCATGGTCTTCCTGATGTCGGTGGCGGTCGTCCCGCTCGGCGTGCTCGCCGCCCTCTACCTCCGGGAGTACGCAAGGCAAGGGTTCGTCGTCCGGATGGTCCGCATCGCGGTGAACAACCTCGCGGGGGTCCCGTCGATCGTGTTCGGCGTCTTCGGCCTCGGCTTCTTCGTGTACCTGATCGGCGGCTCGATCGACACCCTGTTCTTCCCCGAGCGCCTCCCGAGCCCGACCTACGGAACCGGAGGAATCCTGTGGGCGAGCCTCACCCTCGCCCTCCTGACCGTGCCGGTCGTGATCGTCGCGACCGAGGAAGGACTGGCGGCGGTCCCGCGGATCGTCCGCGAGGGATCCCTCGCCCTCGGAGCGACCAAGTTCGAGACGACCTGGAAGGTCGTGATTCCTGCCGCGGCCCCGGGGATCCTGACCGGGACGATCCTCGCGATGGCCCGCGCCGCAGGGGAGGTCGCCCCCCTGATGATCGTGGGGATGGTCAAGCTCGCCCCGAGCCTTCCGCTCGACCACCACTTCCCCTTCCTCCACCTGGAGCGGAAGTTCATGCACCTCGGCTTCCACATCTACGACCTCGGCTTCCAGAGCCCCAACGTGGAGGCGACCAAACCGCTCGTCTTCGCCACCGCGCTCCTCCTGATCGCCGTGGTGACGGTCATCAATCTGGTCGCGATCGCGGTCCGGAACCGCCTGCACCGCAAGTACGCGTCGGGCGCGGTATGAGAGGATGGAGACGATGTCCGTGGTGAACTCCGAGCGCCCCTCCCGGGAGGAACCGATGACGGCCCCCCTCGACCCCGCCGTCCATCCGGAGGTGAAGGACCCGATCCTCGAGGTCGACCTCCTCTCTCTCTGGTACGGGTCGTCCCAGGCCTTGCGCGACATCTCGCTCCGCATCCCCGCCAGGAAGATCACCGCCTTCATCGGCCCCTCGGGTTGCGGAAAGTCCACGCTCCTGCGCTGTTTCAACCGGCTCAACGACCTTGTCGAAGGGGTCCGGATCGCGGGCACGATCCGCTTCGAGGGGGGAAACATCCACGACCCCGCCCTGGACGTCAACGCCCTGCGCGCCCGGATCGGGATGGTCTTCCAGAAGTCGAACCCCTTCCCGAAGTCGATCTACGAGAACGTCGCCTTCGGGTGCAGGATCCAGGGGATCAACCGGAAGAAGGACCTCGACCCGATCGTCGAGAAGAGCCTCCAGGGGGCCGCCCTTTGGGACGAAGTCAAGGACCGGCTCGACGAGAGCGCCCTGGGGCTCTCGGGCGGCCAGCAGCAGCGCCTGTGCATCGCCCGCGCGATCGCCGTCGAGCCGGAGGTGATTCTCCTCGACGAGCCGTGCTCCGCCCTCGATCCGATTGCGACCGCGAAGGTCGAGGAACTGATGCTCGAGCTCAAGAACCGCTACACCCTCGTCATCGTGACCCACAACATGCAGCAGGCGTCGCGCGTGTCGGACCTGACGGCGTTCCTGTACCTCGGAACCCTGGTGGAGTACGGGGAGACGGAGCGCCTCTTCGTCAACCCGCTGAAGAAGCAGACCGAGGACTACATCACGGGCCGCTTCGGATAGACGAGGAGTCCATGGAAAAGCTCCAGCGCCATTTCGAAGAGCAGCTCGACATCCTCTCCGAGAAGATCCTGGTCATGGGAGGGCTCGTCGAGGAGGCGATCGGGAAGTGCGTCGCCGCGCTCGTCGACCGCGACTCGGACCTCGCCCGCGCCGTGATCGCGGAAGACGCGAGGGTCGATCGTCTGGAGCTCGAGATCGACCAGATCTGCACGAGCATCCTCGCCCTGCAGCAGCCGTTCGCAAGGGACCTCCGGTTCGTGACGACGGCCATGAAGATCACGACCGATCTCGAACGGATCGCCGACCTGGCGGTCAACATCTGCGAGCGCGCCCTCGAGCTGAACGAGGAGCCCCAGTTGAAGCCCCTCGTCGACATCCCCGTCATGGCGCGCAAGGCGCAGGAGATGGTCCGGGGCGCGCTCGACGCCTTCGTCCAGCGCGACCCCGACTCGGCCCGCGCGGTGATCCGGATGGACGACACGCTCGACGCCCGGATGGAGCAGGTCTTCCGGGAACTCCTCTCCTACATGATGGAGGACCCCAAGACGATCACCCGGGCCCTCCGCCTGATCTTCGTCGCGAAGTCGTTCGAGCGGATCGGCGACCAGGCGACGAACATTTGCGAGCAGGTGGTCTACATGACCGAGGGCCGGGTGATCAAGCACCCGTACCTCTCCTCCGGAGACCGAGCGCACGAAGCCTGACCATGGCGCGCATCCTGATCATCGAGGACGACTCGGACATCGCGCTCTCGCTCAAGCACATCCTCGAGCGGGAGGGCGACCACTCGGTCTCCGTCGCCGCCGACGGGACCGAGGGCCTCCGCGCGGCCCTGTCCCCCCCCGTCCCGAACCTCGTCCTCCTCGACCTGAGTCTCCCCGGCTTGGACGGCACCGAGGTCTGCCGACGGATCCGGAAGGAGCCGGCGACGGCCGGGGTCTCGGTGATCATGTTGACCGCGCGCGTCGAAGAGGCGGACCGCGTCCGCGGGCTCGATCTCGGCGCCGACGACTACGTCACCAAGCCGTTTTCGGTGAAGGAGGTCGTCGCCAGGGTCCGGGCGGTGCTGCGCCGGACCGAGCGGGCCGAGGGAGCGCCGGAACAGCTCGCCGACGGACCGATCCGGGTCGATCTCGCCGCGCGCCGCGTCCACGTGGACGCGAAGGAAGCGGTCCTGACCCGGAAGGAGTTCGACCTGCTCGTCGAGATGATGCGGCATCGGGGCCGGGTGCTGACCCGTGAGCGGCTCCTCGAGGGGGTCTGGGGGTACGACTACCCCGGCGAGACCCGCACGGTCGACGTGCACATCCGCCGCCTCCGCAAGAAACTCGGGGAGGCTGCGGAGGAGCGGATCGAGACCGTCGTCGGCGTCGGCTACCGTTGGAAGCGGCCGGCTTGAGCGCACACGGTCGATCGGCCGCGCTCCTCGCCGCGGCGGCGGCCATCGGCGGCGCGGCCGTCGCCGTCGCGGTCCGTCTCGCCCTCGGCGGGCCGGGCTCCTTCGCCCCGCTCCTCGCCGCGGCGCTCGTCTCGGCGGCGCTCCCGGCGGCGGCGGCATGGATCCTCCTGCGGCGTCTTTCCTGCCCGGTGACGCGGTTGACGGAAGTCGCGGGGAAGGTCGCCTCGGGCCGCCTCGACGTCGAGATCCCCTCGTTCCGGGACGACCAAGCCGACGACCTCGCCGACGCCCTCCGCCGGATGCGCGACGCGCTCGTCGTGAAGATCGGGGAGTCGGAGGACGGCCGGCGCCTCGCCCTTACCGTCCTCGCGGGGATGCGGGAGGGGCTCATCTGGACCGGCCCCGACCGGAAGATCCGCCTTGCGAACGACGCGTTCCGGCAGATCTTCTGCGGGGGCCAGGACCCGACCGATCATCTCCTCGCGGAAATCGTCAGAAGCCCGGCGGTGATCCGGGAGCTCGAGCAGGCGATCCAGACCGGCCGCGAAGTCCGCGAACTGGTGCTCCAGCACCCGCCAGGGTCGGGGCGGACCTTCGAAGTCCACGTCACCCCTTTCGCGGAGCGCCCCGGGGAGAAAGAGTCCGGCGCGATCGTCCTCTTCTTCGACATCACCCGGCTCGAGGCGCTCGAACGGGTCCGCCGCGACTTCGTCTCGAACGTCTCGCACGAGCTCCGCACCCCGCTCACCTCGATCAAGGCCTTCATCGAGACCCTCCTCGAGGACGGACTCGAGGACCGTGCGTCGAGCCTTCGCTTTCTCGGCATCGTCCGGAAGAACGTCGAACGGATGGAAGAACTGATCGACGACCTCACCGATCTCTCGCAGATCGAGACCGGCGCCGTCGCCCTCGAACTCCGGGAGATCGACGCCCGCGAGGTGGCCCGGGAAGTCGCCGCCCATCTCGAGCCCCGGCGCGCCGCCTCGGGGGTCGAGGTGCGCGTCGAGGTCCCTCCCGGCTTCCTTCTGCGCGCCGACCGTCGGCGTCTCGAGCAGATCCTCGTCAACCTCCTCGACAACGCGATCAAGTTCAACAGGACCGGCGGATGGGTGCGCGTCGAGGGCGGGCACGAAGGCGGACGGCCTTTCCTCGCCGTGACGGACAACGGCCCCGGCATCCCGGCGGACAGCCACGAGCGGATCTTCCAGCGGTTCTACCGGGTCGACAAGGCACGCGCCCGCGAGGTCGGGGGCACGGGGCTCGGCCTGTCGATCGTGAAGCACCTGATGCTGCTCCACGGCGGAACCGTACGCGTCGAGTCGGAGCTGGGGAAAGGGTCCCGCTTCGTCCTCGAGTTCCCCGCTCTTCCGGTCAAGGAGCCGACCGCCCGAACGTGATCCGCTCGGGGGTGTACGGGACGGGCTCCGGAATCGGCGGCGGGCTCCCCGACTTCGAGATTCGGATCGAGCGGATCTCCACCGGGGCTCCCGGCCGGCCCTCCCGGTCGACCGGGGTCGCACAGATCGCGTCAACCGTCTCCTTCCCGTCCACCACCACCCCGAAGCAGGGGAATCTCGCGTTGAGGTAGGGCTGCGCGGTGCGGGTCACGAAGAAGAGCGCGGCGCTGATCTTCCCTCCTCCCGACCGCGTCATCCCCATGCGATACGGGTAGGTGAAGTCGACCGGCCCCCTCTCGAGGGGGACGTAGACGAGCGGATACCCGCGGCCGGTCCCCGTGCGGTCCCCCGCCTCGATCCGCTCTCCGGTCGCGATCTTGTGGACGAGGACGCCGTCGTAGTACGGCTCCTTTCGGGTGCGGCCGGTCTCGGTGTCGACCCATTCGAGCCGGCCTTCGGCGAAGGCGGCGAAATGGGCGACCGTCTGAGGGGCCTGCTCGACGAGAAGACGGACCGTGAACGTCCCCTTCGACGTGTCGACGACTGCGTACCATCCCTCCGGAAGCGCCTCCGCGGCTTTCGGGGCCGCCGGGGCTTCGACGGCGAGCGCGGAGAGCGGGAGCGCGGCGACGATGAAAAGGGTCCATGCCGACTTCGGGACGGTCATCGCTTGCGATCGTCGCACGCCCCCGCTGGAGAGGCAAATCAACGTGGCCGCGAGGTTGTTGGGGGATGGAACGCTCGAGGTGGCGCGAAGGGTGGGGAGGACTCGCGCCGCGCAGGAGGCCGAAGTTGCGGTGGGTGTGACAGTTCCAGCGCCACGCCCGTGGCAACCGACCCGAGACCGCGCTTTCGGGACGGGGCGGGACCGGTACCCGGAGGACCCAACGCAACTTCGGCCCGGCCGATCGCGACCCGATTCGCCGGCGACCGGCAGGCGGAAAGCGCGGGGAACGCGCACGCCCCAACCCACAATCTCGCGGCCACGTTGGAGGCAAATCAACGTGGCCGCGAGGTTGTTGGGGGATGGAACGCTCGAGGTGGCGCGAAGGGTGGGGAGGACTCGCGCCGCGCAGGAGGCCGAAGTTGCGGTGGGTGTGACAGTTCCAGCGCCACGCCCGTGGCAACCGACCCGAGACCGCGCTTTCGGGACGGGGCGGGACCGGTACCCGGAGGACCCAACGCAACTTCGGCCCGGCCGATCGCGACCCGATTCGCCGGCGACCGGCAGGCGGAAAGCGCGGGGAACGCGCACGCCCCAACCCACAATCTCGCGGCCACGTTGCACGGAATCCAACGTGGCCGCGAGGTTGTTGGGGGATGGAACGCTCGAGGTGGCGCGAAGGGTGGGGAGGACTCGCGCCGCGCAGGAGGCCGAAGTTGCGGTGGGTGTGACAGTTCCAGCGCCACGCCCGTGGCAACCGACCCGAGACCGCGCTTTCGGGACGGGGCGGGACCGGTACCCGGAGGACCCAACGCAACTTCGGCCCGGCCGATCGCGACCCGATTCGCCGGCGACCGGCAGGCGGAAAGCGCGGGGAACGCGCACGCCCCAACCCACAATCTCGCGGCCACGTTGCACGGAATCGCCGACTTGCGCTCCATTTCCGCGTCCTCGGACGGTCCGGCTGCCCGGACGGCCCGTCCGAAGGCGGACCGTCCCCGCCCACAACCTCGCGGCCACGTTGGTTTGAATCGGGCCTCCTCAGGACCCATATTCCGGACGACCGAGGGAGGGAAACCGATTGGCCCAGCTCGACCCGATGCTGCGCGCCCTCGTCGACCGGGGCGCGGGCAGCCTCGAGCTCGCCGAAGGGGGGCGACCGACGTTCCGGTTCCCGCAGGGAGATCGTCCGGTCTCGCAGGCCGTCCTTTCCCGTGCCCAGATCCTCACGCTCGTCGGCGAACTGTCCGGCAAACCCGTCGTGCCGGGTCGGGACGGGGGTCCGTCGGAGTTCGTCTACGCGACGCCGGACGGCCGTGCCTTCACCTGCCGCACCGAATCGGGCGATGGAGGAATCCGGGTCCGGATCGCCCCGGCGGCCGGGACCGGAGCCGAGAGACCGGCCCCCGCGCGCGAGGGGGCCCCGGAGATCGAGCGCTACCTTGCGCGGCTCGTCGAATCGGGGGCGAGCGACCTCCATCTGAGCACCGGAGAGGTGCCGATGGTCCGCCTTCACGGCGAGATGGGAAAGCTCGAGGGGGAAAAGCCGCTGACCCCCGAACAGGCGGCCCGGCTCATCTATCCGATCGTCCCTCCCGGGAACAAGCAGGCATTCGAGGAGACGAGCGACTCCGACTTCGCCTACGAGATCCCAGGGCTCGCCCGCTTCCGCTGCAACATCTTTCAGGATCGGAAGGGGCTCGGTGCGGTCTTCCGCGTGATCCCGAGCAAGATCCCCTCCGCCGCCGACCTCAACCTGCCGCAGTCGCTTCTCGATCTCTGCGCGCTGCCGAAAGGGCTCGTCCTCGTGACCGGTCCGACCGGGTCGGGAAAGTCGACCACCCTCGCTGCGCTGGTCGACCACGTGAACCGTACGCGCACCGACCACATCATCACGATCGAGGACCCGATCGAGTTCGTGCACGAGAACCGGAAGTGTCTCATCAACCAGAGGCAGGTCGGGCTCCACACCCGTGACTTCAAGCAGGCCCTGCGCGCGGCGCTCCGCGAGGACCCCGACATCGTCCTCGTCGGCGAGATGCGCGACCTCGAGACGATCGCGATCGCGATCGAGACGGCGGAGACCGGCCACCTCGTCTTCGGGACGCTCCACACCTCCACCGCGCCTTCGACCGTCGACCGGATCATCGACCAGTTCCCGGCTGACCGTCAGTCACAGATCCGCGTGATGCTCTCCGAATCGCTCCGGGGGGTCGTCTCGCAAAACCTCCTCCGCCGGAAGGAAGGGGGCCGGGTGGCGGTCATGGAGATCCTGATCGGGATCCCCGCGATCGCGAACCTGATCCGCGAGGGAAAGACGTTCCAGATCCCGAGCATCATGCAAACCGGCAAGAAGCACGGGATGGTGCTGCTCAACGACGCGCTCGCCGACCTCGTCCGCAAGGGAATCGTGACTGCGGACGAGGCGCTCGCGAAGGCCGTCGACAAGAACGGCCTCGCTGCGCTCCTGCGAGGAGCCTCCGCATCGGCCGCCGCCCCCTCCTGACTGCGACCCGGGTCGTCGCTTTTTCTTGACACAGATTCACCACCCTATATATTGGGTGGCGATTTGGGGAGGTCCCCAGATCTTGAGCCCAGGAACTCCCGGCCACGGGCTCGAACGAATGCACGGGAGAGGCAAGGAGTCCGACACGATGGCCACCAAGAAGAAGGCCGCCAAGAAGAAGGTCGCGAAGAAGAAAGTCGCCAAGAAGAAGGCTGCCAAGAAGTAAACAGGCAACAGATCTCAGGCCGTCACGAGGAGGGCCGGCGCTCAGGCGCCGGCCCTTTTTTCATGCGCCGTTCGTCCCGGTGTCGCTCAGGTCGATCAGACGAATCCCGAGCTGTCTCGCCACCTCGATGCTCCGCGTGTCCCGGTAGAATTCGCCGTAGTAGATCTCGCGGATCCCCGCGTTTGCGATCAGTTTGAAGCAGTTCCAGCAGGGGGAGGCGGTCGTGTACAGCTCGGCGCCGTCGATTCGGACGCCGTTCTTCGCCGCCTGGATGATCGCGTTCGCCTCGGCGTGCACCGTCGCCACGCAGTGGCCGTTCTCCATGAGGTGGCCGACCTCGTCGCAGTGCGGCATCCCCCGGATCGATCCGTTGTACCCCGTCGAGAGGATCGTCTTGTCTCGCACGATGACCGCGCCCACGTTCTTCCGGTCGCAGGTCGATCGCGTGGCGGCCTGCCGCGCGATGTTCATGAAGTAGGTGTGCCAGTCAACCCGCTTGGACACGGTCCCTCCGTTCGCGTGGAGCCCGCGAATCGTACACCACGCGGCTTGACAGGGAACCGGACCGCCGCGAAACTGCGGCGGTGCGGTCGACCGGGCGACCGGACCGGCCTGGGAGGGGGGACCCGGCCATGCGTGAAGACTCCGGAGAGACCGCGCTCGGGCAGGATGCGCTGACCGCGTACCTGCGGAGGATCCGCCGCATCGATCTCCTCACGCGGAGCGGGGAGTTCCGGCTCGCGACCCTTCAGAGGCTCGATCCGGCATCGCCCGAGGCGAAGGCCGCGCGGGAGCGCCTCGTCGAGTCGAACCTCCGCATCGTGGTCAAGCTCGGCCACGAGTACCGGGGACGGGGAGTCTCGGTCGACGACCTGATCTCCGAGGGAAACCTCGGACTGATCGAGGCCGCGGCCCGTTTCGACCCCTCGCGAGGGGTGCGCTTCGTGACCTACGCCGTGTGGTGGGTGCGGAAGTTCATGCTCGGCGCGATCCGGAGGAGCGCGAGGCAGCGGTTCGCCCCGATGTCGGGCACGGATGCGTTCGCGCCCGACATGCGCAGCTCCGCGGAGCACGATTTCTCTTCGCTACGGCGGGCGGTCCTCTCCCTCGACGGCGGCGCCGCGCCGGGGGCAGGCCCGCGACGGGGCCAGGAGTCGGCGACTTCGGAGCGCGCTCCCGATCCCGAGACCCACGCGGTCGACCAACAGATGGAGGGAGCGCTCCGGAGAATCCTGGGGAAACTGCCCGCGCAGGAGCGACGGGTCTTGACCGCCCACTACGGACTCGACGGGTCGCCACCCCGCACACTCCAGCAGATCGGGGACGAGCTGGGGATGACGCGCGAGCGCGTGCGGCAGATCGAGTTACGGGCGAGGGGCCGGGTGCTGCGACTGCTCAGACGAGGCCTTTAGGGAAGGGGGACAGGCACCGCCCCTCGGGCGGAGCCAATCCCCGGCTCAGGGAAGGGGGACAGGCACCGCCCCTCGGGCGGAGCCAGTCCCCGGCTCAGGGAAGGGGGACAGGCACCGCCCCTCGGGCGGAGCCAGTCCCCGGCGTCATCCCACTTGCTTGTTCTTCGTCCACCTCGGGTTCTTGATCTCGTACTTCGCGACCTTGTAGTTCATGACGCGCGACGAGATCCCGAGGAACTGCGCGGCGTCCTTCTGGACCCAGTTGCTGATGCGGAGCGCCTCGAGGATCGCCTGCCGCTCCAGCTCGTCGAGGGGAATACCGTTCGGCGGGAGACGCAGGTTGAGCGACGCGACGTTGTCGCCGCCCCCGGCGCGATTCTCCGACCCGACGTGCAGGTCCTCCTCGGTGACGTAGCGCCCCTCGGCCATCAGCACGGCCCGCTCGACGGCGTTTTCGAGCTCGCGGATGTTCCCCGGCCAGGTGTGACGCTTCAGCGCCCGGACGGCGCTCGGGTCGAGGCCGCGGACGTCCTTGTGCAGTTCCCGCCCGAACCTCTCGATGAAATGGGTCGCGAGGGGGACGATGTCTTCCTTCCGCTCCCGGAGCGGCGGAACGGTGATCGTCACGACGTTGAGCCGATAGTAGAGGTCCTCGCGGAACTCGCCGCGCTGGATCGCGTCCTCGAGGTTCTTGTTGGTGGCGGCGACGAGGCGCACGTCGACCTTGACGGTGCGCGAGCCTCCGAGCCGCTCGAACTCGCGCTCCTGGAGGACGCGCAGCACCTTCGTCTGCGTCGACGCCGTCATGTTCCCGATCTCATCGAGGAACAGGGTCCCCTCGTTCGCGAGCTCGAACCGCCCGATCCGCTGCCGATCGGCTCCGGTGTAGGCCCCGCGCTCGTGGCCGAAGAGTTCCGACTCGAGGAGGTTCTCGTGCAGAGCCGCACAGTTCATCTTCACGAACGATCGGTGCGCGCGGCTCGAGTTCCGGTGGAGCGCCTCGGCGACGAGTTCCTTCCCGACCCCCGTCTCCCCGAGGATCAGGACGGTGGCGTTCGACCGTGCGACCTTCTCGATCGTGCGGAAGATCTCTTTCATCTGGGGACTCTCCCCCACGATGTTCTCGAACGAGGGAACCAGGGAGTTTCGGTCCTGGGCCTGGAGCCGGGCGAGGAGCCTCCGGTGCTCGAGCGCCTTTTCGACCTTCAGCTCGAGTTCTTCGAGGTCGAACGGCTTGAGCACGTAGTCGTGAGCCCCCGCCTTCATCGCCTCGACCGCCGACTCGACCGTCCCGTAGGCGGTCATCATGATCCCGACCGTCCCGTCGTTGATCATCTTGCAGCGCTTGAGGACGTCGAGCCCGCTGCGCTCGGGCATCTTGTAGTCGGTGACGAGGACGTCGAAGACCTCCTCCTCGAGGTGGCGGACCGCCTCGGTGCCGTCCGGGGCCTCGGTGACCTCCCAGCCCCGCTCGCGGAACGCCGTGGCGATCCCTTCGCGGAGGGTCGGCTCGTCCTCGGCCACGAGAATCTTCTTCATCGAATTGCCCCCTCGAGCGTCCGCACGGCGACCGGCAGGCGGACGGTGAAGACCGTCCCCTCTCCCTTCCGGCTGTGTACGTCGATGAGTCCGCGGTGGGAGTCCACGATCTTCCGGGCCATCGCGAGGCCCACCCCGGACCCCTGCTTCTTGGTGGTGAAGAACGGATAGAAGAGCTTGTCGGCGTGCTCCTCCGCGATCCCGCATCCGGTGTCGGCGACACGGACCACGGCGTAGCGATCGAATCCCGTCCAAGGGTCGGCGGGCGCGGGGCCCGCCGGCCGGTACGGCACGGTCGGTCCTGCAGGGGCCGGCACCGATCCGGTCTCGACCGAGAGCGTCCCCTCGTCTCCCATCGCCTCCATCGCGTTGAGAAAGAGGTTCTCGAAGACCTGGCGCAGTTGGCCGCGGTCCATGAGCATCTCGCCCGGGTCGGCGCCGTACGCGCGGACGACGCGGATCCCCGGCCGCCCGCACCGTCCGACGGCGGTCGCGAGCGCCTCGTCGAGCACGTCGGTGAGCCGAGCCTCGGAGAGGTTGAGCGACACCGGACGGACGAACTCCAGGCTCGACGTGATCGTCCGGTTGAGGCGGCGGACTTCCGCGATGATCTTCTCGAGGAGATCGCGCTCGGCCCCTTGCGCCCCCATCCTCCGCTTCAGGAGCGAGCAGGAGACCTCGATCGAGGCGAGCGGGTTCCGGATCTCGTGCGCGAGATTCGCGGCCATCTGCCCGAGCGCCGCGAGCCGGTCTTTGAGCCGCTCCTGCTCCTCCTTGTGCTCGACGTGGGTGAGATCCTTGAAGAAGATCGCAGCACCCTCCACGGAGCCGTCTTCCGCGCGGACGAGCGACAGGGTGAACCCGATCGTCTTCCCGCAATCGGATCGACTTCGCACGTCGATCTCGGCGCGGTTCGGCAGGCTCGCCATCGCGAACGACTCGCGGAGGATCTGGGCGAGTTGCGGGTGACCGGCGAGGACCTCCTCGACGGAGGCCCCCTCGCGTGTCCCGGGTTCGAGTTCGAGGATCTGCCGGGCGTGGTCGTTGAGCATCACGACCGTCCCGGCCCGATCGATCGTCAGGATGCCGCAGCGCATCCCCTCGATCAGCCGGCGGTGGAATGCCCCCGTTCCCTGTCCGTCCGGAAGGGGTTCCGCCACACGTCGAACCGGAGACTTCACGCGCCGAGCCCCTCCCCACCCGCGATCGATCGACCCTTCGCCGGCCTTACCTCCGGCGCCCGCGACAAAATCTAGGCACCGATCGCCCCGAGGCAAGGCGGGCGGGAATGTCGCTACCGTTGCCCCGTGACGACGCCGGTTTCCCAGGTGATACCGGCCTTCGACTGCGGCGGTGTCTGCCCGTCGAAGAGCGCCGCGTTCTCGAAGGTCAGGCGGAAGCTCCCCACCTCCTTGACCCGGAAGCTGAGGCGGATCATCGGTGCGGGCGTCGAGACGTTCACCGTACCGACGTTCCCGTTCCTGGAGACTCCGGCCACGACGCGCCCCGCGACCGGGTTCTCGACCTGGTAGGTCGGGGTGTGGCTCCCCTGCTCGAAGACGGTGCCGGCGGAATGGCCGAGATAGGTCAGCTTCGTCGAGTCGAAAGTCACGTCGAAGGCCGCGGCGTAAAGCCCCGTCGTCTGCGAGACGTTGACGTGGACCGTGACCGAGTCCCCGCTCTTCGAACCTTCCGCCATGGCGACCGTGTTCGAGCCGGGAGACGGCTCGTCGGCGACGAAGGCTGCGAGGAGCGGAGGGGTCGTCACCCCGCCCGAGGAATCGCCGCCTCCTCCGCCTCCGCAGGCGGTCGCGACGGCGAGGAGAGCGAACGAACACGCGGTCGAAAAGCGCCCCATGGAATTCCCCTCTCGGTTCAGCGGAGGTTGGCGGGACAGGCTGAAACCGCCCAGCCCGCGCCGTCCCAGCAACGCCCCATGTTGCTGGCAAGATAAGCCAGATCCTGCCCGTCAACCCAGCCGTCCCCGTCGAAATCGAAGTCGGGATCGTAAAGGGCGGTGCCCTCGTTCCCGCCGAACATCCGGGCCATCCAGACGGTGTCCTTGCCGTCGAGGCGGTTCCGCGTCGCCGTGTCGGATTGATTCACGTCGAAGCGGGCCGGGTTGACGACCACCGTGAAGGCGTCCGACTTCTGTCCGAAGACGTCGTCGGGGTTCGCGACGGTGACGTCGATCGCCCCGATTCCCGCGGGCCTCACGTTCGCCGCGGTCGGTTCGACCGTCGCGAGCACCTGCATCCGGCCGCACGCGAGAACCTGGGTCGAGGCGAGGCGGACATGGGGGTTGTCGAACTCGATCACCGCGCCGTTCTGGAAGTTCGTGCCCGTGAGCTCGATGACGAGCTGGTCCCCCTGCTTCGCGGACGAAGGGGTCGCCGCGGTGACCACCGGACGCGGCCAGCCGGCGATCTCCTGGGAGAACTGGTCGGACTCGCCGGCGGAGTTGTACGCCTTGACCGCGACGTACCAGGTCGTGCAGTCCTGGAGATTCTGGAGGGTCGCGCTCGTGGAGGACGTTTGAAGGGGATTCGATCCGTACACCCCTGACTGCGTCCCGTAGTAAACGCGATAGCCGTTCGCTCCGGGAACGGGGTCCCAGGCGATCGAGATCGTCCCCGCGGCGGCGGGGAGCGCCGCGGCGAGGAGGAAAGCGGTGCCGGCGATCACGGCGATGCGCGGGGGGAAGCGTCGCATCCGTCGGTCTCCTTTTCGGTCCGGTCCTTGGCGCCCCGGGGGAGGCGCTCGGAGCCCTGCAGGGCAAGGTGGGTGCCAGGAGGCCGGCCGTGCCGACAATGCCGACGCGATTTCCTAAGTCCCCCTATTTCCATGAGTTAGGAACGAGCCGCGAAGCGGAACCGGGCCCTGACCGGGTCCTTCGACGTACGCTCGGGTACGGATCTGTAATTCCTACCGGCTGGCTGTAATTATTGGATGGTTGCGGCGCCGTCGGCATGCCTCGAATCCGTCCCAATACGGGCGTGCTAGGATCTGCCGATTCCGGCCCTTTTTCAGGAGAACCCCCGTTGGACATCCGGATCCCGCTCTCCCGCCCCGACCTCGACGAGACCGACTTCGACGCGGTCTCCCGGGTCCTCCGTACCGACATCCTGAGCCTGGGGCCGACGGGGCCGGCCTTCGAGGAGGCGATCGCCGCCTACACGGGGGCGCGCCACGCGGTGGCGGTCAACAGCGGCACGAGCGGCCTCCACCTCGCGGTGATCGCCCTCGGGATCGGGGCCGGGGACGAGGTGGTGACGACCCCCTTCTCCTTCGTCGCTTCGACGAACTGCTTCCTCTTCGAGGGAGCGACGCCGGTCTTCGCCGACATCGACCCCGACACCTGGGATCTCGATCCATCGGCGGCCGAGGCCGCGATCACGGGACGAACGCGCGCTCTCCTCCCGGTCCACGTCTTCGGGAGGCCGTGCAAGATCGAGGCGTTCGTCGCGCTCGGCCGGAAACGGGGGCTCGCGGTCCTCGAGGACCCGTGCGAGTCGCTCGGCTCGACGGTCGGCGGGAAGATGACCGGCACCTTCGGCGACGCGGGGGTCTACGCCTTCTACCCGAACAAGCAGATCACGACGGGGGAAGGAGGGGTCCTCGTGACCGACCGCGAGGAGATCGCGGCCCTTTGCCGGAGCCTGCGAAACCAGGGTCGCGGCGCGGGAGGGGGCTGGCTCGAGCACGAGCGGATGGGATTCAACTACCGCCTCGCCGATCTCAACGCGGCGCTCGGCCTATCCCAGCTCCGGCGTATCGAGACCTTCATCGAGATGCGCGCGCGGGTGCACGCCCTTTACGGCGAGGCCCTCGCGGACGTCCCCGAGGTGATCGTGCCTGCCCCCGCGCGCCCGGGAGAGCGCATCTCCTGGTTCGTCTACGTCGTTCGCCTCGCGGATCGATTCACCCGCGAGGACCGCGACCGCGTCCTCGTCGAGCTGCGGCGGCGCGGAATCGCCTGCCGGAACTACTTCGTCCCGATCCATCTCCAGCCCTACATGCGGGAGCGGTTCGGTTTCCGCGAAGGGATGTTCCCGGTGACCGAGGCGGTGAGCGCCCGGACGATCTCCCTCCCCTTCCACAACCGGATCACCGAGGGGGAGATCGCGGAGACCGCCGCGGCCCTCCGGGCGGCAATCGCGGCGGTCGAACGCTAGATTGGGCCCCGTGGAACCGTTCCTCCTGCACGAGTTCCTCTCCCGGTCGGCCGACCGGGACCCGTCCGCTCCGGTCCTCGTGCAGGGGGTGTCCCGCGTTTCTTACGGCGAAGTCGAGAGCGAGGCGAACCGGATCGCCCGCCTCCTCCGCGAGGAAGGGATCGCGCGCGGAGACCGCGTCGGCGTCCTCGACGACAACGGCCCGTTCTACGTCGCGGCGTACTACGGCGTGCTCAAGGCGGGGGCGATCGCCGTTCCGCTCAACACCCACCTCGACCCGCACTCCCTCCGCACCCAGCTCGTCGATTGCGAGGCGCGGGCGCTCGCGGCCGGGACCCGACTCGCCAACCTCGCGCGCCGGTCGATCGAGGGGACCCCCTCGGTCGAGTTGCTCCTCTCCCCCGCGCCGGTCGAGGCGAAGGTCCGCGTCCGCACGCGCGGGGACTGGTCGTCCCTCGACGGCGCCTCGGCCCCGGGGGTCGCGCTCCTCGACCTCGACCGCGCCTCGATCGTCTACACGTCGGGAAGCACCGGGAAGCCGAAAGGCGCGACCCTCACCCACCTGAACCTCGTCGCGAACACGAGGAGCATCGTCCGCTACCTCGGCCTGACCGCGGCCGACCGGATGCTCGTCGTCCTCCCGTTCTTCTACGTCTATGGGAAATCGCTCCTCAACACCCACGTCGCGGCGGGGGGAAGCCTGGTCCTCGAAAACCGATTCCTCTTCCCCCAACTCGCGGTCGACGCGATGGAGCGGGAGGAGGCGACCGGCTTCGCCGGGGTTCCCTCGACCTTCGCGATCCTGCTCGACCGGACGAACGTCGCGAGGAAGCGCCTCCCCGCGCTCCGCTACCTGACGCAGGCCGGCGGAGCGATGGCTCCCGCGACGATCCGCCGGGTCCTCGAAACGTTCCCGGGAAAGAAGCTCTGGATCATGTACGGGGCGACCGAGGCCGGGGCGCGCCTGACGTACCTCCCGCCGGAGGACCTCCCGCGGAAGATCGGCTCCATCGGGATCGCGATCCCGAACGTCGAGATGCGCGTCCTCCGGAGGGACGGCACCGAGGCGGCGCCGAACGAGGAGGGAGAACTGGTCGCGCGGGGTTCGAACCTCATGGAGGGGTACTGGAACGACCCCGAGGAGACGGCGCGCGTCCTCGACGGTAACGGGTACCACACCGGCGACCTCGGCCGCCGCGACGAGGATGGCTACTTTTGGGTCCTCGGCCGTACCCGGGAGATGATCAAGAGCGGCGCCCATCGGATCTCCCCGAAGGAGATCGAGGAGGCGATCCTCGAGCACCCGGGGGTTTCGGAAGCGGCGGTGATCGGCGTTCCCGACCCGCTCCTCGGTGAGGCGATCCGGGCTTATGTCGTCCCCCGCGCCGGCGCGGCGTTGAGCGGGGAAGAACTGGGGACATTCCTCAAAGACCGCCTCGCCGCCTACAAGATTCCGGGCCGATTCGTGACGCTCGAAGCACTCCCCAAGAGCGCCGCAGGAAAGATCCGGAAGGACCGCCTGCGCGAGCAGGCGGCGGAGGAACGGACGTGAGCCAGGAAACCCTCGATCGGGTCGCGACGATCGTCGCCGGGGTTCTTCCTCCGGGGACGTCGCGGCCGGGTCCGAAGGACGATCTCCTCGATCTCGGCCTCGACTCGGTCGGGATGATCACCCTCTTGGGCGAAGTCGAGGCGGCATTCGGCCTCGCGATCCCCCCGGAGGACGTGATGCCGGAGAACTTCGCGAACGTCGCGGCGATCGCGGAGCTGGTCGAGAGGATCAGGTAGGGGGAATTGCCCGCGCCGGGTTCCCGAACACGGTGACTCCCGCGGGAACGTCCCTCAGAACCACGGCCCCCGCCCCCACGACGGCGCCGTTCCCCACCGAGAGCGACGGGAGGACCGTCGCGTTTGCGTGGATCTGGCATCCCTCGCCGACCGTCACCTTCCCGAGGAGGTTCACTCCGGGGGCCACCGTGGAGTAGTCGCCCAGCACGACGTGGTGTCCGACCGTGGCGTTCAGGTTGACCGTCACGTGGGCACCGAGGCGCGCCTCGTAGACGATCGCAACCCCGGCGTTGACGATCGAGCCCGGCCCGATCGAGACGCTCGGCGAAAGCGACGCCGTCGGGTGGACCGCGGTCGCCCAGCGCGCCCCCGCGGCGTCGAGCTTCCCGGCGAGCTTCCGCTTCGCGCCCGGCGCGGCGATCGCGAGGAGGACCCGCGCGTCGAGGGAGGAGAGGTTCGCCGCGAGCCAGTCGGTCGTCCCGAGCACCGGAATCCCGAGAACCGGGCCGGCCTCCGGGTCGTCGTCCGCGAAGCCGACGACCTCCGCCCCTCCGATCCGCATCAGGATCTCGAGGACCCCGCGTCCGTGGTCCCCCGCCCCGACGAGCACGATCCGCTCAGCGCCCATCGCGCGCCTCCCGCTCCTTCGCCCGTTCCTTCCAGTAATCGCGGCCCGCGATCATGTCCTGCCCTTTCAGGATCGACGGGATGGTGAGAAGGATGATCTTCAGGTCCATTGCGAGGGAGACCCGTTCGACGTACTCGAGGTCGAGTTCGATCCGGCGCGGCCACTCGATCGAGTTCCTTCCGTTGACCTGCGCCCAGCCGGTCACCCCCGGCTTGACGAGAAGGCGGCGGCGCTGGACGTCGTCGTAGAGCTCCACCTGGTAGCGGAGGCCGGGCCGCGGTCCGACGACGCTCATCTCCCCCGTGACCACGTTGAAGAGCTGCGGGATCTCGTCGAGGCTCGCTTTTCGGATGATTCTCCCGACCCGCGTCACCCTCGGATCGCCCTTTTCGACGAGCGCTCCCGCTCCCCTGTGCTCCGCCCCGACGACCATCGAGCGAAACTTCCACAGACGGAAGGGCCGGCCGTTCCGCCCGATCCGTTCCTGCCGGTAAAACGCCCCCCCGCGGGATTCGAGCACGATCGCGAGGGCGACGAGGAGCCAGAGGGGCGAAAGGAGGGCGAGCGCGGCGAGAGACACCACGAGATCGAGGACGCGCTTTCCGAACCGAACGTAGACGGTCGGCTTCGGGCCGCTCATCGTCCCGCCTCGAGCAGCTGGAGCGGCGCGCAGGGGAACACCGCCACGCGCGGGCGGTCTCCCGCGAGGGCCCGAACGCGCCGGACCGCGCCGGCCCACGTCGGCTCGAACGGGTACCCTTCCCAGAACGAAACGCGCGCGTCGGCCTCGTTCAGATTCGGCGAGTGGAAGACGACCGGCCGGCCCTCGAGCCATTCGCGCTCGACCGGCTTCCGGTAGAGGCGCCCGCCGGGGCCGTGGAGCGAATGCCAGCCTCGCCCGCGCGGGCAGGCTGCGGTCACGACGACCGCACCCCCCGATCGCACCGGCATCGCGTTCGAGGAGCGCAGCACGTTGAAGGCGTTCCCGACCTGAAGCAGCTCGCCGTCCTTCGGGTAGGCGTTGAGGACGACGACATCGGCGGGACGGGACGGCGCACGGGTGGCGTACACCTTCCGCGCGAGGGCAACCGCCGCGCGATGCGCGGCGACCGGGTGCCCGTAGAAGACCCCGGCGGTGCGGCGGCGCTCGTCGGTGACGACGTTGACGATCGCCTCGAGACCGACCCGGAGCGCGATCTCCTCCATCTCCTCGCGCGCGGTGTTCGTCTCGACATTCCCGAGCCCACCGCTCACCCCCGTCACGGCGGGACGGTGATTCGCCTCGAGCGTCTCGATTCCGGACACCCCGGGAAGCACGATCTTCGCCCCGCCGCCGAACCCGGCGTAAGGGTGCGGCAGCACCGATCCCACGGCGATCTTGAGATCGGCCTCGTGGAAGAGTCGGTCGATCCGGATCGGGATCCCGCGCCTCGAAGTGCCGAGATCGACCAGGTTCTCGTAGGGGTGGTGGTTCGCGACGGAATATTGCGAGACGATCGTCCGCCCCAGCTTGCGAATCAGGTCGGGCCGCTCCATCGGGGCGTGTGCTCCCGATCCGACGAGGATCCGGGTGCGCTCGCGAGGAACCCCGCCCGCGTGGATCGCGGCGAGGACGGCAGGGAGGATCTCGTCGAGACGCGCCGGGCGCGTGCCATCTTCGACGACGATGCAGGCGTCGCGGCGGCCGCGGGCGAGATCCTCGAGCGGCTTTGCCTCGATCGGTTCCGCGAGCGCCCGGGCGACCGCACCCTGCGGTGCGGGGCGCGCCCCCTTCGGGCGGTACACCGTCACACGCCAGCCCGGAGGGACGGCGAGCCGCCGCTCCCGCTCTCCGAATCCCGCTCCCCAGGGGAGGACGATGGCGGGTCCTGCGCTCACTCCTCGTCGGGCTCCACCTCGACGGCGGGGATGTCCTGGCCGCGCGAGCCGAGGAAGATCACGATCTCGCCGATGAGGCCGATGGAGACGATCTGGACGCCCAGGACGAGGAGAAGGACGCCGAGCAGGAGCAGCGGCCGCTCCGCGAGGGCGGTCTTTCCGAAGAGGCGTTCGGCGGTCAGCCAGAGGGCGATCGCGAGGCCGACGGCCCCGAGCGCGAGGCCGATCAGACCGAAGAACCGGAGAGGCTTCCTCGTGAACTTCGTCAGAAAGAAGATCTGGAGGATGTCGAGGAGGCGGCGCGCGTAGACCCCGGGTCCGAAGACGCGGAGCCGGGCGTCCTCCTCGCGTTGCCGGACGGGGATCTCCTGGACGGCGAAGCCCCGCGCCGCGGCGAGGATCGGGAGGAACCGGTGCAGGTCGCCGTAGAGTTCGAGAGAGCGCGCCGCCTCCCGCGTGAAGCCGCGCAGGGCACAGGTCATGTCCTGGAAACGCCTCCCCGAAAGCTTGCGGGTGAGCGCGTGGAAGACTCGGGCTTGCAAACGGTTGAGCAACGGGTCCCGACGCGGCTCCCGGCGCGTGACGACGACTTCGTCCCCCGCGTCGAGGCGGCCGAGGACGGCGAGGAGGTCGTCCGGTTCGACCTGGAAGCGGTCGGGGATCGTGACGACGAGGGCACCGCGGGCGCGCGCGAAGGCGAGGTCGAGCGCCGCCGCCTCGCCGAACCCCTTCGCGAGGCGGAAGACCTTCCGGGAGAACGGCCCCGCGGGCTCGGCGAGCAGCGAAGCCTCCGCTTCCGGCCGGGGACCGTTCAAGACGTAGAGGAACTCGGCCGAGCGTCCGTTCCGCGCCACGACCTCGGAGTAGGCGCGATGCACGGCTCCGAGATCCTTCGCCAGCCGGCTCACCGAGCAGACGACACTCAGGTCGATCTCGGCGCCGTCGGATGCCCGGCGCGACGGCCTCATGCGGAGTCTCCCTTCGGCGCGACCCCGTTCTCCGCGACGGGCGCCGCGAGGACCGCGGCGAGCCGCGACAGGAAGGCCTTGTCGGAGCCGGCGAGAACCAACTCCCCGAAGACCGAAAGGGCGAGGAGGTGTCCGGCCAGGTAGAAGAACATCGCCGCGACCGAGGGGAAGACGATCGTCGCGGCCCCCGCGGGCCCACGCAGTTGCCAGAGCCACGCGGCCGCCGCCACGCCTCCGAGGACGAGCCACGGAAATGCGAGCCTTCCGAACCACGCCGACGGGCGCGAGCCGAACTGCGTGATCATCTTGATCGTGACCATGTCGGCGAGGACCTTGAACGTACGGGAGATCCCGTACTTGCTCTCCCCGTGGATCCGCGGGTGGTGCCGAACGACCACCTCGTCGATCCGCGCCCCCGTCATTGACGAGAGCGCCGGAAGGAACCGGTGCATGTCGGAGTAGAGACGGAGCGACCGGATCACCTCCGCCCGGTACGCCTTGAGCGAGCACCCGTTGTCGTGGATCGGTACCCCGGTCATCCAGGCGATGATCCGGTTGGCGATCTTCGACGGGAGTTTTCTCGAAAGCCACCTGTCCTTCCGGTCCTTCCGCCACCCGCAGACGACGTCCCATCCCGACTCGACCCGGTCGACGAGAAGAGGAATGTCCCGGGGATCGTTCTGGAGATCGCCGTCCATGCTGACGATGATCCTCCCGCGCGAGTGGGCGAACCCGGTCGCCATCGCGGCCGTCTGGCCCGAGTTCCGCCGCAGGAAGAGGAGACGGAACCGCCGGTCGCGGCGGCGCTCCTCGACGAGACGTTCCCGCGTCCCGTCCCGGCTCCCGTCGTCGACGAGGACCGCTTCCCAAGTGCGGGGCCACTCGCGCAGCGCCTCCCGGATCGCGGCGCAGAGGGGCCCCACGTTCGCTTCCTCGTTGTAGAGGGGAACGACGATCGAGACGTCGGGACCGGTCGACGGCACGGAACCGAACGATACGGACCGGGTGGGCGCGGTGTCAACGCGCCGAAAGTCGTGAGTCCCCGGGAACGGCCGTTTTCCTCTCATTCCTCCACCCGATCCGGACACGGAAAGGCGTTTCGATCGCGGTATATATACTGCGATCCGCACGATGACATGCGAGGACGCCGTCCCATATAGTCGCGCGAGAACCGTTCTCTGAGACATGCTGCCGCCGAACCGGCAGCCGTTCGTTCGAGGGCTCGATGGAACCCACTCCCTGGCAACTGCAGATGTTCTCGAAGTCCCTGAAAAAGCGGCAGAAGCTTCGCCTCATCCTGAAGCAACTGGGCGAGTTGGAAGGCCTGCGCTGCGCCCTCGTCACGAACGGGGACAACAACGGCGCCCTGAATCACCACTTCCGCGCCGCGGGGGGAAGCTGGATCTGGGTCGAGAACGAGCCGGAGCACATCGCCGAGATGGAGGAGTTGCTCGGAGAGCGGGTTCTCGCCGGGTCCCCGGACAAGATCCCGCTCCCCGACGGTTCGCTCGACGTCGTCGTGAGCATCGACGTCCACGAGCACCTCACCGACTGCCGCCCGTTCTCCCGCGAGCTTGCCCGAGTGGTGAAACCCGGCGGTACGGTGATCGCGAGCACGCCGACGGGGGAAACCTGGAAACCGGTGACGGTCCTCAAGCACCTCGTCGGCATGCGCAAGGAGGACTACGGCCACGTCGTCGTGGGGTACACCCTCGAGGACCACGAACGGATGTTCCGTGAAGCGGGGATCGAGCCGGTCGCGCGGGGAACGTACTCGAAGTTCTTCACCGAGATGCTCGAGCTCGCGATCAACTTCGCCTACGTGAAGATCCTCGCGAAGAAGAAGGCGGGGCCCGCCGTGAAGGAAGGAACGATCGCTCCCTCCTCGAAAGACCAGCTCCGGGCGGTCGAAAAGCAGCTCCGCGTGTATTCGTTCGCCTATCCCTTCCTGCGGGCGATCTCGAGCCTCGACGCCCTCCTCTTCTTCTTCCGCGGGTACGCGGTCTCCGTGGTGGGGAGGCGGTCCGCGTGAGCGAACGGGTGCTCGTCACCGGCGCGGGGGGGTTCATCGGCAGCCACCTCGCCGCCGACCAGCTGCGACGGGGGCGGACGGTCGTGGCAGTCGACCTCCACCTCGACCGCCTCGCCCCCCTCGGCACCCGCGCCGGCCTCGAACGGATCGAGGGGGACGTCGCCGACCCCGAAGTCCAGGCGCGCGCGGTCCGCGGCGTCGACACCGTCTTCCACCTCGCGGCCGCCCACCTCGGCGCCTCGGTCCCCGCCTCGGAGTTCGACCGCATCAACGTCTCCGGGGTGAAGACCCTCGTCGACGCGTCGGCCGCGGAGCGGGTGCGCCGCTTCGTCCACTGCAGCAGCGTCGGCGTGTACGGTGAGGTGGCCGATCCCCCGTACGACGAGGACTCTCCCTGCCGGCCCGAACTCGATTACGAGCGGACCAAACTCGCGGGAGAGCGGGTCGTCCTCGAAGCGGCGAAGGCGGGATTTCCGGGGGTCGTTCTCCGCCCGGCCTGGGTCTACGGGCCCGGATGCCCGCGCACGGAGAAGCTCTTCCGGTCGATCGGGAAGGGCCGGTTCTTCCTCGTCGGGAAGGCCGACACGCTCCGGCACTGCGTCTACATCCGCGACATGGTCGACGCGTTCGAACTCGCCGCGCGGAGCGACGCGGCGCTCGGAAAGGTCTTCGTGATCGCGGACGCGGGCGCGGTTCCCGTGAGGGACCTCGTGCGCGAGATCGCCCGCCTCACCGGGGCGCCGATGCCGCGCACGGTGCCGGCGCCGCTCTTCCTCGCGGGGGCGGTCGCGCTAGAAGCCGCGTTCGGCGTTTTCGGGAAGGAGCCTCCGGTCTCCCGGCGCACGATGCGGTTTTTCACGGGAAACACCGCGTTCGACATCTCGCGCGCCCGCTCGGTCCTCGGGTACGAACCCCGGTGGGATTTCGCGCGCGGGCTCGAGGAAACGGCGGCGATTCTCGCGCGCGGCCCCTTCCACGTCCCGCTCCCCGAAAGGGCCGCGCCGTGAGCCGGAGTCCCCGCCTCCTCGCCGACGGCCACGTCCACCTTCACCCCTGCTTCGAGTTGGGGACATTCCTCGACGCGGCGAAGGCGAACCTCGGGACGGGCGCGAGGGAGGTCCCGAACGCGGCGGTCGAACCGGGGGTGCTCTTCCTGACCGAGTCGGCCGGGGTTCGTCGGCTTCGGGACATCCTCGACGCTCCCCTCCCCCGTGCCGCGGGACGGTGGACGATCGCCGCGGGAGCGGACGGTCGCTCCGCCCTCGCACGCGACGGAGAGGGCTCGTCGATCCTCCTCGTCGAAGGACGCCAGATCGCGACGCGCGAGCGGCTCGAGGTGCTCGGTCTCGGATGCGGCGCGGAGATCCCCGACGGGCTTTCCCTCGAGGAATCCCTCGCGCGCGTCCTCGCGAGCGGCGCCCTCGCGGTGATCCCCTGGGGCTTCGGAAAGTGGTGGGCCTCGCGCGGACGACGCGTCGCGGAGGCGATCGCCGGGGCGGACCGCCTGCGGGTCTTCCTCGGAGACAACGGCGGCCGCCTCCGCCACGGCCCTCCTCCCGCGCTCTTCCCGCGCGCCGAGGCGCTGGGCTTCCGAGTGCTCCCCGGGAGCGACCCTCTCCCCTTCCCGCGCGAGGTACGGCGCGTCGGCTCGTACGGCTTCGCCCTCGACGCGTCCGTCGACGCCGCGGCCCCGGTCGCTTCGCTTCTCGCGCGCCTCGCGTCGCCCGGGCCCGGCTTCGACCGCTTCGGCCGGCGGGCCTCGGTGATCGAGTTCGCCCGCAACCAGATCGCCATGCAGTGGCGCCTCCGCGCGGCGAGGGTCTGATGCGCGCCCTCGTGATCGCCCCCCAGCCTTTCTTTTCGCCACGCGGAACTCCGTTCAGCGTCTACTACCGCACGCTCGTCACGAGCGAGTTGGGCGTCGAGGTCGACCTTCTGACCTACGGGGAAGGACAGGACCCGGATCTGCCGGGGGTGCGGATCGTCCGGATCCCGCGTTTCCGCTTCCTCGGCCCGATCCCGGTCGGCCCCTCCGCCGTCAAAGCGTTCCTCGACCTCTTCGTCGTCCTCTGGACGCTCGGGCTTCTCCTCCGCAGGCGCTACGACGTCGTGCACGCCCACGAGGAAGCGGTCTTCTTCTGCCGGTTCTTGAAGCCCCTCTTCCGCTTTCGACTGATCTACGACATGCACTCGAGTCTCCCGCAGCAACTCACCAACTTCGCCTTCACGAAGTCGCGCCTCCTGATCGGGGCGTTCGAGGCGCTCGAAAACTCCGCCCTCCGCGCCGCGGACGGGGTCATCACGATCTGCCCCGAGCTCGCCGACTACGCGGTCCCCCGCATGCCCGACCCCGGCCGGCACTTCCTGATCGAGAACTCGATCTTCGAACCGGTGCGCCTGAAGGCGGCCCCCGGAGACGCCGCCGCCTCGTCCGTCGCGGCTCCGCTCCCCGAAGACCGTCCGATCGTCGCCTACGCGGGGACGATGGAGGCCTATCAGGGGATCGGGCTCCTGCTCGACGCCTTCGCGGCGGCGAAGGACTCCCCGTCCCGCCCGTTGCTCCTCCTCGTCGGCGGCACGGCCGAGCAGGTCGCGCGCTACCGCGAGCACGCGGCGCGGGTCGGGATCGCGGACGACACGATCTTCACGGGCCGCGTTCCCCAGAGCGACGCGCGGCGCCTTCTCGACCGCGCCGCGGTCCTCGTGTCGCCCCGCGTCGAGGGGACGAACACCCCGCTCAAGATCTACGAGCAGCTCGCGAGCGGGAAGCCGCTCGTCGCCACGCGGATCCTCTCCCACACCCAGGTCCTCGACGACGACGTCTGCTTCCTCGCGGATCCGGACGCCTCCTCCTTCGGAAACGCGCTCCGCCGCGCTCTCGAGGACCGCGTCGAAGCGGAGCGGGTCGTGCGCGGGGCGCTCGCCCTCTACGAACGGCGCTACGCGCGTCCGGTCTACGTGGAAAAGATGAAACGCCTCTTCGCGCGGGTCCTGCCGTGTGCGGGATAACCGGGATTGTCCCGCTCGCGGGGACGAACGTCCCCCTCGACCGGCTCGACGCGATGGCCGAAACGCTCGTCCATCGCGGACCGGACGGCGCCTACCGGCACGACGCCTTCGGGGTCGGCCTCGCGATGCGCCGCCTCGCGATCATCGACGTCGAAGGGGGCGCCCAGCCCTATTTCGACGAGACGGGCTCGATCCGCGCCGTCTTCAACGGGGAGATCTACAACTTCCGGGAGCTGCGGGAGGATCTCGAGACACGCGGCCATCGCTTCGCCTCCCACACCGACGGCGAGGTGATCCCCCACCTCTGGGAGGAGCACGGCGAGGCGTTCGTCGAACGCCTCAACGGGATGTTCGCGATCGCCCTCCACGACGCGCGGCGTGGGGTCGTCCTCCTCGCACGGGATCGGATCGGGATCAAGCCGCTCTACTACGCTCTCTCCCCGAAGCACCTGGTCTTCGGTTCCGAGCTCAAGTCCCTCCTCGCCTCGGGCCTCGTCGAGCGCCGTCTCGACGTCGACGCGCTCGGACAGCTCCTCGCTTGGGAGTACGTTCCGGCCCCCGCGACCCTCCTCGTGGGGGTCCACAAGCTCCGGCCCTCCGAAACGCTCCTCGTCGACCTGCGGACGGGGGCCTCGCGCTCGCGACGCTACTGGGACCTTCCTCCGCCGGAGGTCCGCCCCTCCGTGTCCGCCGGCGAATGGGGAGACCGCATCGAGGAATCGGTCGGCCGCGCGGTCCGGCGGCAGATGGTCAGCGACGTCCCGCTCGGCGCCTTCCTCTCGGGCGGGGTCGACAGCTCGCTCGTCGTCGCGATGATGGGAGACGCCCGCGCGTTCAGCATCGCCTTCGACGACCCGACCTACGACGAGAGCCCGTGGGCGCGCCGTGTCGCTGCCCACCTCGGGGTGCGCCACCGGGTCGAGACGATCCGCCCCGACGTCGCCGGGACGTTCGACCGGTTGATGCGCCACATGGACGACCCGATCGGCGACTTCTCGATCTTTCCGACGTTCCTCGTGTCGAGGCTCGCGCGGGAGGAGGTCACGGTCGTCCTCTCCGGCGACGGAGGCGACGAGGTCTTCGGCGGGTACGAGACGTACGCCGCCCTCGGCCGGGAGAAGACGTGGAACCGGATCCCGGGGCTCCTCCGCAAGGGGGCCCTCGAACCGGCGATCGACGCGCTCCGGCCGACCCGCGCGAAGAAAGGGCTCGTCAACAAGGCGAAGCGGTTCGTCGCGGGGGCCCGGCTCGACCCGGCGATGGGGCACGCGCGCTGGAGGATCTTCCTCGACGACGCGGCGCGGGAGGGGCTCTTCACGGCCGACGCCCTCTCGGCGATCTCCACCCCGGCGGGCGCGCACATCGTCGAACTCGCCGCGCGGGCGGGCTCGAGGGATGCGGTCGATCGCGCCCTCTACGTCGACCTCTTCAGTTACCTCCCGGAGAACTGCCTCGCGAAGGTCGACCGGATGTCGATGGCGGTCTCTCTCGAGGGACGCGTCCCCCTCCTCGATCATGAGGTGGTCGAGCTGGCCTTCTCCGCGCCCTCCTCCCTCAAGGTCCGAGGGGCGGCGACGAAGATCCTCCTCAAGGAGGTCGCCGCCCGCCGGGTTCCCCGGAAGTGCGTCTACCGCCGCAAGGAGGGATTCAGCATCCCGATCAAGAACTGGCTCGGCGGGGAGCTGCGCCCGCTCATGGAGGATCTGCTCTCTCCCGCGCACCTCGCCGAGCAAGGGCTCTTCCGGACGGGCGCGGTCGAGCGCCTGAAGCGCGAACACCTCGAAGGCGCGGCGAACCACTCCCATGTGCTCTGGACCCTCATGGTCTTCCAGGATTGGAGGCGGCGATGGGGGGTGTGATCGCCCGCGACCCCGAAACCGCGGCGCGGACCTCCTGGGACCTCGTGGTCGTGGGCGGGGGCGTCTACGGCGTCGGAGTCGCGCTCGAGGCGGCCCGGCGCGGCCTCCGTCCCCTCCTCCTCGAGCGGGGTGACTTCGGCGGGGAGACGACCTGGAACAGCCTCCGGATCGTCCACGGGGGCCTCCGCTACCTCCAGAGCCTCGACCTCCCTCGCTTCCGGGAGTCGGTCCGCGAGCGCCGCTGGTTCCTCCGCCATTTCCCCGATCGGGTCGAGCCGCTCCCGTGTCTGATGCCGCTCTACGGGGAAGGGGCCCGCCGTCCTTCGATCCTCGCGGCCGCGCTCGCGGCGAACCATCTCCTGTCCGCCACGAAGAATCTCGGGGTGCGGGGGGATCGGAAGCTCCCCTGGGGAGGGATCGCGTCGGCGGCCGAGGTGCGGAGGATCTTCCCGGGAGCGAGGCCCGACGGCCTCCGCGGAGGAGCGATCTGGTTCGACGCCGTCATGCCCGACTCCGAGCGACTCCTCGTCGAGATGCTCCGCGCCGCCTGCGACCTCGGCGCCTCCGCCCTCAACCGGATGGAGGCGGTCTCGATCCGCGTCCGAGGAGAACGCGCGGTCGGGGTCGTCGCGCGCGACGCGGAGACCGGGATCGAGCGGTCGTTCGACGCACCGGTCGTCGTGAATTGTGCCGGCCCTTGGGCGCGGGAGTTCGGGGACATTCCTGATTTGTTCCACCCTTCGCTCGCCTTCAATCTCCTGTTCGACCGCCCACCGGTGTCGACCCACGCCGTCGCGGTCGCCCCCCCGAATCCGGGCGCCCGCACCTACTTCGTCACCGGCTGGAAGGGACGGCTCTTCGCCGGGACCTACCACCACGGGTGCGATCCGTCGGTCCGAACGGCGTCGCCGAGCGAATCGCAGATCGACCGATTCGTCGCCGACCTCAACGCGGCGATTCCCGGTTTCGACCTGCGGCGCGGCGAGATCTTGCGCGTTCACGCCGGGCTCCTCCCCGCGCGGCGCCCGGGGAGCGACGCGCTGGCGGTGAGGGAGACGATCCACGACCACGGAGCCGCGGGGGGACTCCGCGGACTCCACTCGGTCTCCGGGGTCAAGTGGACGACGGCGCGACTCGTCGGCGCGAAGACGGTCGACCGGATCTTCCCCGGACGCCGAGCCCTTCCGTTCTCGCGATCGCCGGGACCGCCCCCCCCCTCCTGGCGGGAGTTCCGCGATCTCGCCGCGCGCGACCGCTCCGCCGCCCGCGCCGTCGTCGAGGCGATCGTCCGGCGCGAATCGGTCCGCACTCCGGAGGACCTCGTGCTGCGGCGGACCGGCTGGGGCTCGGTCCCCTCCGACGCGCTCGAAGCGGAAGCGCTCGTCCTCGAACTCCTCGGGCCGGGCGCCTTCGCCGGAGCGATGCGTTGAGCGGCCGTTCGGTCCAGGTCGTCCTCCGGACCGCGGTGGGGATCGCCCTCCTCGGCTGGCTCCTCTCCGCCCTCGATCCGCAAGAGGTCGCCCGGTCGCTCGGAGGCGCCGACTGGCGCTGGGTGGCGGGAGGTCTCGCCGCCCAACTCGTGGCCAAGTTCGTCTGGGCGGCCCGGTGGCGGCGGATCCTCCTCGCGGGCGGTGTGCGGCGCGGGTTCTGGGACCTCCTCGCCCTCGTCCACATGGGACTCTTCTTCAACAGCTTTCTCCCGACGTCGGTCGGAGGGGACCTCGTCCGCGGCTACTACGCCTCGGGCCGCGGCGGGAAGACCGCGTCCTATGCCGCGCTCCTGGTCGAGCGCGGGATCGGGTTCGTCGCGATGCTCGCCGTCGGCGGCGTCGCCGCGTCGCTCGCGCTCTTCGAGGAGGCCCCTCCCTTCCCCCCGCCGGTCCTCGTCGGCGTCGCGATCGGCGCGGGGCTCGCGGTCGCGCTCGGCCTCCTGGTCCCCCGGGTCGGATGGGTCGATTGGATCTCCGGCCGCCTCGCGTCCCGCGGCGGGCGCCTCGCGCGGCTTTCGACCCCCCTTTCGGAGTCGTCGAGGCTCTTTCGCGCGGGGGCCTCCTCCCCCGCGATCGTCGGCTGGTCGATCGCACTCCAGTTCGTCGCCGTCCTCTTCCACGTCGCGTGCGCGAGGGCGGTCGGGATCGAGGTCCCTCTCCTCGACTTCTTCCTGATCGTGCCCGCCTCGGTCGTCGCCTCCATGATCCCGATCTCGCTCAACGGCCTCGGGATCCGCGAGGGCGTGCTCGTCGCCCTGACGACCGTCCGCGGCGCGGGAGGGGCCGACGCCGGAGGATTCGCGCTGCTCGCCCTTCTCCTCTCCACGCTCTTCGCGGGGATCGGTGGAATCCTCTATGCCCTCGGAATGCTCGGACGGATCGGAGGCCGAAGTGTCGCGTCTCGCCCCTGAGGACCTCATCCGCGCCTACCCCGAGATCGACTTCCTGGTCGCCGAGGGGAAGGTGTCGAGCGACTACATGGTCGCCGTTCACAACGCCTTCTACGCGTTCGCGGCGGAACGGGTCGCGGAGCGGAGCGTCCTCGACGCCGGGTGCGGGGCGGGGTTCGGCGCCGCGATCCTCGCCCGGCGCTCCCCGTTCGCGGTGGGGCTCGACCTGAAGCCGCTTCTCCTGCGCTACGCCCGCGAGAACTACGGGAAACCGGGCCTCGAGTACGTCCGCATGGCGGCGGAGCGGATCGCCTTCGAGGATGCCTCGTTCGATGCGGTCGTCGCCGACGAGCTTCTCGAGCACCTCCCCGACCACGTGCCGTTTCTCGACGAGGCGGCGCGCGTCCTCCGGCCCGGCGGCGTCTTCGTCTGCGCGACGGTCAACGGAGCGCTCTCCTTCGGCTCGCTCGAGGACCCCTTGAACCGGAACCACTTCCGCGAATTCGACGCCCCCGCCTTCCGCGCGGAGCTCGCGAAGTGGTTCGACGACGTGGAGCTCTACGGCCAGCGGATCGGCGATCGTTACAAGCGCTACATGAAGCACCCCGCCGCGCGCGCGATCGAGTGGTTCCTCGTGAAACTCAACGTCAAGCACCGGATCCCGGCGGCGATTCGCGCCAAGGTCCGGGGGAAGATCACGGGAGTCCGCTCGACCGAGGCGGCCCGGGAGGACTTCGCCGTGGTCCGCGAGGGCCTCGAGTCGTCCTTCTACCTCGTCGCGACCGCGAGGGGGAGGGGACCGCGGTGAAGCGGACCGTCGCGATCGCCGCGTTGGTTCTCGCGGGACTCGGCACGGCCGTCCTCCTCTCGCGCCTCGCCGACGCGACGCGGAAGACGCGCGCCGAAGGGGGATGGGCGGCCCTCCGCCTCGCCTTTCCCGAGCCCGACGAGCGGATCGCTCTCGACTCGTTTCCCGGCCGCCTCGACGTCGCGGTCTATCGACCGGCGAACGTCCCCCCGGCGGCGTCGATCCTGCTCCTCCACGGGAACCGGCGCGCGGGGGCCGACGCGGGGCTCTACCGCCTCCTCGCGCGGTGCCTCGCCGAGCGGGGCGCAGAGGTGTACGCACCCAGCCTCCCGGGGTACGGGAGGTCCGATCCGTATCCCGAGGGACGCGCGGTCTCGTCCGCCGACTTTCGTCGCGCGGCGGGCGATGCGCTCGCTCTCGTCCGGAACCGCGCGCACGCAGGCTCTCCCGTGGCGGTCGTGGGACACTCGCTCGGCGCGAACCTGGCCCTGGGACTCGTCCACGGGGACCTCTCCGTCGTCGCGATCGAGCCCGGAAGGAGACTCAGGGAACGCGTCTGGGAGACGCCCTCGCCGGACCTTCCCGAGTTCGTCGAGAAGCTCAGGGGCAACATCCGAGGCGGGGTCGTGGACGAGTCGTCGGTCAGAACCCTCTACCGGGCCCTCGACCCGGAGCTGGGCGCCCCCGGGCCGCCCGGACCTTGCGCCGTGCTCTACACTCGGCGCCTGTCGCCGCCGGACCTCGACGCGGTCCGGCGGATCGGCGGGGCGAACGCGGCCGAGATCGTCTGGCTCGACAATCGCGGCCACGACTTCGGGGCCGAAGAACTCCTGGGGGGGGTCGCGTACCCATCCCCGTTGATCGAGACGCTCGTCGACACCATCTTGTCTCGAATCTCCGCGCCGGACGCGCGGGAGAAGTGAGGAAACGCCGATGTCGATCATCCTCGGGGTCACCGACGGCGACGATGCGGGAGCCGTCGTCCTGGTCGACGGCCGTCTCGTCGCGGCCGTCAACGAAGAGCGGCTGAACCGCATGAAGATGTCGATCGGCTTCCCGCGCCTTTCCGTGCGGGAGGCGCTCCGGCTCGCGCGGGTGGAACCGAAGGACGTCACGCACGTCGCCATGGCGGCGATCGGCGAGACCTTCCATCCCGAGTCGAAGCCGAACAAGGGGTGGTTCCAGGAGGCTTCGACGGTCGCTCGCGTCCGAAACGAGATCTCGGCCGCGCTCGCGAAACCGCTCGGCGGCTCGAAGGCGGCGCGGAACGCTTACCGGCACCTGAAGCGGCTCACCATGGGCCGCCGTCGCGCGGGAGCGAAGCGGCTCCTCGAAGAGGCGGGGGTTCGCGCGCCGATGTCCTACCACGACCACCACACCTGCCACGCGATGTCGGCCTACCTCGCGAGCGGCGAGGAGACGGTCCTGTCGATCTCGCTCGACGGCGGGGGGGACGGCTCGGCCGCTTCGATCTGGGCGATCGAGGGGGGACGACCCCGCCTCCTCCACCGGATCGACTCGTTCGATTCGATCGGGAACTTCTACGCCTACGTCACCCACCTGTGCGGCTATCGCGCGTCGATCCACGAGGGGAAGATCACCGGCCTCGCGGCGCACGGGGAGCCCCGCTACCTCGACCTCTTCCGCTCCTGGATCCGTTACGAGGACGGCGACATCCGGAACGAGGGGCGGCTCTTCCACCGCGCCGCGCTCCTCGCGATGGCCGCGGCGCTTCCCCCCGACTGGGAGCACCGCGACCTCGCCGCCTCGGTGCAGAAGCACCTCGAGGAGGTCGTCGTCGCCTTCGTCGAGCACTGGGTGCGGAAGAGCGGACTCGGCCGCGTCTGCCTTTCGGGCGGGGTCTTCGCGAACGTCCTCCTGAACCAGCGGATCGCCGACCTCCCCGGCGTCGAAAAGGTCTACGTCTTCCCCGCGATGGGGGACGGCGGGCTCGCCGCGGGCTCGGCCGCCGACGCGTACATGGCGGAGGCCCGCATGGCGGGGAGGTCTCCGGCCTTCGAGCGGCTCGCGCACGTCTATCTCGGTCCGGCCTACTCCGACGCCGAGATCGAGCGCGCTCTCCGCTCCGCAGGATTTCCCTACCGCCGCCTCGACCCGATCGAGGACGAGATCGCGCGGCTCATCCACGCCGGGCGAGTCGTCGCGCGCTTCGACGGGGCGATGGAGTACGGACCGCGCGCCCTCGGAAGCCGCACGATCATGTACCGGACCTCCGACCCGAGCGTGAACACCTGGCTCAACAAGCGCCTCAACCGGACCGAGTTCATGCCGTTCGCCCCCGCCGTCCTTCCGGGGTTCGAGTCGCAGCTCTTCCGATGGAACCCCGCGTCGGAGTGGTCGGCGCGATTCATGACGATCACCCTCGACTGCACCGACTGGATGAAGGAGCGCTGCCCCGCGGTCGTCCACATCGACGGAACGGCGAGGCCGCAGATCGTCCACGCGGAGACCAACCCGTCGTTCCATGCCGTGCTCCGCAAGTACCGCGAGCTGTCGGGCGTCCCCGTCGTCGTGAACACCTCGTTCAACATGCACGAGGAGCCGATCGTCTGCTCCCCCGACGACGCGATCCGCTCGTGGGCGCAGGGGAAGCTCGACAACCTCGCGATCGGACCGTTCCTCGTCGGGCCGACCGCTTCGGAGCCTGCGCCTGTACACGCCGATTAGCCGGATAGGCTAGAATCCGCCTGCCTCCAGGGGACGGGCATTCATAGTTGGTGTGCCCGGTTCGAATAGGCGATACAAAAAGCCCCTGCGCCCGCTTCCGAACGACTGTATATCCACAGCAGCCCGATGTACCGAATCGTCCTGCGCTCCTCCACCCCCCCGCGGGGATCGCGTGCGCGGCGCCTCGTCGCCGTGCTCGGAGGGCTGTCTCTCGCGATCTTCCTCGTCGCCCCCGCGCTCGCGGCGGACACGGACGGGGACGGCGTCGACGACGCGTTCGACTGCGCGCCGAACCTTCGCGCGACGTGGACGACACCCGGAGAGACACCCGATCTTCGCTTCGACGCGTCGGGGGCGCTGACCTGGAACGGAGCGCCTCAGGCGCACGTTTACAACGTCTACCGCGGCTCGGTCGCCGCGGACGACCCGTTCTCGTACAACCACGCGTGCCGCGCGCCTCAGCTCGCCACGCGCGAGACGGTCGACGCCGAAGACCCGCCTCCCGGCGTCCTCTTCTACTACGTCGTCGGAGGCCGGAACGGCTGCGGCGACGGGACCCTCGGGGAAGGGACGGCCGGCCCGAGGCCGGACGGCGCGGCCTGTGCGGTCGACCCGCTCGCCGACTCCGACGCGGACGGCATCCCCGACCTCGACGACGTCTGCGCGGCAACGGCGGACGCCGCGCAGGAAGACGCCGACCTCGACGGGGTCGGCGACACGTGCGACGTGTGCCCCTCCGCAGGCGACCCCGCGCAGTCCGACGCCGACGGGGACGGCGTCGGCGACGCCTGCGACCCCTGCCCGGACGACCTCAACAACGACCCCGACGCCGACGGGCTCTGCGACGTCGCGGACAACTGCCCGGCGGTCGCGAACGCCGATCAGGCCGACGCCGACGCCGACGGGTTCGGAAACGTCTGCGATCCGTGCCCCGTCGATCCGGGGAACGACGCCGACGCCGACGGAGTCTGCGCGGACGCCGACAACTGCCCGGCGATCTCGAACGCCGGCCAGGAGGACGCGGACGGGGACGGGATCGGAAACGTCTGCGATCCGTGCCCCCTGGACCCCGCGAACGACACGGACGCCGACGGCGTCTGCGGCGACGTCGACAATTGCCCCGCGATCGCGAACCCCGGCCAGGCCGATCTCGACGGCGATGCGCAGGGAGACGCCTGCGACCTCGACGACGACGGGGACGGCGTTCCCGACCTCGCCGACAACTGCCCCGCGATCGCGAACGCCGGCCAGGAGGACGCGGACGCCGACGGAACGGGCGACCCCTGCGACGCATGCCCCAACGACCCCTCCGACGACGTCGACGCCGACGGCGTATGCGGCCTCGACGACAACTGCCCCGCCGTCGCGAACGCCGACCAGGCGGACCTCGACGGCGACGCGCAGGGAGACGCGTGCGACCTCGACGACGACGGGGACGGGGAACCGGACGATTCGGACAACTGCCCGGCGGTCGTGAACGCGGACCAGGCCGACGCCGACGCCGACGGGATCGGCGACGCCTGCGACGCGTGCGGGAACGATCCCGGGAACGACCTCGACGGCGACGGTCTCTGCGGCGATTCCGACAACTGCCCCTCCGTCGCGAACCCCCTCCAGACCGACACCGACGGAGACGGGTTCGGCGATCCTTGCGAACCCCGGCGGGTGAACTTCAGCCCCGCCGCGTCGGCGATCCCTCCCGACTTCGTCAAGGACGACGGAAGCGCCTTCTCCGGGGCGCGCCGGTACGGGTGGAACGCGGCGGTCGAAACGCGCGAGACGGTCAGTCCGGAACCGCTCGAGCGGGATACCTTCGCGCTCGTGACGGTCGAGCGGCGGTGGACCTTCGAGCTCCCGCCGGGCGACTACGACGTCCGGGTCGTCGCCGGGGACGCGGTCGATCCGCGAGGCCCCCACCGGGTCGAAACCGAGGGTGTCCCGGCGATCGCGGACGTTGCGACCGCGGCGGGCGAGTTCCTCACGGAGACCCGCCGCGTCCGCGTGCGGGACGGCCGGCTCGACTTCCGGGTCGGGGGGAGCGCGGGCGACACCGCTCTCGACTACACCGAGATCTTTGTCGCTCCCGACACGAAGCCCTCGCTCCGCTCGATCAACTTCGAGCCTTCGACCTCGGCGACCCCCGCGGGGTGGGAGCGGGACACGGGGGCGGTCTTCTCCGCCGCGCGGGGCTACGGCTGGAGCGAAACGCCGGCGATGCGGGACCGCGCACGCGACGTGCCGCAGGTGCTCGACACCTTCGCGTTCACCTCGGCGCCGAAGACGTGGGATCTCGTCGTCCCGAACGGCTTCTGGGACGTCTGGCTCTCGATCGGCGACACCGACTTCCCGCACGCCCGGCAGCGGGTCCTGCTCGAGGGCGTTCCCGTCATCCCCGCGGCCGACACCGTCGCCGGTCAGTTCGTCGAGGTTCGGACGGGCGCCGAGGTCGCGGACGGGCGCCTGTCGGTCACGATCGGCGGCAACATTCAGAACACCTGCCTCAACTACGTCGTCGTCGCCCCGGCCGCTCCGGACGCCGACGGCGACGGGTTGGCGAACGAGTCGGACAACTGCCCGTTCGTCACGAACGCCGACCAGGCGAACGCCGACGGTGACGCCCTCGGAGACGCGTGCGACGCCGACACCGACGGCGACGGGACCGAGAACTTCCGGGACAACTGTCCGGCCACTCCGAATCCGACCCAGACCGATTCCGACGGCGACGCGTTCGGCGACGCCTGCGACAACTGCCCGGCCGTGGCGAACTCGAGCCAGGCGAACGCCGACGGCGACGCCTTCGGCGACGTCTGCGACGCTTGCCCGGCCGACCCGCTGAACGACGCGGACGCCGACGGCGTGTGCGGCAATGTCGACAACTGCCCCGCGGTTGCGAATGCCGAGCAGGGGAATGGCGACGGAGACGCGTTGGGCGACGCCTGCGACGCTTGCCCCGCCGACCCGTTCAATGACGCGGACGCCGACGGCGTGTGCGGCAATGTCGACAACTGCCCCGCGGTCGCGAACGCCGACCAGCTCAACGCGGATGGTGACGCCTTCGGCGACGCCTGCGACGCCTGCCCCAACGATCCGTTGAACGACGCGGATGCCGACGGCGTCTGCGGCAACGCCGACAACTGCCCGGCGGTCGCGAATGCCGACCAGGTGAACACGGACGGCGATGCCCTCGGCGACGCGTGCGACGCTTGCCCCGCCGACCCGCTCAACGACGCGGACGCGGACGGCATTTGCGGCGACGTCGACAATTGTC
>CAYLHQ010000024.1:0-63042 GCA_964383585.1 uncultured Acidobacteriota bacterium
GACGAGCGGGCCCCGCCACGCGGTTCCGCGCGAGGCGTCGAGCGCCGCGCGGAAGCGGGAGGCGAGCCCCTCGGTCCCCTCGCGCTCCCCGATCCCGCTCGAGATCAGGAGCACTCCCTCCGCTTTCCGCTCCGCGATCGCCTCTTCGAGCATCCCGACGCTCGTCGCGGCGTCGACCGAGAGGACGAGGAGATCCGCCGGCTCGGGAAGCGCCGCGACCGAGGGGACGCAAGGAACGCCCGCGATCGCGTCGGCTCCCGGCTTGATCACCCGCACGCGCGAGGGATCGAACCCCTCGTCGAGGACGTTTTCGAGGATCACCCTTCCCGGGTTCCGCCGGCTCGACACCCCCGCGATCGCGATCGACCGAGGGCGGAGCATCCGGTCGATCTTCTCGACCGGCCGCGGCGGGGTCCGCGCGGGGACGCTTCCCGTTCCGGGCGTCGCGCGCGCGTCGAGCGCCCACAGCTCCCGGCCGACGACGACCGCGGGGTTGACCTCGAAGTCGCTCCACTCGGCGGGAAGGTTCCGCGCGGCGAAGTCGAGCCAGAGGCGGAGAAGCGGGATCAGGCGTTCGCGGCCGAGGAGAGGAGGTTGCCCGCGCAGGCCGTCGAGGAGGAGTGGGCCGAGCAGGGTGGGGCGGATCGCCGCCTCGATCTCCCGGTCGCTTCCACGGGTCGGGGAGAGAATCGCGACCGCGGCCCCCGGCGCGAGCGAACGCGCCAGGTGCTCCGCGTGGACCCCCCCCGCCCCGAGCGTGACGACCGGCCCGAAGTCGGCGGTCCAGCGCATCCCGACAAGCAGCTCGTGGCCGAGCGAACGCTCGTGCTCGAGAAAACGGTTCAGAGTGAAGCCCCGGAGATGCCGGCCCGCGAGGCGCCGCGTCATCGCCTCGATCGCCGCGGCGATCTCGTCGGCGGTGTTTTCGACGACGGCGACCGCTCCCATCTCGGTCTTGTGCACCACTTCGGGAGAGACCGCCTTGAGCACGATGCGGGAGCCTTCGAGCGCGGACAGGTCGGCCGCACGAACCTCCGCGGCGTCCTTGACGAAGACCCTCGCGGGAATCGAGAGGCCGAGATCGGCGGCGAGGTCGAGGGCGTCGCGCTCGGTCAGGACACCCGGCTGCACGCGCCCGCCTCCCGTCCCAGACGGAACCCGGTGAGGTTCGCTTCGAGGACCTTCTTTCCCTTGACGGCGAAGGCCGCTTCGAGGGTCTCCTCGAAACGCTCGGGAGGCATCGGGAAGAGCCGGCTCGCGGCGCCGAGGAGGACGACGTTCGTCACCTTCGCCGAGCCCGCCTCCTTCGCGAGGCGCTCGGCCTCGATGACGAGACATCCCGGGAGGGTTCGCAGCCGCGCGAGGATCGTCTCCGGCGGGGGGTAGGCGTCGAAGTTCAGAACCGGCTCCGCGGCGGCGACGATCGCGCCGTCCCGCGAGAGCATCGGGAGATAGCGGAGCGTTTCGAGCGGCTCCATGCCGAGGAGCAGGTCGGCCGTCCCCGCCGGGATCAGCTCGCTGCGGACGGGGGAGGCATCGATCCGGAGCTGGGCCGCGACCGAACCTCCCCGCTGCGCCATCCCGTGCTCCTCGGTCTGCTTGACGTGGAACCCCGAGCGCCTCGCGACTTCCGCCGCGAGCGCGGCGAGCGACACGACCCCCTGCCCTCCGACTCCCGCCACCACGACGTCGAACTTCATGGCTTGTCCTCCGGCGGAGCGCTCTTGCGCTTGCGGGCCGCCTCGAGGCACTCCCGATGGGCGATGACGACCGAAGGGCCGGGGTGCTCGATCTCCTCGCGGAGCACACGCGTCATCTCGTCGAGGTTCTTCGGATGCGCCTCGAGCACCCGCACGTGGGCGGGATCGACGCCGACCCCTATCGCGACATTCGCGAGCTGCGAGGAGGGGAGAGCCGTCTTCTGGAGCCCCGTCATCGCGACGATCTGGTTGTCGAGCACGAGGACGGTGACGTTCGCCCCCGAGGAGACGCAGTCCATGAGCGGCGTCACCCCCGAGTGGAGGAAGGTGCTGTCGCCGATCACCGCGACCGCGGGGTGGAGCCCCGCCTCGGCCGCGCCGCGCGCCATCCCGACCGACGCCCCCATGCAGACGCAGGTCTCGCCGGCCGACACCGGCGGGAGCACGCCGAGCGTGTAGCAGCCGATGTCGGAGGTGATCACCGGGTCGGCGTACCCCTCGACCGCTCGCTCGAGCGCTTCGTAAGCGTCCCGGTGCGGGCATCCCTTGCACAGCTGCGGGGGACGCGCGGGAAGGTCCTTCACCGCGGGCCTGCCGCGCTTGGCGGGGAGGAGCATCGCGGTCCGCACCGCTTCGGGGGTCAGCTCCCCGTCGAGGGGGAGATCTCCTCCGAGCTTTCCGCGGATCTCGATCCGGTGGGGAAGGAGGCCGCGCAGGTAGCGCTCGAGGAACGGGTAGCCCTCCTCGAGAACGAGGACCGACCACGCGTAGTCGGCGATCTCCCGGATCTTGCGGACGGGGAAAGGATAGGCCCCGACGTGGAGGTGGGACGGCTGCCAATCCATCGAGGAGGCGTTTTCGAGGTAGTACTCGCGGGCGACTCCCGTCGTGATGACCGCCTGGCCGCGGCTCGTCCGTCCGAGGTAAAGGGTGTTCGCGTCGTGCGCGTCGCTCCAGGCGGCAAGCTCGTCCTGGACGGCGAGGAGCCGCTTCCAGCGGCGTCTCGCGTTCGCGGGGAGGAGGATCCAGTTCGCGGGGTCGGCCTTCCGCGGGATCGGCGGGGGCGCCGAAGGCTCCGCCAGGCGGAGCGCGGCGCGGCCGTGGGCGACGCGCGTCGTCAGGCGGACGACGACCGGGAGGTGGAACTTCTCCGAAACGGAGAAGGCCTCCCGCACCATGTCGTAGGCCTCTTGCGGGGTGGCGGGTTCGAGGCACGGGACCTTCGCGTAGTCGGCGAAGACCCGGGTGTCCTGCTCGTTCTGGCTCGAGTGCATGCCGGGGTCGTCGGCGACCGCGACGACGAGGCCGCCGCGGATCCCGACGAGGGCCGAGTTCATGAACGGGTCGGCCGCGACGTTCAAGCCGACGTGCTTCATCGTGACGAGAGCGCGCAACCCGGCGAGGGACGCCCCGAGCGCGGCCTCGTAGGCGGTCTTCTCGTTCGCGCACCAGGAGGCTCGGAGCGGGGCGCCTTTCGCCGCGAGCGCTTGCAGGGTTTCGAGGATCTCGGTCGACGGCGTCCCGGGGTAACCGTACGCGGCACCGAGCCCGGCATCGCGGGCGCCCAGGGCGACCGCTTCGTCGCCGAGGGCGAGGCGCTCGTCTCGTACGGGGGTTTCGAGGGGTTCGACTTCCGCCATGGTGTCTCCCGTTCCGGGCCGATCCCGGAGTGTCCACCGGACCGAATCTGCAAAGAGTGAACCGCCCCCGCGTGCGGACGAAAGGGACGCAAACCCCTGCTCTGCAACGAGTTGGAGAGTGGCTCCCGGCGCCGTTCCCGCATGCGGATTCGCAGAAAATGCGCCCCGCCACCGTCCCGGCGCAGGAAACGGAACAACGTGGCCGCGAGGTTGTTGGGAGAAGGAACCCTCGAGGTGGCGCGAACGGTGGGGAGGACTCGCGCCGCGCTCGAGGCCGAAGTTGCGGTGGGTGTGAGAGTTCCAGCGCCACGCCCGTGGCGACCGACCCGGGACCGCGCTTCCGGGACGGGGCGGGACCGGTCCCTCGAGGACCCAACGCAACTTCGGCCCGGCCGATCACGACCCGGATCGCCGGCGAGCGGCAGGCGGAAAGCGCGGGAACGCGCACGTCCCAACCCACAATCTCGCGGCCACGTTGAACGGAATTCGCACCTCCCCCTTTCCAAATCCCGTGCGGGCCCCTAATGTGGGTGTGTCACTTCCGAATCTTTTCCCCGGAGGGCCTTCGTGACCGCTCGCACCGACGCTCGTCCCATCGACTGGCCGATCGCCACGTACGTGGTCGGCCTGCACGTCGCCCTTGCCGTGGGGCTTCCCCTCTACTTCCTGAACCGGACCCCCTCGGTCGCGCTCGTCGTGACGACCCTCGTGATCCTGTTCTTCACCGAGATCGGGATCGGGGCCTCGTACCACCGGTACTACGCGCACCGCTGCTACCGCGCGAAACGTCCCGCCGAGGGATTTCTCCTCTTCCTCGCCACCCTCGCCTTCCAGGGAAGCGCCTTACGATGGTCGCACGACCACCGGAAGCACCACGCCTACGTCGACACCGACGACGACCCCTACTCGATCTCGAAGGGGTTCTTCTTCGCCCACATGGGATGGCTCTTCTACCAGAGCGAGCCGATCGACGATCGCCGCGTGCGCGACCTCGCGGCGAACCCCCTCGTGAGGTTCCAGCACCGGTGGTTCGGCCTCCTCGGGGTCGGCTCGAACGCCCTCGTCTTCGCCCTCGTCGGCTGGGCGACCGGGGAGTGGCTCGGGGCGTTCGTCCTCACCTGGTGGACGCGCCTCCTCCTCTCGTACCACCTCACCTGGTTCATCAACTCGCTCGCCCACACCTGGGGCTCGCGCACCTACTCCCGCGAGCACACGGCGGTCGACAACTTCGTGATCGCGCTCCTGACGGTCGGCGAGGGGTACCACAACTACCACCACACCTTCGCGTCCGACTACCGGAACGGAGCGCGGTGGTACCACTTCGACCCGACCAAGTGGACGATCTGGCTCTTGTCGAAGGTCGGGCAGACGAGCGACCTGAAACGGTACAGCCGGGCGCTGACCGAAGGACGCCTTCTCGAGGAGGACCGGAAGCTCCTCCTCGATCGCCTCGCGGCCTACGCGAGCGCGACGCGGGCGGATCTCGAGGCGCGGGTCCACGCCCTCGCCGACGCGGTCCAGGAGAAGCGGCGGAGACTCGTCGAGGCGACCGAGGAGCTCAGGCGGCTCGGGGCGGAGAAAAGGGCCCCGCTCGCGCAGGAAATCCGCGCGCTCCGGGTCTCCGTGCGTCACGACATGCGGGAATGGGGCCGCCTGTGCCGCGAAGTCCTGAAGACGGTCCCGGCGACGGCCTGAGCGCGCGTCAGAGCGGCCCCGTCCTCCGGGCGATCAGAGCCTCCTGGACGGCGACCCGCGGCTCTCCCTCCGCCGGGCGCCGCCGGACGTACGTTCCGTCCGGCCGCGCATCCCACGCCGAGGCGTTGTCGGCCGCGTAGAGCGCGAGGACGTCGTCGAGTTGGCGTCGCACCTCGGAGTCCTCGATCGGCATGATCGTCTCGACCCGGTTCGAGAGGTTCCGCTTCATCCAGTCGGCGGAGCCGAGGTAGTACTCGGGGGACCCGCCGTTCTCGAACCGGTAGAGGCGGCTGTGCTCGAGGAACCGCCCGACGACGGAGGAGACTCGGATCGTCTCCGAAAGCCCCGGCACGCCGGGCCGGAGGCAGCAGAGCCCGCGCACGATGAGCCGAATCGGAACCCCCGCGCGGCTCGCCGCGTACAGCTCCCGGATCACGTCGGGGTCCTGGAGCTGGTTCATCTTGGCGTCGATCCCGGCGGGGCGCCCCGCCTCGGCGTGGACCGCCTCGCGGCGGATCAGCTCGACGAAGCGCGCGCGCATCGTGTCGGGGGCAACGAGGAGCTTCCGGTAGGCGGCGAACGGGGTCGCCCCGGTCAACTGGTTGAAGACGGCGGCGACGTCGGCGCACACGTCGGGATCGGCGGTCAGGACCCCGAAGTCCTCGTAGAGGCGCGCCGTCCCGGTGTGGTAATTGCCGGTCCCGAAGTGGACGTAGCGGCGGATCCCCCCCTCTTCCTCGCGGACGACGAGGGCCGCCTTCACGTGGGTCTTGAGCCGCTCGACCCCGTACGCGACGTGCACCCCCTCCTCTTCGAGGTACTTCCCCCAGGCGATGTTCGGCGCCTCGTCGAAACGCGCGGTGATCTCGACGAGCACGGCGACCTGCTTGCCCCGCCGCGCGGCCTCCGCGAGCGCCTTCACGATCGGGGAGTCGGAGCTCGTCCGGTAGATGGTCAGCTTGATCGCGAGGACCTTCGGATCGACCGCCGCCGACTCGAGGAAGCGCAGCACCGACGAGTCGAACGAGTCGTACGGGTGGTGGAGGAAGAGGTCGCCGCGCCGGATCTCTCCGAAGATCGCCTCGGGGTCGTTCGGAGACAGGCCGGCGATGCGGGGGTGGATCGCGGGGATGTGGCGCGGGTAGTGGAGATCGGGGCGTTCGGGAGCACGGAGGTCGAGCAGGTCCCGCGTGCCGAGGATCGGGGAGGTGACGTAAAGGTCGTCGGTCGACGTGCCGAGCTGCTGGGAGAGCCACGCGGTATCGGCGTCCGAGGCGTCGGCGGAGACCTCGAGTCGGACCACCCCGGCGAACCGGCGGGCCTTGAGCTCGAGCGAGACGAGCCGAACGATTCCCCCCGGCCCTCGGAACTCGTCGTCGTCCTCCATCTCCTCCATGTCGGAGCGCTCGACCCCGGCACCCCGGGTCACCCGGAAGAGGTAGGTGCGCCGCGGCGGGGTCCGGGGGAAGAGCAGGTCGAGGTTCGCGGCGAGGACCTGCTCGAGGGGGACGACCCCTCCCCCTTCGAGCCGGATCCAGCGGGGGCGGTTATTGGGGATCTTGATCCGCACGAACCGGTCGGCCCCGTGGCCGTTCGGAACGAGCACGGCGAGGTTGAGGCCGAGGTTGCTCAGGAACGGGAAGGGGTGTTCGGCGTCGACCGCGAGGGGGGTGAGGATCGGAAGGATCGTCTGTTCGAACGTGCGGCGGACCTCGGCGCGCTCCTCCGGGCCGAGGTCGGCGTGGTTCCGGATCGGAAGCCCCTCCCGGGCGAGGGCGGGCCGCAGCTCGTGCTCCACGAGGCGCGAGAGCGCGGCCGACTGCGAGCGGAGGACCTCCCGGCACGCGGCGAACTCCTCCTCGGGGAGTCTCCCGTCGAGCGAGAGCTTCGTCGAGCGTTTCCGGATCTGGCGCTTCAAACCGCTGATCCGCTTCATGAAGAACTCGTCGTGGAGCATCCCCATGATGCCGGCGAACTTGACCCGTTCGAGGAGAGGGAGGCTCTCGTCCTCGACGAGGGCGAGGACGCGCCCGGCGAAACCGAGCCAGCTCAGTTCGCGGTTGAAGAACGCCTCGGAAGAATGGAGATCGACGGATTTCGGCCCTTCGGCGACCGTGGACAAGGCGGTGCTCCTTTTTTCGAAACCGTGCGCGACGAGGTTACAACAACCGGGCGGTTCGGACCCGCCCGAACCGGTCGATCGCCTCAACTGTCACAATCCGGGGGTCTTCCGGAAGGCGGGCGCGGAACAAGTGGTCGACCGGGTACGGGTCGACCCATTTCCGGCGTTCGGGGAGATCGGGCCCGCCGTGGAGTCGCCGGCTCAGCGGGTCTTCCCCGGGCGCTTGGCGGAGGGGTCCTCTCCGCCCCGTGCCGTCGTGCCAGGTCAACGTCCACTCGGGGTCCCAATCCCAGACGTTCGCGACGAGGTCGTCGCCGTCTCGAGTAAGACGCATCTGCACGTCGTCCGGCTCCCCGACGGCCTTGTAGCGCCAGGTGACCTGCTCGCCCCGGATCTCGTAGACCGCATAGCCGTTCGGGGTTCCGTCGGCGCAGATCGGGCCGCTCCACCACGCGCCGGACACCGCGCCGCAGACGTGCTCGTGCACCCCCTCCGCGAACACGTGCTCGCTTTCGTGCATGTGGCCGGCCAAGACGTGCACCCGGTAGGGTTCCAGGATGCGGTAGAGCGCTTCGCGGTTCGTCACCGCCCGGGTCGCGGAGGGCTTCGACTCGCCGTCGCGGCGATGACGGGACCCGAGAACGGGAATGTGGAGGAGGACGATCACCGTCCGCCCGCGCTCGATCCCGGCCAGATCGGCCTCGAGCCACGAAAGTTGATCGAGATCGAGATAACCCAGGTAGCCGCTCCCGTTCCAAAAGACGTCATCGAGGACGACGTAGTGAATCGCGCCGCGGTCGAAGGAGTGATAGCGCGGCCCGAAGTGCCTGCAGAACGTCCTCGTGGAGTCCTCTTCGACGGCGGCGTCGAAATCGAGGTCGTGGTTCCCGACGACCTGGAAGAACGGGACCCCCATCTCCAGCACCGAGCGCTCGTACTCCGGGTACAGCTCGAGCCGGTCGAACATGATGTCGCCGCAGGCGACGCCGAACGCCTCGATGCTTCCGAGCCGACGGACGGTCTCGCGGACGTCCGGGACCGTCCGTTCCCGATACCAGCCCATCTCCCGGCCGTCCTCGGTCTGGATGTCGGCCAGGACGAGCAGCGCGTGGCGGTCGTCGCTCCGTTCGTCCCGCTCGAGGTCGAACACGGCCTCGGCTTCGCCCGACGCGCCCGGGGAAATCGGACGGTAGAGCCGGGCGGTCCCCGTTCCGCTCGTCGGAATCCGGATTCCGGACGGAAGGGACACCTGGACGGTCGCCCGGTCGGCCGTGGTCACGAGCTCCCAGGTTCCGTCCGCGGCGGTCCGCACGACGGAGAGCCCGTCGCTCACGGCGACCCCGGCGAGGCCCCGGCCCGCGGCACGGACGACGCCGCGCACGCGCACCGGCCGGTCCGGCCGGCGCCGCGGAAGCCGGGCGTAGGAATCCGCGGCGACCCGGGGAGCGACGGCGACCCCGCCCAGACCGAGCGCGGCGCGCTTCAGGAAACTCCGGCGGTCCACCCGCCGAGCCTATCCGGGTCCCGTTACGACTGCGCGACGCCGCCTACCGGAAGGTCCAGACGATGCCGAGCGAGGCGAAGTCGCGATCCAATTCGTGCTCGGAGTTGTTCGGGTCGCCTACGTCGAAAAACCGGGAGTACTCGACGTGGATCCCGAGGTTTTGCCCCAGCACGTACCAGTTGTACCCGACTCCGGCCGTGGGCGACGTTCCCTTGTCGGTGTAGGGATAGACCTGCCCGCTCTCCTCGTACAGAACCTCCTGTTTCCAGCGATACGCACCCACGAACGCGAAGAACGAGTGCTTGGGAGCGACCGGGAAGAAGCCCAGGCTCATCACGTGCACTCCGTCCACCTTCAACTCATCGGTGAAGGGCACCCCGTCGGTCGAACCGGCGTACCGGCTCGTGCCCAGGTCGACGTACGCTCCGGCGAGGCCGAAGTACTTGAGGAACTGGTACCCTCCGAATGCGACGTACGCGAAGTCGGTGTCGTCTTCCCGGGTGAAGGTCGTGTTCGAACCCGACGCGTAGTCGTAGGTCTTCGATTGCCCGAGCGTGACCCCGGCGAACGCCCCCGCCCATTGCCGTGGGTTGGGGTCGAGCGCGAGCGCGGAGCCGCAGGCGAGCCACACGAGTACGGTCAGGACCTGGATTCGTTTCATGGTTCCCCCTTTCGCTGGACGGAGCCTACCCTGGAACGCTCTCGATGTACATCGCCTTTCCGCGGCCCTTTCGCCCTTTCGAGCCGGGCGATAGACTGCGTCCCAATGCACCCGGAAAGGACATCCCGATGAGCCTGGACTCGTTCTTCTCCCCCCGGTCGGTGGCGATCGTCGGCGCGAGCCGGGACAAGGGGAAGGTCGGCCACGAAATCCTGACCAACATGGTCGCGGCCGGTTTTCCGGGGAAGATCTTCCCCGTCAACGCGAAGGCCGACGAGATCCACGGCATCCGCTGTTTTCCCGACCTCGCGTCGATCGGCGAGGTCCCCGAGCTCGTCGTGATCGTCGTCCCGGCGAAGCACGTCGCCGGGGTGATGGACCAGTGCGTCTCCCTCGGGATCAAGGCGGTCGTCGTGATCACCGCCGGGTTCAAGGAGGTCGGCGAGGAGGGGCTCGCGCTCGAGCGGGAAATGATTCGGATCGCGCGGAGCGGCGGCATCCGCGTCATCGGACCGAACTGCCTCGGCGTGATGTCGCCGGCGAGCCGCCTGAACGCCTCGTTCGGCGGCGACCTCCCCGCCGTGGGCGGGATCGGCTACATCTCCCAGTCGGGCGCACTCCTCGCCGCCATCCTCGACATGGCGAACGCCAACGGGATCGGCTTCAGCAAGCTCGTCAGCATCGGCAACAAGGCCGACGTCGACGAGCTCGACGTGATCGCCTCGCTCGGCGCCGACGACGAGACCAAGGTCATCGCGGGGTACCTCGAGAGCATCACCGACGGGAACGCCTTCGTCCACGAGGCCGAGCGGATCAGCCAAGACAAGCCGATCCTCCTCATGAAATCCGGGGGAACGGAGGCGGGAGCCGCGGCCGCCTCGAGCCACACGGGGAGCCTCGCCGGTAGCGAAACCGCCTACGAGGCGGTCTTCGAGAGGGCCGGGATCATCCGCTGCAACTCGATCCGGACCCAGTTCGACTTCGCGCAGTTCTTCGCGAACCAGCCCCTCCCGGCGGGAACGAGCGTCGCCGTGATCACGAACGCCGGGGGGCCCGGGATCATGGCGGCCGACGCGATCGAGCGGGAGAAGCTCGGCTTCGCGCGCTTGACCGAAGGGTCGGAAGCGAAGCTCGTCTCGGCGCTGCCCGCGGCGGCGAACGTCAAGAACCCGATCGACGTCCTGGGGGACGCCCTCGCCGACCGCTACCGTCTCGCCCTCGACGCCGCGCTCGCCGATCCGAACGTCGACATCGCGATGGTCCTTCTCACGCCGCAGGCGATGACCGAGTGCGACGAATCGGCGCGGGCGGTGGTCGAGATCGCCTCGAAGTACGCGAAGCCGGTCGTCGCGTGCTTTCTCGGGGCCGCGAAGGTCGCCTCCGCGATCGCGATCCTGCGCGAGGGACGCATCCCCACGTACGACTCTCCCGAATCGGCCGTGCGCGCCCTCAAGGCCGCGACCGAGTACGTCCGCTGGAAGACCCGCCCCAAGCGGATCGTCCGGCTCTTCCCCGTCAATCGGCACAAGGTCGAGCGGATCATCGACCGCCATCTCCGACGCGGGGTCCGCGAGGTCAACGAGGCCGACAGCAAGGAGATCTTGGAGGCCTACGGTTTCGTGACCCCGAAGGGGGAGATCGCGACGAGCGCCGAGCAGGCGGCGAACATCGCGACCCAGATCGGCTTTCCGGTCGTCATGAAGATCTGGTCGCCCGACATCACCCACAAGTCCGACGTCGGCGGGGTCAGGATCGGTCTCAACTCGCCGCAGGAGGTCCGCGACGCCTACGACCTGATGATGTACCGGATCCCGCAGAAAGCCCCGAACGCGAAGCTCCTCGGGGTGCTCGTCCAGGAGATGTGCAGCAAGGGCCAGGAGGTCATCCTCGGGATGAACCGCGACCCGCGCTTCGGCCCCCTGATGATGTTCGGGATGGGGGGGATCCTGGTCGAGGTCCTGAAGGACGTCGCCTTCTATCTCGCGCCTCTCACCGCGGAGGAGGCGAAGCAGATGCTCGTCTCGACGCGGACGTACCAGATTCTGACCGGCGTCCGCGGGCAGGAGGGGGTCGACATCGACGCGGTCGCCGAGGCGCTCCAGAGGCTGAGCCAGCTCGTCACCGAGTTCCCCCAGATCAAGGAGATGGACATCAACCCCTTCGTCGTCGGACCGGAAGGGACCGTTCCGATCGCCGTCGACGCGCGCATCAGCGTGGAGAAGGTATGACCACGATCCAGGCCGACTGGAAAGACACGTATCGCGACCAGATCACGACCGCCGCGGCCGCCATGAAGCTGATCCAGCCGGGGAACACCGTGTTCGTCGCGACCGGTTGCGGTCAGCCCCAGCACCTCGTCGAGGCGATGGTGCGGCACACCGACCACGTCTACGACGCTCACGTCATCCACCTGCTGACGATCGGCGCCGCGCCGTACGTCGCCCCCGAGTTCCGCGACCGCTTCAAGATGAACAGCTTCTTCATCGCCGACAACGTCCGCGACGCCCTGCACCAGGGGATCGGCGATTACACGCCGATCTTCCTCTCCGAGATCCCGCGCCTGTTCGAGAACGGGACGATTCCCATCGACGTCGCCCTGATCTCGGTCACCCCGCCCGACGCGAACGGGCTGTGCAGCCTCGGCGTCTCGGTCGACATCACGAAGAGCGCCGCGGCGAACGCCAAGTACGTCGTCGCCCAGGTCAACTCCCGCATGCCGCGGACGCTCGGGAGCAGCTTCGTCCACGTCCACGACATCGACATGATCGTCCCCCACGACGAGGAGATCGTCGAGATTCCCGTCCCCCGGCCGGACGAGACGCTCCGGCTGATCGGCCAGAACATCGCGCGGCTCGTCGAGGACGGGAGCACGATCGAGTGCGGCATCGGGCAGATCCCCCAGGCGCTCGCGGAGTTTCTCCGGGACAAGAAGGACCTCGGCGTCCACACCGAGATGTTCAGCGACTGGATCATCGACCTCGTCGAGTGCGGGGCGATCACCTGCGCGAAGAAGACGATCAACCGCGGGAAGATCGTCGCCTCGTTCGCGATGGGCTCGCGGCGCCTCTACGACTTCATCGACGGGAACGAACTCTTCCAGTTCTACCCGACGGAATACGTCAACGACCCGTTCGTCATCGCGCAGCACGAGAAGATGGTCGGAATCAACGTCGGCCTCGAAGTCGACCTCACGGGCCAGGTCTGCGCGGATTCGCTCGGCTACCGGTTCCACAGCGGGATCGGCGGTCAGGTCGACTTCATCCGCGGGTCGGCCAGGAGCCGCGGAGGAAAGGCGATCATCGCCCTCCCCTCGACGGCCAAGGACGGGACCGTCAGCCGGATCGTCCCGCACCTCGCGGAAGGGGCCGGGGTGGTCACCACCCGCGGCGACGTCCACTACGTCGTGACCGAATTCGGGATCGCCTACCTCCACGGGAAGAGCATAAGGGAGCGGGTGCTCTCGCTCGTCAACATCGCCCACCCGAAGTTCCGGCGCGAGCTCCTCCAGGCCGCCAAGGCGCAGAAGTATGTCTACGAAGACCAGATCGAGCTGGCCTGGGAGCAGATGTCGTATCCGGCGGAGCTCGAGCGCTACGAGACGCTCCGCGACGGCACCGAGATCTTCTTCCGGCCCGTGAAACCCTCGGACGAAAAGGCCCTGAGCGACATGCTCTACTCGCTGAGCGCCGACAGCGTGCGCAAGCGCTACTTCACCGCGACGCGGGCCTTCCCCCACCGCGACGTCCAGAAACTCGCGAACATCGACTACCGCCAGGACATCGCGATCGTCGGGCTCGTCCCCTCGGTGTCGGGCGAGGAAGCGGTCGCGATCGCCCAGTACTTCCTCGATCCGAGGACGATGGTCGCCGAGGTCGCCTTCGTCGTGCAGGACGAGTGGCAGGCGAAGGGGATGGGGAGCTTCCTCCTCGCCTACCTCGCGGAGATCGCGCGGAAGCGGGGGGTGCGCACCTTCACGGCGAGCGTCCTCGCGACCAACAAGGCGATGCTCTCGGTCTTCCACAACTCCGGCTACAAAACCGAGACCGAGTTCGACGGGGAGACCTATCACGTCAAGTTCGACATCGGGGTGAAGCCTGCCTGATCGACGTCACCCGGGAGACTCGCACCATGAAGACTCGCATCGCGATCGGCCTTCTGTTCGGTGGCCTCTGGAGTGCGGGGGCGCTCGCGGGCCCGAAGTGGGACTTCGGGGAAGACTCCTGGATCCAGCTCGCGATCCTCGCGCAGATCCAAGGGACGTACGACGACGCCGCGGAACCGGAGGCCGACCTCTTCCTGCGCCGCGGTCGGATCATCCTCTCGGGGCAGGTCACGGACGGCGTGCTGTTTTTCGCGGAGACGGAGAACGTCAACGCCGGCCGCTACGGGCAGCCGGAATCGTCGATGAAACTCCAGGATGTCTTCGCCGACGTGCGCCTCGCGAAGTCGACCCACTGGATCAAGGCGGGCCTCATCCTCCTCCCGTTCTCGTTCGAGACCCGGGCATCGGCCGGGAGCCTCCTCGGCCTCGACTACAACGTCGAGACGATCAAGCTCGGGAACACCTTCGTCTGGCGCGACTACGGGGTCGAGGCGCACGGGAACGTCGGGAAGCGATTCGCCTACGCCGCCGGGATCTTCGACGGGTACGACTCGCCGACCGGGACCAAGAATCCCGACGCGGAGCCCCGCTTCGTCGGCCACGTCGCGTTCAATCCGATCGGCGAGGTCGAAACCGGCTGGTTCTACAACCAGGACCGCCTCGGAAAGAAAGGGAACTACCTCACGCTCGGCCTCGGCGCCGACCTCCAGGACGGCGCGACCCTGATTCCCGGAGAGGACCCGGAGCCGGACACGATCCTCGACGCCGAGGCGTACGTCCTCGACCTGCAGTCGGGGTTCCGCCTCGGGGAAAAGGCCGGGATCACGGTCAACGCCGCGTGGTACGACTGGGACAACGCGACCTTCACCGGTTCGACCGCCTTTGTCGAGTCGGGCGTTCTCTTCGACCGGTACGGCGGGACGCTCAAATGGTCCCACCAGGACCCGGACGGCGGAACGACCCTCGACGACGTCACGGTGGGGTTTGGGTACTTCCACCGAGGCCACAACTTCCGCGTCGGGGTCGAGTACCGCTTCGGGGGCAGCGCGGAGTTCTGGCTCGCGGGGATCCAGGTGCTGCTGTAGGGCGGATCGTCAGGGCACGCTCCGCACGAACGGTCGGTCGAGGGAGACTCCCGTCCTGGATCGAGACGAGATGCTCCGCGTGCTCGCCGCCTTCGAGCGCGAAGAACTCGACTACGTCCTCATCGGCGCGGCGGCCATGGGCATGCACGGCCTCGTCCGGGCGACGGAAGACCTCGACGTCTTCATCCGGCCGACGCACGACAACGTCGAACGTCTCGAGCGCGCATTCCGCGCGGCGTACGGGGATGACCCGAACATCGAGGAGATCCGCGCCGCGGATCTTCTCGGCGACTACCCGGCGGTGCGCCACTACCCTCCGACCGGCGATCTCCACTTCGACGTCATGACGCGTCTCGGCGAAGCCGCGGATTTCGAGAGCGTGGCGCGCGAGACGAAGCGGATCGAGGACATCCGGGTGTTCGTCGCGACCCCGGAGGCGCTCTACCGGCTCAAGAGCGAGACGGTGCGGCCGATCGACCGGCAGGACGCCGAGTCACCTCGACGTGCGTTTGATCCCCCGGAGAATGGAACCATGCCGCTGCAGAAGTTCCGAAGCGGGGAGGAGATGAACTCGGCCGTGGTGCCCGCGCGCCCCGGAGAGGGCTTCGACCGATTCGCCCGGCACTGTGCGCGGTACCGGAAACTCGCGCCGCGCGTCTACCCGAGGGGCGTGTTCCGATTCCGGAGCCTTGACGAGGCGCAGGAGGCGCGTCGCAAGATCAGCGAAGAGAATGCGGCGCGGATCCGCGCCGGGGGGTGACCGGTCTCCGCGCGACGTCCCCGGTCACGACGGTCGAGACGCCTCGAGGTGCTTCGCGATGAGCATCTTGATCAACGACTGACGCGGAACGCCGAGCCGGGACGCTTCGCGATCGAGCGACTCGATCATCCAGACCGGAAAGTCCACGTTGACCCGCTTCTGCTCGTGCCCGACACGGCGAGTCTTCGCCCGATCGAGATACCGCGTGACGTCCTCGTTCGCGTCGAACTTCTTGTCAAAGTCCCGTGCTCTCATAGATCTCCACCTCCTCGTCCCTCGATCGTCGCACCGAGATGATCCGCGTCCGACCGTCCCGCAGCGTCACCACGGCCGACCATCGCGTGTCGCCGATTCGGCCGATGACGAGCGAACGCGGCTCGTCCTCGGTTCGCGCCGGGATCTCCACGACATCCGGGTCCTCCCACAGGGCCTGGGCTTCGACGAAGTCGATGCCATGCTTCTGCTTGTTGGCGTCGCTCTTCCCTGGGTCGAACTCGAATTCCATGGGTATACTTAATATACCATTTTGAGATATCGAAGCAACCACACCGGAGGTGGCACCGCGCCGCGGGCCTCTTCTCCTCCGACCCGTTCCGTCCTAGATCCCGTGAATCGGGAACACCGTCTCCCGCAGGCGCTTCACCGTCCCCTCGACCTCCGCGCGGAGCACCGCGTCCGATTCCGCGTCGGGGACGAAAACCCGGTCGCGCAGCCCGCCGAGCCAGTCGGCGTTCTGGAGCATGACCCCTCCCATCCCGATCGACAGGTCGTCGAAGCGGGAGTGGTCGCCGCAGAGGACCCCCCAGCAGAGCGTCCAGCCCCGGACGGTGTGCTCGACGTGGTACCCGCCCCCTCCGGTGACGAGGAGGGGCTTCCCGAACGCGAGGAGCGTCTCCACGATCTCCGCGGGCGCGCCGTTCGTGAGGCGCATGTGCGTCAAGGGATCGCCGGCGAGCGTGTCCATCCCGATCTCGAGCATCAGGACATCGGGCGAGAACGCCCCGAGGAGCGGGGGGACGATCTCGCGGAAGGCCCTGAGGTAGCAGGCGTCGGTCGTCCCCGCGGGAAGCGGGACGTTGACGTTGTACCCGAGCCCCGGTCCCTCTCCGATTTCCCCCGCGAACCCGGTGCCGGGGAAGAGCGACCTCCCGTCCTCGTGCATCGAGATCGTCAGGACGTCGGACCTCCGGTAGAAGGCGTCCTGCACGGCGTCGCCGTGGTGGGCGTCGACGTCGACGATCGCGACCCGCTTCCCCGCGTCGACGAGGACCTCCGCCGCGAGCACGACGTCGTTGAGGAAGCAGAAGCCGGACGCGTGATCGGGGTGCGCGTGGTGGAACCCCCCCGACGGGTTGAAGGCGACGCGGGTCCCGTCGAGGACGAGGCGCGCGCCGGTGACCGTCCCTCCCGCAGCGAGGGAGACGTACTCGAACATGCCGGGGAAGATCGGGCACTCCGCGGTCCCGAGCCCCGCGGCGAGCGCGCGGTCGGGATCGATCGCCCCGTGCCCCGCGTCGCGCAGGGCCTCCAGGTACTCCTTCGCATGGAACCGCTCGAGGAGATCCTCCGTAAGCGGGCGCGGCGCGACGACCGCGCGGTCCACGCCCTCGAGAAGCCCGAGCGACTGCGCGAGCTCCCGCGTCTTCCCCGCGCGGTGGGTGTCGAACGGGCAATCCTGCGGGTATCCGTCCCGGTCGAGCTCGGTCGTGTGGACGAACACCTTCCGGCTCAAGGTCCCGCCTCGACTACGCGGCCGCCGCCTGGACCCCGAACTTCTGCGAAGGGAGCTTCGGCGGCTCGAGGGTGCGCACGACCGCCGCCATCACGAGGCACGCGATGCCGGCCGGGAGGAAGGCCCACATCCAGGCCTTCGCATCTCCCATCATCCCCCCGAGCACCGGTCCGATCACGCCGCCGACCCCGTAGGAGAGGAAGACCCATGGATAGTTCGTGCCGACCTTCGCGTTCCCGAAGTAGTCGGCGGTGATCGCGGGGAAGAGGGCGAAGTTCCCGCCGAAGTTGAACCCGATCGCCGCGGCGGCGAGGTAGATCCCCCACTCCGTCCCGCCGACGAAGTAAAACGCGATCATCACGAGCCCCTGGAGGAGGCACATCGTCGCGATCGCGTTCTTCCGGCCCATGCGGTCGGAGAGCGACCCCCACACGATCCGCCCGAGACCGTTCATGAGGGCGTAGAAGAGCCCCATCGCGGTCCCGGTGATCACGGTCGCCTGGGCGGGATCGACTCCGTTCGAGGTGAGGGCGTCCCTCCCGAACAGTTGAATGACGCCGATCACCATGAGCCCCGCCGTCGCGCCGACGAGGAAGGCCGAGAAGACCTTCCAGAACTGCGACGTCCGGACCATCTCCCGGACCTCGAAGTTCACTCCGCCCGATTTCGCGGCGGTGGCGGCCGTCGGAGGAGTCCAACCGGCGGGCAGCCATCCGGCCGGCGGGTTCCTCATGACGATCGCGCCGAGGACGACGAGCGCCGCGAAGAGGATGCCGTAGAGGACGAAGACCCGGCTCACCGACCAGTTCATCCCGTAAAGCCCCCCCCAGCCGGGAGTGAGGTCGACGGGACCGAACTTGAAGCCGCTCGTCAGTTTGATCCAGACGAGGGCGCCGAAGCCGAAACCGGCGACGGCGAGGCCGGTGATGAGCCCCTTCTTGTCCGGGAACCACTTCACGAGCGCGGCGATCGGACAGACGTAGCCGAGCCCGATCCCCGCCCCGCCGAGAACTCCGACGCCGAGGAGGATCCCCCAGAAGCTCGTTCCGGAAAGGCCGGCGAGCACATACCCCGCGCCCAACACGATCCCTCCGGTCGTCGCGACGACCCTCGGACCCGCCCTGTTCTGCCAGGGCCCCGCGACGAGCGCCATGACGACCGCGAACGCGAGGAGGCCGACCGAGAAGACGATCTGCGTCTCGGTCTTGGTGAAGGCGAAGGGCTCTGCGGTGAGCTTCCCCGTGAACGCGGACCAGGCGTAAATGGCGCCGAGGGAAAGCTGGATCAGGATCCCGCCCGCGACGACCCACCACCGATTGAGGACTCTGCCGTTCGCCATTCCCGTTGTCCTTTCCCGCCGACCGGCGAAACGATGCGTTGTGGGCGCTCGGAGAGGTCTCAGGCGCGCCCCCCCACGAGCTTCTTCGATTCCTCGACGAGGTGCGTCACGACGCTCGGATCGGCGAGCGTGCTCACGTCGCCCACCTGGTCCGGGGCCCCCTCGGCGATCTTGCGGAGGATGCGACGCATGATCTTGCCGGAGCGGGTCTTCGGGAGTCCCGGCGCCCACTGGATCACGTCCGGGACGGCGATCGGTCCGATCTGCTCGCGAACGTGCTTCGCGAGCGTCTTCTTCAAGTCGTCGGTGTAGTCGAACCCCGCCTTCAGGGTGACGTAGGCGTAGATCCCCTGCCCCTTGATCTCGTGGGGGCACCCCACCACCGCCGCCTCCGCGACCGCCGGGTGCGAGACGAGGGCGCTCTCGACCTCGGCCGTTCCGAGCCGGTGCCCGGAGACGTTGATGACGTCGTCGACGCGGCCGAGGAGCCAGTAGTCGCCGTCCTTGTCGCGACGGCAGCCGTCTCCGGTGAAGTAGTAGCCGCGATAGGTCGAGAAGTAGGTTTGCTCGAACCGCTCGTGGTCGCCGTAGGTCGTCCGCATGATCCCCGGCCACGGGGCCTTGATGCAGAGCTTGCCGGACTCGCCGTCCGCGACCTCGCGCCCGTTGTCGTCCAGGATCACCGGCTCGACGCCGAAAAAGGGGCGGCTCGCGCTCCCCGGCTTGAGCGTGTGCGCGCCGGGGATCGGGGTGATCAGGATCCCGCCCGTTTCCGTCTGCCACCAGGTGTCGACGACCGGGACGCGGCCGTGCCCGACGTGGTTCCGGTACCAGAGCCAGACCTCGGGGTTGATCGGTTCGCCGACCGTCCCGAGGAGCTTCAGGCTGCGAAGGTCGTGCGCCTTGACCGGCCCCTCCCCCTCACGCATGAGCGCCCGGATCGCGGTCGGGGCGGTGTAGAACTGCGTCACCTTGTACTTGTCGACGACGTCCCAGAACCGGCCGCTGTCGGGGTAGGTCGGAACCCCCTCGAACATGATCGTGATCGCGCCGTTCGCGAGCGGGCCGTAGACGATGTAGGTGTGCCCCGTGACCCAGCCGATGTCCGCGGTGCACCACCAGATGTCGCCGTCGTGGTAATCGAAGATGTACTTGAAGGTCATCGCGGCGTAGACCATGTAGCCGCCGGTCGTGTGGAGCACCCCCTTCGGCTTCCCCGTGGACCCCGACGTGTAGAGAATGAAGAGCGGATCCTCGGCGTCCATCCATTCGGGCTCGCAGGACGCGGCTTGCTTCGGTACCAGCTCGTCGTACCAGACGTCCCGGCCGGCCTGCATCGGGACGGCGTGACCCGTCCGGCGAACGACCACGACGTGCTCGATGCTGGGACACTCCGTGAGGGCCCGGTCGGCGCTCGTCTTCATCGGGATGTCGTTCTTCGCCCCGCGCAGCGCCGTGTCCTGCGTCACCAAGAGCTTGCACGCGGAGTCGTTGATGCGGTCGCGGAGAGCGTCCGAGCTGAACGCGCCGAAGACGACCGAGTGGATCGCTCCGATGCGGGCGCAGGCGAGACAGGCGATCGCCGCCTGCGGGATCATTTGGAGGTAGATGCAGACCCGGTCTCCTTTCTTGACGCCGAGCGACCGGAGGGCGTTCGCGAAGCGGCAGACCTCCTCGTACAGCTCGCGGTAGGTCAACTTCGAGTCCTCGCCGGGGACGTTCCCCTCCCAGAGGATCGCGGTCTGGTCGCCGCGTTTCGGGAGGTGGCGATCCAGACAGTTCACCGAGACGTTCGTCTTGCCGCCCTGAAACCACTGGATCGATACGGGGGGCTCGAAGGAGTACTCGCGGACCTTGGTCCATTTCTGCTTCCACACGAACTGCTCGGCCATCTCGGCCCAGAACCCCTCGGGGTCGCGGACCGACCGGTCGTACATGGCCTGGTAGTCGGCGAACGTCTTGAGATGCGCCCGGCTCGCGAACTCCGGAGACGGAGCGATGCGGACCCCTTCGTTTGTGGCTTGCCTGTTCTCGGCCATGGTCACTCCCTTCGGTCGGTTTGCGTGCGGAACGCCGAAACGCGGGGTGCGCGTGCATGGGCGCTTCCCCGGCGGCGGGTGGGGTGGCGGGTGAGTCGATACCGCGGACTCGTTGTCGGAGGCATATTGGAGTGGAGCCTCGTTTATGGCCGCCGACTGTAGCCGAACGGAGGGGGTGGGCGCAAGTTGGGGGACGTTTAGGGACAGGTTACTCGATACAGAAATCCGTATTGAGTAACCTGTCCCCTATTCCTCACGCGTCTCGGTCGATCCCGAAGTGACGCATGCGCCGCCAGAGGGTGGTGCGGCTGACGCCGAGCGCTCGTGCGGTGCGTCCGACGCTCCAGCGGTGCAACTCGAGGGCGCGGACGATGCGGGCGGCCTCGCCCCGCTCGGGTTCGACGCGACGGATCGTATCGATCGCACGGTCCATCCCTCGGAAGTTCTCGAACCAGCCGAGGACTTTCCCCTCGTCGTCGCGCACGGGAGAGACCGCGACGCAGTACGCCCCCGGACGCCCCTTTCCGCCGTCCTCGCCGATCCGGACGTGGAGGGTGGCGCCGGCCGCCGCACAGGTTCCGTCCTTGCCGTTCGTCACGGGACAGTGTTCGTCGCAGAAGGCGCCGACGCCGAGCTCGCGACACATCCGGCCGGCGAGATCCTCTCCCGGTCGCCCGACCATCTCCCGGAACGCCTCGTTCGTGAAGAGGATCCGCCCTTCGGTGTCGACGATCAGGAGGCCGTCCTCGATGTGCTTCAGGATCAGCCGCGGGTCGAGATCGGGGAGAACGGAATCGGACATCGCCTCGTCAGCCCTTCTTCGGCCCGTCGCCGGGTCTCCCGTAGAGCGCGGGAGCGAACGGCGCGACGACCGCTCCCTCCTTCGAGAGCGGGGCGATCCGCGCATGCCCCTCCCTCGCGACTTCGTCGACGCGGACGACGGCGTGCATCGGGACGTGGATCCTCTCGACCCCCTCGAACTCCGCCTTCAGCCGCTCCTCGGAGGGGTCGACGACGACCTGGGACCGCTCGCCGAAGAGCAGCCCCTCCAGCGTGAGGAAGCCGAAGAGGTCTCCCTGCGCCACGGCCTTCGCGTAGATCTCGTAGACCTGCCCCTGGTTGAAGAAGGCGACGCGGTAAATCTTCCGTTCCTTCACGACGGTCAGTATAGCGGGACGGCCCGGAGGTCCGCGTCAGCGGGCCGGAACGACGTACTCCATGTCGTAGAGTTTCCCGGCGCGCAGCACGGTCAACGCCATCTTCTCTCCCGCGGGGGCGGTCCTCAGGAGATCGAGGATGCGGGGCGGGGCGTTCTCCTCCGAGAGCCGGATCCCTCCGACCGCCAGGATGATGTCGCCGCCCAGGAGGACCTCCTCCCCCTCGAGTTCCGCGCGGATCGAGCCGGCGCGGAGGCCGAGGCGGTCGGCGGGTGATCCCGCGGCGATCCTCTGGATCAGGAGCCCGACCGGCTGCGGAAGGTTGAGGATCGCCGCCGCGGGCCCGCCGATCAGCATCGCCTCCATGCCGGACCACGGGATCCGATCGGCTGCGATCTTCTGCGCGGTGTTCGAGGCGATCGCGAAGCCGATCCCCTCGAAGCCGCCCGAGCGGGAGAGGATGCTGCTGACGATCCCGACGACCTGCCCCTTCATGTCGAACATCGGACCGCCCGAGTTGCCGGTGTTGATCGCCGCGTCGGTCTGGAGCAACTCCGCCTCGGAGAGCCCGCCGAAAAGGACGTTCGCCCTCCTGCGGCCGCCGATGTGCCCGACGCTGAGGCTGTGCGAGATCCCCATCGGCGCGCCGATCACGATCACCTGGTCGCCGACTCGGACGGTGTCCGAGTTCCCGATCTTCGCGAAGACGGGGTTCTTCGGCAGGCGCTCGATCCGGACGAGCGCGACGTCGGCGAGCTGCTGGGCCGTGATCACACGCGCCGGGATCTTCTCGCCGGAGGGGAACTCGACCTCCACCTTCTCGGCGGTCTGCACGACGTGCGCGGCGGTCAGGACGTTCCCCTCCGGGTCGATCAGGACGCCGGACCCGAGGCCACCGATCGAGACGAAGCCGTCTCTGTCGGGCGCGAGTTCCTTCTGCACCGTCCGGATCACGACCACGGCGTCCTTCACCTTCTCGAAGACGTCCGCGACGGTCTGCGCCGCCGCCACGGAGACGGCGGCGAGCACGCACGCCGCGATCACGATCGCGTTTCGGATCATCGGCTCTCCCCTCGGCGCGCGGTCTCGACCGCGGCGACCGTGTCGGCGTGCCCCCCGACGTGCGAGGCCACGACCTCTCGACGGACGGCGACCCTTCCGTCGCCCCCGACGAACACCTCGTAGGCCGACACCTCCCCTCCTGCCGACGACCAGGAGAAGAAGCGGACGACCGTGCCGCCCGGCCCCTGGTCGACGGAAGGCTTCGCGAATCGCCCCACCGCCCGGTCGAGCGACTTCTTCCGCTTTCGCGCCGACTCGGTGCAGGCCGACGTCCCCTTGGCGAGCGTCCGCAAATCGGCCTCGCTCGCGAGGAGCCGGATCTCCGCCCGATGGGCGCCGCTCACGTCGGGGTCGGTCACCCCCACCGCGGCGAACGCGAGCGCGATCCGGTCTTCCGGGCCGGCGAGGCGCGGGGCGGGGGACTGCGAGAGGGCGGCGTCGAGTTCGAGCACGCCGCGGTCGACCTGCAGAGCGCGCGAAAGCGGCGTCGAGGCGGCTGCCTCGAGATCACCGCCGAGCACGCGGCAGGTGTCGCCGGCCACGGTGAAGACGATCCTTCGCGCACGGGCGCCCGAGCCGGACGAGGCCTCCCACACGGGGAACGGGAGCGCCGCGTAGCGGGCGTCGGTCAGCCGCGCGACGCGCGGTGCCGCCGCCTCTCCCGAGACCCCGGGAGGAAGCGGGAGGCGGCTCGCGCAGAGCGACGGATCGTCCCGCGGGGTCGGAGGAGGCGGAGGGACGGCGACCGCACCGCTCGGCACGGCCGCTGCGCCGGACGAGGAAACGGGGGTCGCGGCCGCAACGGTCTCTCCGGACGCCGTCGCCCATCCCGACCAGAAGAGCCCCGTCCCTCGCGGAGGCGCGGCGTAAGAAACCCCGCTGCGGCGGAACCCGTCCTCCGGCTTCCACGACGGGTCGACGATGCTCTTCTGCCAGCCGGACCGGCCTTCGGCGAGGACATCTTGCCGCGCGTCGAAGGCCGATTCGGGCCGCCAGTCCGGGTCGACGGGACCTTTCGACCAGGTCGAGGGCGCGAAGTCGTTGTTCGACGGGTCCATGTCCCAGTCGGTCGTAGGCTGCCAGTCCGAATCGACCAGGTCCTCCTGGAAGCGGGAAGTCGAACCGGCGTTGGCGACCTGCTCGGAGGTGCGGGGAGCGCGGACCTCCTCTCCCGCGAGAACCTCGGGGCCCTCGTCGCGGAAGGCGGACGGAGCCTCCTTCTTCGCCTGGGAGCCGTCTCCCGAAAGGCGGATCTCCTTGACGATCGAGGCGGGGAGGGAGATGACGTTCCCCCCCTCGAGGGTGAGGAGGACCTCCTCCCCCTGACGGCGCACGTCGATCCCCGAGAAGACCTGGCCGTCCTGGAGCACGACCGCGGATGCGCTCCACGCGGGGATCGCGCCCCACGCGAGGGCGGCCGAAAGGAACACGGCCCGGCTTTTCATGGGAGCTCCGGCCACCCGAACCCGATGGCGAACGAGAACTGCACGTGATCGGCGTCGAGATCGATCCGGTCGTCCGGGTAGGTGCCGGGGGAGAACCCGAGATCGCTCGCATCGAAGGTCAGGTCGGTTCCCTCGAGGGCCCGCACGTCGAAGCCGAAGTTGAAGTTCGACCCGAGCCTCCAGAAGATCCCGCCGTGGGCGTAGAACCCGAAACTCGAGTCGGAGTCGTCTCCGGCCACGTCGCCCCACGCTCCTACCCGGGACACACCGGCCCCGATGTACGGCCGGGTTCGCCCCTGGAGAGGCATCCACGCGGCGCCGGCGCTCAGCTCGACCACCATCGCCTCGGGGTCCTCCTCGAAATCGAAGGGGTCGTCTCCCGACTCCCAGTCGAAAACCCCCGAACTGTGCACGCCGAACATGGCCCGCACCGGCCACGCCGGATCGCCGTAGTCGATGTTCACGCCGAACAGGCCTTGGTCGTCCAGGTCGGCCCGCTCCCAGAAGTCGCTCTCGAACTGCCTTTCCCCGATGAGAAAGTTCACGTTCCCGTCGGCCGAGGCCGGCGGGGAGGAGACGATCGCCGCCAGCGACGTCAAAAGGACGATCCGGCCCCAGGTTCGCATCGAGCGCCTCCTCTCGATCACTTCTTCTCGATGGTGAAGGCTCCGAAGGCCACTCCGACGTCCATGCCGCGGCCCGTGCCGGCCAGAGCGAGGGAGATCTCTCCCTTGGTGTAAACGGCGGCGTGGGTCGATTTCACCGCGCCGGCGTGGGCCTCGGCGGCGGCGTAGGTCCCGAAGATCTCGCCGATGTCCTTGACGTCGGAGAAGGTCCCCTCCCCGTCGAGCACCTCGGACTTGCCGAACGTGATGCCTCCCCCCTTGGCCTTGACCTTCACCGCGGCCGACTGCCCGTTGCTGCAGGTGACCGTCCCCTCCCCCTTGGAGGTCTTGTAGAAAGCCGACCACCCCTTGAGGGTGTAGGTCATCGTGCACGAGACCATCTCCCCCGCCGTGGCGGAGCGGGGGACGGAGGTCAGTGCCAGTGCGGCGACGGCCGCGATCCCGAGGGTCTTTCGCATGCGAGCGTCCTCCCGCCGCGGAATGGTCGGGCCGCGACGCTCGCCATGGTCGGCCATGCCGCCTCCCCCCGCAACTCCCGAAGGTTTCGGATTGCATACCGTACATTTGTACGGTATCTTCTCGACAGGCACGACACGGAGGCACCATGGGACGCACCCCCCCCGGGGAGACCCGCCGGAACGTTTTCCGCTTCGTTCGGGAGCGGCTGCTTTCGGGGCGCCCCCCCACGGTCCGGGAAGTGCAGCAGGCACTCGGGTTCCGTTCCCCCATGACCGCCCGGGAGCACCTGGAGGCCCTCGTGGAAGAAGGACGCCTGGCGAAGGAGGCCGGTCGGTCCCGGGGGTACCGCCTGCCGGGGGTGCGGGGGGAGGCCGCTCCCCGGCTCGTCCCGTTGTTGGGGCGGGTTCCCGCGGGGCCCTTGGACGAAGCGATCGAGGATCTCGAGGGGTACGTCCCGGTCGAGCCCTCGCGGGCTTCCGGCGAGATGTTCGGCCTGCGCGTGCGCGGCGACAGCATGCGCGACGCCGGCATCCTCGACGGCGATCTGGTGCTCGTCCGCCGGCAGGACCGCGCCGAGCCGGGTTCGATCGTCGTCGCCATGGTCGGCGAGGAGGCGACGGTGAAGCGGCTTCACCTGCGCCGCGGCCGTGTCGAGCTCCACCCCGCCAACCCCGCCTTCGCCCCCATCGTCCCCGACCCGGCCGGCGTGCGCATCCTCGGCCGCGTCGTCGAAATCAGGAGAATTTTGTGAAGTGGGGTCAGGTCTCGAAATGGGACATTCCGACAATTCTCGAAATGAAAATGGGGAATGGGCGAAAGGGGGCCGGCACCTTTTTCGGTGAAAGCTCGGAACTTACAGACCACGGCGTGACGCGAATCGTGGGGACGGGAGGAAGGAGGGACGCCACCGAAGTTGCGGTGGGATCTGAAGATTCCCTTTCCGCGCCGATCGGAGCCTCCGGCTCGCAACCTCGCGGCACGAGCGTCGCGATGGGACTCTCAGACCCACCGCAACTTCGGCCCCGTGCGCGGCGCGAGTCCTCCCCACCCTTCGGGCCACCTTGTGCAGACCCACTTGGTCGAAAAAGGTGCCCGCCCCCTTTCCCCCATTCCCCATTTCCCTTTCGAGAATTGTCGGAATGTCCCATTTCGAGACCTGACCCCAACTTCTCCCTCCCCTCCCTTTCCGGGCGGCTGATCGAGATCTCGGCAAGTACGACGGGGGCGCCGCTCGCGCTCGCGTTCCGGTTGGTCCTCGACGCGCAGCGACGCGGTGAGCCGGCGGCATGGGTCGCGCGGTGCGATTCGACCTTCTACCCCCCCGATGTCGCCGACGCGGGGGTCGATCTCGGGGCGCTCCCCGTCGTACGCGCGCCGGAGCCGATCGCCGCCGCGCGCGCGGCCGACCTCCTGGTCCGCTCGGGAGCGTTCGGCCTCGTCGTGCTCGACCTCGGAGGACGGTCGCGTCTTCCGATGCCGGCCTTCACGCGCCTCGGGGGTCTCGCCCACCGCCACGGCGCCGCGATCGTTTTCCTCACCGAGAAAGATCCGGCGCGCCCCTCGCTCGGCCCGCTCGTGGCGGTGCGCGCCCACGCCGCGCGGGTCTCCCGGGAGCAGGACCGGTTCTTCTGCGAGGCACGCATCCTCAAGGACAAGCGGGGCCGGCCCGGCTGGCGACACGCGGAGGTCTTCCATGGACCGGACGGCCTGCGCTGACCTCCCCTCCTTCCCGCTGCAGCTTCTCCTGAAGCGCAATCCCGACTGGCGCGCCCACCCGGCGGCCGTCGTCGAGGCCGACAAGCCCCAGGCCCCCGTCCTCTCCGTCAACCGCGCCGCGCGCGCCGTCGGCGTTCTCCCCGGCATGCGCTACGCCGCCGCCCTCTCGCTCGCCCCGGGGCTCCGCGCCGGCGTGGTCGGCGCAGGGGAGATCGGCGAAGCCGTCGCCGCCCTCGTCGAGCGGATGCGGACGTTCACCCCTCACGTCGAGCCGTCGCGCGACGATCCCGGCGTCTTCTGGCTCGACGCCCGCGGCCTCGAGCCTCTCTTCGGCTCGCTCGACCTCTGGGCCGCGAAGGTGCACGAGGCGCTCACGGCCGACGGCTTTCACACGAGCCTCGTGGTCGGCTTCGGCCGGTTCGGCTCGTGGGCCCTGGCCCGCGCCTACCGCGGCGTCCACGTCGTGCGAAGCCCCGAGGAAGAGAGGACGGCGGCGCGGGCGGTGCGTCTCGAGCGGCTCGCCCTCCCCCCCGCGGCACGGGACGGTCTCGCGAAGCTCGGGGTCCGCACCGTCGGCGATCTCGTCGACCTTCCGCAGGACGGCACGGGGCTGCGTTACGGCGCCGAGGCGCGCCGCCTCCACCGGATGGCCACGGGCGATCTCGCCGTGCCGCTCCAGCCGGCGCGCCCCGATCCTCCCGCCTCGCGCCGGGTCGTCCTCGACGATCCCGTCGCCGCCACGTCGCTCGTCCTGGCGCTCGTCGAGCGGGAGTTGCCGCCGCTCCTCGACGAGGTCGAGCGGAAGGGGCGCGTCCTCGCCGCCCTCGAAATCGGCTTCCGCTTCGAGCGCCTCGGCGACCACGTGGAGACGGTCCGCGCCGCCGCGCCCACCCTTTCCGTGGAGCGCGTCCTCGAACTAGTGCGCCTGCGCCTCGAAACGGCGCGCACCCTTCCCGACCGCGTGGCCGAGCTCGTCCTCGTCGCGGAGGAAACCGAACCCTCGGCCCGTCCGAAGCAGCTCTTCGCCGAGAAGCGCCGCGACCTCGAGGCCGCGAACCGGGCCCTCGCGCGCGTGCGGGCGCAGCTCGGAGACGCAGCCGTCGCCGTGGCGCGCCTCAAGGACGCCCACCTCCCCGAGGAGCGCTTCGCGTGGGAGCCCCTCGTCACGCTCGGCGACGCGAAGCCCCTTCCCGTCGACGAGCCACGCCTCGTCCGGCGCATCCACGCGATCCCCCTTCCGCTCCCCCCGCGCCCGCGCCACGAACCCGACGGCTGGATGCTGCGCGGCCTCGAGCAGGGGCCCGTCGTGCGGGTGAACGGCCCGTACGTGATCTCGGGCCGCTGGTGGGAGCACCCGGTGCAGCGCGACTACCACTTCGCCGAAACCAAGGACGGGCACATCCTCTGGGCCTACTACGACCGCGCCGAGCGGCGGTGGTTCCTGCAGGGAGGGGTGGAGTGAGCGAGCCATGCCCCCCTACGTCCCCCTCTGGACCAAGTCGTGCTTCTCGTTCCTCGAGGGGGCGAGCCACCCCGAGGAGTACGTCGAGACGGCCCTCGCCCACGGCATCGAAGCGATCGCGCTGACCGACCGGGACGGCGTCTACGGCGCCGTCGAGATGCACCTCGCGGGGCGCGAGCGCGGGGTCAAGATCCTCCACGGCTCCGAGATCACGATCGACGACGGCTCGACGATCGTCCTGCTCGCGGCGAACCGCACGGGGTGGGCGCGGCTCTGCACGCTCGTCACCGCGGGAAGGCGGCGCTCGGAGAAGGGGACGAGCGAGGTCGGCTGGCGCGAGGTCTACGAGCACGCGGAGGGGGTGATCGCGCTCTGGGGAGGGGAGCGATCGCTCCTCGCCGGCCGCGCCGACCCGTTCTTCGTCGCGCACGGGTTGAAGGAGGCGTTCGGCGACCGCCTCTACGCGATGGCCGCGCGCCACCGCCGCGCCGAGGAGCCCGCGGTCGAGGCGCGAGTGCGGACCCGGGCGGAGAAGTGGAGCCTCCCCGTCGCCGCCGCCCACGAGGCGCTCTACCACAAGCCGGCGCGGCGCGACCTCCAGGACGTCCTGACCGCGGTGCGCCACCGCGTGAAGCTCGTCGACGCCGGCCGCCTCCTGAAGCCGAACGACGAGCATGCGCTGAAAGCGCCCCACGCTTTCGCGAAGCTCTTCGAGGACGACGCGGCGGCGGTCGCCCGGACCGTCGAGATCGCCTCGCGGTGCGCGTTCACCCTCGCGGAGATCCGCTACCGCTACCCTTCGGAGCGCCTTCCGGACGGGAAGACCTCGGCGGAGTGGCTCTACGAGTTGACCTTCTCGGGCGCCGCCGAACGATACCCCGAGGGCGTGCCCCTCTCGGTCCGCGCGCAACTCGCCAAGGAACTCGACCTCATCGTCGACCTCGACTACAGCGGCTACTTCCTCACGATGTGGGAGATCGTCCGCTTCTGCCGCGAGCGCGGGATCCTCTGCCAGGGGCGGGGCTCAGCGGCGAACTCGGCCGTCTGCTTCTGCCTCGGGATCACCGCGGTCGACCCCGTCGCGATGGGCCTTCTCTTCGAGCGGTTCCTCTCGAAGGAGCGCGCCGAGCCCCCCGACATCGACCTCGATATCGAGCACGACCGGCGCGAAGAGGTGATCCAGCACGTCTACGCGAAGTACGGGCGCACGCATGCCGCGATGGTCGCGAACCTCATCCGTTACCGGCCGCGCTCGGCGGTGCGCGACGTCGGGAAGGCGCTCGGCATCGCCGAAACCGCCCTCGATCGTCTGTCGAAGATCCTCCCCCACTACGGCGAAGTGCGCGCCGAGCACTTCGCCGCCGCGGGGCTCGACCCCGATCACGCCGCCCACGCCCACGCGATCCGCCTGGCGAACGAGATGCTCGACTTCCCGCGGCACCTCTCGATCCACCCGGGAGGGTTCCTCCTCGGCCACGACCCGGTGCCGACCCTCGTCCCGATCGAGAACGCCACCATGCCCGACCGCACCGTGATCCAGTGGGACAAGGACATGGTCGAGGGGCTCGGCCTCTTCAAGGTCGACCTCCTGGGGCTCGGCGCGCTGAACCACCTCCACAAGGCGTTCGACCTGCTCGCGCGGCATCACGGGAAGACGGTGACCCTCGCCACGATCCCGAAGGATGACCCCGCGACCTACGACATGATCTGCAGGGCCGACACGGTCGGGGTCTTCCAGATCGAAAGCCGCGCGCAGATGGCGATGCTCCCGCGCCTCCGACCGCGGAACTACTACGACCTGGTGGTCGAGGTCAGCATCGTGCGCCCCGGCCCGATTACGGGGGGGATGGTCCATCCCTATCTTCGGCGCCGGTCCGGGGAGGAAGCGGTGGTTTATCCCCACCCGTCCCTCGAGCCGGTGCTCGCGAAGACCCTGGGGGTTCCCCTCTTCCAAGAGCAGGTGATCCGCCTTGCGATGGTCGCGGCCGACTACACGCCGGGTGAGGCCGACCAGCTACGGCGCGACATGGCGGCGTGGCGGAAAACCGGGCGCATCGAGCGCCACCGAGAACGCCTCGTCGCGCGGATGGAAGCGAAGGGGATCGAGCGGGAGTTCGCCGAGCGGGTCTTCGACCAGATCCGCGGCTTCGGCGAGTACGGATTCCCCGAGAGCCACGCGGCGTCGTTCGCCCTCATCGCCTACGCGACCGCATGGCTCCGCCGGCACCACCTCGATGTCTTCACCTGCGCGCTTCTGAACGCTCAGCCGATGGGGTTCTACTCCGCGGCGACGATCCTCGATGACGCCAAGCGCCACGGCCTCGAGGTGCGGCCAGTGGATGTGGTCACGAGCGAATGGGAGTGTGTATTGGAGGGGGGTCAAGTCTTGAAACGGGACATTTCGACAATTCTTGAAGGCGAACGAAGCCGTTCGCACCTTCAAGAATTGTCGAAATGTCCCGTTTCAAGACTTGACCCCATCCGCATCGGCCTCCGGTACGTCAGGGGGCTCGGAGAAAACGACTGGGAGAAGATCGCCGCCGCGAGGACCGCGAAGCCGTTCGCGTCCGTCGAGGACTTCGTGCGGCGGACCGGGCTCGACGAGGGAGCGGTCAGCCGGCTCGCCGAAGCCGGGGCGTTCGCGAGCCTCGATCCCTCGAGGCGCGGGGCGCTCTGGTCGGCGCGGGGGGCCGCGCGCACGCCGCGGCGAGGGATGGAGATGCGCGCCGACGAGCACGCGCCGCGCCTTACCGACCTCGACCCCTTCGAGACGATCGCGTGGGACTACCGCGCCTCGGGCCACAGCGCCCTCGGCCACCCGCTCGAGCCGCTCCGCGAGCGGCTCCGCGCCCATCGCATCCCGGACGCCCACACCGTCTCCCACATGGGGGACGGCCGTCACGTCCGCTACGCGGGGCTCGTGATCTGCCGCCAGAGACCGGGCACCGCGTCGGGGGTCGTTTTCATGACCCTCGAGGACGAGACCGGCTTCGTGAACGTCGTCGTGTGGGCCCAGGTCTACGAGCGCTTCAAGCTCCTCGTCAAGACGGCGTCGTTTCTCGGGGTGACCGGCCGCCTGCAGGTCCAGGACGGGGTCGTTCACCTGATCGCCGACGCGTTCTGGGAGCCGAGGCTAGAGACCGGTACGCCGAAGGTAGGGAGCCGGGATTTTCGCTAGGGGACATTCCGCTTTTGTTTCAATTCCTCGACTTGGACCTTACAAGGCGGCGCGAACGGTGGGGAGGACTCGCGCCGCGCACGGGGCCGAAGTTGCGATGGGTCCGAGAGTTCCATCACGACGCCCGTGCGGCGAATTCGCGAACCCTGGGCTTCCGATCGGCGCGGAAAGGGAATCCCCAGATCCCACAGCAACTTCGCCGGCGTCCTTCGATCCTCCCCGTCCCCACGATTCGCGTCACGCCTGGAACCTTGCCAAGGAACTTATTGAAGAAATAAAACAAAAACCGGAATGTCCCCTAAAACTAAAATCGTACTCCGCCGCGCTTCTCTTCTTCCGAGGATGAGCCGTAGACGCCCCGAAGCGCATCCACGCGCGTCCGGTCGGTGAGCGGCTCGCCGACCAGGTAGCCCGCCCGTCCGATCATGTGGGCCGCGACGGGAGCGGTCAGGAAGAGGAAGGCGAGTAGGGCGATCGCCTTGGCAAACATCGGTTCCTCGCCGAAGGCGGAGGCGGCGCCGAGAGCGAGGAGCGACGCACCGAAGGTGCTCGCCTTCGAGGTCGCCGACATCCGGGTGTAGAGGTCGGGCATCCGCAGGATCCCGAGCCCGGCGAAGAGCATGAAGAGCGCCCCCGCGAGCAGGAAGGCCGCCGTGACCCACTCCCCACCGCTCATCGCGTCCTTTCGAGGTACCGCGCGAAGGCGACGGTGGACAGAAAGGCGATCAAGGCGATGATCAGGGCGACATCGAGGTAGAGCGACCGCCCCTGCGCGACCGCCGTCGCGGCCGCGATCGCCACGGCGCACGAGGTCATCAACTCGAGGGCGACGATGCGGTCCGGAAGCCGGGGTCCGCGCGCGAGACGCAGGACGCAGAGGACGAGCGAGAGGCCGAGGATCGGCAACACGATCGTGCCGGCGAACTCCGCAAGGGTCACGGCAGCACCCCCAGGACGCGCCGTTCGAAACCGTCCTTGATCGACCGAACCGTGGCCTCGGGATCGTCGACCGCGAGGGAGTGAACGTAGAGCGTCCTCCGGTCGGCCGACACGTCGAGGCTGAGCGTCCCCGGCGTCAACGTGATCAGGTTGGCGAGGAGCGCGATCCCGGCGTCCGAGGTCACGTCGAGGGGGACCGCCACGATTCCGGGCCGGACGAGACGCGAAGGACCCAGGACCGCCGCGGCCACGCGCAGGTTCGCGACGACGAGTTCCCACAGGAAGAACACGAGGAGCGACAAGGCGGCGGGAACCCTCGAAAGCGCCCGGGCCGGGGTCGCCCCACGCCTCTTCGACCCCGCGATCCGGAGAACGACCCAGCCGAGCCCGGCGCCGAACGCCCAGTCGAACGGACCGAACGCCCCCGTGAGTGCGCACCAGGCGAGCGCAAGGCCGGCCGCGCGGACGATCATCGGCCCCCCCTTCCGCCGAGGACCGCGTCACAGTAGCCGGTCGGATCGCCGAGCTGTGCCGCGGCGCGCTCCGCGAGCGCGAACACCTCTCCCGCGCCGAAGCCGATCGCGACGGTGATCGCCGCGAGAACGACGGCGGGGACCGCCATCCACACGATGCCGGGCGTGTCCGTGGGGCCGGACGGGGCCTCCGGCTCGTCCTTCCAGAACGCCTCCGCCCAGATCTTGGTCATCGAGAAGAGCGTGAGGAGCCCCACCGCCGCGGCGACCGCCACGATCCAGAAGGCGCCGGCGTCGAGTCCGGCACGGAGGAGGAGGAGCTTCGCCCAGAAACCGGAGAGCGGCGGGATCCCGGCGAGCGAGAAGGCCGGGACGAGGAACAGGAGACCGAGAGCGGGCCGCCGCTTCCAGAGCCCTCCGAGGCGCCCGAGATCCCCGCTCCCTCCGAGCCGCTCGACGATCCCGGCGACGAAGAAGAGGTTCGTCTTCACGACGATATGGTGGGCCAGGTAAAAGACCGACCCCGCGAGTCCGAGGGGGTTCAGTAGACCGAGTCCCATCACCATGTAACCGACCTGGCTCACGATGTGGAACGAAAGGACGCGGCGGAACTCCATCTGGGACGCGGCGCCGAGAACGCCGGTCACCATCGTCACCGCGGCGACCCCGAGGATGAGGGGGTGCAACCCGCCGTCCCCGCCGGGGAACACCAGCGTGAAAACCCGGATCATCGCGTACACCCCGACCTTCGTGAGGAGCCCCGCGAAGAGCGCCGACACCGCCGCGGGAGGAGTGTGGTACGAGGCCGGCAGCCATCCGAAGAGGGGGAAGACCGCGGCCTTCACGCCGAAGGCGCCGAGGAAAAGAATCGCGACCGCGGTGACGAGGCCGGGGGCCTCGACCGTGCGGAGCCTCAGGGCGACGTCGGCCATGTTGAGCGCTCCGGTGAGCGCGTAGACGAGGCCGACCGAGGCGAGGAAGAGGATCGACGACACCAGGCTGAGGACGGTGTACTTGATCGACCCCTCGAGCTGGGCGCGCCCTCCCCCGAGCGCCATCAGGCCGAACGACGCCATCAGGAGGACCTCGAACCACACGTAGAGATTGAAAAGGTCGCCGGTCAGAAACGCGCCCGACACCCCCATCAGCAGCACGTGGAGGAGGGGCCAGTAGCCGAACCGCTCGTCGGCCGCCCGCGCGGACCCCACGGAGTAGAGGGCGGTCGCGAACCCCATGAGGGCGCCCAGGGTCGTCATCAGGGAGGCCAGGATGTCGACCACGAAGGTGATCGCGAAGGGGACCGGCCAGTCGCCGAAGCGGACGACCGTCACGTCGCCTCCGGAGGCGCGGACGAGGAGAAGGACGCTCGCGGCCAGGAGCGTTCCCGTTCCCGCAACCCCGATGATGCGCTGCGCCCGCGGGCTTCCGCGCAGAAGGAGCGACCCGATCGCGCAGGCGAGGGGGATCGCGACCGGGAGGACGGGGAGGAGGTTCATCGCTCGGTCGCGTCCATCGCGTCGACGTCGTCGGTCCCCGTGACCGCATAGGCACGCTTGAAGAGGACGAGCGCGAAGGCCTGGATCGCAAAGCCGATCACGATCGCCGTCAGGACGAGGGCCTGCGGAACCGGGTCGGCGTAGGGGGGCGCGAGGGTCTCCGCTCCCTCCGGTACGACCGGCGCCGAGGCCCGCTCCGCACGCCCGGCGGCGAAGATCAGGAGGTTCACGCCGTGCCCGAGGAGCGCGATCCCGAGGACGATCTTCACGAGGCTCCGCCGGAGGAGGAGGTAGACCCCCGCCGCCACGAGCGCTCCGACGCAAACGGCCAGGGCGAGCGTCACGTCAGTCCTCGAGGAGCGCCCAGAGCACGGTGAGGACGACGCCGATCACGACGAGGTAGACCCCGACGTCGAACACGAGCGGGCTCCCGAGCTTTCCCACGACCGGTAGGGTGAACGCGGGCCAGAGTCCGGTGAAGAACGGGCGCCCGAGGAGAACCGGAGCGACGGCGCTCCCGAGCGCCACCGCGAGACCGGCGGCGAGGAGCCCCCTCGGATCGACGACCAGGAGGCGACGGGCCGCGTCGACGCCGGACGCCACCGCCACGAGCGCGAAGGCGCTCGCGGCGACGAGCCCCCCGACGAACCCTCCGCCGGGATCGTTGTGACCGCGGACGAGCAGGAAGACGGAGAAGACCAGGATCAGCGGGAGCATGGCCCGCGACGCGACCTCGAGGGGGAGGGAGCGGATCACGTCACCGCCCTTCTTGCTCGGGCCTCAGCCCCATGAGCCCGTGGACGCCGAGCGCCGCGAGGGCGAGGACCGTGATCTCTCCGAGCGTGTCGAGGGCCCGGAAGTCGACGAGGATCACGTTGACGACGTTTCGCCCCTTCCCGAGCGGAAGGCTCGACTCCGCGAAGTACGACGAGAGCGCCGACTCGACCGGAACCGAGGTCGCGGCGAGCAGGAGGTAGGCGACGAGCCCCCCCACCGCGACGCTCACGAGGGCGTCGCGGGCTCGTACCGCCGCCCCGGTCCACGAGAGGAACTTCGGGAGCCGCCAGAGCACGAGCATGAAGAGGAGGACCGAGAGGGTCTCGACGGCGAACTGCGTCATCGCCAGGTCGGGCCCGCCGAGGAGGAGAAAGACGAGCGTGACGACGAGACCGACGACGCCCAAGGCCGCGACTGCCGTGAGCCGGGAATCGGTGCGAAGCATCACCGCCACGCCGAGGATCAGAACCCCCCCGGCGGCGATCTCGTGGAGACGGAGATCGGCGGGGCGGAGGGAGACCGGTGCGCCCCCCCCGAGCGCGAGACCGACGGCCGCCGTCGCGGCGATCGACCCGACACTCAGGAGGACGTAGCGGCGGAGCTTGCCGTTCTGGAGCGAAGAGGTTTGCCACGCCGCGAACGACAGCGTTCCCGCGACGAGGGCGTTGTAGGCGCGCTCCGCTCCCGCGCGCCTCGCGCCTTCGAGAAACGACGTTCCGCGGATCACCCGGCGCCTCGCGAAGTAGAGCGCGGTCCCCGCCGTGACTGTGACGACGCTCAGGAGGAGGACCACGGTGAACCCGTGCCAGGCGCTCAGCTTCAGTTGCGCAGGCTCGGCGCGGACGGCGGTCACGACCGACTGGACGAGCGAGCCGGCGAGGAGGTCGGGAAACATCCCGAGGAGAGCGCCGAGGCCCGCGAGCACCGCGGGGCCCACAAGAAGGGCCGCGGGGGCCTCGTGGGGCGCCTTCGGCGTCGGCCGCAGGGTCCCGAAGAACGGCCGGAAGCCGACCACGCCCGCCACGGCCACAAAGAAGACGTTCGCGAGGAGACCCGCTGCGGTGACGAGCGCCGGAAATTCGGGCGCGCCGAGCTTCGCCTCGTAGACGAGCTCCTTCGCGATGAAACCGAACAGGGGCGGGAGCCCCGCCATGGAAAGGGCCGCGGTCCCCGCGACGAGGGCCGTCCACGGCATGAGGCGCCTGAGCCCACCGAGGCCGTCCGCGTCGCGCATGCCGGTCTCGTGATCGAGGATGCCGGCGACGAGGAAGAGCGCCCCCTTGTACAGCGAGTGCACGAGAAGGAAGACCGCCGCCGCCTTGACCGCGAGGGTCGTGCCGATCCCGAAGAGCAGCGTGAGGGTTCCGAGCGCCGCGACCGTCGTGTAGGCGAGGATCCGCTTCAGGTCCTTCTGCCGGAGCGCGAGGACGGCCCCGAACATCATCGTCGTCGCGCCCGCGAGCGTGAGGAACCGGTGCCACTCGACCGGACCGCCGAGAACCGGGTCCAACCGCGCGATGAGGTAGATCCCCGCCTTGACCATCGTGGCGGAGTGGAGGTAGGCGCTCACCGGAGTGGGGGCCGCCATCGCGTTCGGGAGCCAGAAGTGGAACGGCACTTGCGCCGACTTCGTGAACGCTCCCGCGAGGACGAGGAGGACGATCGCAACGTACAGCGGATCCGACTGGATCGCCGAGGACGTCGCGATCATCTCGGAGATGCGATGGGTCCCGGCGACGCTCCCGAGGAGAAGGAGCCCCACGAGGAGGGCGAGACCGCCGGCGCCGGTCACGAGAAGCGCCTGGAGGGCCGCCTTCCGCGCCTGCGCGTCCTCGTGGTCGAACCCGATCAGGAGGTACGACGCGACGCTCGTCAGCTCCCAGAAGACGAAGAGCAGAACGACGTCGTCGACGAGAACGAGGCCGACCATCGACCCCATGAAGAAGAGGAGTTGCGCGAGGAGCCGTCCCAATCGCGGGTCGCCCTTCGCGTACGCCCCCGCATAGACGAGGACGAGGGCGCCGATCAGGGTGATGAGGAGCGTGAAGAGGAGCCCGAGGCCGTCGAGGCGGAAGGCCCACTCGATCCCGAGGCCCGGGATCCAAGGACGCGCCCACGAGGGGGTCTCGCCGGCCGCGACCGAGGGCCAGATGGCGGCGGCCGCCGCCACGATTCCGGCAGGTCCGAGCGCGAGGAGGCGGGCCGCGGCGCGCGGCGCCCGCGCGTGGACCGAAGGCGCCAGGATCGCGAGGAGGAACAGGATCGGAACCGGGTAGAACATCAGCGGGGGATTGTAACGGTCAGATCGGAAACAGGCCCTCTCCGACCGCGAGAACGCGAAGCGAGCGCCCGTCGCGCGGCCCTTCCCGGCTCCACCAGCGCCGGAGCCGCTCGATCGGTTCGCACAGCGGCTCGTCGGTCAGCTGGAACGCACCCCAGTGCATCGGCACCATCACCCGCGCGCCAGACGCGAGGAAGGCGCGCCCCGCTTCCTCCGGATCGAGGTGGTTGTCGCCCATGAACCACCGCGGCTCGTACGCCCCGATGGGAAGGATCGCAACGTCGAGGGCGGAAAATCGCCTCCCGATCTCCGCGAAGCCTTCGAACCACGCGGTGTCCCCCGCGTGCCAGACCGAGCGCCCGCCCCCCTCGACCACGAACCCTCCCCAGTGGGAGCGATTCGTGTCCCACGGCCGGCGGCGCGACCAGTGGCGAGCCGGCACGAAGGTGATCCGGAGAGGGCCGGCCTCCGTCGCCTCCCACCAGGCCGGCTCCCGCACGTCCTCGAAGGCGCGCCTGCGAAACCAGGCCCCGAGGCCCCGGGGCGCGACGACCGGGACGTCCCGTGGCAGGACCTCCACGGAAGGCGCGTCGAGGTGGTCGTAGTGGTTGTGCGTCACGAGGAGCGCGTCGAGCCGGGGAACGTCCTCGGGGCGGAGTCCCGTCGTCCCGTACCGGCGGTAGAAGAGCCCGATCCGCCCGGAGAAGACCGGATCGATCAGGAACGACGCCCCCGCGAGGCGGCCGAGAAACGAAGCATGACCGATCCAGAGGAGGAGGTCGCCCCTCGCGGGGTCGCGGATCGAGACGAGATCCGGCGCGACCGACGGAGCCGGAGGTCCGGGAGACGCGACCCGCCGTCTCCCGGTCAGCCGGTCGAGGACCGCCCACCGGAGGACGTCGCGGAGCGGCTTCGGCCGGTGGGCGGGGTCGAGGTTGCGGTAACGGGTGCATGGCATGGAAGCGACAGCCTACGCGAACGAACCGATGGGAATCACAAGGTGGCGCGAACGGTGGGGAGGACTCGCGCCGCGCACGAGGCCGAAGTTGCTATGGGTTCGAGAGTTCCATCGCGAGGCCCGTGCGGCGCATTCGCGAGCCCCGGGCTTCCGATCGGCGCGGAAAGGGAATCCCCGGATCCCACCGCAACTCCGGCGGCCTCCTTCCATCCTCCCGTCCCCACGATTCGCGTCACGCCGATGGGAATCACGGTAGAGTGGGTCGACAGGGCCGGGGGCCGGAAGCCGGGTTTCCCCCGACCGCGATGAGGTGTCCATGCCCTTCCGAAATGCCCCGCGCGATTCACGCGAGATCCGGGAGCGGGCACTCGGGCCGTTGGCAACCGCCTTCATCCTCACGACGGGCTACATCGTCCTCGCCGCCTCCTACATCGTGCTCTCGGGCCGTGCCGCGGCCCGGGTCGCCACGTCCGTCGAGCAACTCCAACGGATCGAGGTGTTCAAGGGGCTCCTGTTCATCGGCGCGACCGGCCTCCTGTTCTTCCTCCTGACGTGGCTCTTGATGAGCCGCATCGAGGCGCAGCGCGCGCGCCTCGCCGACCAGCTCGAAGCGATGCAGCGGGCCGACCGGAAGGCCCTCGCCGGGACCTTCGCCGGATCGGTCGCCCACGATCTGAACAACCTCCTCACGACCGCCAACGCGCGGCTGTACGCGCGAATGAAGGAATCGCGGGACCCGGACACCGTGGAAGTCTCGGTGACCAACGTCCGTTGGATTCTCGACGAGATGGCGGCCCTCTCCCGGCAGCTGCTCGAGGTCGGGAAGGGAGGCGCGCGCGAAGCGCGAACGAGCGTCCGCCTCGACCGGCTCGTGGCGGACCACCTCCGCCTGGCATCCGGCCACCCGGCCGTTCGCGGTTGCCGCGTCACCTCCCTCGCCGACGACGGGCTCGAGGCCGACGTCGACCGGAACCGCTTCGGCGCGCTGCTCCTCAACCTCGTGCTGAACGCCGCGGAAGCGACCTCGGGGACCGGCCGCGTCCACGTCGCCCTGAAGGCGCGCGGCGACGACGTCGTCCTGGAGGTCCACGACGACGGACCCGGGGTGCCCGAGAGCGAGCGGGACCGGATCTTCGACGCGTTCCGGACGACCAAGCCCCAGGGGACCGGCCTCGGGCTCCTGACCGTGCGCTCCGTCGCCGACGACCACGGCGGAAGCGTCGAGGTCGAACGCTCCGACGCATTGGGCGGGGCGTGCTTTCGGGTGACGATCCCGAAGAAGAGCCCTGGTTAGGGCACCCAGGCCATCCCGTCGGGCTCCTTCCCCGGCGTGAAGACGGCGGTCACCTTCCTCGACGAGACGTCGACGACGGAGACCCTGTCCTCGTTCGTGTTCGCGACGAACGCGGTCTTTCCATCGGGCGTCATCTGGATTCCGACGGGGACCGCGCCGACCTCGATCGTGCCGAGGGGCTTCCGCGACGCGGCGTCGAAAACGGTCACGGAGTCGCTCCGGGCGTTCGACACCCAGACCTGCGTGCCGTCCGGGGTGAACTTCACCCGGATCGGCATCGCCCCACCGCTCGGGAACGACGCGATCGACTCGTCGCTCGCGGTCGAGAGAACCGTGACGGTGTTCGCCCCGCGGTTTCCGACCCAGACCTCCTTGCCGTCGGGAGAGACGTCGATCCCCTCGGCCCCCTCGCCTGTCGTGACGTGAGAAATCGCGTCGGTCCGGCGGTCGATCACGGTGACGTTTCCCGATCCGATGTTCGCCACGTAGAGCTTCGTCTCGTCGGGGGTGGCGGCGAGCATGTGGCTGACGTCCTGGCCGGTCTTCCAGGCTTTCCGGACCTTGCCGGTCGAGGTCTCGAGTTCGACCACCGCCTTCGCCCCCTCGACCGTGACCCACAGCGACTTCCCGTCCCGGCTCGCGACGATGCCGTGCGGTTGCGCGTACTGCCCGAGGTCCCACGTCGCGGCGACCTTCTTCTCCGCGAGGTCGAGGACCGTGATCGTCTTCCCGGGTCCGGAGCGGGATCCCTCGCGGAAGACGTCGTACGCCCCGTAGTCGGTGACGTACGCCCGCTTCCCGTCGGGCGAAACCGCGGCTTCGTGGGGGCCGAGCCCCGTCGGCATGCGGACGAGCGACTCTCGCGTCGCGGGATCGACGAGGACCGCCTCGTGCCCCGACTTGTTGAGGATGAGAAGAGCGGCGAGCAGAAGCACCTTCATCGGTATCCCTCACTCCCTCCAGTGGCATCCCCGGCTCTCGCGGTTTTCCCAGGCGGCGAGCGTGACGATGAGAGCCGTCCGAACCGCGTTGCGGAGGCCGACGAGGCCGTCCGAGAGCGCCGCGCGGCGGTAGAACCGCTCGATCTCGATCTCGAGGTTCCGGAGGTCGCGGATCGCGCGCGCGAGCCGCCGCGAGGAGCGCGCGAGGCCGACGTAGTTCCACATGATGTGCTTGATCGACGACATGTCCTGCGCGACGAGCGCGGGGTCGGGCTCCTCGGTCCCCGTCGGTTCCCACGGAGGGATCTCGTTCCGCCTCACGCCTCCTCCTCGCGCGAGCCGCAGGACGAGATCGCGCGCCGCGCGCTTGCCCCAAACGAGCCCCTCGAGGAGCGAGGTGCTCGCGAGCCGGTTCGCGCCGTGGAGCCCGGTGCAGGCGACCTCCCCCACCGCCCAGAGTCCGTCCACCGTGGTCCGCCCGTCGGCGTCGGCGAAAACCCCTCCGCAGGAGTAGTGGGCCGCCGGAACGACCGGCACCAGATCCTTCGTCATGTCCACGCCGTAGGCGAGGCACGATGCGTGGAGGTCGGGGAACTGCGACCGGATCACATCCTCCCGGAGGTACGACCGGAGGTCGAGGTAGACGTTTTGGACGTCCTTCGCGAGCATTTCCTGGTGGATCGCCCGAGCGACGACGTCCCGCGGCGCGAGGTCCTTCCACTCCGCGTCGTACCGGTCCATGAACGGCTCCCCCCTTGCGTCGGTGAGCCGCGCTCCCGCGCCGCGGACCGCCTCGCTGATGAGGAAGCAGGGCGCGTCCCGGTGGTGGAACGCCGTCGGGTGGAACTGGACGTACTCGCAATTCAGGACGCGGGCGCCGGCGCGGTAGCCCATGGCGAGACCGTCGCCGCGCGAGCCGGGAGGGTTCGTCGTACGGAGGAAGATCTGTCCGAGTCCCCCCGTCGCGAGGACCGTGGCGCGGGCGAATACGCGGACCACCTCCCCGGTGTCGGCGTCGAGGACGTAGGCCCCCACGCACGAGAGCGGCTCGTAGACCGCGAGGCGGTCCCGCGAGTGGTGGGCCGGGGTGAGGAGGTCGACGGCGACCTTCCGGGGAAGGAGCGTCACGCTCGGGTGGGTCGCGAGGCGCCGCATGAGCGCCGTTTCGATCGCCTTTCCGGTGGCGTCGTGGGTGTGGACGATGCGAGGGAGGGAGTGTCCTCCCTCGAGCCCGAGCGCGAGCGAGCCGTCCGCCTCGCGGTCGAAGGGGACGCCGAGCGTCCCCACCAGGAACTCGTCGACGAGCAGGGGCCCCTCGTGGGCGAGGATCGCGACCGCCTCCGGGTTGCACAGTCCCGCGCCCGCGCGAACGATGTCCGCGGAGAGAAGGTCCGGAGAGTCTCCGTCTCCCCGGTAGACGATCCCTCCCTGCGCCCACTGCGTGTTCGATTCGAGAGGATCGGCGGCCCGCGTCAGCACGGTGACGCGCAAGCCTGCCTCCGCCGCCTCGAGGGCAGCGGTTCCTCCCGCGATGCCGCAGCCGACCACGAGGACGTCGGTCACCCAGGGATCGTTCACGCGGCCTTCTTCGGGAAGATCTCGAGCATCCGCGAGACGGCGCGGTGCGCCCTCACGCGGATCTCCTCGGGGACCTCGATGACGTATCGGTTCCTTCGGAGCGACAGGAGCGTTTCGTCGAGCGTGATCTCGTTCATGTGGGGGCAGCGGACGCTGCAGAGGCGGAGCATCTCCTTCCGTGGGTTGGCGGCGGCGACGTTCTCCCCCATGGAGCACTCGGTGAGGAGCAGGTACCGGCGGGCGTCGGAGCGCGCGACGAAGTCGATCATCGCCTTGGTGCTCGCCGAGAAGTCCGACGCCTCGACGACCTCGGGGCTGCACTCCGGGTGCGCGAGGATCACCACGTCGGGGAACTGCTTCCGCACGGCACGCACGTCGTCCACGGTGAACTTCTCGTGAACCTCGCAGCGCCCCTGCCAGATCACCATGTCTCCGGGGGTCGCGTCCCGAACGTCTCCGGCGACGGACGGGACGAGCACGCGCTTTCCCGTCTCCCGGGCGACGTTCCGGGCGAGGAACTCGTCGGGGAGGAAGATCACGGTCCGCGAGTCCAGCGACTCGACCACGGCGGTCGCGTTGCTCGAGGTGCAACAGACGTCGGACTCGGCCTTCACGTCGGCGTAGGTGTTGACGTAGGTGACGACGGGAACGCCGGGGAAGCGCGCCTTGAGCGCGCGGACGTCGTCCGCCGTGATGCTCGCCGCGAGGGAGCATCCCCCCTTCGGGGTCGGAAGGAGGACCGTCTTCGACGGGTTCAAGATCTTGGCGGTTTCGGCCATGAAGCGGACGCCGCAGAAGACGATGACCTCGGCGTCGGTCTCGGCGGCCCTCCGGGCGAGTTCGAGCGAGTCCCCCGTGAAGTCGGGAACCGAGTGGAAAAGCGCCGGCTCCATGTAGTTGTGGCCGAGGATGATCGCGTTCCGCTCCTTCTTGAGGGTCTCGATTTCGGCTGCGACCTCGGCCTTCAAGCGCAGCTCGAAGTCGGGCACGACGTCGTGCAGCTTCGCCCTCAGGTCGCGGTAGATCGCCTCCGTCCTCACGGTGCTCCTAGCGTAGCAAGAAAAGGGGACTGGCACCTTTTTCGAAAAAGGTGCCAGTCCCCTTTTTCTTGACGGCGGGGCCGCGGGGGCGTACAAGTGCGGCTTTCTCCCGGGGAGCGATCATGCGGTTTCGAGGGGTTCGTGGGCTCCTTGCGCTGGGCGCGCTCGCGCTCCTGCCCGCGGCCGCGAAGGAGACGCCGATCGCCTTCGTCGGGGCGCGGATCCTCCCCGTCGAGGGGCCGGCGATCGAGCGCGGGGTCCTCGTCGTGGAAGAAGGGAAAATCCGCGCCGTCGGGACCGAAGGAGCGGTCGCGATCCCCACGGACGCACACCGCGTCGACCTCTCGGCAAAGGTCGTCATTCCCGGGCTCGTCGATACCCACAGCCACGTCGGGGGAATCGGGGGCGCCGACGGGAGCGGACCGCTCCAGCCCGACGTGCGCGTCTCCGACTCCCTGAATCCCCTGGATTCCGGCTTCCGCCGCGTCGTGGCCGGCGGGATCACGACTTTGAACGTGATGCCGGGCTCCGGCCACCTGCTGAGCGGACAGACCGTCTACTTGAAGGCGCGCCCCGCCCTCACCCTCGAGGAGATGACGATCCGCGACTCTCGCGGGAAGCCGATGGGCGGCCTCAAGATGGCGAACGGGACCAACCCCCAGCGGGACAACCCGCCCTTCCCCGGTACGCGGGGAAAGTCGGCCGCGCTCGTCCGCGAACTCTTCGTGAAGGCCCAGGAGTATCGAATCAAGGTGGAGGCCGCGCGCGGCGACCCCGAAAAGATGCCGGCGCGCGATCTCGGAATGGAGGCGTTGGTCGAGGTCCTCGAAGGGACCCGGATCGTCCACCATCACACCCACCGCGCCGACGACATCATGACGGTCCTGCGGCTCAAGGAAGAGTTCGGCTTCCGCGTCGTGCTCCACCATGCGAGCGAGGCCTGGAAGGTCGCCGCCGAGATCGCCCGGGCGGGGATTCCGTGCTCGGCCATTCTGGTCGACAGCCCGGGCGGGAAGCTCGAGGCCGCGGAGTTGAGCATGGACACCGGCCGCATCCTCGAGGAGGCCGGGGTCGTCACCGCGTTCCACTCCGACGACTGGATCACCGATTCGCGGCTCTTCCTGCGGATGGCCGCCATGGCGGTCCGCGCCGGCATGAGCCGCGACGCCGCCCTGCGGGCCCTCACGATCCGCGGCGCGGAGATGCTCGACCTGGCCGACCGGGTCGGATCGCTCGCTCCCGGGAAGGACGCGGACTTCGTCGTGCTCGACGGGGATCCGTTCTCGACCTACACGAAGGTGCTCGAAACCTGGATCGAGGGGGTAAAGGTGTTCGACCGCTCCGATCCGACCGACCTCCTCCATGCCGTGGGCGGGTACGGCGCCGGCGAGCCGCGCAGGCCGTACCTCTGCTGCTCGGAAGCCGAGACGACCCGATGAGGTCGCGCGTCCTCCCGGCGCTCCTGCTCGCCCTCGCCGCCGCGACCACCACGCACGGAGCCGATGCGCTCGCGGTCCGCGGAAGGACCGTCCACACCGTCTCCGGCGCCTCTCTGACCGACGGCGTCGTGCTGATCCGCGACGGCAAGATCGTCGAAGTCGGGCCGGCGTCGAAGGTTCGCATTCCGGCCGGCGCACGCGTTCTCGAGGCGGAGGTCGTCACCCCCGGGCTGATCGACGCGCACTGCACGGTCGGTGTTTCGGGGCTCTTCAACACTTCGCACGACCAGGATCAGCTCGACCGGTCGGCGCCGCTCCAGCCGGAGCTTCGCGCTCTCGACGCCTACAACCCGCTCGACCGTCTCGTCGCCTGGGTACGCTCGTTCGGGGTGACCACCGTCCTCACCGGGCATGCCCCGGGCGAGCTCCTCTCCGGCCAGACCGCGGTCATGAAGACCCGGGGGACCACGGCCGAGGAGGCGGTGGTCCGGAACCCCGCCGCCGTATCGGTCACGCTCGGACCCGACGGGCTGCGCTCGGGGGACAAGTCCCCGGGAACCCGCGGAAAGGCCGTCGCCATGCTTCGGGCGCAGCTCGTGAAGGCACGCGAATACGGAGAGAAGCGGAAGGGCGCTCCCGATGACGAGCGGCCGGCACGCGATCTCGGTCTCGAGATCTTGGTCGACGTCCTCGAACGGAAGATCCCCCTCCTGATCACCGCCAATCGCGCGCAGGACCTCGCCGGCGCGCTCCGGCTCCGGGAGGAGTTCGGTTTCGACCTGATCCTGGACTCGGCCGCCGAGGCGTATTTGATGGCGGACGCGATCCGCGAAACCGGGGTCCCGGTGATCGTCCACCCGACGATGGCGCGCCCGTGGGGGGACATGGAGAACGCCTCGTTCGAGAACGCCGGCCGGCTCGCCGACGCCGGCATCGCGATCGCGCTCCAGGGCGGGTACGAATCGTACGTGCCCAAGGCCCGCGTCGTGCTCTTCGAGGCCTCGGTCGCCGCCGCCAACGGCCTCGGCACGATGCGCGCGCTTCGCGCGATCACCCTCGACGCCGCGAAAATCCTGGGGGTCGCCGAACGGGTCGGTTCGCTCGAGCCGGGGAAGGACGCCGACCTCGCACTCTTCGACGGCGACCCCTTCGAGTACACGTCGCGCGCGACCGCGACGATCGTCGGGGGCGAGGTCTTCGAGCACCGGTGACCGGCCGGCGCGGGTACCGTTACTACGACCTGGTCCTCGGGGCCTTCGTCACGGTGCTGCTCTGCGCGAACCTGATCGGCCCCGCCAAGGTGGCCTCGTTCGGGGGAGTGACGTTCGGGGCAGGGGTGCTTTTCTTCCCCATCTCCTACCTCTTCGGAGACGTCCTGACGGAGGTGTACGGCTACGCCCGGGCGCGTCGGGTCGTCTGGTCGGGCTTCGCCGCGATGGCCTTCGCGTCGTTCATGGCATGGGTCGTCGTCGGACTCCCGCCCTCCCCCGCCTGGCCCCACCAGGAGGCCTACGAGACGGTTTTCGGATCGACGTGGAGGATCATGCTCGCGTCGCTGACGGCCTTCTGGGCGGGCGAGTTCTGCAACTCCTTCGTCCTCGCGAAGATGAAGATCTGGAGCGAGGGACGGAGGCTCTGGACGCGAACGATCGGTTCGACGATCGTGGGAGAGGCCGTCGACTCCGCGATCTTCTACCATGTGGCGTTTCTCGGTGTCTGGCCGCGAGAGCAATTGCTCGCGGTGATGGCGACGAACTACACGCTCAAGGTGATGTGGGAAGTGCTCGCCACTCCGTTCACGTACCGGATCGTCGGTTGGCTGAAGCGGGCCGAGAGCGAGGACTACTACGACCGAGAAACCGACTTCAACCCGTTCACTCTGAAGGTGTGAAGGGCTCGAAGACGAGGCGCGGATCGCCCGCGGCGTCGACCAGGACGATCCCCTCGACGTGCCGACGCCAGCCGCGGACGCTCCCCAGTTCCTCCAGGTAACGGTCCTCGATCTCCATCCGCGGCGGCGGGCAGGCCATCTTGGTCGCGGCGAACGGGCCCACCCGCGCGCCACCCTCTCCGGGCGTCCAGGCGCCGGAGTACCGGTTGCAGCCGCTCGTTCCGGACATCTTCCCGTCGGCCTCGACCCGGAGGGTGACGTCGATTTCGCCGGGCTCGGTCGCGTCGCCGAAACCGATGAGCCGCCAAGATCCGACCGGGACCTCGGAGCGGAAAGGATCGGCGGGTTCGCCTTGCGCCGCGTCGGGCATGACAGCCGCGGGCTCGCGCTCCGCGGCGCATCCCACGGTCAGGAGGAGGAAGAGAGGGAAAACGAGCGTGAGAAGTCTCATGGTGCCGCTCCTTTCCAGGTCAGGACGAAAAGGTGCCAGTCCCCTTTTCTTTCGGGCCGATCTTCCAGCGGGCGCGGACGCGGGCGACCTCGTCCCCCGCCCCGTCGAGGATGTGCGCGACGACCTCGTGCTCCGCCGGCGTTCTCCAGTCGGGAGGCTCGCAGACGCTCTCCGCGACGAGGGTTCCACGCGCCTTTTTGAAATACTCGATCGAGAGCGCGGTGACGATCCCCCGCGCCGAGTCCGGCAGTCCCGAGAGCAGGGCGAGCCCGCTCGCATACTCTCCGAGGTTCATGAGCGCGATCGCGTGGATCGACCCGAGGTGGTTCCGCACCTTCCGCCGGTCACGCATCGCGACTCGGGCTCGGCCCGGCTCGAGCTCGACGACCCGCGCGCCGATCGAGCCGGTGTAGGGCACGACGCGTCCCATCATCACCGACCAGGCCCATCGCCCCAGCGGAGCCCGGCTCCAGCGCCGATACCTTTCGACGAGGGCGTTCTCCACGTTCACCTCGCGAGGTTCGCGACGACGAAGAAGACGATCAGGGCGAGGACCGTGAGTCCGACCGCGGCGAGGACCCGCCACGGGGAAATCGGCTTCTTGCCCGCGACCCGTCCCGACTCCCCGTGGACGACGAACCGGAAGACCTTGCCACGGTACCGGTAGCTGCTGATCCAGTACGGGAGAAGGGTCAGCTTGTATCGAATCCCGGAGAGCGTCGTCTCGACGACGAGGTTCTTCTGGGTGTCGCCGCCGACGTCCCCCGAGCAGCGGATGCGCTGGTCGTCGCGGATCCGTCGCTCGGCCTGCCGCCAGGCCGCCTCGCGGTCGACCGTGTATGCGAGCGCGCTCCACCCCGCGAGGTACTCGGGCCGGTACGGTGCGAGCCCGGTTCGCGTGTCGAACGACCCCGCGCCGAGGAGGAACTGCACGACGTCCTCGCGCGCCGCCGGGACCGGCACGTCGTCGTAGCGATCGGTCCGCTCCCCCGCGGCGGGCTCCCACCGGGTCTTCTGCACGCGCCGGGTCCGGAGCAGGCCCTTGGCGTCTCGGAACGACTGGTTCACGGAATCGTGATGGCCGCGCAGCGCGGTCCAGCGAGAATCGGCCCTCGCGTCGAAGGTCCAGGCGGGGATGTAGAAGCCCTGGAGTTCGTCGACGACGCTCTCGACCTTCAGGGGACCGGGGGTGAACCAGCCCTTGCGGATCCACGACCGGTACGACGCGCGGGCCCGCTCGGGCCCGACCCGGAGGGGCAGGATCGATTCGGGGGTCTCGAAACCCGCAGAGGCGCCCTCCGCGAGAACGTAGTGCGAACCGCAGAAGGGGCAACTCCCGGTCCTGCTCCCCGGCGGAACCTCCATCCCCGCGCCGCACTGCCGGCAGACACGGTGCTCGGTTTCGAGACCGAGACCGGACCCGGCGGAGGGGGGCTCGCGGTCGAGGCCGTACTCCGGCGCCACGTACCCCCCGGCAGTCGGCAGGGCCCGGGCCGACCCGCAGTGGGCGCATCGCATCGCGCCGTCGTCGGGGGACCAGGCGAGCGTCGCGCCGCAGCCGTCGCAGGCGAAGCGCTTCACGGGCCGGAAGCCTCCCTTTCGAGACGCGCGAGGATCCGGTCGCGGCGCGCGAGCAGCGCCTTCATGCGGGACTTCGTGAGCAGGCCTTCGGTGAGCGCCCCGAGACCCTCCGCGTCGAGCGCCCGGAGCCGCTCGACCACCGTCTCGGGAAGCCGCATCCGAACCGCGTCGAGCCTCGGCGGAAGCCCCGTCTGCTGGCGGAAGGCCCGCGTGTGGTCGATCAGGTGTAGCCTCCAGTCCCCGAGGGTGATCAACTGGTTTCCGAGGTTCCGGTCGACGTTGAACAGCAAGGCGTCGAACACGTGCATCAGCCCGCGTTGCCGCTCGAACCCCTCCGGATCGAGAGGCTGGAGGTTCCGCGCCCGTCGTTCCTCCTCGTCGATCGCGTTCTCCACCCAGTCGACGAGGGCGCCTTCCTTCCCGTCGAGCCGCCGGATCACCGCGACCGGGACCATCCCCAGCCCGAGGTGGCGGTCGAGACGGTAGGCCGCGCGCTCGTAACGGTAACTGTCGGTGAAGTTCGATTCCGGAGGCGCCCCCTCGAAGTAGGTCAGACCCGGCCGGTGGACCTCCACGGTCTTGAACGCGGCCCGCCTTCGTTTCCCGTCGAGTTCCAGAACGACCCGCAGCGGCCGCGTGATCCCCTCTCCGATCTCCTTCGTCTCGACGACCTTCCCTTCGCGAAGGAACCTCTCGATCTCGGCATCCGAGAGGTCGTTCTTCGCGACGAGCACGCGGGTCTCCCCCGGGTAGACCGCTCGGACGGTCTCCCCTTCGATCTCGAGAGCCGCGGGCCGCCCGCCGTAGGTCGGTCCCGCCCCGGTGTCGATCAGGAACACCGTTCCGTCGAACCGGGAAGCGATCGATCCCGTCCTCTGGGTGGTGTGCCCGACGACGATGCGGGCGACACACCGTTTCGCGAGCATCGCGGCGACCGCAGGGGCGAACTCCGCCTCGTCGAAAAGCGCGAGCTTCCGGCTCCAGACCGGGGACGACTCGTCCGAGAAACGATTCGAGGTGAGACGGAGGAGCCTCCGCGCCCGTCCCGCCGGTCCGTCGTCCCCGGTCGCGGTCTCCGCCGCGAGGCGGCCGCGAACCTCGGCGAACGCCTCGGGAAAGGACGCGAGGGGGCGGATCCACCCGTCCGCGACGAGAGCCGCGCGCAGTTCGAGGAACTCCCGCAGGTCGCGATGGACCAGCCGATTCAGCTCGTCGGGGTCGACGACGGGATCCTCCGGCTCGATGCCGCCGTGGACGAAGAGCGAGTCGCCGAGTTTCAGAATCACGGGCCGTCCGAGGAGCCACTTGCCGTAGCGGCCCTCGGGAGAAAACGCCCTGCGGTGCGCGAACCACCCGGGTGGGTACGCCGCGTCGAACGCCGCGCGGCGCGCCGCGTCGTCGTCGGGAAGCTCCGGATGGGCCGCGGAGAAATCGCGGTATCCCGCCTCTCGGTCCTCCCGCGTTTCCTCCCCGGAGAACGCGGCGAACTCGGCTACGCTCACGTAACGGAGATCGCCGACCAGGTTCATGACCTCGTGGTTGCCGAGCAACGCGTGGACTCTCGACGGCGCCTCGGTCGAGAGGCGCATCAACAGGTCGAGGATCTCCCGCGACCGGTCGCCGCGATCGACGACGTCGCCGGTCTGGACGAGACACGCCTCCCCGCCGATCCAGCGCCCCTCGCCGTCGACGAGCCGGGCCTCCCCGAGGATCGTGAGGAAGGCGTCGAATCCTCCGTGGAGGTCGCCGACGGCCACCACGCGAGAGCAGCGAGCGGGCTCCGAAGCTGCGGGCGCCGCCGCGACGTGGACGAGGAGGGCGAGACACGTGACGGTACGGAAGAACTTCACCGGGGGATTATATCCGGCCCTACTCAGCCCCCCGCGAACCGGCTAGAATCCGGCTCCCCGCCGCCGCGCGCCGGGCCATGAACACGTGGATCGAACGCCGCACTCCGAGCCTCCCCCGCCGCGCGCCGGCGCCGCTCGCGGCATGCCGGCTGCCTTCGCGCGCCTTGGCATCGACATCCGCCCCGGCGAGGCGACCGCGGCCCTCTTCCTGTTCACGTACTTCTTCCTGATCATCGCGTTCCAGTACGCCTGCAAGTCGGTCCGGCAGGCGGAGTATCTCGACCGTCTCGGAGCCGAGGCCCTCCCGCTCGTCTATTTCCTCGTCGCGCTCTGCTCGTTGCCCGTTCTCGCCGTCTACGTCCGGTTCTGCGACCGGATGCCGCTCCACCATCTGATCGCGACGACCTCTCTCCTCGTCTCCTCGAGCGTCGTCGGGTTCTGGTGGTTGCTCGAGCGGAAGGGCGGATGGGCGCCGGTCGCCTTCTACGTCTGGATCTCGATCGTCTTCGTCCTGAACGTGAGCCAGTTCTGGTCGTACGCGAACCACGTCTTCGATGCGCGGCAGGCGAAACGACTCTTCGGCTTCGTGGGAGCGGGCGGCCTTCTCGGAAGCGTCGCGGGCGGGCAAATCACGGCGTTCGGCGCGCGAACCGTGGGGGTTCGCTTCTCGCTCCTGGTCGCGGCCGCGGTTCTCGCCGCGACGGCGGGGCTCATCTACGTGATCCACGCCGCGAACCGATCCCGCATTCCGACGAATGTCTCCACCCCGGGGACCTCGAAGATCGCCGACGCGCGCGGCGGATGGAAGGTCATTCGCGGTTCCCGCCATCTCCGGTTGATCACCGTCACCATGCTCGTGACCGTCGTCGTCGCGCAGATCGTCGACCTGCAGTTCAACTCGGCGGTGGAGCGCTCCACGACGACGAAGGAGCAAAGCGCGGCCCTGTTCGGGAACTTCTACACGATCATGGGGCTCGCCGCGTTCGCCTTCCAGCTTCTCTTCACCTCCCGGATCCACCGCGCCCTCGGGATCGGGGTCGCTCTCCGGACGCTCCCGATGACCATGGGAATCGGCACGGTCGCGGTTCTGGTTTCGGCGGCCGGGTTCCCCGTGCTCCTCCTGCCCGCGGCGATGGGCCTCAAGGTCGCCGAGAACGGCATCCGCTACTCCCTCGATCAGGCCACGCGCGAACTGCTGTTCATGCCGGTGCGGTCGGACGTGCGGGTCAAGGCGAAGGCGACGATCGACGTCTTCGTGCAGAGGTTCGGCAAGGGAGCGGCGGCGCTGCTCCTCCTCCCCGTCACGCTCGGCTGGCTCCCCGCGCTCCAGGTGGGATGGATCGCGTTGGCCCTGATCGTCGTTTGGCTCGTCGTCGCCGGGGCGATGCAACGGGAATACGTGCGGACGTTTCGGAGCGGCCTGCGGGACGCGACGATGGTGGACTCGAGCCCGGTCGATCTCCAGGACGCGACCACGATCGAGATGCTCGTCCAGTCCCTCGACAGCGACGATCCGAGGCAGGTCCTGACGAGCCTCGAGCTCCTCGCCTATCACGACAAGGGAAACCTCGTCCCGCGTCTCCTGGTCCTTCACGACGACCCGGGAGTCCGGATCCGGACCCTGCAGATCCTGGCGGCGGAACGCCGGCGGGAAGCCGCGACCGTGGTGGAGCGCGCGATGGGGGACCCGGACCTCTCGGTGCGCGTCGAGGCGACCCGGACGCTCGCGGCGATCCTCGGCGAGGACGCCGCACACCTGATGGAGCACCGCCTGGACGATCCCGACCCGCGGGTCCGCTCTGCGGTCATCGCCGCGATCGGCGCGAACGGACGCGCGGAACGCCGGGCCGAAGTCGAGCGGTCCTTGGAACGGTTGCTCGGCGACGCCGATCCCGAATCGAGGGTCGAGGCGGCGAAGGCGCTCGGGGCGCTTTCGGATTCCGTCTTCGAGACGCAGATGGTCCGTCTCCTTCTCGACGACGACCGCCGGGTCGCGCGCCAGGCGATGCTCGCCGTCGCCTCCCGGCTGAGCCGCGGGCGCTTCAATCCGGTCTACGGGCCGCTTCTCGTCTCCCGCGTCCGGGACCGGAGGCTCAAGCACGACGCCCGGAACGCACTCGTCGCGTGCGGACCCGACGTGATCCCGGCCCTCGTGCACTTCATGAACGATCCCGAGGAGAATCCCCGGGTTCGCCGGGCCCTCCCCAGGACGGTCGCGCGGATCGGGTCTCCGGCCGCCGTGGAGGCCCTCCTCGTCGCTCTCGAGGCCCCGGACGGATTCCTGAGACGGAAGGCGGCCGACGCACTGATCGAACTGAAGGACAGGGGGGCGCTCCGTCCGTTGCCCCGGCGCGAACTGGAACGCCGGGTGCTGGACGAGACCGCCCGGTATCTCCGCCACTTCGCCGACTTGCGGGCGCTCGGCCTGGACGGCGCCGCGATGCAGGGACCGCTGATCCGTTGGGAGACGCGCGCTCCTTCCCTTCTGCACGAGTTGTTGTCGGATCGGATGCGCGCGCAGATCGACCAGATCTTCGCGCTGCTCGGTTTGTTGCACGACCGGCGCGACATGGACGCCGCCCGGCACGGCCTGATCGGAGCCGATCCTCTACGGCGCACGCACGCTCTCGAGTACCTGGACAACACGCTCGAGGACGACGTCGGCCGAGCGGTCGTCGTGGCCCTCGGAGACAGCACCGCGCGCGAGCGATCCGACAGGGCCAGGCGAGCGTTCGGCATCGCTTCCGAGGGGTCCGACGAAACGCTCCGGAGACTCCTCACGTCGCGCGTCGCAGGGGACGGCGAGGCGGGTTGGATCGCGGCGGCGGCACTTCACGCGATCCATGTGCTCCGCGTCGCGGCCCTCGAGCCGTTGGTGCGCGAGGCGGCGACGCGCGACTCCGATCCGTTGGTGCGCGAGACCGCCGACTGGATCCTGCGGGTGTCCGCCGGGTCGAAGGGATCGCTCGAAAGGAGCAACACGGGATGGACCGACCCGCCGCCGCGATGACCGCCCTCGAGAAGGTGATCGCCCTCCGAGGCGTGGAGCCTTTCTCCGCTTGCCGCACGGAGGAGACCCTCCGGCTCGCCGCGATCGCCGCCGAGCGGAGTTTCGAGGCGGGACAGGTCGTCTTCCGGATCGACGATCCGAGCGACGCCTTCTATTGTCTCGTCGAGGGCTCGGTCATGCTTTCCGGATCGGACGGGGCCGAGCGGGCGCTCGAGGCCCCCGCGACCTTCGGACTCGTCGAGATCCTGATCGACCGGAGACGCGGGGAAAACGCCACGGTCGCTCCCGGCGGCCCGGCCCGGGCTCTCTCGATCGAGGCCGAGGACCTGTTCGACCTCCTTTCGAACAACGTCGAGATCGTGAAGTCGCTCTTTCGGGCCCTCCTCGGCAATCGACGCTGATCTTCCCCCCGCCGGCGGACCCCGCCCCTAATCGCACCTCCGGTACAGGATCCTCGGAACTTGGCACACGGCGGGGGTGGCGTCCTCGGGTCGCTCCGACCTCGCGCTGTCGCGACCGTACGAACCTTCCCGATCCCCGTTCGTTCCCACGACGACGAAGAAGGTCGAGGGGGGCAAGCCGTCCTGGGGCCACGCGTACGATCCGGCGCTGCCGACCGCGCACTCCCGGCCGGCCCACGCGTACGACGCGAGGCCGGCGGGTGTCAGTTCGCCCCAGGCGAGGTCGTGATCGGGGGAGCTGCAGCCCGGGCCGAAGTTCACGGTGATCACGTCGGCCGCCCGATCGTAGTCGAGCATCATCCACCCCCCCGACGAGGCGGTCCCCGCCTCTCCGGGGCCCGGATCGCCGCAGTCGAGGGAGCAGGAGGCCTCGGTCTCGGCTCCCTGGCACACGAAATCGCCGCAGCAGTAATTGCGGACCGGGGTGGCCCGGCAGGTGTTCCCCGAAGCGGTGCAACGCGAGTCGGCGCATCCGACGGGATTCTGACCGGCGCCGTCGCCGCAGCAGAACCGTTGGGTCGGATTCCCGTTCTGAACTCCGTTGCAGTCGGCGGAGCAGCTCTCGCAGTCTTCTCCGTTCCCGATCTCGCAGACGCCATTCCCGCAAACGGCGGTCGAGTCGGAGATGCAGTCCGAAGGGCACGACTCGCAGTTCTCCCGCGGATCGCACACCCCGTCGCCGCACGCGGGGCAGGAGGAGCAGGCGGAGGCGTCGAGCGTGCAGTTCGCGGCGCAGGCGAGCGTTCCGCCGAGGTCGCAGCCGAGATCGACGCAAGTCAACCCCCCGACATCGGCCCCGTCGCACCCCTCGCCGGGCTCCCGGACGCCGTTTCCGCAGACGCCGCGCGAGACCCCCGTGGCGACGAGCGAGAAGACGACGTCGTCCGCCGCGGTGTCGAGGTAGCCGTCCTGATTGACCTCGGCGGCCTCGACCTCGACCCGCCAGAGGCCCGGCTCGGGGTCCTTGACGAAGACGTTCTCGACGGTGTCGACCGCGTTCGGAGCTCCACCCGGCGTCGAGACGTTCCCCGCCTCGAGCCCGACGTTTCCGTGATAGACGGCGCCGCCGGGCGAGGTGACCCTCAAGTTCACGTCGTTGATGCGGTGGAGGGTCGCGGAGGTCGTCCCGGGAGGGTCGGGGTAGATCATCGTGATCTTGAGCTCGGCCTCGTCCTCGGCAACGCGGAGGTCGTAGGTCGCGCGTTGCCCCACCGAGAGCGGGACATCCCAGTCCACGACGAGGGAACGTGGGGCGCGTTCTTTCGCGATTCTCGCGTTCGGCTTGCCCCATCCCTGCTTGTAGCGGCTCAGGTCGACGTCGGTGCCGGAAAACGCGTACTGCCGTGCGTTGTTGACGAGAAGCGCCTTGAGCGTCGTGTGATGAGGGAGCCTGTCGAACACGGTCGAACCGATCGGATCGGTTCCCCACGCGTTGTCCGCCCACATCTCCGCCATCAGGCCGAGCACGCCCGCGACCATCGGGGTCGCACCCGAGGTCCCGCCGAAGGTCGAGGTGTACCCGCTGTTCGTCGTCGTCGTGTAAATGTCGTCGTACCAGTAGTGAACGTCCGGCTTCAGGCGGCCGTCGTCGGCCGGGCCGATCGAGGCCCCTCCGCCCCATCGGTCGTCGCTCTCGTCGAGCGTGTCGTAGTGCCGGATCGCTCCGACGCTGATGATGTTCTTCGCCCAGGCCTGCGGTCGGCTGTTGCGGTTCCCCGTGTTCGACTGCGACTGCGTGATCGCGATGTCGAGCCGAAAGATGATGTCGTCCATCTGGGAGGAAACGCTCGTGTAGGCGGTCGTCGTCGCCGAGCCCCACGAGTTCGACTGGAAGGCCGCGAAGTACGGCGGGCCCTTCAACTCCTGGGTGTGCGCGAAGCGATCGCTCACCTGGTCGTAATCGGCGAAGATTCCCTGCTTGCCGGCGCAGGGAAGGAACCCGGTTCCCTTCGCTTGCCCGTCGCCGTCCCGGGCGCCGTTCCCGAACACGATCCCGAACGTCGAGGTCCCGTGGCTATCGGTGCTGGCGGTCGTGTGCATCAGGATCCCGTCGAAGTCCGGGTGGGTCTGCTGGACCCCGTTGTCCATCACCTCCCCGCGCACCCCGGTCGCGCCGCAGAGACCGGAATCGGCCTCGAGCCAGTCGGCCCCCGCGTCGACGCGGCCCTGATCCATGTCGACTTCGGGAGCCGACCACCGGTCGATCCACGCGACATCGGGGTGGGCCGCGAGAGCCGCGAGGCCGTCCCGGGGTACCCACATTTCGAGGATGTGCCCGCTCGGAGTCCAGAGGGCGACGTCGGCGCCGAAGGAGCGCGCGGCCGCGGCGAGGCGCTGCTTGGAGGTTTCCCCCCAGCCGAAGGACATGACGTTGAGGCGCACCCGTCCCGCCGCATCGCGGACGGCGGCTTCGAGGGTGGAGCCCCCGAGCCAGCCCCGGAGCGCGGGCTCGAGGCGGTATGCCGGGTGGAACGGTTCGACCCGTTCCACGAAATCGAGCGCGGCGATACGGGACGCGGCGCCCGCCGGGATGCGCACGATGTGGGCGCGGTGCGGAACGAACTGGAGCACCTCGGCCCCGGCGCTCCGGAGCGCCGCGCGGAACTCCGGCAGGCTCATCGAGCGAAGTTGAACGACGAAGATCTCTCCGTCCGCCGGAAGGGCGAGCCCCGGGGGGACCGGAGGCATCGGGCGCCCCGGCTCGACCGAACCCGCGACGAGACGGATCTCGGCCGGGAGGGGGCGGGCTTCGCTCCAGGTGGCCCCCGCGTCTCGGCTCCACGAGGTCCACGCAGCGCCGTTCTCGGTCCAGCGCGCGAAGAGGGCCGACCCGGTGGGGTCCGCCCCCGTCGGACCCGCCGCGACCTCGGCGGCGGTACTCCGGAGAACCCGTCGCTCGACGGTTCCGGCCGGACCCGCGACCTCCACCGCGATCGTCGTCGTTCCGCCGACCCTCTCGAGCAGGAGACGAGGGCCGGCGGCGCCCGATTCGGCGCGGAGAATCGAGGCGGAAACGGAAACGGTGACCAGCAAGACGAACGCCCTACGCACGAGATGCATCGCGGGTACTCCCCCCGAAAGGACCTGCCGACCGGCCGGCCGGTTCGGTACCGTATACGGCCAACCGGACCCCGTGACATCTTCTCCGGATTTCCCCGGAGCGCAACCTGGGGCCCGGTTCCGTTAGGATCGGTCCGGAGGTCCAGCCCATGAGAGCCAACCCTGCCCTGCTTCTCGTCTTGAGTCTCGCGCCGGCGACCGTCCCGGCGGCCGAGATCGAGGCCCGGCTCGAGGCCCTCGAGCGCCGGCTCGAGGCGTCGGAGCACCGCTTCGACGCGCTCCTCAAGAAGATCGACGACGTCCTCTGGTTCCAGAGGGTCGGAGACGTCGCCGAGATCGACAAGGTCTTCCTCCCGACGGTCCCCACCGTGAAGGGCGAGGAAACGTACGGGATCGCGCACGCGCGCCATCCCTTCCGGATGTGGTGCTACGTCTTCGTGCCGCGCGGCCTCGACCGGAGCCGGCGCCACCCGCTACTCGTCCTCCCTCACGGCGGCGTCCACGCCGACTTCGACACCTATTACACCCACGTCATCCGCGAACTGATGGCGGAGGGGTATGTGGTCGTCGCCCCCGAATACCGCGGATCGACCGGATACGGGAAGTCGTACTGGGAGGCGATCGACTACGGCGGTCGCGAGGTGGACGACGCCGTCGCCGCGCGAGACTGGGCCGTCGAGACCCTCGACGTGGTCGACCGAAATCGCGTCGGGATCCTCGGCTGGAGCCACGGAGGACTGATCGCGCTGATGGCCGTGTTCGATCATCCCGAGAAGTTCCGCGCGGCCTACGCGGGAGTCCCGGTCGCGGACCTCGTGGCGCGCCTCGGCTACCAGACGGACGACTACCGCGCCCTCTACTCCGCTCCGTATCACATCGGGAAGACGCCGAACCAGGACATCGAGGAGTACCGGAGGCGGTCGCCGGTCTGGAACGTGTCGAAGCTCGAGCGTCCGCTCCTCGTCCATACGAACACGAGCGACCGCGACGTCCACGTCTCGGAGGTCGAGCATCTCATCGCGCAGCTCGAGGCGGCGGGGAAGCGGTTCGAATACCGGGTCTACGAGGACGCACCCGGAGGTCACAGCTTCAACCGGATGGACTCGAAACTCGCCCGGGAGTCCCGGAAGGAAATCTGGGCGTTCCTGAGGAGGCACCTCAAGTGAAGAACCCCGAGAAACGTGCCGAACGGTTCACCCGCCCGTACCGGATCGAACGAGGGAAGAAGTTCCGCCTGAAGGACGTCGATCCCTCCGACACCGCCGGCTTGAAGGACAAGAAACGGGCGCAGGAGATGCTGCAGAAGGGCGTCGAGTACCTCGCCGCGATGCAGGAGAAGCTCTACGCCCAGGACCGCTGGTCGCTCCTCCTGATCTTCCAGGCGATGGACGCCGCGGGGAAGGACGGCACGATCAAGCACGTGATGTCGGGGATCAACCCGCAGGGCTGCCAGGTGCACTCGTTCAAGTCCCCTTCGGCCGAGGAACTCGATCACGATTTCCTCTGGCGCTGCCTCTGCCGGCTCCCGGAACGGGGGAGGATCGGGATCTTCAACCGCTCGTACTACGAGGAGGTGCTCGTGGTGCGGGTGCATCCGCAGATCCTCGACCGCCAGAAGATCCCCCCCTCCCTCGTCGGCAAGAAGATCTGGAAGGAACGCTACGAGGACGTCAACGCGGTCGAACGCTATCTGACCCGCAACGGTGTCGTCATCCGGAAGTTCTTCCTCCACGTCTCGCGGGAGGAGCAGAAGAAGCGCTTCCTCGAACGCCTCGAGCAGCCAGAAAAGAACTGGAAGTTCTCCCTCGCCGACGCGAACGAGCGCAATCACTGGGACGCGTACATGGAGGCGTACGAGGAGATGATCCGCAACACCGCGACTCCGTGGGCCCCCTGGTACGTCGTCCCCGCCGACAACAAGTGGTTCACGCGCCTCGTGGTGGCGGCCGCGGTCGTGGACGCGATGGGCGATCTCGGCCTCGCGTTTCCGAAGGTGGACGCCGCGAAAAAACGTGAGCTCGAGGAAGCCCGCGCGGCGCTGGAGCGCGATTGACCTTCGAAAGCCGTCTCTACACCTTCCTCGACGAGGCGCGGGAATTCGCCCTCTACTTCCTCGAGGGACAGCGCCTCATCGAGGAAATCGCCGTGCGGACGGCGGTGACGGGCGCCGGGTTCGCCTACTTCCGGGACGCCGTCCTTTCGGTGCAGCCGATGATCGCGCTCGTGAAACGGGGCGAGCAGTTCGGTTTCTACATCGACGGCGAGGCGCCGCGCTTCCGTCTCAAGGTGGAGACCGCGCACCACGGCGACATGCGCTGCGCGATCGTGCCGGCGGAGTTCCGGGAGTTCCCCGCGGGGGTCCGGGGATTCGTCCGCCTCCTCAAGCTGTTCCCCGGCGGCCGCCCCCCGTACGAGTCGGTCCTCGAGCTCGACGGCACCCCCCTACGGGAGATCGTCAACCTCGTGCTCGAGCACTCCTACCAGGTGCACTGCGCCGTTCTCGTCTCGCAATCGAGCGACCAGAGCGCGATGCTCCACCAGTTGCCGCCGATCCAGGGACGGGAGGAGTACGTCTACTCCATGGGCGCGCTGTGGAGCCGGAGGGAGGCGCTCGAAAAGGAGCTCGAGCCGCTCTTCGCGCGGGCCCTCGGCCACCCCGAGGAGATCCGAGAGGCGTTCGCGCGTCTCGGGTTCCACCCCCTCGCCGATCGCCCCGTCCGTTTCCGCTGCTCGTGCTCGCGGGAGCGGATGGTCCGGAACATCCGGAGCCTCGCGAACGTCGAGCCGGGCTCCCTGTTCGACCCCGGACAGGCGAGCCTCGAGGTCGTCTGCGAGTACTGCAAGGCCCGCTACGAGATCGGGCGCCTCGAAGTCATGGGGCCGCCGGACGCACCCCACTGAGCGAGCGTCACAGACGGATCGCGAGCCCGACCCGCGCGGCGAGCTGATACCAGCCTCCGCCGCTCAGGTTGACGACGCACCCCGGACCGCACGACGCCTCGAGCGCCACGTCGGAGAGCGTCGCGTAGCCGCGCAGCTCGAGGCGGAGGGTGAAACGCTCGCCGAACGGGATCATCGCCCCTCCCGCGAACGACCCCGACAGGCCCAGCGCGTCGGTCACCGACGCCCCGTCGGCGTCGAAGCGCGTGAGACCGAGCCCTGCGGCCACGAACCCGCGCGTCCCCTTCCGGGGCGGTTCGTACACCCCGCCGGCCTGCAGGTAATCGATCGTCAGATCGAACCCGGATCCCGGTTGTCCTGCCTTCGGCTCGAAATCGAGTTCCTGCCGGTCAAGGAAGATCTCGACTCTGGCGTCGGGTCGCACACGAACGTCCAGGCCGAGGCCGATCGACTCCGATGCATCGGCCTCCGCCCATCCCTCCTGCGGGCTGCTCGGGTCGAGCGTGGCGCCACCTCGCAGACCGAGGAGCGGACCGAGCCGCACCTCGCGCTCCGCGGCGCAAACGCCGGACACCGAGACGAGAAGTGCCGAGACGATCAGGATCCAACGCACCATCGCGGGCGTATTCTACCGCCCTCGCCAGGGAGGGAACGCGTTGCGCACCTGGGGCCTCGTGCTCGGTCCGGCCGCCTTCGCCGCGATGCTCGCCTCGCCGACCGGCCTCGAGCCCGAGGCGCACCGTCTCGCTGCGGTGCTCGCCTGGGTCGTCGTGTACTGGGTCACCGAGGCGATTCCGCTCGCCGCCACCGCCCTCTTCGGCCCCGCCCTCGCGGTCGTTCTCGGCGTCGCCGGCGCTCAGGAGACCTTCGCCTCGTTCGGGCACCCGATCCTCTTCGTCTTCATCGGCTCTTTCCTGATCGCCCGGGCGATGGCGGCCCACGGCCTCGACCGGCGCATCGCGCTCTTCGTCGTCTCGAGGTCGGGCGTGGGGGAAAGTCCCGTCCGCCTCGTCGTCGCCTTCGGCGCGGTCGCCGCGTTCCTCTCGATGTGGATGTCGAACACCGCGACAGCGGCGATGATGCTCCCCATCGCGCTCGGGGTGCTCGGCACGGTTCGTTCGACGGACGGCTCGGAAGAGGAGACGCGCGGTTTCGGGACCGCCCTCCTCCTCGCGATCGCCTACTCCTGCTCGATCGGGGGCGTCGCGACGCCGGTGGGAACCCCCCCGAATCTGATCGCCATCGGCATGATCGAGCGGAACACGGGGCGGCACATCGGCTTCTTCGAGTGGATGGCGTTCGGCGTCCCGCTCACCGTCCTTTTCCTCGGGGTTCTCTTCGCGGTTCTGATCGTCCTCTTTCGGGTCCGCCGCTTCCGCACCTCCGGCGCCACGAACGAGATCGCCCGCCAGCGACAGGCCCTCGGCCGCTGGTCTCGCGGAGAGGTCGCGGCCCTCGGGGCGTTCGGTGCGGTCGTCCTCCTCTGGATCGCGCCCGGATTCGTTTCGCTCGTTGCGGGCCGGGACACCCCGCCGTCGCGGGCTTTCGAATCGGGCCTCCCCGAAGGGGTCGCGGCCGTTCTCGCGGCGATCCCGCTGTTCGCGATCCCGGTCGGGGATGGGAAGCGAGCGCTCGAATGGCGCGACGCGGCGACGATCGACTGGGGGACGATCCTCCTCTTCGGGGGAGGACTCGGCCTCGGGGGGCTCGCCCACAACACCGGTCTCGCCGCCGCCGTCGGAGGAGCGGCCCTCGAGACGGCACGCGGCATGCCCGCGTGGGCGTGGATCCCGATCGCGGCCGCGGTGGGCTCGGCCCTGACCGAGTTCCTGTCGAACACCGCGACCGCGAACCTGTTCGTCCCGCTCTTCTTGGGCGTGGGAGGAGCCACGGCGGGGAACGCCGTGCTTCCCGCGATCGCGGTCACGATCGGTTGCAGCGCCGCCTACTGCTTCCCCGTTGGCACGCCTCCGAACGCGATCGTCTTCGGGAGCGGGAGGATCCGCCTGATCGACATGATCCGCGTCGGGGTCGTGTTGGACCTGCTCGGTGTGATCGTGACGTGGGGGGTACTCTCTCTCCTCATCGGGCACTGACGACGTTTCCGGGCCGGATCTCGAGAAGGTCCGTGCCGAAGATCACCTCACCCTGGAAGTCGCGCCGGATCGCCGAGAGTACCTTTTCCTCGTCCACCGCCTCGTCGCCTGGGACGAAATGGCTCAGGACGAGCGTCCTCACCCCCGCTTCCCGAGCGATGCGGCCGACTTCCTCGTACGAGGTGTGCGACCGGGCGATGTGCCGGACGAGCGGGTGCTCGAGCGGGAGGCCGAGCCACTCGGAGGTTTCCGCGGGGGTGCGCAGGAGCACCTCGTGGACCAGAACGTCCGCGCCCTTCGCGAGGCGGACGAGGTTCTCCGAGGGCGCGGTGTCTCCCGAGATCACGACGCTCCACCCGGGGAGATCGAACCGGTACGCGTAGGTCTCCTCGATCGGGGGGTGGTCGACGCGAGCCGCCCGGACCGTGAGGTCGCCGTCGCGGAGGATCACGCCGTCCCGACGGAACTCGCGGAGGCGGATCAGCCTCCCGAAGTCGGTCCTGCCTTCGTCCTTCCTTCGCGTCTCGACATCGAATCGGTGCTGCCGTAGCCCCGTCCGGACCGACGACCGCAGCGGCTTCGGACCGTAGAGGGTCACGGTCTCCTCCAGCCCCGCCGCCCAGGCGAGGACGGGGAGGGTCGTCAGGTCGGCGGCATGGTCGGAGTGGTGGTGGGTCACGAAGACGTTCCGGAGCGCCGGGAGGGGGAGCCCCGCGAGGGCCATCTGACGCCCCACGCCGTTCCCGCAGTCGACCAGGTAGATGCGGTCGCCGACCTGGAGCGCCTTGGCAGGGGCCGCGCGGGTCTTTTTCGGCGTCGGCCCGCCGGCGGTTCCGAGGAGAACGAGGCGGGCCTCCGTCTCGGCGCTCCCGCCGAAGGGAGCGAGGACCGCGGCCAGCAGCAGAATCCCGATCGCTTTCGCCATTCCTCTCCCTCGACCGGTTCCCGGAGAAGGTAACGCACGCAACCGAGGTGCCGGTGCCGCAGATTCTGTTCAACGTGGCCGCGAGATTGTGGGTTGGGGCGTGCGGGTTTCCCGCC
>CAYLHQ010000025.1:0-62827 GCA_964383585.1 uncultured Acidobacteriota bacterium
GGGTCGCCGAACCCGCGTCCCATCCCCCAACAACCTCGCGGTCACGTTGTACGCATTCGCAGGTCCCGCGAGGAAGTCGTGCGGCGCGCCGGGGCGCGCACTCCCGAAGACGGCATCGAAGGGAAACCGACCCCGTAATCTGCTAGAACCGTCCGCGTGATCGCATCCCCGAACGAGGGCGACACGCTCTCCCTGCGCCTCCGATCGATCCACGACGGCGTTCGCGAGGGGGCGGAAGACCCGGTCCTCCTCGCCCTGCTCGGCGCGGACCTCGCCGATCTCGTCCGCCGCGTCGGCTGGAACTCGCTCACGATCAACCCGGGTTCGACCTCGACGAAGCTCGCCCTGTACAGCGGTCTCACCCTCGTCGCGCAGGACGAGGTTCGTCATCCTCCAGGCTCCCCCGCCGAGGTGGACGAGCGCGCCGCGCACATCGAGGCATGGCTCGAGGCGAAGGGTCTCCGGCTCGCCGAACTGACCGGGATCGCCTGCCGGGGTGGGTTCGTGGCTCCCGTGCCGGGAGGGTCCTACCGCGTGAGCGCGGAAATGCTCCACGATCTCTCCCAGCTCGAGTATCCGCACGCATCGAACCTCGCCGTGTTCATCGGGAAACGGCTCGCGGCGCGCGCGGGGCAGGAGGTGATCCTCACGATCACCGACCCGGTCACCGTCGACGAGTGCGACTTGGTCCACCGCATCACGGGGTCGGCCCGCCTCCGCACCGATGGGACCGCCGCGCACCACCTGAACGGACGGGCGGTGCTCATGGTTGCGGCCCGCGTCATGGGCGTCGCCCACGAGAGCCTGCACGCGATCGTCTGCCACATGGGCGGGGGGATGTCGGCGCTCCGGTATCGCGGCGGCCGGGCGGTGCAGGTGGCGAAGGGGTTCGGGACGATGCCATCGGCGAACCGCGCGGGGATGCTTCCCCTCCACCAGGTGATCCGCGGGATGGAGGAGCACTCGTACACCCTAGAGGACCTCAAGCGCGACGTCCTGAGGGAAGGAGGGCTCCTCGCGCTCACCGGGACGAGCGACTTCCGGCAGGCGTTCGACGGGATCGAGCGGGCGGACACCCCGGCCAAGCGCGAGAAGCTCCGCCTGATCGCCGAGTTCTTCGCGAACCGGATCGCCGCGTGCATCGCGGATCTCTCGGCGACTCCCGACCCGCTCGACCTCGTCCTGCTGACGGGAGGGGTCGCGAAGGACGCCGCCTTCTGCCGGGCGATCGCGTGCCGTCTCCACCTCGGGGTTCCGGTCGCGGTCCTTCCCGGATCGATCGAATCCCAAGCACTCGTCGCGGGCCTTCTCCGTGTGTCCGCCGATCCGGCGGCGCGGCGCCCCTATGCGGAGGCTCGGGACGCGCTCGCGGCGATGCGCGCGGAGGAGGACCGGCTCCTCGACACGCCGATCTTCACGCGAACGGAGGCGGGGGAGACGGACCGCGCGCCGCGCAACCTCGACGACCTCGTCCGTCGCGTCTCGGGAGCTCCGGAGCCGCCCGTCGTCGCGATCGTGGGCGCGGAGAACGAGGAGGCTCTCCTCGCCGCCCGCTCGGTCGCCCTCGACGAGCGGAGGATCGCGCGCTTCGTCCTCGTCGGATCCCACTCCCGTATCTCGGAACTGGCCTGGGAGCTCGAAGTTCCGCTCGACGACGAGACCTTCCTCCTGGTCGACGCCGCGGATCCGGTCGGCCGTTCGATCGAGCTCTTCGAGGCGGGGCATGCGGCGACGCTCATGAAGGGGAGCGTCACGACGGCCGACCTCCTCAAAGGGGTTCTGGGATCGCTCCAGCGGAAGGGGAGGACCGGGGGGGGGCTCCGTCTTTCGCACCTGAGCCTGTTCGACATTCCGGGCCGTCCGAAGCTTCTGGGCATGACCGACGCGGCGATCAACCCGAACCCCGACCTCGCGACGCGGCTCGACATCCTGGAAAACGCGGTGGAGGCCTTCCACGCGCTGGGGGTCCCGAAACCGAAGGTCGCGGTCGTTTCCTCGATCGAAAAGCCCCAGGAATCGCTGGCGTCGTCGATCGAAGCGAAGGAGATCGCCGATCGGTGCGCGGGCCGTGACGATGTCCTCGTCGAGGGGCCGCTCTCGGTCGACGTCGCCCTCTCTCCGGCCGTCGCGTTCGAGAAGGGGTACCGGGGCCGAATCCGCGGGGACGCCGATCTCCTCCTCATGCCGACGCTCGACACCGGAAACGCCGTCTACAAGGCCTTCACCGTGACCTCCGGGGCGACCTCCGCGGGGGTGGTCCTCGGCGCCGACGTGCCGATCGTCCTGACTTCGAGAGGCGATTCGGCCCGAAGCAAACAATGCTCGATCGCGCTCGCCCTCACCCTCGTGCGAAAAGGGGCGGCGAAGGAAACCCGATGAACGACGCAACCGATCGGGCCCGACTTCTCGGTCTTTCGGCCTACGAGCCGACCGAGCGGCTCCGCGCGGATGCCTCGTGCACGGACCCGCGCGCCTACCACGAATTCCTCGAAGGGAGCCGGAGCGATGCGTACTGGCTCTCGCTCGCGGCCGAGATTCCGTGGAGCGTGCCGCCCACGCTCGCGAGAGACGGGGACGACTGGTTTCCCGGCGCACGGTTCAACCTCGGGAGCGCAGTGCTCGATCGTGCCGCTCGAACGCCTCTCGTCGAGTCGGGGGATCGAACCCGGAGCCTCGAACGCGACGACCTCGAACGCCTTGCGCACGGCTTGGTCTCCCTCCTGGCAGACACGGGGCTCGCTCCGGGGCAGCGGGTGTGTGTCGCGCTCTCGAGCGGCGCCGAGGCGGTCGCCGCCCTCGCCGGGTGCTGGCTCCGCGGCCTCGCCGTCGTGCCGGCCGACCTCGACCGCGACGGCGCCGCGCTCGTCCGCCGCGCGACGGAGAGCGGCTGCCGGCTCGTCGTGACCGATGCCGCGGCGAGCACCGGCCCCGCGCGGGAGCGGGTGCGCGATCTTCCGTTCGGTCCTCTCCCGGTCCTCGTGTGGAATCGGGCGAGCGCTCCGGATGAGCGACCGATCCCTCCGCCCGCGTTCCCCGCGGATCATCCCGCGGTCGTCTATCCCGAACCGTCCGGACCGTGTTTCACGATCGGCGCCGCGGGAGTCGCGGTCACCGGCCTATCCTCCCTCCGGCACCTCGCCGACGGCCGCGGGGCGGGCGATTCGATCCTTCTCCTGCTTCCTCTCCACCACTCCGCGTTCGCGAGCCTTTTGGCCGGCGCGCTCCTCTCCGGGCAAACCGTCGTTCTCGCGAGTGCGCTCGACCCGGCCGCGGTCGGCGGGGCGCTCCGCGGCGGGGGACCGCGGGTCGCTTCCACCACGGCGGAGCTCGCGGCGCCCCTCGCCCGGGACGACGGTCCGCGAGGGGTTCCCGGTCCGGCCCTGCTCCTGGTCGAGGGGGAATCGGTCGAGCCGGGTCTGATCCGCGCGCTTCGGGAGAGCGTCTTCGACGGCGGAACGCACGTGGTCCAAGTTCTTTCGCGACCGGAGGTCGGCGGGCTCGTCGCGGGCCCCGGGGCGGCGTCGACCCCGGTGCGCGCGGGGTCGGTCTCGCTCCCCGCTCCGGGGTTCTCGGTTGCCGTCGTCGACGCGAAGGGGGAGCGGTGCCCCCCCGGACACGGAGGGCGGCTCGCTCTCGAGGGGCCCGTCCCGAGCCTCGCGGCCGAGCTGTCGCGAGGGGAGCCTCCCCACGTCCTCGGCGTTCGGGCGCGCACGGACCGCGAGGGCGCGCTCTGGGTGATGGGAGAGCTTCCGGTCGAGCGCCCCGAGGAGGAGCGCGTCCCCCTCCCCGAGCTCGAGGCGGTGATCGCGGCCGTCGATGGGGTCGCGGAGGCGGCGGTCGTCCGGTTCCCGGACGTCGACGGCGCGATCCGCACGCGCGCTTTCGTGGCGCCCGTCGGGAACCCAGCCCTCCTCGATCGACTGAAACGGGCCGTCACCGACCGCCTCGGCGAGAAGGCGGTCCCCGACGCGTTCCAGTTCGTGACGCGCCTCCCGCACAGCCGCTCGGGGAAGCTGCTCCGGAGCGTGCTGCGGCGCGTCTCCGCGGGAGAGATCGAGGGGCTCGACGACGTCTCGGTCGTCGCCGATCCCGAAGTCGTGCGGGAGTTGGTGGAGGGCAGGAAGCTTCCCTGACGATCGCCCCTCACCGGACCGGTGCTACCATCCGCAGGTTTTGAGGAAAAGCCGTCCCCCCGGAGTGATCTACGCGCTCTTCCTGCTCTCGGGAGCGGGCGGGCTCGTCTACGAGGTCCTCTGGATCCGGCGGCTCACGCTCGTCTTCGGAAGCGGCCTCTTCGCGACGAGCACGATCCTCGCGACTTTCATGGGGGGGCTCGCGCTCGGTGCGTTCTGGCTCGGGCGGAAGGCCGACACGCGGCCGCGGCCGCTCGCCCTGTTCGGCTGGCTCGAGATCGGGATCGGGGCCTACGCCCTCCTGATCCCGGCGGTCCTCTCGGCGATCCTCCCGATCTACCGGGCCGTCTACGCGAGCCGCGAGGGCGACTGGACGTCGATCCACGCGACCCGCCTCGCGCTGTGCGCCGCCGTCTTCGTCCTGCCCACCCTTCTGATGGGAGGGACGCTGCCGGCCCTTTCGCGCTACCTCTCCGCGGAGCGCGAACGGTTGGGGGAGACAGTCGGCAGGCTCTACGCCGTGAACACGCTCGGAGCGGTCGCGGGCTGCCTCGCGGCAGGGTTCGTCCTGATCGAGTGGCTCGGACTTCGGGGCGCGGAGCTCGCGACCGCCGCGGTCAACTTTGCGGTCGGTGGAACGGCGGTATTCCTTTCGCGGCGAGGAGCCGCGATCGAGCGGGACGGCGCCACACCCGATCGAGTCGAGGTCCCGGTCGAGAAGACCCGGTGGGTCGTTCTCGCCGCGTACTCCCTGTCGGGGTTCGCCGCGCTCGGCTACGAGGTCGTCTGGACGCGGCTCCTGACCTTCTTCCTCGGCAACTCGACCTACGCCTTCGCGACGATGCTCGGCACCTTCCTCTTCGGGATCGGGGCGGGGGCCCTCGTCGCCGCCCGCGCCGTCGAGCGGATCGCCGATCCGTTTCGGACCTTCGCGTGGATGCAAGTCGGGATCGGAGCGAGCATGGGGCTCGGGCTCGCCTTCTATCCGGAGAGCCCCTACCTCTACGGGACCCTCGCGCAGGTCGTTCCGCCCTCGAGCTGGCTCGGGTGGCTCGCTCTCCGCTTCGCCATCGCGGCGGCGGTGCTCCTCGTGCCGACCCTTCTGATGGGGGCGACCTTCCCGCTCGCCGGCCGCCTCTACTTCGCGGGGCGGCGGACGATCGGATCGGACGTCGGCGTGCTCTATGCGGGGAACACCGTCGGGGCGATCGTGGGCTCGCTCGTCGTCGGATTCCTCGCCGTTCCCGCGCTCGGCGTGCGGAACTCGATCGTCGCGCTGATCGCGGTCAACGCGGCGGTCGCCGCGGCGATGGCGCTCCGCGCGACCCCGAGGCGGACGGCGCTGGCCGGCATCGCCGCGGGGCTCGCCGCGATCGCCGCCGTCGCGCTCCCGTCGGACGTGTTCCTTTCGGCCGTGAAGCGTTCCTTCCCGAAGGACGAGATCGTCTACTACCGCGAGTTCCCGTCGGCGACGGTTTTCGTGACCCGCTCGGACGACGGGGAGCGCTGGATGCACTTCTCCGACAAGCGGGCTTCGGGAGGGACGATGAACCTTCCCGGCCATCGGTTCTGGGGACACCTCCCGGCCCTCCTCGCGAAGGAGCGGGACGCCGCGCTCGTGATCGCGTTCGGGTCGGGGCTGACCCTCGGGTCGGTCGCTACCCATCCGTTCGAGGACGTCGCCTGCGCCGAGATCTGCGAGGGGATCCGCGAGCCGGCGAAGCTCTTCCCCGAGAGCGGCGGAGTGCTCGACGATCCGCGGGTGCGCCTCATCTTCGACGACGGCCGGAACGTCGTGCTCGGAACGGGGAAGACGTTCGACGTGATCGTCGCCGAGCCTCCGCTCCTCGAAACCGCGGGCGTCGTGAACCTCTACACCGAGGAGTTCTACCGCCTGGTCAAGGACCGTCTCTCCCCCGGGGGGGTCTTCTGCCAGTGGGTCCCGTCGTTCGAGTTCCGCCGCGAGGAGCACGCGCTGATCCTCCGCACCTTCCTCGCGGTCTTCCCCGACGCGACCTTCTGGGGCTCCCCGCTGTACGGCGACACGGTGCTCGTCGGGGGGCACGGTCCCGTTCCCCTCGACGTCGAGGAGATGTCGAGACGCGTCGCGGAGCCGCGCGTCCGGAAGGATCTCGAGGAGAGCGGGATCGCCGACCTCGCCGAGCTGCTCGGTTACTTCGCGATGTCCCCCGGAAGGCTCCGGGACTGGTGCGGAGAGGGGCCGATCCTGACCGACGACCGGACGGTCCTCGACTTCCGGATGCCGAGGCTCCGCGCCGGTGCGACGCCGTGGCGAAGGACCACCTTCTGGAGGCGCTCGTTCGTCGTCCCCCCCGACGTCCTCGCGATGCAGCGCGGGGAGAGCGTGGCGCCCCATCTCCGGCTGCCGGAGGCAGACCGGGAGGCCTTCCTGGAGCGGCTCCGCGCGGTCGAGGGAGCGAAGGACCTGGTCCTCGAAGGGCACATCGCCGGCGTCACCGGAGATGCGGAGGCGCAGGCGCGTGCGTACGAGCGTGCCGCCGAGACGTTCCCGGAGGTGACCAACGCCCGGTACTACGCGGCGCTTCACCGGATCGAGCGGGCCGAGGAGCACGCCGCCGCGGGCGACCGCGAGGCCGCGCGCGGCCTCGCGGAGTCGGCGGCTCTCCTCTCGCGTGGGTTCCCTCACCTGGAGGCGCGCCTTCGCACGCTGCGGTAGCCCGCCGGGGCACTTGACCGTATACCCAATCTCCAGGACGATCCGTTTCCAACTCGGGGGGCGCCTCCATGCGTCGAATCCTGTTCGTCCGTCCCACCCTCCTCCTCTCCTTCATCTCCGCCGTTCTCGTCGTGCCGCCGACCGAAGCGCTCCAGCCGCGGTCGGAGCCGACCCGCTTCGACGCGCTCGCCCTGCCGGAGCCGGGATCGGGGATCGCCGTCTCGGTCTTGGACGTGCGGGATCTCCCGGGCGGCGATCCCATCCGGGCCGGGTGGGAGGGGTTCTCGGCCCGAAACGGGGGCTGGAGCGTCTGGATCGACGCACGGTCCGGTCTTCCCGCGCTCGCCTTCGGCACGGGGATCCCGTGGATCGATCCCTCGGCCGAGATCTCGGTCGACGCCCTCGAACGGCTCGCGCGCGCCTTCCTCGACGAGCATCGCGTCGTTCTCGGCGGGTGGAACGGCTCGATCGTCGTCGACCGTGAAGCGTCGGGACGGCTCCACGACGCCACCTGGCAGGTTACCTTTCGCCAGGAGGTCGACGGAGTTCGTGTCGACGACTCGCGATTGGAGTTCCACGTGAGCCACGGGCGGCTCGTCGCGTTCGGCACCCACCGATGGGGCAGGGTCCTCGGCACCACGACTCCCGCGATCGGGGTCGACGCGGCACGCGCGGCCCTCGACGCCTATCTGGGGACCGACAAAGCCACGGAGATCGTCGAAATCGAGCCCGCCTCCGTCCGCTTCGTCGCCACCGACCCGCGAGGGGCGCGCGGCGAAGCGTGGGACGGTCCGCGCGGGGAAGGCTACCGGCACGTGCTCGTCCACCGGTTCGCGTTCGTCGTTCCCGGCGAGTCCGCGACCTGGGTCGCCGAGGTCGACGCCGCGACCGGCGGGGTCGTCGGTCTCCACGACGAGACGCGCTACGGGGCGATCGTCGGCGGGGTCTACCCCGTCTCCGACGACCAACTCTGCCCCACCGGGTGCGAGCAGCCCGGTTGGCCGATGCCGTACGCCGATTTCACCGAGGGGGCGGGAGCGGCGCAGACCGCGAACGACCAGGGGCTCTATTCGTGCTCGACCTCGGGGGCGAGCGTGCGCACCACTCTCGCGGGGCCCTACATCCGCGTGCAGGACAATTGCGGTCCGATCTCCGAGACGACCGCGTGCGACGGGGTGCTCGACCTGAGGCAGGGGCCCGGAACCGACTGCGAGGTGCCCCCCGGGGCCTCCCCCGGGAACACGCACGCCTCGCGGTCGTCGTTCTACCATCTGAACCGCGCGATGGAGAAGGGAAGGGCGTGGCTTCCCGACAACAACTGGCTGCGCTCGCGCGTGACCGACAACGTGAACATCAACTCGACCTGCAACGCCTACTGGAACGGCTCGGTGAACTTCTACAAGTCGGGGGGCGGGTGCCGGAACACCGGCGAGATCGCCGGCGTGTTCGTCCACGAGTGGGGGCACGGCCTCGACGCGAACGACGGCGGGAACTACGACAACCCGTCGGAGGCGTACGCCGACGTCGTCGCCTTCCTCGAAACGCGGGAGTCGTGTGTCGGCCGCGGGTTCTTCATGAATCAGACGTGCAGCGGGTACGGGGACGCGTGCCTGACCTGCACCGGGATCCGCGACCAGGACTGGGCGGCGCGCACGCGGAGCGAGCCGGCGAGCCCCGCCGGCTTCCTCATCAACAACTGCCCCGGCGGCGGCGCGCCGTGCGGAAAGGAAGAGCACTGCGAGGGATACCTCGCCGGCGAGACGGTGTGGGACCTCGCGGTCCGCGACCTTCCCGCCTCCGGCATGGACGAGGCGAGCGCGTGGCAGCTCGCGGAGAAGCTCTTCTACCTGTCGCGGAAGGGGTCGGGGGGGCCGGCCTACAACTGCGCGCCCCCCACCGGGAACGGGTGCGGGACGACCTCCTGGTTCCACAAGTTCCGCCTGATCGACGACGACGACGGGAACCTCGCGAACGGGACCCCGCACGCCGGGGCGATCTTCGCCGCCTTCGCGCGGCACGGGATCGCCTGCGGCCTCGCGACCGACGCGTCGAACCAGAGCGCGGGAAGCTGCCCGGCGCTCGCGAAGCCGGAGATCGCCGCGATCCCCGGCGATGGGGACGTGCAGGTGAGCTGGTCGACGGTGCCGGGGGCGGCGTCCTACACCGTCCTCCGGAACGACATCGGGTGCGACCGCGCGCAGGTCCTCGTAGACCGCGTACCGGCGCCCGCGACGAGCGCCATCGACGGCGAGGTCTCCCCGGACCTCCCCCTCTACTACCGGGTGCAGGCGGTCGGAGCGAACCCTGCGTGCGAGAGCCCCGTTTCGGACTGCGCCTCCACCGAGGGGCAACCCGACGCGGGGGGCGTACGGTTCGCGCGTCCGTCGTACGGCTGCGCCGACGTGCTCACGATCAAGGTCGTCGACGGGAACGCCTCGCCGGGGGTCACCGTGACGGTCGCGTCGGACACGGAGACGCAGGCCGAGATCGTCGTTCTCTCGGAGACTCTTCCCGGGTCCCAGGTCTTCGTCGGCTCGATCCCGACCCTCGCCGGTGCGCCGGTCGCGGGGGACGGCGCGGTCTCGGTCTCTTCCGGCGACCTGCTCACGGTGACCTACGAAGATCCGGACACCGGTTCGGGAGAGGGGGGCGTCGCGTACGGGACGGCGGTCGTCGACTGCGAGGGGCCGGCGATTTCGGACGTCGAAGTCACGAGCATCGGGGACGAGAGCGCCGTCGTCCGCTGGACGACCTCGAAGCCTTCCACCGGGCGGGTCGACTGGGGTCCGACCGAGGCCCTCGGCAACACCGTCGAGTCGTCGATCCTGAGCACCTCCCACGCCCTCTCCCTCGTCCCGCTCGATGCGTGCGCGCGGTACTTCTTCCGTGTCACCTCGGCCGACGCGAGTGGGAACACAGGGGTCGCCGACGTCGCCGGAACGCCGTTCGCGTTCCACGCGAACACGATCCCGGGGGTCCTGTACCAGCACGGGTTCGAATCGACCGGCGGATGGACGCTCGAAGGGGAGTGGCAGATCGGGGCGCCGCAGGGGAAGGGGGCCGACGCCGAGGATCCCGGGGACCCCGAGGCGGCGTTCAAGGGAGGGTCCGTCCTCGGTCACGACCTCACGGGGCTCGGCGCGCACCACGGCGACTACGAGGCGCAGAGGACCGAGCGGGCGTTGAGCCCCGTGCTCGACGCGACCGGCCTCGTCCAGGGGAAGCTCAAGTTCCGCCGCTGGCTCAACTCGTACGGCGGAATCGCTTCGGTCAAGGTGAAGAAGGGCGGCGTCTGGAACACCGCGTGGACGAACGGGAGCGTGAGTCCGGTTTCGGACAGCGACTGGTTCCTCCAGACGGTCGACATCGCGCCCTGGGCGGACGGAAACCCGGAACTCCAGATCGCGTTCGAACAGAACGGCGGTCCCAACCCCCTCTACGTGCGGTCCGGCTGGAACGTCGACCAAGTTCTCGTGAAAGCCGGGAACGTTCCCGACTACGACGCTTGCGGCGGTTGCGGGGGGGCCCCCTCGTTCGCGGGGGTTCGGGGGGCGGTCGACGTCGACCCGTGCGGAGACGACGGGGTCCGCGTCTTCTGGGACCCGGCCTCCGCGTGGGGGACGGGGCGCACCGGGACCTACTCCGTCTACCGTGGGGCCGACCCGTCGTTCGTTCCGGGGCCGGCGAACCGGGTCGCGACGGGGGTTGCGGGGACGAGTTGGGTCGACCTTTCCGCTCCGAACGACGTGCCCGTCCACTACGTCGTCCGCGCCGAGAACGACGAGACCTGCTCGTCCGGCCCCGCGAACGGCGGCGTGACCGAGGCGAACGAGGTGCGTGTCTCGATCACCGCGACGACGAACCGCTCGGTCCCGGGTGCGGTCTCCGGGCTCGCGGTCGAAGTCGTCAACACCGCGGTGGTCCACCTGACGTGGAGCGCGTCCCCCGACGCGGTCTCCTACGAGGTCTACCGCTCCGCGGAGCCTTCGGGCGGCTGGCTGCGGCTCGGCGCCACCGACCGCCTCGTCTCGAACGACGTCGGCGCGGGATCGGACGGCGCGAGCTGGTACTACACGGTGCGGGCGTTGAACGCCTGCGGGCAGGAAGGGCCGTAGGGGATCAATCCTCGAGGAAGAACTGGATTGTCGTCACGATCCGGACCTTCTTGATCTCGGGGGAGAACGCGTCGCGGTCCTCGACGCTGAAGAGGCCCTGCTGCGCGTTCCGGATCGCGCCGACCCGGCTCCCCGAGTCCTGCGCGAACTGCTCGGCGGCGCGCCTCGCGTCGCGCGTCGCGCCGGCGATCATCTCCGGCTTGATCGTCTCGAGCCCGGTGAAGAGGTACTGGGTGGCGTACTCGTAACTCCGGATCAGGGCGACCCCCCGTCCGACGAGTTCGCCCGACCGCGCGAGAGCGTCCCGGACCGCGTCGATCTTCCCGGTCCGGACCGTCACCGCGGCCTCGGCGACGTACCGCGGGCCGGGCCGGCCCGCGCCGAGCATCCCCTGGGCCTCGCGGTCGGTGATCCTCGGCGCGCTAGAGGAGATCTCGTCTTCCGTGAAGGTCCCGCTCAGAAACGACCGGATCGCCGCGCGGTTCTCGTCGACGCGGCGCTGGAGCGTGCCGAGATCGTCGGCGGTCACGGAGAAGACGATCGGCCAAAGGGCGAGATCGGCGGGCACCTCACGTTCGGCGAACCCCTTGACCGTCACGTACCGGTCGCTCGCGCGGGCACGGAACAGTCCGTTCCCAACGAACCAGCCGGCGAGTGCGATCGCGACCGCGAGAGAAACGACGGAAACAGAAAGACGTCCGTTCATCAGGGGAGACCTCCGCCGGGGGAAAGGGAGAGGGCCGCGATCGCGAGCCGGTTCGGGCCGGAGTGGGTGGCGCTCGCGGTGTCGGTCCCTGCCGAGAGAGCCGGATGGTCCGCGGAGGAGCTCGTGCTGGTCGTCAAACTCTGGTCGGTCCCCTCGGTCCAGCCGCGGTTCCAGACGAACGATCCGGTGTTCCCGCAGAACGCCCCGGACACCGCCGACCCGTCGGCGCTCATGTCGACGGCCGTCTCGATCGGGTTCGGTGTCGATGCGTTCGTCGAATTCGCGCCGGTGTCGACGATGGGGGCGGCTTGGCCGACATTGCGGAAGGTCGCCGCAGCGTAATGGGCTTCGGACGGCGCCGCCCCCCCATACGCGACCGTGAACGTGCTTCCGGTCGCCGATGCGATGCCCGCCTCGCCGAGATACCAGAGTTCGACGCGGCCCACGGTCGTCGTCCCGGCGACCGCGCCCACGGCTCGGGTGAGCGGCCGGTATCGGTCTGATCGACGTTCGCGACCGCAGGGCAGTTGTCGGTGTCGCCGCAGAGGCCGTCGGCGTCCTGGTCGTTCAACGGGTCGGCGGGACACGCGTCGCAGGCGTCGCCGAACGCGTCGCCATCGGCGTTCTCCTGGAGCGGGTTCGCGACCGCCGGGCAGTTGTCGACATCGCCGCAGGCGCCGTCGGCGTCTTGGTCGTTCAGCGGGTCTGCGGGGCAGGCGTCGCAGGCGTCCCCGAAGGCATCCCCGTCCGCGTTCTCCTGGAGCGCGTTCGCGACCGCCGGGCAGTTGTCGACATCGCCGCAGGCGCCGTCGGCGTCCTGGTCGTTCAACGGGTCGGCGGGACACGCGTCGCAGGCGTCGCCGAACGCGTCGCCATCGGCGTTCTCCTGGAGCGGGTTCGCGACCGCCGGGCAGTTGTCGACATCGCCGCAGGCGCCGTCGGCGTCTTGGTCGTTCAGCGGGTCTGCGGGGCAGGCGTCGCAGGCGTCGCCGAAAACGTCGAGGTCGAAGTCGGCCTGATCGGCGTTGGGTGCGAAGGGGCAATTGTCGGACCCGTCCAGGAGGCTGTCGTTGTCGTCGTCGGGATCGCAAACGTCTCCGAGTCCGTCTCCCTCGTTGTCCTCCTGCCCGGAGTTGGGGGTCTCGCGGCAGTTGTCGCAGATGTCCCCCGCGCCGTCGTTGTCGAGGTCGGCCTGCGACGGGTTCGGGTGGACGTCGCAGTTGTCCGCGGCGTCGCAGAGTCCGTCGCCGTCCGAGTCGTTGGCCGCCTCCGCACACGGATCGCACGCGTCGCCGATCCCGTCCTGGTCGGCGTCCTCCTGACCGGAGTTCGGGTCGTTCGGGCAATTGTCCGCGTCGGCGCAGAGCCCGTCGGCGTCGGCGTCGTCCTGAGGGTCGGCGGGGCAAGCGTCGCAGGGATCTCCGAGCGCGTCGCCGTCGAGGTCGCTCTGCGCCGCGTTGGGAATCTGGTCGCAGTTGTCGCAGGCGTCCCCGACCCCGTCGACGTCGGTGTCCTCCTGTCCGGCGTTCCCGACGGAGGGACAGTTGTCGACGTTCCCACAATCGCCGTCGCCATCCGGATCGTTCCACGGGTCGTCGGGACAGGCGTCGCACGCGTCGCCGCGCCCGTCCGAGTCGGCGTCGGCCTGATCCGGGTTGACGACCGAGACGCAGTTATCGCAGACGTCGCCGAACGGGTCGCCGTCGACGTTCTTCTGGTTCCCGTTCGACACCTCGGGGCAGTTGTCGGCGTCCCCGCAGTCTCCGTCCCCGTCGACGTCGTTCCAGGGGTCGAAGTCGCAGGTTTCGCAGGCGTCCCCCCTCGCGTCCCCGTCGCTGTCGAGCTGATTCGCGTTCGACGTGTTCGGGCAGTTGTCGCAAGCGTTTCCGAATGCATCCGCGTCGCCGTTTTCCTGGCCGGGGTTTCCGACGGCCGGGCAGTTGTCGACGGCAGTGCACACCCCGTCCCCGTCGGCGTCGTCGGGCGCGTCCGACGGGCACGGATCGCAGACGTTCCCCGCCCCGTCGAGGTCGTCGTCGTCTTGCCCCGCGTTTGCGTCGAGCGGGCAATTGTCGAACGCGGCGCACAGTCCGTCGCCGTCGTCGTCGTTGTCGACCCCGCCCTGGCACGGATCGCACACATCCCCGAGTCCGTCGGTGTCGGCGTCCTCCTGGCCCGCGTTCGCGGCCGCGGGGCAGTTGTCGCAAGCGTCCCCGACGCCGTCCGCGTCGGCGTCCGCCTGGTCGGCATTGGAGGTCGTGGTGCAGTTGTCCGTCGCCCCGCACGGTCCGTCGAGGTCGGGATCGGCGCCCGGCTCGAGGAGGCAGACGTCACAGGCGTCCCCGATCCCGTCCCCGTCCGCGTCCCCCTGTCCGGGATTCGCGACGGCGGGGCAACTGTCGCAGGCGTCCCCGCGGCTGTCCCCGTCGCCGTCGAACTGGAGCGGGTCGACGGCGGTCGGGCAAATGTCGTCGATGTCGGCGACGCCGTCTCCGTCCGCGTCCCCGCCGACGGGGTCGGCGCACGCGGGAAGGATCGACCGCTCCTCCGGATCGGATCCGCCGAGCGACCCTTCGCCGCAGCCGTTCACCCCGGCGACGAGGTAGTACAAGAGACCGCCCCGCGCAGGCACCTCGGGGTCTGCGGTCGTCCTCACCGGGAGCCCGCTCTCCAGACAGTCGTGGTTGTACTCGAACGGCGTTCCCTCAATCCGGACCCCGCGGTAGACGTTGAAGAGATTCGCCGCGTCGGCCCCCGACCAGGAGAGAACCCCCGCGGCGGTGAGCGAAAGGGCCGAGACCTCGGCGGGCGGGCCGGAGACCTTCCTGAGGTCGGGGGCGCAGTCGGTTTCGTTGGGCGCCCCGTCCTCGTCGCGGTCGCCGTCGCACGGATCGCCGACGCCGTCCCCGTCCAAGTCGGTCTGGACCGGGTTCGCGAGAGCCGGGCAATTGTCGCACGCGTCGCCGAGGAGGTCGGCGTCGGAGTCGAGTTGGTCGGCGTTCGCGGCGGTCGGGCAGTTGTCTCCGGTGTCGTCGGCACCGTCGCCATCGTCGTCGGGATCGCAAACGTCGCCCTGCCCGTCGCCGTCGAGATCGGCCTGCGCGGGGTTCGGGTCAGCCGGGCAATTGTCCTGGGCGCCGCACCGACCGTCTCCGTCCTCGTCGATGCCGGAGACCGTCGGACACGGATCGCAGGGGTCTCCCACCCCGTCGGCGTCCTGATCGCGCTGGAAGGGATCGGGCGCCGAGGGGCAGAGATCGTCCTCGTCCGGCACGCCGTCGCCGTCGCCGTCCGCCGGAGCGGTGATCCGGAGGTCGTAGCTGCCGTACGGGGTCGTGTCGCGGGAGTCCTGCTCGATCTCGACGAAGTAGGTCCCCGTCGAGGGCGGGACGAACTCGATCCGCGAGGATAGGTCGCTGGAGGCCCGGTCGTCGTTGAACGCGAGTTGCGCCCCGTACGCGTCGCGCACGGTCAGCTCCGTGTCGACTGCGGAAAGGAGGCCCAACGTCTCGATCGTGTAGCGCCACCCTTCGTTGGCCTGGAACCGGTACACGTCGAGATCGACTCTCCCGCCCCCCGAACCGTTTCCGTCCCGGTCCTGGAAGAGGGTCGCGTGGTTGAGCGATCCATCGGCGGGGACCTCCGGGGCGTACGTGCGGAGCTCGTTCGGTTCCCACCCGTCCTCGAAGAACTCGATCTCGACGCGGCCGAAGATCGCCTGCATCGCGAGGAGGTTGCCGTTCGCCGCCGAGGCCTCGAACCAGGCGTCCCAGTAATCCTCCGTGGTGATCGACGAGCGGCCGGGAAGGCCCTGCGTCATGACGTCCCAGTGCTCGGTGTCGTCGAGGTCGAGGGAGTCGTACGGGGCGTCGTCCTCTCCCGGAGTGGAATCGCCCGTGCCCGGACCGTCCGTGACGTCCCAGAGCGCGGTGGCGACGGCGACCTCGCTCGTGTCCCCGCTGCACGAATGGGTCGTCTCGCCCTCCAGTTCGAAGTAAAGCGCCACTCCCCCCGGCCCCGGCTGTCCGGTGGTTCGGAGGTAGACGTGGGGATGGGGGAGGCCGAAGTGGGCGCGGATCGAACCGCCGAAATGGGTGGCGTGCCCCTCGTCCCAGGCGAGACGGGGGTCCTGGAGACAGTCGGCGAGAGCGTGGGTCCCACCGGGGTTGTCCGTGTCGGAGAAGTTGAAGACCGCCCAGTGAGCGAACTCGTGGAGGACGACCGTGTCGTCGTACCCCCCCGTGTCGCGCATCGTGATCGTCGTCGAGCTCGCCGTCGAGCCGCCGACGCCGCCGTCGATCTGCCAGCGGATCCGGAGGGACTGCGTCGGACGCGCCCCGTTCAAAAACGCGAGGTAATCCTTGGCGAGGACTCCCTGATCGAACAGGTTGAACGCTTCCCCCCCCTGGTTCACCGCCGCGATCACGATCCCGAGGTGGAGGTCGGCGGTGGGAGAGTGGCCGGGGACGGTAGGCCCTGCGATCGCGTAGGGAAGGTTGATCAGGTTGACCACTTCGACCCGGAGGTCGGGGGTTCGATCCGAGTCCGACTTGATCCGGACGTAGACGTCGCGTGTCTGGGTGTCGACCACCCGGACGGAGAAACCGCCCCCCTCATCGGTGGCGGCGGTCGCGAGGACGATCCCCGACACGGCGTCGACCACCTCGACGTCGGCGAAGCGGATCGGCCGGAGAGGCTCTTCTCCGGTGAAACCCGATGGGGAGAACGCCCGGTCACGGTAGAAGGCCGTCCCGGTCGCCGTCCAGTCGGCCCATGCCGGGCCTGCGGTGGGTGCGAGGGCCAGGGCTACGAGGAGCCGGAGGAGAGAAACCCGCCTCACGGGCCCTCCTCGGGCACGACGGCGGCGGGGTACTCGGCGGCGCCGAATCGCGGCGTGGGGCGGCCGCGTGGGGCGGCGAGAGTCCATCCGACCGCCTCACGGACGGGGCGCCCGTCGGGAAGGGTGCCGGTGAGAACGAACCCGGCGATCCCCCCCGTTCCGGGCGGGAGCGTCACGTCGAAGTCGAGGACGACCTGCGCGCCGGGGGCGAGGTCCCTCAGCAGGAACGCCTCACCGTCGAGAGCGGGAGGCCGGTCGGAACGCACTGCGATCGATACCCTCTCCGGGGCCTCGACCCGCAACTCGACTCCAGCGAGTGCCGTAACCGTCTGGAGACTCAGTCGGATGCAGGGTGCCGCCCCCGGAGTCGAAGACGCCACACGCGAGACGTTCCAGACGACGTGGCCGGACGGTTCGACTCCTTCGGCGATCGGCACACCGAACCCGAGAAGCCAGACCGCCGCGACGAGCGCGCGCGAACGTCGAACCACTCCTCCCCCTAACGCGGACCCAAGGGAGGACCCCCTCCGTGACGGTCCTTATAAACGGCCTGGGAAGGCACCGGTCAAGTCAAAATTTTCCCAAATCCAAGTTGGGGTTCGGACCGCCCGTCAGTGGTGAGGGCCTTCCCGTCCGAAGGTCGCCTCGAGCCCGCGAATCAGTTCGGCCCGCTCGGCGTCCGACAGCCGCGCTTCGGGGTGGGCGAGGAGGTAGGTCCGGAGCGGCATCTCCCCCTCCGCCAACATTCCGGCGGCTTCGTCCCCCTCGTTCCGGCGGTCGAGGCCCCACTCCGAGACGTTGAAGTGCTCGCGGCCCTCCTCGACGTGACGGGCGACGAGCCAGGAGACCGGGGCGACGTGGGCGTACCAGGGCCAGCGGGTTTCGTGGCTGTGGCAGTCGGCGCACGCGCGGGAGAAAAGCGCCCGCGTCGGCGGGACGTCCCAACGCGGCTCGGCGACGACCGGCGGGTTGGCGCGAGGCCGGCCGTAGGGAACGAACTGGATCGCCGCGAGAAGCGCGACCGCGGCGCCCGACGCGACCGCGAGCGTTCGACGAAGGGACATCGGAGCCTCCGAAACGGTCGGATAGGGTACGCTCGCGCCCTCATGCAGCACCACCTCCTCCAGGACATCGGCCTCGCGATCGTCGCCGCGACGGTCCTCGCTTACGTCGCGCGTTTCGCGAGGCAGCCCCTCCTTCTCGCCTACATCGGCGCGGGGCTTCTGATCGGGCCGGTCGGCCTCGGCTACGTTTCGGACGCCGCGTCGATCCAGTCCCTCGCGGAGCTGGGACTCGCGTTCCTCCTCTTCATCGTCGGGCTCGAGATCGACGTCCGGAAGCTGCTCGAATCGGGGAGGGTCGCGACGATCGCGACGGCGGTGCAGGCCGCGGGGAGCGCCCTTCTGGGGTGGGGAACGGCCCGCCTCCTCGGCTACGAGGGGCTTTCCGCCCTCTACCTCGGGATCGCGGTCGCCTTCTCGAGCACGATGGTCGTCGTCAAGCTCCTCTCCGACCGGAGCGAGATCGACACGCTCCCGGGTCGGTTGACGCTCGCGATCCTGCTCGTACAGGACGTCCTCGCCGTCGTCGTCCTCGCCGTCCAGCCGAGCCTCGGCGGCGGGGCCGAGGGCGGTCCGGTCCTCCATGCGTCGCTTTCGGCCGCGAAGGGGGTCGCGCTCGTGGGGGGGGCGCTTCTGGCGGGACGGTTCGTGCTCCCGGTCGTGTTTCGCTCCGTCGCGAAGTCCCCCGAGATCCTCCTCGTGAGCGCCGTCTCCTGGTGTTTCCTCGTCTCCTGGGCAGCGATGGAGACCGGGTTCTCGTCCGCGATGGGGGCGTTGGTCGCCGGAGTGAGCCTCTCCACGCTCCCGTACTCGATCGACGTCGTTGCGAAGATCCGGTCGCTCCGGGACTTTTTCGTCACCCTCTTCTTCGTGTCCCTCGGGATGCTGCTCCCGGTTCCGACGCCGGGGCACGTGCTCTCGGCCCTCGCCCTCTCCGCGGTCGTGATCGCGAGCCGCTTCCTCACGATTCCCCCGGCGATGCGCCTCCTCGGCCACGACAACCGGTCGGGCCTCCTGTGCGCGATCCACCTCTCGCAGATCAGCGAGTTCGCCCTGGTGATCTTGCTGATCGGCGTCTCGGAGGCGTTCCGGCACATCCCCTCCGAAATCGTCTCGCTCGGGGTCATGGTCCTCGTCCTCACCGCGACCGGCTCGACCTATCTCGTGCAGGGATCCCACGCCCTCGTGCGCCGCTTCGCCCGGCTCGCGGGGGCGACCCCCTTCGAGGACCCGATGTCGGGGACGGCGCGGCGCGGGGAGCACGGCGAGGTGCCGATCGTCCTCGTAGGCTGCTTCCGGGTCGCGTCGTCCCTCGTCCACGACCTGCGCGACGCGGGCCGGGAATTCCGTGTGATCGACTTCAATCCCCGGACCCATCGGGAACTTGTGGACCTCGGCGTACCGTGCGTCTACGGCGACATCAGCCACCTCGACACGCTCGACCACGCCGGCGTCGCTCGGGCGCGCATCCTGATTTCCTCCGTTCCCGACGACTTTCTGCGGGGAACGAGCAACCGCAAGTTGCTCGACTCGCTCCGCTCGCTCAACCCCTCGGCCACGGTCGTCGTCACCGCGGAATCGGCGGCGCAGGCGCTCGAGTTGTACGCGGCGGGAGCCGACTACGTCCTCGTTCCGCGGCTCCTCGCTGCGCGTCGATTGCTCGAGGTGCTCCACGAGGCGGAGGCCGGACGGCTCGATCCCGTCCGCGAGCGGGAGATCGCGCGGCTCGAGGCCGGGCGCGAGGTGGCGCTCTGACGGGCGTGCGGACCGTAAGGAAAACGTCACACGAAAACCCTTGTCCGCCGGGCGGCTCGAAGATAGCGTGCCGCCCCTCCCGATGACCCGCGAATTCCCTCCCACCGCATTCGCGTCGTGACCGACCGGGGGAAGATCGCGTCGGTCCTCGCCGGCGCGACGACGGGGCTCCTGACGATCGTCTTTTCCCTGTCCTTCGCGGCGCTGATCTTCGACGGACCCCTCGCTCCCTGGGCGTCTCACGGGTTCCGCATGGCGCTCCTGAGCGCCGTGGCGATCGGAACGACCGTCGCGCTGGGAAGCTCCCTCCCGGCGGTGATCGCCATTCCCCAGGATCGCACCGCGCCGATCTTCGCCGTGATGGCCGGCGGCATCGCGGCCGCGCTGGGGGACCGACCCGACGTCGCGTTCCTGACGACGGTCACCGCGATGATGGTCGGTACCGTCGGAACCGGCGCACTCCTCGGGACTCTCGGGCTTGTTCGGGCGGGAAACCTCGTTCGATTCGTGCCGATGCCGGTGATCGGCGGCTTTCTTGCGGGATCCGGGTGGCTCCTCGTGACGGGGGCGGTTCGCGTGATGACCGGGGAACCGGGGGGGTGGAGCGACGTCCCCGAGCTTTTCCGGACGCCCAAGATCCTCGACTGGGCGCCGGGAGCGCTCTACGGACTCACCGTGTTCCTGGTGCTTCGCAAGAGCCGAAAGCCGCTCGTCCTGCCGTTCGCTCTGATTCTCGGAGTCGCGCTCTTCTACCTCGCCGTCACCGTCGCGGGGGGGTCGCTCGAGGACGTGCGTGCGCGGGGTTGGCTTCCACGGTCCCTCGACGCCGAGGGGGGCCTTTCACCGATCGTCTTCACCGCTCCGATCCGCGCCGACTGGGGTGTGATCGCCTCGGTGGCGGGAAACCTCGTCACGATCATGGTCGTGAGCCTCGTCTCCGTTCTCCTCAACGCGACCGCGATCGAACTGGCCTCTGGCCGGGACCTCGACCTCGATCGGGAGCTGCGCTCCGTCGGCGCCGCGAACCTGATCGCGGGGCTCGGCGGCGGTCTCGTCGGATTCCACTCCCTCTCCCTCACGGGGATCGCGATCCGCATGGGTGCGGACAGCCGCGTCGCCGGGCTCTCGATGGCGGCCCTGGCCGGGGCGGCCCTGCTGCTCGGAGTGCCGTTCCTCGACCACTTCCCGATTCCCGTGATCGGGGCGCTCTTGTTTCTCCTCGGGATCTCCTTCCTGGTGGACTGGCTCTGGGACGGGTGGTCACGCCTGCCGCTGACCGACTGGCTGATCGTCGCGCTCATCGTCGGAGTGGTCGGGACCGCCGGCTACATGGAGGGCGTTCTCGTCGGAATCGGGGCCGCCGTCGTTTTCTTCGTCGTTCGCTACAGCCGCGTGAACGTCGTCCGGCACGCTCTGAGCGGGGCGACCCATCGGAGCAACGTCGACCGCCCCTCCGGCGACCGGCGGATCCTCGACGAGGCGGGAGACCGGTTGCACATCCTCGAGCTTCAAGGTTTTCTCTTCTTCGGTACGGCGAACCTCCTCCTGGAGAGGCTGCGAAAACGGCTGGTCGATCCCGACGATCGTCCTCTCCGTCACATCGTCCTCGACATGCACCGGGTCACGGGACTCGACAGCTCCGCCGCGACGAGCCTCGGGAGGATCCGCGACCTGTGCGTCGCGAGCGGGGTCACGTTCGTCCTCGTTCACCCCCCGGCGGGCTCGAGCCGTCAACTCCTGGCCGCGGGCCTCCGCCCCGACGGGCAGGCGCTCGTCGAGTTCCGGGACCTCGACCTGGCCCTCGAGTGGTGCGAAGACCGGCTGCTCGAGGAGCTTCGAGGGCCCGCGGGCGAGCCGCAGGTCGACATCGACGCGCTGTTCGCAACCGAGGGGGCGGACGGCGAGTTCGCCGCGATCGCCCGACGGTACTTCGAACGCCGGGAGGTCTCGAGTGGAACGGAGATCTTGCGACAGGGAGAGCGCTCCGAGGGCCTCTTCTTCGTGGAGAGGGGCAGCGTCAGCGTCTGGCTCGAGCTCGAAGGAGGGCGCCGCATCCGTCTCCGGACGATGCGCGCGGGAACGGTGATCGGGGAACTCGGTCTCTACCTCGGCCAACCGCGCAACGCGACCGTGGTCGCGGACTCCGATTGCGTCGTGCAGCACCTCGGCCGCGGATCCCTCGACCGTCTGCTCGACGAGCGCCCCGAGGTCGCCGCACGGTTCCACTTCTTCATGGTTCGGATGCTCGCGGAACGACTGGTCATGGCGAACGGAGCGATCCGGGCACTGACGCGGTGAGCCGCTCGAGAGGAGAATTCCCGGGATGAGGTCGGGATCGCTCGAAGCGTGGTCGCCGGACCGCGCCTCGCGGGCGTTGTCGACCCGGCTCACGAGAACCTCGCGCCGTTCGAGCCCCATCTTCTCCAGTATCTCGTAACACTTCTCGCGGGTCGCTTCCTTCGCGCGCTCGCACGCGGGATGGACGAGAACGGAGAGAACGGTGAGGGCGACGATCGGACCGGGGCGCATCGGGGGCCTTCCTTCGTGTCCGCCGTTTACCCGCCCGGGCCGGGACGATCCGGTACAATCGCCCCGCTCGTGGGCAGGGGGAAGCTCGATGGCCGAGCGCGACCCGGAAGACGACGGAACCGTCACCGGTTCCCAGACCTCGTCCTTGGGCTCCTCGCGACGGTCGCGACCCAGGGACACCCGTCTCGGCCGCCTCGCGTCGTTCTCGGAGTTGAGCGACGAACTCCTCCGCGAGATCGAGGCTTCGATGACGGAGCGCCGCTTCGCTCCTTTCGATCTCCTGATGCGGCAGGGAGAGGAGGGGGACTCCCTGATGGTCGTGCAGGAGGGGGAGGTCGAGGTGTCGGTCGCCCTCGAGCGGGAGCGTCACGTGCTCAAGCGCGCGGGCGCCGGCGAGGTCTTCGGAGAGATGGCCCTCCTGACGACCGAGCCCCGGACCGCGAGCGTCGTCGCGCTGACCCCCGTCCGCGCGTTGGTCCTCCCCGTCGCGGAGTTCCACCGCCTCGCGCGGCGGGAGCCGGCGCTCGCGGAGGTCCTTTCCCGGCTGACCGCGCACCGCCTCGGAGGCGAGACGCACGACGCGCTTTCGGGAAAGACGTTCCACGGCCACGCGATCCGGAAGCGGCTCGGCCGGGGCGGGATGGCCGTGGTCTACGAGGCGGTCGAAATCGCGACCGGCCGCACGGTGGCGCTCAAGATGATGAGCCACCGGTTCGCGTTCCACGACGCGGCGAAGTCCCGATTCCAGCAGGAAGCCGACCTCATCGAGTCGTTCGATCACGAGAACATCGGCCGCATGTTCGGCCGCTTCGAGGCCTTCCACACGCACTTCATCGTGATGGAGTCGTGCGACGGGTCCTCGCTCGCACGGATCCTCGCTCCCCGCAGAAAGCTCGCGCCCGAGCCCGTCCGCCGGATCCTCGGCCAGGTCGCCGCGGCGCTCGCCTACGCGCACGGAAGGCGGATCGTCCACCGCGACGTCAAACCGTCGAACGTGATGGTCGACCGCCGGGGGGTGGTGAAGCTGATGGACTTCGGACTCGCGCGGCCTCTCCTCGAAGGCGGCAGCGAGGCGAGGGGGACGATCGCCGGCACCCCGCCGTACATGGCCCCCGAACAGCTCGGAGACGCTCCGTGCGGGGTCGCGGCCGACCTCTGGGGGCTCGGGGGGCTCGCGTGGCACATGCTCGCCGGAAACACGCTCTTCCAGGGGCATGATTTCGAGACGCTCCGGAGGGAGCACCTCGCCTGGAAGGTCCCCGACTTCGCCGCCGCGCTCCCGGGAGCGGGCGAGGAACTCGTGCACCTTCTCGCGGGGTCGCTCGTGCGGGAGCCGGAACGGCGCACGGTCGATCTCGGCGCCGTGGCTTCGTGGGCGAGGCCCGTCGGCTACGAGGAGATCGGGGGCCGGTAGTATCCTCCCCGCCGCGAGGAGGGGTTCGATGGGATCGGGAACGCCCGAGACGCAGCTGCGGATCGAGGACTTCCGTCGCCTGCTCGACGTCGCCCGGGCGCTCGCCCATCCGCTCGAACTGCAGGATCTGCTCGCCCAGATCGTCGACGCGGCGCGCGATCTCCTCGACGCGGAGCGCGGGAGCGTCTTCCTCCACGACGCCGGTACGGGGGATCTCACGACCACGGTCGCCACCGGGACGGGGGAGATCCGCGTTCCGCGGGGGCGGGGGATCGCCGGCGAATGCGCGCAGCGCCGCGAGGTGATCAACGTCCCCGACTGCTACGCCGACCCGAGGTTCGATCCGACCTTCGACCGGCGGACGGGGTTCCGGACCCGCTGCCTCCTCGCGGTTCCCCTGATCGGTCACGACGAGGCGCTCGTCGGCGTGATGCAGGTCCTGAACAAGCGCGGGCGGCCGTTCGGCGTCGACGACGAGCGGGTGGCGACGGCGCTCGCGGCGCAATGCGCGGTCGCGCTCCAGCGCCAGCGACTGCTCGAGGAGATCGTCGCCAAGCAAAAGATGGAGCGCGAGCTGGAAGTCGCGCGGCAGATCCAGATCCGCTTCCTCCCGAAGACGATGCCGGCCGTTCCCGGGTACGAGATCGCCGGCTGGAGCCGGCCGGCCGACCAGACCGGGGGAGACGTCTTCGACGCGGTCGCCGACGGTCCGGGGCGGGCGGTCCTCCTGCTCGGGGACGCCACCGGCCACGGGATCGGCCCCGCCCTGAGCGTGACGCAAGTCCGGTCGATGCTCCGAATGGCGCTCCGACTCGGTGCGGGTCTCGACGCCGTGTTCACGCATCTCAACGACCAGCTCTCCGACGACCTCGCCTCGAACCGGTTCGTGACCGCTTTCCTCGGCGTCCTCGACGGCGAGAGCCACGCGGTCACCTACCACTCCGCGGGCCAAGGACCGATCCTCCACCTCGACGGCTCGGGAGGGGGCGTTCGAATCCTGAAGCCGACCGCGGTCCCCCTCGGTCTCCTTTCGGGACTTCCTGCCCCCCTTCCCGGCCGCATCGACCTCGCGCCGGGGGACATCGTCGCCCTGATCACCGACGGCGTCTTCGAGCGCGAGAGGACCAGCGGGGACGACTTCGGCGTCGATCGGGCCGTCGAGACGATTTGCCGCCTCGAGGGTGCTCCAGTGGCCGAGATCGTTTCGGAGATCGTCTCGGCGTGCGACGCCTTCGCCGAGGGGGCTCCCCAGGCGGACGACATGACCCTCCTGCTCGTTCGGCGGAATCGCCCGTTCTAAAGGGGGATGGAGGTTCCTTCGCGCGCGACGATCGTGTCGGGGAACTCCCCCCGCGCGAGCGCGAGGATCGCGTCGAGTTCGTCGTCGGTGTGCTCGGGGTGGTGGTGGAAGAGGACAAGCGTGCGAACCTTCGCTGCGCGGGCCATCGCGATCGCCGCGTACCAGGTGCTGTGCCCCCAACCCTTGCGCAGACTCTCGTACTCGGACGGGACGTAGGTCGCGTCGTAGATGAGGTGGTCGGCGCCCTCGGAGAACTCCGCGAGGGCGGCATCGACTTCCGTTTCGCCGTGCTCGTGGTCGGTCGCGTACACGACGCGGCGGCCGTTCCGCTCGAGCCGGTAGGCGATGCATCCGTCGGGGTGGTTGAGCGGGAGCGTGCTCACCCGCAGGTCGCGGATCGTGAAGGGCTCTCCTCGCACTTCGTGGTACTCGATCGTCGCGGGAGAGCCCGAGAGGCGCACCGGGAAGTACGGGGGTGCCGCGAAGTTCTCGAGCGTGCTCCGGAGCGAGCGTCCCTCGGGGGCGAAACCGTGGATCCGGATCGTCATGCTCGGGTCGTACAGCGGGGGGAACAGAGGCAACCCTTCGACGTGGTCGAAGTGATAGTGGGAGAAGAGGAGATGGACCCGGGTCGGCCGTCCCGCTCGGCGCGCCTCGATCTCCTTCCCGAGGAGGCGCGCCCCCGTGCCGCAGTCGAGGAGGACGTAGTCTTCGTCGGAAAGTCGGGTCGCGAGGCAGATCGTGTTTCCGCCGTGGCGGAGGCGATCCGCCGCGGGGGTGGGCACGGTGCCCCGTACCCCCCAGAACTCGAGCCGGCCTTCGGGTGCGTCCATCGACTCCTCGATCGCGGCCCGGTCGGCCGTCGTGGGGGCGAGATTCTAGTACGGGGCTGTCGGCGGGAGGGAATCTTCCCAGAACTGTAGGAATTGACGACTTCATGGCCCGAAGTGGAGTTTTCGACGAACAAAACGTTTCACGCAGCGCGAGTTCCCTGTATCTTCCCGCGACGGCGAAATCGGTGGGGTCCGGCGCCAAGCGCCGCTGGAGGGGGGGTCGGCGATGCCGCGGTTCCTGGGTTGGACGGGTGGCGTCCGCGCCCTGGCGGCAGCGGGGGTCGCGCTCCTCGCGACCACGGCGGTTCCGGCCGCCACCAAAACGATCGACCTCGACGGCCAGTCCGGCAACGGGGCCGAGAGCAAGTGCGATCTCAACGTCTTGTCGACCTTCCCGGTCAAGGTCGAGAACATCGTCACGAACAAGGCGGTCGGGAACGCCTTCGATTTTCGATGGCCGTCGGCGGGTCCCGGCGGGTTCACCTCGAGCGCCGCTCCCGGATCGTCGGGCGGAGTCGGCGCCAAGTGGACCTGGACGACGAATCAGAGCGTGTTCTCGTTCACCGGAAGCAGTTGCGAGAAGGACATCTGCTTCCTCAAGACCGAAGGTCCGGACCCGATGGCGAGCACGTGCAGCCTCGGGTGCCTCGACGACGGCGTGACCCTCGGGGTCGAGAAGGGATCGACGGCGGGAGAGGTGGTCCTGAACTGGTCGGGCGGGACGGCGAACTACACCGTCTATCGCTCGGCCGGTTCCTCGGCGGTGACCGATCCCGCCAACACGTTGACGACGACGAGCGCCCTCACCTTCAGCGACCTTCCCCCGGGCGCGACCGCCTTCTACGTCGTTCGCGGCGCCACCTGTCTCGAGCGGAAGCCCTGCACGACCGACGCTCAGTGCAACCCCGTCAGCGAGGGGACCTGCGTCAGTCGCGGCCCCTTCCAGGTGCCGGGCCGGTCGCTCACCTCCACCGACATCACCGTCTCCTCGGCGTCGCTCACCTCGAGCCTGATCACCTTCTTCAGCCCCCCGACCGAGGTCTTCTCCGTCACGAGCACCGCCCAGCCCGGGGCCTTCCAGGAGACGCTGACGAACGGCTCGACGACTCCGGTGACGGTGGTGACCGAGGCCTATCCTCCGGGCTGCTGCCCGGTCGATCCGGAAGTCCCCGACCAGCTCCGCTGCGGAGAGGAGTGCGTCGATTACCTGAACGACCCGCTGAACTGCGGCGCGTGCGGGAACGTCTGCGGGGACGGCACCTGCTGCACGAACGGGAACTGCGTCTCCCTGTGCGCCGACGGACAGGTCTGGTGCGACGGCCGGTGTGTCGATCTCCGGAACGACAGCGAGAACTGCGGCGCGTGCGGAACCGTCTGCGCCGACGGGAATTGCTGCTTCGAAGGGGTCTGCGCCTCCTTCTGCGGGGAAGACCAGTCCTGGTGCGGCGACGGTCTGTGCGCCGACCTCGAGAACGACAGTCAGAACTGCGGGGCGTGCGGGAACGTCTGCGGCGAGGGGACCTGCTGCAACGGCGGCGTCTGCGAGTCGCTCTGTGCCGAGGGCCAGACCTGGTGCGACGGCCAGTGCGTCGACCTTCAGAACGACAGCACCGGTTGCGGGGCGTGCGGGAACGTCTGCGGCGAGGGGACCTGCTGCGCCGACGGAGTCTGCGCTTCGGTCTGCGCTCCGGGCCAGACCTGGTGCGACGGCCAGTGCGTCGATCTCCAGAACGACAGCGCGAGCTGCGGCGCCTGCGGGAACGTCTGCGGACCGGGCTCCTGCTGCAACGACGGGGCGTGCGTTTCGACCTGCGAGCCGGGGCGCACGTTCTGTGACGGACTGTGCTACGACCTCCAGAACGACCCCCTCAACTGCGGGGGCTGCGGGAACGTCTGCGCCGAGGACAGCATCTGCACCGGCGGCGCCTGCGTCCCGTGCAGCGGCCAGGGCGGCGCCAAGGACGCGTGCGACAACCGGTGCGTGAACACGAACACCGACCCGTACAACTGCGGCGGGTGCGGGATCGTGTGCAACCTCGACTGTCCCTCCGGGTTCACGGGGGTCTGCAGCAACGGGCAGTCCTGCCGGTGCGAAGCGGGCACTCCCGCGCCATCGCCGCCGCCGAACACCCCGGCGCCGACCCAGCCTGTCTGTCCCAACCCCGACCCGTCGTCCCCGGTCGGAGGGGTCTGCCCGAACGCGAACCCCACCTTCCCGTTCCCCGGGGAGTGCGCGAACCCGAACCCGTCACCCGGGCCCGCCGCGGGGATGTGTCCGAACCCATCCCCGACGTGGCCCGTTCCCGGATGGTGCCCGAGCCCTGGGCCTCCGGCCCCCGATGTCGAGCCGACACCCGACTGCCTCGTCGAGGCCGGGGAGGAGACCGTTCCTCCGGGCGGCTCGACGACGATCTGCCGCCCGGCCGGGCTTCTCTTCAGGGAGGTCGCCGCCTCGGTGAGCGTATGCGGCGACACGATTCCGGGGCCCGACGGTGCGTGTGCCGACGGCGTGTCGAACGTGTCGACCGGGACGTTCATGCGGTTCGTCCCCGACACGGAGACCGAGATCGGCGACGCCTTCATGACGCCGTATTCGGTTCACGTCGCCTCGGATGACAGCCGAGACGGGCTGCTCCAACCCGGGGAAACGGTCGATCTCTTCGTGCGCGTCCTCAACGCCGGACCCGTCCCCTTCGAGGGGGCGTCGGCGACCCTCCTGGCGGCGCCGATCGACCTGACCGACGACGGTCTTCACAATCCTGTGACGATGTCGATCGTCGCCGGAACGTCCTCCTACGGGACGATTCCCGGGACGCAGCCGTCGGTCGACTGCGCGCCGGTCGCGCTCCAGCCGGTCGCGAACGCGGTCGCCTTCCGTGTGGCCGTCCCCGCGGAACATCCGGGCGACACGTCGACCCCGTTCACGCTCCGGTTCGAGGGGACGGTCGCGGGGGCGCCGTTCGAGATGGAGATGCCGATCGCCTTGGGCGTCGCCGACCGGTGCGTCTACGCGGACGCCACGCGCGACTACGACGGCCTTGACGGGCTGCGCGACCCGATGGCGAGACTCGTTCCGGTCGGAGACCCGGTTCCCTTCCCCGACAGGCCGTTCAACGGCGGCCAGACGCGCCCCCTGAAGCTGCGCCTCCTGTGCGGAGGCGTGAATCTCCGCGGTGACGACGTCGACGCAGCCGAGATCGTGGGCCTTTCGGAATCGACGCGGGGACCTCTCGACATCCGCGCGCTCGACCTGAACGACGATACGAACTCGAACGACCCGTTCTTCCGATGGAACGACCAGACCCAGCAGTGGATCTACAACATGAGGACGTCCCAGATCGGAACGGGTGTCTTCACGTTGACGATTCGCGTCGCCGGTCGAAAGGACTACGTCACCGGGTTCGAACTCCGTTAGGATCCGGCCGGCCCCGGGGGGCCGGCCGGATCTGCATCCGTTCCAACTCCCACCCTGCGGAGGTCCGACCTGTCATGGACTCTGGGAAGCCTTCGAACGACCGGAACCTGCGGAGTCGAGGTGTCGCGGCCGCGGCGCTCGCGGCCCTTTTCGCCTCCCCGGCGTCCGCACAGCAAGGAAGCGACTCCCGACGGCTCGCCAAGGTCGTCGCCGCCCAGAACGTGGTCGAGTCGCGCCGGGCCGGTGCCGAGGCCTGGACGCGGACGGCCGCGGACGAGTCTCTCTTCGCGCGGGATCGGGTGCGCACGGGAGCCGCGAGCCGCGCGGCCATCCTCTACGCCGACGACACGCTCCACCGCCTCGACGAGAAGAGCGAGGTCGAGGTCGTGCCCCCCGCGACGGACGGGGGAGGGGTCCTCGAGGTCCTTTCCGGACGACACTACTTCGCGAGCCGGAAGCCGAAGGACTTCGGCCGCGTCGAAACCTCGACCGTCACCGCGGCGATCAAGGGGACCGAGTTCGCGGTCGACGTGGCGGAAGACGGCACGACCTCCATCACGATGATCGAGGGGGTCGTTCTCGCCTCGAACGCCTTCGGGAGCGTCGAGGTGTCGGCGGGCGAACGGGCGGTCGCGGAGCCGGGGAAGGCCCCCGTTCGGAGCGTCGTCGTCCGGCCGCGCGACGCGGTGACGTGGACGCTCTATTACCCCCCCGTTCTCGGAGGCGCCGACGCCGAACGCCTCGGAGGGATGGGGCCCGACGGCGCATCGCTGTCCCGAGCGGCTTCCCTCCTCGCGACCGGCCAGGTCGACGAGGCGAAGCGTCTCGTCGAGGCGGTCCGGACGAACCGGCCGGACGAACCGGCGGCCCTCTCCCTCGCGGCGGTGATCGCGCTCACCGAGAACCGCAAGGACGAGGCGCGGCGCCTCGCGGACGCCGCGGTCGCCGCCGACGGGCGGTCGGCCTCGGCGGCGCTCGCCTCCTCCTTCGTCGCGCAGGCGGAGTTCGACGTCGCCCGCGCCGCGGTTGAGGCCGAGCGCGCGGCCGAACTCGATCCGAAGGACCCCACGGCGCTCGCCCGCGCAGCCGAACTCCGGATGGCGGAGGGCGACCTGCGCGGGGCGAAGACGGCGGCGGAGAGCGCCCTCGAGCGTGCCCCGGAAAACGCCCGCGCGCTTTCGGTCCTCGGCTTCGTCGAACTCGCGGGGCAGAGGTCGAAGGAGGCGAAGGCGCTCTTCGACCGGGCCGCCGCCTCCGATCCAGGATTCGCCGACGCCCGTCTCGGTCTCGGGATCGCGAAGATGCGCCTGAGGGACCTCGCCGGCGGCCGGGAGGAGATCCAGTCGGCCGCGATCCTCGACCCCGGGAGTTCCCTCCTCCGGTCGTACCTCGGCAAGGCCTACTACGAGGAGAAGCGTTCGGACGAGGCGAGGAAGGAACTCGCCGCCGCGAAGGACCTCGATCCCGCCGATCCGACCCCGTGGCTCTACTCCGCGATCCTGCTGCAGAACGAGAACCGCCCGGTCGAGGCGCTCGACGACCTGATGGCCTCGATCGAGCGAAACGACAACCGGGCCGTGTACCGGTCGCGGGTTCTCCTCGACCAGGACCGCGCGGTCCGCGGCGCCGACCTCGCGCGAATCTTCAACGACCTCGGCTTCGAGGACGCCGGCCTCGTCGCGGCGCGCCGGAGCGCCGACGAGGACCACGCGAACCACTCGAGCCACCTTCTCCTTTCGGGCGTCTACCGGAACCTGCCGGGCTTCGCGCCCGCCTTCCTGAGCGAGGTCCTCCAGGCACGGATCTACCAGCCGGTCGGCACGAACGCCGCGAGACCCGATGTCGTCAACGCCTCCGCCTCCTTCAACGAGTACACGGCCCTGTTCGAGCGGCCGCGGGTGCGCGCGTTCGGCTCCGCCGGGTACGGCGAGACCGACACCGATCTTTCCGCCTTCGACACCGGCGACGACTGCGGGGGCATCCCCTGTTACAAGCTCTCCGAGAACGACTCGAGCACGATCACCGAGGGAGAGGCGATCGTGACGTCGAACGGCGACCGCTACGCCGCGGCGCTGTCGTACTCGACCTTCTCGGACGACGGCTTCCGCAGGAACGCCGACGAGGACACGGAAGTCTTCCGCGCCTTCGTGCAGGCGGCGGTCTCCGACCGGGACACGATCCAGGTGAACGCGATCCGCGGGGAGCGGGAGACCGGCGACCTCCCGCTGCGCCAGATTCTCCCGGCGATCACCCCGGAACGGTTCGACACGACGGAGACGAACGTCGGGCTCGGATGGCACCGGACGCTCGCCCCCGGATCGGACCTCGCGGTGTCCGCGATCTGGAACCGGACCGAGCAGACCCCGATGGACTTCTTCGGGACGGCGTTCGGGACCGCGACCCTCGAAGGCCCGCAGCTCGAGGCGCAGTGGGTGAAGCGGCACGGACGGACCTCCTGGATCACCGGGGTCGGAGGGTTCGACGGATCGGTCGAGCTCACGAGCGCGGGCGGCGCGTCGATCGAGGCGGACGACTCCTTCTTCAACGGGTATGCCTACGCGAAGGTCGGCGGGCTCGGTCCCGTCGATCTGACGGTGGGGGCGTCGGGCGAGAACGTCGACGTCCCCGTCGGGTTCCTCGCGCCGCGGGATTCGCAGTTCGGGGTCGCCGATCTCAACTACTCCACCTCGAGCGTGAGCCCGAAAGTAGGAGTGACCGTGGGTTTCCGCACGGGGACGACGCTTCGGGTCGCCGCCTACCATCGCCTCGCCCCGTTCCTCGGACGTCTCCAGACCCTCGAGCCGACGCAGGTGGCCGGGTTCAACCAGTTCTTCGAGGATCCCGGCGGGACCCGGTCGTGGAGCTACGGAGCCGGGATCGATCAGGCCTTCGGAAGCCGCTGGTTCCTCGGCGCGTCGGTCCTGCGCCGTGATCTCGAGATCCCCGAAGCCTACTGCGACCGCGAGACCGAGTGGAACGAGTTCTCCGGCTGCGCAGGGTTCGTCCCGAGCACCGTCGAGGAGCGCGATCGCGACGAGGACTGGATCAACGCCTACGTCAGCGCGGCGCCGACCGGCTGGATGGCGGTGACGATCGCCTACGACGACCGCGACGCCGAGTTCGACACCACCGCGGTCACGCCGACGGGGGCCTTCCAGGACCGGATCCGGACCGAGCGTCTCCGGCCCGAGGTGCGCTTCTTCTGCCCGATCGGCGTCTTCCTGTACCTGAGCGGCACGCGCTACGACCAGGAGGTCGACCAGTTCGACACGTTGACGTCGACCGACCGGAACACGGTGAAGTCGGAGTTCTGGGTCGCCGATGCCGCAATCGGGTACCGCTTCCCGAAGCGCTGGGGATCGTTCGTGGTCGACGCGCGGAACGTGCTCGACAAGAAGTTCGAGTTCTACGAGCGCTCGGTTCAGGAGGGGGTCGTCCCGGCCCGCTCCGTCGTCGCGAGGTTGGTCCTCACCTACTGATGCGAATCGGCCTGCGCCGGACCCGCGCCGCGCTTCTCCTCGCCCTGCTGCCGGGGATCGCCGGAGCGGCGCTCATCCGATGGCCTCCCGCCGAGGGGCTCGAGCGGGCCGGCCTCGATCTCCTGTTCCGACTGCGGGGGGAGCGACCGTCTCCCGGAGGCGTTCTGGTCGCCGCGATCGATCGCGACTCCTACCGCGAACTCGCCGTGGACCCGAAGGTGGGCGCCTGGCCGAGGCGGCTCCACGCCGATCTGGTCCGTGTCCTCGAGCGGGAGGGCGCCGCCGCGATCGCCTTCGACGTCCTTTTCGAGGACGAGGGGGACCCCGCCCAGGACATGGAGTTCCTATGGACCCTCGAGGACTCGAAAAAGGTCGTCCTGGGGGCGGAACTCGAACAGATCGACGATCCACGCTTTCGACGGGCGCAGTGGATCGAGCCGTTCGCCCCCTTCGCGGAGGCCGCCGCCGGCCTCGGTCTCGTCAATCTCCCGGCCGACCGGGACGGATCGATCCGGGGCGCGTGGCTCGAGCTCGAGGGGCGTCCCGGTCTCGCGCTCGCGGCCTACGAGCTCGCGACGGGGGATTCCTCGTTCCGGGGCGGGGGGGCGCGGCTGATCGACTACTACGGACCGGCGAGGACCGTGACGACCGTTTCCATCTATCAGGCCCTCGACCCGGCCCGCTGGCTTCCGGAGGGTTTCTTCCGCGGGAAGATCGTGTTCGTCGGCCTCTCGGACCGGTCCGCGACCGGTCTTGCGGCGAAGGACGCGTTTCCGACTCCTTTCACGGGCGATCGCGGCGAGACGACATACGGGGTGGAGATCCACGCCACGATCGCGGCCAACCTTCTCGAGGGGCGCCAGATCGACCTCTTGCCGCCGCTTCTCGAGACCGTTCTCCTCCTCCTGCTCCCGGTCCCCGCCCTCTTCGCGTTCACGTGGCTGCGTCCGCTCTACGGCGGGGCGGCCCTCGTCGCGCTCGCGTTCCTCCCGTGGGTGACGGCCCACGTCGCGTTCACCCAACGAGGGTTCTGGCTCCCCGCGGTCATCCCGTCGGCGATCCAGCTGCCGGTCGCCTACACGGTCAGCGTCATCTGGTACTACCTGACGACGGTGCGCGAGCGCGAGCGGGTCAAAAGGGCCTTCGCCCTTTACCTCTCGCCGGAGGCCGCCCGTCAGATCGCCGAGGACCCGTCCGCCTTGAATCTGGGGGGGGAGGAGATCGTCGCGACCGCGATGTTCACCGATATCGCCGGGTTCACCACGGTGGCCGAGTCGATGACGGCGGAGGAGACCGCGGCGATGCTGAACCGGTACTTCTCCGAGGCCACAGGGCACGTCTTCGCGACGGGGGGGACCCTCGTGAAGTACATCGGAGACGCCGTGTTCGCGATCTGGGGGGCGCCCGTCCGCGTCCACGACCACGCGGCGCGGGCGTGCCGGGCCGCTCTCGCCCTTTCGAGGATGGAGTCGGAGGGCCTGAAGACCCGGATCGGCGTCCACACGGGACCGATGCTCGTCGGGAACCTCGGCTCCGCGCAGCGTTTCGACTACACGGCGATCGGGGACGCGGTCAATCTCGCCTCCCGGATCGAGGGATTGAACAAGCTCCTCGGCACGCGGGCGATCGTCTCGGACGACGCGCTCCGCGCCGCGGGGGACGGGTTCGTCGCGCGGAGGCTCGGCCGGGTGCGGGTCGTCGGGCGGCAGGAGCCGGTCGCCCTCCACGAAGTCCTCGCGGGGCCCGAAGAGCCCCCGTCGATGGCGGAGGAGGACCGCAAGGCGTTCGAGTCCGGTCTCCGGAGCTTCGAGGCCGGGGCGTTCGAGGAGGCGGCGAAGGCGTTCCGTACCGTCCTCGCACGTCGTGGTGGGGAGGACGGCCCCTCGTCGCTCTACCTCAGGCTCGCCGAGCGCTTCGCGCGGGAGGGAGCCTCCCCCGGCTGGGACGGCGTGATCGCCGCAGAGTCGAAGTGAAGGCCGAGGTCGCGATCCGGAGGTTTCTCGTCGCCGCCTCGCTCAATCCCGTGCCCAGTTCCCAGGCCTCTCCGGCGATGAGGAGGCACGTCGCGTCGGGAGACCGTCCGTACAGTTCGCGGCAGACGAAGAGGATCGCCTCGGGAGACACGGAGTGGGTCGTGAACGCGAAGGTCGCCGCCGGCTCGCACGGTCGGACCTCGAACCCTCCCGGGAGCCGCTCGCGGCAGGCGTCGACGAAGAGTACGCGGCCGGCCTCCGCGATTCGCTCCGCGTCTTCGACCTGAAGGTGGTACCGCACGTGGATGTTCTCGGCGGGAAAACCCCGCGCTTCGACCGCCTTCGCGAAGGCCCAGCCGAGCCCGTCGTCCCCTCTCCCCGCGTTCCCCAGCGCGAAGAGGAGCGTGTCATCGCGCGCGAGATCCCGCATCCTTCCGACGCTCGTCGAGGACCTCGCCTCGATGGTCGTAGAGGGTGACCGCGAGCGGCATGTCGCCGATCGCGTGCGTCGCGCACGACAGGCACGGATCGTAGGCGCGGACCGCGATCTCCACCTGGTTGAGAAGGGTGTCGGTCAGCTCCCGCTTCCCGGCGAGCAGGTGATCCGCGACCCAACGCACGGCCCGGTTCATCGGCTCGTTGTTATGGGTCGTCGACACGATGAGGTTGCAGCGCGTGACGCGCCCCTTCTCGTCCGCGCGGTAGTGGTGGATCAGCGTGCCCCGAGGAGCCTCCACGACGCCGATCCCCTCCGGCCTCCGCTCACCCTTGCGGTGCAAATCGGTCCCGGAGATCCCGTCGTCGAGGAGGAGGTCCTTCATCACTTCGGCGCAGTGCAGGACCTCGATCAGGCGGGCCCAGTGGAAGTGCATCGTGCGGTGGTTCGGCTTTCCTCCCGTCCGGGCGAAGTACTCGGTGCGCTCCGCCTCGGCGAGCGGAGTGCCGATCCGGTCGCAGACGTTCAGACGGGCGAGCGGCCCGACCCGGTTCCAGCCCCGCTCGCGGCCGAGGCTCTTCAGGTACGGGAACTTCAGGAAGGTCCAGCTCTCGACCCCTTCGTTGAAGTGGGCGAGGTAGTCGGTGTCCGCCACGTCGTCGAGCGTACGTCGTCCGAGGGCGTCGATCGCGCGAAGGCGCCCGTCGTAGAGCTCGAGCGTTCCGTCGGCCGCCACGAGGCCGAGATGTCCCGACGGGTACGCGGCGAAGGTGTCGAGCCACTCCGCGTGCTTCTCGTGATACTCCTTGAGGAACGCGACCGCCTCGCGGGCCCAGGCGATCATCGTGTCGATCGCGGGGAGGTCGCCCTCGGTGAGGAACCGCTCGCGGTCTTCGGGTGCGAGGCTCTTGTGGATGCCCCCGGGGACCGCGGCCACCCCGTGGATGCGCTTTCCGGCGATCGCGCGGATGATCTCCTGGCCGAACTTGCGCATCAGGATCCCCCTGCGAGCCAACTCCTTGTGCTCGAAGGCGACCGCCGCGACGCTGCGCTTCTCGACGGGGGCGTCCGGGCCGAAGAGGAGGTCCGGCGAGGCGAGGTAGAAGAAGTGGAGGGCGTGGGACTGGAAGACCTGCCCGTAGTGGAGGAGGCGGCGCACCAGGGTCGCGGTCGGAGAGAGATCTCCCGGATCGAGTCCGGAAAGCTGGTCCACCGCCTTCGCCGCGGCGAGGTGGTGGCTCACGGGGCAGATCCCGCAAAGCCGCTGGACGAGGGAGGGAACCTCCCAGTAGGGACGGCCCTGGATGAACCGCTCGAAACCCCGGAACTCCACGATGTGGAAGAAGGAGTCCTTCACCCGTCCCGACTCGTCGAGATGGATCGTGACCTTCCCGTGGCCTTCGACGCGCGTCACCGGCTCGATCACGACCTTCCTGCCCGCCGCCGTTTCAGTCATACTTGAACTCCGGGAGAAGGACCGAGTACTCGACCCCGAAGAGGATGTGCTTCACGACTTTCCAGATGTGTTCGGGGCTCGGGGGACAGCCCGGGATGAAGTAGTCGACATCGACGATCTCGCTGCACGCGTACACCTTGTCGAGGATCTTCGGGATCTCCTCGTGTCTCGGGATCACCGACGCCTGCCCCTCGCTCGTCACCGAGTGGAGGTAGGTCTCCTCGAGGCACTCCCGGAGCGGAACCGTGTTCCGCATGGCGGGGAGGCCGCCCCAGATGGCGCACTCGCCCACGGCGACCAGCACGTCGCAGTTACGGCGGAACTCGCGGAGAACCTCGACGTTCTCGGAGTTGCAACAGCCCCCCTCGATGAGTCCGATGTCGGCCCGTCCCGCGAACTCCTTGAGGTCGTTGAGGGGCGATCGTCCGAGATCGACGACTTCGAGGAGGTCGAGGATCTCCGTGTCGCAATCGAGGAGCGACATGTGACAGCCGAAGCACCCCGCGAGAGAGACCGTCGCGACGACCGGCTTCCGGCCCGTTCGCTCCGTCCGGAAACGGGGGGGCGCGAGCGGGGCGCCCAGGGGGCGCCCTCCCTCGGCGAGGTCGTACTTCCGGTCGCCGTAAGGCCGCGCGAGGCTCTTCCCGCGGACGAGGATCGCCCCCGTGGGGCAGATGTGCATCGCGCGGACCGCCTGCTCCTCGCTCAGGGTCTTCTCCTGCTCGTAGTCGATCGCGACCTCGGTGTCGGTGCCCCGGTGCACGAAGTCGAACACCCGATGACCGTTGTCCGTCAGGATCTCCTCGACGCAGCGACGGCAGCGGATGCAGCGGTTCGGCTCGATGACCATCCGTTTCGGGTTGTAGTCGACCATGCGGTCGACGAAGAGGTGCGGGTAGCGCGACACGCTCACCCCGAGCCGGTAGCCGATCCCCTGGAGGTCGCAATCCCCGCTCTTCTCGCAGGCCGGGCAAAAATGGTTCCCCTCCGCGAAGAGCATCTCGACCATCGCCTTGCGGGTGTCGTGGAGTTCGGCGCCGTGCACCTCGACGACCATCCCCTGACGGGCGAGGGTCGTGCAAGACGCGGCATGCCGGCCGTTGACCAAGACGGTGCAGACCCGGCACGTGCCGAGGGGAGGGTCGATGTTCTCGTAGTAGCAGAGCGAGGGGACGTCGATCCCGGCCTCCCGGATGACCCGGATGAGCAGTTCCCCGTCCCGGGTGCGGACTTCCTTGCCGTCGATCGTGAGGGTGATGGGCACGTCCATGGTCAACTTCCCGTCGCCTCGTCGTACGCGGCGACGCTCGCGTCGAGGTCGAACCCGCGGTTCAGGCGGCTCCCGGAACGGTCGACGCGTTCCTCGAAGTAGTCGGGGAACTTCTGGATCGCGTCGATGACGGTGTTCGGGGAGTTCTGCCCGAGGCCGCACCGGCTGTTTTCCTTGATCGTGCGCCCCCACTGTTGGATCTCGACGAGATCCCGGAGCGTCCCGAGGCCGAGCCGGATTTTCTCGAGCTTCCGGGTCAGGATGAAGTTTCCCGCCCGGCAGGGGGTACAGATCCCGCAGCTCTCCCGATCGAAGAAGGCGGAGAAGTTCGTGAGGATTCGGAGGAGGTCCCGCGAGCGGTCGAAGATCATGAACGATCCTCCGCAGAGGATTCCCTCATTGCCGAGGCGTAGTCCCCGGTCCCGCATCGAAAGGGCGACGCCGCTCGGCCCGCTCACTTGGACGTACCACGGGTCCTTCGCTCCGGAGAGCGAGAGGAGTTCGTCCACGGTGAGACCCCATTCGATTTCGTAGATCCCCGGCATGGCGCAGTCGCCGCTAACGCTGATCAGCTTCGTGCCGGGGCTGTCGGCGGTTCCGAGCCTGCGCATCGCGCCGGCCCCGAGTTCCACGATGCGGGCGGCGTGGCAGAAGGTCTCGACGTTGTTGACGATGGTGGGCTTGCGGAGGTAGCCGCGCTCGACGGGAAAGTACCTTCGTGCGCGGGGTTCGCCGCGGCGTCCTTCGAGCGAGTTGAGTAGGGCCGTTTCCTCCCCACACACGTAGGCTCCTGCGCCGAGCTGGACGCGAACGTCGAACGAGAAGGGGACCTTCGCCGGGATGTGGTCGCCGAGCCAGTTGCGCTGGCGGAACTCCTCGAGCACGGACTCGATCCGCTCCTTGAGCCACCGGTACTCGGCCCGGAGGTAGACGATCCCCTCCGAGGCTCCCACCGCGTACCCCCCGAGGATCATCCCCTCGACGACGAGGCCCGGGACGCGTCGCAGCAAGACGCGGTCCTTGAAGGTGCCGGGCTCCCCCTCGTCCGCGTTGCAAACGACGAACTTCCGGCTGCTCGGGTACCCCCGGCAGCTCGCCCACTTGATTCCGGTGGGGAAGAATGCGCCTCCCATCCCGCGGAGACCCGCGGCGCGAATCTCCTCGATCACCGACTCCGGGCTCCGCTCGACGAGCTGCGCGACGGCGGCTCCGGGCTCGTACGGGCGGAGGACGAACGCGCGGTCCCCGGGAGGGATGTGGCGGATGTTGTCCTCGGGCTCGTCCGCGATCGCCTCGGCCGGTACCCCGCTGCGGAGCTTCGACACGATCGTCTTCACCTTCCGCGGCGTAAGCGAGGTGACGGGGTGGAAGTCGATGAGTGCCGCGGGCTCCTGGTCGGAAAGGCCGATGCACGACGTGTCGAAGAGGCCGAACATTCCGTCGGGGCTCACCCCGCCGGAACGCGCCCCGGTTTCCCGCTCGAACGCGTCGCGGACCTCCGCGAGGCCCCCGAGCTCGGCAATGATGCCGTCGTTCAAATAGACGACGTGTTTCCCCGAGGGGTTCCGCCGAAAGAAGTGGTAGAAGGAGGCCACCCCCTCGATCTCGACGGCCGAGACGTCGAAAAGGCGGGCGAGCTGCAGGACGTCGTCGTCGTCGAGGTGCCCTTTGACGTCGTGCATCGCCCAGAGCGCGTTGAGAAGTTGCGGCCGGGACAGGCTGATTTGCTTCATGGTGGCTCGCGCAGGAGGCTCTTTGGAGAGGCATTATGGCCGCTCCCCTCCGGGCGCCGCAAGGCGAGGGAGGTCAGGCCTCGGGGATCGGGCGCGCGCGGACGAGCCAGCGCGCGAGGGCGGGGAGCAGAAAGAGAGCCCCGAGCATGTTCACGAAGAAGAGGAAGAGGAGGAGGAGCCCCATGTCTTGCTGGAACTTGAGGGGGGAGAAGATCCAGGTCGCGACGCCGGTGCCGAGCGTGATCCCGGTGCACAGGACTCCTGCACCGGTGATGCGGAGCGTGTGGCGGTAGGCGTCTTCCAGGGCGGCGCCTGCCCGCATGTACTCGCGGAGCCGCGCGTAGATGTAGATCCCGTAGTCGACCCCGATCCCGACGCCGAGGGCGACCACCGGGAGCGTCGAGACCTTGAGCCCGATTTCGAGGAACGCCATGAGGGCGTAGGCCAGGAGCGACACGAGGGAGAGCGGCAGAACGATGCACACGGTCGCACGGAGCGATCGGAAGGTGACGAGGCAGAGGGTGATCACGGCTCCGAAGACCCAGAGGAGGATGGGAAACTGGGCAGCCTCGACCGTCTCGTTCGTCGCCGCCATCACCCCGACGTTCCCCGTCGCGAGATGGAAGCGGAGACCGTCCCTTCCGTGTTCGGCCCGGAACGCCTTGATCGCGCCCACGATCCGGTCGATCGTCTCCGCCTTGTGGTCGGTCGTGAAGATCATCACCGGCATCACGCTGCAATCGCCGTTCAGGAGCCCGCTGCCGGTGGGGACGTAGGCGACCGCCTGGGTGAGCATCGACTCGTTGCGAGGGAGCGTGCGCCACTTGAGGCTCCCCTCGTTCCACCCCGCGTTCAGGACCTTCGCGACGCCGGGGAGACCGACGACCGACCGCACCCCCGGCTCGTTCTGGACCCTCCACATGAAGTCGTCGATCGTGTTCATCGTCTCGTAGTCGACACACCCCTGGGGCGCGGTCTCCGCGAGGACCGTGAGGACGTCGACGCCGATCGAAAAGTGGCGGGTGATCACCTCCGAGTCGACGTTGTACCTGGAGTCGGCGCGGAGTTCGGGAACGCCCCGGTGGAGGTCTCCGATCGCGACATCGTCCCCCTTCCAAAGGCCGATCGCGAGCAGAACGACGGCGAGCCCGGTGACGACCGCGGCCGGACGCGCCCGGGAGACGCCCGCGAGGAAAACCCAGAGGGGTTCGAACTTCACGAGGCGACGACCCAGCCGGCCTCTGTACTCCGTCCCGGTGGTGACGTAGGAGAGCAGGATGGGGAGGAGAGTCAGGTTCGTCAGGATGATCAGGGCGACCCCGAGGCTCGCTGCGATCGCGATCTCCCGGATGACCCGGATGTCGATCAGGAGGATCGTGAGAAAACCGATCGTGTCGGTGAGGAGCGCGATGCTCCCGGGGGCGAGGAGCCGACGGAAGGTCTGCCGGGACGCGTCGAGCGCGTCCGCCCCCTCGAAGACCGTCGAGGCCCACCCTCCCACCATCTGTACGCCGTGGCTCACGGCGATCGCGAAGATCAGGAACGGGACGAGAATCGACATCGGGTCGAGGCCGTATCCGAGGACCGTGAGAAGCCCGAGTTGCCAGACCACCGCGATGAACGAGCAGGTCACGAGGAGCGCCCCCAGGCGCAAGGAGCCGGCGTAGACGTAGACGAGGGTCCCGGTGACCAGGAAGGCGATTCCGAAGAAGGGGATGACGCGCCTCGCGCCGGCCCCGATGTCGCCGATGATCTTCGCGAACCCGATGATGTGGACGTCGACGATCGAGCCGGGCGCGAAGTCCGCGTCGTATTTCTCCCGGATCTCCTCGAGGCGGTTCGAGACGTCGAAATAGTCGATGCGCTCTCCGGTCTGGGGGTTCACCTCGAGGAGCTCGGCGCTGACGATTGCCGCCGTGAAGTCGTTCGCGACGAGGCGGCCGACGATCCCCGCCTTGAGCACGTTCCGGCGTACGCGCTCGATCCCCTCCGCGGTCGGCGCGAAGTCGTTCGGCACGACGTTGCCGCCTGCGAACCCTCCTTCCACCACCTCGGTGAACCGCACGTTCGGCGTCCAGAGGGAACTGACCTGGCCGCGGTTGACGCCCGGGATGAAGAAGACGTCGTCCGTCACCTTCCTGAGGGTTTCGAGGTATTCGGGGGTGAAGATGTCACCCTCGCGCACGCGGAGGGCGATCAGGAGCCGGTTCGCCCCGCCGAACTCTTCCTGGTACTTCACGAAATTCCGCATGTACTCGTGTCGGAGCGGCAGCAGCTTCATGAAGCCCGCGTCGATGTGCAGGCCGGTCGCGGACCAGGCCATCGACGCGGTGACGATCGCGAACACGGCGAGAATCTTGCGTCGATTCCCGAAGACGAGGCCCTCGAGCCGGGACGCGAACCCCGGGGCCGTCACGGTGCCGTCCTCTCGAAAGGCCGGACACCACCCTCCCCGACCAGGAGGACGGTCCCGTCGGGGGTTTCGATCACGGTCGAGGTCCCCAGCCGGTCGGGGAGCTCGTGCAGGTCGAAGGTTCGGCCTCCGTCCCGGCTCACGAGCACGGTCCCGGCGAGCCCCGCGACGACGACGGTGCCGTCCCGTCGCACGACGCCGCTCGTCAGGCTCGCCTCGGTGTCCGCCTCGAACGGGGTCCAGCTCGCCCCGCCGTCGTCGGAGCGGAACAGATGCCCGCGGAGGCCGAAGAGGAGGAGGGAGTCGCCGCCGAGCGGGAGCACGCCGAAGTACGACCCCGCGTACTCCGTGGGAAGCGAGGCCCAGGTCTCTCCCGCGTCGTCCGACCTGTAGAAGGCCCCGGCCTCCGCGGCGAGGTAGAGGCGGCCCCCCTCGCCCGCGGCGAGACCGTTGAGGTGGAAGTCGTCGTCCGAGACCCGGCCCTCCGCCCAGGTCGTCCCGCCGTCGCCGGTCGTCAGGAAGAGGCCGTACGCCCCGACGGCGTACCCGTTGCGGGCATCGCGGAACCAGACGTCGAGGAGGGGCCTCTCGTCCTCGGGGGCCCAGTGGACCCGGCTCCACGTGAAGCCGCCGTCTTCGGTCCTCAGGATCACCGCGTCGTGGCCGACCGCCCAGCCGAGCTTCGCGTCGTGGAAGTGGAGGGCCGTCAGCATCGAGCGCGTGGGGACGGGCATCTGCGTCCACGTCGTCCCGCCGTCCGTGGAACGCACGACGTGGCCGCGTTCGCCGACGGCGAGGATCGCTCCGTCCACGACCGCCGCGTCCAAGAGGAGCGAGCGGGCGGCGAGAGGCGCCGCGACCGCCCATTCCTCGGGAGCGGGGCCGCCCTCCGGGTGGGCCCGGAGGGCGGCGAGCATCGCGAGCGCCGCGAAGAGTAACGGTCGCCAGGCGCGGCCGAGCATCCGCCCGCTCCTAGCGGACCCCCTCCCGCCGCAGCGCCTCGGGTGTGAAATCCTCCGGGCCGCGCTTCAAACCGAAGTCATACGGGGTGGTCTCGTTGTTGAGGCCGAAGGCGAGGTAGCGGCGTGCCTGGAGATCGGTATGGACCTCCGCCGCCACCCAGACGAGGGGGACGTCGTAGTAGGTCATCGCGTGCCCCTCGGAGACGCGCCAGAGCTGATCCTGGTTGTCGTACTGGTCGACCGCGAGGATTTGCCAGCTGTCCTCGTCGACGTAGAAGGTCCGGCGTTTGTAGATGTTGCGCTGCCCCGCCTTGAGCGTCGCGTCCACGACCCACACCCGGTGCAACTCGTACCGGCAGTAGTCGGGATTGATGTGGAGGGGGGTGAGGATCGACTTGTACTTCACCTGATCGCTGTGCAGGCGATAGGAGTTGTACGGCACGTACATCTCCTTCTTCCCGACGAGCTTCCAGTCGTACTTGTTCGGTGCGCCGTTGAAGAGGTCGAGCTGGTCGCTCGTGCGGAGGTTGTCCGCCGCGGTTCCGGGATTGTCGTAGGCGACTTCGGGCGCACGGCGCACCCGGCGCTGCCCCGGATTGTAGGTCCAGGCGTTCCGGGGGGCCTTCACCTGGTCGAGGGTCTCGTGGACGAGGAGGATGCCCCCGGCGAGCCGCGCGGGGGAGAGCACCTTCTGCTTGAAGAAGAGGATCCGATTGGCGAGCTTCTCCTCGGTCATGTCGGGAAGGGAGTAGAGGACGTTGAACTCCTCGTCGAACTCGACGAGCGTGTAGGAGCCGCTCGGCGTCACCGCCGCTTGCACGAAGCGACGCTGGGCGACCTCGCCGCGGTAGCGGAGCAGGTGGTTCCAGATCACCTCGACGCCCGACTTGGGGATCGGGAAGGGGATTCCGACGAGGGTGCCGGTCACTCCGTTTCCGTCGTTCGTGAGGGAAGCCGTCGCCGCCACCTTCTTCGTCGCGTCGTAGATCCGTTGCGGGTAGGCCGCGGTGCGGTGGGTCGGGTAGACGTTCATCTTGAAGCTCGGGTAGGCCTCGAGCATCGCCTGGTGGCCTGCCGTCAGCTTCTCCTTGTGCGCGTCCATGTTCTGGGCCGTGATCGTCAGGATCGGCTTCTCGTTCGCGAAGGGATCGGTATAGTGCATCCCCGGCTTCCAGCCGGCAGGCGGCTTCGCGAGCCCCCCGTCCCACGCGGGGATCGTCCCCGCGTCGTTCCCCGCCTTCTCCCCACCGAGGGGGGTCAAGGTGGTGCCGAGTTTCGCGATCTCGTCCGAGGACAGTCCGGCGAAGCCCGCCGAAAGCGCCGCGACCGCGACGAGCGTCCCCATCGTGATTCGTGCGGTGATCTTCGTCGTCATGGTCTTCTCCCGCTCAGAAGGAGTACTTCGCGACGGCCGCGACGAAGTCGCGGTCATTCAACAGATTGTACCGTCCGGCGCCCATGAAGGTCGTGTAGCTGAGATCGAACTCCCAGTTGATGAGATAGGTCGCTCCGAGACCGACGGTGAGCCCCATGCGATCCTCGATGAAGTTCCCGCCGGGGCCGGGCGAAACCCCGGAGACGTCGTGCGAAAAGGAGAAGCGCGGGATCAGGTTCATGGAACCGATCGCCTGGTTGTATTCGAAGCGCCCGGCGAGGACGTACCCCCAGGAGAAGTCGTCGGGGAACGCCTCGAGCGGCTCGGTGCCGGGCTGGAGCCCGGCGAGTTGATGGATCGGGTTCCCGCTCGTGAACGTCCCGGGTCCCTCGAGACGGAAGGTCTCCTTCTCCGGGAGATCGTGGACCTTCTGCGCCGCGCCTTCCCAAACGAGGGTGAACGAGTCCGCCCAGAGCACCTGGGGGAAAATCTTGGTCAGGGTCATCTGGAACTGGGTCGTGTCGAGCCGGATGTAGCCGGGGATGACCTGGTTGAATCCGAAGGCGCCGTACTGGTTGGGCAGCGTCGGGCTGATCGGGGTCAGAGCGGCGTAGAGAAGCTCCACGTCGTCGCCCTGGAGCGGCACGTCCTTCCGCTGGGAAACCTCCCCCTGGAACGCGAGACCGCTGCGGCCGAGTTGGGCGTTCCAGCTCAGTCCGTACAGGGCGATGTCCTCCGGATACTCGAGGTAGTACCGCGCGCTCGCGGCGTAGTTCCCACCGCCGACGCCGGCGATCGTGCCGGTTCGAGCCGAGATGACCGGAAGGCGGCTGTCGTACTGCAGATAGAATGCCCCGAATTCCGTTCCACCGAGAGCCGGAACGAACCAGCGGATCGCCGCCCCCCACTGGCCGTCCTTGTCGGCCCGAACGTCGTCGCCGCGGGGCACCACGACGCCGACGGGGGGATTCGGAACGAACCCGATGGGGACCGTATCCGGGACTGCGCCGAACCCGAGCATCACGCGAGTCGCCCCGGCGCCCGCGATGTCCGTGGTGCTGAAGTACGAGCCGGGCGGATCGATGAACGTCTCCTCCCAGTCGTACTGCCAGTACCCGGAGATCCCGAAGTTCGGATGGGGGCGGACGGAGACGAGGACCGCTCCCACGGGGAGGAGCGCCTCGCGCAACTCGGCCCCGGGAACGCGAAGGGCGCTCACGTCGACCGGGTTGATCGCGTTGATCCCCCCCTGGATGAAGGTGCTCTCGCCCCAGTTGATGACCTGCTCCCCCGCGCGGATCTCGACCGGAACGCGGCCCAGGTCGAACTTCGCCCACGCGAAAGTGTCGCGGAACTCCGCCCGTGTCCCGACCCGGTCCCGCGCTTCCTCGGAGAGGGGGGTCCGCTCCAGGTCGGAATCCTCGATGACCATGTCGGTGAACGCGAACGCCCGCACGAAGACGCCGAAGCGGTCGGCGTAGTTGGCGTCGAGCTCCGTCGTCAGTTTGAGGACGCTGCTCGAGAGGGTCCCCTTCGCGAAGTTGAGGTTCCCGTCGTCGGCATTGACCGAGAAGGCGTTCCCGCCGTTCGCGAGACCGACGATCTCTTCGTCCCGCTCTTCGACGCGCCAGTTCGCCCCGTAGGAGAACGTGGTGTCCCAGCTCACGAAGAGCTTTCCCTTTTCGGCGCTCAGCGCTCGTGCCGGTGTCGCCGACAGGAGCGCGGCGAGGGCCGCGACCGCGACCGATCCCGCGAGCCGTCGGCGAGTCGCCCTGGAGGTGCCGAGGTTCGATGCCATAGCGTCCCCTTTTGTCCGGGCACCGGTGCCCACCCCTCGCTTTCGGAGCGATTGCCCGTATCGCTCCGGCAGCCGCCCGTGCCCATCGGCGGCAGGCGAAAGCCTACACGGGTCGAAAGCCCGAAAAAAGCGATTTCGTGGGGCCGTGGATATAATCCCGACCCATCACGCGTCGCGACGGGAAGGGGCGGCCGGGTGCTTCGGATCGATTTGGATCACGCGAGGGGAATCGCCGTCGTCGCCCTGGTTCTCCTCGGGACCGCCCTCGGGGTGGGTTCCTTCACCTTCCAGTACGCGAAGGGGTTTTCGTACTTCCGCACCGACCCGGTCGCCTGCAAGAACTGCCACATCATGAACGCGCAGTTCGACTCGTGGCAGAACGCGAGCCACCACACTGCGGCCCGTTGCGTCGATTGCCACCTGCCGCACTCCGGCCTCGAGAAGTGGATCGCGAAGGCCGACAACGGGTATCGGCACTCGAAGGGGTTCACGTTCCAGGACTTCCACGAGCCGATCCGGATCCAAGGCGCGAATCGCCGCATCTTGCAGGCCAATTGCCTGCGCTGCCACGGGGACCTCGTCCACGACATGGTGGCGGGGGCCACGTCCGATCCCGACGCGATCTTCTGCGTCCACTGCCACCTCGCGGTCGGCCATGGCCCCCCCGCGGGGCTGGGCGGCCCCGAGCGCGCGCACGAAGTCGCGATGGAGGGGAAACGAAGCGATGGCTGAACGGAACACGAAAGGGGTCTCGGTCGCCGTGCTCGTCGGGGCGGTGATCGTCTTCGCGGTGGGGACGGCCCTCGCGACCGCCCTCCTCATGAACATCTTCGAGAGGAAGGCGGAGGCGAAGAACCCCTACGTGCGCCTCGTCGAGGTCGACGAGAACACGACCGACCCCGAGAAGTGGGGGATCAACTGGCCGCGGGAGTACGAGACGTACAAGCGGACGGCGATCGCGACACGGACCCGCTTCGGCGGCCACGGCGGGAGCGAGGCCCTCCCCGAGCAGAAGATCGAGCGCGACCCCTGGCTGAAACGGATGTTCCTCGGGTACGCCTTCTCGATCGACTACCGCGACAGGCGCGGTCACGCCTACATGCTCGAAGACCAGGAGAAATCCGAACGCCTCACGAAGCCCCAGAGCGGCTCGTGCCTCCACTGCCACGCCTCGATCCTGCCGCTTTACCGGGAACTGGGCGGGGGAGACGCGATGAAGGGGTTCGAGGAGTCGTACACCCGCTCCTACAAGGACCTCAACAAGAAGCTCCACGACATGGGGCACGCGTTTCCGGTCTCCTGCGTCGACTGCCACGTCCCGAACACGATGCAGCTCCGCGTGACCCGGCCCGGGTTCGTGAAGGGGATCCGCGCGCTCGCCGAGTCCGACGCCCCGGTGCCGCACCTCCCGAGCGTCGAGCGCTGGAGGGAGGGCTCCCGCGAGAAGCCGTACGACCCGAACTCCGATGCCTCGCGGTCCGAAATGCGCTCGTACGTCTGCGGCCAGTGCCACGTCGAGTACTACTGCGGGACCGGGATGCCGCTGACCTTCCCCTGGGGGAGAGGGCTCACGGCGGAGGCGGTCGAGCGGTTCTGGAACGAGACGACCCTCGGAGAGGGGAAGCGCTTCCTCGATTACCGGCACGCGGAGTCGGGGGCGGAGATCCTGAAGGCGCAGCACCCGGAGTTCGAGCTGTGGAGCCAGGGGATTCACGCGCGGAGCGGGGTGTCGTGCGCGGACTGCCACATGCCGTACCAGAGGGACGGGGCGACGAAGGTCTCGGACCACTGGGTGCGGAGCCCGCTCCTCAACATCGCGCGCGCCTGCCAGACCTGCCACCGCGTCTCCGAGGACGAGATGAAGGCGCGCGTCGACCTGATCCAGCAGCGGAACTTCGACCTCCTCCAGCGTGGAGGGGCGGCCCTCATGGACCTCCTCGATGCCGTGGCCCTGGCGAAGTCCCAGGGGGCGACCGAAGACGACCTGAAGGAAGCCCTCGAGTACCAGCGGACGGCCCAGTGGCGGCTCGACTTCATCGCCGCGGAGAACTCGATGGGGTTCCACGCGCCGCAGGAGGCGGCCCGGGTCCTCGGTGAGGCGGCCGACTGCGCGCGGCGGGGCCAGGTGGCGGCTCTCAACTGGCGCGCCCCCGCGGTCGCGGCGGCGCGTTGAACCGTCGGGCGCAGGCGGCGCTCGTCCTCCTCGTCGTCGTCGCCTACGTCCCTGCGCTCGGGAACGGCTGGATCTGGGACGACGACGACTACGTCACGGAGAACCGGACCCTCCGTTCGCTCGAGGGGCTCCGCGAGATCTGGTTCGAGATCGGGGCGGTGCCGCAGTACTACCCCCTCGTCCACACGACGTTCTGGATCGAGTACCGGCTGTGGGGAGACCGCCCCTTCGGCTACCACGCCGTCAACGTCGCCCTCCACGCGGCGAACGCCCTCCTCGCCTGGACGCTCCTCCGCCGCCTCGGGGTGCCGGGGGCGTTCTGGGCGGCGGCCCTCTTCGCGGTCCATCCCGTCCACGTCGAGTCGGTCGCGTGGGTCACCGAGCGGAAGAACGTCCTCTCGACGGCGCTCGACCTCTCCGCCTTCCTCGCGTGGCTCCGCTTCCGCCCGTTCGATGCGGAGTCGAAGGGATCGTCGAGGTTCTACGCCGCGGCGCTCCTCCTCTATCTCGGGGCCCTCTTCTCGAAGACGGTGACCGCCTCGCTGCCCGCCGCGATCCTCGTCGTGACCTGGTGGAAGCGGGGGCGGCTCTCCCGCCGGGAGGTCCTCCCGACGCTCCCGATGTTCGCGATCGGGGCCGGGATGGGGCTCCTCACGGTCTGGATGGAGAGGGCGCACGTCGGAGCGGCGGGGGCGCACTGGGACCTCTCGTTCTTCGATCGGCTCCTCGTCGCGTCGCGGGCGATCCTCTTCTACCTCGGGAAGCTGGTCTGGCCGCACCCGCTCGCGTTCGTCTACGAGAGGTGGGATGTCGAGGCTGCGGGGTGGGTTTGGAAGGCCGCCCCGCTCGTCCTCCTCGGGGCGATCGCCCTGCTCTTCGCGAGTCGCGGACGGATCGGGCGGGGACCGCTCGCCGCGGCGCTCCTCTTCGGCGGGACCCTCTTCCCCGCGCTCGGCTTCTTCGACGTCTACCCGATGCGCTTCTCCTTCGTCGCCGACCACTTCCAGTACCTCGCCTCCCTCTCCCCGATCGCGGCCGTGGCGGCGTTCGCCGCTTCGCGGCTCGACGCCCGCGCGCTTTCCGCTCTCGGGACCGCCGTCGTCCTCGCCCTCGGCGTCCTCTCCTGGAAACAGTGCTCGATCTACGAAAACGAGGAAGTCCTTTGGCGCGACACGGCGGAGAAGGTCCCCTCCGCCTTCATCGCGCAGAACAACCTCGGCGGGATCCTGCTGGAGCGAGGGGAGGTCGCCGAGGCCCGCAGGAGGTTCGACGCGGCGCTCGCGGCGGAGCCCGAGTACGCCGAAGCGCACGTGAACCTGGGGCTCGTCGCGGAGCGCGAGGGGCGTCCCGACGAGGCCGCCGCGCGGTACCGCCGTGCCCTCTCGATCGATCCCGCCTTCGCCGACGCGCACAACAACCTGGGGATCGTCCTCGCGCAGGTGGGCGACCTCGAAGGGGCGATCGCATCGTTCCGGAGGGCGGTCGCCCACCGGAAGACCTTCGCGAAGGCCCACTACAACCTCGGCCTCGCTCTTCTCCGGGCGGGGCGGGCGGGGGAGGCGGTTCCGCCTCTCGAGCGAGCGGTCGATCTCGCCCCCGAAGACCCCGACGCGAAGAAGGCGCTCGAACAGGCTCTCCGGGAAGGTGGCGGCTGACCCGGCCAGGCCGTATAAAGCCCGTTCCCGGGAGGCCCGCTCCCCACGCAAAGAGGTTTCCGCATGACCCCCGTTCGCACCGCGTTCCTCGTCGTCGCGGCGATCCTCGTCCTCGCGGGCGGGCCCTCGTCCCGCGCGCAGTCTTCGGCGCCGTCCCCCCGTATCCTCGACACCAAGCTCGACGAGGGGGAGCGGATCCAGAAGCGGAAGGAGTGGTTCTATTCGACCCGCCGCGCCGGGACGGCGTCCGACGACGAACTGGCCGCCCTCCGCGCCGCCGCCGTTCGCGAGACGCGGGCGGCGATCCTCGCGCAGAAGAGCCGCCGCGCCTTCGGCGCCGAGGCCGAGCAGAACTACTGGGTTCCCAAGGGGCCTTCACCCTCGACCTTCGGCGGCTGGACCTTCGGGAACGTCTCGGGGCGCCTTTCGTCCCTCGCGAAGGACCCCGTGGCGGGGACCCTCTGGCTCGGCACCGCGTCGGGCGGGGTCTGGCGCTCCGACAACGACGGCCTCTCGTGGACGAGCGTCTTCGACGCCGCGGGGACGATGACGATCGGGACCGTCGCGATCGACCCCAACGACGGGAACGTCGTCTGGGTCGGGACGGGGGAGAACAACCAAGGGTGCGAGTCGTATTTCGGGATCGGACTCCTCCGGACGGTCGACGGCGGCCTCATCTGGGAGACCCGGAACGGGAGCGGCGGGCGGAGCCTCGAAGACCTCTCCTCTTTCGCGAACGTCGTCGTTGACCCGCGGAACTCCTCCCGACTCGTGACCGGCGGGAGGATCCGCGGGTGCACGTCGGGGAGCGAGGCGAGCGGCGGGATCTACACCTCGGACGACGCCGGACTCACCTGGACGAAGCGGCTCGCCGACACCCCCGTCTACGAGATCCAGCAGGACCCGACCGTCCTCGACACCTTCTGGGCGGCGACCGAGCGGGGGATCTACAAGTCGACCGACAACGCGTTGACGTGGGTCCTCCAGACCGCCTCGGGGCTCCCGAACGGGGCGACGGGACGGACCGAGCTCGCGATCGCTCCCTCCGCTTCGAACACCGTCTACGCCCTCTTCGGAAGCCCGAACGCGCTCTGGCGGACGACCGACGGCGGGGCGACCTGGACGCAGCGCGCGACCGGGAGCAACGCGTGCGACGGGCAGTGCTGGTACAACATGGTCCTCCGCGTCCACCGCACGAACCCCGACCTCGTGATCCGCGGGACGATCCGGATCTGGCGGTCGACCGACGGAGGGGTGAACTGGACCGACCTCTCGAACGGCTGGGGATCGTCCCAAAAGGTCCACCAGGACATGCACGTCCTCGTGATGGACGAAGACGACCCGAACGCCTTCTACGCGGGGGGGGACGGCGGCCTCTGGAAGACGACCGACCTCGGCGCGACCTTCGCGAACCGGAACGGGAACCTCAACATCACGCAGTTCTACGCGGTCGGCGTCGACGCTTCGGATCCCGGCGTGATCTGCGGCGGGGCGCAGGACAACTCCTCCCTCGCGCGCACCGCGAGCGACGTCTGGGACTTGCAGGCGGTCACGGGGGACGGGTTCGTCTGCCACATCGACCCCTACCAGCCAAACGTCTCCTACATCACTTCCTACCCGAGCGGCGGTTACCCGAGCGTCTCGCGGTCGACGACCGGCGTCCTCGGCTCCTACTCCGGAATCACCGGAAGCGGGAGCGGGATCGTCGCGAACGACCGGATCAACTGGGTGACCCCGTATCTCCTCGACCCGCTCCGCCCCGAGCGGCTCTACCTCGGCACCCACCGGGTCTACCGGTCGGACAACCGCGGCACGAACTGGACGCAGGTCGGGCCGACCGATCTCACCGGCGGCGCCGGGTCGCTTCTCGCGCTCGAGGTCAACCGGATCCACAACGACGTGGTCTATTCCGGGAGCGAATCGGGGCGCGTCTGGCGCTCCGAGGACGCCGGCCTCACATGGACCGACCTTTCGGCCGGCCTTCCGGGGCGGGCCGTGACCGACGTCGGGGCCGATCCCGGCGATCCCGGAAGAGCGCTCGCGACGGTCGGCGGGTTCAACGGCCCGCACCTCTACGAGTGGCGCGCAGGGGTGGGATGGACGGCGGTCGGATCGGGGCTCCCGAACGTCCCGGCGAACTCGGTCGTGCTCCTCACCTCGACCGACGTCCTCGTGGGGACCGACGTCGGAGTCTTCCGGAGCGCCGACGGAGGGGCGAGCTTCACCCCCTACATGAACGGCCTCCCGGAGGGACTGGTCGTCACCGACCTGAAGTACAACCCGACGCAGAGCCTCGTGACGGCGGGGACTTACGGCCGCGGCGCTTGGCAGGTCGCGGTCGAGGCGTTCGGTCCGATCGTCCTCTACGATTCGGTCGACGTCCCCTATGTCGAGATCGACGGCGACGGCGACGCGAACGTCGAACCGGGGGAAACCTGGTCGCTCCGTCCCCGCCTCCGGAACGCCGGAAGCGCGACAGCCGAGGGCGTGACGGCCCGGGTCGTCCCGGCAACACCGGGAATCGTCGTTCTCGACCCGTCCCCGCGGGTGTACGGCGACATCGCTCCGGGCGCGACGGCGGTCCCCGCGGCCGCCGTCGTCTTCACCGTCGACCCGTCGATCGCCTGCGGTACGGAGGCCCGCTTCGACGTCGTCGACCTCTCGACGACGAACGCTCCCGGAGACCACGGGGACGAGTTCGACGCCTTCCGGATCGGGGTGAGCGGCGGGGTGCCCCCGCCGATCCACACCGTTCTCCTCGACGAGACTTTCGACGCCGCGCCGCCGAACTGGACCCACCGCGCGGTCGACGAGGGCATCGCCGGGTGCAACAAGGCGACGCGGGACGAGTGGAACCTCGCGACCAAGGAAGCCGCGCGCGGGACTTCCTACCACTGCGGGAACGGTCCCGGGGCGACGTACGGGACGCTGAATTACGCCTGGCTCCACTACGGGGGGCTCGACTCGACCGGCGGCGCCGGTCTTTCGATCCCGGCCGACGCGCAGGTCGCCACGCTCACGCTCGTCCACTGGTACCAGACCGTCCTCCAGGGGGACGGCGGCCAGGTCGTGCTCGACGCGGTCGACGACGGGCAGGATGTCTTCACGACCCTCCTGCCCGTCGACGGGTATCCGTCGGGGACGATCGCAGGGGCGGGCTGCAACGGCCTCGAGGGGAAGCGCGCGTTCCACGGGACCTCCGGCGGGTGGGTGACGAGCACGTTCGACCTCACCGCCCATCGTGGGGAAACCGTGTACCTCGCCTTCGTCTTCGGCTCCGACGACCGGCGGCAGGGGGACGGGGAGGGTTGGTACATCGATCGCGTGAAGGTCGAGATCGAGAGGCCCGGGCCCGTGACGTGCGACGTGATCCGCTGGCCGGGATCGGTCCCTGCGGGCTCGCTCGCGATCGACAAGACGCCCGGCGTCGAGCTCGTCGCGTCGTGGGGAGCGTCGTGCAACGAGTCGGCCGTCCCGGGACAGACCTACTCGGTCCACGCGGGGGATCTCTCGATGCTGCGTCTTTCGGGGACGTACGCCCACGCTCCGCTCGAGGGGCGTTGCGATCGCGTCTCCCCGGCGTCGTTCGCACCCGGGGCGGGGGACGAGTACTACCTCGTCGCCCCGGTCGCGGGGGGGCGCGAAGGAGGCCTCGGACTCGACGGGCTCGGCGCGGGGCGGCCGCAGGTCGACGGAACGTGCGGGCTCCCGAGGGCGGAGGCGTGTCCGTGAGGGGGGTGGGTGTCGAGGTTCAGGGGACGGCGTCCCACCTAAGTCCGGTCGAACGAATGTCCCCGTCGATCACGATCTTCCCCCGAAGGCACCCGATCAGGTGCGCCGACGTTCGATCGTAGGGATAGACCCTGGCGATCGGCTTCCCGTGCTTTGTGATGACGAGCCCGTCAGGCTCGAGCCGATCGAGGAGCGTCAGACAATCCTCTCTGAATTTCGCCGCTCCGATGCGCTGCACGGGATCGCCCTCTGGACCGAACGGAGAATACGACCGTCGGCGATCCTCGTCCACTCTCACTCCCGCTCCGAGAGCGTGAGGTTCGCCCCGATCTCGAGGCTGAACCGCCCGCGCGCGCAGGGGACGATGCGCACGGCGGGGAAGCGCTCCTCGAGCCGCCGGCGCAGGAGGATCAGGCGGCTCTCGAGGTTGTCCTTGTACTCGGGAAGCGAGAGGCTCTTGTCGAGGCGCAGCTCCCGGTTCGTGAACTCGCGCCTTCCGCTCGACCGGTGCTCCTTGAGGAGCTTCCAGAGGATCTTCGCGGGAAGGCTCTTCACGAGGTAGTCGCCGTCGACGAGGATCAGTTCCTCGCCGGCGTAGTAGACGATCTCGTGACTCGGACCCGAAACCTGAGGCGCTGCGGGAGGAAGCGCGGGGGGCGCCGGCTCTTCCGCCTCCTCCGCCCGCTCGCGCAGGAGGGCGTCGTGGATCGCGAGGGCGAGGTAGCCGCCTAGCACCTCGAGGTACGACTTGTCCTCCTCGTGGAAGCGGTAGGGGACTTCGCTCTCGACGCAGAGGACCCCGAGGAGCTTGCCCCCGGCGATGAGGGGCACCCCGAGCTGGCTCTCGGGGTTCGGAAGGCCCGGGAGGGGGATCCGGTGCTCCGCCGGCGCGTGCCCCGTCTCCCTCGCCCGTTCGGCGACCGCCTGCGCGTAGAGCATCTGCCGCAGAAGCCCCGAGACCCGGATCGGTTTCCGAGTCTCCGCGACGACGCCCAGGATCCCCTCGCCCAGACCGATCTCGGCCCCCACGCCGCGCTCCGGGTACCCGCGCGTCGCGATCGTCGTCAGACGGCCGGGGGTCTCCCCGGCGAGGAGGATCATCGAGTGGCGGAAGTCGAACAGCTCCTCGAGCGAGGCGAGGACCGAATCGAGCAGGGTTTCTAGGGAGCAGGCCTTCTGGACCCGCACGAGGAAGTCCTGGAGCGCCTTCATCGTGAAGAGGGCGTGCGGCTCCTCGCCGCGAACGTGTTCGATCCCCGCCTCGTCCGACGCCCGCTCGACGGAGAGGACCTCGTAGATGTCGGCCGCGAGGAGGCGGAAGATCCCCTTGAGGCCGGAGTACGAGGCGATCGCTTCGATCCGCGGCGCCATCGCGTCGAAGATCGGTCCCGAGGTCTCCGAGCGGATGTAGCGAAGCCGGAGGCGATACGCCTGCATCGTGTCCGGGTCGTAGATCCGGACGAGCGCCTGCGGGTTCTCCGCGATGTTCTTCCGGCTCTTGTTGAAGAACTGGAAGGAGAGGGCGACGTGGCGGGGGTCGACGTACTCGACGTGGCTCAGGAGGGCGCAGTTCGGGATCCCGTCGCGCGAACAGGTGTAGAGGGTCGCCGGGATCAGACCCTGGAAGCAGGACGCCAGCGACTCGAGGGGGATCGTCACGAGAGCCGTTCTCCCGCCCCGGGGCCGGGGGTCTGGTGGAAGAGGTCGGTCACCCGGACGCGGATCGCGAGGCACGGCCAGACGACCCAGCCGGCGGTCAGCGCCCGCGGGATCCCGATCGCGTCGAGTTCGCGGAGGAAGCCGTCGGCCTGGCGCTCGACCTCGTCGCGCTCTTCGGGCCCGCACGGTCGCGCCTCGACGAATCGCCCCTTGAGTTGGCACGAGCGGTGGTCGGTCGGCCGGGAGAGCGCGAGCGCGACCTGGCCGTTCTCCTCGAGGTCGCGGAGGATCGGAGCGGCCGCCCCCTCCTGGAGGTAGGCGACCAGGTGCGTCCCTCCGGGCTCGACCCGGATCGCCCAGGCCCGCGCCCCCTCGGGGACGAGATCCCGATCCCTCGTGGCGATGTTGATCGAGACCCCCGAGGAAACGAACGCCGCCAATTCGTCAGAAATCATAGAAACCCCGCCTCGACGGCTCACTTAGGAAACTCTTAGCAAGAGATTACGGTCACCGGATGGTGATCGGGAAGGGGTTTCGCGTCATTCCTCCTGCAACCGAAGGAGGAATCGATGATGACCCGAACCGCCGTTCTGCTACTGACCGTCGTCGCCGCCGTCCCCGCCCTCGCCGCTCCCCCGCCGGGACCCGCCGAGCGGGGAGGCTACCTCGTCAAGATCATGGGGTGCAACGACTGCCACACCCCGTGGAAGATGGGGGAGAAGGGGTCCGAGCCCGACATGAGCCGGATGCTCTCGGGCCACCCGGCCGACATGGCCCTTCCCCCCGCCCCCGCGCTCGGCCACGGCCCGTGGGGTTGGACCGCCGCCGCGACGAACACCGCCTTCTCCGGTCCCTGGGGAACCAGCTTCACCGCGAACCTGACCCCGGATGCCGAAACCGGCCTCGGGAAGTGGACCGAGGAGATGTTCGTGAAGACGATCAAGACCGGGCGTCACATGGGGGTCGGGCGGCCCGTCCTTCCGCCGATGCCGATCCCGGCCTACTCGCAGGCGACCGAGGAGGACCTGAAGGCGATCTTCGCCTACCTCCGGACGATCCCGGCGATCCGGAACCCGGTTCCGCAGCCGGTCGAGCCGGTGGAGGCTCACTGACCATGCGGGCGCTGGTCGCGATCGCCCTGCTCACGATCGCGGCTCCCGGACGGGCCGGCAACGCGCCGGTCCGTCCGCCCGAGCGCCTGTCCGAGACGGGGCTCTACGCGCCGGGAGGCGCGCTCGTGGTCGCCCCCGAGAACCGGCCGTACGCGCCGCAGTATCCGCTCTGGACTGACGGGGCCTCCAAGGCACGCTGGATCCACCTTCCCGCGGGGACGGCGATCGACACGACCGATCCCGACGCGTGGGTCTTCCCCGTAGGGACGAAACTCTGGAAGGAATTCGCCTTCGACGGGAAGAAGGTCGAGACCCGCCTGCTCTGGAGGGTGGACGGGGAGCGCTGGATCTTCGCCACCTACGTCTGGAACGACGCGGGGACCGACGCCGTCCTCGCTCCCAACGAGGGGGTGCCCGGAGCGGCCGAGATCACGCCGGGGAAGAGGCACTCGATCCCGTCGGTCTTCGAGTGCACCGCCTGCCACGCGAGCGCCGGATCGGTCCCCCTGGGCTTTTCGACGTTGCAACTTTCGGACGACCGGGACCCGAATGCGATCCACGCCGAGCCCCTCGAGCGGGGGATGGTCACGCTCCGCACCCTCGTCGAGGAAAGGCGGCTCGTGCCGGACCGGAGCGCCTGGGTCGAGGATCCTCCGAGGATCGCCGCCGCGAACCCGATCGAGCGAGCGGTGCTCGGCTATCTCCACGGGAACTGCGGGCATTGCCACAACCCGGTCGGGCCGCTCGCGCCGGTCGGGATGGTTCTGTCGCACCCGGTGACCGTCGAGCCGGGAAGCGCCGCTCCGGCGCTCGTCACCACCTGGGACCGCTCGGGACACTGGGAGATCCCCGGGCTCTCCGCGGGGGTGTCGCGCCGGATCGCGGCCGGTTTCCCCGAGCGCAGCACGATCGTCGAGCGGATGCGCTCGCGCAAGCCCTCCACCCGGATGCCGCCTCTCGGGACGGCGCTTCCGGATCGCGACGCGGTCGCCCTCCTCGAATCGTGGATCCGAGGAGCGAGTGGGCACGTCGTCCGCTACCAGGGACCTTCGGCCCCGTCGGCGGTGCAGACGACGGAGTAGTAGCGGTCGGCTCCGGTGGCTCCACCCGGATCGACGAAGGTCGGGAGGACGGTTTCCCCCGCGGACGTCCACGCGGCCCGGTCGAGACCCGGGGTCGACGAGACGTAGACGCGGAAGCCGTCCGCCGTCGGGTCGCCCTGCCACGAGAGGCGGAGGTCCGATCCTTCGCGGAACGCGAGCACCGTCCGGACCGCCTCGCAGTCGGACTGCGGAACTACCTCGGGAACCGGGGGAAGGCTGACCTTCTCCTGGAGGCTCAGCGCGAGGTTGAGATCCCCCTCCCCGGCGCAGAGAGGGATCACGCGGAAGCCGATCTGGATCGGGTTGACGTTCGAGTCGAGCGTCGAGCGGATCTTGACCCCGTGGCTCCCGATCGACGCGTCGTCGTCGTCCGGATACACCGTCTTCGACGGGACGATGTCGTTGAACGCGGCATCGTCGAGGTAGTGGAATTCGCGGCTCGCGTAGAGGGTCGACTGCGGCACCGTCCAGGAGAGAAACGCCCCGCCCGCGGAGGTCTTGACCAGGTGCCACGGGGTGTAGACGGTCGAAACGCCCGCATCCGGAACCCCGTCGACGGAGAGCCCCAACGGATGGTTCGGCGTGAAGAGCCGCGCGTCCGTCACGGGCAGCCAGTCGAAATAGACCCATACGGAGTCGACCGGGTGGACGCGCAGGTTGATGTTACGCGTCCAAGCGTCCCGCTCGATGACGTCGCGCAGTATCGTGTTCACGCCGCTCCGGGCACCCCGGACGTAGCGGATCGCCCGGACCGGTCCGGCGATCCCTCCGAGGTAGGTCGAGTTTTCGCTCCAGTCCTCCTCGTCCTGGCGGAGGAGGCCGAGCCCAGGCTCGGCGCGTCCCTTGAACCGGTCGATCAGGTCGACGCCGCTCCCGCACGGGTCGAAGACGCGGAAGCCGGTCGTCAACCAGTTTCCCGTGAATTCGACCTGGAAGGCGTCGGTCGTCACGATCCCGTCCGGTTGGCCGTTCCAGTCGACGTACGCAAGCGGCGATTCCGGAAGACCGGGCCCGAGGTAGAGGTAGACGTATCGCGGCGGTTCGGGGTTGACCGGCCGGGGATCGATGACGCGGATCTCGAACCGTGTGTCCCCGGCGCCGTCCACCCAGGAGCCGTCGAGGGGAGCGCGCACCCCCGCATCGCCGAACACGAACACCAGCTCGTCCTCGGCGTCGAAGAGGCCGTTGTCCTCTCCGAAGACGTCGTAGACGACCTCGGAGAACTGGGTCGGAAGTCCGGGATCGAAGACCTTGAGGAAGCGCTGGTCGACCTGGAAGGGGATCGGCACGAAGGACGCTGTGCCGAGGTCGTAGCGGAAGAGGCCGAAGTCGCTGATCGGCGCCCCCGCGAGGCCGGGAAGCGCGGAGCCGGAGACCCAGACGACCTCCTCCGCGCGCCCCGGTTCAGCGAGCGGGGACTCCGCAGCGGCGGCGAGGAGGCTCGGGAGCAGGAAGAGGCAAGGAAGGACGATCACCCACGGAGTCCGGCGGAGTCTACCGTCGTTCACGCGGCCCATCGACCCCCCTCCGAAGCTACCGTGTCATCGGTCTATGCGGTAAGAGCATACGACGACCCCTCCGGCCCGGCAACCATCAGGCCCGGATTCGGCGTATAAGCACCCCTCCGGAGGGACTCGCACCATGAAAAGCCCGATCTGGCTCGCTCTCCCGATCCTCGTGTCCGTCACGGCGTTTGCATCCGAACCCGGCCACGAGGAGAAGCCGTCCGATCCGCCCGCGGTGAAGGAGAAGGAAGGGGCCGCATTCGCATCGGGCTCCGCGGTCGTACGCGGGAACTTCCGGAGCATCCAGGTGAACGTCGACGCGTCCGGAAACGACATCCTCGGCGACGCGGCGAACGAGCCCTCGATGGCGATCGACCCGACGAACCCGCAGAACGTCGTGATCGGGTGGAGGCAGTTCGACACGATCGCGTCGAACTTCCGGCAGGCGGGGGTCGCCTACAGCCACGACGGCGGGAAGACATGGACCTTCCCCGGCGTGCTCCAGCCGGGGCAGTTCCGGAGCGATCCCGTTCTCGCCGCCGACAGCCTCGGGAACTTCTTCTATTACAGCCTGAGCACCACGACGAACGCCGAGATGTTCGTCTCGACCGACAAGGGGGTGACCTGGACCGGTCCGATCTCGGCGTTCGGAGGGGACAAGACCTGGATGGCGGCCGACGCGACCGGTGGGACGGGGAACGACAACCTCTATGCGATCTGGAACTCGCAGTCCACCTGCTGCGGCGCCGGGACCGATTTCACCCGGACCACAAACTCGGCGCAGACCTTCGACGGCCCCTACGCCACCCCCTCGAAGCCGAAATGGGGAACCGTCGACGTCGGCCCCGACGGCCGGGTCTACGTTGTCGGGACGCGGCTCTCGTCGACCGCGTATCCCGTTCCGCATCTCCTCCTTTCGTCGGGGAACGCCCAGAGCGCGGGCCAGACCCCGTCGTTCGACCGGGTCACCGGAATCACGCTCGGCGGCGAGACGACGACCGGAGGGACCCCGAACCCGGGCGGCCTCATGGGGCAGGTCTGGGTCGCGGTCGATCGCTCCTCCGGTTCGACGCGGGGGAACGTCTACGTTCTCGGCTCGGTCGACCCCGCCGGGTCCGACCCGATGGACGTCCTCCTCGTCCGGAGCACCGACGGCGGATCGACGTTCTCGGCGCCGGTCCGCGTGAGCGACCGCGTCCCGGGAGCGTGGCAGTGGTTCGGGACGCTCGCGGTCGCGCCGAACGGCCGTCTCGACGTCGTCTGGAACGACACGCGGACCGATCCGTCGGGGCGGGTTTCGGAGGTCTACTACGCCTACTCGACCGACGCGGGAGCGACCTGGTCGCGGGGCCTTCCGGTCACTCCCGCATACGACTCCACGATCGGCTACCCGAATCAGAACAAGATGGGGGATTACTACCATCTCGTTTCCGATCTCGAAGGGGCCTCGCTCGCCTTCGCCGCGACCTTCCGGGGAGGCCAGGACGTCTACTTCCTCCGCGTCGGCGACTGCAACGCGAACGGGAGTCACGACGCGTCCGATCTCTCCCTCGGCACGAGCGCCGACTGCGACCTCGACGGGAATCCGGACGAATGCCAGGACCGGGTCGTCTGCCTCGGGTGCAACGCCGACGGGACGTGCCAGCGCGGCGAGAGTTGCGAATCCTGCCCGGCCGACTGCCCGTCGGGGACCGCCGGATGCGGGAACGCGGTCTGCGAGCCGGCGCGCGGGGAGGACTGCCTGTCGTGTCCGTCCGACTGCAACGGCGTGCAGGGGGGAAATCCGAGCGGCCGGTATTGTTGCGGGGACGGCGACGGGACGAACCCGGTCGGCTGCGCCGACACGCGGTGCTCGCAGAACGGTCGCTCGTGCGTGTCGACCCTCGTCGATCCCGCCTGCTGCGGCGACGGGTTCTGCGAAGGAGGGGAGACCGCCTCGACCTGCGTGGCCGACTGTGTCCTCGGTGTCTCGGGGGAGGCGAGCGACCTCCGCGTCGCCGGGTTCGACCGGGCGACGGGGCGGATCGATCTCCTTTACGACCCCGCGTGCGACGCGACGCAGCACACGGTGTACAGCGGCCCGCTCGCTTCCGTCGGGGCGTACGACTACACGGCGGCGGCGTGCAACCGCGGGGCGTCGGGGTCCGCGTCGTTCGTGCCCGGCTCGGAAAGCGTCTTCTTCCTGATCGTCGGGAACGATGGGGCGGGCGAAGGGTCCTACGGCACGAACGGAGCGGGAATCGAGCGTCCGGAGGACACGTCGACGCCGGGGTGCGACCTACCGCAGAACCTGACGGGGATTCTCTGCGAGTAGGCGAGGAGGCGGTGGCTCGTAACGCTCGAGGCGCTTTCGCCGCGAGGCCCACGCCCAGAGGATCGCGCCCGCTCCGATCATCGCGAGGCCGATCCACTGCGAGGTCGCGAGCCCCGACCACGAGCCGCGGCGGTCGTCCCGGAGGAACTCCCACCCGAACCGCGAGGCGCCGGCGACCAGAAGGAAAAGCGCGCTGACCTGGCCGTCGAAGCGACGGCGCGTGAAGACCCACACGAGGAATGCGCAGAGCAGGACCCCCTCGATCGCCTGGTAGATCTGGACCGGCACGAGAGGGACCCCCAGCGGCGTTCCGCTGATCCGGTGGGCGGCCGGATCGCGGAAGGTGATGCTCAGGATCGACGAGGACGGTTTGCCGTAGCAGCAACCGGCCATCAGGCAGCCGATCCGTCCGATCCCCATTCCGAGCGGGACGACCGCGAGGGCGAAGTCGAACGAGGCGAGGACCGGAAGCCTGTGTTTGCGGAACAGCCAAAGGCTGAACAGGGCCCCTCCGAGGATCGCGCCGAAGACGACGCGCCCCGCGACGAGCAACTGTCGAAGGGGGATCTCCCCAGCGACGAGCGCGCGCCACTCGACGACGAGAAACAGAAGTCGGGCCCCGATTTCTCCGGCGATGCAGAACTGGAAGGCGAGGTCGACCATCTTCCAAAACGGGACCCCGACCTTCGTCGCGAGGTGGCATCCGAGGGCGATCGCGGAGAGCATCGCGAGGACGAGAAACACGCCGTAGGCGGGAATCGAAACGCTTTCCGTGAGCTGGAAGAAGGGGTGCACGACGTGTCCGCCCTCCGGGGGTCCGGGGGAAGGGGTACGCGAATTTCTCGGCCCGTACAAGGGGTTCGAGGCTCTCGTCGCGATGTTTGCTGCTTCGCCATAATCGGCGTAGAAGGGCGATCCGCCCGGAAGGGGATGAGGGAGGGGGGACGGTGAAAGCGCTCGTTCTCGACTTCGACGGGGTGATCGCCGACAGCGCGCGCGAATCGTTCGCGGTCGCCCTCGCGACCTACCGCGACCTCCGGCCGGATTCGCATCTGGAGGGCGACGAGGGGACCTACCGATCCTTCGTCGACTTCATGCCCCTCGGGAACCGAGCGGAAGACTACGGTGTGATCCTCGCCGCGATCGAGGCGAAGGCGGCCCTTCCCGACCAGGCGGCGTACGACGCCTTCCGCGCGTCCGAGGATCCCGACTGGCTCCTCCGCTACCACCGCCGCTTCTACGAGATCCGCGGGGCGATGGCCCGGAACGATCCCGCCGCGTGGAGGGCGCTCATGCCACCCTACCCGGCCTTCGTCGACCTCCTGAGGCGGCGGGTGGGGGAGGTGATCTACGCCCTCGCCACCGCGAAGGACCGGGGGTCGGTCGAGAGCCTCCTTCGCGAATACGGAATCGCCGACTTCTTCCTCCCCGAGCGGATCATGGACAAGGAAGCCGGGACGCGGAAGGCCGGTCACCTCGAGGCACTCCAGGACCTCCTCGGAGTCGACTGGGAGGACATCACCTTCGTCGACGACAAGGTGAACCACCTCGACGCCGTCGCCCCGCTCGGGGTGCGCTGTGCCCTCGCGGCGTGGGGGTACAACGGACCGAGGGAGTGGGCACTCGCGGGGGAGCGCGGATACGTGGTGTGCACGCTCGAGGATGCGGAGTCGCGACTCTTCGGAGGATGAGGCGGGTTCAGCGGTCGAAGAGTTCGCCGATCTCGATCGAGAAGCCCGGCAAGACGTCCTCCCCGTCGAGGCGCGCACCCTCCGCGGGCTCCCGCGGAGCAGGACATCACTGCACGCCACGGCGGGCCCGCTAAACGGACCACGGCGTGACGCGAATCGTGGGGACGGGAGGATGGAAGGAGGCCGCCG
>CAYLHQ010000026.1:0-55324 GCA_964383585.1 uncultured Acidobacteriota bacterium
GTGGGGAGGACTCGCGTCGCGCACGCGGCCGAAGTCACGGTGGGTGGGAGAGTTCTCTCGCGACGCCCGTGCCGAGAACTCGCGGGCCCCGGGCTTTCCGATCGGCGCGGAGAGGGAATCCCCAGATCCCACCGCAACTTCGGCGGTGTCCTTCGATCCTCCCGTCCCCACGATTCGCGTCACGCCGCGAGGGGGTTGCGGCGCCCCTGCGGCCGGGCCTAGGCTGCGGATCGGCCATGACCCTCAAGGAGCGCCTGCTGCGGCGGAGGCTCCTCCTCGTCACCGGCAAGGGAGGAGTCGGGAAAAGCGCGGTCTCGGCCGCCCTCGCGCGCCTCCTCGAAGGGAGCGGCCGGGACGTATTCCTCCTCGAGGCCGACCCGCGCGAGAGCCTCTTCGGCATGCTCGGCGTCGAGCCGTCCGGAGGCGAGGTCGTCCGCGTCTCGCCCCGTCTGCGCCTTCAGGGAGTCCCCCTCGACCGGGTCGTCGACGGTCTCGTTCGCGAGATGCTCCCGATCGAGTGGATTTCGAGGCGTGTCCTCGCGAGCCCGATCTACCGCCAGTTCAACGGCGGCCTTCCCGGCCTTCGCGAGTCGTGCCTCCTCGGCCACGCGCTCAACCTCCTCGAGCACCCGACCCTCGCGCTCGGGAGGGGAGGGCGCGCCCCCGATGTCGTCGTGCTCGACGCGCCGGCCTCGGGTCACGTCGTCTCCCTCCTCGACGCGCCCCGTCTTCTCTCCGAGGTGATCGAGCACGGCCCCGTCGGGATTCTCGTCGGGAGGCTCGCCCGGTTCCTCGCCGACGCCGAGGCCGCCGGCACCGTCGTCGTCACGACCGGCGAGGAGATGCCGGTGCAGGAGACGCTCGAACTCGTCGAGGCACTCGACGCGCGGGGAGGGCGTCCCGAACTCGTGGTGGCGAACGCCCTCTGGCCCCCCGTTCCCCCGAAGATCCGCGGGAAGGCCGAGGGGCGGGATGAACTTTGGCTCCGCCGAAGCGAGACCGGTGCGCGCGAGATCTCCCGGCTCGAACGCGTCTGGTCGGGTCCGCTCGCGAGGATCCCGCTCCTTCCCCTGGAGGCGGGGCCCGCCCTCGTCTCGGAAATCCGAGGCAGGCTCGAGACCTGCGCTCTGGAGGAACGCACCGAGGCGGTGTCGTGACGCGGCGCCCGCGCCTTTCCGTCTTCGTCGGTTCGGGCGGGGTGGGGAAGACCACGCTCGCCGCGGGGTCGGCGCTCGCGTCGGCCCGCGACGGGGAGGACGTCCTCGTGATGACGTTCGACCCCTCGCGGCGGCTCAAGGACGTGCTCGGCGTTTCGAACTCCGGGGGAGACATGCCGGTCCCGGTCGACGCGGGAACGCCGGGCCGGGTCGAGGCGAGCCTGCTCGACGCCGGCGCGACCTTCGACCGGATCGTCGCCCGGTACGCGCCGGACGACGCGGCCCGCCGCCGGATCCTCGGGAACCGGTTCTACCGGCACCTCTCGGCGGGGCTCGCGGGGGTCCTCGAGTACATGGCGGTCGAGCGACTCTACGAGGTGTTCGAGGAGAGGCGGCACGACCGAATCGTTCTCGACACGCCTCCAACGCGGGAGGCGATCGATCTCCTCGGGGCGCCGCGCCGCATGGTCGGGTTCCTCGAAAGCGGCGCGGCCGAGATGGCGAAGCGCACCTGGTTCGACGCGAAGGGGAGGCTCCGGGTCACGAAGCGCCTCGGACCACTCGGGCGCGGGCTCGAGGACCTGCTCGACCGCGTCGTCGGACTCGACCTCCTGCGGGAGGTCGCGGAGTTTTTCCAGGCGTTCGGGCCTCTCTACGAGGGGTTTCGCCGCCGCGCGCTCGAGGTGGAGGCGATGCTTCGCGCGCCGGAGACCGCGTTCGTTCTCGTCACGGGGCCGCGGGCGGGCGGGGTCCCGGCGACCGCCTTCTTCGCGCGACGTCTCCTCGAGGACGGGTACCGTCTCGCCGCCGTCGCCGTGAACCGTGTGCATCCCCCTCCCGAAGCTCCGCCGGAGGCGCGGCCCGACCCGCAGAACGGCCGCGCCCTCCTCGACTGGCTCGGGGCGGCGGACCGGGCGGGGATCGAGGAACTCCGCGCGCGCATGAAGGGGGGGCCGGCGGTGGTCGAGATCCCGCTCCGGGGCGATGCGCCCGCGACCCTCGGTGAGGTCGAATCACTCGGGGTCGTTCTCGCCTCGGCGTTTCGGGGGGCCGGGATTGCCGCGCCTTGACAATCTTGCCGCACCGCGGCATACTCTCCCCGGCCGCGCCCCCGCGGCGGAAAGGAGACGGCCGGTGGTACGGGTCCTCAAGCGCTACGGCAGCCGGAAACTCTACGACACCGAGGCGAGCCGCTACGCGACGCTCGACGAACTGGTCGGCTGGATCCGTGACGGCCAGCAGGTCCGCGTCGTGGACAACGAGACCGGCGAGGACGTCACCGGCCAGACCCTCACCCAGGTGATTCTCGAACAGGGCCGCCGCGGGGGCTCCTTCCTGAACATCGAAACGCTCCACGAGGTGATCCGCCGCGGCGAGGAGACGATGCGCATCGGCGTGGAGCGGTTGCTCGAGGCGGGGCTCGACCGCCTCGGTCCCGTGCGCAAGGCCCGCGAGGAGATGGCGGCGCTCCGGGACCGGATCGAAGAGTTGGAGAAGACCCTCGTGGACCTCGAAGGCCGCGGGGGAGGGAAGGCCGGGGAGAAACCGCCCCGGCGGCGTGCTTCCCGCGGGAAGCCGGACGGTTCGGCGGCCGCGGGAAGGTAGGATCGGAGGAAGCGACCATGCCGAGAAGTCGAACGTCGAAGATGCAGCTCGATGCCGCCGAGACCGCCAAACAGATCTGGTTGGCCGGCGTTGGCGCCCTCACCCTCGCCGAGGAGGAGGGCTCGAGGCTCTTCAAGGTCCTGGTCGACAAGGGGAAGAGGAACGAGGCGATGGCCGACTTCCCCCGGGAGACCGCAAAGATGGCGCAGAAGAGGCTCGAGGGGATGTGGGACAAGATCGGCCAAGGCCTCGAGGAGCGGGTGCAGTCGGCGCTCCACCGGATCGGCGTGCCGACCCGCGACGAGATCGCGGGCCTCGCGCGGCGGGTCGATGCGATGAACCGCGCCCTGACGGAGAAGCCGGCCCGGAAGCGGACGGCCCCGAAGCGCAAGACGGCGGCCACCGCCGAGGCGTAGTCCGTGCCGGCCGGGGAGGGCGGAAGGGCGGGTCCGGCCGTCGGGCTCGCCCTCGCGGGGGGAGGGCCGCAGGGGGCGATCTGGGAGATCGGCGCCCTCCGGGCCCTCGACGAGTTCCTGACGGGCGTCGACCTGAACGCGCTCGACGTCTACGTCGGCGTCAGCGCCGGCTCATTCCTCGCCGCGTTCCTCGCGAACGGGCTCACCCCGGCGCAACTGTGCCGCGTGGTTCTCAGAAGCGAGTCGGGAGTCCACCCCTTCGCGCCATCGACGTTCTTCCGTCCGGCGGTGCGTGAGTGGGTGCGCGGGGGCGTCCGCCTTCCGGGGTTGCTTGCCGAGGGGCTCCTCGACTGGGTCCACGACCCGAGGCGGGCGAGCCTGTTCGGATCGCTCGGCCGGCTCGCCCGGTCGATTCCGGTCGCGGTCTTCGACAACGAGCCGATCCGGCGCTACGTGGCGGACGCGCTCGACGTCCAGGGGCGCACGGACGACTTCCGAAAACTCCGCCGGCGTCTCGTCGTGGTCGCCGCCGATCTCGAAACGGGCCGGGCGGTCCGCTTCGGAGAGGATGGGCTCGATCACGTTCCGATCTCCCTCGCGGTCCAGGCGAGCACGGCGCTGCCCGGCGTCTACCCGACGGTCGAGATCGAAGGCCGCGAGTACGTCGACGGCGTTCTCCTCAAGACCCTCCATGCCTCGGTGGCCCTCGACCACGGCGTCGACCTGCTGCTGTGCGTGAACCCGCTGGTTCCCGTCGACACCGAACGCGCGGCGCGACGGGGTGCCCCGGTGGGGCACACCGTCCGCGAGCTCGGCCTTCCGGCCGTCATGGAGCAGACCTTCCGAACGATGATCCGCTCGCGGATGGCGGTCGGGATGTCGAGCTATGCGCAGCGGTATCCCGATTCCGAGATCCTCCTGGTCGAGCCGGACCCCGGCGATCCCGACCTCTTCTTCCGGAACACCTTCTCGTTCCGCGATCGCGGGCAGATCTGCCTGTCGGGCTGGACCGCAACGCGGGAGTACCTCCGGCGGGAGCGCGAGCGGGCGCGGCCCGCTCTCGCGCGCCACGGGATCCGACTTCGTGAGGACCTGCTCGACGACCCCGAGGTCCGCTTTTGGGACGGAATCGGCATCGACCCGGAGGAGGGTCGCGGTTCGTCCGCGCGGCGGTTGTCGACACTCCTGGACCGGGTGGAGAGAATGCGGGGACAGGTTACTTAATTGTCGCAACTGCAAGCAGTTGCGACAATTAAGTAACCTGTCCCCTATATCTTCCACACGTATTCCCCCTCCTCCAGGCGTCGGGTGTCGGAAGGGACGCCGCGCCAGCCGTACGGGGGACGCCGCATCTCGCGCAGGAGAGCGAGGAGAGGCCAGCCGAGGGGGATGTAGTACGCGGCGATGTCGAGATCGCGGAGGATCGCGTGGGCGAGGTTCCGGGCGGGCGCCCGTTGGCGGTCGCGCTCGTGCCGGATCCACAGGACCGGCCAGCCCGTCGGGATCAGGCCCACCGCTCGGCGTAGGTCCTTGAGAAGCGTGCGTTTGAGCGAGCGGCCGTGGAACGGAGCCGCGCCGTACTTTCGGACGTGACGGTCGAGGTCGGCCTGCATCATCCCGCGCACGCGCTCGGCCACGGGAAGGAACGCCTCGCGAGGCGCGGAGGCCGGATCCCGGATCCCCATCTCCCGAGCCATCCCCGCCACGTCGATCGGCTCTCCCACCACGTAGACGAGCCGCGCCGGGAGGCTCATCCACCAAATCCACGGCCACGTGATCGCGAGCAGGCCGCCCGGCAGAGGAAGGAACGGGACGCGGAAGTGCCGCTTCATCAGCCGGTCGATCGCCGGAATCGTGTACTGGAACGGCACGATCCACTCCCCGTTCACGACGTGGATCGGAACGAAAGGACAGCCGTGCCGCGCGGCGAGGATGAACGAGCCGGTGTGGAAAGGCTGCAGGCGGTATCTCCGGTGGAAGCCCTTCCCGATTCCAGGCACCCCTTCCGGAAAGACGACGACGCGCTCCTTCCGCGAGAGGAGACGGTCGACGTTGTCGAATGCGGCGTCGACCCCCCCCGCGCGGCGCCAGAAATCGGGGATGCCGTAGGGACGCATCCACCAACGCAGGGCGAGCTCGGGCTCGAACGTCGTCCGCACCTTGTGCTTCGGATTCCCCCCGACCCGATGCCACAGGACTGCGTCGAGGACCATCGCGTCGAACGGGAAGGCGTTCCCGCTGTGGTTCGCCGCGAGAATGGCGGGACCCCTTCCGGGGATTCGGCGTGCGCCGATCAGCCGCGGGCGGAAGTAGTTCGCGAGGAGCGGATCGAAAACCTCGTCGAGAAAGGAGAAGCACCATTCGAGGTCCAGTCGATCGCGAACCATCTCAGGGGCCCCGCCGCCACGCGAGAAGGACCGCAAGCGCGAAGAACGCCGACCAGAACGGCCACGGCGCGCCGCTCGAGGCGAGGAGCGCGCCGGCCACGACGCAGAATCCGGCGAGCAGGGTCGCCCGGACGCCGGTGAGCGGGCTCTCCGGCGGGCGCCGGATGCTCTTCTCGAGGACCTGAATCCCCTCCGTCACGAGGAGAGGCGCCTTCACGAGGGCGTCCATCAGCTCCGGGACGCCGCGAAGTCCCTCGCGCACGAGGCGGAGCGGACTGAACTGAGAGAGGAAGATCCGCTGGATGTGCGGCCTCGACACCTCCGCCACGTCGAACCCGGGTCGCAAGAGGTGTCCCACTCCCTCGAAGGTCACGAGCGCCTTGACCATCAGGACCATCTCGACCGGGAAGTACATCCGGTAGTGTCCGCCGCGGGCGAGCGACTCCAGGATGAGGCGGCCGAGCGAGAAATCCTCGAACGTCGCATGCCGCCGCCACCGCCGCGCGATTTCCTCCACCTCGCGCCGGAAGCCCGACGGGTTCCCGTGCCGTCCCGGCTCCGCGAGCGCGGCGAGGTAGCGGGCGGCGTTCTCGGCGTCGCCCATGACGAGGCAGTAGTAGTAGTAGAGGAGCGTCCGCTTCAGTTCGCCGTCGAAGCGGCCCACCATCCCGAGATCGATGAATCCGACGCGCGGACCCGGCAAGATCACGAGGTTTCCCGGGTGAAGGTCGGCGTGGAAAAACCCGTCCCGGTAGAACATCCGGACGATCGAGGCCGCACCCAGGTCGACCAGGCGGTCGCGGTCCTCCGGCGCGAGCGCGCGGGCCTCCTCGGTGTCGGGGCGGATCCCCTCGAGGGGTTGCATGCACAGCACCGTCTCGCACGAGTACGCGCGGTGGACCTTCGGGAACACCACCTCCGGCATGTCGCGGAAGTTCGACGCGAACGTCTCCGCGTTGTCGGCTTCGCGTCGGAGGTCGACCTCGCGCAAGGTGTACTCGCAGAACTCGTCCACGATCCGTCGCGGCTGGTACCGTCCGAGCACCAGGTTGAGCCCGCGGCCGAGCAAACGCAGGAGACGCGCGTCGCGCCGGATCGTCTCGGGGATCCCCGGCTTGACGACCTTCAGGATGACGTCGATTCCCTCGGCCGTCGTGGCGCGATGTACCTGCGCGATCGAGGCGGAGCCCAAGGGCTCGGGGTCGATCCAACGAAACGCCTCGGAGACCGGGCGGCCGAGCCCCTTCTCGATGCGCTCCACGAGAGCCTCGAACGGGACGGCCGGGAGCCGATCGAGGAGGAGCTTCAGCTCTTCGGTGACGGACGGCGGAAGGAGGTCCTCACGCAAGCTCAGGATCTGGCCGAGCTTGACGTAGGTCGGCCCGAGCAGTTCGAGGCGCCGACGCAACTGCACGGGGAACGGGGCGTCGGCGAGATCGCGGTCGACGATCCGTCGCGCCACGGCGGCCAGGATTCGGTGCACCGCGAACGCCCGAGGCCGCCGCCCCTTTCCTTGCGAAACCCCGCGCACCCACGCGGCGTATCCCCCGAGGACGAGGCCGGCGAAGTGGCGGTGCGTGGTGAGGAAGCGCCTTACCGTTCCCGCGGGGGGGCGGACGGCGGCCGTCTCGAATCGCGGACGCGCCCGCTCGGTCGCGGGGGGCGGTTCAGCGGTTTCGGCCATACGTCTCGTGGCTCGTGACCCAGTCGAGGGAGGAGATCGCGGCTCCGAGCGAAAGCTCGCCGGCGAGCGCCACCCCTGCCACGATCTCCGCCAGCTTGTTGACCTTTCCGGAGCCGTGGCAGCCGAGGATCTCGAGGCACTCGCGCTGGGCCGGCAGACCCGTGCCTCCCCCGTGCGAGGCGACGATGAGGGAGGGCAGGGTCAGCGACACGTAGAGGTCCCCGTTCGGTCGGACCTCCGTGTAGAGGATCCCCGCCGACGACTCCGCGACGTTCGCGACGTCCTGGCCGGTGGCGATGAACATCGCGGTGATGCCGTTGGGAGAATGGGCCCCGTTGTTGTTCGCCCCCGCGAGAAAGGCTCCGAGGGTCGCGACACTCCAGTGATGGTGGAGAACCTCGGGATCGGCGCGGAGCGTATCGGTCAGAACCGCGCGAGGAATCGTCGCCTCGGCGGTCACTTGCTTGCCGCGGGTGCTCAAGACGTTCACCTGCGAGAACTTCTTGTCGGTCGCGAGGTTCGATTCGAGATAGAAACGCACGACGTCCTCGACCTGGCCGAGGATCCACCCGCACGCCGCGAGGGTCGCCTTGCCGACCATGTTTTGGCCGGCGGCGTCCCCCGTCGTATAGCAGAAACGGAGGTAAACGAAGTTGTTCGAGAGATAGGGCTCGATTGCCTCGAGCCGCGTGAAGCGCGAGGTCGACTCCGCGATGCGGCGGATCGTCTCCAGGTTCTCGGGGATCCAGTCCCGGAAGGAGCGAGCCTCCCTCGCCGATCGGAAGACGAACACCGGCGCGCGCTGCATCCCGTCGCCGCTCACGGTGCAGGTGACGCCTCCCGAGAGGTTCAGCACCTTGATCCCGCGGTTGTACGACGCGACGAGGGCCCCTTCCGTCGTCGCGAGGGGGATCAGGAAATCGCCGCGCGCGTACTCGCCGTGAACGCGCAGGGGGCCCGCGAGACCGACCGGGACCTGAACGACGCCGACGAAGCTCTCGACGTTTCCCCGGGTGACGGAGGGATCGAACGCGTAATGCGGGAGGTGACGGAGAGTCACCCCCGTCGAGGTCTCCGTGAACCGGACCCGCTCCTCGACGATTCGTCGAGACCAATCGTTCTCGGCGTCGTGCGGGATTCCTCCTCGTCGGGGCTCCTCCTGGCCGATCAGCGAGTCCTCGAAGGTGAAGGCGACCGAGCCGAATGGGGTCGCCTCGAACTCGAGGGCGACGCGCTGTGCGCCGGGAGCGAGGCCATCCGTCGGAGCGAGGAGGTGCACCGTCTGGCGGAGCGGGAGCGGCTGGGGGGACGACGGGGAAATCTCCGTCGCCTTCAGGACCTTCCCCTCGCCGAAATCGAGGTGGAGTTGGTCGAGGGGCACCTCGTCGTCGTTGATCCGGAGGCGGGAAAACTGGGTCAGGGTGGCGTCTCCGAGACGGTTCTTGATGCTGAAGCGGACGCCCTTTCCGACCTGGGTGAGGCTCCCCCGCGTGTAGAGCCGTTTGGTGATCGACGGAGGGATCATGGCCGCGCTCCCCGCCCGCCGAAGATCGCCTCTTCGCGGATCGCGCGAAGACGAGGTGCAAGATACGTGACAGCAGTAACTTGCACGGGGCGCGGGTCGGTGGGCCCCCTCGAGGGGTTCCAAGCGCGAAATCGATGCGCGAAGGGGTTCACGCCGCGAAGAAACGGCGCGATTCCAGGGCGGAAAACGCGGTCAGACGAAGGGGAGGGTTCCGCCCCCAGGAACCGCACCCGATCTGCGTCGGTGCTCCGCATGTGGCCGAGGATCCATCCGCGGAGTCCCCGGATGACCTCCCCGGCCCATCGGGGTCGTCCGCATCCATTCGGGACCGAAGATCGCGGAGAAGCCCGACCGCTTGGTCGTGCTCGCGAACGTGGGCCTCGTGGTCGGGGTAGGCCCACTTGTGCATCGCGATCTGCTCCGACAGGAAGTGCCCCTCGAGGAATTCGACCAGGCGGTCGATCCTCGCGAGGATCTCCTCCCCGGGTTTCCCGGTCGCGATCGGGGTGGGGGACATGGGGGACATTCCTCGATAGTCGCCAAAAACGCGGGGTGGGGGACATTCCTCGATAGTCGCCAAGAACGCAAGAGCGGGATCCCCAAGGTGGCGCGAAAGGTGGGGATGACTCGTCCCGCGCACGAGGCCGAAATCACGATGGGTCCAAGAGTTCCATCACGACGCTCGTGCCGGGACGTTGCGAGCCCTGAACTTTCCCATCAGGGCGGAAACGGATTCCCAGATCCCACCGCAACTTCGGCGGCGTCCTTCGGTCCTCCCGTCGCCACCTTTCGCGTCACGCCGCGGGATCCCCACCCGTCGATCTTACCGACGATCGAGGAATGTCCCCACGCGCACGGCGATCTCCGGCGGGGACTCCAGGTGCTTCTTGACGGCGCAAAGCTGCGCGGAGCGTACCACCGCCTCCCGGTAGGAGGCGGGGAACTCGGGCGGGACCTCGATGTCGAGGTCGATCCGCTCGACGAGCCGCGTCGATTGGTTCCAGTGTGCGCGCTGGCGGATGCGCACCCCGTCGGTCGGAATCCCACGCTGCCGGCAGAACCGCAAGACGTAGAAACCCGCGCAGGTCCCGATCGAGGCGAGGAAGAGCCCGAATGGCGACGGGGCAGAGCCGTTCTGGTCGGTCGTCACGGTGAGGCCGTCGAACGAGGCGTCCACTCGGTCGGCGAGGGGGAAGGTGATCGTGATGTCCACACGGAACCTCCGCAGAAGGACTCAGTCCGGGGATGCACGATCGCTCCGGTCGGTCACCGACCGGTGGTAGGATCCGCCGGAACCTTCGGAAGGAGGGCCCATGGGTTCGTTTCGCTGGCTCGTCGTGATCGCTCTTCTGGGATTCCTCACGTCCGCCCCTTCCCTCGCCGCCGGTCCGGTCGACTTCGAGATCGGCCTCGCTTACTGGATCTCCGAGGCCGAGGAGACCGGGGAGGCGGCGGTCGATGCGGAGGACCTCGGGGGTTGGTTGGAACTCGGGGTCTCGCGCTGGGCCTTCGCCCTCTCGTACTGGCAGCTTTCACCGGACGAGGGCGACGACGCCGAGTTCGCTGCGCTCGACGTCAAGTACCGGGTCTTCGAGCCGAGCGAGGGGAACTACATCGCGCTCGGATTGGGGGGGGAGCAAGTCGGGGTCTCCGGGGACGGATTCGACGACGATTTCATCACGGCGCGGGTTCTGGTCGAAGGAGGAGTCAGCATCAAAATCGTCAAGATCGTCGGCCGGTACGCCTACCTTCCGAGCGTCGGGGATCTGAGCGCGGGACCGGTCACGCTCGAGGGGGACACGGGGTACGAGATCGAGGCGCTCGTTTCCGTACACCCGCTCCCGTTCTTTTACATCCACGGCGGGTACCGGTTGCACAGCCTCGACTACGACGTGGCCGGAGAGGGAACGGTCACGCAGGAAGCGAAGGGGCCGTTCGCCGGCGTCGGATTCAAGTTCTAGCCCGGTGGCGGCCACCTTCTTCGGCCACCCGCGCGGTCTCGCGACCCTCTTCTTCACGGAGATGGGGGAGAGGTTCGGCTACTACGGGATGCGCGCCCTCCTCATTCTTTACCTCACCGCAGCGGTCGCCGACGGCGGCCTCGGCATGAACGCCGCCGACGCCGGCGCGATCTACGCCCTCTTCACCTCCCTGGTCTACCTGCTCGGTCTCCCGGGGGGATGGGTCGCGGACCGGCTGACGGGACAGCGGAGGGCGGTCCTGATCGGCGGGATCCTGCTCGCCGTCGGCTACCTCGTGATGGCCGTACCGGGCCGTCTCCCGTTCTTCGGCGGTCTCGGGCTCGTCGTCCTCGGGACGGGGCTTCTCAAGCCGAACGTCAGCGTGATCGTCGGGCAACTCTACGCGGAGCACGACGAGCGCCGGGACTCCGCGTTCTCCCTCTTCTACATGGGGATCAATCTCGGGGCGTTCCTGGGGCCGATCGTCTGCAGCTTTCTCGGGGAGAAGGTCGACTGGCAGCTGGGCTTCGCGGCGGCAGGCGTCGGGATGGTGCTCGGACTCGTGCAGTACGTCCTCGGAGGGAAACACCTCGGCGACGCCGGCCTGTGCCCCGCGCACCCGAATACGGCGGAGGAGCATCGGGCCCTGCGCCGGCAGGTCGTCAGCGGGGCGGTCCTGGGCGCCGCGAGCCTCGTCGTGATCGCGGGGCTCTTCGCGGCCGGGGTGATCCGTCCGGAGCCCTCGTCGATTTCGAACGCCTTCGGAGTCTTCCTGCTCGTCGTGGTCGGCGCCTTCTTCGCATGGCTCTTCCTCACCGGGGACTGGAGCCGGCAGGAGCGGGAGAGACTGATCGCGGTCGTGGCTCTCTTCGTCGCCGCGTCCTTCTTCTGGGGTGCGTACGAGCAGGCCGGCTCCTCTCTCAACCTTTTCGCGTTCGAGAGCACCGACCGGGTCGTGGCGGGGTGGGAGTTTCCGGCGGGGTGGTTTCAGTGGGTTCCCGCCTTGTTCGTCATCCTGCAGGCGCCGCTCTTTGCGTGGCTGTGGCTTCGCATGGGGTCTCGTCAGCCCTCGAGCCCCGCGAAGTTCGTCTTTGGGCTCTTCTTCGTGGGCCTGGGGTTCGTCGTCATGTCGATCGCCGCCGATCTCACGGCGGGAGGCGGCAAGGTGGGGGTCGGCTGGCTCCTGACGACCTACTTCCTCCACGTCGTTGGCGAGATGTGCCTGAGCCCGGTCGGGTTGAGCACGGTGACGAAGCTCGCCCCGGCTCGCGTGGGCGGTCTCATGATGGGGGTGTGGTTCCTCGCGTCCGCCGTCGGGAACTACCTTGGGGGGCGCGCTGCGGGGTTCTACGAGACGATCTCGTTGCCCCTCCTTTTCGGTTCAATCGCGGCCGTCACGGTCGCCGCCGGCCTGATCCTCGCCCTACTCATTCGCCCAATCCGCCGTCTGATGGGAGGGGTGAGGTAGGGGGACATTCCGGTTTTTGTTTTAAAAATGGAAGGCCCGGCCACCGTTTCCAAGAACGGAAACCTGTCCCTCCGCCGCGACCTACATCGGCGCGGCGCGCGGCTCGTGGGCGCCCCGGGTCCCGATCCGGTCGCGCTCGACGCTCGCCGTGCCAATGTGGGTCTCCGCGGCTACGGACAGGATTCCCGTTCTCGAGAGCGGCGGCCGGGCCTTCAATTTGTAGAACAAAAACCGGAATGTCCCCTAAGCTTTCTCCGTGCGATACGAGGGTCCGATCTACCGCCCGCCGTCGGAGGCCGACTCGCTGATCGTCCAAGCGACGCTCGGGTGCTCGTGGAACGCGTGCACCTACTGCGACATGTACCGCCACAAGTCGTACCGGGTGCGCCCCACCGCGGAGGTCCTGCACGACGTCGCGCAAGCGGCCGCCGCGTTGGGCCCCGAGGTGCGGAAGGTTTTCGTCGCCGACGGGGACGCACTCGCGATGGCGCTCGACGAGTGGATTCCCCTCCTCGAGGTCCTCCGCTCCAGCTTCCCGCGCCTTCGCCGTGTCAGCGCGTATGCGACTGCCCGGAACCTCCTCGAGAAGAGCCCCCAGGACCTCTCCACCCTCCGTCGCAAGGGGCTCGCGCTCCTCTACATCGGTCCCGAATCCGGAGACGACGTCACCCTCAAGCGCATCGCGAAAGGGGCCGACTTCGCCGAACACGTCGAGGCGGCGCGGAAGGCCCGCGAGGCAGGAATCGATCTCTCCGCGATCTTTCTCCTCGGTGCTGGCGGAACCGAACGTAGCGGGGAGCACGCCACCGCCTCGGCGCGCCTCGCCACGGAGATGGACCCGAAGTTCCTTTCCCTTCTTACCCTCACGGTCATCCCGGGAACGCCGATCGCGCGGCTCGAAGATTCCGGCCGGTTCGTCCTCCCCGATTTGCCCGGCCTCCTCAGCGAGCTCCGGACGTTCATCGCCGAAGCGCACCCCGGCGACGCGATCTTCCGCACGAACCACGCGTCGAACTACCTTCCGCTCTCCGGACGGCTTCCCCGTGACCGCGACCGTCTGATCGCCCTCCTCGATGAGGCCCTGGCCGGCAGGGTTCCGCTCCGACCCGAGTGGGCGCGGGGGCTCTGACCGCCGTTACAAGGATCGATCCCAACGTGGCCGCGAGTTTGTTGGGGGATGGAACGCTCAAGGTGGCGTGAAGGGTGGTGAGGACTCGCGCCGCGCACGAGGTCGAAGTTGCGGTGAGTGTGGGAGTTCCAGCGCCACGCCGGTGGTACCCGACCCGGGACCGAGTCTCCGGGTCGGGTCGGGACCGGTACCCGGAGGACCCAACGCTACTTCGGCCCGACGGATCACGACCCGGATCGCCGGCAAGCGGCGGGCGGAAAGCGGGGGAAATGCGCACGCCCCAACCCACAATCTCGCGGCCACGTTGGAAGGGATTCGGGAGCGCCTCCGCCGTGCGCTCCTGGCCGACCAGGCTCCGACACGCGCCCCGTTCCCCGTTCCCGAATTCACGACATCCTCTTCGGAGACTGCGCGCCTTCTGAGAAGGGCCCTCCCGTGGATCTCCCCGCGCCAGCGCGAGGTCCTCCCCCTCTTCTACCAGGGGTTCACGCTCGACGAGGCGGCGGTGGTGGTCGGGGCAAGGTGGCGCGAACGGTGGGGAGGACTCGCGCCGCGCACGAGGCCGAAGTTGCGGTGGGTCCGAGAGTTCCATCGCGACGCCCGTGCGGCGCATTCGCGAGCCCTGGGCTTCCGATCGGCGCGGAAAGGGAATCCCCAGATCCCACCGCAACTTCGGCGGCCTCCTTCCATCCTCCCGTCCCCACGATTCGCGTCACGCCGTGAACACCGACCGGCCGGAGGACCGAGATCTCCGGGAAGCGTTCGACTTCCTTCGAGAAGGGGACCGCCGGAGCGCACCGTCCTTCGAAAGCCTCGGTGCCGCCGTTCCAGTGGGAGCCCCGACCGATCCCCCGGTGGAGTGACGCGCGCGGACGGCGGTCGCTCCGGCGGGCGTCGGAACGGCCCTTCTGGCGGCGTGGATCGGAAGCGGACGCGGCCGCGGCGCGGACGACCTGGCGGCCTCGATCGCGTTCGCGGAGGCGATCGCGGCGTGGTCGGCCCCGACCGATGCGATCCACCGGTTCGCCCCTGCGGGGATTCCCGATTTGGTTCCCAGGCTCCAGGAGGGCTCGGCCTACGTGCCCGACGCCTTCGCGGTGGGGCAGGATCGATTCGAGGCGGCGCCGCGCGCCGCCGAAGAGGAGGAAGCGCCATGAAGCGATCGACCGCGTTCTGTCTCCTGATGCTCTTGCTGGTGGCGGCCGGGTCGGCCCATGCGCAGGGAGAACTCCGGCGACCCCGGGCTCACGGAGTCGAGGGAATGTCGAGACCGGTCGGCCCGGGCGGCGGCGTCCCCGGCGGTCCTCCCCCCTTCACGAGGCATCTCTTCCCGCCCGATCTGGTCCTCCACAATCAGCTCTCGCTCGGGCTTTCCCAAGAGCAATTGATCGCGATCGAGCGCCTCCTCAAGGAGACCCAAGGGCGTGTCGTCGAGCTTCAGGCCCACCTCGCGCACGTGACGGAGCGCCTGGGCGGGATTCTGGCGCTCTCGAGGGTCGACGAAGCCGCGGCGCTTTCGGCCTCGGATGAGGCGATGCGCCTCGAGTCGTTCGTCAAGCGCGAACACCTGGCCCTCCTCGTACGCGCCAAAAACCTGCTCGCGGAGGAACAGCAGGAGACGCTGCGAAACCTCCGCCCGCTCCGCCGCGAGGACTGAGTCCGATCGAGCGGTGCCGGGCAGGATAGCGGTTCGCCAGGTTCTCACGCCCCGCACCCGTCGCGCCGGTCCGGACGACGAGCTCCGCCGCGGGCCGCAGGCGGGGGAACCGGTAGAATGCCGCGCTGGAGGCCTCGTTGACCGAAGAGCGGCTCTGGGCGCCGAAGCACTGGCCCGTCTGGGCGCTCGTCGGCCTGATGCGGGCCGTGGCGGCGCTCCCCTTCGGCACCGTCCTGACGATCGGCCAGGGAATCGGCCGAGCGGCGTACCGCGTCGGAGGCCGGCGCCGCGTGGTGGCCGAGTACAACCTCGCGGCGTGCTTTCCGGAGCTGTCCCGCGCGGAACGGGACACGCTGTGTCGCCGCCATCACGAGGCGCTCGCGATTGGCTTCTTCGAGTCGTTCTTGTGCTGGGGGGGCTCCATCGATCGGCTTCGCCGGGTCTCCCGCGTGGAGGGGATCGAGCACCTCGACGAGGCGCTCGCGCGAGGGCGGGGGGTCCTGATGCTCTCGGGCCACTTCACGACCCTTGAGGTGGGCGGGAAGCTCCTCACGATGGAGCGGCGGGTCGCCCACATGTTCAACCCCCCCGACCATCCGGTCGTGCGGGCGGTGATGACGCGCGGGCGCGGAGCGTACTCGGACACACCGATCCCGCGCGACGACGTGCGCGGGTTGTTGCGGGCGCTCCGCGAGAACCAGGCGATCTGGTACGCTTCAGATCAGGGTTTCGAGGGGAAGGGCAGCCGGCTGGTCCCGTTCTTCGGAGTTCCCGCCCCGACGAACGTGGCCCTCTCGAGGATCGCGCGGATGAGCGGGGCGGCCGTGGTCCCGTTCTTCTGCGAGCGCCTCCCGGGTTCTGCGGGATACCTCCTGCGCGTTCTCCCCCTGCTCGAAAACTTCCCGACCGACGACGAGGTCGAGGACGCCCTCATCTACCACCGCCTCCTAGAGGACCAGATCCGCCGTGCCCCCGAGCAGTACCTCTGGAGTCACGACCGGTTCCAGGCCCGACCACACAAGAAGTAAGGGACATTCCGGTTTTTGTTTTAAAGATTAAAGTCTCGGCCGATGCCTCAACGCACAGAATCCGGGATCTCCGCTGCGATCCACATCGGCGCGCCGGCGACTCGCAAGCACTCAGTGTCCCATCCCTTCGCGCTCGACGCTCGGCGCGCCGTGCTGGGTCCCCGCGCCTCCGGACAGGGATTCCCTTCGTGAACGCTACCGCTGGGCCTTCAATCTTTGAAACAAAAACCGGAATGTCCCCTACTTCATGTGAACATCCCGCTGCGGGAAAGGGATCTGGATGTTCTCGCGGGAGAGGGTCTCGAACACCGCGACATGCAGATCGCTACGCAGGCGGATCCAATCGTCGAAGTCCGAGGTCCAGGCGCGGAGCGCAAAATCGAGCGAACTCTCCCCGAAGCCCTGGAAGAACACCGCCGGCGCCGGCTTCTCGAGGACGGCGGGGTTGGAACGGGCGACCTCCTCCAGGATCGCGGTCACCTTTCGGGGATCGCTGCCGTAGGACACCCCCACCGGAACCTCCACCCGTCGGAGACGGTCGGAGAGCGTCCAGTTCGTCACGTCGCTCGAAATGAGGGTCGCGTTCGGAACGATCACCTCGGCGCCGTCGAATGTGCGCACCGTGCTCGAGCGCACGTCGATCCGGTGGACGTTTCCCCTCAGCGTCCCCATCTCGATCGTGTCCCCCTTCTGGATCGGACGCTCGTAAAGGAGGATCAGACCGGACACGAAGTTGTTGACGATGTTCTGAAGCCCGAAGCCGATCCCGACCCCCACCGCGCCCGCGAGGATCGTGAACCGGCTCATCTTGATCCCCGAGGCGAAGACCGCGACGAGGAACCCCAGGGTCGCCACGAAGTACTGGACCGTCGTCGAGATCGCCGTGGGGACCCCCCGAGGCATCTCGAACCGCGGACAGACCGCGTGGTCGAGAACTAACTTCAAGACGCGCGACAGGACGAGGCCCGCGCCGAGCGCCGCGGCGAACCCGAGGACGTTCCCGAGAGAGATCGAGACTTCGCCGATCGTCCAGGGGGCCGCAAGTACGCCGCGGAGGGCGCCGACCAGAGGACGCGCGAGGCCGAAGACGTTCAGGACGGCGAGGACCCACAAGAAAACCGCGGTCGCGCGGGTCAGCGACGACAAGATCGCGGTGAGCCGCCGCGCTTCGGCTCCTACCCGGTCCCTCCCCGTCGCGATGCCGCTCGCTTCCGCCACCTCGAGCCAACCCTCGATCACGAGCGTCGCGGCGAAGAGCATCGTCCCGAAGACGAGGGCGACGAGGGTCCCGCGCGCGATCGTATCCGCGAGCGCCGACTGACCGACGACGTTCGCGGTCACGCCGGCGCCGAGCGCGATCGCGGCGCCCCATCCCACGCGCACGGTCGCGCGGATCCAAGGGTTCGCCTCCAACTCGCGCCACGGGCCGCGCCTTCGCAGCATCCGCAGGAGCGCCAGTGCCGCCACGACGGAGATGACGAGGACGCCGATCCGCCCGGCCCAGGAATCGTCGGAGACGAGCCCGCGGAGGCGTTCGACGACGGCAAGGCCGAAGAGGATCGCGAGGGAGCGATGGAGCACCGGCGGCAACCGAAGGGTGAGCAGACGATAAATCGGAAGCAGCATCGAGAGGGTGACGATCTCGAGGACGGGTTTCGGCGCATCGATGTGGAAAAACAGCCAGAGGACGAGGGAGAGGAGGATCGCGGAGGCCCACGGGCGCTCCTGCACGATCCGGTTCTCGACCGTCTCCTGCGGGAGCCGCCGCGCGATGCGGCGAACCCACGCGGCGACGGCGACGAGGGCGGCGCAGAGGACGCCGAGGCCGCCGATCGCGCCGCGAGCGGTTTCCCGGAACTCGCGGACGTCGTCGCGCTTGTCGCGGAGGGTCTGCACGACGTCGGCGAAGAGGCCCGGCGCCCCGGCGGTTTCGAAGATCCGCCAGATCGGACGGCTGCGCTGCGCGAAGATCCGCTCCTGCGCGCGAACGGTCGCGTCGTCCAAGATCCGAATCCCTTCGGCGAGGCGAATGCGTTCGAACGCGATCGCTTCCTGGAGGAGGAGCATCTCGCGGAGCCGCTCCCGGAGGGGAGCCTGCGACGCCCCGAGGCGGGCCAGCAGCGTCCCGGCCCCCTCGAGGACCTTCTGCGGCGCCGACTCCGTTCGCAGAACCTCGATCGTGGCCTGCCACCGCTCCTCCATGCGGCGGACCCCTTGACGGTCCTCCTGGAGCGAGGTCGCCTGCCGCTCGAGCGATTTCTCCCATTCCCCGAGCCGCGTGTCGATCCGCTTCCACGATAGGCGCCGGTCGGTGAGCGCGCGAGCCGAAAGCGAGCGGGGGTCCGACGATCTCAGCGTCTCCTCGAGCGCGTCGATCGACGCGGAGATTCCCGGCATTTCCTCGAGGATCTTCCGGAGCCAACCGCCGTTCGCGAGGCGCCCTTCGACGGCCTGGATGACTGCGCTCGTCTCCGTCATGGCACGCGCGAACTGCGCGAGCGAAAACGGCTCCGGCGCGCTCGGTGCCGCGCTCTTCGCTTCCCCCGTGGCCGCGGCCCCCGCGGGAGCGGCCTCCTCCCTTGCGGGAGGGAACGTCGTGAGAGGAGACTGCGCGGAGGCTTCGTGCATTCCCGCGAAGGCGATCGCGAGCGCGAGTCCCGTACGAGGGACGCTTCGGAGGAGGATGCGCATCGGGCGCCTCCGTCGGGGAGAGGAATTCGGAGAAAGAGTGGGATTATGTCACGGCCGGGCGGCCGGAACGGGGCCTACCCGACCGCGGGTACACGGGTTCTCGTATACTTCGGGACGGGTCGGGACGATCGAGCGAGGAGCGGGGTCGGATGCGTCGAGTGCGGAAGCCTTGGCTCGCGGTCGCCTTCTCGGCGCTGGCGCACGCGTTTGCCGCCCCCGCCTTCGCGGCCGACTGCGCCGTGTACCAGATCGAAGGCGTCCGTCTCGGCATGACGGCGAAGGAAGTCAAGAAGCAGATGCGCGGCGAAGCGGAGAAGAGCGAGCGGGAAGGGGTGGGCGAGGCGGGCATCGTCCGCGAGACCTTCCTCCGCTCGCCGTCGCGGCTCGAGGTGACCTACGACGCGGGAGCAGCGAGCCGGAGCCGGGGAATGGCCGTGGTCAATCTCCGGTTCTTCCCGTCCGCCGCCTCCGCCGAGGAGTTTTTTTCCCTGCTGGGCCCTCCCGACGCGGGGGAGGAGCATCTCGGTGACGGGGCCGTGAACGGCGCCGTCGTCTGGCTCGAGGAATCGTGCGGCGTCGTCGTCACCGCCGACCGCAAGCCGGCCGTCTGGTGGCAGGGCGGCGCCGACTCGACGGTGGTGGAGATCGAGACCTGGGGCCGTGCGCGGGAGCGCGAGGGGAGCCCCGCCGCCGCCGCGATCGCGGCGTGGGAGATGAGCCCCGCGGAGTCGTGGGAGGCGGTCGTTTCGCTCCAGCCCGCCGGAGGGGTCGCGCCCGCCGACGCGGTCCCCTCGATTCCGTTCGAAGTCCCGGGCCCCACGACGGTCGAAGCGAGCCGGGTCTACCGGGCGCCCGAGCGGCTCGAGGACTCGTACGTGCCGCCGCGCTATCCCCGCTTCCCGGCGGGCCCACGCGTGCCGGGAAGGGTCGTCCTCGAGGTGACGATCGAGGCAGACGGGAGTGTCGGCGACATCGCGGTGCGGAGCGTCACGCCGATCGCGCGCGGCTTCGAGGGAGCGGCGCAGGAGGCGGTCCGCAAGTGGAGGTACCGGCCGGGGACCCTCGACGGCGTCCCGGTGCAGGCGAAAGTCACCGTCGAGATGGAGTTCCGATGAACCGCGAACCCGAGTGCCTCGTCTGCCGCCGCGGGTCCGACGCGACACCCCTCCTCCTCTTCGAGTACCGGGGCGGGGGCTTTCGAATCTGCCCCGAGCACCTGCCGATCCTGATCCACGACCCGGGCCGCCTCGCCGGGATCCTTCCCGGGGCCGAGGATTTGAGGCCCGCCAAGCACGAGGACTGACAGCCGCCGCCCCCGTTGCGCGCATGACCGGGCCGGAGTAGAACGGCCCCATCGGGGCGGAGGTGCTGCATGAAGGAATCCGCGGACCGGATGACCGTCTGGACCCCGCGGGCGCTCGCGATCGCGCTCGCCCTGTTCCTGTCGGTGTTCGCGCTCGACGTGTTCGAGGAGGGTCTCAGCGGCGGACAGATCGCCGTCCACCTGTTCATCCACCTGATCCCGAGCTTCGTCATCCTGGCGGTGCTCGCGGTCGCGTGGCGGTTCGAACGGATGGGGGCGTTCTTGTACCTCGTCCTCGCGCTCTTCTCGCTGTGGTTCTTCCGCGCGAACGGGTCAGGCCAGGCGATCACCGCGGGGCCCCTCTTCGTGCTGAGCGCGCTCTTCCTCTGGAGCGCGCACCACCGAGGGACCGCTGCGGTACGGAGTTAGGGGCAGGTAAGGGCCGCGGCGAACGCTTCGTCGCGGCCGGGAGCCTCGGCCGGGCAGCCGGTTTCGTAGGTCCCCGCGGAGTTCCCGCGATTCGCGCGGACGGTGAAGTAGAACCCGTCCCCCGGCGCAGGATCGAACGGAACACCGATGCAGGTTTCCGTTCGCCCCGCGCCGAGGCAGGAGAGCGTGGCCTCCGCGAGCGAGGGCGCCTGGGATCCGAGTTCCGCGAGGGAGAGGCCGAGGGCGACGTCGTACCCCCGCGCTCCCGGCACGGCCGACCAGCAGACCTCGTTCGTGTCCACGGCGACCGACGGAACGTGGGAGGGGTGCATACACTCGACCGCAGCGGCCGGGGTCACGAGCGCGAGGGCGAGCGTCGCGGGGATCCCATTCCGTAACCTCGATTGCATTCGCGTTTCCCTCCTGCCCGGCCAATCTGGGAAGGGGGTTGGGCGCGGGCAAGCCGAAAATGCCTATTTTCTCCGTCATTTTTGTAAGAAGAGGGTCCGCAGGAGCCGACTTCGCCGAGCATCTTCCAAACGGTTGACTTCCTTCCGGGCGTTCTTACGTTCTCTCGCATTCGGGCGGTCGCCGCTCGGGAGAGGAGAGCACGATGCGGACTCTCGTTCACGGAATACGAAGCGCCTGGGTGCCGGTCTGCGGAGTGGCCCTTCTCGTCACCGGATTCGGTGCCGCGAGCCCTGCGGCGGACCCCGGGGCGTGCGTGGTGGTGCTCGAATGCGCGGGTTCGACACTGAGCCTCGTGCCGAACGAAGACGGCTCGTTCGTCTTCCAGAACGTCCCGGCGGGAGCGTGCACGGTGCGGGTGGCTCCCGCTCCCTCGTCCTCCGCGGCCGAGCCCGCGCCGGTCGACGCGGCCGGTTCGTCGTCGTCGTCGCGAAGCGTCGTCGTCGCACCCCGCGACGCCGCGAGCGGCCTCCCCACGGGGAAGCGCCAGCACAAGCCGCTGCGTTACACCGTCACGCTCGACGGGGAACCCTCGTCGTTCGCGACGCGGACCGCCGAGGAATGGTCGGCACAGCCGCTCCACGTCTCGAGCCGGAAAGGCGGGCGTGAAATCCGAGGGCACGTGACGCTGATGAAGTGACCCGCACAAGGTGGCGCGAACGGTGGGGAGGACTCGCGCCGCGCACGAGGCCGAAGTTGCGGTGGGTCCGAGAGTTCCATCGCGACGCCCGTGCGGCGCATTCGCGAGCCCTGGGCTTCCGATCGGCGCGGAAAGGGAATCCCCAGATCCCACCGCAACTTCGGCGGCCTCCTTCCATCCTCCCGTCCCCACGATTCGCGTCACGCCGTGACCCGCACGACGCCCGTGCGGGGCCCCTTTCGTCGTTTCCGGGCGCACTCGGCGATAAGATCGAGGCTCACGCCGGAGTGGCGGAATGGGTAGACGCAGGGGACTTAAAATCCCCTTCCCGCAAGGGAGTGCAGGTTCGAGCCCTGCCTCCGGCACCAATCAAATCAGGGAGTCAGAACGGGCCAGGGAAGGAACGGCAAAACGCAGAAGCCGCAGGTGCGCATACCGCTGGGTCATCACGGGAGTCGAGTGCCCGAGGACGTGCTGCACCTCGTAGAGCGATACGCCGTCCTGCGCCGTCCACGCCGCGGCGGTGAGCCGGAGCGTGTGAAAGGTAGCATCCTCGATCCCAGCCTCGCGCATCGCCTTCGTCGTCGCGAGGCCGATCTCGTTCCTCCTTCCTTCGACCGCGAGATCGCGGCCGTTGTCGTCCACGAGGACCCGCGGCGTGTTGATACGCCGGGTCTGCCCGTCGAGTACCTCGAGTACCGTCTCCGAGATCGAGACCTGCCGCCTGCCGGTCTTCGTGTCCTGGTCGATGTGAATCACGCCCGCCCCGCGATCGACGTCCGTCCATCGGAGGCAGGCGACCTCCTTCAACCTCCGTCCGGTCGAGACCGCCATCCGGAGGATCGGCCGAAGCCACGCGGGTGAGGCCGCCTTCACCTTCTCGAACTCCTCGATCGTGAGGAAGCGCGTCTTCGGATTGGCCGGCGAGGGCTTCTCCATGTCCGCCGCCGGGTTCGTCTCGATCACCCCCCAGCGCACCGCCATCTCGAAAATGCGGTGCATCGTCCGGAGGAGATTCAGGACCGAGGTGGAGCAGAGCGGCCGGCCGAACGTTTCGACCCGCTCCGTCATCAGCCGAATCCGGAATCGCCGGAAGAAGCGAACTTCCGGATCGAGATCCGTAGCGATGAGATCGCGCACAGGACCCTTCCAATCGAACTGGGACTCGAGGCCAGAGGCGGTCTCGAAGCGAACGCCTGCGCGGCGCCGCGCCGCCTCCTCCGCGCGACGGACCCGCACCCATCGCTTCACGTTCTCGTAGTGACCGGTGAATCCCTCCCGAACCAGCGCCTCGCGCAAGACCGTCGCGCTCGGGCCTCCGAGATGCGCGCGGAGGGGGAGGTCCGCGACGATCGCTGCGGCGCGGGCCGCGGCCATGGACACGCCGAGGATCGCGTTCGCCCCGAGCCTCGACTCGTTCGACATGCCGTCGAGGGGGATCCGCACGCGGTCGGTCTACGCCTGTTGCGCTGGGTCCATGCGGACGATCGTCCCCGCGATCGGGCCCTCGACGTTGGCGACGGCCCGAAGGACACCCGTTCCGGCGTGCCGATTCGGATCGCCGTCGCGCAGATCGACGGCTCCGTGTTCTCCCGTCGAGGCGCCGGCGGGACCGAAGCCGACTCGGGTCTCACGAGGTTTCTCCCTCTCCGGGTGAAGGTCTGCGAGAGCCGACGACGGCCGCTCCCGCGAGCTGGAGGCCCGCCGCGGTCAAGAACCCGACTGCGGGCGATGAGGGAAAGGTCGCCCAGAGCAGGCCGACCATCGTGCTCGAGATCATGTCTCCGACGCCGTTGACCGCCGCCAGCAGGCCGAGTCCGGTGCCCCGAGTGTGGCGGGGCAGAAGCTCGACGGCGTACGCCTTCTCGGCGACTTCCTCGCAGGCGATGTAGATCCCGGAAGCGACGAACAGGATCAGAAGGTTCCACGGCGTCGCCGAGGCGAGAGCGAACCCGGCCGTGGTCGCGACGGCGAGAACGTAACCCGAGAGGATCACCGCCCGGTGACCGACGCGGTCTCCGATCTCGCCCAGGGGGAACGCCGCCGCCGCGCTCACCGCGTTGTGAAGCACGTAGAGACCGATCGCGAGCGTGGCGCCTTCGAGCGAGAACAGGCCTCCCGAAAGGTGCTGCGTCGCGTAGAGGACCAAGAGGGTCCGCGAGAAGTCGCCGCACCCGAAGAGCAGGATCCCTGCGAGATACCGGCGGAACGGGGCGCCCGTTCCGCGAAGTCTCTCGCGAAGGGGGAGCGACGCAGAAGTCGCCGGGCGGGGCCGCTCCGCGACGACAAAGGCGATCGCGAGGAAGGCGAGCAGGCCCGGCAGCAGAGAGCCGATCATGACGTCTCTCGGGGCAAGGCCCGTGGAGAGGAGCAGCAGCGCGAGGAGGGGGCCGATCACGGCGCCGAGGGCGTCGCCGCCGCGCTCGATCCCGAACGCTCGGCCTCTCGCCTCGGGCCGCACGGCTTGGGCCATCAGGAAGTCCCGCGGCGCCGAGCGGCTGCCGCGTCCGATCCAGGCCGCCACGCGGCAGAGGAGAACCTGCCAGGCGGAGCTGCAAAGGCCGATCGCCGCCATGCCGACGGCCGTCACGAGATAACCCGCGGAAGCCAGAGGTTTGCGGCGGGCCACCCTGTCGGTCATGACGCCGCCCCAGAGCTTGGCAACGGACGAAATCCCGTCGGCCACTCCCTCCACGATGCCGAGCGCCGCGGGTCCCGCGCCGATCGAGAGCAGGAAGCCGGGGAGGACCGCCGTACCGAGTTCGTGCGACACGTCGGAGAAGAGACTCGCCAGTGCCACGCCGACGGTGGTGCGGTTGAGCCACCCGCCCGACTCGGGCCGTGGGGGGACGGAGGGCACCGGCGTGCTCGTTTCCAACTCAGTGCACCGGGAGGACCGCGTGCGGGGCGCACCGGACGACCCTCGCCGACACCGAGCCGAGCGGCCATCGATCGAACGGGCTCCCGCTGCGGAGTTCGCCGACGAAGAGGCCCAACCTTCCCGAGTCGGCGTGACCCGGGATCTTTTCGGCGGGATGCCGGATACCGACCTCTGTTCGAAACGTCACGTGGGGATCGGCGGCCAACCGTCCGAGAGCCTCGAACCCCTTCCCGAAGCGTGGCTCGGTGTCGTCGAGAGCGCGACCCCGGCGGGCCGGACCGCGCTTGGACTCCCGGCGCCCGAGAGAAAAGCGATCCGGGCGACCGTTCCGACGACGATCTCCGAGAGGACCGGCGGCACCCGGAGCCGGATCGCGAGCAAGGTCGCGAGGGACGCCACGCCCGACCGCGGCGTTGCGAGCAGCCAAGTGCTTTCCAAGAGGAACTCCCAACCCCGCCGATCGCCGGTGTCCCCGAAGAAGGAATCATCCGCACACGCGAAAGGGCGGCGATTCCCGGGCGGACTCCATCGCTTCGACTGGGTGCGTCAGACTAGGAGCCGTCCCCGGGGGTGTCAAGCGAAGCTTCGGAAGACTTGCCGACCGAAGGCACCATCATTGCGCTCCGCCGCGGCCGATGGGGTCCGCCGGGAAGCGCTCGCGCCCGAACCGTTGCCCCGATCCCCGCACTGGAGTTGACACTCTCATCCGAGATCATCCTCGTCGGCCAGGGAGGAGGCACGGGATGAAACTGAGTCGACGCAGGAGGGAGCGGGGTACGTCCACGAACGGAACGGAGCGTAGCGAAGTGGAGTTCGTCGACGGCGCGCGGATCGTTCTCGCACATGGTGGTGCTTTGGACCGAGCAGGCGTGACGCCGTCTGCCCGTAATCGAGGAGTTCCTCGCACGAGATCGACCCGCCGCGGCGGAGCACCTGATCGACAAACTCGTTGACCGCGGTGAGGCTCTGCCGAATCACCCTGATCGCGGACGGAAGCTCCCCGAGATTCCGGGGAGCGGCCTGCGGGAGTTCGTCGTCGACCACTACCGCATCGTCTACCGGAAGACGGTGAGTACCATCGAGGTCCTCACCGTGTTCGAGGGCCATCGGCTACTCCGTCGCGAGGAATTGCCGAACGACGAATGAGCTGTGGCACTCAGGTGTCCATCCGGGTGTCCATACCGCTCGGACTGGAGAGTACTCCTCGTAATTCTCGGAAACGGGAAAGGGCGACGAATCAAGGAGAACCACGAGAAGACTTGATCCGCCGCCCTTTGCCTGCTCTCTTGCAATCCCCATCCCCTCGGGACATCAAGGTTCGCGCCCTGCCCCCGGCCCGGGCCCGGGGTTTCGGATCGGAAACCCGGTTGCGGGTGAATTCGGATTCTCGAGCCGGATACCGAGCTATCGTGGCGGACCCATGGCCAAGGACGACACGAGCTTCGGGGATTCTTTCGATCCCGAGTTGGACGAACTCGAGCGGCTTTCGAACGAGGTCCTCGACCGAATCGAGCGGGGTCTCTTCGATGAGGCGGAGCGGAAGTGCTTCGATCTCAAGCTCCGTTTCCCCGACACGATCGACTGGATCGATCGCTCCGCCGAGCTTCACGAGGCTCGCGGAGACGTCGACAAGGCCGTCGAGCACTATCGCCGATGCCTCGACTACATCGATCGCCATCCCGACGGGTTCGACGCGGAGAGCAGGGGGTGGTATCGACAGAAGATCGGTCGGTTGCTCCACACCCGTGGCTGAACCCGGGTCGGTGCCGGCACGATCGTCCGCGCGGCGGCGCTCTGGAGCTCGATTCCGTGGCGGCCGTTTCCCCCTGGCACCATGCCCATCGTCCGGTTGACCTGGAGGCGCGCCGCCTCTATCCTCTGACGCATGCTTCAATCGGATCGGAGCAAGACCTCTCGGGCCGCGGCCTTGGCGGTGGCGCTCGCCTTGCTCGGCGTGGTGCTCGGGTCGACCGGGGCGTTCGCGGCCGGTCCCGACGCCTCGGGAGAGCCCTGTTTCAGCTGCGCAGGGTGCGAATCCGGAGAGTGCGGGGACGGAGACCAGACTCCGCTGACGTCACACCATCACTGCTGCACGACGTGTTGCCTCTCCCACGCTTCGATGGTGTTTTCCGCAGCGCACGCGTCTCCGGCGCCGATCATGGCGGGATCGACGGTACGCACCGCGTCCGTCGCGGTCGCGAGCCGGGCCGCCGAAACACCCGACCGGCCTCCACGCGTTTGACCTCCATCCGCTGACGTTCGCCGGGCCGGTCGATCCGACCTGGCCGTCCGACGTTCGCGCGCGCGAACGAGGGAGGGATTCGAATGCGTGTATCCGGTTTCGGGGCGCTCACCGCGATCGCCCTGCTTTCGCCGCCGGCCGCCACGGCGTCATCGGGCTCCTCGTACACGATCGAGGACCTGCGGGCGCTCGCGCGGTCGGCGCATCCGACGCTCGCCGCCGTCGAAGCCGCGATCGAGGAGGCGGAGGGCCTCCTCCGGCAAGCGCGGGCTTACCCGAATCCCGACCTCGCTCTCTCGGGCGGTCGAGGCGAGCCCCGAGACGGCGGGGCGTCGAGGTCCGAGTCGTCGCTCGAGTTGGCCCAGCCGATCGAGATGCCGGGGGTGCGGAAGTGGCGTGCCCGCGTCGCGGAGCTCGGACTCGACGGGGCCGAGATCGAACGCGCGGTGGCGGCGTCCGCGATCGACGCTTCGGTGAGCCGGCTCGCGTACACGGTGCTCGCCGAGACGCGGCGCGTCGAGATCGCGCAGGAGAGCTCCCGGATCGCCGGGCGGTTCCACGAGCTTCTTGCGCGTCGGGTCGAGCTTGGCGAGTCGTCGCCCTTCGAGGCCGTGAAGGCGCACGCCGAGTGGTTCGCGCGCCGCCGGGGGCTGCTCGAGGCGACGGGAGCGCTCGATGCCGCGAGGTCGGCGCTCAATCTCCTCTGCGGGGACCGCCTGGGAGGGGGGTACGAAGTGGTCGACGCGCCGGAACCGTCGCTGCCCCCCGACTTGCCCGCCGACCTCGTCGGACGAATGAGGGCCGGCAACCCCGTCCTCGCCCGGGCGGAGATCGCCCTCCGGAAGGCCGAAGCCGGAGTCGAGTCCGAGAGGAGGGGAACGCTCCCGCAGATCGACCTCGTCGCGGGCCATGATACGGAACTCGACCGGACCGCCACGAGCGTGAGAGTCGGTCTCAAAATCCCGCTCTGGAACCGGAACCGCGGCGCGGTCGAGGCCGCGACCGCGCATCGCCGCCGCGCCGCCCATGAGATGGACGCCTTGTTGGTCGATCTCGAGACGGAGTTGTCGCTGGCGGCGACCGAGTACCGGCGAGCTCGCGCCGCGATCGCGCTGCACGCCGAGGGATGGAACGCCGCGGCGGAGGAGGCCCTGCGCATCGCGACGTTCCGCTTCGAGAACGGGGAAGCGGGCCTCCTCGAGGTGCTCGACGCCCAGCGCTCGAACGTGGAGGTGCGGCTCGCCGAGACGGACGCACGGGCGGCCCTGAGGCTGGCCCGCGCCGAAATCGAACGCCTCATCGGCGGGCCGATCGGAAGGGAGAGCGACCATGAAGCACGTTGAACAGACGCTCGCAGCCGCGATCCTCCTGTCTCTCTCCGTCGCGTGCACGACTCCGGCGCCCGAGCCGAGCCGCGACGATCACCCGGAGCACGAAGAGGACGAGGCTCGGCGCGTAAGCCTTTCGGACGCGGCATACGCCGCGAGCGGCGTCACGGTGGCCCCGGTCGAGGCGCGAGCGTTCGCACCCAGCGTCCGGGTGACCGGCACCCTGTCGTACGACGAACGAAAGATGGCGATCGCCACTGCGCGCGTCGGGGGCCGCATCGCCGAGGTCGTCGCCGACTACGGGCAGCACGTCGCGAGGGGCGACGCACTCGCCTGGATCGATAGCCCGGATCTCGGCGCCGCCCAGGCCGACTATCGCCGGGCGGTCGGCATGAGCCGTCTACGAAAGGCGGAGCACGACCGTGCCCTGTTGCTGCTCGAGGGGAAGGCGATCAGCCGCGGGGAACTCCTCCGCCGCGAGGCGGACCTGCGGGCCGCGGAGGCCGACCTCGAGACGGCCGAGCAGAAGCTGCACATTCTCGGGCTCTCCCAGGAGGACATTCGGTCCCTGTCGGGGGACGCCTCCGAGGTCGGACACGTCTACCCCGTGCGAGCGCCTCTCGAGGGCCGGGTCACCGAACGGCGGGCCATTCCGGGACGCGTCGTCGGGCCGGACGACGAGCTGTTCACCGTCGCCTCGCTCGATACGTTGTGGCTCTTTCTGCAGGTCTTCGAGAAGGACCTCCCGGCGGTCGCCGAGGGCGCCGCCGTCACGCTGACCTGCGAGTCCCACCCGGACGATCGATTCCGGGGGACGATCGATTTCGTGGGGGAGGTGCTCGATCCCCACAGCAGGACGGTCCGGGCGAGGGCGGTCATCGACAACGCACACGGGGATCTGAAGCCCGGGATGTTCGTCTACGCGACGATCGAGGCCGGGCCCTCGGCTGCGGCGCCCACGGGGCCGGCGGTCCCGGCGCGCGCGGTCGCCGAGATCGACGGAGCGAGCGTCGTGTTCATCCGGGTCGATGGAGGCACGTTCGAGGTCCGGCCGGTCGTGCCGGGCCGGACCGAGGGGGAGTGGGTCGAAATCCGTTCCGGCGTCGTGGTAGGCGAGCCGATCGCCGTGTCGGGCGTGTTCACGCTCAAGTCGGAGGTCGAGAAGAGCGGCCTCGAAGGGCACGCGCACTGATGGCCGCGCGACTCATCGAATGGGCCCTCGCCAACCGGCTGTTCGTGCTGCTTCTGGTCGCGATCCTCGTGGCGGGCGGACTCGTCGCCATGAACCGCCTTCCGATCGACGCCGTGCCCGACGTCACGAACGTCCAGGTCCAGATCGTGGCCTCCGCCCCGGCGCTCGGGCCGGTCGAGGTCGAGCAATACCTGACCTACCCGATCGAAGCCGCGATGAGCGGGTTGCCGAACGTCACCGAGTTGCGCTCGATCTCGCGGAACGGGATCTCGTCCGTGACGGTCGTCTTCGAGGACGGAACGCCGCTCTTCTTCGCGAGGCAGCTCCTGCAGGAACGGCTTCCGGAGGCGCGGGAGAAGATCCCGCCCGCATTCGGCAGCCCCGAGATGATCCCGCCGATCACCGGACTCGGGGAGATCTTCCACTTCACGGTCGAGTCGGACGATCTCTCCCCGATGGAGCTGCGGAGCCTGCTCGACTGGCAGATCGCGTTCCGCCTTCGACAGGTGCCGGGGGTGGTCGAGGTCAACGCCTGGGGCGGCCTCGCCAAGCAGTTCCAGGTCGAGGTCTGGCCGGAGAAGCTCGTCGCGTACGGGATCTCGCTCGCCGCCGTGTTCGAGGCGGTCGAGAAGAACAACGCGATGGCCGGGAGCGCCTATCTGGAGCGGCATCGCGAGCAACTCCTGATTCGAGGGGAGGGTTTGATCGGGTCGATCGGGGATCTCGAGGAGGTCGTCGTCGCGGTGCGCGAAGGGACCCCGATCCGGGTCCGCGAGGTGGCGCGCGTCGTCGAGGGCGCGATGCCGCGGCGGGGCGCCGCGACGGCCGACGGCCGCGGGGAGACCGTCATCGGACTCGTGCAGATGCTCGCGGGCGAAAACGCGCTCGAGGTCACGCGAAGGGTCAAGGCGCGGCTTGCCGAGATCGAGCGCGATCTGCCGCCGGGGGTCGCCATCCGAACGTACTACGACCGTTCCGAGCTCGTGCGCCGCTCGATTCGGACCGTCGTCACGAACCTCACGGAGGGAGGCCTGCTCGTCGTCCTCGTATTGCTCTTGCTGCTGGGAAGCCTCAGGGGCGGACTGATCGTGGCGGCCGCCATCCCGCTGTCGATGCTGTTCGCGTTCTGCGGAATGCTGGTCGGCGGCATCTCCGGGAACCTGATGAGCCTCGGCGCCATCGACTTCGGCCTGGTCGTGGACGGTTCGGTGGTCATGGTCGAGAACATCGTCCGGCGCCTTTCCGAGCGGGGCAGAGACGGCGTCGCGACTCTGGAGGCCGTTCGGAAGGCAGCAGTCGAGGTTGGCCGCCCGGTGACCTTCGCCGTCTCGATCGTCCTCATCGTCTACCTACCGATCCTCACGCTGACCGGGACCGAAGGCAGGATGTTCCGGCCGATGGCGTGGACGGTGGTGTTCGCCCTCCTGGGTTCGCTGCTTCTCTCGCTGACGGTGATGCCCGTGCTCGCCAGCCTCGCCTTCCGCAGGGGAGTGGTCGAACGCGAGACCCGGGTGATCGCCTTCGCGAGACGCCTCTACCGGCCGACGCTGGCCTGGGCGATGCGGAGACGTCGAATCGTCGCCGGCGGAGCGCTCGGGGCGGTATTCGGCGCCGGCCTCCTGTTCCCGTACCTGGGAGGGGAGTTCCTCCCCACGCTCGACGAAGGGGACGTGGTGGTCCAGACCCTCCGGCTGCAGAGCTCGTCGATGACCCATTCGGTCGAAGCGGGGCGAGAGGTGGAGCGCGTGCTGCTCGAGTTTCCGGAGGTCGAGCACGTCGTGACCCGGATCGGATCCCCGGAAGTCGCCACCGACGTCATGGGGATCGAACTGTCCGACGTGTTCGTCAACCTGAGACCGAAGAAGGAGTGGAGTCCCGGTCGGACCAAGGCCGAACTCGTCGAGGCGATGGCCGCGACGCTCGAGGAACGGGTTCCCGGCATGGGGTTCTCCTTCACCCAGCCGATCGAGATGCGCTTCAACGAGCTGATCGCGGGGGTTCGATCGGACGTTGCGGTCCGCGTGTTCGGAGACGATCTCGACGTCCTCGAGCGTCTCGGTCGTCGGGTCGCCGCGTTGATCCGCGAGGTCCCCGGGGCGGCCGACGTGCGCGCCGATCAAGTGCAGGGATTGCCGGTGCTCCGGATCGTGCTCGACCATGCCCGGATCGCCCGGCACGGGATCCAGGTCGACGATGTGCTCGGCGCCGTCGAGGCGATCCGCGCGGGGCGGGTCGTGGGGGTCGTGATGGACGGGGTCCGGCGCTACGACATCGTCGTCAAGTTCGCCTGCCGCTTCAGGCGGACCTCGACGCCATCCGGAACCTCCCGGTGATGGACCTCGACGGGCATCCGGTACCGCTCGCCCAACTCGCGGAGATTCGCGTCGAGGAGGGCCCGGCGCAGATCAGCCGGGAGTTCGGGCAGCGCCGCCTGAACGTCGAGGCGAACGTCCGCGGACGGGATCTGGAGTCGTTCGTCCGGGAGGCGCGCGACCTGCTCGAGCGCGAACTCGAGAAGCCCGACGGCTACTATCTCGAGTGGGGCGGCGCCTTCGAGCAGCTCGAGAGGGGGCGGAATCGACTGCTCGTCGTCGTACCGATCGCCCTTCTCGCGATCTTCGCCCTCCTGTACGCGGCCTTCGGATCGGTGCGCGTTGCCCTCCTGATCTACACCGGGGTTCCGCTCGCCGCGGTCGGCGGCGTCGTGGCGCTCTGGCTCCGGGGGATTCCGTTCTCGATCTCCGCCGGTGTCGGGTTCATCGCCCTGTTCGGCGTCGCGGTGCTGAACGGGGTGGTCATGGTGTCGGCGATCCGCCGATTCCAGGACGAAGGACGTGAACTCGTCGATGCCGTGCAGGCCGGGGCTTCCGAGCGGTTGCGCCCCGTGCTGATGACGGCGCTGGTCGCCTCGCTCGGTTTCGTCCCGATGGCGCTTTCGACGTCCGCAGGGGCGGAGGTCCAACGTCCGCTCGCCACGGTCGTGATCGGAGGGCTGATCTCCTCCACGCTGCTCACGCTCGTGGTGCTGCCCGCGCTGTACGCATGGGTCGGGGTGCGTCCGAGTCCTCGGCCGCTTGTTTCGACCCGGTCTCGAGAATAGGATCGGCCCGGTGGGCGGCGCGACCCCCGGCGATGGCGCGCCGCGGCCGCCCCAGCACCGCCGCAGATCGCGGGGTCCATTGCAGGATCTTTTCGGAAGCGATACGCTTCGATGCCTGACGAAGCAACGGAGCAATCCTGTGCGGGATGTCGTCTCGATCGCGAAGGCCCTGAGCGACGAGAACCGGGTCCGGGCCCTCGTGGCCGTCAAGGACGGCGAGCTCTGCCTCTGCCAGCTCATCCACGTCCTCGGCCTCTCCCCTGCGACGGTGTCGAAGCACATGGACATCCTCGAGCGGACGGGGCTCGTCGTCCGGCGCCGGGAAGGGAAGTGGCGGTTCTACGGGTTGCCCCGCGCGGCGACGAACCCCGCGGTCGCACGCGCCCTCGACTGGATCCTGGACGAGGCGCGCGGCGACTCCCGAATCGCGATGGACCGCCGGAAGGTCCGGGACGTCCGCCGCCGGGACCTCGAGGAGTTGAGCGCCTGCTACCGCGGGTGAACGAGGATTCCACACCATGAGTCGGTTCCCGATGCTCTCCCTCCTGCTCATCGGCCTCGCGGCGTCTCCCGCCGTTTCCGCCGAGACCCAGGCCACCGCCTCGACCGGCCACGTCGTGCGGGTGTACTACTTTTACACCACGCAGCGCTGCGCCTCCTGCAAGAAGATCGAGGCCCTCTCCGAGGAAGCGGTGCGCGAGGGGTTCGCGCGAGAGCTCGGCGCGGGAGCGCTCGAGTGGAAGAGCCTCAATCTCGACGACGCTGCGAACCGCCACTTCGTCGAGGACTACCAGCTCTACACGAAGTCCCTGGTCGTCGTCGACCTGCGCAACGGGAAGGAAGTCCGCTGGAAGAACCTGCCGCGAATCTGGGAGCTCCTCCGGGACGACGTGGCGTTCCGCCAGTACGTGAAGCGGGAGGTCCACGAGTATCTCGCGGCGGCCCCGTGAGCGAGCTGATCGCCGCCTCGACGGCCGCGTTCTGGCTGGGGACGCTCGCGGCCGTCAGCCCGTGCCCGCTCGCGACGAACGTCGCGGCGATCTCCTACATCGGAAAGGACCTCGAGAGCGCGCCCAGGGTCCTCGCGTCGGGACTCCTGTACGCACTCGGCCGGATGCTCGCCTACGTCGGCGTGGCCGCCCTCGTCGTCTCGAGCCTGCTCTCGATCCCTGCGGTCGCGTCGTTCCTGCAGGACGGGATGAACCGGCTGCTCGGTCCGCTCCTGATCGTCGTCGGCGCCGTCGTGCTCGGGTGGATCCCGATGCCGAAGCTCGACTGGGGTCGGAGGGGCGCCGCCCTGCGGGAGCGCGCCGCGCGCGCCGGCCTCGGCGGGGCCGGTCTCCTCGGCATACTCTTCGCTCTGTCGTTCTGTCCGGTCTCCGCCGGGCTCTTCTTCGGGAGCCTGATCCCTCTCTCCGTGAGCTCACGGTCCGCGATCGTGGTCCCGGCGTTCTTCGGTCTGGGGACCGGCCTCCCGGTCGTCGGCGTGGCGATCGCCCTCGGGCTCGGCGTCGGGCAGTTGGGGCGGTGGTTCCAGGCGGTCACCCGGGTCGAGCGCGGGGCGCGCCGCCTCACCGGCCTCCTCTTCATCGGGATCGGTCTCTATTTCCTAGCGACAAAGATTTTCGGGCTCGGTCTCTAGCCCACGGAGGAACCATGGCCATTTCCGTTCAAGTCATCGAAGTCCTCGGCCCCGGCTGCCCCCGCTGCCACGAGACGCATCGCGTGGTCCAGCACGTCGTCGACGGGGCCAAGCTCGGCTGCGTCGTGCAGAAGACGACGTCGATCGATCGCATGGTCGAACTGGGCGTGCTGAACACGCCGGCGATCGCCTTCGACGGGCGCGTCGTCCTGTCCGGGCACATCCCGAAGGCAGAGGAGGTCCGAAAACTCCTCGGTCTCGACGGATCCCAGGCTCCGCGGTGAAGGAACGCACGAAGCTCTTTCTCCTGCTCGCGGCGTTCGGGGTGGCGTACTTCCTCCCGATCGAGGCGCCCCGCACGCAGAAGGCGTTTCTCGAAGGGCTCTTTCTCGTCAAGGACTACGCGCGGGAGCACGTGCTCCTGTGCCTCGTCCCGGCGTTCTTCATCGCGGGAGCGATCGGGCAGTTCGTGAGCCAAGGCGCGGTGACGCGATATCTCGGCTCCCGGGCGCCGCGGCCGGTCGCGTACGGCGTCGCGTCCGTCTCGGGGAGCATCCTCGCCGTCTGCTCCTGCACGGTCCTCCCGCTCTTCGCGGGGATTTACAGGCGGGGGGCGGGGCTCGGTCCGGCCACGGCGTTTCTCTACTCCGGCCCCGCCATCAACGTCCTCGCGATGATCCTCACCGCTCGCGTGCTCGGGATGCGACTGGGGACGGCCCGGGCGGTCGGCGCCGTGGGGTTCGCGCTCCTCGTGGGCGTCCTCATGGCGGTGATCTTCCGCAAGGAGGACGCGGCCCGTCTCGCGAACGGCCCCGACCCGTTCGCCCAGGACGCGCCGGCGGAACGGGCGCGCGGCCCGGCGAAGGACGCTCTCTTCTTCGGGACGATGGTCGCGATTCTCGTCTTCGCGAACTGGGGGGCACCCAACCGCGAGGTCGGGGTCTTCGCGGAGGTCTACCGGATCCACTGGCACCTCACGGTCGTACTGCTCGTCATGCTCGGCGCGATGATCGTCCGCTGGTTCGATCGAGAGGAACTCGTGTCCTGGGTGCGGGCGACGTGGGGGTTCGCGAAACAGATCAGCCCACTCCTCCTGGGAGGGATCGTCGTTTCCGGATGGCTGATGGGCCGGCCCGGGTCGGACGCGGGCCTGATCCCGTCGTCCTGGGTGAGCGCCGCCGTCGGGGGGAACTCGGTCGCGGCGAACCTCTTCGCGTCCGTCGCCGGGGCCTTCATGTACTTCGCGACGCTCACCGAGGTTCCCATCCTCCAAACCCTCATCGGGTCCGGGATGGGGCAGGGGCCGGCGCTCGCGCTCCTCCTTGCAGGACCCGCCCTTTCGCTTCCGAACATGCTCGTCCTCCACTCCTACCTCGGCCCCAGAAAGACCGCCACGTACTGCGGGCTCGTCGTCGTGCTCGCGGCGCTCTCGGGGTGGGTCTACGGCGCGATCGTCGGTTGATCGCTCCTCCCGTGGGTCGGCGCGCCCGGGTCCTTCGAATCGAGGTCGGGCAAGAGGAGGGGGTTCCCGTTCTTCCGCTCGTCGAGCACCCGCGAGGTTCCAAGAGCTCGGATCGCGGAAACGCGAACGGTCGGACTGCGCCCGATTGCGCCGGGAAAGCCAGTGTCGGGCCGGAGCGGAGAGAGCCGGGAGATGCAACCGGTACGGAAACCCGAATCTGTCTCCTTTCCGGAGGGCGCCGAGGAACCGGTCGGACCTCCCGGAGACGGGGACGCGAATCGACGTCCGGCTCGGGATCGACCGCCCGTTCGGGGGCGCCGGTCGCCCCATTCGACAGATGCGGCCCACCGATCTTGCACCCGCCTCGTCACGCTCGATTCTCCTCTGGTGCCGGCGGGAGGCTAGGGCCTACATTGTTCGCGGCTCCTCATGGAGGGAGGTCGGTCATGAAAGAGATCCGGAACAAGACCCGCGCGCCGCTTCGGGTTCCGCTCGGCGGAGGCCGGGTTCTCCACCTCGGGCCGGGGCAGACGGGGAACGTCGCCGACGACGCACCGCGGCTTCCGGCGATCGCACGCATGATCGAGGAGGGCAAGCTCGAGGTGCTCGGGGTGGAGGGTGCGTCGGTCGAGTCGGCGGAAGGGGGCGCTCCCCGGGAGTTCGCGCACGGGCACGGGCACCCGACACGCATCTTCCCCAAGGGGAACCGGGGCGGGTAACCCCGGCCTCCCGGTCAGACCAGGGCCGCCTCCGTCACCGTCTCCTCGACCCGGATGTCTCGCTTCGCCAGCTCCTCCAGGAACCGGGAGTAGAGCGGACCCGCGATCGCGTCCTCGGGGGGGACGATCCCCGGCCGCTCCACCGTGCGCTGCGCGAGCATCCGGACGGCGATCGCGACCGGGAACCCCGTGACCCGCATCATCGAGGAGATTCCGTTCACCTTGTCGGCCTCGTCCCAGAGGTGGTACTCGACCTTCGCGGGTTTCCCGTTCTTCGTGCCGACGACGGTGTTGTACATGATGCAGACGTCTCCCTCGCCGTCCCGCGCCTGGAGCCGCGGCGTGATCACCGCGAGCAGGAACTCGCGAGGGACGACCCGGGTTCCCCGAAAGTCGACCGGGTCGAGGTCGAGGAGGCCGCATTCCTTGAGGGTGTCGACGCCCGACCAGTGACCCGGCCATCGGACGGTCTTTTCGGCGAAGTCCTGGAGCTGCGGACGGCTCGTCATGAAGCTCGGCATGCCCGGGGTGACGGCGCATTCGAGGACTTCGTCCTTGCCGAAGCGGTCGAACCGGAACGTCTCTCGATCGCTTCCCGCGGGGACCTCGACCACCTGCCCGTTCTTGCGCACCTCGGGATGGATCATGTACTCGCGAAGGACGTGGTCGAAGGCCCACGTGATCATGTAACGCAGCGGGTGGCGGGCGGCGGCGGACTTCTCCGGGACGCCCCCGACGCGCGCAACCGCATGGGTCGCGGTGTCGAGCTTGCGGATCCCCTCGCCCACCGTCACGTTGCTCAACCCCGGCGCGAACCCCATCCCGTCGAGGAACGTGACTCCCTTCTCCACGGCCCGCTCGTGGAGCCACTCGCCGTAGGCCCGGAGGTCCATCCCCTTCGGAAGCTCGAGCCCCTCCGTTTCGTAGGGATCGGGACGGCGGTGGTACTCCTCGAGCATGTCGACGATCGGGAGCCCCGCCTCGATCGCGGCCTCGACCAGCTTGTAACTGGTCCGGCGATCGGGGAGGGCGAGCGCTGCCGCGTCGTACCCCCGCATCGCCTCGACGACCGCTTCCCGGTTCAGGACGTCCACGGCCACGGGGACGACCTGTTCGGACCCGATCCAGGACGCGACCCGCTCGAGCGTCGCGAGGTTCCGTCCCACGATCCCGATCCGCTCGACCTCGGGGTCTTTCGCGAGGTCCCAGGCCACGGCCGAACCGATTTTCCCCGAACCGCCGAAGACGAGGATCTTCATCGCCGACCTCCCTCGATGTGCCCGCGCCGACATCGCGCGCGCCGGATGATGGAGGGAGAGGAATAGCAGGAAACGCGGGGGAAGGCCCGTCACGCTCCTCACGCGCCACCCGACGGTCACCCGGAGATTCCCACCTCAGGGTCGTCCCCCGGCACGACGAGCGCTCCGCGCACGCTCCGGTTCCACCCGTCCCGCCGCCGAGATCCTCCCCGCGAACGTGCCGCGGCCGGAGTCCGTGATCGAGTTCCACGGAAGACTCGAGGGGGGTCCACTCCACCGCCGTGGTCGGGGAGTCGCCCGTACGCCCCGCGGCCGGGGAAGCGGGGCGGCGGCGCCCCTACCGCGCGAGGAGGAACCGCCGTATCGTAAGGGCCGATTCGCGTGGAGGCCGGATGGACTCGGAAGTCGCGGGCGGTCCCGCGTTGAGCGACGAGGAGTGGCGCGCGAGGTCGCGCTCGCGCGCTCCCCGCGCGATGCTCGCGCGCCGCCTACTCTGGAGCGTCGTCCAGGGAACGCTCTACCGCGGTTCGTTCCACACCTTCGACGGCTGGCGGGCGTGGCTGCTGCGACTCTTCGGTGCGACGGTGGGTCCACGCTGCACGATTCGCCGCACGAGCCGGGTTTTCTACCCGTGGAACTTGACGATGGGCACGATGAGCTGCCTCGCCGACCGGGTCGAGGTCTACAACCTCGGCCCCGTCACGATCGGCGATCGGGTGGTCATCAGCCAGGAGGCGTATCTCTGCGCGGGGACCCACGACCACCGTTTCAAGACGATGCCGCTCCTCACCCCGCCGGTCTCCGTCGGCGACGACGCCTGGGTCTGCGCGAGGGCGTTCGTCGGTCCGGGAGTGACGGTCGGCCCGGGGGCGATCGTCGCCGCGGGCGCCGTCGCGCTCCGGGACGTCGCGCCGTGGACGATCGTCGTGGGCAACCCGGCGACATTCCTCAAGAAGAGGGAGAGGCCGCGGTGACGGCGCGGGTCCCGATCACGTTCGTCATCCCCACGAAGAACGAGGAGGCGAACCTGCCGTACTCCCTCGCGAGCGTCGCGGGCTGGGCGGCGAAGGTCTTCGTCGTCGATTCCGGGTCGACCGACCGGACGCGGGAGATCGCCGAGGCGCACGGGGCGACCTTCGTGTTTCACGAGTGGTGCGGGTTCGCCGCGCAGAAGAACTGGGCCCTCGATACCCTCCCGATCGAAACCCCTTGGGTCTTCATCCTCGACGCGGACGAGGCGGTGACTCCCGAGTTGAGACGGAGCCTCACCGCCGTTGCGACCGCCGACCGTTGTCCCGAGAACGGCTTCCACGTCAACCGCCATTTCATCTTCCTCGGGAAGAAGATCCGCCACTGCGGGTACTACCCGTCGTGGAACTTGCGCTTCTTCCGGCGGGGGAAGGCCCGTTACGAGGAGCGGGCGGTGCACGAGCACATGCTCGTCGACGGCCCGGTCGGCTACCTCGAAGGGGACATGGAGCACAACGACCGGAGAGGGATGGAGCACTACATCGCCAAGCACAACCGGTACAGCACCCTCGAGGCGGAGGAGATGTTTCAGGTGCTCACCGGGAGGAGCCGCGCGGCCGACGAGGCCGCCCTCGGCGGGCCCCTCGGCAAGCGCCGATGGGTGAAACAGCGGGTCTGGCCCCGCCTCCCCATGCGCTGGGCGATCCGGTTTCTCTACATGTACGTGCTCCGGCTCGGTTTCCTCGACGGAAGGGTGGGGTTCCACTTCTGCCTCTTTCTCGCGGGATACGAGCACTGGATCCAGCTCAAGCTCTCCGACAAGCTCCGGGAGCACCGGGAAGCGGAGCGGTAGTCCCGGCCGGCGCGGCGAGATACCCTTTCGACCGTGCGCGAACGCAGCGGCCTCGTCCTCGTCACCGGCTCGACCGGGTACATCGGCGGAAGGCTCGCCCCGCGCCTCCTCGAGGAGGGATGGCGGGTGCGCTGCCTCGCGCGGGATCCCGCCCGTCTCCAGGGAAGACCCTGGACGGCGCGTGCGGAGATCGTCGCGGGGGACGTGCTTCGGCCGGAGACGCTCGCGGAGGCGCTCCGCGGGGTGCGCTTCGCCTACTACCTCGTCCACGCAATGGCGGGGGGGGCCGATTTCCACGAGCGGGACCTGGCGGCGGCGCGGAGCTTCGGGGCGGCGGCGCGCGACGCTGGGGTCGAACAGATCGTCTACCTCGGAGGGCTCGGGGATCCCGAGGCGGACCTCTCGCAGCATCTCCGGTCGCGGCAGGAAACCGGCGACGCGCTGAGGGCTTCCGGGGTCCCCGTCACCGAGTTCCGCGCGGGGGTGATCGTCGGTTCGGGGAGCCTTTCCTTCGAGATGGTCCGGTACTTGACCGAGCGCGTCCCCGTGATGATCTGCCCGCGCTGGGTCCACACCAAGATTCAGCCGATCGCGATCCGGAACGTCCTCGACTACCTGACCGCGGTCCTCGAACGGCCCGCCGCGTGGGGCCGGATCGTCGAAATCGGCGGGGAAGACGTGAAGACCTACGGAGAGATGCTCACCGAGTACGCGCGGGTGCGCGGGCTGCGGCGCTTGCTCGTCTCGGTGCCCGTGCTCACCCCGAGGCTCTCGTCGTACTGGGTGCACCTCGTCACCCCCGTTCCGGCGTCGATCGCCCGTCCGCTCGTGGAGGGCCTGCGGAACGACGTCGTCGTCCGCGACGGCGCCGCGCGCGAGCTCTTCCCCGACATCCGTCCGGTCCCGTACGCCGAGGCGGTGCGCACGGCGCTCGGGCGGCTCGACGCGGGATCCGTCGAGACCCGATGGAGCGACGCCCTCGCGACGAGCCAGGGGGACGTGACGCCCGTCGTCCTGACCGTGCAGGAGGGGATGATCCTCGAGCGGCGGCAGGTCGTGGTTCCGGCACGCCCCGAGACGGTGTTTCGATCGTTCTCCGGTCTCGGTGGAGACGCCGGCTGGCTCTACTGGAACTGGGCGTGGCGTGTACGGGGTCTCCTCGACCGCCTGGTCGGAGGGGTCGGTTTGCGCCGCGGCCGCCGGGATCCCGTCGAGGTGCGGGTCGGGGACGCTCTCGACTTCTGGCGGGTCGAGGCGGTGGAGGCGAACCGTTCGCTGCGGCTGAGGGCCGAGATGAAGGTCCCGGGGCGTGCGTGGCTCGAGTTCCGTGTCGCCCCTCACGCGGAGGGGGGCTCGCTCCTCACCCAGACGGCGTTCTTCGCCCCCAAGGGGCTCGCGGGGCTCCTCTACTGGTATCTGCTCTATCCGGCCCACGCCTTCATCTTCAGCGGGTTGGTCCGCGCGGTCGGGCGAAGGGCCTCGTCGAGGGAACGTGAACTTCCGTCCGGTCCGTGATCTCGCAGAACGCGCGCTCCGCGTCCCCATATTCGTGAAGATCATGGGGATCGCCGTCGGGCTGACCGTGACGTTCGCGGTCGCGACCTCGTGGCAGATTCACAGGACGCTCGGACGGATCGTCGAGCGGGACATCGAGCTTCGGGCCCGGCTCGCAGCGGCCGACATCGCGAGCCACGGCGCTCACCACTGGGCCATAGGGGACTGGGCGGGGCTCGAACGGGTTCTCCAAGACACGCGGGTCCGTACGCCCGACCTCGTGTACGCGTTCGTCGCCGACATCGACGGGGGGGTTGTGCTCGGGTCCGACCCCCCCTTCGGAGACGCGATCGTTGCCAACGCGCCCGGCCCGAACGGCGAGCCGCGGGTGGTGCGTCTCGAGGCGGAGAGGGGGCCCATCGTCGATGTCGCCCTCCCGATCGCGGTCGGTCGCGGCGGAACGGTCCGGGTCGGGCTGAGCGAGGAGGCGCCGCGGCGAGCGATCGAGGGACTCATGGGTCGGATTCTCCGAGTGAGCGCCCTCGTCGCCGCGATCGGCATCGTCGGGGCCTGGTTCCTCACCCGACGGATCACCCTTCCGATCGCGGAACTCCTGCATCAGGCGCACGCGGTACGCGCAGGAGCCGTCGACCGGAGGGTGCGCGTGACCTCGTCCGACGAGATCGGGGCGCTCGCGGAGGCCTTCAACGAGATGACCGTCGCGCTCGCGCAGAAGGAGAGGGTACGCCGAGACCTTCTCCGGCGGGCGATCGGCTCGGCCGAGGAGGAGAGAAAGCGGGTGGCGCGAGACCTCCACGACGACGCCGGCCAGCGCCTCGTATCGCTCCTCGCGGGGCTCGCCGCGGCGGAGGCGGAAGCCGGGGACGCGAGGTCCCGCTCCCGGCTTTCGGAACTCTGCGAGATCACCTCCGGCACGCTCGACGCGATACACGACCTCTCGGTCGGACTCCGGCCGAGCAGCCTGGACGACGTAGGACTCGCGGCGGCGGTGCGGAGGCACGCGGAGGGCTTTTCGAAGCGGTTCGGCGTGGCGGTCTCCTGCGAAGGGCTCGAATCCGAGCTGTCCCCCCGCCTGCCTCCCGAGATCGAGGTCGCCGTGTACCGGATCGTGCAGGAGGCGCTCACGAACGCCGTACGACACGGCCGCGCCTCCGCGGTGCGGATCGGAATGCGCCGTCTCGACAAGGGAATCGCCCTCTCGGTCGAGGACGACGGCGCCGGGTTCGACTCCTTTTCGTGGCGAACGGAACTGGATCCCGAGAATCGGCTCGGACTGATGGGCATCGAGGAACGCGCGGAGTTGCTGGGGGGCGTCCTGCGCGTGGATTCGCATCCGGGGTCGGGGACCCGGGTGCGGGTCGAGATTCCCCTTCCGCCGGAGTGCGGGCACGGTGAAGATCCGGATCCTGATCGTTGACGACCACGCCCTCGTCCGGGCCGGTCTTCGAGCCCTGCTCGGAGCCCAACCGGACATGGAGGTGGTCGGAGAGGCGGAGAACGGAATCGTCGTCGAGACGATGTGCCGGGAGATGCATCCCGACATCGTGCTCATGGATCTCGCGATGCCGGGGCGGGGGGGGATCGCCGCCACCGCCGACATCCGCAGGCGGACGCCGTCCGTCCGTGTCCTCGTGCTCTCGATGCACGACGACGACGCCTACGTACGGCTGGCCGCCGGAGCGGGTGCTTCCGGCTACGTCCTCAAGCGGTCGCTCGCGACCGAGCTTGTCGAGGCGATCCGCACGGTCCACGGGGGGGGGACGTTCGTCCCCTCCGAGATGGCGGCGGCGTTCCGGGATCCGAAGGGAGAGAACCGGGTCGAGGCGGGGCCCGAGGGAGGGGTGGGCGCTCTCTCGCCGCGGGAACTCGACGTGTTCCGTCTGATCGCCCTGGGCCACACGAATCACGAGATCGCGGCGAGGCTCTCGATCAGCGAGAAGACGGTCGAGACCCATCGTGCGCACATTTTCGCCAAGCTCGGCCTGCGCACGAGGGCGGGTCTCGTCCGCCTGGCGATCGAGAGCGGCCTCCTGACCCCCTGACCACCGCGAGAATCAGGGATTTCCCCGATGGGCGGGACCCGGACCGCACCGTACGGTGAACGGCATCCGCGCCCTGCACGGGGGGCGTCTCCGCGCGGGGGCCGGGTCACCAGGGATACCCTGCAGGAGGAAGGCACCATGTCCGATCCGAAAACGAACTCGAGAATGCGTAGCGTGTGGTGGACCGCCGTCGCGGCCGCGGCCGTGGTCGCGATCGCGGGGGTCGCCACCGCCCAGCTCGGCCTGACCCCCAAGGAGGAGCTGGGCCAGTTCCTCTACTTCGACGAGAACCTGTCGGAGCCGGCGGGCCAGGCGTGCGCGAGCTGCCACGAGCCGAGCGTCGGGTTCGACGATCCCGACGCCGGTCTCCCCGTCTCCGAGGGGGTCATCCCCGGCCTCTTCGGTGGCCGGAACTCGCCGATCTCCGCCTACGCAATGTACAGCCCGACTCTCTACTTCGATGGGGAAGAGGGGCTGTGGATCGGCGGGCAGTTCTGGGACGGCCGCGCGACCGGCGCGGTGCTCGGCGATCCGCTCGCCGACCAGGCTCTCGGACCCTTCCTGAACCCGGTCGAGATGGCGAACGTCTCGAAGGCCCAGGTGATCGCCGACATCGAGGCGTCTCCGTACGCCGATCTCTTCGAGCAGGTGTGGGGCGAGGGGATCTTCGACGATGTCGATGCCGCCTACAACGCGGTCGCCCTCTCGATCGCGGCCTTCGAGCGGACGCCGCTCTTCGGCGCGTTCAACTCCAAGTACGACGCCTATCTGCAGGCATGCCTCGCGGCCGGCGGAACCATGCACGACTGCGCCCAGGGGCGCGGGAAGATCGCGCAGCGGATCGCGAGGGGGTACTTCACGAAGGAGGAGCTCCGCGGGATGGAGCTCTTCATGGGAGAGAACGACAACGACGGCTTCCTCGCGCGAGGCGAGGGGGCGATGTGCTCCGCCTGCCACATCGCCGAGTGGACCGAGGACCCCGGAAACGTGGTCGTCCCCGCGTGGGCCCCACCGGGATGGGTCCCGCCCGTCTTCACCGATTTCACGTACGACAACCTGGGCGTGCCGAAGAATCTCGAATACCCACTCGATCCCGCGGCGCCCGTCGACCTCGGCCTCGGCCCGATCGTGGGCGACCCGGAGGAGAACGGGAAGTTCAAGGTGATGACCGTCCGGAACATCGGCCTCTCCGCTCCCTACGCCCACAACGGCCTGTTCAAGAGCCTCAAGGAGATCGTCCACTTCTACAACACGAGGGACGTCGCCGGAGCGCTCGCGGGCGGGAAGGACTGGCCCGCGCCGGAGTACCCGTTCACGGTCAACTTCGACGAGCTCGGGAACCTCGGCCTGAGCGATGCGGACGAAGATGCCCTCGTCGAATTCATGAAGACCCTCGACGACGGCTGGCGTCCGTAGCCCGAGCGCGGGTTTCGTTCGAAGCGGGCGGGATCGTCGATCCCGCCCGCCACCCCCCCTCGGGACCCCGCCGAGACTACGGCCTCAGGGCCCCTTCCGTTTCGAGCGACTCCGCCCGCGCCCCGAGCCGCACCAGGAGCGCCACGAGCACACGCTGCGCGTCGCTCATCCCGGCACGCTCGGTCACCGCCTCGCGAGCGAGGTCGGGATGGTCGGTGATCAAACCGTCGACCCCCCGGCTCATCGCCGCGAGCATCCACGCCGGGTCGTTTACCGTCCAGACGAAAACGTCTTGGCCCGCGCGGTGGGCCTTCCTCACGAAAGGCCGAGAGGCCATCCTCGCCTCGACGGCCAGAAAGTCGGCGCCGAGGCCGGTGAGGTCGCCGATCGCCTTGGCGACCAGGACGCCCGATCGCCAGGTCGGCCGGATCCGCTTCGTCGTCCGCACCATGTCGTGATCGAGCGACATGGTGACGCAGTCCCCCTCCATGTCCGCCGCCTCGACGATCCCGGCGACCCGCTCCTCCAGGCGCTGGTCGTGGCCGTACGACTTGAGTTCGATGATCACCTTCGAGCGCCCCTTCAGGACGGCCAGCGCCTCCGCGAGCGTGGGAACCCGCTCGCCGACGTACCGTACCCCCTTGTGCGAACCGACGTCGATACTCCGGAGCGTCGCCGCGTCGGTTTCCCAGACCTTCAGGGGGCTCCCCCCGACCTTCATCAAGTCGGCGTCGTGGACCACGAGCAGCTCACCGTCGGCCGACTCCTGGACGTCGAGCTCGACGAAGTCGGCTCCTTGCTCGACCGCGAGACGGAACGCCGCAAGGGTGTTCTCGGGGGCGACCGCCGACGCGCCGCGATGGGCGATCACCAGGACCGGCTGGTTGCGACGGGCGACAACGACGCCGAGGAGCACGACGCCGACGAGCGAGAGCGCGGCGACGATGGCCGCCGCGATCCGGACAGGCCGCGGAAGGCGCCTTCCGTCGCCCGTCTCCGCGATCCGCGGCTCGCGCGGTTCGCCGAGGGCGAGGTAGAGCCGGATCAGAATCAGAGCGAAGAGGGACGCGCTTGCTACGGCCGCCACGAGCGCCACGAGACCCCAGAGAAGAGCCAGGACCGTGATGAAGAGGATGAGCGTCGCGAGTGATCCGGAAACGTGCGGCGCGATCGTGCGCCCGACGGATTCCGGCAACCAACGGGCCGCGAAAGCGAGCACGGAGGCGAAGGCGGTCCACGCTGCGAGCGCCGCGAGCACCCCCCAGCGCCTTCCGGACGACCTGCGTGCGCTCTCGCGCAGGGCGCGGCGGGGAAGAACCCCCTCGAACAGCACGAGGGGAAGCGCGAAGATCCACCGGGCGATCGTCCAGACGAGGAGGGTAGCCAGTCCCGCGACGAGCCCTCCCGCGAGGACCGCGGCGATCCGAAACTCCGGAGGCCACTCCGCCAGGTAGTAGTTGATGTCGTGCTCCACGAGAAGGACGCGGTACACGGCGGCGCCGAGAAGCAGGAACGGGACGAGGCCCGCGAGGAGGCGAAGCACCATGTGCCCGGTCAGCGCGAGTACGTGAACCGACCGCAGGGCGCCGAACGCAAGTGCCCTTCGCGCGTCGAGGCGCTGCCCACGGGAAGCCGAGAGCCCGATCGCGGCGAGACACGCGATCTCGAGCGCGGTGATGGCGAGGAGTACCGAACCCCCGAAGAAGAGGGAGAGCACGCCGGGCTTCGTGGTGACGAAGTAGCGGAGGATCTCCGCGTCGGCGATCACGCGGCCTTCGCCTCCCGACATGATCCGGCGGAGGAGCAGGGCGGTCGCCGGGGTGAGGATCGCGAAGGCGGCCGCCTTGTACGCGATGTCGGTGAGGGCGAGATCCTTCCAGGATCGGAGGAGATCCCGCCCCGCGTCGGCCAGCATCCCGGGGAACGTGGGGCGCATCGATGACCCTCCGCGGAGCGAAGGCTACGTGGGTCGCCCGCAAGGGGCAAGCCGTGGGATAATCGCACCTCGAGGGAACCCACCCCATGCGAATTCCATCGGGCATCGTCCTCGTGGCGCTCCTCGCGGCGATCCCGGCCACGGCGCAAGAGGCGCCCGAGGTTGTCGAGACGGCTCCCGTCGTCGTCGACGGGATCGAGTTGTTCCCGGTTCGCGGAATCCCCGCGATGCCGGCGGAGGAACGCGCCGCGGCGATCGCGCGGAGGATCCGAGACGTCGCGCGGGACCGGACGTTCGATCCCGCAACGCTTTCGGTGGTTCCGGGCGAAGGCGCTGTCGAGATCGTCGGGAGGGGGCGCACCCTGATGGTCGTGACGCCGGCGGACGCGGCCAAAGACGGCGTCGAGCCGTTGGTCGTGGCGCGGCTGACGACCGAGGTGATCCGTCGCGCGGTCGAGCGTTACCGGAACGAACGCACTCCGGCCGCCCTCGCAGCGGCGACGGGAATCGCGCTCGCCACCCTCGTCGTGCTCGCCGCGGCGCTCTTCCTGCTCCGACGCTTTTTCCGCTGGCTCGACGGCGCGCTCGACCGCCGATACGGCGGGAGGGTCCGCGCCCTGAAGCTGAAGGCCCTCCCGACGCTGGACGCCGAGCGCCTCTGGAACGGCCTCCGGCAACTGATCCGTGCCGTCCACTTTCTCCTCGTCGCGGCCGCCGTGCTCCTCGCCGTCGAGGCGGCGCTCGAGGTTTTCCCGTGGACGCGCCTGGCGTCCCGCAGCCTCGTGTCCTACCTCCTGACGCCGCTGTGGACCATCGCGGAAGCGGTCCTCGCCTACCTGCCGAGGGCCGCCTTCCTGATCGTGCTCGTGTTCGTCGTCCGTTGGCTCCTCAAGCTGATCGCCCTGCTCTTTCAGGGAATCGAGCGCGGGGCGATCGAGTTTTCCGGCTTCGAGCCAGATTGGGCCCCGCCGACGTATCGACTCGTGCGGATCGTCGTCCTCGCTCTCGCGGTCGTCGTGGCGTACCCCTACCTTCCCGGGGCGAACTCGGGGGCCTTCAAGGGTGTCTCGCTTTTCCTCGGGGTGATGCTCTCGCTCGGTTCGACCTCGGCGATCGCGAACATCATCGCCGGCTACTCGTTGACCTACCGTCGGGCCTTCAAAGTCGGCGACGTCATCCGCGTCGGCGAACACATGGGGAAGGTGATCGAGACGCGGGTCCAGGTCACCCACCTCCGGACGGTCAAGAACGAAGAGGTCGTCATTCCCAACTCGGTCATTCTGAACGGAGAGGTCGTGAACTACAGCACGATCTCGCGGCGGGAAGGGTTGATTCTCCATACGACGGTCGGCATCGGCTACGAGGTGCCGTGGAGGCAGGTGGAGGCGATGCTCCTCGAGGCGGGGCGAAGGACCGTCGGGGTCCGGACCGATCCGCCTCCGTTCGTGTTGCAGCGGAAGCTCGGTGACTTCGCCGTGGAGTACGAACTGAACGTCTACACGGACAACCCCACGGGCCAGGCGAGAACCTACTCCGAACTCCACAGGAACATCCAAGACGTGTTCAACGAGTACGGGGTCCAGATCATGACGCCGGCCTACGAAGCCGACCCACCCGAGGCGAAGGTCGTGCCGAAGGAGAGGTGGTTCGCGGCTCCGGCGAAACCGCCCGCTAGAACGAATAGCTGAAGTAGAGGACGCCCCCCTGGTAGGCGGCGTCCGCCTTCACCCGCGGATCGGACTCCTCGTCTTCGTACTCCACGCGGGTGCGGGCGAAGCCGAGTCCGACCCCCCAACGCTCCGTGAAGAACCAGTCGACCGTCATTCGGGCGTCGACGAGCGATCCCCGGATCCCGCTCGCCGAAAAGGCGAAGAACTCGGCACTCGGCCGGAAGAAGAGACCTTCCCGGATCACGAACGACCCGTAGAGCCCGATGACCGGGACGGGCGCGAGCACGTCCTCCGCCTCGCGGACGAAGGCGACGCCCTGCGGAACGCCGTTCTCGACCAACGTACCCTCACCCGAGATTTCCACGGCGAGGCGCATGGTCGCGAGGCCGGCGGAGAGCCCTACCTCGGCTCGATCGTCCCGTAGGAAGGCGAAACGGTACGCCGCCTTCAGGTAGTTGAGACTGTATTTCGAATCGACGGCGGCGTCGGCCTCGTAGGTGACGTCGTTCCAAACGATGTCTTCGTCCAGGATCCGACTACCCTTGCGCGAGCTCGTGTACAGGCCGATGTCGAGCCTGTGACGCTTGGAGAAGCGCCAGTAGCCGTCCAGCCGGATGTCGGCCCGACGGTCGTCGAGACCGAGGACTTCTTCCATGTCGACGACCGTCCCCGCACCTCCGACCGAAGAGAGTTGGGCGGAGGTATCGAAGGAAACGAGATAGGTCCCGAGGGAGAGATTGAACCGGTCGGTTTCCGGATCGGGACCGGCGGCCCGCGAGGGGATCCCGTCCAGCAACGAAACGAAGAGGAAAGCCAGGATCGCCGATCGACGCATGCGGACGCCCTCCCTCGGGTGCGGATCGTATCCGCAAGGAGCGGCGGAGTCCACAGACAAGGTCAAGGCAACGGCAGGTCCCGATCGCGACCGGGCGTGCTCCCGATCTGGGATTGCCAGCTCCCGCAGCCGAGTTCGCGCACCAAGTAGTACACGCCCTGGCCCGGACCCGGAGCGTCGGCCGAGACGTCGAGCGATGTCGCCTGGAGGAGGGAGCCTGCCGCGAGCGTCCCGTATGCGGGGAAATCCGCGATGTCGCCCTTCCTCCACCGAACGTCCGCCGGGCTCGTCCATCGGAACGTGTCCCGATCGGCGGCGGTGACCGGTTGACCGAACGCGGTCGATCCGGCGCTCGGGGTCGCGTCGTCGCAGTCCCGCGGGGCGCAGATCCCGTCCGTATCGACGTCCGTGCAGTCGGTCGAACAGTCGGGGTTCGCGTCGTTGCAATCGCCGTCGCACCGGCGAACCCCGTCCCGATCCGCGTCCGGGCAGCCGATCGACTCGAAGAGGAGTCGCACCTCTTCCGCGGAAAGATCCCGCCCGAAGACGTGCACCTCGTCCAAAACGCCCGCGAAGTGCTGACTCCACTCGCCCGTTTTCTCGCGGACCCCCAGCGTGTGGAGCCCTTCGTTGGGGGGGAGGGGCGTAGACACCGAGAGATCCTCGGCGACCGCCCGGCCGTCGAGGAAGAGGCGGAGACCTTCCGGAGACCAGACGCAGGTCACGTGGACCCAGCTTCCGGGAACGACCGGGCTCGGGGCGGTCGCGACGCCGTCGTCGTGATCGGTGCGGCAGCGGAGTCTGTTGTCGGGCGTGACGAGGATCTGGAAGGTGCGCGCCGACGTGTCGGACGCCCAGTGGGCGTAGAGTGTTTGATCGTTCGGGTGATCCAACCGCTCGGGCCTCGTCCAGAGCGCGACCGTGGCACCCGGCCACGCGGAAAAATCGAGGCTCGGCGAGTCCGGAATCGTCACGTGCGCCGCGACCCCGTCGAACCGGAGCCCGGTTCCGGCGTACGCCGCCACCCACTCCGCTCCCCCGGCGAGCGTTCCGGTGTTCCCCTGACCCGACGAGTCGCTCGTGATCGTTCCCGTTCCTTCGTCGAGGTACCAGACGGCGCGGTCCCCGATCGGTCCTCCGGACTCGGACCCCACGGAGAACCGGATCGGGTAGTCGTCGAGATTGGCGAGGCCGGCGGCATTCGAGCACCGGACGTAATGGACGTAGGCTTTCCCGTCCTCGAGAGGTCCCGAGGGAGTCGAGTGGGCGGTCCCTCCCGTCCCCTCGAAGTCCGCCGGCATATCCCCGTATGCGATCCCCGGCACCGGCGCGTGGCGGCAGTGCGCCTCGACGTCCGTCGTGAGCGAGAGGGTCGTCGTCGAGGTACCGGGGGGAAGCACCCCCGTGGGCGAGCCGTCGCTGCGGACGGGGGGAAGGTCGTTCCGCCGGACGAGGACCACCCAGTCTTCGTTCGGGTCGGAAGGAGGTGCGCCGAGTCCGACCGTTCCTCCTCCGGTGAGCTCCCGCGGGGGCCCTTCGAAGGCGCCCGTTCGCGGGTTGTACCAGGTCTGTTCGTACGAACCGAAGGGATCGGCCAGAGAGAGGCTCGGCTCGGGCGACGCCTTCGGGAGGTAGACGGCGTAGACTTCTCCCTCGCGCGCGAAAACCTCGGCGCCCCCGTAGAGAGGGTCCTCGCCGGTCACGAGCGAGTCGGCGGGGCCCATCGTCTCGAACGGAAGGTTCGAAGCGACGAACTCCCTCGCGTACCGGCCGTAGCGGAAATAGGTCTCGTACACGCGGAAGTCGTCCAGGTCGGAGTCGCCGTAACTCTTGAACATTTCGAAGCCGCCCCCGGAGAGGAGAGCGTCCCAAACCGTCCGCTTCCGGTACTCCGCGGCGGAGATCTGGTTCATCCCGATGCACTCGTCCAGGTTCACCGGGATCGGATTCCCCACGCGGGTCGTTTCCTCGCGGAAGTACTCGATCGCGCTCCCGATGTCCTCCGGGAGTTGCCAGGTCTGGACCGACATGACCTTGAACCAGTCCTCGTCGAGGAAAGGGGCGAGGGCAGTCTCGTAGGTGTTCCCGTGAGAGTGGACGGTGATGGGGTGATCGTACGGGTCGACGGCAAGCAGGTAGTCGCCCCACGCGTCGATCGTCGCGGGGGAGAGCGGCAGGTCGAGGTTGTACTCCTCGCAGAGGTTCCACTGCATGGCGTTGTGGTGCGCGAACCGCGCGGCCATCTCCCGGTAAAAGAGCTTCCGCTCGATCCCGAGGGTCGCGTTATCCAGCTCGTTTTTGTTGGCGACCGTCTTGTCGCTCAGCACCCAGTGGAGAAGAAGGCTCTTGCGCTGCGCGTGCGTGAAGACGATCTCCCACTGGGCGAGCTTGCTGAGGTCGAAATGGCGGTTGTCGTTTCCCGCCGAGCCGTCCCGGTTGATCGAAGCGCTCGCGTAGGGCCACGTGTCCTTGCCGTCCGCGCCGATGTTCATCGGCATGAAGTAGATCGAGTTCAGGCCTTGGGCGGCGAGGTAGTTGAGGGCCCCGATGATCCCCCGCCCGTCGGTCGTCGACGTCGTATCGGGGCTGTCCCAGTCTGGATCGCCGGGATTCCAGTCGGCGACGTGATTCGCGAACGAGTGCCAGGCGTAAGGCGTGTTGTCGAACCCGCGGTAGCCGAGCAGGTTCTCCGGGTTGTTCGTGCCGACCTTCGCCCAATACCCACCGTCGCGGAACTTGAAGTGGTGCCGCCCGACCGACTCCAGGCGGCCGTACCGGAGCACGCCGGGGGCGCTCGCGTCGCGCTCGGCGACCACGAACGAACCGCTCTCGCCGTCGAACCAGGCCGGAGCGCCCGCGGTGGGGGAGAGGTCGACCGCGACGCCCGCGCCCGAACGAAAGGAGGCGACGAACGTCCAGGTACCTGCCTCGTCGGGGGCGAAACGCGCCCGCCAGACCGACCCGGACGCCCCGCCGCTCCCGTCTCCGTCGAAGAACCCGGGCACGTCGTAGAGTCGGTCGCCGCCCGGTGAGGTGAAGCGAACCTGCAGTCGGTAATCGAGGAAGGGATTCGGATTCGAGTCCATCTCGTGGTGGAACGGCCCCACGAAATCGACCGTGACCCGATGCCACTTCGTGAGATCGCCGGTGACCGTGGCGGCCCTTCCCGGCATGGAGCAGGCGAACACGAACGCGAAGCACACGATTCGTAACCCTTGTTTCGCCATCTCGACCTTCCCGCGCGGTCCCGGGATGGAAGGTACGCCGAACCGCTCCCTCGCGCACCCCGTCACACGGTTTCGGGTTCCTTCACGGAGGAGGGGCCGGCCGGCTCGACGTCGAACGCGATCTTGCCGTCCACGAGCCGGATCCTCACCGTCCCGCCGTGTTCGAGCCGCCCGAAGAGGATCTCGTCGGTCAGCGGGTCGCGGACCTCGGCCTGGATCAAGCGCCCGAGCGGACGCGCCCCGTACGCGGGGTCATACCCTTTTCTCGCGAGCCACGCGCGGGCGTCGGGTTCGAGCGCGAGCGCGATCCGCCGTTCGGTGAGCTGCGATTCGAGCTGGAGGACGAACTTCTCGACGATCGACTCCATGACCTCGGTCGAGAGGGGCTTGAACGTCACGATCGCGTCGAGCCGGTTCCGGAACTCGGGGCTGAAGATCTTCTCGATCGCCTGTCTTCCACGCGCCTGGGCGTCGCGTTCCCGGGCCTCTTCGCCGCCGTGGAGGTCGTCGGGGACGAACCCGAGCGACGGTTTCGCCATCTCCCGGGAACCCGCGTTCGAGGTGAGCACGAGAACCGCTTGCCGGAAGTCCGCCTGCCGACCGGAGTTGTCGGTGAGCGTCGCGTGGTCCATCACCTGGAGGAGGATGTTGTAGACGTCCTCGTGGGCCTTCTCGATCTCGTCGAGCAGGACCACGCAGTAGGGGTGCTTGCGCACGGCGTCGACGAGGAGTCCTCCCTGGTCGAATCCGACGTACCCCGGCGGCGCGCCGATGAGGCGCGCGACGGCGTGCTTCTCCATGTACTCGCTCATGTCGTAGCGCAGGAACTCGTTCCCGAGGTGGATCGCGAGCTGTTTGGCGAGCTCGGTCTTCCCGACGCCCGTGGGACCGGTGAAGAGGAAACAGCCGGCCGGCCGGTCGGGTTGTCCGAGTCCGGCGCGGGACCGCTTGATCGCGCGGGCGACCGCGCGGACCGCCTCGGTCTGGCCGAAGACGACCCGCTCGAGCGACTCCTCGAGCGAGCGCAGCCGCTCGCGGTCCGAGACGGTCGCCTGCGCCGCCGGGATGCGCGCGACGCGCGAGACGATCGCCTCGACCTCGGCGGCGTCGATCGTCGGGCGCTCCGCCGCGTTGGCGAGCCGGGCGACCGCCCCCGCCTCGTCGAGGAGGTCGATCGCGCTGTCCGGAAGGCGCTGCTCCCGGAGGTGCCGTTTCGCGAGCCGGGCGGCTGCCTCGAGGGCGGCGTCGGTGTAGTCGACCCGGTGGTGCTCCGCGTAGCGCGAGCGGAGGCCTTCGAGGATCTTCACGGTGTCCTGGATCGAGGGCTCGTCGACGACGATCTTCTGGAGGCGCCGCGCGAGGGCGCGGTCCTTCTCGATCCCCTTGAACTCCTCGAACGTCGTCGATCCCATCACGCGCAGCGTGCCGGCGGTCAAGACCGGCTTGATCATCGTCGCGAGGTCGAGCGTTCCCCCCGTGGTCGTCCCCGCCCCCACGGTTGCGTGGATCTCGTCGATGAAGAGGATCGGTTTCCTGCGCCGCTCGAGCGCCGAAAGGACCGCCTTGAGCCGCTCCTCGAAGTCGCCCCGGTAACGCGTCCCGGCGAGAAGGGCCGCGGTGTCGAGCGCGAAGATCTCCGCCCCCACGAGCGGCTTCGGGACCGGCTCGCCCTCCCCGAGAAGGCGCGCCGCGACTCCCTCGGCGAGGGCGGTCTTCCCGACCCCGGCTTCGCCCACGAAGACCGGGTTGTTCTTCCTCCGTCGGCAGAGGACCTCGAGGGTGCGTCTGAGCTCCGCCGTCCGGCCGATCAACGGGTCGAGGAGTCCGGCGCGCGCTCGTTCCGTCAAGTTCGTCGTGTAGGCGGAGAGCGGGTCGGCCGCCGCGGCGGGCCCTTCCTCGCTCTGCCCGGCCCCCGCGGGACCATGCGGTTCGAGCGGTCGCTCGGGCACGGGCGTTTTCCGGATGCCGTGAGAGATGAAGTTCAGCACGTCGAGCCGGGTGATCCCCTGGGCTTCGAGGACCCTCGCCGCACGGGAGCGCGGCTCCTGGAGGAGAGCCGCGAGGAGGTCGCCCTGGCGCACCTCCGTCCGCCCGGCGCTCTGGATGTGGAGGACCGCGGTCTGCAGGACGCGGCGGAAGGAGAGGGTCTGCTCGGGCTCCCGCTCGCGCTTCGAGCGCGGAAGCTCCTCGACGTGCTCGTCGAGGTAGTTCGCGAGCTGGCGGCGGATCTCCTCGACGTCGCCTCCGCAGGCGAGGAGGATCTCCTCACCCTCCGGCTCGTGCGCCATCGCGAAGAGGAGGTGCTCGACCGTGAGGTGGGCGTGGGCACGGGAGGTCGCTTCGCGGTAGGCGAGGGCGAGCACTCGCTCGACCGAAGGGCTGAACATCGCTTAGGCCTCCTCCACGCTCGCCTGGAGCGGGAAACCCGCCGACCGGGCGGCGTCGCGAACGGCATCCGCCTTCGTCTCGGCGATTTCGTACGGGTACGACCCCGCGACCCCGCGCCCTTCGAGGTGGACTGTCATCATGATCCGGAACGCCTCGGCGGGCGACCTGTGGAAGATCTCCTCGAGGACCTCGATCACGAACTCCATCGTGGTGTAGTCGTCGTTGTGGAGAATCACGTTCCAGAGGTCGGGGGTCTTCTCGCGCTCTTCCTCCCGCTCCAGAACGCGCGTTTCGTCGCGGCGGACCGGCTCGCTCATTCCGCCTCCCCCTCCGGAACGATAGGGGATGGTCCCCCGAGCCGCCAAACGCCCGGGCGCGCGCGCACGGCGAGAGCCTCGCGGAGCCGGTGCAGGAAGCTCCTGCGCGCGCACTCCCTCGCGCCGAAGCGCTCGAGGTGCGGGGTGTAAACCTGGCAATCGACGAAGTGGAAGCCCCACGCGCGGAGTTGCCCGACGAGCGCGACGAAGGCGGCCTTGGAAGCGTCGCCCTCGCGCGCGAACATCGATTCCCCCATGAACGCGGCGCCGAGGGAGACGCCGTAGAGCCCCCCGGCGAGGCGCCCTTCGCGCCACGCTTCGACGCTGTGGGCGAGCCCTCGGTCGTGGAGGGCGCCGTAGGCGTCGACGAAGGCGGGGGAGATCCAGGTCCCCTCGTCGTCGCGGGGGGCGCTCGCGCACCCGCGGACGACCTCCCGGAAGGCGGTGTCCATGCGGATCTCGAAGGTCCCGCGCGCGAGCGTCTTGCGCAGACTCTTCGAAACACGGAGTTCTTCGGGGAGCAGGACCATGCGGGGGTGCGGGGAAAACCAGAAGAAAAGCCGCTCCCGCTCGAACCACGGAAAGATCCCGGCGGAGTAGGCCTCGACCAAGCGATCGGGGGTCAACTCCCCGGTGACCGCGACGAGGCCGTTCCGGTCGGCCGCGGTCGGCGGCGGGAAGGGGTCGCCGGGTCGGAGGAATCGCGGGGGCACGGGAGGAGGATACGCAATCCAACGTGGCCGCGAGGTTGTGGGCCGGGGTCGTCCGCCCCTGGACGGACTG
>CAYLHQ010000027.1:0-52797 GCA_964383585.1 uncultured Acidobacteriota bacterium
CGGGCAGTCCGACCAGGGGCGGACGACCCCGGCCCACAACCTCGCGGCCACGTTGCACGGCTTCACCGGGTACGTCGCCGACCAAAGACTCGAGGTAGCGCCGGATCAGCGCGTTCAGGCTGGTACCGTGCCGCCTGGCGACCTCGCGCGATCGGCTTGCAAGTCGCGCGTCGACGGATATGGTGATGCGGTTCGCCATCGGAGACCTCCGCTGCGATCCGGTCTCCCGTTCGTTTCGACGGGACAGCCCAGGGGCCAGAACCGCGAATGCGTGACGACAAGTCTTTCCTCGCGATCCTCGACGCGCGCCTCGCGGAAGGTGCGCGGGCGGCAGGGGACCGGCTCGCGTGCCGACCCGGCTGCACCGAGTGCTGCATCGGCCCGTTCCCGATCAACGATCTCGACGCCGTGAGGCTCCGTCGCGGCCTCGCCGACCTCGCGGGGACCGACCCCGCGCGCGCGGAAGCCGTGCGGATTCGGGCAATGCGGGACGTGACGGACTTCGCGCCGGAATTCCCCGGCGCGCCCGACACGGGCTGGCTCGCGGACGACGACGATGCGCTCGACCGGTTCTTCGCGGCCCACGCCCTACGGCCCTGCCCCGCGCTCGATCCGGAGACCGGAAGCTGCGATCTCTACGCGTGGCGCCCGGTGTCGTGCCGAACGTTCGGCCTTCCGGTGCGGATCGGGGCCGAGGACCTTCCGCCCTGCAGGCTTTGCTTCGTCGGCCTCAGCCTCGCGGAGGTCGAGTCGTTCCGCGCCGAACCCGACCCCGACGATCTCGAGGGCGCCCTGCTCGCGGGGGAACGCGAGACGATCGTCGCGTTCGCGCTTCGCGGGAAGAAGTCGGACAGGTGAGGGTCGGTTTGGGCCGTCTCGTGGCCTGCCCTCGCCTATACTCCGGACGATGTCGGAGTCGACCGGCCTCGGCGCGGCCCTCGCGGTGGTCAACGGCCTCGAAGCGGAGGGTCTTGCGGTACGAGCATCTCCTCGCGATCATGCTGCAGACGGGCCGTCCGAAGGACCGCGAACGTCTCGTCTCGCTGATCGGGCAGCGTTCGCCGGACGCGGCGAGTCTGAAGGCGATTCTCGATCGCCACGGGCTCGATGATCGCTGGAAGGCCCTCACGGGAGAACGCGGATGCGGATGAGCGGCAGGGCGGAGGAGATCGCGAGGGCGATCTTCGAGTCGGAGCGTCGATCCCGTGCGGCGGCTTCCGCGCGGCCGTTCGAGGAGAAGGTCTCCGACCTCGTCTCCCTGCAGCGCCTCGCGAACGTCGTCCTCCGCGCCGCCGGACGCGGCGAGCGACCGGTGTGGCCGATGCCGCGAGGGTCCGCGGGGGACTGAAACGCCGTTCCAATCCCTTGCGGCGCGCGCCCGGACGCCCGCCGCTTCGGGTGGGGCGTCCGGGCGCGAACAGGACTCAGAACCCAATCCCGATCCTCACGTTCTCGTTCCCGAACGACACGTATCCGTGCGGGCGGTCGTCGTAGACGACGGGACCGGTCACGACAGCGTACCGGTGGCCGTCGCAGTAGGCGTAAGGCCGATAGACGACCCCGTGGCCCGTCGCCACCGGGAAGCGGTAGACGACGTGGCGGTGCCGGTGCGGCGCGTACCAGACCGTCGCCGTGCGATACGGCGCGTAGGCGCGCACGTCGCGGAGCACGACGGGCGGCGCGACGGGAGCGGGAACGACCACGACCGGCGCGTGGCGCCCGTGGTGCTTCCCGTGCTCGTGCTTGCCGTGTGCGAGGGCGTCGCCCGAGAAGGCGAGCGCCGCGGTCGCGACCAGGGTCGCGCCGAGTCCGATCCTCAGGGCGCGTGCGGTTCCGTTCGTCTTCGTGTTCGCCATGACGGTCTCCTTTCGTCGGCGGCATCGGATTGCGAAGCGCGGGCCAAGGCGGAGAAGGGCGGCGTTTTCACGCTTCCGCTCCGCATCGTGCGCCTTCCGTCCGTTCGGGAGAACGCCCGGAGGTCGGGCCTGTCCTCGCCACAGGACGGTCGCCGGGCTACACTTCCGGTCTTCCGGGAGAGCGCGCGTGACCGAACGGAGCAGGTTCGTCGGCACCACGATCTTGACGGTGCGCCGGGGCGGGAAGGTCGCGATGGCGGGGGACGGCCAGGTGAGCCTCGACCGCGCGATCGTCAAGCACGGAGCGAAGAAGGTCCGCCGTGTCGGCGACGGCGCCGTGCTCGCGGGGTTCGCTGGAGGCGCCGCCGACGCCTTCGCCCTGCTCGGCCGCTTCGAAGAGAAACTCCAGGAGCATCGCGGCCAGCTGGAGCGGGCCGCCGTCGAACTCGTCCGCGACTGGAGGATCGACCGCGTCCTGCGCAGGCTCGAGGCGATGCTCGTCGTCGCCGACCGGCAGCGCACCTTCCTCCTTTCGGGAACGGGGGACCTGATCGAGCCCGACGACGGCGTCCTCGCCGTCGGGAGCGGGTCGGTCGCGGCGGCCGCCGCGGCGCGGGCCCTCCTCGCGCACAGCGACCTCGACGCCCGCGCCGTCGCGGAGGAGTCGCTCCGGATCGCGGCCGGCCTCGACTTGTACACGAACGACCGCCTGACGGTCGAGGAGTTGTGACGGTGGTGTTCTACATGCCGGGAAGCGTCGAGCCGCGGAAGGTCGAAGCCGACCTCACCCCGCGGGAGATCGTCGCGGAGCTCGACCGGTTCGTCGTGGGGCAGGCCCGCGCGAAGCGGGCGGTCGCGGTCGCCCTCCGGAACCGCGCGCGCAGGCGCAGGCTCCCCCCGGCCGTCGCCGAGGAAGTCCTTCCGAAGAACATCCTCATGATCGGGCCGACGGGGGTCGGGAAGAGCGAGATCGCGCGGCGCCTCGCGCGGCTCGTCGCGGCCCCCTTCGTCAAGGTCGAGGCGTCGAAGTTCACCGAGGTCGGGTACGTCGGCCGGGACGTCGAGTCGATGGTGCGCGACCTCGTCGAGGTCGGCGTCGATCTCGTGAGGCAGGAGAAGCGCCAGGAGGTGGCGGAGCGCGCGCGCGCGGCGGTCGAGGCGCGCCTCCTCGACCTCCTGCTCCCCCCGCGGCCCCGCGCGCCCCGTCCCGCCGATCCGGCGGGAGCCGCGCGCGAGGCGGACGCACAGGCCCAGTGGGAACGGAGCCGCGGCATCCTCCGCGCGCGGCTCGAAAGCGGCGAGATCGAGGAGACGGTCGTCGAGGTGGAGGTCCAGGCGGGGTCGAGCGCCGCCTTCCGGATCTTCGGGCAGTCGGGAATGGAAGAGCTCGACATGAACCTCCGGGAGATGATGCCCGGGCTTTTCCAGCCGCCGAAGCGCCCGCGAAAGCTCTCGGTCCGGGAGGCGCGGGAGATCTTGCAGCGCGAGGAAGAGGAGAAGCTCCTCGACCCCGACCGCATCGCGCGGGACGCGATCGCGCGGGTCGAGCAGGACGGGATCCTCTTCATCGACGAGATCGACAAGGTGGCGGGACGAGAGGGGGGGCATGGACCCGACGTCTCCCGCGAGGGGGTGCAGCGGGATCTTCTCCCCGTCGTCGAGGGGACGCTCGTCCACACGAAGCACGGGATGGTGAGGACCGACCACATCCTCTTCATCGCCGCCGGAGCCTTCCACGTCGCGAAACCCTCGGACCTGATCCCGGAGCTCCAGGGTCGTTTCCCGATCCGTGTGGAGCTCGACTCGCTCGGACGCGACGAGCTGGTCCGGATCCTGACCGAGCCCGAAAACGCGCTGACGCGGCAGTACGCGGCCCTCCTCGGAGCCGACGGCGTCGAACTGACGTTCACCCCCGACGGAGTCGCGGCGCTCGCGGAGATCGCGGAGGAGGTCAACCGGCGGACGGAGGACATCGGCGCGCGGCGGCTCCACACGATCCTCGAGAAGGTCCTCGAGGAAGTGTCGTTCGAGGCGCCGGAAGGGGTGCGCGGCTCCGTGGTCGTCGATGCGGGGTACGTGCGCCACCGGGTCGCCGATCTGGCGTCGAGCGCCGACCTTTCGCGCTTCGTCCTGTGAGGGGGGATCCGTGAGGTCGATCGCTTCGCGCGCCGGGCTCGGGATCCTCGTCCTCACCGCCGTCGCGTGCGGCAAGGCGGGTCCCCCGCAGCCCCCGGTGCCGCGAGGGCCGCTCCCCCCCGCGCAGGTCACCGTCCGGCAAACGGGGGAGATCGCGCGAGTCTGCTTCACCGTCCCCGAGCCGCGCGGCGCGAAGCCGAACCAGGCGCTCGCGGGGTCCGAGGTCCTCCGCGTGACCTACGCGCCGGGGCTCCAGGTCCCGCGCGACCCGCAGGCGTTCCGCGTCCGGAGCCAGACGATCGGGACCCCCGGTCCGGAGGACCTCGTCACCGGCCGCCGTGTTTGCGTGGACGACGCGGGGCTCCCCGCCCTCGAAGGGGGGCCCGACGGATGGACGCTCCGCTACGCGGTGCGCCTGCGCGACCGCGCCGGAAGGCCGTCGTCGCTGATCGCGGCCCCCGACCTCGTCGCGGTGGCTCCGCCCTCGCCTCCCACCGGTGTCCGGGCGGAGGCGACGGCCGACGGGACCCTGCTGCGTTGGGATGCGGTCACCGACCCCCCGGAAGCCCACTATCTCGTTTACCGGGCGGAGGGGGAGGGCCCCTTCCCGGAAGCCCCCCTCACCGCCCCTTCGATCGCGCGTCCCGAGTTCCTCGATGAGACGGCCGTCGTCGGGAAGACGTACCGGTACGCGGTCCGCGTCGAGGCCGCGGCGGGTCTTCCCGTGCGCGAGAGCCGCTCGTCGGCCGAGGTCGAACTCGTCGCGACCGACCGTTTCGCCCCGGCGCGGCCGTCGGGCCTCGTGGCGGTGCAGGAGCGGGGATCGGTCCGCCTCTTCTGGAACCCGAACATCGAGCGGGACCTCGCGGGATACCGACTGGAACGCCGCCGGCCCGGGGGGGAGTGGGTGGTCCTGGGGACGCCGGTCGAACCCCTCTTCCTGGACGCGGAGGTCGTTCCCGGCGATCGCTGGGAGTACCGGGTCCTCGCCTTCGACCGTGCCGATCCGCCGAACACGAGCGAGCCGTCCGAGGAAGCGACCGCCGAGATCGTGGAGGACCCCACGGTCGGATCCGAGGGAGAGCGGCCGTGACGGCGCCGTTTCCGGAAGTCGCGATCGTCAAGATGTCGGGGGCGGGGAACGATTTCCTCGTGGTCGATCGGGACGCCCGCGTGCGGCTCGGGGACCGCCTGGTCCCGTGGATCCGCGCCGTCTGCAGGCGCGGGATCGGGATCGGCGCCGACGGGGTGATTCTCCTGGAGCCCGGGGGGGAAGGCCGGGTCCTCGTCGAGTTCCGCAACCCGGACGGCTCGATCGCGTTCTGCGGGAACGGGACCCGCTGTGCCGCCCGCTTCGCCGAACGTCGGGGGTGGATTCGACAGACGGGGGTCTGCGCGACCGCGGCCGGTGACGTTCCCGTCGTCGTCCGGGGTGCGACGGTTTCGCTCCGACTGCCCGCCCCCGTCGATCTCGGGCCGCTCCGGCTCGACACCCCCGAGGGGCCGCTCGACGGCCGCCGGATCGTCGCGGGGGTCGAGCACTTCGTGCTCGAAGCCCCGGACATCGAGCGCTTCCCGCTCGAGACGATCGGACCCTGTCTGCGGACCCACGCGGCGTTCGGACCCGCCGGAACGAACGTCGACGTCGTCTCGGTCGTGTCCGAGGGCCGGATCCGGATCCGGACCTGGGAGCGGGGGGTCGAGGGGGAAACGCTCGCGTGCGGGTCGGGAGCCGTGGCGGCTGCCGCCGCCGCGCGGGCACGCGGGGCTCCGGAGGCGATCGTCGTGATCCCGAGGAGCGGCATCCCCCTGAGGGTCGAACTCCCGGGACCGCCGGGGGCGGCGCCGCACGCGACGCTCGAAGGGGACGCGCGGTTCGTCTTCGAAGGGACGACGGGTTCCGAGGTCTCTCCCGCCGGGGACGCATGAACGCGCGCCTCCGCAAGTTCCTCGACTGGACGATCGGGCTCATCCTGATCGGCATCGGGATCGTCGGAGGGTTCGTTCCGATCCTGCAGGGGTGGGTCTTCATCCTCGCCGGGCTCGCGGTGCTGAGCAGCCACAGCCGGTTCGCGAAGGCCCTGTACGAACGCGCGAAAGGGGTCGGGCGCTCGATCCGCTCCCGGGTGCACGCGCGGCGAGAACGGCGCGCGTCGCGGGAGCCCGAGGAATCCTGACGGACCGCGTGTCCTACTCCGGCAGGCCCCGTTTCCTCCGATCGCGCTTCACCGCCTCGTGTGCGGCGCGCACGACCGACTCGACGAACGAGGGACTCGCCTCGAGGTCGAAGTGCCGGCCGAGGTCGGGAGAGGCGAGCACCCGGGCCGGGATCTCGTTCGAAGGAAGCGCGTCGACGTACCCGCGCTCGATCTGCCCCTTGGTCCAGGAAAGCGCCTCGCGCTGCACGCGGAGCGCCCGGGCGTCGGCCGTCTCACCGCGCAGCGGGACGACGACCCCCGGCGAGAGCTTCGCGAGGGTGTTGAGCGCGACGATCCAGGCGGAGAGGTCGGCATTCCCGCTCCACGGATTCCGGTCGCCCGCCAGAACGTCGCCGGCGGCGACGACCGCTGCGCCCCCGACGATCACGGCGAGGTCTCCCGGCGAGTGCCCCGCGTAGAGCGGGAGGAGCTCGACAGGATTCCGTGGGTCCTCGAGACGGGTGGACGCGAAGAGGGTGAGGACCGGAAGGCGGCGAGGGGGTTCGGTCCACGATTCTCCGCCGCCGATCCGATCCTTCGTCTCCTGCGCGATCGGGGAGGCCGGGTCGGCCATCGCCGCGTGGGCGTTGGCGGAGGCGATCCGGAGGACCCCGTCGGGGAAGGCCGAGGCACCCCCGGTCGCGTCGACGTGGGCGTGCGTGAACACGAGGTAGCGCACCGGCTTCCGCCCGTCGCGCTCGAGGCGGCGGAGGAGCGCAGACGCCTTCTCGGGGGATCCGAGGGTGTCCACGACCAGGAGGCCGTCCTCGCGCTCCACGACGAGGGCGTTCAGGCCGAGCCGAGCCGTCTCGTGCGTGCGCGCGACCCAAACCCCGTCGGCGACCGTTTCGAGGTGGATCTCGGCTCCGGACGCCGAGGCGGAACAGGCGAGCGCGAGGAGCGCTGCGCAGGCGGAACGAACGACGCAAACCCTCATGGGGCGATCCTCCCGGACGACCCTAGAGGCTAACACCGCGAGGCGTTCGGGGCATGGAGTCTCACGAACCGGGCGGGGGTGCCGCCTCGCGCTCGAAGCCGTCGGGCCAGGCGATTCGATAGAGCCGCTCGAGCGTCAGGATCCGCTTGACGTAGAGCCTCGTCTCGCCGATCGGGATACGCTCGACGAAGGCGTCCTCCCGGTCGCCCGCGCGGAGCCAACGCTCCGCTCGCGAAGGGCCGGCGTTGAACGCGGCGAGAGCGGCCCCCCGGAACGGGAAGCGGTCGACGAGCGCCCGGAGGTACGCCGTCCCGAGGCGGAGATTCACCTCGGGCTCGAACAGGCGGTCCGCGTGGTACCCGCCGAGACCGAGCCGGCGCGCCCATTCTGCGCCGACGGCCGGCATGATCTGGAGGAGCCCGCGCGCTCCGGCCGACGATACGGCGCGCGGCTGGAAGGCGCTCTCCTGGCGGATCACGGCCGCGACGAACCAAGGTTCGAGGCCGGCGCGGGCCGACTCGCGATCGACGAGATCTCCCGCGGGGGCGGGGTAGAGGAGGCGCCAAACGGAGATCGGAACGGCGTCGACGGGGCAGGCGTCCCGGTCTCCCACCGCGGCATGTGCGAACTCGAGTGCGTCGGTCGCCGAGCCTGCGCGGAGGGCGGCTCCCATCGCTTCGACCGCGGCGTCCCGCGCGCAGGGGACCGAGGCGAGCCGTGCCGTCGCCCGGTACGCGTCGGCCGCGTCGGGCCAGAGACCGACCGAGTCGAGCTGTCGCGCCGCCTCGAGCCACCGTTCGCCCGCTCCGCACGCACCCGCAACGGGCGGCGGCGGACTCTCCTCGCGTGGCGCCGGCTGCGGGCGTCCGAGGTGCCCCTCCAGAGCTCTCCCGTAGTAGTGGTTCGGGAAGCGGCTCAGGATCTCGGCGAAGACGGTCCGCCGCGCCTCGTCGCGGCGCCCCGTCGCTTCGAGGCGCCGGCCCGACCAGTACAGCGCCGCCGCGCGCACCCCCGGCGGCACGTCGTCCCTGGCGAGGATCCGCTCGAGCGCCTCTTCGGCCTCGCGCCAGCGCTTCAGCTCCCACGCCGCCCAGAATTCCCGGAGCAGAGCGGTCGGGTCGGCCCGGTTCCCCGCGGCGGTCCGGTACCGCCGGTATCGCGCGAGCGTCGTCGCCGACGGGGCCCCCTCGCCGGCAGCCGCGAGGTCCCTGAGGGCCCGGAGCTTCCACTCCGAGGCGCCCGGGCGCCTCGCGAGCGACTCGAGGGCGGTACGCCACGCGCTCACCCTTCCTCGCGCGAGGTCGAGCCGGGCGAGCAGGTAGGTCCCGCCGTCGCGAGCCTCCCCCGAACCCTCCCGCGCGCGCATCGCCGGGGCGCGCGCCTCCCCATCCCGGCCGAGCCGCCAGAGCGCGTGGGCTTCCTCGAGCGCCCGTTCGGGGGGGAGGGGGCCCGCGATGGCGGTTCGTACGGAGCGGAGCAGGCGGAGCGCGGAGCCGGGGCGTCCCTCTTCGGTCCAACGTCGCGCGGTTTCGAGGAGCCGCGTGCCTTCCGCGGCATCGAACCGTGCCGCGGGGTCGGGCACGAGGTCGACGATCGAGTCGAGGGCCCGCTCGGCGGAGGTCGCGTCTTCCGACTCGAAGACGATCCGCGCGAAGCGCGCGCGGGCGTCTTCTTTCCTTCCGTGTTCTCCCGCAAGGCGGGCGGCCTCCAGACGGAGAGGCCACGACTCGGAATCGCCGAGAAGGTCGATCGCCTCGTCGAGGCGTCCCTGCTTTTCGAGCGCCCGCGCCGCGAGGCGCATCGACTCGTCCGCTCCGGGGAAGCCGGGCGCCGACGCCGATCGTGCCGCCTTCTCCGCCTCGTCGAACCGCTTCTGGTCCAGGAGGATTCTCGCCCGGAGGAGTCCGGCATGCGCCGCGAGAGGGGCGTCGTCCGGCAGCGGGCCGGGCAGGAGCCGAGCCGCGTCCGCGCTCCGGCCGCCTTCGACGAGACGCCGGGCGGCGAGAATGCGGTAGCGGTCTTCCCAAAAAGGGGCACGGATCCGGCGGAGCGCCCGCCGCATCGTTCGTAGGCCTTCGTCGAGGTCGTCCGCCTCGAAGCGCGATCGTGCCCGTTCGAACTCCGGGGGAGGTTCGGTTGCGTTCTCCCACCGGACCGGCCGAACGACCCACCAGAGGAGCGTCGCGCACGCGACCGTGGCCGCTGCGGCGAGGGGGAGCCCGATTCTCCGAAACGAGGACATCGCAGTCGCGCGGGCGCTCAGCGACGGGGGAGGAGCGACGAATCGCCCCCCGCCAGGACCTGAAGGTAGGCTTCCTCGAGGAGCCGGGCCCCATCTTCTCCGAGGTCCGGAAAGCGTCGCGCGAAGGTCGCCCGCCCCTGCTCGATCGGGTCGGCGAGACGGGTCGCGAGGTCGCCGTGCTTGCGTCCCAGAAGGACGCTCTCTTCGTTGTAAAGGCGGATCTCGGTCGCGACGAGCCGGGCGAAACGGCGCGCCCCCTCGAGGGCCGGATCGACCGCCGGGCCGGAATCGGCCGGCTCGAGGCCGGCGGCCTCGGTCGGGGAAGGCGCGGGGCTCGGCGGTTCGGGGATCCGGCCCGTTTCGGGGGGCTCGGGCTTCGAAGGGACGCGGAGCCGCCTCCACGCGAGGTCCAGCTCGAGCCGGAGCCGGGCGGCGTGTCCGAGGATGCGGAGAGCGGCCGGCTGCCACGGGCCCTCGTCGGCCCGGCGTTCGGCGACGGCGAGTGCCACGGGGCGTTCGCCGATCCGGAGCACGAGGGCCGCCGCTTCGACGGCATCCCCTTGCCCGAAGTCGGCGAGCGCACCGGTGCCGGGAAGGCTCGCGAATCCTCCGGGCTCGGCGAGGATCGACTCCACCGACGGATGGGCGGCGTCGAGGCTCACCGCCCGGAAACGCGCGGAGGGAGCGGGGGGATAGCCGACCGACCCCCACCCCTTCCACGTCCCGCCCCGTGCAAGGAGGAGCGCGGCCCGCGGCGCCGCCGCCCGGGTTCCTTCGAGAAGAGCGCGGAAGACCTCCGCCGGAGCGGCGGCCGAGGCGATCTCGGCGAGAGAGCGTTCGAGGGTGTCGAGTCCTTCGATGGCGTCGTTCATGAATCGGATTGTGCACCGGCACGGCCGCGAAGGCGAGGGTCGGAGAGGATCCGGGCGAACTCTTCGAACTGCGCTAGGATCGGCCGGAGACCGGAGTCGAAGGCGAGGGCGTGCTCGAGTTCGCGCATCGCACGGTCGGCCTCGCCCGAGCGCATGAGGGCGGCGGCGAGGTGCACGCGGTAGGTGGAGTGGTCCGGCTCGAGCGCGACGGCCTTTCCGTACGCCTCCGTCGCGGCCGCGGTCTCTCCGCGCATCTCGAAGAGGATCGCGAGGTTGTGCCAGGCGGGATGGAAGTCGGGGGAGAGCGCGAGTGCGCGCCGGTAGCTCTCCTCCGCCGCGTCGAGATCGCCCGCCTGTTGGAGGGCGTTCCCGAGGTTGTTCCAGACGTCCGGGTCGCCGTCGAAGCGAAGGAGGGCGTTCCGGAAACCCCGCACGGCCTCCTCGAGCATGCCGTGGTCGAGACACGCATTGGCGAGGTTGTACCAGACCTCGTAATCGTCGGGGTCGAGCCGTGCGGTGCGGCGATATCCCTCGACCGCCCCGGCGAGATCGCCGCGCTTCGAGCAGGTGAAGGCGAGGTTGAACCAGACCTCGTGCGCGTCGGGCCGGATCTCGAGGGCCCGGCGGTACGCGTGAAGCGCGCCGTCGAGGTCGTCCCGATCGAGACAAGCGTTTCCGAGGTTGAACCAACAAGCGTGGAGATCCGGTCGGACCGCGAGCGCCCTCCGGTAGCATTCGACGGCCTCCGCCGCGCGACCGGAGCGGGACAGGAGGTTGCCGAGGTTGTTCCAGGCCACGTGATCTTCGGGGGAGACGGCGAGCCCGCGGCGGAAGGCCGCCTCCGCCGCCTCGAGATGGCCGCGGCGGTCCTCGAGGTTCCCGAGACGGTGCCAGGCCTCGCCGAGCTGCGGGTCGAGGCCGATCGCGCGCCGCCACGCTTCGAAGGCCCCTTGCAGGTCGCCGTGGGCCGCCCGCGACCGACCCTCCTCGAGAAGGAGGAGCGCCTCCCCCGACCCTTCCCCGCGGGAGGACGCGGGATCGAGAGGGATCGGTCGTCCCCGCGCCCGCGCGCCGCGCGCCTTGGATCGCCGGGTGGGGCGCGGGCCGCTTTCGCCTCGGCTCATGGTCCCCCGTCACGGATCGGAACGAACCTCGGCTTCGGGCTCGACCGAGGAAGGCCCCCCACTCCATGGCCCACCCGAGGGCGGGTGGAACCGCGCGTCGGAGCGAGATTCTACGCGGCCTTATGTACCATGATGCTTCCCTCGGGTCAACGTTCGAGCGCCCCGGGACCTCGAGCGCTCACGGGAGGTCGACGCGACGATGCGATTCCGGAACACCCTCGCCGGCGCCGCGACGATCGAGGGGATCGCGCTCCACACCGGCAGGAGCGTGCGTGCGACGCTTCTCCCAGCGGCGGCCGACTCGGGGATCGTCTTCGTCCGCGTGGACCTGGGCGGCCTCGAGATCCCCGCCCGCCTCGAGTTCGCGGGACCGAGCTTCTACGCGACCGTCCTCGAGCGGGACGGGGAGAGCGTCCGCACGATCGAGCACCTGATGGCGGCGCTGTACGCGCTCCAGGTCGACGACCTCCGCGTGGAACTCGACGGTCCGGAGGTGCCGATCCTCGACGGGTCCGCGAAACCGTTCGTCGATGCCATCCTCCGGGCGGGCAGGAGGGAGCTTCCGGCGCTCCGGCAGTACATCCACATCGTCCGCCCCCTCGAGGTCGTCGACGGGGAAAAGCGGATCTCGGTCCACCCGTGCCCCGAGTACCGGGTCACCTACGCGATCGAGTTCGACGACCCGGTGCTCGGCTACCAGGAGCTGACCGCGAGCCTCTGGGGAGACGGGTCGTTTCCCGAGAAGCTCGCCCCGGCCCGCACCTTCACCTTCCGCCGGGAAGTCGAAGCCCTCCGTGCCCGCGGCCTCGCCCTGGGGGGGTCGCTCGAGAACGCGGTCGTGATCGGCGAAGAGGGGATCCTCAACTCCTCGCTGCGCTTCCCCGACGAGTTCGTCCGCCACAAGATGCTCGATCTGACCGGCGATCTCTCGTTGCTCGGGGCCCCCCTCCGGGGGCACGTCGTCGCGCTCCGCGCCGGGCACGATCTCCACGCCCGGCTCGCGCGGCGGATCCACGAGGCACGGGACAGCTGGTTCCTCGCGCCGTGGCCCGAGGAGGGAGTGTCGGCCGCGGAGGAGAGTCGATGACCCGGGCGCAACGGATCGCCGGCTGGTCGGCGGTCGCGTTCGTCCTGTTCACGGTCCTTCTCCTCGGGTGGCGCGCGGGCGCCGAGCTCGCCGAGTCGGCCCCGCAGTACGCGGCGAACCGCCTCGTCCTCGCCGTCCTCACCCTCGGCATTGTCGTCCTGTCGCTGAGCTTCGCGGGGGTCCTCGTTCGGAACATCGTCCGTCTCGTCCTCGATCGAAAGCGCGGCATTCTCGGCGCCAAGCTCCGGACGAAGATGGTCTTTTTTTTTCTCGCCCTGCTCTTCCTCCCGACGACCATCCTCTCCTACGGCGCGGCGTCGTTCATGAAGGCCTCCGTCGACGCGCTCCTCAGGACGCCCGTCGAGGACGTGGTCCGGCAGGCCGGGCTGATCGTGAGGGAGGCGGCGCGACGCGAGGAGTCCCGAGGTCTTGCCGCCGCGGAGGAAGCCGCCCGCGAGCTGCTCGGCGCACCCGTCCCCGAGGACCCTACGGTTCGAAGGGCTCTCCTCGACGCGTTCGTCCGGGGCCACGCCGCCGACCTCGTCGTCGTCGTCCGTGCGTCGGGCCCCGGGGAGGCGGCGGGTCCGGTCCTGTCGCACCCGACCCGTGGGGAAGCGGCGCGGGTCTCCGCGGAAGAACTCGGCGCGGAGGTCCGCGCCTCGGCGCGTTCCGCATTCCGCGTTCGCGAGGTTCCGGACGGATTCATGCTGGAGGCGGGGGCCCCGTGGCCACCGGGGCTTCCCGACGGGTCCGAGGCCGAAGCCGCTGCGGTCGTCTCGACCTTCGTCACGCGGGCCGCCGCGACCCGCATGGATTCGGTCCAGCGGGCGCAGGACGCGTTCGTGCGCTTCCGGGCGGAGCGAAGGGAGCTGCTCCGTTTCTACTACGTCCTGATCTCGCTCGTCGGCCTTGCAACCGTGTTCGCGGCGTCGTGGGTGGGGTTCACGATCGCGCGCAGGATCACCGTCCCCATCCAGCAGGTGGCCGCCGCGGCTCGGGAGATCTCGGGGGGGAATCTCGCCGTCCGGGTTTCCGCCGCGACCGGGGACGAGGTGGGGCTCCTCGTCGATTCGTTCAACGAGATGGCCGCGCAGCTCCAGGAGAGCCGGGAGGTGATCACCCGCTCGACCGCCGACCTCCGCCGCTCGAACCAGGCCCTCGAGGAGCGCCGCCGGACGATCGAGACGCTGATCGCGAGCCTCTCGACGGGAATCGTGTCGGTCGATCCGTCCGGGCGGATCGTCGCGAGCAACCCCGTCGCCGAGCGGATCCTGGGGTTCGAGCTTCCCTCCGGTGCGGTGTTCGCCGACGCGCTTGCGAAGTCGGGCGAGGACCCCCTCGCGAGGACTCTCGAGGAGATCCTGATCCCGCCGCTCGAGTGGCGACGGCGAGATCTCGAATTTTCCCGGAAGGGAGCGGCGCTCGCGCTCTCCATCCAGGTCGCTCCCCTCCGGGGCTCCCGAGGGGAGGATTTGGGTCTTCTCCTCATGCTCGAGGACTTCACCGAGCTGCTCCGCGCGCAGAAGGCCGCCGCCTGGCAGGAGGTGGCGCGCCGGCTCGCCCACGAGATCAAGAACCCCCTCACCCCGATCCAGCTCTCGGCCCAGCGCCTCCGTCGGAAGTTCGAGGATCGCGCCCCCGACTTCGAGTCGGTCGTGCGATCGTCGACGGAGAGCATCGAGGCCGAGGTCGCGAATCTCAAACGCCTCGTCGACGAGTTCTCCCGCTACGCGAGGCTCCCCGAGCCGGACCTCCGGCCGGTCGACATGCGTGACATCGTCGATTCGGTCCGGTCCCTCTACGCCGGGCACGTCGGCGTCTCCTGGACGGTCGAGGAAGCGGCGGCCCTCGGTCCCGCGCGCGTCGATCGCGAGCAGATGCGGCGTCTCCTCACGAACCTGATCGACAACGCCGTCGAGGCGACGGGGGGCAAGGGACATATCGTCATCCGTCTCGCCCAGCCGGCGGGGCCGGGGTCGCTCCGTCTCGAGGTCGAGGACGACGGCCCCGGCGTCCCCCCCGAGCAGCGGGCCCGGATGTTCGAGCCCTACTTCTCGACGAAGGGGAGGGGGACGGGTCTCGGGCTCGCGATCGTGCACCGGATCGTCACCGAGCACGGCGGCCGGATCGGGGTCGAGGACGGGGCTGCCGGAGGACTCTGCTTCCGGGTCGACATCCCCGGGGGGAGGCTCGAGTCCCGGAGTTGAGGGAGGGGGCGATGGCCGCGGAACGAGTCTTGGTGATCGACGACGAGCCGGGGGTCCGGCAAACGCTTTCCGCGATCCTCGCCGACGAGGGGTACGCCGTTTCGGCGGTCGGATCGGGCGAAGAGGGGATCGACGCGCTCCGGGACGCCCCCTACGACGCCGTCCTCCTCGACGTCTGGCTTCCGGGGATCGATGGGCTCGAAACCCTCAGGAGGCTGAAGGACGCGCACGTCGACGCGCAGGTGGTCATGATCTCGGGGCACGGGACGGTGGAGACGGCGGTCCGTGCGACGAAGCTCGGCGCGTTCGACTTCGTCGAGAAGCCCCTTTCCCTCGAGAAGACGCTCGTCGTCGTCCGGAACGCCTTGAGGCAACGGAGTCTCGAGCGGCGGAACCGCTCGCTCGTCGCCCAGATCGTCCGGGACACGGAGATCGTCGGGGGCAGCCGCCACGCGGAGCGCCTGAGGTCGGAGGTCGAGGCGGCGGCTCGATCGGTTGCGCCCGTGTGGATCGTCGGGGAATCGGGGACCGGACGGGAGCGCGCGGCGCGCCGGATCCACTCGATCGGGTCGCGGGGAGGGCAGCCCTTCGTCCCGGTTCCGTGCGCCTCGCTCGTGGGAGAGCGGGGGGCCGAGGTCCTCTTCGGCTCCGGACCGGGCCGGCGCGGGCTCGTCGCCCTCGCCTCCGGAGGGACACTCTTCCTCGAGGATGCCGACAGGCTTCCCGAGGCGCTCGCGAGGAGGCTGGCATCCGAACTCGAGCACGGAGCGGGCGCCGACGTCCGCGCGATGGCGAGTACGCGGCCCGACGCCGGAGCGGTCGGTTCCGATCTCGCCCACCTTCTCGACGTGATCCGGATCCGTACCGTCCCCTTGCGGGAGCGCCGCGAGGACATCCCCGAGATCGTGCACCGATTCGCCCGGGACCTGTGCCGCGAATACGGGAAGCCGCAGCGGAGCTTCACCGCCGACGCCCTCGCCGCCCTCCAGTCCCACGCGTGGCCGGGAAACCTCAGAGAAATGAGGAACGTCCTCGAGCGCCTCATCGTGACGTCGCCCGCCGATCCGGTCACCCGGCGGGATCTTCCCCCACCGGTCGGCCCGGCCGAGACCGAATCCGAAGACCTCTACGCGGAGTTCCGTTCGCTCGCGGAGGGGACCGCGGCGTTCGAGCGACACTTCCTCCGTCGGGCGCTCGCGTCAAGCGGGGGGGATCGGGAGGCCGCGGCCCGCCGCGCCGGGCTCGACACGAAAACGTTCGAGGAGAAGATCCGGCGCCTCCGCTTGGGCTGACGGGACGCCGAGTCGCAGTCCCCGTGGGGAAAGCCGGGCCGCCCCGACGAGGGCGGCGGCGGAGCCGAGCCCGCAGAGAGCGGCCGCGACGAGCATCCCGCCCGCCGTGATTCCGGCGAAACCGGGGAACGCCGGGGAGGAGGGGATCCCTGCGGTCGCACCGGAGAGCGCGGACGCAGCCGCTCCCGCCCAGCCGACCAAGAGGCCAGCCGCGCGCTCGAGGTCGGGTCGCCCGAACGCCAGGCCGAACCCGTTCCAGTCGAATCTCCACGAGAGATGCCGGGCGACGTCGAGCGCGGGGACCACCGCGAGCCAGACCGCCAGGCGGAGCCCGCGACGACGCGCGGATCGAGGGCGGTTCCGGAGGCGAGGGTAGGCGCCGCTGCCGAGGGCATCCATCACCCGCGCCCGAAAGGCGTCTTCCTCGATCGCCTCGTCCTCCATCCCGTTCAGGGCCTCCGCGAGGCGGCGCTCCCGCGCCAGGAGGATCCGGCAGGCGGTGCACTCGGAAAGGTGACGGGCAAGACGCAGCGATTCGTCCGGAGCGGCCTCTCCGTCGACGGTCCTCCCGATCACGGCGGACATCTCGCGGCACGATTCACCCACGGCTAGCCCTCCCCGTCGAGGACATCGGCGAGACGGTTCCGGAGGATTTCCCTCGCCCGGAAGATCCTGTTTTTCACCGTTCCGATCGGAATGCCGGTCGCCCGGGCGATCTCGTCGTAGCGGAGCTGCCCGCGGTGCCGGAGGTGGAGCAGCTGGCGGTACTGCGGCGGGAGCGCGCGGATCTCGTCGTCGAGCCGGTCCGCGAGCTCGCGGCATCGCAGAAGCTGGTCGGGCGAGGGGTCGGAGGCACGGATCTGCACCTCCGGACTCTCGCCCTCGGCGGCCCGCCCGACTCGGGACGGGATCCTCACGCGGCGCCGACGGAGGTGGTCGACCGCACAGTTCGACGCGATGCGGTAAAGCCACGTCGTGAAGCGGAACTTCCGATCGAAGGACGCGAGAGCGCAAAACGCCTTCAGGAACGTCTCCTGCGCGATGTCCGGGGCCGCCTCGCGATCTCCCGTCATCCGCGCCGCAAAGGCGAGGACCCCACGCTGATGACGGGCCACGAGTTCCGCGAAGGCCTCGCGCTCGCCCGACAGGACCTCCTCCACGAGCCGCTCGTCCGTGGACCGATCGGAGGGGACCGGAGGGGGGGGGAGAAGGGGACTCGGTCGGGGTTCGGCCGCCTGGCTCATGTCGGATCTCCGCGAGGGGGCTCCTCTCGCGCCGGCTGCAGCATACGCGCGGGGCGCCCCCGAGTTTCAGACGATCGTTCCCACGCTTTGCGAGGCGGGCGATGCAGCGAGGCGCCCCGTCCGCGCCGTGTTAGGATGCGACCGCGGCCTGGGATCCCGGGGGGCCCCTCCGCGGGCCCTGAGAGGGATGGCGTGGACGGTCGTCCACTCGACGAGAAATCGCGCGCCCGGCTGCTTCGTGTCCTCTCGGACGACCGGCCGGAGCCCAGCCGGTGGCTCGAACGGATCGCCGACTGGGGGCGCCTCGAGGGGCGCGACCCGTTCTCCGCCGCTCTCGAGGCCCTCTTCCATGTCGGTCTCGCCGAGTCGGATGCCGCCGTGGTCCTCCGTCGCATCCTCGACCACCGCGGGGCGCTCGCGGAGCGTCTCGGCCGCGACCCCGGCGTCCGGGTCGCCGGGGTCGATTTCCTGACGAACATCGAGCCGCGATTGACGAATCCGGTCGTCGTCGACGAGGAGGACTGGGAGCGGACCCTTCAGTCGGCGCGTTCCGATCCGCTCACGGGGCTTTACAACCGGGAGGTGTTCCACGCGACGCTCGTCCGTGAGATCCGGCGCGCCCACCGCTTCCGCACCGATCTGTCGCTCGTCCTGTTCGACCTCGACGGGTTCAAGGAGGTGAACGACCGGTACGGGCACCTCCTCGGAGACAAGGTGCTCGAGCGTGTCGGGTCGCTCCTCAAGCGCTCGATCCGCGAGACCGACCTCGCCTGCCGCTACGGGGGTGAGGAGTTCGGGATCGTTCTGCCTCAGACCGACCGTCTCGGCGCGTTCGAAGCCGCCGAGCGGATCCGGGTGCTCGTGGAGACCCGGTTCCGCGACGAGGACGTCGAGGGGGTACGTCTCCTCCTCACGCTTTCGGGCGGGATCGCCTCCCACCCCGAGGACGGCGCGACCGCCACCGAGATCGTCGCGCGCGCCGATGCCGCCCTCTACGACGCGAAGGAGGCCGGCCGGAATTGCGTCCGCCTCCGCCACCCGGAGCGGCGCAGGGCGGTCCGGTACCCCGCGCGCCGCGACCGGACGGTCCTCCTCGAGGTGTCGGGCTCGCCCCCTCGCCGCGCCGTCCCGCTCGACGTCAGCCGAGACGGGATGCTCGTCGAGTGCGACGCGCCGGGTCCCGACCACGGGTCGGTCGAGCTGCTCGTCGGGGAGAGCGACTCCACGTCCGGGGGGCGCCCGCACGTCCTCCGGGGGACGGTCGCCCGCTCCGAGGCGGGGGAGACCGGGAGGCGTCTCGGGCTCGTCTTCGAGGGTCCGATCCCGGAGTCGGTCCGCGCCGAGCTCGCCGCGCCGCGTCGTCCACGCGACGTGCACCGGGGGGCGGCGTGATCGGCCGGGAGGAGGCGGCAAGGCTGAAGGACCAGCTGCTGACCGCGCTACGCGAGGACGCGAGCAACACCGAGAGGCTGCTCAGACGCCTCGACGATCTCACGTGGGAGAGCGGCGTCTCCGCGCACGCCGCGCTCCTCCTGATCCTCACCCGCCTCGCGTTCGACGAGTCGGAGGCGCGGCGACATTGGGAAGGGATCGTCCGTCATCGGGAGGCGCTCGTGGCCGCGGTCGGTCGGGACGTCGGCCTGCGCGTCGCCGTGCTCGACTACTTCGTCAACGTGAACCGGCGCCTCGTCCGCCCGACCCTGATCGATCTCGAGCTTCTGGACGAAACCGGGCGCGCCTCCGGCGTCGACACGCTCACGGGGCTCGCCGACGATCGGGCGTTTCGCGGCGCGGTCCAGGCCGAACTCCGCCGGGCGAAGCGATACGCCCAGGCGGCCTCTGTGGTCGTTCTCGATCTCGACGACTTTCGCGCCGTTCGCGAGAGGGTCGGGGATCTGATCGCCGAGCGGCTGCTCCGAGAGGCGGCGATCGTCGTGTCGAACCAGATCCGGGACATCGACCTCGCGGCCCGGCCGGGGGACGACGAGTTCGCTCTTCTCCTACCGCAGACCGACCGTCCGGGCGCGCTCCTCGTCGCCGAGCGTTGCCGCGCGAGCGTCGAGTCGCACTTCGCCCGGAGGGAATCCGGTGGCCGGCCGGCCGGACTCAAGATCTCCGCAGGAGTGGCCGCCTACCCCGCCGACGCCCGTCTTCCCGACGAGTTGCTCGCCCGCGCGGCGCAGGCGCTTTACGAGGCGAAGGCCTCCGGCAAGAACGCGGTGCGCGCCCACACCGCCGACCGGAGGCGTTTCGTCCGGTTCGACCTCCCCCCCGACCGCTGCGAGGTGGAGGTTCTCGCACCCCGAGAGTCTCCCCCTTGGCCGGCCGCGAACCTCGCCCCGGGCGGCGTGCTCCTCGAGAGCCCCGAACCGCTCGAGGTCGGGGAGACCGTCGTCCTTCGGCTCCGCGGAGGACGCGCGGGACTCCTGCGGATGGAGGGGCGCGTGGTGCGCCTCGAACAGGTCCCGCCCGCCGCGGGAACCGAGGAGGCCCGGTTCGAGATCGGGATCGCGTTTCTCGCGGCGGAGGGGGACGCCGAGCGGGCGATCCTGGAGTTCCTCGACCGACTCGGCGAGGAGCGCGTGCGCGAGGGGGGACCGTGACGCGGTGGATCGCCCTCGACACGTCGACCTGGTGGGGAGGGGTTGCGCTGCTCGAAGCGGACGGTGGGGAGGTTCGCGAGGTCGCCGAAGTGCGGTTCTTCGTGCGGGATTCCCACGCCGCGCGCCTCCTCGGCGCGGTCGACGCCGCGCTCGCCGCTGCGGGCTGGGGCCGCGAGGACCTCGACGCCTTCGCGGCGGTGCGCGGGCCGGGATCGTTCACCGGCATCCGCGTGGGGCTCGGGCTCCTCGCCGGACTCGCGGTCGCGAGCGGGAAGCCGTGCGTCGGTGTCGACGCGCTCGAATCGCTCGCGGAGGCGTTCGGTCCCGCCACGGCGGAACGGGTCCCTCTGCTCGACGCCTCGCGCGGAGAGGTCTACGGTGCGAGGTACGACGCGTCGTCGTCGCCGCCGCGCGCGTTGCGGGAGCCCTGGATCGGCCCGCCGGAGCTCGCCTCCGGGTACGGCGAGGCGCCCGGGATCGCGTTCGGGCCGGGGGCGGTCCTCCACCGGGGGCGACTCGAACGGATCGGGCTCCCGTTGGCCGCGCGCCCCGACCCGACCCGCGTGGCGGCCGCGGCGGGACGTATCGCGGCCGCGAGGTTCCTCGCCGGATCGAACGATCCGTCCGGACTCTCGCCGCTCTACCTGAGGCCTTCGGATGCCGAGATCGGGCGTCGCTAGTTCCGAGCCGCCCGCCGGGGTGGCGCCGGGGCCGATGGGGGAGGATGATCTGGAAGAGGTGCTGCGCATCGAAACCCTCTGCTCGCCGTCCCCGTGGACGCGGGCGCACTTCGCTGCGACGCTCGAGTCTCCGCTGGGGCGGTCCCTCGTGGCGCGCCGCGGCGGAAGGCCGGTCGCGTTCGTGTGCGGAACGCGCGTCGAGGACGAGGCGGAGATCCAAAACCTCGCCGTCTCGCCACAGGAGCGGCGCCGCGGGATCGGCGCGTTTCTCCTCGCGCTCTTCCTCGAACGCGTGCGGCGGGAAGGCTGCCGCCGGGTCTTCCTCGAGGTGCGCGCCTCGAACGAGGCGGCCCTCCGCCTGTACTCCGGCGCCGGTTTCGAGCGGGTGGGACGGCGCGCGGGCTACTATTCCGATCCGAAGGATGACGCGGTCCTCATGGCCGCGGTTCTCGACGATCGCGATGCCGCGGTCGGAAGCGAGGAGTACGGATGAACGACGCCGCGATCCGGGAGACCCTCCTCAAGAACGACGACGAATACCGCCGGTGGGCCGCCAAGCACGAGGAGCTCGAGGCCCGTCTCGCCTCGCTCCGGTCGAAGCGCCACCTGTCGGACGAAGAGCAACGGGAGGAGGTCGACGTCAAGAAGAAGAAGCTGCAACTGAAGGACCGGATGGAGGCGCGCGTGCGCCGGTACGCGGGAACTCCCGTCACTTTCGGGACCTGACGTGCGGATCGATCGCGCGGTGATCCCCTTCGCGGGAGCGTTCGGGGCAGCCGCGCTCCTCGCGGGGGCGTGGACTCCCTGGGCCGCGCTGCCGTTCGCCCTCCTTTTCTCCTTTTGCCTGTGGTTCTTCCGGGATCCGGTGAGGACTCCACCCGTGCGCGAGGGAGTCCTCGTGAGCCCCGCCGACGGCAAGGTGATCCGCGCCGATCCGACGGCGATTTCGATTTTCCTGAACGTCTTCGACGTCCACGTCTGCCGGTCCCCGGCCGCGGGGCGCGTCGAGCGGGTCGAGCACATCCCCGGCCGCTTCCTGGCGGCGTTCCGGGATCGGGCGTCGACGGTGAACGAGCGGGCGGTTCTCACCATCGCGGGAGAGCGAGGACCGAACGTGACGTTCACGCTCGTCGCGGGGCTCGTCGCCAGAAGGATCGTCTGCCGCGTGCGGGTCGGAGAAACGGTGGGTCTCGGCCGGCGGGTCGGGCTCGTCCGGTTCGGGTCGCGGGTGGACCTCGACGTTCCGCCGGAATTCGAGGTCGTCGTCCGTGTCGGGGAGCGTGTGACCGCCGGCGAGTCGATCGTGGCGGAGCTCCGCCGCGGCTGAAGTCCGCTCTTTGGGCCGAGGCGAACCCGATCCGGTATAGTTCGGGGTCTCGAGGCGACGATGGTGCCGACCGTTCGAAATCCGCGCCGGGGGGTCTATCTCCTCCCCACGTTCTTCACGACGGGAAATGTCCTGTGCGGGTTCTTTTGCATCATCGAGGCTCAGCGGGGGCACTTCGCGCACGCCGCGGTACTCATCGTCGTCGCGGGGGTCCTCGACGCGCTCGACGGGAGGATCGCCAGGCTGACCGGCTCCACCTCGGAGTTCGGCGTGCAGTTCGACTCGCTCGCCGATTTCGTCTCGTTCGGCGTCGCCCCGGCGCTCCTCGCGTTCTACTGGGGATTGACTCCGTTTCGCCGCACCGGATGGCTGATCGCCTTTCTGTTCGTCGTCTGCGCCGCGACCCGGCTCGCCCGATTCAACGTGCAGAGCGCGGTCGCCGACCGGCGCTGGTTCGTCGGCATGCCCTCCCCCGCCGCCGCGGGGACGGTCGCCGCCGTCGCGTTCGCGCTCCCGGAGCCGACCAGGGAGCGCTGGATGAGCGCCCTCGTCGCGGCGCTGGTGACGACGGTCGCCTTCCTCATGGTGTCTCGGTTCCGTTACCGCTCGTTCAAGGACTTCGACCTGAAGAGCCGACGCTCCTCGGTCTGGGTCGTCGGGATCGCGGCGGCCCTCGCGGTCGTCCTGGCGGAACCGCGCTATGCCCTCGCGGCCCTCGCCTCCGTCTACCTCGTTTCGGGCCCGCTCGGGTGGATCCTTTCGATGGCAGGCCGTCCCGGAGGGCAGGGCCGTCCGCCGGGGGGCGGCAAGGAGCTGCAGGATGCCTTCGGGAAGCCCTGACCGGCAGGGTTGCCGCGTCGCGGTCGTCGGGGCGGGCGGGACGGCCGGTGCGTGGATGCGCGAGGCCCTCGAAGCCTACGGGGTGCCGGGCAACCGCGTCGATCTGTTCGGTGGTTCGCCGGGGGAGACGGTCCTCTCCGAGTACGCGGGGGAGGCGCGGATCCTCCAGGCGCTCGAGTCCGACTCGCTCGAAGGACACGACCTCGTGTTTTCGTGCGAGCCGGGCGCGCCCCTCCGCGTCCCGGAGCGGTCGCTCGTCATCTCGCTGATTCCCTCGCCGGCAGACTCCATCCTCGTGCACGAGCCACTCCGACCGCGCCCGGAATCCGCCCACCGCGTCCGCGTCCCCGATTCGCTCGCGGTCGTGCTCGCGGAACTGCTGGCCCCGTTGCGCCCGCTCGCACCTGCGGCCGTCACGGTCGTCGCACTCCGCCCCGCCGCGGCGCACGGCGCGGAGGGGCTCGACGAGCTCCGCGAGCAGACGGTCCGCCTCCTGCGGTTCGAGCGCCCTCCGACCGACGTGTTCGGAAAGACGCTCGCCTTCAACCTGATCCCCGAGCCCTTCGTCTCGGGAGTCGGCACGCGCGCCGGGCGAGTTGCGGCCGACGTCACCGAGATCTTGGGCCAGGGCGCCCCCGAGGTCACCGCGCGCGTGGCGACCGCCCCGTGGTTTCACGGCCACATGCTCTTCGTGCGACTGCAGGGCCTCGCGGGCGACCGCACTCGGTTGCGCGACAGTCTCGCCGCCGCGCAGGCGGTGGAGCTGCTCGAAGACGGTTCGGGGTTCACCGCCGCGGACGGTCCGGAGGAGCGGCGCACGGTCGTCTTCCAGGCCGAGCGGGAGGGGAACGGCGCCTGGATCCTGGCGCTTTCCGCGGAGGCGGAGACCGCCGCGGCGAGACAGGCGGTCGCCGTGGCCGCGGCGGCGGGGAGGCTTTGATGCGTTCGCCGGCCGTTCTTTGGCTCGTCGTCTCCGCCGTCGTCGCCGCGGCCGCCGACGGCAACCCCACGCCGCCCCGGATGCCGGGGGCGGTCGAGGCGGTCCGGGCGAGCCTCGAGGTCGAAAAGCACCTTCTGGAGGAGGATCTGGCGCTCTTGCGGGCCGCGGCGGCGCGGCGCACGGAAGCGACGGCGCAAGCCGCGGAAGCCTTCGATGCGCTCGACGCGATGTTGCGCGGGGAGGTCCCCCCCGACGCCGCCCGGCTCGAGAGCGCACGGAAGGCGGTGGCCGACGCCGAGCGTGCCCGCGGCGACGCGGTGGCGCCGGAATCCGAGATTCTCGACCGGGTCATCGAGCGGAAGCGGAAGATCGCCCTCCTCGAGGAGAGGGTGGCCGTCCTCACGAGCCAAGCGGGGGAAGCCGCCGGTCCGCTCTCCGCCGCCTGGGAGATCACGCTCATGCCCTCGGGCCAGCGCGGCACCCTGTTCCTCACGCAGAACGGCGCGCTGGTCAGCGGGACCTACGCTCTCGACGGCGGGTGGTCGGGGAGCGTGCGCGGGACCGTGGTGAACCGGAAGGTGCTGCTCGAACGGATCGACGCGAAAGTCGGTCGGTGGGGGACGTTCGAGGGGTACCTCTCGGCCGACGGCCGGACGATCCGCGGAACGTGGAGCCGCATGGAGCTCGCCGGAATGGAAGGCGCCGAGGGTCAGTGGATCGCGACGAGGTCCGAGGGCGAGGGACCCTGAGGATCGAGATGTCCTCGCCCTACGAGTTCCACCTCGCGGTCCGGTACCTCCGGTTCCATCGCGGACGCGGCTTCCTCTCGGTGATCACCGCGATCTCGGTGGCGGGGGTGACCGTCGGCACCGCGGCCCTCGTCATCGCCCTCTCCCTCATGACGGGGTTCACCGAGGGGGTCCGCGAGCGGATTCTCCGGGGAAGCGCCCACCTGCAGGTGCTTTCCGCCCACGGATCGGGCTTCCCGGACGCCGACCGCCTGGCCGGCCGCATCGAGGAAGTGCCAGGGGTGAGGGCCGCAGCTCCCGTCCTCTTCTCGCCCGCGATGGTCGCGAACGAGGCCGCGGGGCTCCCGGCCTATGCGGAGCTGTTCGGGGTCGAGCCGGAGCGGCAGGCCCGGGTCGCGGACTTCGGAAGCGCGGAGCCCTTGGCCGTCCTCGCGGAGCCGGATCCCGGGGGGTCTCCGGGGGTCGTCCTCGGCGCCGACCTCGCGAAGCGGCTCGGCGTCGCCGAGGGAGACGCCGTCCGCTTCACCGTTCCGCGGCTGCGGCTCACCCCGTTCGCTCCGATCCCACGGACGTTGTCCGCCCGCGTGGCCGGGACCTTCCGGACCGACGCCTACCCCCAAGACGCGCAGCGCGTCTACCTCGATCTCCGGGAAGTCCGGCGCCTCCTGGGCGCGGAGGGGGAGACATCCTGGGTCGAGGTGCGCCTGGAAGCGCTCCGAGAGCTCCCGCTCCGCAAGCGCGAGATCCAGGCGACGCTCGGGAGCGACTGGGTCGTCGTCGATCTCCTCGAGCAGAACCGGGACATCCTGCGCGCCCTCAACACCGAGAAGCTGATCCTCTTCCTCGCGATCGGCCTGATCGTCGTCGTCGCCTCGCTGAACGTCGTCTCGACCCTGATCCTCATGGTTCACGACAAGGTGCGGGAGATCGGGGCACTCACGGCGATGGGCGCGAGACGCGGCGGGATCGCGTCGGTCTTCGTCCTCCAGGGACTCGTGATCGGTGTGGTCGGATCGGTTCTCGGCATCGTGCTCGGGACGGCGGCGGCATGGTGGCTCGACGCCTACGAGGTGATCCGGCTCGACCCCGACGTTTATTTCATCTCCCACGTCCCCTTCCGGACGCGGTCGATCGACGTCGCGGCGGTCTCACTCCTCGCGGTCGGGGTTTCGCTCGTTGCCACGATTTACCCGGCGTGGAAGGCGGCCTCGCTCCGCCCCGTGGAGGCGATCCGGCATGAATGAGGCTGTCCTCGAGGCTCGGAAGGTCGTCAAGTGGTACGAGGGACCGGTCCGGCGGGTCGAGGTCCTCCGCGAACTCGACCTCGCGGTGCACGCCCACGAGGCGGTCGCGGTCGTCGGCGATTCCGGCGTGGGGAAATCGACCCTCCTCCACGTCCTCGGAGCCCTCGACGCGCCGCAGAGCGGGTCGGTCCTCTTCGAGGGGAGGGACGTCTTCTCGCTCGCGCCGGCCGAGACCGCCGCCTACCGGAACCGGGCGGTCGGGTTCGTGTTCCAGTTCCATCACCTCCTCCCGGAGTTCACCGCCGCGGAAAACGTCGAAATGCCCTTCCGCGTCGGGCGACGGCGCTCGCAAGGGGCCGCGGAGCGGACCCTCGAGCGGCTCGGCCTCTCCGATCGCCTCGACCACCTTCCGGGCCAGCTCTCGGGCGGGGAACAGCAGAGGGTCGCGATCGCCCGGGCGGTCGCACCAGGTCCCCGGGTCGTGCTCGCCGACGAACCGACGGGAAACCTCGACCCGGGGACGGGCTCCACCGTCTTCGCGCTCCTCCGGGAACTCCAGGCCGAGCGGGGATTCGCCCTCGTCGTCGCGACCCACAGTGGACGGGTCGCCGCGGGCTGCGACCGCGTCCTCCGCATGGACGGAGGGAAGTTGAGGCGGTTGGACGAACACGAAGCGAGGGCTTACTTTGATGGCGGCGGGGCCGGGGCGCCCCCGGCCGCCGCGTCCTAGGGGAGGCCCGTTCTCCATGTTCGAGAAATTCACCGAGAAGGCCAAGCGGATCCTCTTTTTGGCCCGCTACGAGGCGAGCCAGCAGGGAAGCAAGGTCATCGGAACCGAGCACATCCTCCTCGGCCTCCTGAAGGAGGGGGAGGAGACGACGCGGGAGCTGTTCACCCGGGCGAACGTTTCGATGGACCTTCTGCAAGCCGAGCTCGAGCGGCGCGGCCCCGCTCGCGAGAAACTCTCGACCTCCGTGGAGATCCCGTTCAGCGAGGAGACGAAGAAGGTCCTCCAGTTCGGCGAGGAGGAAGCCGAGCGCCTCATGCACCCCCACATCGGGACGGAGCACCTCCTCCTGGGTCTCCTCCGTCTCGAGGACTCGGTCGCCGGCCGGATGCTCGCCGAGCGCGGGATGCGGCTCTTCGCCGTCCGCGAGGACGCGGTCAACATTTACAAGCGTCGCGCCCTCCCGAAAAAGAAGAAGGAGACGCCGTTCCTCAACGAGTTCGCGCGGGATTTCTCGGAAATGGCCCAGCGACGGGTCTTCGACCCCCTGATCGGGCGCGACACGGAACTCGAGAGGGTCGTCCAGGTCCTGTCCCGGCGACGGAAGAACAACCCGGTCCTTCTCGGGGAGCCGGGGGTCGGGAAGACCGCGATCGTCGAGGGTCTAGCGACCCGGATCGTCGACGGCGAGGTGCCCCCCTCGCTCCTTTCGAAGCGGATCCTGGCGCTCGACCTGTCGCTCGTGGTCGCGGGGACGAAGTACCGCGGCCAGTTCGAGGAACGGCTCAAGGGGATCATCGCGGAACTCACCGCCTCCGACGACGTGATCATGTTCATCGACGAGATCCACTCCCTGATCGGCGCCGGCTCGGCGGAAGGGTCGCTCGATGCGGCGAACATCCTCAAGCCGACGCTTTCGCGGGGCGAGGTCCAGTGCATCGGCGCGACCACGCCGCGGGATTACCACAAGTACATCGAGAAGGACCGCGCCCTCGTCCGCCGGTTCCAGCCGATCACGATCCGGCCGCCGTCCGAGGAGGAGTCCTGCCGCATCCTCGAGGGGGTCAAGGAGCGCTACGAGCGGTTCCACGGCGTCCGCTACGACGACGAGTCGCTCCGTGCGGCGGTGTACCAGTCGAACCGGTACATCACGGACAGGTTCCTTCCCGACAAGGCGATCGACGTGCTCGACGAGGCGGGGGCGCGGGTGAAGCTCGGCAAGCGGATCTCCTTCTCGGAGATCAAGAAGGTCGAGCAGGAGCTCCGCCGCGCCGTCGACGGAATGAAGAACGCCCTCGCCCGGAAGGACTTCGATGAGGCGGTGGCCTTCCACGACAAGGAGGTCACCCTCAGGCGGCGGCACGAGGAACTGAAGCAGCGCTACGAGGAAGAGGCCAACCGGATCCTCGACGTGACGCGGCCGGATGTGGAGGAGGTCATCGCCCGATGGACCGGGATCCCCGTCCAGGCGGTGGCGGAGGAGGAGGCCGAAAAGCTCCTCCACATGGAGGCGCACCTCCACGAGCACATCGTCGGTCAGGAGGAGGCGATCTCGGCCCTTTCGCGGGCGATCCGGCGTTCGCGCGCGGGGCTCAAGAACCCGAACCGGCCGATCGGTTCCTTCATCTTCCTCGGTCCGACGGGAGTCGGGAAGACCGAGGTGGCGCGGCAGTTGGCCGAGTTCCTCTTCGGGTCGGAGAAGGCGCTCGTCCGGTTCGACATGTCCGAGTACATGGAGAAGCACGCGATCGCCAAGATGATCGGATCGCCTCCGGGATACGTCGGCCACGAGGAAGGCGGGCAGCTCACCGAGCGGATCAAACGGAAGCCTTACGCCGTGATCCTGCTCGACGAGATCGAGAAAGCGCACCCGGACATCCTCAACATCCTGCTCCAGGTGCTCGAGGACGGGATCATCACCGACGCCTACGGGGAGACGGTCGACTTCAAGAACACGATCGTCCTCATGACCTCGAACATCGGATCCCAGCACGTCGCGCGGACCGGCGGGAAGCTCGGGTTCAAGAGCGCCGATCGGGTCCAGGCCTTCAAGGACCGCCGCGACCTCGTCATGGGCGAGATGAAGCGGACCTTGAGCCCCGAGTTCATCAACCGGATCGACGACGTCGTCGTCTTCGACGCGCTGACGGACGGCCAGATGCGGCAGATCGCACGGATCCTGATCCGGCGCCTGAACGCGGGACTCGCCGACCGGAACGTGCAGGTCCAGGTCTCGGACGAGGTCTGCGACTGGCTCGTGCGGACCACCTGCCAGGACCGATCCTACGGCGCGCGTCCGCTCCGCCGGGCGATCCAGAGGTACATCGAGGACCCGCTTTCGGAGGCCCTGATCCGGGGCACGCTCGGCGCCGCTCCCGGCACGGTGGATGTCTACCTGGAAGGGGACCGACCCGCGTTCCGGAGCGCGGTCGAGGCCGAGGCGGGTTCCTGAACCTCCCGTTCCACGACTGAGGCGCACCCCACCCGAGCGCAGTACAATGGCGCGCTTCCCGGGCCCGCCCCGGGTCGGCACCGTGCGAGGGGGCGGTTCGCGCGGCGGGCGTGTCCCGGCCGCGAATGGGTGGCGTTGCCCTGATGAAGGTTCATCCAATTCGGGTCGTCGCGGCGATCGTGGCGGTGCTGCTCGCGACCCGGGGCGATCTCCGCGCGAAGACCGGAACGATCGAGGACATCCAGGTCGTCGGACTCGTCCGCATGACGGACGAGGCCTTCGCGAGGGCGTTCGGGATCGACGTGGGAGACCCCTACGACGTCCGGCGGGTGCAGGCTCAGTTCCGCCGCCTCTGGGAACTCGGGGTTTTCGAGGACCTCTCGATCGAGGCGGAGGACGGCCCCGGCGGCGGCAAGGTCCTGATCGTCAAGGTGAAGGAAAGGAAGATCCTCTCCTCGGTCGCCTACGAGGACAACAAGGTCCTCACGCGGACGGCGATCGAAGACGGGCTCAAGGAGCGAAAGGTCTCGCTCGAACTGGGGAAGCCGCTCGACCGCAAGGACCTCTTCGACGCCGCCCAGACGATCCGGGACCTTCTCGCGGCCAAGGGGTACCTCGATCCGGTGGTGCGGACCCGTCTGGAGGAGTCGACGCAAACGTCGGTGGGGGTCCGGTTCCTGATCCGTCCGGGCGCGAAGACGAAGATCAAGGAGATCGAGTTCGTCGGAAACACCGTCTATTCCGACCGGCAGCTCCGCGGGCAGATGAAACTGACGAAGCCCTACCGCTGGTACTGGCCGTTTTCGTCGAAGGCGCTCTACTACCCGGCGAAGTGGGACGCCGACGCCGGCGGACTGACCGACCTCTACAAGAACCTCGGCTATCTCGACGTGGAGATGAGGCCGCCGGTCGTCGAAATCCGGGAAAAGGTGAAATCCAAGGACGCCGCGAGTGCGCTTCCGGAAGTCCGGGATTCTCCGCCCGCCGAGGAGCCGCAACCCGTTCCTCCCGCCGAGCCGCTCTCGAAAAAGGAGGAGAAGGCGCGGAAGAGGGCGGAGAAGAAGGCCGCCAAGGAGGCGGAGAAGAAAGAGCCCAAGGTGAAGCGGTGGGCGTACCTTACGGTCGAGGTCGTGGAGGGGCCGCAGTATCGGGTCGGCGACGTGACCGTCTCGGGGAACAAGGTGTTCGACGAGGACCAGATCCTCGCGAGGGTGTTCCTCCGCAAGGGGCAGGTCTTCAACAAGAGTCTCCTCGACTCGTCCATCAAGCAGATCCAGCTCGGCTACGAGAACCGCGGCCACGCCTACGCCACCGTCCGCGAGGAGACGACCCGCCGGCAGGGGGAGACGGTTGCCGACGTCCGCTTGATCGTCAACGAGGACAAACCATACTTCGTCTCGCGGATCGAGTTCACCGGGAACACCTCGACCCAGGACCGGGTGCTCCGCCGGGAGTTCCAGATCGCGGAGGGGGACCTCTTCAACCGCAGCCTGCTCGACCTCTCCCTCGCCAAGGTGACCCAACTGGGCTACTTCGAGACGAAGAAGGAAAACCTGATCATCGAGCCGGTCGAGGGGACCGATCGCCTCCGGATCACCGTTCCCGGCGAGGAGAAGGGACGGAACGAGATCCAGATCGGGGGCGGCTACAGCGGCGTGGACGGAGCGTTCTTCACCGGCTTCTACTCCACCCGGAACCTCCTCGGTCGGGGTCAAATCCTCTCCGTCTCCCTCCAGCTCGGCGGACGCGCGAACCGGTACGTCCTCTCGTTCCAGGAGCCCTGGTTCCTCGGGCGCCCGTACCTGTTCGGCGCGAGCATCTTCAAGCGGGACGTCGACTACGGCGCCAATCAAAGGTCGACGAGCGAAGGGGCCGGTCTCGCCCTCGGACGTCGGGTCGGGATCTTCGGGAGCGTCGGCGTGCGGTACGACCTCCAGCGCGTGCGCTCGACCGGGTTCACCTTCGACGGAAGCGAAGCGGAGAACCGGATCGCGAGTCTGACCCCCACGTATTCCTGGAACCGGATCAACGATCCGTACCGGCCGAGCCGGGGCTGGTCGCTCGGTGTCGACCTGACGATCGCGGGCGGGCCGCTCCGCGGGGACACCAATTACCTGAGGCCGCGGCTCCTCTACACGGGGTATTTACCGGCGTTCGGTCGGGGGTTCTTCGGGCTCCACGGCGAGTTGGGGTACATCCGGCCGTGGCAGGGGGGCTCCGCCGACAACACCGCGAACGTCGAGGGGATTCCCCGGTTCGACCGCTTCTGGCTCGGCGGGGACACGCAGGGCCCCCGCATCTTCGAGACGCGGTCGGTGACCCCGCTCCGCTACATCAAACTCGACGAGTACGGGCGGATCGTCGAGACGACCGCGGATCCGACAGGTCGTCCCGCGAGCGACTTCGACCGGAACGGCGACGGACTCGTGAACCGGGCCGACCTCGTCGACGTCGGCGGGAACCGGTACGCGCTGCTCCAGGCCGAGTACGTCGTTCCGGTCGCCGGCCCGTTCGAGCTCGCTTTCTTCGTCGATGCCGCCAACGTCTTGTTCGAGGACGACAGTTTCGGATTCGACGAGCTTCGAGCGTCCGCGGGAGTCGAGGCTCGGTTCTACATCCCGGTCTTTCCCGTTCCGCTCCGCCTGATCTACGGTGTACCGCTCCGGGAGCTGCCGGAGGACCGTTCGAGCGGATTCACGTTTTCCATCGGGCGCAGTTTCTGATCGGCGCCCTCGAAAGGAGCTCTCTCGTGCGTCGTGCATGGATACTCCCCCTGGTGCTCGTCTTCGCCGGAGGGTCGGCCCTGGCCCAGTCGGGCGGCGCCAAGATCGGCGTCTTCGACCCCAACCGGATCCTCCAGGAGACGGAGGAGGGCAAGCGCGTCTCCGCGCAAATCACCCAGTATCGGGACGCGAAGCAGGCGGAGCTGGATCGCAAGCGGAAGGAGATCGTCGATCTCCAGACGCAGCTCCAGACCCAAGGCCTGTCGCTCTCGGCCGAGAAGCGCGCCGAGTTGGAAAAGCAGGCCCAAAAGAAGTCGCTCGAGTTGAACAGCGCCGTCGAAGCGGCGCAGCGCGAGGATCAACTCGAGACGACGGAGGCCCTCTCGAAGTTCCAGAACCGGATCATGGGCGTCCTGGAACAATTCGCCCGGGAGGAAGGCTTCGACATCGTCCTCGAGAAGAGCCTCGTCGCGTTCTCCGCGCCGTCGGTCGACGTCACCTCGATGCTCGTCGAGCGTTTCAACACCGTCCTGCCGGCGACCGCGCCGGAGCCGCCGAAAGCCCCGTAGGGGAGTCCGGGGGGACGCCGTGGATACCAAGGGGATCCGGCTCGCCGACCTCGCCGCCCGCGTCGGGGGGCGCGTCTGCGGCGATCCGGAGCGGACGATCCGGGGGGTTGCGACCCTCGAACGCGCCGAGGCGGGCCATCTGGCCTTCCTGACGAACCCGCGCTACCGGACGGCCGCGGAGACGACCCGGGCGGGAGCGATCCTCGTGGGGGAGGGGGTGGAGGTCGCGGGCCGGGATCTCCTCGTCGCCGAGCATCCCTACGTCGCGCTCGCCGAGATCTTGGAGCTCTTCCACCCCGAACCAGGGGTCGTCCCTGGGGTCTCGCCGGATGCGAGGATCGGCGTCGGAGTCCGCCTGGGGAGGAACGTGTCGGTGGCCGCGTTCGCGGTTGTCGGCGACGGATCCGAGATCGAGGACGGGGTCGCGATCGGGGCGGGCTGCGCGGTCGGTGAGGAGTGCGTGCTCGGCGAGGGTACCCGGCTTCACGCGAGGGTCGTCCTCTACCCCCGGACGCGCATCGGGAAGCGTTGCATCCTCCACTCGGGGGCGGTGATCGGGGCCGACGGCTTCGGCTTCGCCACGCGGGACGGCGTGCACCGCAAGATCCCGCAGGTCGGACGCGTCGTCCTCGAAGACGACGTCGAGATCGGCGCGAACACGGCGATCGACCGGGGCGCGGTCGACGACACCGTGATCGGCGCCGGGACGAAGATCGACGATCTCGTCATGGTCGCCCACGGCGTGCGCATCGGTCCCGGCGGCCTCTTGGCCGCCCAGTCGGGGATCGCCGGGAGCACCCGTCTCGGGTCCCATGTGACCATGGCGGGTCAGTCGGGGGTGATCGGCCACCTCCACCTCGGCGACCGGGTCGTGGTGGCGGCGAAGGCCGCGGTCTTCGACGACGTCCCGTCCCGGACCTTCGTCGCGGGGATCCCCGCGACCGATCATCGCGCATGGAAGCGGGTGCAAGCCGCTCTCAAGGACCTGCCCCGCCTGCGCACGGAGGTGCGAAGGCTGAGGGCGAGGGTCGAAGCGCTCGAGGGAGGGGCCGTCCCGGACTCCGGGACCGACGACTGAACGCGAGGAGGATCGTGTGCCGCTCGAGATTCGAGAGATTCTGAAGTGCATCCCGCATCGCTATCCGTTCCTGCTCGTCGACCGTGTCCTCGAGCTCGAGAAGGCGAAGCGGATCGTCGCCCTGAAGAACGTCACGATGAACGAGCCGTTCTTCGCGGGGCATTTCCCCGGAAGCCCCGTGATGCCGGGAGTGCTGATCGTCGAGGCGATGGCCCAGGCCGGCGCCGTCCTCTTTCTGAGCGAGATCGAGGATCGCGACTCCAAACTGATCTACTTCACGGGGATCGACGGAGCCCGGTTCCGCCGGGCGGTCGTTCCAGGCGACCGGCTGGTCCTCGAGGTGGAGGTCCTCCAGCTGCGGTCCAGGGCGTGCAAGATGCGGGGGACCGCGAAAGTCGACGGACAGCTCGCTTGCGAGGCGGAGATCTTCTCCGCGATGGTCGACCGGGAGTAGCGCATGGACGCAACGACAATCGATCCGAGAGCCGTCGTGGATCCCGGTGCCCGCCTCGGCCGAAACGTGCACGTCGGACCCTACTGCCTGATCGGGCCCCACGTGGAGATCGGTGACGGAACCCGGCTCGAATCCCACGTGACCATCGAGGGACCCACCGTTCTCGGGTCGGAGAATCTCGTTTCGCCCATGGTGTCGCTCGGCGGAGGGCCGCAGGACCTCAAGTACGCGGGAGAGCCGACGCGGCTCGTGATCGGGAATGGTAACCGGATTCGGGAATTCGTGACGATCAACCGGGGGACGGTCGGGGGGGGAGGCGTGACCCGCGTCGGCGATCACAACCTCTTCATGGCCTACGCCCACGTCGCCCACGACTGCGTGGTCGGCAGCCGCATCATCTTCGCCAACGGGGCGACGCTCGCCGGGCACGTCGAGGTCGGGGACGATGCCACCGTCGGTGCGTTCAGCGGGGTTCACCAGTTTTGCCGGGTCGCCCGACACGCGTTCATCGGCGGGTACTCCGTCGTGACCCAGGATGCGCTTCCCTGGGTGACGACGGTCGGGAACCGCGCGGTGAGCCACGGGATCAACGTGATCGGGCTCAAGCGGAAGGGAGTCCCTCCGGAAACCATCGAGGCGATCAAGCGCTGCTACATGACCCTCTTCCGCTCCAAACTCCTTCTGGAAGAGGCGATGGCCAAGGTCGAGGCGGAACTCGGCGGCGTCCCGGAGGTCCGGTACTTCCTCGATTTCGTGAGGGCCAGCAAGAGGGGGGTGTGCCGGTGACGCACGCGAGCGCGTCGGAACCGATCCCGGTCGGCGTGGTCGGGGTGGGGCACCTCGGGCGCCATCACGCACGCCTGTACGCCGCACTGCCCGGAGCGAAGCTCGTCGCGGTCGCCGACCGCGATCTCGATCGCGCTCGTGCGGTCGCGGCGGAGTACGGCGCCCTTGCGTTCGATTCGGCCGAAGGCCTCCTGGGAACGGTGCGCGCGGCGAGCGTCGCGGTGCCGACCGTACACCATCGTGCGGTGGCGGAGCGGCTCCTTCGGGAAGGGATCGACGTCCTCATCGAGAAACCGATCGCATCGACCCTGGAGGACGCCGACGCCATTCTCGAAGCAGCCTCGGAGAGCGGAAAGCTCGTGATGGTCGGCCACACCGAGCGTTTCAACCCGGCGATCCGGGCGCTCGCGCGCGCGGTCGACGCTCCCAGGTTCCTCGAGATCCACCGTCTCGCGGGGTTCAGCGCGCGGAGCACCGACGTCGACGTGATCCTCGACCTCATGATCCACGACCTCGACCTCCTTCTCCTCCTCGACGGCAGCGAACCGGTCCAGGTGGACGCCGTCGGGGTCGCCGCCCTCACGGACAAGGTCGACATCGCGAACGCTCGGATCCGCTTCGCCTCCGGGTGCGTCGCCAACGTGACCGCCTCCCGGATCTCGGCCGAGAAACTCCGCCGGGTGCGGGTCTTCCAGTCCCGGACCTATCTCGCCTGCGACACGGCCGAGCGATCGGTCGAGCGATGGAGGCTCACGTACGGAGTGGAACGGGAACCGCGAATCGCCCACGACGTGCTCCCCGTCGAGGAGGGGGAGCCTCTCGCGGTCGAGCTTTCCGCGTTCCTCGACGCGGTGCGGACCCGCTCCGCCCCGGAGGTCGACGGGAGGACCGGCCGTCGCGCTCTCCACCTCGCGTTCCGCGTGCTCGAGCAGATCGCCGCCACCCCCGGACGCGCGTGAGAGGTCCAAGAGGCGGCGTCGATCCGGTCCGGGGATTCCTCGAGGCATGCATCGCGGAAGGCCGGATGCCCGGAGCGGCCTGGTGGAGCGGCTCGCTCGAGGGGCCGGTCTCCCGGGGGGCGGTCGGACACGCGGTGCTCGAGCCCCGCATCGAACCTCTCACGTACGGGACGCCGTTCGACCTGGCCTCTCTCACGAAGCCGCTCTCGACGGCGATCCTCGCCGTTCTCCTCGAGCGGGAGGGGAAGCTCGCTCTGACCGATGCCTGCTCCCGGTGGCTTCCGGAGCTCTCCGCGGGGCCGTACGCATCGGTCCCCCTCGCCGACCTCGGGGCGCACCGCGGGGGCCTTCCGGCCTGGAGGCCGATCTATCTCGATGCCGAAGGTCGCGACGGCTACGTCGAGCGGATCGCGAAAGAGGCGCCCGCGGGACCCTCCGACGGGACCCTGTACTCGGATCTCTCCTACATCCTCCTCGGCGTCGCGATCGAGAGGGCCGCGGGGGAGACACTCGACGCGCTCTTCGATCGTCTCGTGGCCGGCCCGCTCGGCCTCGAACGGACGGGGTACGCGGTTCGCGGTTCCGGTTTTGCGGACGCGGCCGCCACGGAGCGCGGGAACGCCTACGAAAGGAGGATGGCCGGGAAGTCCGGCGCGAGGTTCCCTTGGCGGACGGAGGTGCTTCGAGGGGAGGTGCACGATGTGAACGCGTGGGCACTGTCGGGGGTGGCCGGACACGCGGGGCTCTTCGCGCCGGTCGAGGAGGTCGTCTCGATCGCGTCGGCGGTGCTCGATCCTTTGCGGCTCGGCCTCCCCGGGGCGGAGGCCATTCCCTGGACCGTTCCGGCGGAGCCGGGGAAACGGACGTTCGGCTGGATGCCGGCACGCGACGCCGATTCCGTGAGGGGAATCCTCGATCCGGACGCCTTCGGCCACTTCGGATTCACGGGAACGTCGGTCTGGATCGAGCCGGGGCGGCGCGCCGTCCACGTCCTTCTGACGAACCGCGTCCACCCGGACGTCCCCCCCGAGCCGTTCACCGAGGTGCGCCGTGGCTTCCACGCCGCGGTCGTCGCGTCCCGCGCCGTCTGACCGGCGGGCCGGTTCGTACCCCGACTCCTACAATGGACCGTTCCATGGAATCCAAGGTCTTCCGCTTCGAGGCGGAAATACGGGCACTCGAGAACGCCTCGCTTCGGCGCAAGCTGGCGATGCAGCGAGCGGTCCTCCTTTCGGTGCTGCTCCACGGCTCCCTTCTCGCGTTGTTTCTCCTCTTCCCCGAGGCGGCCGAGCGGCCGGCTCCCGTGGCGGCCGGCCGGGTCATCGAGCGGGACCCGCCGGTGCCGATCACCTTTCTCGCCCCTCTGCCCCCCGAGCCGGTCGCTCCGCCGGTCCCGAACCCCGAGCCCGATCGGCCCTTCCCCGACATCCCGGCGCCCGACGAGCGCTACGACGACGTGCCCCTTCGAATGGAGCCGAACCCCGCGCGTCCGACCGCCTCCCCCGAGGCCCCGCGCGCCGATCGGCCTGCGGCGAGGGGGCTCGAGGAGGCTCGTCCCGCAGGGGGGGAGTCGGGTGGGAAACGGACCGAGCCGGTTCCCGGCTCTCCGGGCGGTGGAGCCGAGGCGCTCCCGAAAGACCTGCAGTCGCGCTTGCGGGATTTCGGCAGGGCGATCGGCCGGATGACGGAGGAGCCCGGGGCCGGCCCCGAAGGGTCGGGAAGCGGTCGGGGCGGCTTCTCGATTCCCGACCTCCCGAGCGCGGGCTTCGGCGTCGGAAACCTCCGGTTCGAGAGCCGCGACTACGACTGGGCGGACTACGGGCGCGCGATCTACGTCGCGATCTGGCGGGCGTGGCACAACCGGCTCCTGATCACGGCGGGGGTCTTCGAGCGCTGGTCGACCCAGAACCGCGAGCCCCTCCTCGACCATCAGTCGATCGTTCGGTTCGTCATCGAGCGATCCGGGGAGGTGTCTGAAGTCTTCGTCGAGGGGCCCTCGGGATGCTTCCCTCTCGACGAATCGGCGGCGGACGCCCTCCGGAGCGTGATCCTCCCGCCGCTGCCGCCCGACTTCCCACGCGATCGAGAGAACGTGCGGGCGATGTTCCTCGCCCACGGGGAAATCCGTTTCCTCCGCCCGAACCTCGAGCTTCTGAAGTCGCGCGGGTACTTCTGACGCCGGAAGCGGTGGCCGGGCCGTCGAAACCGCCGTGCTAGAATCTACCGGTGCCTAAACGATTCCAGGACTTCAACTTGCGCCCCGAATCCCGCCGCGCCCTCGAGGAGGCCGGCTACGAGACGGCGACCCCGATCCAGGAGCAGGCGATCCCGATCCTCCTGGAGGGCAAGGATCTCATCGGGGTGGCGCAGACCGGAACCGGAAAGACCCTCGCCTTCCTTCTCCCGATCTTCGAGAGGATGGACCCGGGAGGAGCGGACCCGCAGGCGGTCGTCATCTGCCCGACCCGAGAGCTCGCGATCCAGGTGGCGGGGGAAGCCGAGCGTTTCGGGGCGTACCTCGGGATCCGCGTCGTCCTCGCGTACGGGGGGACCTCGAGCGGCTCCCAGAAGCAGGAACTGACGCGGGGTTGCGACCTCCTCGTCGGAACGCCGGGGCGGCTCCTCGATTTCCTCACCGGTGCCTGGATCTCGCTCCGTCGCTGCCGGGCGGTCGTGCTCGACGAGGCCGACCGGATGCTCGACATGGGGTTCATCCACGACGTCGACGCGATCCTGAGGCGCGCCCCGATGAGTCGGCAAACGATGCTGTTCTCCGCGACCGTGCCCGACGAGATCCGCCGGCTCGCGCAGCGCTACATGTTCCATCCGGAGATGGTCCGGGTCGACGCGCAGATTCGCGTCAAGGACTCGGTCGAGCACGTCTTCTACGAGGTGCGCCGCGACCAGAAGGACGAACTCTTGGTCGCGCTCCTCGATCGCGAACGATCGGCGAAGGCGCTCGTGTTCACGGCGACTCGCGAGGCGACCTCCGACCTCGCGCGAACGTTACGGGCCCGGAACCACGAGGTCGTTCCGCTCTCGAGCCTTCTTTCCCAGGCCAATCGGGAGCGGGCCCTCTCCGCGTTTCGAAAAGGGGAATTCCGCGTCCTCGTGGCGACCGACGTCGCCGCCCGGGGGCTTGACATCTCCGACATCGACCTTGTCGTCAACTACGACGTTCCGTCGCACGCCGAGGAGTACGTCCACCGAATCGGCCGCACGGGCCGTGCCCACCGGACGGGTCGCGCGGTCACGCTCGTGACCGAGTTGGACGGAGGGCGCGTCGAGGCGATCGAACGTCTCCTCGGCGAAGCAGTTCGCCGCGAGACCCTCGACGGGTTCCCCTACCGTTCCTTCTCGGGGCGGTCCCGAATGGGAGGAAGGGGGCCGGAGGCGTCGGGTCGTTCCGGACGCGCCCGCGGAGGGGGTCGGCCCGGGCGCGGCAGGATGCGGGCCTGATCCCGGAGCGGGCGCCGTGGGTACACTCCGGGTCATCGCCGGGTCGCTCCGCGGCCGGAAGATCCTCGTTCCGCAAGAGACGGTCCGGCCCACCGGGGATCGCGTTCGGGAAGGGGTGTTCAACATCCTCGGACAGAGCACGGAGGATCTCGATGTCCTCGACCTCTACGCGGGATCCGGGGCGCTCGGGATCGAGGCGCTGAGCCGTGGGGCGCGACGCGCGGTGTTCGTGGAGGCGGACGCTCGGGCGGCGAGGGTGCTGGAGGAGAACCTCCGCAACCTTCAGGTCGAGGCGAGAGCGACCCTTATCCTAGGGCACGCCCTTGCGGTGCTCCGGTCGGGGCGGCTTTCGGGGTTCCATCTCGTGTTCGCCGATCCCCCCTACGCAAATCGGGATTCGGCGAGCCTTCTGACAGTCCTCAAGGAGTCGGGGGCCGTACGCCCGGGCGGCGTGACCGTCCTCGAGCGGCACGCGGCCGCCCCGCCGCCGAGGCTTCCCGAAGGTTGGCGCCTCATCCGGGAGGCCCGCTACGGCCGTACGGTCGTCCGATTCTACCGGCGGCCGGCGGGCTCCTCGGCGGCCGACCGCGAAAACCGCGGTTGAAATCCGCGTTGTCGTGCTTATATTTGGCCGCGGTCCGGATGGCCCCCGGGTCCAATGACCGGTGCGACTGTGAACCGGGCTCGTGGAAGCCTCTGGCGAATCTGGGAGTCGGGCATGAAAAAGACGCGAAAGATCGCGGCGTGGGTGGTTGCCGGGTTGGTTCTCGGGACGACGCTCATCTGGGCGGCCGACGAAGCGACGCGCGCAAGCTCGCCGGTTCCCCCCAAGAACCTGCAATTGGTCGGAGATCACTGGACTCCGTGGGACCCGCCGACCCCCGGACCGAACGACTACATCATCCAGCGAGGGGACACGCTTTGGGACCTCGCCGGGAAGTGGCTGGGCGATCCGTTCCTGTGGCCGCAGGTCTGGGACCAGAACCGTTACATCCTCGACAGCCACTGGATCTATCCGGGTGATCCGCTCGTCGTGCCCGGCAAGCCCACGGTCGTGCCCCCGGAGGGTCCTCCCGAAGGGCCCGAGATGTCGAAGGCTCCCGGCGGCGGGAAGGGGACGAAGGCGGAGCCGGCCAAGCCGGTCCCCGCTGCTCCGAGGCTGATTCCGGTCGCCGACCTTTCCGACCTCTATTGCTCAGGATTCATCGAACCGTCGCACCCGACCTCGGACGTCCGCATCGTGGGCCGCGAGTTCGAGAAGGAGATGGTCGCGAGCGGGGACGTCGTGTACCTGAACGAGGGTCAGATGCAGGGCGTCCGGCCGGGGGACCGTCTTGCGGTGGTTCGCCCGGAGTCGCTCGTCGCCCATCCGGTCTCGGGGGACTCGCTCGGCACCTACGTGCGGCGGCTCGGGACGATGCGCGTCCTCGCCGCACAGGAAAACACGGCGACCGCGGTGATCGAGTTCGCGTGCGACGCCATGAAGGAGGGGGACGAGATCGTCCCGTGGGTCGAGATCCCTGCGCCGAGACGGACGGAACTCCCTCCGATGGACCGCTACGACGTGACCCCGAGCGGTGGGGCGGTCGGGTACGTCGTGGCGGCTCGCGATTCCCTCTCGAGGGTCGGAACGGGGAACGTGATCCACGTCGACCTCGGGGATGCGAGCGGTCTGGGCTCCGGTGAGATTCTCCAACTCTACCGGGACAACGGCGACCTGCCCCGGCTCATGCTCGGCCGTGCGGTCGTGCTGACCGTGGAGCCGGGAACGGCGACCGCGAAGGTTTATGAGTCCGTGCGGGAGATCGCGATCGGCGACCGCGTGGAGGTCGTTCGGTAACCGGGATCAACCTTCCCGCAGCTTCGTTCGGAGGAGGAGCATCTCGAACGCGAGGCCGGTCATGGCCGCCACCCGGCGCGCGGTCGGAAGGTCGGGCCGGTCGAGCGGTCGGTCGTCGCCGTCGACGTACAGATAGGCGGAGATCCTTCCCGAAACGGGGATCGGCACGAGCATCACCTGTCGTGGGAGGCGCCCCCCGAGGGCGGTGTAGAGGTCGCGGTTCGCCGGGAGGGGTGGAACCGGACCGACGTACGACTCGCCCGATGCGCCGACCAGATCGAAGATCGTCCCGGAACCCGGAGGTACCGAGACCTTCCGAACGTCGTCGAGTCCTCGCCCGACGCCCGCCACGCCACGGATCCGGCCCTTTCCGGAGGCGAAGAGAGCCGCGCGGGGAGCCGTTCCGAGCGCGAATCCCAGGACGGCGTCGGCGATCTCGTCACGCGTCCGTGCGTCTGCGAGCGCTTCGCCGAGCTCTCGTGTCGTCCGGGGCGCGACGGCGGGCGCCCTCGCGGGGAAGATCGGGGGCTCCTCGTCACCCGACCTCGCCCCATCGAGCCAGGCCTGTGCCTGAGGCGAGGAGGTCCAGTCGGCTGCGGCGATCTCGTCCGCAGGGGGGACATGATCGAGGGGGAGCCCGTCGAGCCCCATCCCCGCAGCCTCCGGGTCGCCGGGTGCGGGCGTCGCCGTCTCCCCCGAGCCCGCTTCGGCGGCGGCGAGGCGAGGGTCGGGAGGTGCCGGCGCGATCGGCCGGACACCGTGCGGTCGAATCCTGAAGTGGCGCTCGAGGGCCGCGTGGAGGCGGACCTCGCAGGTCACCCAAGGTTCGACCCTCATCCCCGTGGCCCGCTCGATCTCCGCCGGGACCGTACGGTCCCTCGGATCGAGCATCGCGACCCGAAGGGTCCTCCCGTCCACGGCGAACGGGCACGCCTCGAGCCGTTCGAGGATGTCGCGACGAACGGCGCTCCGGGCCTCGGGAGAGATCGATCGAAGGACCTCGGCCGAGGCGTAGGGCAGGCCGAAGTGCTCCGCGAGAGCCGATCCCAGAACGTCCTCGCTCACATGACCTAGCTTGAGCAGGTGGGACTCGAGCTCACCGCCGAAAAAGCCTCGCGCGCGCACCGCCTCGTCGTACTGGCGGCGCGTGATCTGCCCGCGCTCCAGGAGGAGGCCCGCGACCCGGTCGGTCCGCATCGAACGCTCCCGTGCCGGGTCGGTTCAGCGGCGGCGGTCGGGACCGTCGCCGCCCCGGCCACCGCCGGGGCCCCGTCCCCGACCTCCTCGCGGCCGGCCGCCGCCTTCGCGGCGAGGGCGTCCGCTCTCATCGCCGTCGCCCACGGGAACGGGTTCTTCCGCGGACTCGCCGCGCTGCTCGCGAAGGACCGCCTTCCGGGACAGACGCACGCGCCCCTGCCCGTCGATCTCGATGACCTTGACGAGGACTTCGTCCCCCTCGTCGATCTCGTCGCGGACTTCGGGAATGCGGTGCTCCGCGATCTCCGAGATGTGGAGGAGACCCTCGACGCCAGGCATGATCTCGACGAACGCCCCGAAGTTGACGACCCGGACCACACGCCCGAGATAGGTCTTCCCGAGCTCGGCTTCCGCCGTGAGTTCGCGGATGATCTCGATCGCCCGCTGCGCGGCCGACTCATCCGTGGACGCGATGTCGACGCGGCCGTCGTCATGGACCTCGATCTTGCATCCGGTCCGCTCGACGATCGATCGGATGGTCTTTCCGCCCTGACCGATGACGTCCCGGATTTTCTCCTTGTTGATGTGGATCGTAAGGATCCTCGGGGCGAACGGAGAGATCGTCTGACGGTGGGAGGAGAGGGCCGATTCCATCCGGTCGAGGATGTGGAGCCGGCCGCGATGCGCCTGGTCCAGAGCCTGCCGCATGATCTCCGGGGTGATTCCACCGATCTTGATGTCCATCTGGAGACCGGTGATTCCGGCCCTGGAGCCGGCGACCTTGAAGTCCATGTCGCCGTGATGATCCTCCGCACCCGCGATGTCCGTGAGGACGACGAAACGATCGTCCTCCTTGATGAGCCCCATCGCCACCCCCGCGACGGCGGCGCGCATCGGGACCCCCGCATCCATGAGGGCGAGGGAGCCTCCGCAGATGCTGGCCATGGAGGAAGACCCGTTCGACTCAAGGATGTCCGAGACGATGCGAATCGTGTAGGGCCATTCGGCTTCCGCGGGCGTGAGGGGAAGGAGCGAGCGCTCCGCCAAGGCCCCGTGACCGATCTCGCGACGTCCGGGACCGCGCAAGAACTTGACCTCCCCCACGGAGAACGGAGGGAAGTTGTAGTGGAGCATGAACCGCTTGAAGGACTCTCCCTCGACCCAGTCGAGCTTCTGGGCGTCCTGGGAGGTCCCGAGGGTGACGGTCACGAGGGCCTGCGTCTCGCCCCGGGTGAAGAGCGCGCTCCCGTGCGTGCGGGGCAAGACCCCCACCTCGCAGGTGATCGGCCGGATCTCGTCGAAGCGGCGCCCGTCGAGGCGGACATTCCTCTCCAGGATTTCCTCCCGGAGGACCTGGTCCTGGAGATCGTGCCAGAACCGGCTCGCGAAGGCTCGCGCTGCGGTCTGGTCGTCCTCGAACGAGGCGAGCATCTCCTTCTTCAGTGCGTCCACCGCCGCGTAGTTCTCGATCTTGCCTCGGATGCGCATGCACTCCGCGAGTTTCGGCTTCCAGTCCCGCGTGAGACGATCTCGGACGTCCGGCAGGTCCTCCGGTTTCGGGACCGCCCGCTTCGGCTTCCCGATCGCGGCCTGCATCTCGCGCTGGACCGCGACGATCCTCTTGATGACGTCGTGTCCCTGTCGGATCGCCTCGAGCATCTCTTCCTCGGAAACCTCCTGGGCGCCGGCCTCGACCATGACCACGGCCTCGGCCGATCCGGCGAGGATCAGGTCGAGCCGTCCCTGGTCGACCTCGTCGAAGGTCGGGTTGATCAGATACCGGCCCTCCCGCGTCAGGCCGACACGGACGGCCGCGATCGGCGTCGGGAAGGGGATGTCCGAGATCGACAGTGCGAAGGACGCCCCGGTGATCGCCAGGACGTCCGAGTCGTTCTCCTGGTCTGCCGAGAGGACGAGTGCGATGACCTGGGTCTCGCAGCTCCAACCGGGCGGGAAGAGGGGACGAAGCGGTCGGTCGATCACGCGGGACGTGAGGACCTCCTTCTCGTTGGGTCTTCCCTCCCTCCGGAAGAACCCGCCGGGGATCTTCCCGGCGGCGTAGGTGTTCTCGCGGTAGTCCACGGTGAGCGGGAGGAAGTCGACCCCTTCCCTCGGCGTCTTCGCGGCGCAGGCCGTGACGAGCACGACCGTGTCTCCGAAGCGGACCGTGACCGCTCCGTCCGCCTGCCGGGCAACCTTGCCCGTTTCGACGATGAGGGACTTTCCGCCGACTTCGATTTCTCGTTTCGTGTGGTTCAACGTCCTGACCTCCGGGCGACCTTCCGAGCTTCGACCGTTACCGACGGTTCGACCCGCCTCCGCTCCGCGAGGGATGGGGGAGCGGCACGTGAGGATCGCCCCGGGACCCCTCGATCCCGTATCCTCGCACGGTTCCTCGTTCCTCTTCCATCTCGCCGGGCGAGCCACGCCGACCGTCGCCCTGCGGCGAACGCCCCGTCGACCCCGTGCGGACGCTCACTTGCGGAGACCGAGCTGGCCGATGATCCGGTGGTAGCGATCGAGGTCCTTGCGCTTGAGGTACTCCAGCAAGCGCCGCCTCTTGCCCACCATCTTGAGGAGTCCCTGTCGCGAATGGAAGTCCTTCGCGTGAGACCGGAAGTGATCGGTCAACTGCTCGATCCGCTTGGTCAAGATCGCGATCTGGACCTCGGGAGAGCCGGTGTCCACGTCGTGAATCCGGTAGGTCGAGATCAACTCGGTCTTGCTCTCATGGCTGAGCGGCACGTTCCTTCCTCCTCCGGAGCCGCCGTCGTGCGCGCGCGGTCCAGATGCTCTCGAGGTTCTCGATGAACGAAGAGCGCACGGTATCACACCCCGATTTTTCGGGGCAAGCCGCCTTCCCGCTCGACCCGCGAAACGACGACGCGCGGGCGCAGGAGGCCGCCGGACGTCACACCGATCCCGAGGAGGGTCCCGTCGCCGGACCGGACCGCCCACTCCTCTCCGTCCGCCGGAGGGTGGGCGGCGGATCGGACGGGAATCCCTCGGACGAACTTGCGAACGTCGTCGTCGTCGAGTCGCAGGTCCGGGCAGGTCAGAGGAACGGTGTCGAGCGGGAGGAGTCCCGCGAGGGCCGCCGCTGCGGCTTCGTCGTCGTCGGGCGAAAGCGCGAGGGCCCGGTCGAGGGGAAGGGGCCCGATCCCGGTCCTTCGGAGGGTTTCGATCGACCCGCCGCAACCCAGAGCCTCGCCCAGGTCCCTCGCGAGGGAGCGGATGTACGTTCCCGAGGAGACCTCCGCGTCGAATTCCCAGAGCCCGTCGGCCGGTCCCGGAGCGAGGTCGAATCGCATCACCTCGACCTTTTTGGGCGGTGCCGCGACGGCGATCCCCCGGCGGGCCAAACGGTACAACCGTTGCCCGCCGACCGACACGGCCGAGACGCTCGGCGGGCGCTGCGTCGTCGAGCCGACGAATGTCGACGCGGCGCGCCGGACCGCGGTAACGTCTGGAAGAGGGCCGGCGTGCCGACGGATCGTCCGCCCGGTGGCGTCGTCGGTGTCCGTCACGACGCCGAGACGGAGGACCCCTCGATAGCGCTTCGGCGCCGAAGGGACATATCGGGCGAGCCGTGTCGCCCGCCCCACAAGGAGCGCGAGGAGCCCGGTCGCCATCGGGTCGAGGGTTCCCGTGTGCCCGACGCGGCGGGCGCCGAGGAGCCGCCGAACCCGGGCGACCATGTCGTGGCTGGTCGGCCCGGCAGGTTTGTCGAGGAGCAGGAGTCCGTCGAGTTCGCTCACTCCCCTGAGCCTCCGCTTTCGGGGTCCGCCTCGGAGTCCTCGGACCGCAGCTCGACGAGGATCTCCTCGATGCGTGCGCCTCGTTCGATGGCTTCGTCCCACTCGAAACGCAGGTCGGGGGTGTGGCGGAACCCGGCCTCCCGTGCGACGGCCCGCCGGAGGTATCCGCGGGCGTGCCTGAGGGCCGAGAGGGCGTCCCGTCGATCCCTCTCCGAGCCCAGCCGCGACACGTAGACGACTGCGTGTTCGAGGTCGGCGCTCACACGAACCCCCGTCACGGTCGTGAAACCGAGTCGCGGATCCCGGATCTCCTCGCGGACGAGGCGGGCGAGAACGGCCTGCAGTCGCTCCGCGGTCCGTTCCGGTCGGTGCGACCTCATCGAAAGTCCTCGCTCCAGCCCGTCGGTCCGCCGTCGGCGCCTTCGAGGAACTCCCGTCCCGTCTCGATCAGGTGGCCCGGCGTCTGGCGTTCGACGTCGCGCACGACCGACTCGAAGAGCGATTCGAGGGCGTCCCGTCCCGCCGCGACCGCGACGACCGCCATCTGCGCGCGCTGCCACAGGTCCGCGTGTTCCTCCAGCTCGCAGACCGAGACGTTATGGCGGGATCGAAGGCGATCCTTGATCCCGCGGACGACCTGACGCTTCCCCTTCAGGGAGCCCGCGGCTGGAAGATGGATCTCGAAGGTGAGGACTCCGATCGTCATGACCCGGGTCCGATCACAGACTCTGCGCCGCGACCTTCTCCATCACGAAGAACTCGATGATGTCGCCTTCCTTCAGGTCATTGAAGTTGGCGATTCCGATTCCGCACTCGAAGCCCTGCTTCACCTCGCTCGCGTCGTCCTTGAAGCGGCGGAGGGATCCGACGCGTCCGGTGTAGATCACGACGTTGTCCCGGATCAGGCGAACCTCGGCGCTGCGCGCGACGCGTCCCTCGGTCACGTACGAACCGGCGATCGTTCCGACCTTGGGGACCTTGAAGAGCTGGCGCACCTCCGCCTGTCCGATGACCGTCTCCTTGATCGTCGGCTCGAGCATCCCGACCATCGCCTGCTTGAGGTCGTTCACGACGTCGTAAATCACCGTGTAGAGCCGGATCTCGATCTCTTCCTGGCGCGCGAGCTCCGCGGCCGTGCGATCGGGGCGGACGTTGAATCCCACGATGATCGCGTTCGAAGCGGTCGCGAGGAGGACGTCGGCCTGGTTGATCGCCCCCGTCGAGGCCCTGAGCACGTTGACGCGTACCTTGTCGGCAGGGAGGTCGCCGATCGCCTGCTGGAGCGCCTCGAGAGATCCCTGGACGTCCGCCTTCACCAGGACCGACATCTCCTTCACCGACCCCTCGGCGATCTCCTTGGAGAGGCTCTCGAGGGTGCGGCGGCTCGATTTCGCGAGCGCCGCCGCGCGGATTTTCTCCTGGCGCATCTGGGCGATCTGGCGGGCCTTCTGCTCGTCGGCCACCGACTGGAACCCGTCGCCGGCGTTCGGCTCCGATTGGAAGCCCATGATCTCGACGGGTGTCGAGGGCCCCACCGCATCGACGCGCCGGCCGTGCTCGTCGGTCATGGCTCGGATCTTGCCGAAGGCAGCGCCGGCGATGAAGGGATCTCCGACGCGAAGGGTTCCCGACTGGACGAGGATCGTGGCCACGATGCCGCGGGCGCGATCGAGCCGCGCTTCCAGCACGACCCCGTTGGCGGGGGAGTCGACATCCGCCTTCAGGTCCTGGAGGTCCGCGACGAGGAGGATCATGTCGAGGAGTTCGCCGATCCCCTGGCGCTTCTTCGCGGAGATCTCGCAGGCGACCGTCTTCCCTCCGTACTCTTCCACCAAGAGGCCGCGGTCGGCGAGTTGCTGTTTCACGCGCTCGGGGCGGGCGTCGGGCTTGTCGATCTTGTTGATGGCCACCACGATCGGAACGCCCGCCGCGCGAGCGTGGTCGATCGCCTCGAGCGTTTGGGGCTTCACCCCGTCGTCGGCCGCGACGACCAGGACCACGATGTCCGTCACCCGCGCTCCCCGGGCGCGCATCATGGTGAAGGCCTCGTGGCCGGGTGTGTCGAGGAAGGTGATCTTTCGCCCCTTTTCGTCGACCTGGTACGCCCCGATGTGCTGGGTGATGCCCCCGTGTTCCGTGCTCACCACGTTCGCGGCGCGGATCGCGTCGAGGAGTGAAGTCTTCCCGTGGTCGACGTGCCCCATCACCGTCACGACGGGGGGACGGGGGAGGACGTGTCCAGATCCCGGCGAGGACGCGGCCTCCTCGAGGCCGGCCATCACTTGCTCCTCTTCGAACGTCAAGAAGGTCGCGTTCGAACCGAACTCCTTCGCCAAGTCGAGCGCCATCTCCGGATCGAGGGGCTGGTTGATGGTCGCCATGATCCCCCGGGCGAGGAGCTTCGCGATCACGTCCTTCGACTTGCGGTTGAGTTTCTCCGCAAGCTCCTTCACGGTCACCGCTTCCGAAAGGGTGATCGACTCGGGAACCGGCGGCAGGTCCGGCTTCGGCTTGACGGCGGGCATCGGGACCGGCTCCGCCACCTTCGACTTCCTGCGAGCGTCGCGATCCGCCGGGCCGTGAAGCGCCGAAGGGCGTCCGGCCTGCGGACGCTGCGGCGGGCGGGCACCGGCGGGCGGCGCGACCGGCGGACGGCCGGGGTCGGGCCGCACCGCAGCAGGGCGCCCGCTGGGCCCGCGTGCGGTGCGTCCCGTCGGCACCATGATCGGGACGGTCCTCTTCGCGGCGTGGACCCTCGGTCGCTGGACCGCTGGGCTCGTCGGGGCGACGGGCTGCACGGGTGGAGTCGCCTTCGCCCTCGGTGGCTCGCTCGCCTTCGCGGGCACCGACCCGGACGAGCGCGCCGGTTCCGAGACGGCGAGTCCCGCGGGGCCGGCGGCCAAGGGAACGGCGGGGGGCCGCGGCTCGGGCGTCACCGCGCCCGGAACGTCTTCGGACGCGGAGATTCCGACCTCGGCGACCGGCTCCTCGATCGGCGGTTCCACCGGAGCGGGGAGTTCGGCCGTCGGCGGCGCTTGCGCTTCCTCGGGCGGGGGTGGGGGCTCGGAGGCGGGCCCGGTGGAAACCGCCTCGGCCTCCTGCCGCGCCTCCTCGATCCTCCTGCGTTCGGCCTCGATGGCGGCGGCGAGGCTGTTTCGGACCAATTCGGCGGTCTCCGCGTCCAGCGCGCTCAAGTCCGAGCGGACCTCTCGGCCGAGACGGTCGAGAAGCTCCAGAATCAGAGCACTCTGGACCCTGAGTTCCTTTGCGAGTTGGAAAACCCTGACGCCAGCCATGCCGTCTCCCGCGCGCTAGCCGCGCTCCCTCTCCGAGTCGCCGTCCGGCTCGGGTTCGGTGCTCCCGGTCGAGTCCGCCCCGCCGCCCCCGACGGGTCCCCCCTCCGAGCCTTCGCTCTCCCCCTCCGCCGCCGCGTCGTCGCTCGGGATCCGTTCCTCCTCCTCGGCGCGGGACTCGAGAGCCACTTCCGCGGCGTCATGGATCTCGAGGGCGTCGTCCTCCGAGATGCCGTCGATGCTCGTGAGGTCCTCGAGCGACGCGAGCGAGATCTCCTCGAGGCTCCGGAACCCGGCATCGAGGAGCCGCGAGACGACCTCCTGGGAGATCCCCGGGAGGGAGGACAGCTCGCGGCTCGCCATCGCCATCCGTTCCATCTCGGCCTCGATCTCGGCCTTTTTCTCGGCCTCGCTCTTGATGTCGAGGCGCCAGCCCACGAGCTTGCTGGCGAGACGCACGTTCTGTCCCTTGCGGCCGATCGCCAGAGAGAGTTGATCCTCCGAGACGATCACCTCCATCTCGCGCGTCTCGTGATCGCGCACGGCCACGCGATTGATCGCCGCCGGATTGAGCGCGTTGCGAACGTACTGCGCGGCGTCATCGTCGTACTGGACGATATCGATCTTCTCCCCGCGGAGTTCGCGGATGACGGCCTGAACCCTCGAACCTTTCATCCCGACACATGCGCCCACCGGGTCGACGTCGCGATCCTTGGACCTCACCGCGACCTTGCTCCGCTCTCCTGGGTCCCGGGCGACTGCGACGATTTGCACGGTGCCGTCGTAGATCTCCGGAACTTCCATCTCGAAGAGCTTCTTGACGAGGATTTCGCTGGCCCTCGAAAGAAGGAGCTGGGGACCCTTCCCCAAGCGGTCGACGTTCAACAGGACCGAGCGGACCCGGTCGCCGGGGTTGTAGTGTTCGGCGCGGGATTGCTCTCGCCTCGGGATGATCCCTTCCGTCCGTCCGAGGTCGAGGATCATGTCCCCGCGGTCGAATCGCTTGACGACGCCGGTCAGGAGCTCGCCGACCCGATCGCCGTATTCCCTCCAGACGATCTCGCGCTCGGCTTCCTTGACCTTCTGGTAGATGACCTGTTTCGCCGCCTGCGCCGCGATTCGCGTGAGGGGCGCGTCCGCACGCTCGCGAGGCGTCTCGAGTACCTCCCCGACGTGGATGTCCGGGTTCACCTGCCGGGCCTCCTCGATCGTGATCTCCGTCATCGGGTCCGCGAGATCGTCTTCCTCGACGACGACGTGCTTGTTGAAGAGGAGGAACTGTCCGGAGTCACGGTCGAACCGCGCTCCGAACTCTTCGCGACTCCGGTAGTACTTCCGCGACGCGGCCGCGTAGGCCTCTTCGACCGCCTGGATAATGACCTCCGGGTCGATTCCCTTCTCGCGCCCGATCATCTCGATCGTCTGCATCAACTCGCTGCTCATGGCAAGACGACTCCCATCGCGCGGACTCGTGCGAATCCCTCGAGGGACTCGCGTCCGCCCTCCAACCCAGTTCCACTCCGAGCCGGGGGAAGGTGCCGGGCCCCGCGCGAACCGAGCGCGTGGCCGAGCCCGCGCGATTTCCCGGAACGAACCATCAGACTATACCACGGCGCGGGGGTGGGATCCGCGCCTCCAGCGGCCCCCTTCGGACCGGTTCCGGCTCGGGATCCTGCACGGCGGAAAGGACCGAACCGCGCTCGACCCACAGGGGGGCCGCGCCCGGTACGGCGACCCGCAGGTGCTCCGACGACGCCGCTTCGAGGACGCCGCGGATCCGCTCCACTCCGCGATCTCCGGAGCGGATTTCCAGGACGACCCGTCGTCCGGTGTTGCGGCGGAAATCGTCGTCGCTGCGGATCGGCCGATCGAGTCCCGGGGACGAGACTTGAAGGTCGTAGCGCTGGTCCGCGAGGATCCCCGAATCCTCGAGGGATCGGTCGAGGATTCGGCTCACCGCCTCGCAGTCGCCGAGGTCGACGCCGCGCGGCCCGGCCCGATCGATGTCGACCCTCAGGAAGGAGTGTTTCCCCTGAGCGTGGAAACGGACTTCGACGACCTCGACCCCGCACGCCTCCGCGGCGGATTTCGCGAGGTCCTCGAGGCGGATCCGTTCCCGTTCGTCCACGTTCTTTCCTCTCCGGCGTCCGGTCTTGCCAAGAAACAAAAAAAGGCGGGCCGAAGCCCACCTTTTTGAAAGGCCGCGCGTTGGAACTGTAGCGAATCGACGCCGCGGTCGCAATGCCGGCGGCGCCGAGCCGGGCGTACAATCGCGTGTCGCCCGCCGCTTCCGAGGAGGCAGAGGCGAGGAGGAGAGCGATGTTCGCTTCGATCCGTTCCTTCGTAGCGATTCGAGTCGCGGTGATCGCTTGGATATCCGTGGGGTTCGCTCACCCCGCCGTGGTTCGCGGGGTCGTGCGAGGAGCGGACGGAAACGCCCTCTCCGAAGCCGTGGTGAGTCTCGTGCCGATGGACGAGGGTGGCGTCAACGTTTCCTCCTCCTCGAACCGGGCCGGCGCGTTCCTCTTCGGGGCCGTGCGACCCGGGCGGTACGAGGTGCGCGCCGAGGCTGCCGGTTTCGTCCTGACGTTCGTCGAGGGATCGGCCCGAACGGGCGGACGGTCCGACCCGGTTTGGCAGGTCGGCGAGGCGCCACGTCCGGAAGCGCCGGTCGTGGTCGCCATCGCGGAAGGCCACGACGTCGAGTTGTCACTCCGCCTCGAAAAAGGCCTTTCCGTTGGGGGAAGAACGCTCACGGTGGGGCAGGCCCTCGACACCGCCCTCGCGAGCATCCAGGCCGGGGACTGCAAGCGAGCGGAGGAGGATCTCTCCGCGCTCCTCGAGTCGGCTCCCGAGGTCCCGAAGGCCCACTACCTTCGAGGATTCTGCCGTGGATCGAGCGGCGACGTGGACGGGGCGCTCGAGGCACTGGATCGAGCCCTCGCCTTGAATCCGGAGTATCCGGGGGCATCGCTCCTCAAGGCGCAAATCCTCACCGGCGCGAATCGCACGTCCGAGGCCGAGTCCGCCTTCCGTGCGGAGATCGCCGCCGCCGGAAGGCCGCAGCTCGTGCGCGACGCATGGTGGGGGCTCGGCCTCCTCTTGCGGGACGCCGGTCGGCGGGAAGACGCGCTCAGCGCGTTCCAACAAGCTGCGGGGAGCGGGAAACCCGAAGCCTGGATCGAGGTGGCGGAGCTGAAGCGCTCCGGGGGAGATCTCGGGGGAGCGGAGGAGGCACTCCGGCGGGCATCCTCCGGCGGTGCCCCCGTCGCCAAGCCCCTCCTCAACCTGGGGGTTTCTCTTTTCAACGAGAAACGGTACGAGGACGCAATCCGGGTGTTTCGCGAGTCCTCGGAATCCGACGACGCGACTCCTGCGGACGCGGCGATGGCCTTCGGTCTGCTCGGGAAGGCGCTGCTTGCCTCGGGGCGGCGCCCCGACGCTCGCGAAGCCCTCGAGCGTTGCCTCGAGATCGCGCCTCATGGCGACTTCGCGGACGAGGCTCGGAAGCTGCTCGCGGAGGCCGGTCGTTGACGTATGATCGCCCTAACTCACTGAACGTAATGGCTTTATGGCACGGACCCCGAACAGGCCGATTTTCGAGAATTTTTTTTGGGTTCCCTATTGCATCCGAGGAGTGCTTTGCTACGATTACCGATGCTTCGCACGGGAACATCCGAAACGGGGTTCCGGAACCCGGCAGGTTGAGGCCGGGAACGGTCCGTTGTCGCCCATGCGATGTTCATTGAAAACTAAATAGAGCGTGCCAGCCTTGCGGCGGCCGATGACTCTCGAAGTCTCGTCGGCTTCCGTGAGAAGCCGAAATCTCTGGTTTGTGAATCCGGTGTCCTGCACCGGTTCCACGATTGAACTGGAGAGTTTGATCCTGGCTCAGAATGAACGCTGGCGGCGTGCCTAACACAT
>CAYLHQ010000028.1:0-52449 GCA_964383585.1 uncultured Acidobacteriota bacterium
CCACCGCAACTTCGGCCGCGTGCGCGGCGCGAGTCCTCCCCACCCTTCGCGCCACCTCGTGATCGGGATCGCCCCTGGTTTCATGGCGGCGAAGGCGGTCTTCCCGAAAAGCCCGCGCGTCTCCTCGGTGAGCGGCACGCATACGGCGACGACACCCGCCTCGGGGAGCATCGCGAGGAGGTCGTCGGGGGACCCTACGCGCTCGACGATCTCGGCTCCTGGAGTGTCGCCCCTCCGCATCGCATGGAACCGGAGATCGCGGGTCAACGCTAGGAGCATCGCGAAGGCGTGGTCGTCGACCGCCGGGCCGTGCACGCCGCGCATGATCGTGAGGACGATCCGGTCGTTGTCGACGAGTTCGGTCACTCCCTTGAAGCGGTCGACCCCCGCGCTCATCGCCTGGATCCATACGAGGTTCTTCGCGCGCGAGAGAAACTCCGGAGTGACGCAAACCCCCTCCGCCCCGTCCGCTTTCTCCGCCCGCGCGACCGCTTCTTCGCGGCTCAGTCCGTTCACGACGACGACGCTCGGGGCGACAATTTTCAATTCTTCGATCTCCACCTGGCACAAGTCCGGGGCGACGAAGACGCGCGTCGCCGTCGCGGACGAGCTGCGGGCGGCGATCGCGACGTGGCTCGACCGTTACAATCACGAGCGGCCGCATCAGGCCCTCGAGTGGATGACGCCCGCCGAGAAGCGGGCCAGTAACCTCGGACGGCAGCAAAGAGCTGCCGCCTGATTCAGGACGACGGGGGTTTTCACACGATCACGCTGTCAACTTCCGAGGGGAACAGGACAGTGTGCGTCGCATGATCGTGCGACAGCCCCGCCTGTTCGTTTCGACGGCGTCCGTCGTTTGTACAGGGTAAGGAGGCAGCGATGAGCAGAAAGCGGGCACCGGTCCTTCGAATCCTCACCCTCGGCGCGGCCGTCGCGGTCGCACTCGCGGGCACGTCCCGGGCGGAAGCAGGACGGGACTGCGTCAGCGGGTACGTTCCGGTTCCGTTCGTTCTCCCGGACGGATCGACGCACCCCGCGGGTGATCTGTCGCTCTGCGCCGATCGGCGCCTCAGTCCGGTGCAGAGCCTGCACCGGCTGGCGCTTTCGGGAAACACCGTCGGTCTCTTTGCGGCGCAGGAGCTCGTCGCCGAAGCCGATGCCGTGCGGCCCTACCTGACCTTCCATCGCGCGCCGAACGGCGAGTGGATCCTCGTCGGGGTCACGCTGCCTCCGCAGGGAGCGCACGAACACTCGGTGACCGCGCGCTTCGCGGGGCCGAGGCGCCTCGCCGAGCTGGTGACGGAGCGGAGCTTCCCGACGGCGACTCCTCTCGAGGCGTCCGTCGCCGGGAGCCGGGTGCTTCTCACCGCGCAGGTTCGGTAGGTTCCGCGCCGGGGTCGATCCTCCCGAGGGCCACCCAGGCCGGTCGGCCCCGGCGATCTCGCCGTCGGACGCTCTCCTTCCCCCCGGAGGCCGTCCGGCGGCGGGTGTCCGTCTCCGATCCCTCGGCTCGGGGTGCGAGGCGCCCGCGCGTGTCCCGGGCTCGCGTGTTGCGGCTACCTTGCCCGGGGCTCGCGTCACGCCGTCTTCGTCGCGGCATCACAGCGCAGGTGACGCGGCCGGTTCGCGTTCTCTCCGCGGCTCCTGACCGACCCCACGGCTCACGCTCGATCCACTCTCACTCCTTGGAGTGCGGGGATGGGAAAAGCGGAATGTCCCCCAAGCCGCCGAGGAAATAGGGGACTGGCACCTTTTCCGTTACACTCCCCCCGCTGTCCTCGAGTCCGGAACCCGAGAGGAGGAAACCGATGTTCCCCGTTCGCTCGTTCGTCTTTTGTCTGCTCGCCCTGTTCGCCGCCCCGCCCGCCCTCGCCCAGGACGCTCCCTCGTCGATCAAGGCGGAGATCCTTTTCTGGATCGCCGATGCCGAGAAGAAGCTCGGAGCCCTCGCGGAGGCGACCCCTGGCGACAAGTACGGTTGGCGCCCCGCCGACGGGGTCCGGAGCGCGGGCGAGGTCTTCATGCACGTCGCCGCCGCGAATTACGGGCTTCCCACCTTCTGGGGAGTCGCCGCGCCCGAGGGATTCGCTTTCCCGACCTACGAAAAGTCGCTCACCGCGAAGGCCGACATCCAGAGGGCGCTCGCCGACTCCTTCGCCCATATGAAGAAGTCGCTCGAGGCGGCGGACGATGCGGCGCTCGCGAAGCAGATCGAGATCTTCGGGATGAAATCGTCGGTGCGTGGGGCGTACCTGCTCCTCTTGTCCCATGCGCACGAGCATCTCGGGCAGGCGATTGCCTACGCGCGTTCGAACGGGGTCGTGCCCCCCTGGTCGAAGGAATAGGAAACCGGGGACAGGTTACGTAATACGGAAATCCGTATTTCGTAACCTGTCCCCGATTTAAACCTCCCGCGTCGAGGCGTGGTCCAATTCGGGGAAGGAGGCCCGTCGTGCTCCACGCGATCGTCCCACTGGTCCTCGCCGCGAGCTGCCCCCCCGCGCTCGACCAAGTCGACTCCGTCCTCGCGAGTCACGTCGTCGACCGTGCCCTTCCCGGGGCGGCGGTCGCCGTATTCGACGCCGCCGGCACCAACCTCCATGAGACCTTTCTGGGCACCTACCATCCGAACACCTTCGTCCCACTGGCGTCGGCCACCAAGGCGGTCTCCGCGGCGGTGATCCTGAGCTTGGTCGACGACGGAACGCTGTCCCTCGACGACACCGTCGCGGACTTCATGCCCGAGTACGCGGGAACCGAGCGCGGGTCCATCACGGTGCGGCAGGCGTTCAGCCAGACCTCGGGCCTGTGGAACTCGGAGTGGCCGTGTACCGGCGACACGACGACCACCCTCGACCTCTGCGCGCGGGACATCCTCGACCACGCCCCGCGTATCTCGGCCCCCGGAGAGACTTTTTTCTACGGCGGCAACTCCATGCACGTCGCGGGTCGCCTCGCGGAGATCGCCTACTGCAACCGATTCCCCGCGAGTTGCGCCGGGCTCGGCTCCGGGGCGGTCTGGATCAAGATCTACAACGAGCGGATCAAGAACCCGTTGGGGATCGGGATGTTCTACAACAGCGCCTCCAACCCGCGGATCGCCGGGGGGATGGCGGGCCGCCTGTCCGACTACCGGACCTTCTGGCGGATGATCCTCGGCGGCGGCGAGGTCGACGGGGTGCGGGTGCTCTCCGCCGCCTCGGTGGATGCCATGACGCAGGACCAAACACGCGGCGCCCCGGTGTACTACTCCGCAGCCCAGCCGGACGTGGGATACGGACTCGGCATCTGGCGCTTCGACGGGGTCCTCAGCGACCCCGGCAAGTTCGGCTTCCACCCGTGGTGGGATCTCGAGGCCGGCATCGGTGGGATCGTGATGATCAACGACCCGGAGGGCGCGGGACAGGGGGGCGGACGGCACGTGGCGTTCCAGATCGAGTCGATCGTCCGCACGCGGCTCCGCGCGGGAGATGCGGACTCGGACGGGGACGCGATCTGCGACGCGGCGGACCTTTGTCCGGACGTGCACGAGCCGTCCCCGAGCGACGTCGACGGCGATGGGGCCGGCGACGCGTGCGACTGCGCGATGACCGATCCCCGCGTGTGGGCGCCCCCGGGCGAGGCGGGACGGGCGATCTTCTACGGCCCGCCGACCTGCCTCGACGTCTTCTACAACCCGGTGAGCGAGCAGATCACCTGCTTCGGCACGCGGAACCTCTACGACTGGTTCCAGCCGGAGGAGCCCGGCGGTGTCGTGACCGACCTGCGTTACGACGTGGTGCGGAGCCCGGCGGCGTTCGATTTCGTCTCCGCCGCGACATGCGAGGCGATCGCCATGGACCGGAGCGGGCCGTTCAATAACCGCTACCTCGTCGCGGAACCCCTCCCCGGCAACGTCGACCACTACCTCGTGCGCGCCGCGAACGCCTGCGGTTCAGGACCGCCCGGAACGACCGGCTCCGGGGCGCCGATCACGGCGCGGGCCTGCCCGTAGAAAAGGGGACTGGCACCTTTTCCGTACGGTCGGAACAGGTCGGCGAGCGGGATCGTGAGGCCCGGGAGCACCTCCCCACCGCCGAGCGTGTTTGGATCGGGCGCCGGTGCCATGCGGAGCGTACGGTGATGCGGGGGGACGGGCAAGATCGGGCGGTATGGGCGGGTTGCAGGGGTGGGAAATGAGGAATGTCCCCTAACATGCACCCCATGCGCATGCTCGGAGAACGCTCCCTCGTTTCGTTTCTCAAGGTCTTGATCGACATCGCGTATTGGGGACTCGTCGGCGCGGCGGTGCTTCTGGTCCTGGCCCTCGTCCCTGTGGCTGTGTTCGGTTCCTGGAACCTCAGCCTCGACTTGCCAGCCCGTTTCGCCATCGATCCCTCCGCGTACGAGATCGCGCCCCGCGCGGGGGGCGAACCAAGCGTGACGATCGAGGACGCCGAGGCCGATGTCCTCGTCAAGGGCGTGAGCCGCGGACATGCCGTGCAGGGGTTCGTGGCGGCCCTCCTGGCGATCGGCGTCAGCCTGGCGGTCCTGTTCCAACTGCGCGGCATCTTCCGCTCGCTCCGCGACCAGCGGCCCTTCGTGCAGGCGAACGTACGGCGGATTCGGGCCCTCGGGCTCGCGCTGATGGTCGGAGAACTTCTGCGGGCGGCGATGGTCGCGTGGTCGTCCCACCGGCTCGGCCAAGAGTTCGTCGCCCGCGGCGTCGAGTTCGAAGCCCGCTTCGAGCCGAGCACGACGCTCGTCTTCTCCGGCATCGTCCTCCTCGTCCTCGCGGAGGTCTTCCGCGAGGCGGCCTCGATGAAGCAGGACCTCGAGACCGCGCGGGAGATCCAGTTCAGCCTCGTCCCTGCCGCGGAGTTCCGGCGGGAGCCGATCACGGTGCGCTCCCACATGCGACCCGCCAACACGGTGGGCGGCGACTACTACGACGTCGTCCCCCTCGACGATGGGAAGATCGCGGTGGTTCAGGCCGACGTCGCGGGGAAGGGGATGCCAGCGGCCCTTCTCATGGCGACGCTTCAGGGGAGCTTGAGGACGCTCCTCTCCGCGGGGCTTCGCGGCCGGCGTCTCGTCGATGCCCTGAACGACTTCCTCCACGACAACACGCCGGCCAACCGGATCGTCACTCTTTTCTACGGGGAACTCGATCCGACGAACGGCGTGATGGCGTACGTCAACGCCGGTCACAACCGCCCCATCGTGATCAGGCGCGACGGGACGCTCGAGCGGCTGGGGGAGACGTCGATGGTGCTCGGGATCCTCCCCCGCCGGGAGTATCCGACGTCGGAGCTACGGCTCGAGCGGGGGGAGCGGCTGCTCCTCTACACGGACGGGATTTCCGAGGCGCGCGATCCGGCGGGGACCGACTACGGCGACACGCGGGTCGCCGACTACCTGCGGCACCAGAGCGCCGGACGAAGCGACGAAGACCTCGTCGACGGACTCGTCGCGGAAGTGCTTCGATTCTGCGGAACCGCGCCGCCGCACGACGATATGACGCTCACCCTGATCCGGCGCGAGGACGAGTCGCCTACGCCTCGACGGTCAGATCGAGCGTGACCTCGAGGTTCAGCACCTTCGAGATCGGGCAGCCGGCCTTGGCGGCCGCGGCGGCCTCCTCGACCTTGGCCTTGTCGGCCCCCGTCGCGCGGACCGTGGTCTTGAGCGCGCTCTGCTTGAGCGTGCCCTCCTCGAAAGTGATCGTGGCGGTCGTCTCGATCGCCTCGGGGACGATCTCGCGTTGGCCGAGTTGTGCGCTTAGCGCCATGCTGAAGCAGCCGGCGTGCGCCGCCGCGATCAACTCCTCCGGGTTCGTGCCCGGGTCGCTTTCGAATCTCATCCGGAAGTCGTACTTCTGGTCCTTGATCGCACCCGAACCGACGCCGAACGTCCCCTTGCCGTCCTTGAGCCCGCCCTTCCAAACCGCGTTCGCCTGACGCTTCATTCGCTTCTCCCTGACCCGTTGTCCGGGGTGGTTGGTTTGAACGGGACAGTTTCCTAAGAACCGTTCGATTTCGCCAGCCCCCGAAAAGGTGCCAGTCCCCTTTTTCGCTACAATTGCTCGGATGTCGCCGGCACCCGAATCCGAGGGCTACCGCACTCAGTCGCCGGACACCGATCCGGACGTCGAGCGCTGGCTCTTCGACCGGCTGCGCACCCTGCCCCCCTGGAAGAAGGCCGCGATGCTCTCGGCGGCGTCGCGGGCGGCGTACGGGCTCGCGATCGCGGGTCTCCGACTCCGCTACCCGCGGGCCGAGGAGGCAGAACTGCGTATACGTTACGCGGCGCTCACCCTCGGACGCGACGTCTCGCTCGCCCTCCACGGCTGGGATCCGGAACGGGAGGGCTGGTGAAGGACCCCGATCCGGTCGCGCTGGCCGTGATCCTCGCCGGGATCCTCGATCGTCTCGGCGTGCGCTACTGCGTCGGCGGCTCAGTGGCCTCCTCCGTGTACGGGGAGGTGCGCACGACCCTCGACGTCGACGTGGTCGCGGATCTTCGACCCGAGCACGTCGAGGCACTCGTCGCCGCGATCGAGAGTGAGTTCCACGTCGTACCGGAAGGGGTGAGGCGTGCCGTCCGCGAGCGGTCGAGCTTCAACGTCATCCAAGAGGAGATGCTCGTGAAGGCGGACGTGTACGTCGTCCCCAACGACCCGCTGCACCGAGGTCAACTCGACCGGGGCCGGCGCGTCGCTCTTTCCGCCGAGCCGGGCTCCGAGGTCGTGCTCGCCTCGCCGGAGGACGTCGTGCTTCACAAGCTGCGCTGGTACGAGATGGGGGGACGGGTGTCCGACCGACAGTGGCGGGACGTGCTCGGAGTGCTGAAGGTGCAGGGTCCGGGCCTCGACTTCCCCTACCTCGAGCGGGCGGCGTCCGCGCTCGCGCTTTCCGAGCTGCTCGCCCGCGCGCGATCGGAGGCGGGAGTTTGAGCGGAGCATCGGGTTGAGCCGCGAACCCAGCTACCTCCCGTTCGTTCGCAACCCCTCGACCCGGTCGCGGTTCCTCGGCTGTCTCCTCGGGGGGGCCGTCGGGGACGCGCTCGGCGCGCCGGTCGAGTTCTTCGATTTGAGGGAGATCCGCAGGCGGTTCGGGAAAAAGGGCCTCCGCGAGTACGCACCTGCGTACGGCCGTCTCGGGGCGATCACCGACGATACGCAGATGACGCTCTTCACCGTCGAGGGGATGATCCGCGCGTCGAACCGGATGACGGAGAAGGGGATCTGCAATCCGGCGGCGGCGGTGTGGCACGCGTACGAGCGGTGGCTTCACACCCAGGGACGCCCGTGGTTCACGCCGCTCGGGCCGGGTGAAGGAACGCCGGACGGTTGGCTCGCGGGGGTTCCCGGTCTCCACGCACAGCGCGCTCCCGGGAACACCTGTCTCTCCGCGCTTGAAACGGGAGGCTGGGGCACCTTCGACGAGCCGATCAACGACAGCAAGGGGTGCGGCGGGGTGATGCGGGTCGCTCCGGTCGGGTTGATGAAGGGGATCGACGCCTTCCGTTACGGGGCCGAGTTCGCGGCGACGACGCACGGGCACCCGTCGGGCTACCTCTCCGCCGGGTTCCTCGCCCACATGATCCGGGCGATCGTGGAAGGGAGGAATGTCCCCGATGCCGTCCGCTCCGCACTTCGCGAACTGGAGCGTTGGGACGGGGCGGAGGAGACGCGCGACGCGGTCCTCGCCGCCTGCCGGCTCGGGGAGCGCGGCGATCTCGTCCCCGAGGACCTCGAATCGCTCGGCGGCGGGTGGACCGGGGAAAGCGCCCTCGCGATCGCGATCGCGGCGACGTGGTCCGCGACGAACTTCCCCGAGGCGGTCCTCCTCGCCGTGAACCACTCGGGCGATTCCGACTCGACCGGCTCGATCGCCGGGCAGATCCTGGGGACCCACCGGGGCGCGCGCGCGATCCCTCCCCAGTGGCTCGAGCCGCTCGAATTGCGCCGCGAGATCACGACGGTGGCGTACGACCTCTACCGGTTGAACCACGAGCCCGGGAGTTTCGACAGCGAAGGGTTTTACGACTGGGAGCGCTATCCGGGGTGGTGAGGGGGGCGGAGCGCCTTCCGCGGGCCCGAGAGGAACGCGGCGGGTGCGTTCTTAAGCGCGGCCTTCAGAAGCTCGCTCCGATGCCGCCGGATCACCGAGGGGAACCTGATCCAGGGGTGGTTGAGAATCAACCGGTTGATGGCCGAAGACCACCGCGCCCCACCCGCGGGAATCCTCCTTCCCTCGTGATCGTCCGAGCCCGAGTTCGATCGCGAGAGCCTCGTCGAGCGCGGCGCGCGTGCGAAGTCACGAAAAGGTGCCAGTCCCCTTATCCGGAACGACCAGCACCGGCACCGTCGCCTTCCGGATGACCCCCGCGGAAACGCTCCCGACGACGAGGTCGTAGGCGGCGCCGCGGCCGTGGCCGCCGACGACGAGCAGTTCGGCCCCGATCCTGGCGGCCTCGTCGAGAATCGTCGCGACGGTCGGTCCCTGCACGACGAGACCGATCGCGTCGAGCCCCTCCCCCCGGAGACTCGCCGCCAGGGTCTCCACAGCCTGGCGCTCGCGGCGGAACTCCCGCGCCACCTGCGTCCGCACGACGCCGGGGCCGGCCTCCCAGCCGACGAACTCGGGATCGGGCTCGGCCACGTGGAGGACGACGAACCTGGTCCCTCCGCGGCGGGGAATTCGCCGCACCGCCTCCATCATCCGTGCGGTCACCTCGGAGAAATCGACGGCGACGAGGATCGTCATGGGGTCAACTCCTTCCGCGGGGTGCCACGCGCTTCGAAAGCGGCGCGGAGGTGGGCGACGAGCGCGCGCGTGAAGCGGTCGGTGTCGCGCGCGCGGATGTGCGACCACTCGGGAAGTTCCACGTCCTGGAGATCGGCGTGGTCTTCGAAATGCACTCCGACGGCCCCGGTGCGCGCAAGGAGAGGGTCCCAGAACCGCTCGCGGGGGAAGGCTTTGCCCTCGACCTCGCGGAACGGGCCCGACGACGGGGCGCGTACGAACACGACCTCGCCGCCGCGCGCGCGGATCGCCTCGACGTCGCCGGCGACGTCGTCGAGGAGGGCGTCGAACAGTTTCTTCGCTTCCTCGGGTGGAGGAGGCGGCGGGCGTGGGGCGTTCAGGAAGGCGAGCCAGGTGTCCCGGGCGATCTTCTGATAGGCGGGGTCGAGGGCGACCTTCTCCCACATGTCGGCCTGCCGCGTGCGCCGCAAGTTCGAGAGCTTGCGGACCTCGGGGAGAGGCGGGTCCATCCCCGGACGCGCGGGCCACAATTTCTGGCGGCGAAGCACCGTGAAGAGGGCGGTATCGGGGTCGTAAAACGCGAGGAACGGCTCGAGGGCGAGCATCGAGATCCGCTGGCCGATCCGCTTGGAGGGACCCTCGGTCCGGTACGACTCGAGGAGCTCCCCCCGGAGCCCCGCCTCCGGGCGGAAGAAGAGCCCCTCGGTCACGCCGACCACGACGAGACCCGCGAACCCCGTGTTGCGCGCGACGTGTTTCAGGAAGGGGCGCGGGCTCGTCCCCTCGAGCGCCAGCTGGATCGGGAGGATCCCGGTCTCTTCGCGCCACGCTTCGAGGTGGAGGTCGAAGAGGACGCGCGAGGAGCCGACCACGACGGTGCCGGCTCCCCCCTCGTCGTCGATGCGGTCGCGGGTGATCGCCCAGAGCCCGTCGCTGTTGCGGTACGACGGCTCGAACCACTCGGAGCGCCAGTACGCCTCCCACAGCGCGAGGCCTCCGAGGCAGACGACCGCGGCGAGGACGGCGATGCGCCGCCACGGCCCCCTCGGGATCGCGCGCAGGAGGTCAGAACTGGAAGTAGATGAAGGCATCGTCCGACCCCTGGGTGATCATGGTCACGAAGAGCATCCCTCCCACGACGAGGGCGGTTACCCACCACGGCGCGGCCTCCACCACGTCCTCGATCCGCCGCTCGCGCATCAGGCCGTGGATCAGGAGGATCCCGAAGACCGGCACCGCCACGAGCACGATCGCCGCGGTCGTGAGCACCTTCGCTCCGTCTGCGAAGGTGAGCATGGAGCCGATCATCCTCCACGCGGTGTCGAACTCGCGCGCCCGGAAGAAGACCCACGTCAGATTCACGAGGAAGTAGGTGAACATCGCGAGGGCGATCTGGAACGGGAGGCTCCGCGAGATCCGGTTCGGACCGACGCGCTCGCGGAGGAAACGCTCCACGCCGAGGTAGGTGCCGTGGAGGCCGCCCCAGACCACGAAGGTCCACGAGGCCCCGTGCCACAGCCCCCCGAGGAGCATCGTGAGCATGAGGTTCGCGTATGTCCGCCCCGGCCCCTTGCGGTTCCCACCGAGGGGGACGTAGAGGTAATCGCGGAGCCACGTGGAGAGGCTGAGGTGCCAGCGTCGCCAGAAGTCGGAGAAGCCGACGGCGGCGTAGGGGTAGCGGAAGTTGTCGGGGAGGGAGAAGCCGAGAACGAGCGATGCGCCGATCGCCGTCGTCGAGTACCCGGCGAAGTCGCAGAAGATCTGCCCGGAAAAGGCGAGCGTGCCGAGCCAGGCGTCGGTCCAGGCGACGGTCTCCTTCGTTCCGAAGACGGCGTCGGAGGCGGGGGCGAGGGCGCCGTCGGCGATCACGATCTTCTCGAACATCCCGAGGACCATGAGGGAGAGGCCCCAGAGGAAGCGCCCCGGCAACGGCGCGGGCTTCTCCGCGAACTGCGGGATCAGGTCGGTGGGACGGACGATTGGACCCGCGACGAGCTGCGGGAAGAAGGTCACGAAGAGGCTGAAGTCGAGAAGCGACTTCGCGGGCTCCGCACGTCGCAGGTAAACGTCGAGGGAGTAGGCCATCGTCTGGAAGGTGTAGAACGAGATGCCGACCGGCAGCACGATGTCCCACGACGGGGCCTGCCACGCGATCCCGAGCTTCCCGGCGAGGGCGACCCAGTTCTCGAGAAGGAACTCGCCGTACTTGAAGTAGCCGAGGATGCCGAGGTTGCCGCCGAGGCTCGCGAGCAGCCAGGCCCGGCGGCGGGCGACGCCGTTCGCTGCGTGGATCCGCTTCGCCACGACCCAGTCGAGGACGGTGGAGATCCACAGGAGGACGACGAAGGGGGGGTTCCAGGCGGCGTAGAAAACGTAGCTCGCCACCAGGAGCTGCTGCTTCTTGAGCCGCCACGAGCCCCACGGCGCCCAGTGGAGACCCAGGACGATCGCGAAGAAGGCGACGAACGTCAGCGAATTGAAGAGCAAAGGTCACCCCACCCCCGCCGGGTGCGGCGGATTCTCGGCGCAAACGGGGATCGGGTCAAGGAAAAGGAAAAGGGGACTGGCACCTTTTCCGTCCGGAAGAGGTGCGGGCCCCCAGTTCACCCGATTTCACCCGTTCCTCCGGGCGACGACGAAGGTGACGTCGTCGTTGAGCCTCTTCATGTCCTGGTGCGCGGCGATCCGCCGGTACAGCGCGGCCGTCAAGGCGCGCGGCGCGCCGGTCGCCGACCGCACGAAACCTCTGAGGTGGTCGAGGCCGAAGCACTCTCCCTTCTCGTCGATCGTCTCCACGACGCCGTCGGTGTACAGAAGCATCGTGTCACCCGGTTCGATGAAGAGATCCCGGCTGGAGTACCGGTGGTTCTCGAACATGCCGAGCGGGATGTCGGTCGACGGGAGCTCCTCGATCCGAGCGTTCCGCCTTCGCAGTAGGACCGGAGGGTGTCCCGCCGAGGTGTAGCAGGCCGAGCCGTCGCTGGACAGCGCTAGGAAACATGCCGTCACGAAGAGACTTGTCGACTTCTCGCGGAGGCAAGCGACGAAGATGTCGTTCAGCTCTCTTGCCAGCATCGCAACCCGCCCCCGCTGTCGCAGGTTGTCGATGAGGACCTTGAGAACGGCGGAAGCAAGACCCGCGCGCACGCCGTGGCCGGAGACGTCGACGATCCATAGGAGGAATCGCCCATCGGCGAGCATCTCCCATCCGAAGAGGTCCCCGCTCAGGTGGCAATACGACTCCAGGACCGCCGCGATCGACACCGGCGCGCCCGGCGGGACCTCCCGAGGGAGCATCGAGAACTGAAGCTTGTGCGCGAGCCGCAGGTCCGGGTCCATTCCGGCGAAGAGGTGGGGCAGGTAGTGGAAATCGAGCTCTCCGGCGCTCCGGGTCTCCACCTTCTCGCCTGGACCGGGCGACCCCCAGTCGGGGAAATCCCTTCGCTCGAGATCCTCTACGGCGCGCTCGATCAGGTCTCCGAGCCGGGTTCCACGGACCGGGTGATGGAGATCGAACTCGGCGGCGAAGGTCGCGAGAAGGCGTTTCATCGCGTCGCTACCGTATCAGCAGTGGGGCGCGTTTCGGGAAAAAGGCGCCAGCCCCCTCCTTCACGGGCACGGATTTGGAGGCGTCATGACGTCACGCGGCTCGCCCGTCGAGGCGGAGCCGAAGTCCGGGTCCCCATCGTCCCTCGCCAGGTAGAACATCCCGGTCTCGTTGCACGCCGGGTTCGCGTTTCTCGACCAATCGGTCACGCGATCCCATGCCAGGAAGCCGTCGACGCACTCCACGGGGCCGAGATCGCACGACCCTCCCGTGATCTGGAGCCGGTCGAGAATGCCCCGAATCACCTCGAACGGCCCCGCTGCGTTCGCGCCGCCGCAGACGTTCCGGTCAACGTGCAGGTCGGGGTCGAGCGGCCCCGCAGAGACCCTCACACAGAAGGGGCTCGTGACGCAGTCGCCGTCCGCGCCGTCGGTATCTCCGTCGCAGTCGTCGTCGGCCGCGTTCAAGCAACGCTCGCAGCCGCAGGGATAGGTCAGCGGCTCGGCGTCGTCGCAGTCCCCGCAAGTGATGGCGCTGTCGACGTCGACGTCGCCCGACTCTCCCGTGCCGAAGGAGCCGTCGCCGTCGTTGTCCCGACCGTCGCAAGCTTCCGCGGCCCCGGGGTACGAGTCGGATCGCGTCGGATGGAAATCACACGGGTCACCCCATCCGTCGGCGTCGGAGTCCGCGTGGCCGTCGAGAACGTCCTGCAGCCCGTCGCAATCGCCCGTCGGTGGGTCGTCGACGTCGGGGTCGCACGCGTCCCCCATCCGGTCCCCGTCCGAGTCGGATTGCGCGAAGTTGACCGCGGCCGGGCAGTTGTCCTCGAAGTCGCCACGGCCGTCCGAGTCCGTGTCGCCGGCGAGCGCACGCGAGCAGTCGGCGCCGAACGGACGGAAGACGACGCGAGGGCTCGTCGCGCTCTCCTCCCGGTCGTAGATGTGCGCGCGGATCGTATCCACGTTCGTGGTCCCCCACCAGTTGTCGGGGGCCCACACCAGCGTGCTCGCCGCGTTCAGGAAGGTCTGTGCGTACAGGTCGTACGACGTGTTCGAGTGGATCGACGACGACGTGATCGTGACGTCGGGATCGCTCGACGTCCCCCGAAGCCGCACGCCGTGGAGTGTGTTTCCGGTGAAGCGCGAGCCCCAGACGCGGCTTCGGGGCGCCCCCGCGCTCGTGTAGACGTAGAGACCGGTGACGCTGCCGCTGCAGTCGACGCGCTCGAGCTCGGCCCGTGCGGTCTGCAGCACGTAAACTCCCACGTCGGTGTTGTCGATGACGGCGACATCCTCGAGCGTCAGGGCGGCCGAGTGATGGAGCTCCGCGCCGCGCACGAACCGGCGGATCGTGCCGCCCGTGAAGGTGACGACCGAGTTGTCCTCCGCCCAGATCCCGACGCTGCTCCCGTGGTCGAGTTCGACCCCGCTCGCGCTCACCGTGCCCGAGTCGAAGGCCGCGAGCCCGTCCACCACGTACGCGATCGCGGCCTCCTCGAGGAATGCAGCTCCGGTCCCCGCCACGGTCAGCCCCTCCCAGTCCCCCGCCACGGGCGCGGCGGAGTCGGAGATGAGCACGACGGGGCGGTCGTCGAGACCGGCGACTTCCAGCCTGCCCTGGACCTCGATGCCCGCTCCCGGATGGGGAGCCACGCGGACCTCGACGCCATCCTCGATCCGCAGCGTCCCGCTGGGGCAAACGACGACGTCGGAAACGACGAGGTACGGAAGATCGGTTCGATCCCACACTTCGGTGCCGCCGCAGACGGTGAGGCCCGCGCAGATCGCATCGGTCCGCGCGGGAGCGCCTCCGGGACCGTCGAGGTAGTCGCACCAGTCGACGAGTGGACTCGTCGTCGCATTGGCGCGGTCGTAGATCGTGTCCCGGATGGACTGGGTCTCCGTCGTTCCCCACCAGTTCCCCGTGGCGTCGATCACCTGGGTGTCGGGATTCAGGAACGACTGGGCGTGGAGATTCCAGGAGGAGTTCGAGTGGATGGAGGAGCCCCGGATTCCGAAGTTGGGGTTCGACGACGTGCCTCGAATCCTCACGCCGTACGAGTTCCCGGTGATGGTGCAGCCAGAAGCACTGCTCGGCCCCGCGCCGGCGCCGACGTAGACGTACACGCCGGTCGGATTCCCGGTGACGCTGACGTTCGTCAACGTCACGGTGGCGTTCTGGACGAGGTACACGCCGATGTCGCTCTGGTTCGACACGCTGGAGTCGGCGAGCGTCGCCGTCGACCCATCGTTGAGTTCGAGACCGCGGAGACAACCGGAGATGGTCAGCCCGGTCAGACTGAGGGTCGCGGATTCCCGTGCGACGACCCCCCGACCGGTGCACGGTCCGATGGCGACCGCTCCGGCGGTCCAATGCGACGTCCCGGCGGCACTGAGTCCGTCGACGGTGTTCGAGATCGTCGCGTGGTCGATCGAGCCCACCCCCGAGCCACGGAGCGCGAGTCCCTGCCAGTCGCCCTTGACGGGGGTCGCCGCGTCCGACCGAAAGACGGCCTCGTGCCCGGAGGTTCCGTTCACCTCGAGTCGACCGAGGACCTCCACGCCGGCACCGGCCCTCGGCACGGTGCGTATCGTCACGTCCGGCCCGATCCAGAGCGTTCCCGTCTCGCACACCACCGCGTCGGAGACCAGCAGGTAGGGCATGTCGGTCGCGTTCCACTCGACCGGCTCGCTGCCACAGATCGATAGGGGAGCACAGCGTGCGTCGGTTCTCGCGGGCGCGCCGCCGGGCGCGGCGAGGTAATCGCACCAATCGACGATCGGGCTGTTCAGGTCGTTGGCATGGTCGTAGATCTTGGCGCCGATGACGGACGCGTCGGTCGTTCCCCACCAGTTCCCCGTCGCATCCAGGACGGTCCGGTCCTTGTCGAGAAACGTCTGCGCGTAGAAGTCCCAACTGCCGTTTCCGTGGATCGACGACCCGGTGATGGCGAACGACGGATTCGAACTGGCTCCTCTGACCCGCACTCCGTATTGGTTCCCCGTGATCGTGCATCCGGTCGCGGTGGTCGGAGGGGCCGTGGAATTGACGTAGACGTAGATCCCGTACGTGTTTCCGGTGCAGGTGACCCCGGACAGCGTGGCCGAACTGGCGGAGATCAAGTACACACCGCTACTGCTGTTGTTCTTGATCGCAACGTCGCTCAGGGTCGCCGAGGCGCTCCCCGTCATTGCGACACCGTCGACCGCGTACTCGACGAGGGCGTGGTCGATCGTCGCCAGCGCGGAAGACTGGAGGACGATACCGTTCCAAGCTCCCGGCGCGGGAGTCGCTGCGTCGGAGGTGAAGGTTGCGACGTTCCCTGAACCCCCGTTGACGTCGAGCGTGCCGGCCACTGTGAGGTCGAATCCCGCACGGACGCGCACCTGGACTCCGGCATCGACGGTGAGCGAGCAACCCGCGGCGACGGTGACGTCGCAGGTAAGGACGTACGGGCTTCCCGCGGCGTTCCAGGTGACGTCGCACACGGGTCCGCACACGTCGGTGGCGAGCACGGGGGTGGCCGCCGCGAGCACGACGGTCGCGACGGACACCGAGGAGAGCACGAGGTTCGGGTGCACGCGGGCGAAGATTCTCTTCATGGTGGGCTCCTCTCGGGGAGTTCGGACGGGTGCTTGGAGGCGGGGGGCGGTTGCAGGAAGCCGTCGGCGATCTCTCGGATCACCACGACGGGAGTCGACGCCCCGACGATGGCGAGCATACCCGCCAGGAGGCGCTGCATGGTGCACTCTCCTCGCGAGCCGTGACGGGTGAAGCTTACGGCCGGAGACGGCGCGAGCGAGGGGAAAATATTGGAAAATTGCGTGCGGAATTGTAAGTTGCCGTCCTAGTCGGGAAAAGGGTTTCCCGTTACACTCCTGCAGCAAGACGGCGTTCCAGAGGAGGTCTTTCATGCAAAGTCCCGCCAGAACGGTCGAAGCGTATCTCGCCGAGTTGCCCGACGACCGTCGCGAGGCGATCGCCGCGATCCGCAAGGTGATCCTCGAGAACCTCCCGAAGGGGTACGCCGAGGGGATGCGGTACAGGATGATCGGGTACTCGGTCCCCCACAGCCTCTACCCCGCCGGGTACCACTGCGACCCGAAGCAACCTCTTCCCTTCGCCTCGCTCGCGTCGCAGAAGAACCACATGGCGCTCTACCTGATGTGCGCCTACGGCGACGCCGAGTACGAAGCATGGCTGCGCGAGGCGTGGACGAAGGCGGGGAAGAAGCTCGACATGGGAAAGTCCTGCATCCGCTTCAAGCGGATCGAGGACGTCCCGCTCGACGTCGTCGGGCAGGCGATCAAGAAGGTGCCGGTGAAGAAGTTCGTCGCGTTCTACGAGTCGGTGATGAAACCTCCCGCCAAGGGGAAGAGGTAACGATGGGCATCTTCGACTGGTTCGGAGGAGAAGAAGGCCGTGGAGCCGCGCCGTCCGGTGGTTCGGCGGCCGATACCGAGACGGTGCGGAAGATCTCCGCGGCGCTCGACCAGCTCGAGCCCGAACGGGCCCGTTACATCGCGGCCTTCGCGTACATCCTGAGCCGCGTCGCGCGGGCCGATCTTTCGATCAGCGACGAGGAGACCCGCGCGATGGAGCGCGTCGTCGCCGAGAAGGGCGCCCTCCCCGAGGCCCAGGCCGTGATGGTCGTGCAGATGGCGAAGACCCAGAACATCCTCTTCGGAGGCGTCGAGAATTTCCTCGTCACGCGGGAGTTCGAGAGGATCGCGACGCACGAGCAGAAGATCGCGCTTCTTCACTGCCTCTTCGCCGTGTCGGCTGCAGACCGCTCGATCTCGGCCGCCGAGGACACGACGATCCGCAAGATCGCCGGCGAACTCAACCTCGACCATGCCGACTTCGTCGCCGTCAAGAGCGCCTACGTCGACCGCCTCGCGACCCGGAAGTGAAAACGGGGACTGGCACCTTTTTCGGAAAAGGTGCCAGTCCCCGTTTCTCCGTTTCTCCCCCCCGTTTTTCCGTTTCTCCCTTTTCTACTCGCAGTCGCCGGAGGCGGGGAGACGTGGCCCTCGGAACGCGTCCACCTCGGTGAGGCACATCGCCGGGTCGTAGGTCCCGAGGACGTTCGCATCGAGGGTTCGCCGCCGACTCAGGTAGAAAAACCCCTCCCCCGGCGCCGGGTTCTCGGGATCGACGACGTCGGGCGTCACGGTCGGATCGGGGTCCATCCCCGCGGCGAGGCATCGCACCGGGCCGAGGTCGATCCCCGCGGGACCGAACGCAAGGTTCGCGAGGTCGCCGCGGATGACATCGAAGGCGAGGCCCGCCGTCGCCGCCGCTGTGGGATCCGAAAGTGCGGACGTACGGTGGAGCAGCTCGGCCGAGAACGTCGCGGTGTGATTCGTGGGAACCGCGCGATCGAACGAGATCACCGCCCCGACCGCCAGTTTCTTCATGCGGAGATCGAGAACCGGGAGGCGATGTCGAAAGGACGGATCGGAATCGTTCCGGAGCCGGACCGCGCCCTGAAAGACCGCCGCTTGGTCGGCTACGTCGCCGAAGACCTCTACCCAGCCGGGACCGGTGCTGGTGACGTCCCCCTGGACCGAGACGATGGTCGCCTCCGTGATCGCCGGCGGGAGCGGCTCGACCGTTGACAGCGCAATCGCCCCCGCGCCGTTGCGCCACACGGCGTTACATGCGAGGAGGAGTTCGGGTGGATCGGTGGAGGACACCGGCCCGCCCTGCACGCCGAAGCCGGCGTTCCCCGAGATCCGGTTCCGCCTCAGGACGACCGACCCGGCGGTGTCGACCGTGACGCCGTTCCCCGCGTGCCCCGCGGGAGACGGCCCACCGATCTCGTTGTCGTGAAGCTCCGCCCCGTCGGATCCGGCGCGGAGGTGGACACCTCCTCCGCTGCACCGGATACGGTTCCCGACGATCGTCAACCCGGTCGAGCGATCGACTTCGACGGCCGCTCCATGGAACCCCGCGCAGACATCGGCCGCCGAGCCGAGGACACCGATCTCGTTTCCCACGAGACGACTCCCTCCGGCGCCCGGACCGAGCAGGATCCCGGCGCCCGGACCGGAGAATCGGCTTTCCTCGATCTCGATGCGCCCACCGTTCGAGACCACGATCGCCCGCTCGTTGCCAGCGCCGGGACCCCCGGAGGGCGCCGTCCCGAATCCGCATCGCGTGACCCGTGTCCACGCGTCGGTGGGAACGGCGACGCCGGTCGAGGCTTCGAGCGCGAGACCGGATCCATTCCCCACGAACCGGCTCGCTTGGATCGTCGTTCCGGTGGGGTAGGCCGGATCGCCGTCGGGTGCGGTGACGCGGATCGCAGCCCCCGCGGTCCCGCCGACGACATCCGCTCCGAAGACGCATCCCGAGATTTCGTTGTGATTCGCCGCGCCGCCCTCGATCCGGATCACTTCCGGGCCGGAGAAGTCGGCGAAGTCGAGGCCGACGATCGCGTTGCCGGAGGAGACGATCCAGAACGCCCGTTCCACTCCGTTCGCCCCGCGCAGGAGGACGGGGTTTGCGGCGGGAGGCGCGAGAAGATCGGGCCGGTTGGCCTGAATCCGCAATCCCCCCTCGCGGAGGTCGGGAAGCGCGGCGACGAGATCGATCGTCCCGCCGTCGATCGCGAAAACGATGACGTCGGGCTCGCCGTTCGCCTCCGAGGCTTCGACGGCCGCGCGGAGGCTTCCGGGGGGTGCCGGGATTCCGTCGAACGCGTTCCTGACCTCGAAGGTGGCGGCCGAAGCCGGGAAGGCTGCGAGCGCGGCCGCGGCACACACGAACGACCGCGGCATCCACAAAACTGCGAACCGCATGGGTCCCTCCTCTCCTGGGACCCACCTCCTGCGCTTCTTGTACGCCGCTCGCGGGCGGCCGTCAATCCCAGCGAGAGGGAGGACAAGAGCCCACTCGGCTCCTGATTCCACGATCCCGCGGGGTGATTCGGGGAAACCGACCCCCTCTCCAGAAAGGGTGCCAGTCCCCGTTACGCCCGACCGGCCCGTTCCCGGGCCGCCCGGTAGCAGTCGGGGCAGTTGAGCCAGTGCCGCCCGGAATCGTCGACGATCCCTCGGGTGGGATGCCCGCAGATCGGACAGGGCGGATCGAGCGGCGCGCGTCCGCAGAGCGGACAGCCGGGGCCGAGACCGATCGTCCCCTCGAGAAGAAGAGCCCCGGCGAGTTCGAGCGTCCGCCGTTCGAGCTCGTCGAGAAGCTCGAGGAGCTCGGGTGTCGTCTCGCCCTTCCTCAACTCGCGGATGCACCCTCCGAAGTAGCGGACCTGTTCGGCCGGAGTCGCGCGAAAACGCCTCCAGACCGCCGCGTCGCGTACTCGGTCGCGGAGGAGGGAGTGGACGTTCGCGAGCTTATCGGACGCGATCACGAGCTTCGCCCGGGCGGGCGTCGACGCCAGACGTCCGAGGAAGGTCGCCTTGCGCTCGCTCCAGGGTGTGTCGGGGGCGGGTCGTCGCTCGCTCGCCGCATCGACGAGCGCCGCGACCTCGGATCCGAACTCGACCGTGATGCGTTCGCGTAGCGCCTCGGGCGCTCCACCGTCCTCGAGGACGTCGTGGAGCAGGGCCGCCCGCGTCTGCACGAGCTCCGCGCCGTACTCCATCGCGATCGCCGCGACCTGCATCGGGTGGGAGACGTACGGGGTCGAAGTTCCTTTCCGGGCTTGGCAGGCGTGGACTTCGAGGGCGAAGTCGATGGCGGGTCCGAGATCGGCGGTCTGGAATCGGGGTCCGCGAGCCGTGTCGTCTTTCATCGCTCACCTCCACCGCGAAGATGCCGTGCGTTGAGGTTGACGTCTAATGGATTGTTTTTGTCGAATTGATTTATTATATTGATCGATGAGACCGCCGCTCGACGCTTACAAGATCCACGTCTTTCTCGCCGTCGTCCGCGAGGGCGGATTTCGAGCCGCCTCCCGGACTCTCCACCTCTCGCAGCCGGCGGTCACGGCGGCGGTCCGGTCGCTCGAGCGCGAACTCGAGGGTGGCCCCCTCTTTGAAAGGCTCGGGCGGCGCAAGCGATTGACGGAGCGTGGGGAGGCCCTGGCTCGCGAGGCCGCGCCTCTCCTCCTGCGATGGAACGAGATCCGCGACCGGGTCGAGGAGTCCGGGGACGGCGAGATGCGGGGAACGGTCCGCGTGGGGACCGGCCAGACGATCGCGGCATTCGTCCTGCCGCCTGTCCTCGCTCGATACCGGCGGCGAGCGCCCAAGGTCGACTTGGTTCTCCGCGTGCAGTCCCGCGAGAGTAGCTGGCGCATGCTTCGAGACGGGGATCTCGATTTCGCCGTTCGGACCGCCCCCGCGATTCCGGCGGGCCTCCGGTTCCGGCCGCTCGTTTCGGTCCCGCGCGTGCTCATCGCGGAACGGTCGGTGCGCCTGCCCCGGAGACCCACGATCGAGGCCCTCGCCGAGCACCGCTTCGTCGTTCCCGGCGAGCGATCTCATTCCCGAGCCTTGATCGAGATCGCCTTCGCCCGAATTCACCGATCCCTACGGATCGGCGCGGAGGCGGGCGGGTTCGAGATCGTGAAGGCGGCGGTGCGGGCCGGCCTGGGAGTGGCTCTTCTGCCGTCCCTCGCCCTCGATGCTAGGGATCGTCGAACGCTTCGAGTGGTCCCGGTTCGCCACCTCTTCCCGGACGAAGAATACGGCCTCGTGACACGCGCCGAGGGTTCGCTCTCGAGATCGGCGGCGGAGCTGCTTGGGATGATCGAGGCACTCCAGTGACCAAGGGGACAGGCGCCTTTTCGAAAAAGGTGCTTGTCCCCTTTTTTCTTACACGCACGGCCCCGGGAGCGTTTCCACCCATCGGTCCCAGATCTCCCGCTGTTCCTGGTTGAGGATCGAACGGACCTCCTGGAAGAGGGCGCGCTTGCTGTCACAGAGCATGCGGAGGTAGGGGGCGTTCGCGGGATTCTCCCGGATCGCCTGTCGGGTGCGAATCGCGAGTTCGACGAGACGCCGGACCGCCTCCTCCCGGGTGATCTCCCCGGCGCGATACGACTCCACGATCTCTTGCCTCTCCGCGTTGGCGGCGGCGAGGAGTTCCGCGTTGGCCTCGCGCAGGTCCTCCAGCACGGGACGAATCCGGCGGCGATGGTCGAGGATCGCCTCCTTGATCGCGGTCTTCTGTGCGTCGTCGAGTCCGAGCTGGACGAGGATCGGGCCGAGGTGGGATCCGGGGTAGCCGGGGTGATTGGGGTGGCGTCGGAACTGGGCCGGGTCGGCGTATACCGCGTTCATCGCCATCGGTTCGTCGAGGGTGGCGTCCTGAATATTGGCGAACGCGTCCTCCTCATCGACGACCGCATACGCGTCGGTCATGAGCGAGGCGGTTTCGGGCTGGACGGGGCGGGTCGGGTCGTCGGAATCGCAGGCCCCGAAGGCGAGAATCAGCGGGAGAATGGCCAAGATCACCGCGCGTTTCATGCCGAACCTCCCCGGGCGCCGGGCGCCCACGATCCCCTCACGTCGATTGGACCGTGAACGAGGTGCGCGGGTTTAAGGGGACTGGCACCTTTTCTTGCCCGCCGTCGGGGGACGTGGCAACGTGTTCGCCCCTTGCGACCCGGGGACACACCATGAGCGAAGACGATTTGCAGCGACTGCTGAAGACGGAAGGGGTGGCGCCGTGGCGAATCCGACTGGCGCGGTGGGTCGACGGCCCGCGCGCGCAGGCGTTCGTGACGGCAGTGATCCTCGTCAACGCCGTCGAGCTCGGCATGCAGACCGACGCCGGGATTGCGAGCGCGTACGGTCCGCTCCTCCGGGCGATCGACCCCGCTTGCCTGGCGGTATTCGTGGTGGAACTCCTCGGGAAACTCCTCGCGTACCGGGGAGGCTTCTGGCGGAGCGGGTGGAACGTCTTCGACTTCGCGGTCGTCGCGATCGCGCTCGTCCCCGGGGCGGGCCCGTGGGCGGTCCTTCGGTCGCTCCGCGTCCTCCGGGTGCTGCGGCTCCTCACCGTGATCCCGCAGCTGCGCCGGGTCGTGGCGGCGTTCCTCCACGCCATCCCGGGACTCGCGGGGGTCGTCGCCGTGATGGCCATCTTCTATTACACGGCGGGGGTCCTCGCGACGAACCTCTTCGGGGGAACCCACCCGCAGTGATTCGGGACCCTCGGGAGGAGCCTTTACACCCTCTTCCAGATCATGACGCTCGAGAGCTGGTCGATGGGGATCGTGCGGCCCGTGATGGAATCTCACCCCTGGGCGTGGGCGTTTTTCGTCCCGTTCATCGTCCTTGCGACCTTCACGATCCTGAACCTCTTCATCGGGATCATCGTCTCGACGATGCAGGAGCTGGGCACGGCGCAGTTCGAGCCGGGTCCCTCGCCCGACCTCGCCCAAGCGCTCGAACGGCTGGAAGGAGAGATCCGCGAGCTTCGGCGCACCGTCGCGGGGCGGAAGTGAAAAAGGGGGACTGGCACCTTTTCCGGAAAAGGTGCCAGTCCCCTTTTCTTCAGTCGTTGGAGGTCATGATCCGGCGCCCGGCGGCGTCCCCGCCAGGGCTCGATTCGCCCGGCGAACCGCCCGCATCCGACCGTAGCCGACGAGCCGCGCTTGCTGTTCGTCCCACAGACGGAACGAGAGGGATTTCAGGCTACCGAGGAGGGTAATCGGGGTCACCGACTGGAAAAGCGGCTCCGCGCGGTGGCACTTCTCGAGGTTGTAGTTGGGGACGGCGGGACTCAGGTGGTGGATATGGTGGAAACCGATGTTTCCGCTGAACCACTGAAGGACCTTCGGCAGCCGGTAGAACGAACTGCCGTCGAGGGCCGCCGCCACGAAGTCCCACTCTTCCCGCCGCTTCCACGTGACGCCCTCGAACTGATGCTGCACGTAGAAGAGCCAGACGCCCGCCGCTCCCGCGATCATGCTCACCGGCAACTGGATCAAGACAAACCGCTCGAAGCCGATCGCAAGACTCACCGCGAAGACAATCGCGAGGAGCGTCAGATTCGTCCACAGGACGCTCCAGCGCTCTCTCGTTCCCGAGGCACGGGACGGGAGCCGGTGCTGGATCAGGAAGACGTAGGCTGGAGCCAGGACGAAAAGGACGAAAGGGCTCCGCACCATGCGGTACGCGAGCCGCTTCCACCGGGGAGCGTCGAGGTACTCGTTCACCGTCAACGTCCAGATGTCCCCGACGCCCCTGCGGTCCAAATCGCCCGACGTGGCGTGGTGGATCGAGTGATCGTGGCGCCAGTGCTGGAAGGGGGTGTACGTCAGGACGCCCGTGACGACTCCCCAGAAGTGGTTCGCGCGTCTGGATCGGAAGAACGAGCCGTGCCCGCAATCATGAAAGATGATGAAGATACGGACGAGAAAGCCCGCGGCGGGGAGGGCGAATAGGAGCGTCAGCCCGTAGGAAACGTCGACCGACCGGATCATGAGGCCCCAGAGGGCGAGGTAGGGAACGACCGAGTTGACGAGTTGCCACAGGCTTCTCTGGATTGTCGGGGTCTGGTGCTCGGCGACGGCCGTTTTCCAGGAGGGCGCACCGGCCGCGGGCGGGCGCGTCACGCGGGGCGCGCGACGGCCTTCTTGCGCCGCAACGGCTTGGGCGGCGCAGGGGTGTCGCTCCGAACCAACTTGACGACGCTCGTGAAGAACCTCTTGGTCCCGACCCCGTCGAAGTCGATCGTCGTCAGTCGGTCGTTGACCCCCGTGATCGTTCCGGTCCCGTAAACCGAATGATCGACGCGATCGTTCTCCGAAAACACCACCGGCGGGATCTTGGCCATGTGCACCAGCCTTTCGGGTAACGGGAAGAGAGTACTTCATTTTCCCCGATCCGGCGACCGGGACACCGGACGACCCGACTCGGGGCGGCGGCTCGTGAAAAGGTGCCAGTCCCCTTATCCTCTTCCCATGCGTGCGGTGGCGGAGGTCGCGGCGGGGATCGAGGCGGTCGAGCCGGGCCCCCTTCCGCCGGCGGAATGGTGGATCCGGAGCGCCCTCGCGGCGCCGGGATATGCCCTCGCGCGTCTTTCGGACCCCGCCCTCGCCGGAGCCCTTCGCGGTCCCGCCCTCGCCGCGGCGGCTTCGAATGCCGTCCTCTTCGACGCACTGGCGGCGATCGAGGCGCGGTTCGCGGAGGCCGATCTGCCGCTCGTCCTCCTCAAGGGGGCTGCGGTCGCCGAGTGGGCGTACGCAGACCCCGCGCTGCGGCCGATGAGCGATCTGGATCTGTGGGTGCGCGAGAACGATCTCGAGCCGGCGTCCGCGCTGCTGGCTTCCCTCGGGTTCGTTCGACGACCGGGTCGCGAGATCGCGCTCTCGCGCGCGAACGTGCGCGTGGAGCTTCACGGCACCCCGTTCCGGGGGGTGTGGACGGACCGGACCGCGACCCCCGACGTCGAGGGAGCGTGGCAACGTGCGGAGCCGGCCGGCCCCGGACGCCACGCCCGCCGTCTCACCGCCGAGGACGCCGTCCTCCAGGTCGTCGTCCACACGGTCGTGAACGTGTTCTCTCAGTGGCCGCTCCGGGCGCTCCTCGACCTCGCCGCCGGATCGCGCCGCAGGACGATCGACTGGGAGGCGGTCGCGGCGCGGGCGGAGGCAGCGCGGCTCCGCACCGCAACCTGGCTCGTACTCGACCTCGCCGACCGGATCTTCGGCGTCGACGGTGCGATTCCGGCGTTCGAGCGGTTGCGGCCGGGATCGGCTCGCCGGGCCTCGCTGGCCTCGCTCGTCCGCGCGGGGTCGCTCCTTCACGGACGCCTCCCCCGCGCGGCGACCCGCCGCCACGCCTTCCTGCTCGCCGTCGTCGACCGGCCGGAGGACGGCGCGCGGCTCGTCGGTCGGGCGCTCTGGCCCGAGCCCGCGTGGCTCGCGGCCCGGTACGGGGAGGGAGCGGGCCGGATCCGTCATCTGCGCGCGCTCGCCGCGCGCGAGGAGGACCGACGATGAAGACCCCACCCGGCGGACGCCTGCACCCCGCGCCGCGCGTCCTCTGCAAGGAGATCGACGGGGAAGCCGTTCTCCTCGACCTCGAGACCGAGAATTACTTCGGCTTGAACGAGACCGCGGCCCGGTTCTGGTCGCTCGCGACTGTCTCCGGCACGATCGGCGAGGCGTTCGAGACGATGCTCACCGAGTACGACGTCCCTCGCGAGGTGCTCGAGCGCGACCTCGACGCGATCGTCCTCCGGTGGGTCGAGCTGGGGCTCGCGCGGATCGAGCATGGGTGACCTCGCGCGGCTCCGCGCCCTCCGCGGCGAGGAGGTCCGACTCCTCGCGACCGCGGCGGTGCTCCTTCCTCCGATCGCGCTCGGGGTGAGGCTCCTCGGCTTCGAACGCATGCGGCGCCTTCTCGAGAGGTGTGCGTTCCCGCGCCGGGGGGCGAACGACCCCGACGCTCGCGCCGAGACGATCGCCCGCATGGTCGCGATCGCCGGGCGCCGTGGCCCGTTCCCCGCTTCCTGCCTCCCCCGCGCCCTCGTGACCTCCTGGCTCTTGCGCCGCGACGGGATCGAGGGCGCGCTCCGGATCGGCGTCGCGCGCGGCGGGAGACCGTTCCGCGCCCACGCGTGGGTCGAAGTCCGCGGCCGGCCTCTCGGCGAAGACGCACTCGCGCCCGAGCGTTTCGCGGCGTTCGACGCCGATCTCGGCCGCGACGGCGGTCGGCTCCCATGACGGTGCGTCTCCTCCACGCCGACCTCCGCCTCGACGACCCGGGCGAGGACATCGCGGCGTCCTACCTTCGTTTCGGGGACGCCTGTCCGGACCGGATCGCGGGCGATTTCGCCTTCGCCCTCCGGGACGAACGCGCAGGGAGGATCTTCGCCGCGCGCGACCCCCTGGGGACGAAGCCGCTCGCCTACCGCGTCGTTGGAGAGACGATCCACTTCGCGGCGTCCGCCCGGGCCCTCGCGCGGGCCGGCGGGGTCCCCGCGACGCTCGACGAAACGCGCGTGGCCGACGCACTCGTCCCCGAACTCGAAGGAGCCGATCGGACGAGTACCTTCTTCCGGGAGGTACGGCGCCTCCCTCCCGGCCACCGACTCGTCTTCGAGCGCGGACGCGTCACGACGAGCCCGTATTGGTCCCTCCACCCCCCGCGCCAGATCGTGCCTCGCGACGAAGCCGCGGCTGTCGAGGCGTTCCGCGAGATCTTCCTGCACGCCGTGCGGTCGAGGCTCACGGACGACGCGGGCTCGATGCTCAGCGGGGGACTCGACTCGTCGGCGATCGTCGGGTTCGGAAGGCGCCCGCTCGCGACCTTCTCCGCCGTGCGCGACGATCCGCGGTGCGAGGAGAGCCGGTACGTTCGCTCGATGCTCGCCCTTCCCGGTCTCGACGCGACGACCTTCCGTCCCGAGGATCTCGACGCCTACCGCCCGGAGATCGACCGCTTCCTCGAGACGATGGAGGAGCCGTTCGACGGCTCGATGGTCATCCCGCTCCTCTGCTACGCGGCGGCGCGGCGGCGCGGCCTGAGGGCGGTTCTGGACGGGGTCGACGGGGACGCGGTCGTCTCGCTCGAGCCGAGTCTCCTCGATCCCTTGCTCCGCGGCCTCCGCTGGACCACGGCGCTTCGCGAGGCACGCGGCCTCGCGCGGTTCTACGGCGATTCCTATCCTCCTTGGTCGTCCGCGCCACGCCTCCTTGCCGAAAGCGCGCGGCGGGCCTTCACGCCGCGCGCGGCCCGCGATGCCTGGCGCCGCCTCCGCAGACCCGCCCGCGTCGAAGCCGCCCTTTCGGGAACCCTGATCCGCCGCGAGTTCGCCGAGAGGGTCGGAATCGGCGAACGGCTCGAAGCCGCGTGGGAGAGGGCGGGAGCGGCCGTCCTCCACGCGAACCTCGCCGCCGCCGTCGAGCGGTACGCCCGCGTCGCCGCCTCGCAAGGAATCGAGGCGCGCCACCCGTTCCTCGACCGGCGTCTCGTCGAGTTCTGTTCGGCCATTCCCGCGGACTTCCGCGTCCGGGACGGGTGGTCGAAGTGGATCTTGCGGCGGGCTTCCGAAGGGTTGCTTCCCGACGAAGTTCGTTGGCGGAGAGGGCGCTGGGTCCGCCTCGGCCCCGATTTCCTCGCCGCGCTCATCCGGTCCAGGCGAACGTGGATGTTCGAAAGCCTCGACGAGGCGAGGCGCGACCTCGAGCCGTTCCTCGATTCCGAGGCGCTCGCGCGTGCCTCGCCGGCGGGGGAGGCCGTTTGGCAGGCCGCGATTCTCGGAAAGTGGCTTCACAGCGCGAAGCGGATCGTCTATGATCCCGCCGCCGCGGTCGTGACGGCCGACAAGCGCGGCGGAGGTGTCTGCACTCCATGAACCCGAAGAAGAAGCCTTACAAGACCCCGTCGATGGAAGCGTACGGTCGCCTCCGCGACCTCACGTCGGGAGGCTCGGGGAACGCGAACGAGGGCTCCCAGGGGCAGCGACCGAGGCCTTGAGCGCATACCGCTTCGGCGATCTTGTCGTCGAGAGCGAGATCGCGCTCCCCTCTCTCCCTGTTGCGTCCGACCGACGTCCGGGGTGTCGCGTCCGCCGTCAACCCTGCGCCCCTTCGGGTACCGCCCCCGCGTGGGACCACCACTGGACGACCCCTGCCGGAGCGGTCTCCCTGTCGTGCGCGAAGCTCGCGGAAGGATACCGTCTGGGGGTGCCCGGCCTCGCCGAGTTCGACATCCTCGCCGACGGAACCGAGGTCGCTTGCCGCGCGAAGGGCGAGATTCCGGCGGAGACCCTCGAGCATCTCCTCATCGACCAGGTCCTCCCGCGCGTCCTCGCCTGGAGAGGACGGATCGTTCTCCATGCCGGTTGCGTCGCATCGGCAGCGGAGGCGATCGCATTCCTCGGCGAGTCGGGCGCGGGAAAATCGACCCTGTGCGCCGCGTTCGCCCGAGCGGGGTGGTCGCTTCTCGGCGACGACGCCCTCGTGGTCGCGCGTTCCGAGGACGGAGGGTTCGAGGTGTTTCCGACGTATCCCGGCTTGCGTCTCCCCGCCGATTCGCGGGCGCGTCTCGCCTCGGTGGCCGCGTCGTCGCCCGTCGCGCACACGACCGCAAAACGGCGAATCGCGTGGCCCCGACCAGACTCCGTGCCCCGCCCTCTCCTCGCGCTCTACATCCTCGAGACTTCGCCGAACGCGGAGGACTCGCCCCGCGTCGAGGAAATTCGCGGCCGTGAGGCGCTGCTCGCTCTCGTCCGGGCGAGCTTTCAGCTCCACCTCGACGACCCGGCGCGGACGGAGGCCCACTTCGCCCGGCTCTCCGCCCTCGCGGCGACCGTCCCCGTTCGGCGGCTCGTGTACCCCCGGTGCTTCGAGGGTCTCCCGCGGGTGATCGAGAGAGTGCTCGCCTGGAACTCGAGGCCGATTCGCTCGAACCTCGGATCCCGGCGGATCGGATCCGGGTCGCGGTCGGCGGCGAGCCAGCGCCGGTCCGACCGGCCGCCTGCGGACACCTCCTCGAGCGTTTCGCGGGCGGTGTCGAACTCCCCCGCCGGGACGTAGGCGCAAAGGGCGTCGTCGAGGTGCGGGGAGCGCGGCCGCCTCCCGCGCGCCCGGTTCACCCGCTCGAACCCGCTCGCCCGCTCGCCGAGCGCGACGAGGGCGTGCGTTCGCTTGACGGTTCCCCGCCTTCCTTCTACAATTCGTCACTCGTCGAAATGAAGGAGCCTTCGTTGCGACCGTTCGAAGCCGCCCTCAAGGCGGCGGCCGACCCGACGCGGACCCGCATCCTGAAGCTCCTGGAGCGCGGCGAGCTTTGCGTCTGCCAGGTCCAGGCGGTCCTCGGCCTCGCCCCCTCCACGGTGTCGAAGCACCTCTCGATCCTGAAAGCGGCAGGGCTCGCCGAGGACCGGCGCGACGGGAAGTGGATCCATTACCGGCTCGCGGACACGGAAACGAACCCGCACGCGCGCGCAGTGCTCGACCTCGTCCGGGGCGCCCTCGCCCGCGACCCGCGGATCGTCTCCGACCGGGAGCGCCTGCGGGAGATCCGGAGGATCCCGGTCGTGGAGCTGTGCCGCCGTGGCTGATCCGAAACCGCATCTCCTCTTCGTCTGCGTCGAGAACTCCTGCCGCTCCCAGATGGCCGAAGGATTCGCCCGGACGCTCGGGGCCGGACGGATCGCGGCGTGGAGCGCCGGCTCGCGTCCTTCCGGAACCGTGAACCCGCGCGCGCTCGCGTTCATGCGGGAGCGCGGGATCGACCTCGGGACTCAGGCCTCGAAGGGCCTCGACGCCCTCCCCGACGTTTCGTGGGACGCGGTGGTGACGATGGGGTGCGGCGACGCTTGCCCCCACCTCCCGGCGCGCGCCCGGATCGACTGGGACCTCCCCGATCCGAAGGCCCTCCCGGACGAGGAGTTCCGGAAGGTCCGGGACCGGATCGAAGCACTCGTCCGCGCTCTCGTGGAGGAGCACACGCCATGACCGCCGGCGAGGCGAAGCGGCTGAACTTCTTCGAGCGCTACCTGACGGTCTGGGTCGCGGCGTGCATGGTCGTCGGCGTCGCGCTCGGGAAGCTCGCCCCAGGGTTGACGGCCTCCCTCCGCGCGCTCGAATTCGGCGAGGGGAGCCGGATCAACGTCCCGATCGCCCTCCTGATCTGGCTCATGGTTTACCCGATGATGCTGAAGATCGACCTCGGGAGCCTCCTCGGGGTCGGCCGCCGCCCCGGAGGACTCGTGATCACCCTCTTCGTGAACTGGGTGGTCAAGCCGTTCTCGATGGCCTTTCTCGGCTGGCTCTTCCTCAAGCACCTCTTCCTTCCCTGGATCGGACCCGAGCTCGCCGACCAGTACGTCGCCGGAGTGATCATCCTCGCCGCCGCACCGTGCACCGCGATGGTCTTCGTCTGGTCCTACCTCACGGACGGCGATCCGGCCTACACCCTCGTGCAGGTCTCGCTCAACGATCTGATCATGCTCGTTCTCTTCGCGCCGATCGTCGGCCTTCTGGTCGCGGGGGCGAGCGATCTCGAGGTCCCGTTCCGTGTGCTCCTGACGAGCGTCGCCGTCTTCATCGTGATCCCGCTCGCCGCGGGGAGCCTGAGCCGCCTCGCTCTCATCCGCCGGCGCGGGAAGGACTGGTTCGAACGGTCGTTTCTCCCCCACTTCCATCCCGTGACGACCCTCGCCCTCCTCGCGACCCTCGTCCTGATCTTCGCCTTCCAGGCCGACAACCTCACCGGAAGGTTCTTCCACGTCGTGCTCATCTCGATCCCGATCCTGATCCAGGTCTACTTCAACGCGGGACTCGCCTACGGCCTGATGCGCCTCTTCCGGATCTCCCACGACGTGGCGGCCCCGGGCGCACTCATCGGTGCGAGCAACTTCTTCGAACTCGCGGTCGCGGTCGCGATCACCCTGTTCGGTCCCGACTCAGGAGCGGCTCTCGCGACGGTCGTCGGCGTACTCGTCGAGGTTCCCGTGATGCTCTCGGTCTGCGCGGCGTGCAACCGCACCCGCCACTGGTTCCCCGCGCGGGCCTGAGCCGCGCCCTACGAGCCGCCGCGGAGGGTCGCGTCGATCTCCCCGGGAAGCGGGAACCAGCGGAGCTTCTCGAATTCGGGCGCGCACGGCTCGTCGTGGACCGGGCCGCCCCCCCGCTCGGTTGCCGCCGCGGCGAAGATCTCGCGCGCCCTCACGAGGTACCCCTCGAGGGCGCTCTCGGGTTCCTGGGTCCGCGCCGAGTCGAACTCCATCGCCCCGGCGACGTAACGGACCGAGTCGAGAGTGGGCGGTGCCTCCGAAGGCCCGCGCCGATGGCGCCAGAGGCCGGTGACCGGATCGAAGCGGTACTGCGGCAGCAGGGTGTAGCCGTGGTTCGCGACGAGGTGCACCGCCTCGACCACGTAGCGGAAGACCGTCTCCGAGATGAAGTAGTTGAAGTTCACCCGCACCCAGCCCGGTTTGATCCCCTCTCCGCCGGCGAGGATCACCTCGCGGTACTCCCTCGACTTCCGGTCGTCGATCCGGAAGAGGCGGTGGCCGTAAGGGCCGGCGCACGAGCAGCCTCCCCGCGCCTGAATCCCGAAAAGGTCGTTCAGGAGGGCGACGATGAAGTTGTAGTGGAGGAACTGCCCCCGGTGGCGGAAGACCATCGAGACGATCGAGAGGCGGTCGAGGGAGGGGTTCCCGAGAAGCCACAGATTCTCGTTCCGGCTCCACGACGCGATCGCCCGCCGGACGAAATCCTCCTCGACCCTCTGGATCGTCTCGCAGCCGATCGCCTCCTTGAGCTGGAAGACGAGTCCCGCACGGATCGACTCGAGGATCGCAGGGGTCCCACCCTCTTCGCGGTGGACGACATCCTCGAGGAAGCGCTGGTCGTCCGGGGAGACGAACGACACGGTGCCCCCTCCGGGGACGGTGGGAACGGTGTTCGTGAAGAGCTTCCGCTTCGCGACGAGCACCCCCGGCGTTCCGGGCCCGCCGACGAACTTGTGAGGGGAGAGGAAGATCGCGTCCTTCGACGCGTCCTTGCCGTCCGAGCGGGAGGGGTCGGGGTTCATGTCGATGCGGAGGTACGGCCCGGCCGCGGCGTAGTCCCAGAACGAGAACGCCCCGTGCTCGTGGAGAAGCGCCGCGATCCGGATGTCGTCGGAGATGATCCCCGTCACGTTCGAAGCGGCGGAGAACGAGCCGATCTTGAGGGGGCGGGAGGCATAGCGGCGCAGCCGCCGCTCCAGATCGGCGAGATCGATCCGCCCGTCGTCGTCCTCGTCGATCGTCACGACGGTCGCGAGGCTCATCCTCCACGGGAGTAGGTTCGAGTGGTGCTCGTACGGGCCGACGAAGACGACCGGCCTCTCGTCCTCGGGGATGTTCCGGCTCAGGCGGTAGCGCGCGTCGAGGTCCGGCGGGATCGAAAGGTTCATCGCCCGGATCAGCTTGTCGATCGCCGCGGTCGCCCCCGAGCCGCAGAAGAGCACCACGTCGTCGGGCCCTCCGTGGACCGTGCGGTGGATGATCCTCCTCGCGTCTTCGCGGAGGCCGGTCGTGTATCGCCCCGTCCCCGACGACTCGGTGTGGGTGTTGGCGTAGAACGGCATGATCTCGTTGCGGACGAAGTCCTCGATGAAGGTGAGCGACCGGCCCGATGCGGTGTAATCCGCGTAGACCATCCGCCGAGGACCGAACGGACCCTCGATGACCACGTCGTCGCCGATCACCGATTCGCGGATCTTTCGGAGCAGGGCGTCGCGGTCGAACGCGGAGCGCCGCTTCCCCGCGGACGGGGCCGGCGCGGACGACGGGACCTCGCCGCCGAGCCTGGCGCTCTCGCGCCTCACCGACGCCGCGAGGTTCTCGGCAATCGCGTCGAGCAGCTTGTGGGCCGCCGGAGAACCTTGCGCGAACAACCGGTCGAAGGCGGTGGCCGAAAGCTCGAGGAGGACGGCATCCTCCCGCGCCCGGCAGGTCGCCGAGCGTGGCTCGCGGTCGAGGAGGGCGAGCTCGCCGAACAGGCGGCCGGGTCCGAGCACCGCGAGGCGGCGGCTCCGCGCCCCCTCTCGGACGAGGACCTCGATCGCACCGCGAACGGCGAGGAAGCACGAATGCCCCTCGTCCCCTTCGCGGATCAGGATCGCTCCGGCGGCGACCGACACCTCGTCGGCTTCGGCGACCAGGGCGTCGAGCTCCTCGGTCGTGAATCGCTCGAAGAACGGCAACGACGGGAGGCGCTCGCGGACCGAAGGTCGCGGAGGGCGTACCCGTTCGAGGTAGAGCCTCGGAACCGGGAGTTCCTCGACCGCGGGCTCTCCGGGAAGGGACGCGGTCAGGGCGCGCATCCTCGCGCTCAACGCCTCGCATAGACGCCGGAGTATCGCGTACGCCGCCCGGGGGTCCGTCGAGCGGAGAGCCTCGAAGCGGGTCCTGGGAAGCGACCAGCCGTGCGTTTCCACGGTCGCGCGCGCCGTCTCCGTGCGCGCGGTCGGGCCGATGAGCGCCTCGACCCCCACCGCGTCCCCCGGCCCCGCGAAACGGCCTCCCACATCGAGGGCACCCTCCGCGACGAGGAACAGGTCGTCCCCGAGGGCCCCCTCCTCGTAGAGCGTCTCCCCCGCGCCGAGGGAGACGGGATCGAGGAGACGGGCGACCTCGGCGCGCATCTCGGGATCGAGGTCGGCGAGGACCGTATAGGTCTCGAGACGATCGGCGAGTCGGTCGAGGTCCATCGGAAGGCTCCCCCGCGGCGAGATTATGCGCGAGTACGGTTTCGGTCCGCGAGTTACCGAAGCCGCCCTTGACCGCGACGCGGGGTTGGAAACGCCGCGTTCCCGCCCCTGGTACGGGGCTTGCCGTCTCCGCCGCCGACTCCGGGGGACGCGGGAGGCGGCAGATGCGGGATCGGTACGTCGGAATGCGTGCGGCGTTCCTCGCCGTGGCGGGCCTCCTCGGGGTTACGTCCGCCGGCGCGGCGACGTCCCCGCGGGAGGCGGCACGCTTTCTCTCCCAGGCGACCTTGGGGGCCGACTGGGAAGAGATTCACCGGGTCGCCGCGATCGGACCCGAGGCCTGGCTCGACGAGCAGTTCTCGCGGCCGACCGGTCTCCACCAGCCGGAAGTGGACGAACGGATTCGCCTCGGGCAAGAGGTCGGACCCGAGCACCGCCGCTGGTCGTGGTGGCGGCAGGTGATGGACGGTCCCGACCCGCTGCGCCAGCGCATCGCCCTCGCCCTGAGCGAGATCTTCGTCGTCTCGGACAGCCTGGACGCGGTCGGATCGAATCCGCAAGGTCTCGCGAACTACTACGACATGCTCTTGCGGAACGCCTTCGGGAACTATCGGGACCTGCTCCGCGACGTCTCGCTGCATCCGATCATGGGCGCCTATCTGAGCCATCTGCGGAACGAGAAGTCGAACCCGCGCGCCGGCCGGTACCCGGACGAGAACTACGCCCGCGAGATCATGCAGCTCTTCTCGATCGGGCTCTACCTCCTGAATCCGGACGGGACCTTCGTCCTGGACGGCACCGGGAATCCGATTCCGACCTACGACAACGACGACATCACCGAGTTGGCGAAGGTCTTCACGGGGCTCGCGTTCGACGGCCCGGACCGGAACTTCCGGAGCGGGCAGCCGGTGTGGACGTCTCCGATGCGGATGTACGAGGAGTTCCACGAGCCCGGCCCGAAATCGCTCCTCCGAGGGAAGTTTCTCCCGGCGGGACAGACGGGCATGGACGACGTCGAGGATGCGATCGACAACCTCTACCGGCACCCGAACGTCGGGCCCTTCCTCGGCAGGCGCTTGATCCAGCGCCTGGTGACCTCGAATCCGACTCCCGCCTACGTCGAGCGCGTGTCGGCGGTGTTCGCGGACAACGGGCGCGGCGTGCGGGGCGACCTGAAGGCCGTGGTGCGCGCGATCCTGCTCGACCCGGAAGCGCGGGCGTGGCCTCGGGAGGGAGACATCGGGAACGGGATGCTCCGCGAGTCCTTCCTTCGCCGCGTCCACCTGGCGCGCGCCTTCAACGCGAGGAACGGGGCCTCGAGCTACCCGATCTCGGACGGGGGGGCGCCCGCGACGTTCGGCCAGCGCCCCTTGAGTTCTCCGACCGTCTTCAACTTCTTCCTGCCCGACCACCAGCCGAGCGGTCCGATCGCCGACGCCGGCCTCGTGGCCCCCGAGTTCCAGATCCTGACCTCGATCACCGCGATCACGAGCGCCAACGAGTTACGGCGGCAAACGACCGGGAGCATGAACCCCGACCCCGTGGATGCCTTCGAAGTGCGCCTCGACCTCTCCGACGAAATCGGAATCGCCTCGGACGCGCACGCCCTCGTCGATCGGATCGACCTTCTCTTGATGTACGGGTCGATGAGCCAGCCGATGCGCACCGTCCTGGTCGACGTTCTCGAGCGGGTCTCCGATGCCGAGGAGCGCGCCCGCCTCGCGGTCCAGCTCGTGGTCATTTCTCCCGAGTACAACGTCCTCGAGTAGCGAGGAAACGACGTGCGAAATCGAAAGCCCGCCGCAGACGCGCCCACGGTGAGCCGGCGGCGGTTCCTCGGCCAGGCGAGTTGCGCCGCCGTAGGGACCACCGCCCTCTTCAACACGGTGTTGAACCTGAAGGCGTTCCAGGCGCTCGCCTACCCGGGAGAGGACTACCGCGCGCTCGTTTGCCTGTTCCTCTCGGGCGGGATCGACTCGTTCAACACGCTCGTCCCCCGGGGAGAGGCCGAGTATCGGGAGTATGCCGGGGTCCGCTCCGACCTGGCCCTCCCGAGGGACGTGCTCCTGCCGATCACGCCGGCCGTGTCCGACGGCCGGGAGTACGGGCTTCACCCGGGCCTGGTCGAGCTCCAGTCGCTCTTCGAGCAGGGACACCTCGCCTTCGTCGCCAACGTCGGCACGCTCGTCGAGCCGACCACCCTCCAGCAGTACCGGAACGGGAGCGTGCGTCTTCCGCTCGGCCTGTTCTCCCACTCCGACCAGGCGATGCACTGGCAGACGTCCGTCCCCGACCAACGCGCGCCGATCGGGTGGGCGGGGCGCATGGCCGACCTCCTCGAATCGGCGAACTGCAATCCGAACATCTCGATGAACATTTCGCTCTCGGGAACGAACGTCTGGCAGGCGGGGCGAAATACCTCGCAGTACACGATCGGCGAAAACGGGGCGCCGAACCTCTGGGACTACGGCGGTACGTCGCCGGGCGCCGTTCTCCGGACGGAGGCGGTCGACAGCCTGCTCGGGCTTCAGTACCGGCACCTCTTCGAGAAGACCTTCGCCGCCCGGATGCGGGGCGCGATCGACGCGGGGGTCGAGTTCGCGGAGGCGATCGACGCCGTTCCTCCGCTCGCAACGCGGTTCTCCGACACCGCGCTTTCGCGGAAGTTCCGGATGATCGCGCTCACGATCGCCGCCCGCAATGCGCTTTGCATGAAGCGACAGACGTTCTTCGTGGACTTCGGCGGCTGGGACCACCACGACGAGGTTCTCCTGAACCAGGAGGCGATGCTCCCGGTCGTCAGCCGCGCGTTGAACGAGTTCCACAGCGCCCTGGTGGAGCTCGACGTCGCCGACCAGGTCACGACCTTCACGGCCTCCGATTTCGCGAGGACCCTTTCCTCGAACGGTCGAGGATCGGACCACGCTTGGGGCGGGAACCACATCGTGCTCGGAGGAGCGGTCGCCGGCGGCGACATCCACGGCCGCTACCCGGACCTCTACCTCGGAAACCCGCTCGACACCGGCCGCGGCCGGCTGATTCCCACGACATCGGTGGACGAGTACTTCGCGGAACTCGCGCTCTGGTTCGGGGTTCCGGCCGCGGACCTGGAACTCGTGCTTCCGAACATCGCTCGCTTCTGGACTCCGGCGCCGGCCGCCCTTCCCGTGGGCTTCCTGGGGGAAGGGCGCAGGCGGATCGCGTCGCCCGCGGCGGCGCGCGCGCCGCGGGCGGGGGCAAGACGGGCCCGACGCTGACCCGGTCGAACAAGAGGGGAGATACCGAATGTTGCGAAAGTCTTCGTGGACGATTCTTGCCGGCGCGGCGCTCGCGCTCGCCGCGCGTCCCGCTTCCGCCCTGACCCGGCAGATCGCCGAGGTTCCCGTTCTGCGCTTGACGTTCGGGGAGTCGGTCCTGAACCAGCTGACGTACGGCACCTACCGGACTCCGTTCGACGAGCTGCAGACCCGGCCCGAGAACCTCCTGTTCACGAACATCGGACGTCACCCGAATCTGTCCCCTTGGCCGGGACAGGAAGGGGGATACGCCCGCTACGTGGACGCCCTCGTCGGGAACAACGGCGCGGCCAACGTGGACAACGACGCGGATGCGATCCAGGGAAGCATGGTCCGGCGCGAAACCGGCCGGATCGCGTGGGGGCTCTCGGCTGCCGTGTTGAGCGGAACGCTCGAGAGCACCGACGCAAACGCGACCGCGACGTTCACGGACACGGACGATCTGACCGGGTTCGACCTCCGTGGCGGAGCCTCGATCCTCCTCTCGGACACGCGCGTGCTCGGGGCCGGGCTGCGCCTGACCTCCGCCGAGAGCGAACTCTCGTCACGGAGTTTCGAGCCGGGGGTCGGGGGATTCGAAGGCCTCGAGCGCTTCGAACAGTTCGGGGTGGTCGCGGACGCCGGCCTCCGGCAGTTCGTGGGCGAACTTTCGTCCTGGGACGTCCGTGGCGCGCTCGCGTTCGGCTCCTCGGAGCAGCGGGAATCGGGCGACAGCCTCGACGACACCGGAGCACTCACGGACCGTTTCGTCGCCCGCGACAACGAGCTGAGCGACGTGGCCCTCGAGGTGTCCGGCGGGTACAACCGACTCCGGAAGGACACGCTTGGCGAGACCGAGTACCGCGGCGGGATTCTGTACGGTCGCCGCGAGCTTTCGAACTCCGATCTCTCCTACCTGGAGTCGGGTGGAGCGGTTACCCCGGTTCTCACGCTCCTCGGCCAAGACCCGGTGACGCGAACGGAACTGTTCGCATCGGTCCGGTCGATCTTCCAGGCGGGGGAGACGGAGATGTTCCTGGGTGGCCGCATCGGCTACGCGATCGTGGACGGCTCGACGAGCGCCGACGCCTCGGGCGTTCCCGTGACGGAGTCGATCGACGACTCGGAGGAACGGCTCGCTCTCGTGCTCGGCCTGCGGCAGCCGGTGTACCGGGATCGGCTCCGGATCGTCGTGAGCGGCCGGGGAGACCTCGTGCGCGGCGAAACCACGACCGACTTCGGCCAGGCATCGGAGAGCGACACCTCGACCCTTTCGGCGGCGCAGTACGCCGTGGGACTGGAGGTGGCGCTCTCGAACGTCACGCTCGACCTCGCCTGGCTTGCCGGGGAGGAGGCCGCGGTGATCCCCGAGCCGATCGGCATCCCATCCGGATCGCGCCGGACCGTCGAACTCGATCGACTCGTCTTCTCGGCGGCAGTGTCGTGGTGAGACCGCTTCGCGTCTGGAGTCTCGCGGCGCTTCCGGTCGCGTTCGCCGCCGCTGCCTGCGGCGGTGGAGGGGACGGTGGCGTGACCTCCGCGTCTCCTTCTCCGGTGACGATCGCGGACGTGCAGGCGGCCGTCTTCACGCCGCACTGCGCGATCGGGGGCTGCCACGTCGGACCGGGCGCACCGTTCGACCTCGACCTGGGGAGCGCCGCGGCATCCGCGGCCAACACGATCGGTGTCGCGAGCGAAGAGGTGCCGTCCCTGCTTCGAGTGAGCCCGGGGGACGCAACCGATTCCTACCTTTACATGAAGGTCAACGGAGACCCGCGCATCCTCGGCGAACGAATGCCGGCGAACGCGGCGCCCCTCAGTGCCGCCGATCTCGATCTGATCGTCCGATGGATCGACGGCGGGGCGCGTTAGGGGTGCGGAATGGCGGCACGCGTCCGATTCGATCCGCTCCTGTCCGACTCGCCGCCCGGCGCGGCGAGGAGGCGATCCGTCCTCGTCTCGGTGAGCATCGGCGCGCACGTGCTTCTCTTTGCGACCGCCATGTCCCTTCCCCAGACGAGCCGCGTGCGTGCGACGACGGAGCGGCCGGTCGCGGTCGTGTTCTTCGCGCCCGCTCCTCCCCCCGCGACCGTGGCTCCCGTCCCCGACGCGCCGCGCCCGAAGCCGTCCCCTCCGCGGGCGGTCCCGAAGCCCGAACCGAAGCCCGAACCGAAGCCCGAGCCGAAGCCCGAGAATCCCCTCCCAGAACAGGATCCTGCGCCCAAGACGGCGCCCCCGCCGCGGCCGACACCGACTCTCCCCGCCCCGCCGAAACCGCGGCCGGCGGTGCGAACGAACGTCTTCGACGGATCTTCCGAGTCCCCGGTCGCGCTGACGTCGGCGGCGTCGCGAAGCGTCCTTGCAGCCGCGGGGTTCGACGGCGATGCCCCGTCGGGAGGCACCGTCGCGGGCGCGGCGAGGCCGGGCGCGGTGAGCGCGGCGAACTTCGACGCGACCTCCCCCGGGCGCGCGACCTCGGCTTCCGCGCGGGGGGAGGTTCGCCCGGGAGGTTTCGACGCCGAGCCCACCGTCGAGCGCGAGGTGCGGCGGACGCGTGAGCGGACCGCGGGGCGGATCGACTCGGACGTCGAGATCCTGGAAAAGCCGAAACCCGACTACACGGACGACGCGCGGCGCTTCCGCATCGAGGGGGACGTCGTCCTGCGCGTCACTTTCGAAGCGTCGGGCGGGATCGTGGTGCACGGCGTGATCGAGGGGTTGGGGCACGGTCTCGACGAGGCCGCGATGGTCGCGGCGAGGAAGATCAAGTTCAAGCCGGCACGCCGGAACGGCGAACCGGTCGACCTCACGGCCACCCTCCGGGTGGTCTTCCGCCTCACGTGAGCCCGAACGAGGAAGGGGGCACGACCATGTCCACGAATCTCATCCACCGGCTGCGTTCCACCCTGACGGCGCTCGGCGTCGTCTCGATCCTCGCACCGGTCGTGCATGCGGCGCCGTCGCGCCTCGACCCCGTGATCGACGCCGTCGTCGCGAACGAACGCGAGTTGGCCCGGACGCTCCAGGCCTACGGTCCCCTGGTCGAAACCTACCTCCAAACCGTGGAGCCCCATGCGGTGCTCGGCACCGTGCCCGTGAAGGACTCCTACTTCTTCGGCCGACTCGATCTGGCGCCGCACCCGGAAGAGGAGAAGCGCGGGACGAAGCGAGCGAAGGGGAAGCGATCGCTCGATCTCCTCGAAGAGTTCCACTCGGGAGTCTTCAAGCCGGAGGAGTTCGCGCGGATGCTCCTTCTCGACCGGGACGGCCTCGACCGTGACCGTTACTCGTTCGAGTTCCTCCGGGCCGAGTACCTGGGAGACGTTCGGACCCTCGTCTTCGACGTCGTCCCGAAGGATGAACGCGCCGCGCGTCGCTCCCGCACCGGACGATTCACGGGGCGGATCTGGGTCGAGGACCGCGACCACCACATCGTCCGCTTCAACGGGATCTACGCCTCGGATCTCGCGGCGAACTTCCACTTCGACAGCTGGAGGATGAACCTCGAAGACGATCTCTGGTTCCCGGCCTACGTGTACGTCGAGGAGAAGGACCGGTCGGTCCGGCAGCGCGACCTCACCCATCGGGGACAGATCCGGGTCTGGGGGTACCGTCCCGACGGCCGGAACGTCGAAGACGAGTTCACGAAGGTCCTCGTCGAGGCGGAACACACGCGCGACGAGAGCGAAGGGCCCGGCTTCCTCTCCCCGGTCGAAAGCGCGCGGGCCTGGCAGGCGGAGGCGGAGGACAACGTGATCCGCCGGCTCGAGCGCGCGGGGCTTCTGGCCCCCGCCGGAAAGCTCGAGCAGGTGTTGAAGACGGTGGTGACGAATCTCGAGGTCACGAACGGCCTCGAGCTCGATCCCCCCGTGCGGTGCCGCGTCCTTCTCACCACGCCGCTCGAATCGTTCACCGTCGGGCGGACGATCGTGCTCAGCCGGGGCCTGATCGACGTCCTGCCGGACGAAGCGAGCCTCGCGATGGTCCTCGCGCACGAGATGGGGCACGTCCTCTCCGGCCACGAGCTCGACACGCGTTTCGCCTTCACCGACCGGGTGCTCGTCGCGGACCGCGAGGCCGTCCGCGAGTACGATTTCTCGCGGGACCCGGCCGAGGAGGGGGAGGCCGACCGGCGTGCGGTCGAGCTTCTCCGGAACTCTCCGTACAGGGAGAAGCTCGCGGCCGCGGGACTTTTTCTGAAGGCCTTGGAGGAGTCCTCTCCCGCCCTTCGCTCGCTGATTCGCCCTCACTTCGGAGCGGGTCAGCTCTACCGCATGACCCCGATCGTCGAAGCGGCGCCCCCCCTCGACGCCGCCGACGTGGGGCAAATCGCGGCGCTCCCGCTCGGAGCGCGCGTGCACGTCGACCCGTGGACGGCCCGGGTGGAACTGATGCCCGGTTCTCGCGCCTCGCTCCTGTCGGCCCGCGAGAAGATGTCGTTTCAGATCACCCCGCTCATGCCGCGGCTGAGACGAGGTCGGATCTCCGACGCGGATGTCTCGGCGGCGCGCGGACTCGGGGAGACCGGCACACGCTGAACCCACGTATCCTTCGGGGGTGTCGACCTCATCCGTCCCGAGTTCGATCCGGCTCTCGTTCCGCCGTCGCCTCCCCCTCCTCCTGCTGATCCCGGTGGGGGCAGCCCTCCAGCTCATGGCCGCCCGGTGGCCGGGGCTCGCCGACCTCTACGCCGGTGCCGTGTACCCGGCCGTCTCCCGCCTGTACGCCGGACTCACGGGCTGGATTCCGTTTTCGGTGGCCGAGATCGTCGTGGTCGCCCTCGCCTTGCGGCTCGTCGTGCGGGGGGTGCGGAACCTGCAACGGGTCCGACGAGGCGATCTCCGGGCGCGCGATCTGCTCCTCGGTTTCGAGCTCTCCGCCCTCTCGTGGCTTGCCGTCGCCTACGCGCTCTTCGTCGTCTGGGGGCTCAACTACCAACGTACCCCTCTCGCCGCCTTCGCCCGTTACGACACGCGCCCGCCCGAGGTCTCGGAGCTGCGCGCGCTCGGAGAGAGACTGATCGACGACGCGAACGCCTTTCGAGAAGAGGTCGAGGAAGACGGCGACGGCGTCATGCGGCTCCGTTCCGGACGAGGGGAGGCGCTCCTCCGCGCTCGCGAGGGCTTCGATCGGTTGAGGGTCGCCGCACCCGACCTCGTCCGCGGCCGGGCCGGTCGCGCGAAGGGGCTCCACCTCTTCGCGACGCCGATGTCGATCCTGGGCGCGGACGGGATCTTCCTCATGTGGACGGGCGAGCCGAGCGTGAACATGAACCTTCCCGACCCCGCCCTCCCCTGGAGCGCGTGCCATGAAATCGCCCACCAGGTCGGTTGGGCACGCGAGGACGAAGCGAGCTTTGTAGGCTACCTCGCCTGTGCCGGGCATCCCGAAGCGGACTTCCGGTACGGCGCCGCCCTCGGTGCGCTCCGTTACGCGCTCTCCGCGCTCGCTCGCGTCGACCCCGAGGGAGCGAGGACACTGTCGGAGCGGCTCGATCCCGGGGTGAGGCGGGACCGGGAGGCGCTCGCCGCCTACTCGCGTCGCTACCGGTCGCGGGTGCAGGACGCCGCGGGTGCGACCTACGACGTCTACCTCGAGAGCCAGGGACAGAAGGAGGGGAGGGCGTCGTACGGGAAGGTGGTCGATCTCCTGCTCGCGTACCGGAGGACGCTCGAAGGGACGGCCCCCTAACCCGCTGGGCCGATGACGAAGATCCAGAGGAGGCTCGCGAGAGAGGTGGCGACCGCCGTCGCGAGGCCGACCCCGAGCGGGATCATCCCCGTCCTGCGCATCGCCTCCACGCGGGTGCTCAGGCCGACGCCGGCGAGCGCCACGAGGATCAGGACCCTGGCGGTCCAGGAAAGCGCCCCCTGCACGTCGACTCCCGTCGCCTCGCGAAGCGCCCCGAAGACACCGAACGTGTGGAGCGTCGCCATCGCGAGGAAGCCGAACACGAACGGGGGGACCGACTGCCGGAGGCGGGTGCGGAGTCCGGCGTCGCCGGCCGGCGCGGTGGGCCGGTAGAGAAGCCCCATGCCGACGATCACGACCCCCATGAGGGCGTTGCGGGTGAGTTTCACCACCGTCGCGACCTCCCCCGCCTCCTTCGTGTAGGCGAAGCCCGCGGCGACGACCTGCGAGGTGTCGTTCACCGCGGTGCCGGCCCAGGTCCCGTACTCGGCGTCGCCGAGCGCGAGCGCGTGGCCGAGGAGGGGGTAGAGAAAAACCGCGAGGGTCCCGAAGAGCGTGTTCGTCGCGATCGCGTAGGCGACGTCCTCGTCCTCCGCCCCGATCACCGGGGCGACGGCGGTGATGGCGGAGTTCCCGCACACGGCGGTCCCTACCCCGATGAGGGACGCGAGCTTCGCGTGGACTCCGAGACGCTCCCCGAGCAGGTGTGCCATCGCGAGGGCGACCGCCATGAGGGCGACGATCAAGACGAGCGCTTCGAGACCGATCGCGAGGGTCGCGGTGAAGGAGAGCCCGGCGCCGAGAAGCACGATCGCCGCCCGCAACACCGTGTGGAAGGCGAACCGGATCCCCGCGGTCGTCGAGGCCGGAAACCGGAGGGCGTTCCCGAGCACGAAGCCGAAGAAAACGGCGAAGAGAACCTCGCCGACGACGCTCCCCCAAGATTCGGGAAGCGCCGCGTGCGCGAGCCGGGCCGCGACGGCGACGGCGATCGCCACGGCGAGACCGGGGAGCAGCTTCACGACCCCGCCCTCCCGTCCCCCGCGGCGTCGAACCGCCGGAGCCTCAGGAAGCCCACGGGGTGCGCCGTTCGTCCGTCGAGGGCGAGGTCGGCCAGGATCTCGCCGAGGACCGAAGCGAACTTGAAGCCGTGGCCGGAGAGCCCCGCGACGAACGCCACGTTCGCGTGCTCGGGATGGAGGTCCACGAGGAAATGCCCGTCCGGGCTCATCGTGTACATGCAGACCGCGTGCGCGAGCGATCGATCCGAGACTCCGGGCAGGTGCGCGCGAAGGAACGCGACGACGCGGGCACGGTCGGCCGGATCGACGGTGCGGTCGACGGCCGAGGGGTCGGCGACCGGCTCGCCCCCTGTGTGCTCGGCGACTTTCACGCCCGCTCCGCCCGCGTCGGGGAACCCGTAGAACCGGCCTTCGGGAAGCTCGAAGAGGAAGGTCGGGCAGCCTGCGGCCTCGTCGTATCGCGGGTCGCGCGCCGCGACCCAGTGAAGATGCTTGCGGACGACTTCGAGGCGAACGCCGAGGCCCTGGAGCAGGGAACCGGCCCATGCGCCCCCGCAGATCACCAGATTCGCTGCGGCGTACGTCCCGCTACCGGTCCGCACGACGACGACGCCCTTCGTCGCCTGCCAGCCGATGGCGGGCTCGTCGAAGCGGAGCACGGCCCCCGCGCGCCTGGCCTCCTCGAGGTGCGCGAGGACGCAGGCCTCGACGCGCAGGTACCCCGCGTTCCTTTCGAGGACGACCTCGAAGCCGTCCGGAATGCGGAACATCGGGAAACGGTCCGCCGCCTCCGACCGCGAGAGCGTCAGGATGTCGAGCCCGTGCCGGCGCGCCGCTTCGAGGACCCCGGGGACGAGCGCTCCATCGGGCGGTCCGACCTCGAGCAGACCGACCCGGCGGAAAAGGGTCTCTTCGCGGATCGCTTCGAGCTCCCTCCAGAGATCGTAGGCTCGGCGCAAAAGGGGGACGTAGTCGGAGTGCTCGAAATAGGCCTGCCGGATGATCCGGGTCCGGCCGTGGCTGCTCCCCCGCTCGTGCGCGGCGCCGTATCGATCGAGCGCCAGGACGCGGACACCGCGGCGAGCCAGGTGGAAGGCCGCCGCGCTTCCGACTCCGCCCGCTCCGAGGACAATGACGTCTTGGGGGTTCGTGGTAGCCTCCTCGACGCGGTTATAACCCATGTCGAATCGATCCACGCCCTCGGCCGACGTCATTCGGAGTCCCTACGACGGCTCGGTCGTCGGCCACGCACCGCTTGCGGGCTCCCGCGAGGTCGACGACGCGATCGAGACGGCGGCTCGGACCTTCGAGACGACCCGGCGGATGCCGACCCACGCGCGCGTCGCGGTGCTCGATCGCGCGGCGCGACTTCTCGAAGCGCGATCGGAGGAGTTCGCGCGACGGATGGCGCTCGAGGGTGGGAAGCCGATCCGGTACGCCCGCGGAGAGGTGGCGAGGGCGGTCATCACCTTCGACCTCGCCGCCTCCGAGTGCCGCGGGTTCGGCGGGGAGGTGCTCCCGGTCGACCTCGAGCCGCGCGCGGAGGGACGGATCTGCCTCGCGACGCGCGTGCCGCGTGGGCCGATCGCGGCGATCTCCCCTTTCAACTTCCCCCTCAACCTGATCGCGCACAAGCTCGCTCCCGCCGTCGCGGTGGGCGCTTCGGTCGTGCTCAAGCCTCCCCCGCAGTGCCCGCTCACCGGGTTCGAGTTGGCCTCGGTGCTCGCGGAGGCGGGTCTTCCGGCGGGCGCCCTGGGTGTCGTCCACTGTCCTCCCGAGATCGCGCAGCGAATCGTGGAGGACGAGCGAATGCGGGTCGTCTCGTTCACGGGGAACGACGCCGTCGGCTGGAGGCTCAAGTCGCTCGCCGGGAAAAAGCAGGTCCTTCTCGAACTCGGGGGAAACGCTCCCTGCGTCGTCGACGAGACCGCCGACCTCGACCTCGCAATGGAGAAGATCGTCGCCGGAGCGTGGGCGCACGCGGGGCAGGTCTGTATCAAGGTGCAGCGGATCTACGTCCACGCGGCCTCGTTCGACCGTTTCCTCGAGGAGTTCGTCCGGAGGACGCGGGAGCTTCCGTGCGGCGATCCTCTCGACGAGCGGACCGTCGTCGGCCCGCTCATCGAACCCCGGCACGTCGAGCGCGTCCTCGCCTGGATTCGGGAAGCGGTCGAGGGCGGGGCGACGCTCCACTGCGGAGGAACGGCGGAGGGAAACGTCGTCTCTCCGGCGATCCTCACCGGGACGGCCCCCGAGATGCGCGTGTGCAGGGAGGAGGTCTTCGGCCCGGTGACGGTCGTCGAGCGCTTCGAGACGTTCGACGAGGCGCTCGCGGCGTGCAACGCCTCGCGGTTCGGCCTCCAGGCCGGCGTGTTCACCCGGGACCTCGGCCGTGCGCTCCGCGCTTACCGCGAGCTCGACTACGGCGGGGTGATGATCAACGAGGTCCCGACCTTCCGCGTCGACAACTTCCCCTACGGCGGCATGAAGGACTCCGGGTTCGGGCGCGAAGGGGTCCGTTACGCGATGGAGGAGATGACGGTGCCGAAGGTGCTGGTGATGGGGACTTGACCTGGGCCGTCCTCGGTGTCGGGGCGCGGGAGCGAGGCGTGGGGGGACATTCCGCTTTTTCTTTCAAAGATTCCATCAGGTTCGGTCTTTGAAAGAAAAAGCGGAATGTCCCTATGCGAGCGCGCGGGACGCGATCGTGTCGTGGAGGCGGGTGCGGTTGACCGGTTCATGCTTGGTCAGGCGCCGGAGCCCGGCGAGCATGGTGCGGAGTTCGTCCCCTTCGGCGGAGGCCGCGGCGATGTTCCGCCCCCACTTCGTCACGCGGTCGATCGCGTCGTGCACGTAGAGGGTGAGCATCTCGGCCATGTCGGCCGCGGCGGCCTCCCCCTCGGTCGACGCCTTCTTCCGGGCGCGGAGAAGCCCGCTCTCGCAGGCATAGGTCTCGATGACCATGTCGGCGGCGTCCGAGAGGATCTCCTGCGCGTCCTTGATCGCCTCGCCGTGCTTTTGCGCAGCGAAGCCGAGCGTCGCGAGGACCGCCTTCTTCATCGAGGCGACGAGCTTCGCCTCGGCCTCGAGGAAGCCGCCCTCGCCCGCCTCCTCCCACGCCGGGGGCCCCGCGACCTCTCGGGCGATCTTTCCCGCCGCCGCGAAGAAGGGGAGTTCCCCCTTGAGCGCCTTCTTGAGGATCATTCCGGTCACGAGCATCCGGTTGATCTCGTTCGTCCCCTCGAAGATCCGGTTGATCCGCTGGTCCCGGTAGTGCCGCTCCATCGGGTAGTCCTCGCAGAAGCCGTATCCGCCGAGCATCTGGACGCCCTCGTCACAGGCAAAGCCGAGCGATTCGCTTCCGAAGACTTTGATCATCGAGCACTCGATCGAGAACTCCTCGATCGCCTCGATGACTCTCCGCTCGAATTCGGCGCCACCGGGATCGAGCCCCTCGATCGCCCGATCCATGAGCCCCGCCGTGCGGTAGACCATCGACTCGCAGACGAAGGTCCGCGCGAGGATGTCGGCGATCTTGGCGCGGATCAACCCGAACTCCGACAGCGCCTTTCCGAACTGTTTGCGCGTCTTGACGTACGGGATCGCCTCCCGCAACACGAGCTTGCATCCCCCGAGCGTCCCGGCGCCGAGTTTGAAGCGGCCGACGTTCAAGATGTTGAACGCGATGACGTGACCCTTCCCGATCTCGCCGAGGACGTTCTCGACGGGGACCCGTGCGTCCTCGAGAATGACCGCGCGGGTCGACGACCCGCGGATCCCCATCTTCCGCTCTTCGGCTCCGAGGGTGAGCCCCGGCGTGTCGCTCGGAACGATGAACGCGGTGAACTTGTCCCCGTCGATCTTGGCGAAAATGATGAACAGGTCGGCGAAGGCGGCGTTCGTGATGTACTGCTTCGTCCCGTTCAGGAGGTAGACGTCTCCCTCCGGCGAGAGGCGCGCGGTCGTCTTCGCCGCGAGCGCGTCGCTCCCCGATCCGGGTTCGGTGAGCGCGTACGCCCCGATCCGCCTCCCGTGGGCGAGGTCGGGAAGATACTTCGCCTTCTGCTCCTCGGTCCCGAAGTAGACGATGGGGAGGGTGCCGATGCTCGCGTGGCCGCCGTAGGTCACGGAAAACGACCCGCTCCCCGCGAGGCACTCGCTGACGATCATGCTCGTCGCTTTGGGCGCGCCGAGCCCCTCGAAGCGCTCCGGAACGTCCACCATCAAGATCCCGGCCTCCCCCGCTTCGTGGAGGAGCTTCTTCCCGAGCATGACGTTCTTGCCGAACTCCGCCTCTTCGAGGACCGGCTTCACGTGGGTTTCGACGAACTCCCGCACGGTCGAAGCGATCATGTTCTGATCGTCGTCGAAATCCTCGGGGGTGAACACGTCGGACGGATCGGTCTCCTCGAGCAGGAACTGTCCGCCGGTCGGGTAGGTTCTCTCCTTCAGCATGCCTTCCTCCGCATACTCAAAGCGCCTCGAAGATCCCGGCGGCGCCCATTCCCGTTCCGATGCACATCGTCACCATGGCGTACCGCCCCTTCCGGCGGCGAAGCTCGTGGAGGGCGGTCGCCGTCAGCTTCGCCCCGGTGCAGCCGAGCGGGTGGCCGAGGGCGATCGCCCCTCCGTTCGCGTTGATCCGCGGGTCGGCGGGGTCGAGGCCCATCGCCTGCAGGACCGCCAGACTCTGCGCGGCGAACGCCTCGTTGAGTTCGATCACGTCCATGTCGTCGAGACCGAGCCCCGCGCGCGAAAGCGTCTTCGGGATCGCCTCGACCGGCCCGATCCCCATGATCTCGGGAGGGACCCCCGCGACGGCGTACGTCACGTAGCGCGCGAGCGGCTCGAGGCCGGCTTCCGCGGCGAGTTCGGGGGTGGTCAGGAGAACCGCCGCCGCGCCGTCGCTCATCTGACTCGAGTTCCCCGCCGTCACGGTCCCATCGGCCTTGAACGCCGGCTTCAACTTCGCGAGTGCCTCGAGAGTCGTGTCCGCTCTCGGCCCCTCGTCCTTCTCGAGCACCGTCTCGCGCACTTTCGGTCTCCCGTCCGGACCGGGGAAGGTGAGGCTCGTCTTCACCGGCACGGTTTCCTCCACGAACTTCCCACCCTCGAGGGCGGCGAGGGCCTTCTTGTGGCTCGCGTAAGCGAACGCGTCTTGCGCCTCGCGCGAGATCGAGTGACGCTCGGCGAGGCGCTCGGCGGTGAGCCCCATGTTGAGGTAGGTCCCCGGGGCGTCGCTCGCGAGGGCGGGGTTCGGGAGGAACCGCTGGCCGCCCATCGGAATCAGGGTCATCGACTCCACCCCACCGGCCACGACGAAATCGCTTTGGCCGGTCGCGATCTCCATCGCGCCGATGTGGATCGTCTCGAGCCCCGAGGAACAGAACCGGTTCACGGTCATGCCGGGGACACCGACGGGGAGCCCCGCGAGGAGCGTGACGACCCGGCCGACGTTCATCCCCTGTTCTCCCTCGGGCATGGCGCAGCCGAGGATCACGTCGCCGATACGCGAGGGGTCGAGCTTCGACGCCTTGGCGAGGAGGGCGCGGAGCACGACGGCCGCGAGGTCGTCCGGGCGGGTCTGCCGGAAGGTCCCCCTCGAGGCGCGCCCGACCGGGGTCCGGAGCGCTGCGGCCACCACGACATCTCTCATGGGCTCTCTCCTTCCGCTCAATTCCTGAGGGGCTTTCCGGTCTCGAGAAGCGACTGCATCCGCTCGAGCGATTTCCGCTCGCCGCAAAGCCGCAGGAAGGCTTCGCGCTCGAGGTCGAGCAGGTGCTCCTCGGGGACGGCGGCGGGGCCGGGAATGTCCCCACCCGAGAGGATCCGGGCGAGCTCGCGACCGATCTTTCGGTCGTGTTCGGAGATGTACTTCCCCTCCATCATGTTGAAGAGCGCGGTCTCGAGGAGGGCGAGACCGCCGCGGCCCATCACGGGGATCGGGGCGGTGGGGGCCGGGGGCACCCAGGCGGCCTCCGATTTCGCGAGGACGAGGTCCTTCGCGTCGGCGATTCGGTGATCGCCGTTCATCGACCACCCGTCCTGCGGCCGAAGGAAGCCGATCTCGCGGGCCTCCTCGGCACTCGTCGCGACCTTCGCCATCCCGATCGTCTCGAACGCCTTCTTGAGCGCCGGGTAGACGTCGGTCGGGTCGACGAGCCGGTCGACGAGCCGCTTGTAGAAACGAAGGCAGCCCCCTCCCGCGGGGACGACGCCGGCCCCGACCTCGACGAGACCGATGTAAGTCTCGGCCGCGGCTCGCACGGCGTGGCCGGCGAGGACGACCTCGCACCCCCCGCCCAAGGCAAGGCCGTGCGGGGCCATAACGACCGGAACGCGGCAGCGCGCAAGACGCGTCGTCGCGTTCTGGAACGAGCGGACGATCGCGTCGATCTCTTCCCAGTTCCCCTCCCGCGCCTCGATCACGAGGAGCATCAGATTGGCCCCGGCCGAGAAACTCTCTCCGTGGTTCGCGACCACGAGGCCGCGCCAGTTCGCCTCGGCCTCCTTCGCGGCGGCGACCATCATCTGGATGGTGTCGGGGCCGATCGCGTTCATCTTCGAGTGGAACTCGAGGCAGAGGACGCCGTCGCCGAGGTCGAGGAGGCTCGCGCCTGCGTTCTTGCGCACCACACGCCCGGCTTTGCGGACGATCTCGAGGGAGATCGCCCGCGGGTCGGAAGGCACGGGGACGCGCTCCCCGGCTCGGGCCGTCGGCGAGGTCGCGGAGGCACCGTCGCGCACGTAGAGGCTCTCCGCCCCCGACGCGTAGAGGGCCTCGACCCACTCGGGAGGCGTCCACCCGTCCGCGCGTAACCGTTCGCAGGTCGGGCGGAAGCCGAGCGCGTCCCAGACCTCGAACGGCCCGAGGTCCCAGTTGAACCCCCACCGCATCGCGTCATCGACGTCGGAGGCTCGATCGCAGATCTCCCCGAGCCGCTCCGCGGCGTACCGCAGGGAAGCGGAGACGATCGCCCACGCGGCACGGCTCCCCTTCCCCGACCCCGCGACCAGCTTCGCGATGCGTTTCCCGGGATCGTCCTCCGACTTCGCCGCTTCGAGCTCGGCGAACGCCGCCTTCTTCTTCGGGCGGTACTCGAGCGTCTCGAGATCGAGGGTGAGCGTCTCCCCCTCGGGCCCCTTCGTCTTCTTGTAGAACCCCCCGCCCGACTTCCGGCCGAGGAGCCCCTTCTCCACCATCGCGTGGAAGAAGGGGGGCGCCTTGTCCCCGGCGACGTGCGCGAGGACGTCGATCCCCACGAGGTCGGCGAGGCGGAACGTCCCGGTCTTCGGCCGGCCGAGCGCCGGCCCGGTCAGGGCGTCGACCTCCTCGATCGAGAGCCCCATCTCCCGCATCACGCCGATCGTCGCGAGCATCGCGTGGATGCCGATCCGGTTCGCGATGAAGTTCGGGGTGTCCTTCGCCTCGACGATCCCCTTCCCCAGGCGCGTGCGCGCGAACGACTCGAGGGCCACCGCGACCTCGGGGGAGGTTTCCTTCGTGCGGATCACCTCGAAGAGCTTCATGTAGCGGGGGGGATTGAAGAAGTGGGTGCCGAGGAAGCGGGGGCGGAGGGTCTCGGGAAGGACCGAAGCCATCTCGGCGAGCGAGAGCCCGGAGGTATTCGTGGTCAGCACGGCGTGCGGAGCGATGTGCGGGGCGACGGCGGCGAGGACCCCCTTCTTGATCGCCATGTCCTCCTTGACCGCCTCGATCACCCAGTCGGCCTCCGCCAGGCGCGGAAGGTCGTCCTCGAGGTTCCCCGTCTCGATCAGGGCGATCCGCCCCGGCACGAAGAGGGGGGAAGGCCTCGTCTTGAGAAGGGCCTGCACCGACTCTCTCGCGATCCGATCGCGCGACGCGCGGTCGGCGGCCGCCGCCTCCCTCGGCACGATGTCGAGGACGAGCGACGGGATCCCGGCATTGGCGAAGTGCGCCGCGACGGCGCTCCCCATCACCCCGGAGCCGAGGACGGCCACTTTCCGCACCTGTCCGACCATGGGTATTCCTCCGCCGCAAACTGAATGCCTGTTCAGTTTACGGTCCGATCCACATGGCGTCAAACCGGAATTTCGACTTTTTTAGGAGAAATTACACTTTCCCGATGAGTTTCTAGCCAGTATGCTTCCCTCCGCATGCACGCCGACCGGAAGGAAGCGAAGCGAGAGCACATCCTCGACGCCGCGGTGCTCGAAATCGCGCGGACCGGGTACTACAAGACGACGGTCTCCGCGATCGCGCGCCGGGCGGGGGTCGCGGACGGGACGATCTACCTCTATTTCAAGAACAAGGAAGAGATCCTGATCTCGATCTTCGACCGGGCCATGGGGCGATTCCTCGGTGAGGGGGCCCTCGGTCTCGCGGACCGACCGGACGCCGAGACGAAGCTACGCGGACTGGTCGAACTGCACCTCTCGGTCTTGGGGCGGGACCGGGACCTCGCGGTGATCTTCCAGGTCGAGCTGAGGCACAGCCTTCACTTCCTCCACATCTTCTCCCGCTCGAGAATGCGCGAGTACCTCGGGATGATCGCGGCGATCGTCGAGCAGGGGCAGCGAGAGGGGCGCTTCGCGCCCGGGATCGACCCACTCTTCGCCGCGAAGGCGATCTTCGGGATCCTCGACGAGATGACGACCGACTGGATCCTCTCCTTGAAGAACACGCGGCTCGAGTCGCGCGCCGAGCCGGTGGCGGCGCTCCTGCTCCAGGGCCTTCGCCCCTCCTAGCGGATCCCCTTCGCCAGGTAGAGTTCCGAAAGCTGTTGCGTGTAACCGAAGACCCAGTGCTCGCCGTCGGGAATGACCTTCAGCAGATCGACCCCCTGGGACCCGGCGCGGTTCGGCGGCGTCAGCTCGTGGAGCAGTCTCCGGTTCCCCGTGGTCCCGTCCACGAAGAAAACGCGGGTGACCAGCCCGTCGTCGTGCCGGACGATCGTTCCGGTTCCGTCCAACGTGGCCGCGAGGTTGTGGGTCGGGGTCGTCCGCCCCTGGACGGACTGCCCGGACACTCGGTCCCCCTGCGGACGC
>CAYLHQ010000029.1:0-48196 GCA_964383585.1 uncultured Acidobacteriota bacterium
ACGCTCGGACCGGATCCAACCTCAGAGAATCGAGTCAACCTCAGCTCGGGGAAGGAGTTCGGCCGGACTTTGACCGCCGCATCATCCCCAGCGTTCGCGTCACGTTGAGGCAAGGTGGACGGCGCTACCGCCTCCAGAATGCCGGGGTCAGGATCAGGAGGACCGTGTAGAACTCGAGTCGTCCCGCGATCATCGTCACGGAGAGCATCCACTTCGCGACCGCGGGGAGATACCCGTAGTGTTCCACCGGGCCGACGGCGCCGAGGCCGGGGCCGACGTTGAACATGCACGCGGCCGTGGCGGCAATCGACGTGAGGACGTCGACTCCGGAAGCGGCCAGGACGATCACGGAGACGAAGTTGACGACGAAGGAGAGGTAGACGAGGCTCAGGAGGCCCTCGATCGTCTCTTCCGGGACCGCCTTCCCGTCGAGCCGGATCGCGAAGACCGCGCGCCGCTCCACCATCCGGCGGAACTCCCGGTCGACGACCTTCCAAAGCATCGCGATCCGCGCGACCTTCATCCCCCCGGCCGTCGAGCCGGTGCAGCCGCCGACGAACATGAGGACGAGCAGGAGGACCTGCGGGAGGGGGAGCCAGAGCTCGAAGTTCTCGGTGACGAACCCCGTCGTCGTCAGGATCGAGGCGACCTGGAAGGCCGCGGCGCGGACCGCGTGGAGCGGCTCGTACCCGGACCCCCGGATCAGAAACGGGACGAGGATCGCCGTCGCCCCGACCGCGATGCCGAAGTAGGTCCGAACCTCGTAGTCGCCGAAGAACTCCCGGGGCCTTCGCTCGACGAAGAGCCGGTGGTGGCGGACGAACGAGGTGCCGGCGGCGAGCATGAAGATGACGAGGATCCACTCGATGAGGGGGCTGTCGAACCCCGCGACGCTCGCCGTCCGGGTCGAGAACCCGCCCGTCCCCAGGGTGGAGAAGACGTGGCAAAGCGACTCGTAGACGTCCATCCCCGCGAGGCGGAGCGCGACGAAGAGGGCGAGCGACATCGCGAAGTAGATCCGCGAGAGCGCGACGGCGGTCTCCGTGATGCGCGGCTTGAGCTTCTCCGACCGCGCCCCCGAGAACTCGGCGCGGTAGAGGTGCGTCCCCCCGACCCCGACGAGCGGCAAGACCGCGACGGCCAGGAGCACGATCCCCATCCCTCCGAGCCAGTGGGTGAAGCAGCGCCAGAACTGGATCGGGCGGGGGAGCGCTTCGACGTCCGGAAGAACCGTCGCCCCGGTCGTCGTGAATCCGGAGGCCGACTCGAAGAAGGCGTCGGTGAACGAGCCGAAGTGCGGCGTGAAGTAGAAGGGGAGGCAGCCGAAGAACGAAACGCCGAGCCAGGCGACCACCACGAGGAGGGTGGCCTCCCGCATGCTCAAGTCGCGGCTCGGCCGCGGGAGGAAGAGCGCCAGCGCGGCTCCGGAGAGGAGCGTCGCCGTCGACGCGAACAGGAGCGGCCGAAGGCTCTCGTCCCCCTCGAACGCGCCCCACGCGAGGGGCACCAGCATGAAGGACCCGAGGACGAGCAAGAACTGTCCGAGTACGAATCCGACCGCCCGGGTACGGATCACGGCCGGACGCGCCCGGGCTCGGCGAGGAAGGCCGCCTCGAGCTTGCTCACCACGCTTTCGAGGGTGAAGAAGATCACGCGGTCCCCGGCGCGGATCTCCTCGTCGCCCCGCGGGACGCGGACCTGTCCGTCGGGGCGGACGATCGCCCCCACGATCACCTCGCGGGGGAGCCGGACTTCGCGGAGTTTCTTTCCGACGTACTTCGACCGCTCCGACGCGATCAGTTCGATCGCCTCCGCCTCCTCTTCGCGGAACGTGGTCACCGACAGAACCCGGCCCCGTCTCACGAACTGGAGGATCCGGTCGACCGTCACCTGGCGGGGGCTCACCGTCGTGTTCACGCCGAGGCGCTGGGCCATCGGGAGGTAGTTCGGACGGTTGATCAGGGCGACGACCTTCCGGACGCCGAGGCGGCGGGCGAGGAGGGCCGCGATGATGTTGTCTTCGTCGTGGCTCGTGAGGGCGAGGAAGGCGTCGACCCCCTCGATGTTCTCTTCCTCGAGGACCTTCTGGTCGGTCCCGTCGGCCCGCAGCACGATCGTGCGCTCCAGGATCTCCGCGATCTTCGCCGCCCGCCGCGGGTCGGGCTCGAAGAACTTGACGTCGACCCCCTGTTTTTCGAGCATCTCGGCGCAGGTGATCCCGATCTGCTTTCCGCCGACGATGAAGACGCGCTCGACGGCCCCCTGTTCCCTCAGTCCCATGAAGCGAACAGCTTCGGAGAAGCACTCCCGGGCGGCGACGACGTAGACGTGGTCTCCCGCGCGCAGGGCTTCCGAGCCGTGCGGGATGATCACCTGCTGTCCCCGGAAGATCAAGGCGATCAGGGAGTCGGCGGGGGGGCCGTTCCGGTCGAGCTCCTCGAGGGTCTTCCCGACGAGCCAACTTCCGGCCTCGACGTTCATTCCGAACATCTGCACCCGGCCGTCGGCGAAGTCGACGACGTCCGAGACGCCGGGCACCCGGATGACGCGCATGATCCTGTCGGCGATCGCGCTTTCGGGGTGGATCATGAGGTCGACGGGGATCCCCGAGGCGGCGGTGATGCGGCGCCACTCTTCGACCTCGTGGGTCCGGATCCGCGCGACCTTCACCCGGGCCTTCGACTCGATCTGCGCGATGAGGCAGCAGAGGACGTTGACCTCGTCGCTGTCGGTGACGGCGATCACCATCTCCGCGTCGGCGATCCCCGCGCGTCGCAGGGCGCCGACCCTCGCCGCGCTCCCCTCCACGATCTTGGCGTCGAGTTGGGCCTCGAGTTCGAGGCAGCGCTCGTGACCCGCTTCCACGAGGGTGACCTCGTTCCCCTCGCGGATCAGACGCTGGGCCACCAGGAATCCGACCTGTCCCCCACCGGCGACCAGGACGCGCATGGGCCCCATGGTAGCCAAGACCGCGCGCGGACGGGAGGGGCAAGGCTAGACTCTCCGGCGGATGGACGCGGTACCTCCGAAGAGACGGGCGGCGGCGGCCGTCCTCCTCGTCGCCGCGCTCGTTGCGGTTTACTCCCCGGCGCTCCGGGGCGGGTTCCTCTGGGACGACGACTTCTACGTCTCCGCGAATCCGACCCTGCGGGACGGGTCGGGTCTCCTGCGGATCTGGACCGACCCCGGGGCGAACCCCCAGTACTACCCCCTCACCTTCACGACCCTCTGGATCGACCACGCGTTCTGGGGCCTCGACCCGCTCGGATACCACCTGGGCAATCTCCTGTTGCACGCCCTGTCGGCCGTCCTGCTCTTCCTCCTCCTTTCGCGACTGTCGGTTCCCGGGGCGTGGCTCGCCGCCGCGGTTTGGGCCCTCCATCCGCTGCAGGTCGAGTCGGTCGCCTGGATCACCGAACGGAAGAACACGCTTTCGGGGGGCCTCGCGCTCGGCGCCGCGCTCGCCTTCCTGCGGTTTGCGGGGATCGGTCGGAAGGCATCCGCGGGGAACCGCTGGGCCGCGCTCTCGGCGGTCCTCTTCGCGGGCGCGCTCCTGAGCAAGAGTGTGACGGCGAGCGTTCCCGCGGTCCTGGCCGTGCTGCTCGTCTGGAAGCTCGGCCGGCTGCCGAGGCGCTCGATCCCGTGGCTTTCGGGGATGCTCGCGGCCGGGGCGGCCTACGGGATCGCGACCGCGTGGCTCGAGGTCCATCAAGTCGGCGCCCAGGGGAAGGAGTGGGGAATCGGCCACGCCGGCCGCCTCGTCCTCTCGGGACAGATCTTCTGGTTCTACCTCTGGAAACTCGTTTGGCCCGTTCCCCTCTCGTTCTCCTACGGAAGGTGGCCGGTCGACCCGGCCTCGTGGGTGCAGTGGATCCCGGTGGCGGCCGCCGCGGGGCTCGCGGTCGCGGCCTGGGCGCTCCGGAAACGGATCGGAGGGGGGCCGCTCGCCGCCCTTCTCTCCTACGGGATCACGCTCTTCCCCGCGCTCGGATTCCTCAACGTCTACCCGATGCGGTACGCGTGGGTCGCCGACCACTTCCAGTACCTTGCCGGAATCGCCCCGATCGCCCTCCTCGCGGCCCTCGCGAGCCGAATTCCGCTCCCCGCCGCCCTCGCCCTGCTCGCCCTGCTCGGTTTCCGCAGTTGGACCGAGGCGCACGACTACCGCGACCTCGAGACCCTCTGGCGCTCGACGATCGCGACCGCTCCGCGCGCGTGGCTCGCCCCTTACAACCTCGGGAAGATGCTCTCGAACCGCGGGGAGACCGAGGAGGCCCTGCCCCTCTTCCGGAGAACGCTCGAGATCGAGCCCGACCACGCCGACGCGCACAACGAGATCGGAAACATCCTCCTTCAGCGTGGCGAGGTCGCCGCGGCGCTCGCCGAGTACGAGACGGCCCGCGGGCTCGATCCCTCCTGGCCGATCACCTGGTTCAACCTGGGCTCGGCCCGCGAGGCGGCGGGGGATCTGCGCGGGGCGGAGGAGGCCTTCCGCGAGGCGATCCGGCACGCTCCCGTCGTCGCAAGGCGGTACAAGGGAGGGATCCCGCCGATGCCCTGGAGGGCGCACGTCCGCCTCGGGCGGATTCTCGCGGGAAGCGGCCGCCCCGGCGAGGCGGCGGAGCAGTTCCGCCTCGCCGGAGAGGCGAATCCGACTTCGGCGGAGCCGATGGTGGCGCTCGGAAACCTCCTCGCCGACGGGGGGCGGCTCGACGAGGCGGAGCGCGCGTACCGGGAGGCGATCGCGCGCGAGCCGGGAGCGGGGTTGGGGCATTACAACCTCGCCCTCCTCCTCGACCAGCGCGGGGACGCCGCGGGGGCGCTCGGCGCCTACCGGCGCGCCGTCGCCGCAGTCCCGTCGTTCGCCCCGGCGTGGAACAACCTCGCGGTCGCGCTCTACCGGGCGGGTGACGTCCCCGGGGCGCGCGAGGCGGCGATCCGGGCCGCGCGGCTCGGACAGGCGCCGCACCCCGACTTCGCGAAGGCGCTCGGCCTCGGCTCCGTATACTGACCTCCCCAGGAGGGCACCGATGCTCAAACTCTGGCATCTCGATCGCTCCCCCTTCGGCTGGAAAGTGCGGATGGTCCTTGCGGAAAAACAGGTCCCGCACGAGCTCGCGGTCCCCGAGAACAAGAACGAGAGCGAGGCGTTCGCCCGGCTGAACCCCTTCCGGCTCACCCCGGTCCTCGAGGTCGGTCCCGGCCGCGCGCTCTACGAGTCGACCGTGATCTGCGAGTACCTGGAGGAGGCGTACCCCGAGCCGCACCTCCTTCCGGACGATCCGTGGGAACGGGCCCGGGTGCGGCTCCTCGAGGACGTGAGCGACCAGTACGTCTACCCCGCGATCCGTGCCTACCGCGCGGAACTCTTCGAGTACGCCCCGCCGTTTCTCGTGAGGAAGGAAGAGGGTGCGATCGACCGGCGCAGAGCCGACGCCGCCCTCGCCAAGGTGCGCGAGCACCTCGTCCGTCTCGAGCGCGAGCTCGAAGGGAGGATCTGGTTCGGCGGGGAGCGCTTCTCCCTCGCCGACGTCGCGCTCGCGGCGCCGCTCACCTCGACCCTCGAGCTGCTCGGGGTCCTCCCCGACCGCGACTTCCCGAGGCTCGCGGAGTGGGCCGGGCGCTTGAAGGCGCGGGATTCCTACCGGGCCTCCGCCCCGAAGGAGCCGCTCCGGATCAAGCCGTGACCGAAGCGGGTGAGTGGGTCGACGTCGGGTCCGAGACCGCGTTCGCGAAGAACCGCGGCCGTCGTGTCGAGGTCGACGGGACCTTCCTCGCCGTCTGGCGGACGAAGGAGCGCTGGTTCGCCTTCGACGACGCCTGCCCGCACATGGGGGCGTCCCTTTCGGACGGCCTCGTCGTCGGCGACACGATCCAGTGCCCGTGGCACGAGTGGCGCTACCACGTGGAGACCGGGATCTGTCCGGTGCGGCCTTGGGCGAAGGTGCGCGTCCACGAGGTGCGCGTCCTCGAAGGGCGCGTTTGCGTTCGGCGGCCGGAGCGGATCGAGAAGGCGGAGGCGGCGGCGGAGGGAGAATCCGAGGACTGGATGACCTGGGAGGTCGACCGGTACTTCAAGAAGAAGCCGGAAGGCGGGGAGGAGCCGCGGTGAAGTTGCGGATCACGGGGATCGCGCTCTTTCTCTTCATCCCGCTCGTGCTGGTCCTCTACCTCCGGATGCCGCTCGGAGCCGGACCGAGCCTCGCGCTCGGCGTCGTTCTCATGATCGGGCACCGGTTCGTCGCACGGCCCTGGTTCTCGCGGCACCTCGGCGTGCGCTGCTTCTGGTGCGGGAAGGCCGCGGGGAGCGTCGCCGCTCCCTTCGTCTCGAAGGGAGAGACGATCGCGGCGGTCGCGTGCGGGGAGGAGCACGCGGGGAGGATCGCCGCGTTCGGCAGGGTCGTCGCGAAGGCGCGGCTTCCGCTCGCCCTACTGATCCTCGTTCCCGTCGTCTTCTATCTGCTGAACGGGTTCGCGTCGGTTGCGGGGTTGCCCTCGGTTTCGCTCGATGCGGCGCGGTGGGGGTTCAAGATCCCGATCGCCGCGGCCGTCGTCGCCCTATCGTTTGCGTGGCCGCTCGGCCGCCGCATGGGGTCGGAGCCCGCGATCGACTTCCCGGTCCACAACCTCTTCCTTCTCGGGATCGGGAACACCCTCTGGGTCTTCCGGATCGTGGGGATCTGGTGGCTCGTGGAAGGGGCGGTGGCGGTCGTGGCGTCGCTGTCTCCCTCGTGACCTTCCGGCGTGTGTCCGGACCGACCCGGTTTGACCGCTGTCACGTGAGTTTCCGTTGACCGGCAAGGCCTGGTGTCGTGCGCCAGGGAAACGATGTTGAAGAATCCGGCAGCAATCGAGGACCGGAAGGTGGTCGAAGAGGCCGACTTTTCGGTTCGAGCTCGCCGATGAGACCGTCGAAGTCGGCGTCGTCCGTCGCCTTCGAGGCCCGATTTCACGCCCGAGTCACACGTCCGCCTTTACGACCCGACGCATTCGGTGCTGGAGCCGAGTTCCTACGCGACGCGTCGGAGCGATACGACAGGCAGGTGTCTCCGTCCCCCGCGCCGTTCGAGCAGGAGTTCGAGCCGAGCACCGGGTTGCCCTCGTACGAGCGCCTGCGGCCTCGCGCATCGCGACGGCCGGGGCCATCGCGCACGCGGCTCGAATCTCGGCTTCCGATGCGCGGGCATCTTGCGGAAGTAGACCTCGTCCGGTGTCGCCCCGCGAAGGAAGGTGTGCGGCCGGTTCTCGTTGTACCAAGTGACGTATTCGCGGATCTGGCGCTCGAGCTCACTGAGCCGAAGCGGGAGGAGCAGCAACCGGAGGCACTCGTCCTTCAGCGACCGGATGAACCGCTCGATGACGGCGAGGCTGCCGTACTTCCCGATGGCCCCGAATCGCTGACGCACGCCCTTACGGCTACACCACGCCTGGAACTCCTCCGCCGTGAACTGCGTCCCGTGGTCCGTGATCAGGTGATCCGGCCGATATCGTCGTCGCCGACAGACGCGCTCGAGGAACCGAACGATCTCTCCCGCGGTCGGCTCCTGGGCGAAGACCGCGATCCCCATCACCTTCCGCGAGAAGTGATCGACGACGACCGCGATCCATCGGCAGAACGGCCAGCGCTGCGGAAGGGAGAATGGAATCCACGGGATCCAGAAGCCCAGACCGAGCGGGACGGTCGTCAGGTCGGCGTGCCAGACGTGGTTCGGCCTCTCCGCGGTCACGACGCGACTCCCGGCGCTCGAGCGGTGGGCCGGGCGGTGTTCCGGTTCGGGCCGCAGCATCCTCCGAACGGTCGTCGCGCCGAGGTGCAACCCGGCCCGGGCCAGGAAGTCGGCGATCCGGCGCGTGCCCATCGTGGGGCAGACCGCTCGAAGCTGCTGGACGAGGTGCGCGACGAACTCCGGGAAGCGGTTCGCGGGTTCCGGGACCTGGAGGAGCGCGTGGGGACCGCCGTCGTCGAGGCGGCCGGTCCACGCGGCGACCGTGAGCGGGGTGACGAGAAGGCGCCGGGCGGTCTCGGCCGCGGACCAACCGCGGGCGGCTCGAAGCGCGAGGATGGCCAGCCGCTCGATCGGCGGGTGGTGGGGGCGTCCCCGTCACGCTCAGCCCTGGCCGGGAGAGGGACAGGGCGACCCGGACCATGGCGACGGCGTGGACGACGGCGGAGCGGACGCGGCGGGGCCAGGCCTTGGGAAGGGGAATCCGCGGGTCGGGCGCCATTCGAGGCATCGCGTCACTCCCGCCGCTGGCAAGATATACCGGACGCCGGTATATTCGCGGGGTGGCCATCCGTTCCTTCGAGGACAAGGCGACGGAGAAGTTCTTCTTGGAAGGTCGGGTGGCCGCCGGCGCAGGATGGGGCCCCGTTCGGAACGTGGTGCGAAGGAAACTGGACATGCTGCACTACGCGGCAATTCTCTCCGACCTGAAGAGCCCACCCGGGAATCGACTCGAAACCCTGAGAGGGAATCTGGCGGGTTTCTACAGCGTTCGGATCAATGACCGGTGGCGGGTGGTGTTCGAATGGACGGCGGACGGTCCCGCTCGCGTACGCGTGACCGACTACCACTAGAGGGCGAGGAGAACGCATGAAGCTCCGCAGACCACCGACGACCCCGGGGGAGATCCTGCACGAGGAGTTTCTGAAGCCGCTCGGGATGACCCAGGCAGAGTTGGCCGCGCATCTCGGCTGCGACGTCAAGGTCGTCAACCGCATCGTGAACGGGCGGAGCGGGGTGACCGCAGAGATGGCGATTCGGCTCGGTGCCGCGTTCCGGATGAGTCCGGAGTTCTGGCTCAACGCTCAGCAGGCCGTCGAGCTGTACGAGGCCTCGCGGCGATTGAAGAAGGTGCCGGCGCCCATTCCGATGACCGCATGATGGATGTCGCGGAGTCCCGATCGCTGGCAACCGCTCGAGGACGTGGCGACCGGGAAAGGCCCGTCGTTCCGCAGTCGGAACGGGAACGGTCCCCGTTCGAATCCGAAGTCGACCGGGGAGCCAGGCCGAACTCATTCCAGAATCGGGGCTCTCTGCCTGGGCAGCTATCCCCCTCGCCGTGGAATCCTCCGAAACGCGTCGACGGCGGCACCGGCTCGCGCCGCGGCAGGCATTGACCGAGGCGCGCCTCCGCAATTGACCGGAATCAATGGCGATCCGCCGTTTCCCGTCGTAGGCTCCCCCGTTCGGAGGTGCCCGTGAAGGAGCGGAACGTCCTGATCCTCGGCGCGGCCGGCCGCGATTTCCACAACTTCAACACCGCGTTCCGGAACGACGCGTCGGTCCGGGTGGTCGCGTTCACCGCGACCCAGATCCCGAACATCGACGGCCGGAAGTACCCCGCGGTCCTCGCCGGTCCGCGCTACCCCGACGGGATTCCGATCCATCCCGAAGACGACCTCGAAACCCTCATCCGTGATCTCTCCGTCGACGAGGCGGTCTTCTCCTACAGCGACGTCTCCCACGAGACGGTCATGCACCTCGCCTCCCGCGTCCTCGCGGCGGGGGCCGACTTCCGCCTACTGGGGCCCGACGCCACGATGATCCCGTCGAAGGTCCCGGTCGTGTCGGTCTGCGCGGTCCGCACCGGCTGCGGCAAGAGCCAGACGACCCGCAAGGTCGCCGAGATCCTGCGCTCCAAGGGGAAGCGGGTCGTCTCGATCCGCCACCCGATGCCGTACGGCGACCTCGCGAAGCAGGCGGTCCAGCGGTTCGGGAAGCTCGAAGACCTCGATCTCCACGACTGCACGATCGAGGAAAGGGAAGAGTACGAGCCGCACATCGTCGCGGGCGGCGTCATCTACGCCGGGGTCGACTACGGCGCGATCCTCCGAGAGGCCGAGAAGGAGGCCGACGTCATCCTCTGGGACGGCGGGAACAACGACCTCCCGTTCTACCGCGCGACGCTCGAGATCGTCGTCGTCGACCCGCACCGCCCCGGCCACGAGATCTCCTACCACCCCGGCGAGGCGAACCTCCGGCGCGCGCACGTCGTGGTGATCAACAAGATCGACACCGCCGATCTCTCGGGGATCGAGACGGTCCGCCGCTCGATCCGGAAGGTCAACCCGAAGGCGGTGGTGATCGACGCCGCCTCGCCGATCTTCGTCGACGACGCCGCGGCGATCCGCGGGAAGCGCGTCCTCGCCGTCGAGGACGGGCCGACCCTCACCCACGGCGAGATGAAGTACGGGGCGGGGGTCCTCGCGGCGATGAAACACGGTGCCGTCGAGATCGTCGACCCGCGCGCGTACGCCGTCGGGACGATCGCCGCGACCTTCGCGAAGTACCCGGGGATCGGGACCCTTCTTCCCGCGATGGGATACGGGGACGAGCAGGTGCGGGACCTCGGAGAGACGATCGCGCGGACCCCCTGCGACACGGTGATCGTCGCGACCCCGATCGACCTGAGGCGCGTGGTCGCGATCGAGAAGCCGGCGGTCCGCGTCCGCTACGATCTCGAGGAGATCGGGAAGCCCGACCTCGAGGAGGTCCTGGCCGGGATCTGACCCTTCCCGAAATAAAACAGCGTTTTCCCGCCGGAACGGGGGTAGTGTCTCTGCAAGAGGGTGGGAAACGTGCAGGAAGAAGGCTCGGCGCACGGGCTGTCGGGTTCCACCGTCGGCCATTACCGCATCGAGTCGCTGATCGGAAAAGGCGGAATGGGGGAGGTCTACCTCGCCTCCGACCTGAAGCTCCGCCGGAAGGTCGCGATCAAGGCGCTCCCCGAATCGCTCGCGGAAGAGGCGAGCGCACGGGCGCGCTTTCTCCGGGAGTGCCGCCTCGCCTGCAAGGTCGTCCACCCCTACGTCGCGACCGTCTTCGACGTCATCGAGCACGCCGAGCGTCCCCTGATCGTCATGGAGCGGATCGAGGGGAGCCGGCTCGACCAGTGGGTCCGGACGACCGCCCCGAAACCCGAGTCGCTCGCGGCACTCGGGCTCGAGATCGCGGAAGCGCTCGCGGCGATCCACCGGGCGGGGATCGTCCACCGCGACCTCAAGCCCGGGAACGTCATGGTCACCCCCGACGGGCACGTGAAGGTGACCGACTTCGGCGTGAGTCTTCCCGTCCCCGGGCTCCCCGACGACCTCAGCACCGTGGCGGCCGAAGAGGCGGATCCGGTCACCCGGACCGGAATGGGGGTCGGGACGGTCGCCTACATGTCCCCCGAGCAGGTCCGCGGGGAGCGCCTCGACGGACGGAGCGACCTCTTCTCGCTCGGGATCGTCCTCTACGAGGCGGTGACGGGGGAGCACCCGTTCCGGCGCGAGTCGCTTCTCGGAACGGCCTCCGCGATCCTCCACGATCCTCCGAGCGGGGGACGGGAGCATCCCACGCTCACCGGGTCGGGCCCGTTTCGCGACGTGATCCTGAGGCTTCTCCAGAAGAGTCCGGCGCTTCGTTATGCGAGTGCCGAAGATCTCGCGACCGACCTCCGGGCGGTGCTGCGCGGGGAGGGGATCTCCCCGAAGCCGCGCCCGCCCATTCCGTGGAAGCGAGTTTCGGCGGCCGCCCTCGCCGTCGCGGTCGTCGGCGCGGTCGGCGGGTGGCTCGCGACACGCAACGGGGACGGCGGCGGAGGGGAGGCCGCCGGTCCCCGCCCGGTGATCGCGGTGCTGCCGTTCGACGACCAGACGGGGGATGCGGAAGGTCCCGCGCGGGCGGCGATGGCGGCCGATCTCCTTCGCTCGATCCTGGGACAGTCGAAAAGCACGCGGGCGTTCGACGAGGAGCGCGTGCTGAACGTCCTGGGGAGATTCCCGGCAGGGGTCTCCCGCGAGGTCGTCCTCCGTTCCCTCGTCGAGCCGCTGGCGCCCGACTGGGTCGCCGCGGGGCGTCTGTACCGGGAGGGAGACACCTGGATCGCGTCGCTCGATCTCTTTCGCGGCGGTCGAACGGAGCCCGAGCGGACCTTCAAAGTGTCGGCCGTGCGCGCGAACGCGCTCGCGGATCTCGCGGCGGCGAAGATACTCGACGCGATCTCGTCCGGCCGGGACGGCGGCGGCGCGAACGAGGCGAGAGGGTTGGCTTCCCGCGTGGATGAAGCGCAGCTCCTGTTCCATCGTGCCGCCCAGGCGCGCCGGGACTTCCGGCTGGCCGAGGCGATCCGGCTCCTGGAGGAGTCGACTCGAATCGATCCCGATTTCGCCCTCGCGTGGTCGCGGCTGGCCGATGCGCGCAATGCGGCGGGGTACGGGAAGAAGGCGCGAGAGGCTGCGGCGAAGGCGATCTCACTCGTCGCGCACCTCCCGGAACTGGTCCGGGCGGAGGTTTCCGCCACGGACGCCGCCGTCCGAGACGACCTGGAAGCGCTGCTGGCGGGCCGCCGAATGCAAGCGGACGGTTTCCCGGACGATCCGGTCGTGCAGGTGGCGCTCGCGGATGCGCTCCGGCGGACAGGCAAGCTGGATGCGGCCGATGCGGCCCTCGATCGAGCGGCCGGGATCGATCCGAGGGACCCGCGCATCCCGATCGCCGTCGCGCGCCTTCGACGCGCGGAGCGCCGCTACTCGGAGGCGGACGCCGCCCTCGAGGCGGCGGAGCGCCTTCTCGTGTCGTCCTCGCGAACGGGCGGTCGCGCAGCGATCTCCCGGGTCCGGGCCGAGACCGCGTACGCGGCGGGGAAATTCGAGGAGGCCGCCTCGCACTACGATCGAGGCGCGCGGGCGTATCGGGAGGCGGGGCTCCCCGAACTTGCGGCGATCCTGGACCTCGGAGTCGCCGACTGCGACGCGCGACGCGGGAGGATTCTCGAGGCGGAGTCGAGGTACGCGGACGTCATCCCTCGGCTCCGCGCCATCGGAGCGCACCGCAACGTCGTCAATACCCTCGCAAACCTCGGGGGCGTCCTCTTCGCCCGGGGGGAGATCGAGAAAGCGGAGCGCACGCTTCGAGAGGCGGTCACGGAGGCAGGGATCGTCGAGAACCCGCTGCTCGGCCTGGGCGCCCAGACGAACCTCGCGAGCCTGCTCGGCTACACGGGGCGTCTCGCGGAATCGGGTGAACTGGCCGCTTCGGCTTTGGCGACGGCTCGGGAGTATGGGGACCGGAATCACGAGAACACCCTCCTTCTCATCGTCGCCGTCGCTCGAAGGGGCGAAGGCCTCCTGATGGAAAGCGCGGACGCGTACCGACAGGTTCTCCGAGGGACCGAAGGCCAGCCTCCGTCGTCGTTGTCCGGTCAGGCTCGTATCGGCCTGGCGGAAGCGCTCCTCGATCTCGGGAGGCCGGCGGACGCGCGCGTCGAGGCCGATCGGGGGATCCGCGATCTGCGGGCGGCGGGGGAACGCGCGATGCTGGGCTACGGACTGATCGTCGGGGGGCGCACGCTCGCGGCGGTCGCCGAGTGGGACGCGAGCGAGAAGGCTCTCGCCGAGGCCTCGGCCATCGCATCCGAGACGGGCCTGGCCGACCTCGGGCCCCGGGTGTCCCTCGAACGTGCGGTTGCCGCGAACCTCCGAGGGGACGATTCGGCGGCACGGAGCGGTGCCCGGGTCGCGGTCTCCGACGGCTCGAAGAGCGGTGCCGTGGAGATCGAGGCGCCGGGATGGGTGGTGATCTGCGAAGCCGAGTTGGCGAGCGGCCACGTCGAAGCCGCGAACGATGCCGCCGCGCGCGCCCTCCGGCACGGCCGCGCCCAGTTTCTCGAGCGACTCGCGGCGCGAATCTGCCGGGCGCAGGCGCTCATTCGCGCGGGTCGAGTCGCCGAGGCAGGCCGCGAGAGTCGACTCGCGCTCGAGGACGCGGAGCGTGCCGGCGCGACGCTCCACGTCGCGCGGGCCGCCGCTGCGGCTCTCGCGGCCCGGGAGACCGGGGCCGATTCCGAAGCGGTGCGGGAGCGGGGCCGCAGAAGCCTGGACGCATTCTTCGCCGCGGCGCCCGCCGATCGTGTCGCGGCCATTCGGGAACGACGCGACATCGCCGAGACCATGACGGCGCTCCGGCAGCGGACGGACGGAACGCCGGAACCCGATGAGACGTCGACGAAAGAGAGGTGACGGATGGGAACGTGGAAGGGATGGTTGCCTTGGGTTCTCGTCGTTGCGTTGCTCGCGGCGCTCGCGGTGGCCTGGAGGGCGCTTGGGGAATGCCGGAGCGCCGGGAAGGCGGCCGAGGCTGCGGCGCGCCAGTGCCAGGAGACGCTCCAGGGCGCGACGAAGAGGCTCGAGGAGTGCGAGGCCGTTCAGCAGGGCCAGGGAAGGCTTCTCGAATGCGCCGATTCGCTGCCGGAGTTCAAGGCCCGCTGCGTCAAGGAACCGGTTCCCGGGCCGATCATCATCCTCAACCCGCAGCCCGACGAGAACGGGAGCCACTTCGACATCGACTATCAACCCACGATCGACGGGAGCCCGACCGGCTGCACGCTGAACCCGATCGCCTTCGGAAACGTGCACCTGCTCCGCGTCGTGTACGACGCCGGGGGGCAGATCGTGATCAAGAACCTCCAGTCCTTCGAGGCGAAGTTCGCCGGCAAGGAACTGACGGTCGCCCGGTCGAGCGGAAATCCGGCCCAGCTCGAGTGGTCGTTCGACTGCGGTGCCGTCTCCGAAGGCACCACGACGGAGTATCCGTCGACCTACTCGTGGCATCCGGATCTGAGGGAGTCGATGGACTCGGGTTCGCTGCGCTTCACGTTCCCGCCGGGAGAGGCTCCGCCGGCGGGCGGCGTGGTGGCCCGGGTCGAGATCCAGCGGTCGCGATGAAGGGAGCGGCCTTTCTCGCGGCGGCGCTGGCGTTGGCCGTCGGATGCGGCCCGGCCGGGACCCGGGCCGCGCCCGAGGACAAGCCGGCCCCACCGACAAAGCCCGCGACCGCCGGCGCGGGGACGCCGCGCTCGCGCTCGCTCTGGCCGAGCACCGCCTTGTCCTCTCTGATGCGAGGACTCCTTGCCAACCCGGGCGCGGTGCCCCCGATGAAGCAGCCCTCTCCGAAGGGGGCCCAACTCACGTTCGTCGTCCGGGACGATCGTTCGCCCCGAGCCGTTCGCGCAACCGCGCTCCGGTCGCCGGATTTTCGTGTGCGCCTAGCGGCCGCGCGCGAACGCGCGGTGCCTCCACACTCGTGGTTGGTCGCGTTCGACCGCACCACGGGAACCCCCCTCTACTGGACTGCGGTCGAAGACCCGTTCCGTTATCTCGCGGAACGCGCCGGTCCCGACGGGGAAGTGATTTCCGAGATGATCCGCCGTCGAGAAGGACTGGTGTCGGCAGTGCTTCCGTTCACGCGGGGCGCGTGCGTCGCCTGGCTCGCGGCCGACGGCACGGCGTCCCTGATGCACCCCGAGGCTTATTTTTGTTTCGGTGAAGAGCCGCCCCGGGTATCGCTCTCGTTGCCCGGCGGAGGGGGCGGACCATGACGCGGCGCGCGTGGCTCGTCGTCCTCGCAGCCGTCTCGTCCTGTTCCCCGGTCCTCGGGGTGTGCCCCGATCTCTACCTCCTTCGAGGCGACGCGTCGGTGGACGGACCGCTCGACATCGTGTTCTTCCCGGCGGGGTTCGGGACCGACGAACTCCCCGCGTTTCGATGCGCCGTCGATCGTCTTCTCGAGGGCCTCGACGAGGAGCCGTTCGTCGAGGACACCTGCCGCTTCAACGTGTTCCGAGGCGATCTGGAGGCGGCGAGCCCCGGGTTCGTCGGCGATTCGAGCTGTGCGGCTTGTCCGGCGACGCACTGGAGCGGAACGTGCGAAGGCGATCAGCTCGACGCGTATCTCACCCCCACCGGAACGAAAACGTCCGGGAGCGTCGAGGAGGACCGGAACCGCGCGGCCCCGGACGTGCGCTGCTGCTGGAACGGATCCGGAACCGGAGATGATCTCTCGATCTCGGCGGACGCTCAGTCGGACTTCGTGGCGATGGCAAGCTGTGCCCGGCAAAAGCCGGCCGATCTCGTCGTCGTGGTCGTCAACGCGTCCGGAAATCTCGCTGCCCTGTACTCCACCGAACCCCCGATCGTCCTCGTGAGCCTCGACGGGATCTTCGGGGACGCTGCCGGCGACCGTTTCGCACACGAGATCGGCCACGCCCTGCGTCTGCTGGACGAGACCGACCTCCCGTACGGCCCGTTCGACGAGACCCTTCTACCGACGTTCCTGTGCGATCGGAATGTCGCCCTCATCGAGATGCAAGGCGGAGAGGACCCCGCGATCTCCTCGTGCGCCGGCGAGGTGCCGTGGGCGGAAGCCTGCACGAGCCCGCCGCCGAACTCGACGCCAGGTCCCTGCGTCCCCACGATCGACGCCTGCGTTCAGAGCAGGAACACGTCAGGTGGTTGCGCCGACTGCGCCGCACCGGCAGCGGATATCGGACTGGTCGAGGGTGCCTTCTACCACGCGTGCGGCTACTACCGTTCCTCGTCCGCATGTCGCATGTGGAACTACGGGAAGCCCTTCTGCGAGGTGTGCGGCGAGATCGCTCGGACGGAGCTCGCGGGCTTCGATCCGGTTCCGTCCTGCACGGACTCGGGAGACCGAGTGTTGTCGAGCCGACGCGAGATCTCGTTCGAACGAGAGCGCGGTCGGCGATGGACCGCGCGGCCGGTCTTCCCTCCTCCGATTCCCGCTCCGCCCTGGCCTCCCGAACCCGGCCCGCCCCCTCCGCCTTTCCACCTCGCACTCGACGGGCTCCCGGTCGCCGAGTTCGAGGCGGAAATGGAGCTCGAAGGCGTCGTCGTGTCCGTCGCGATCTCCCGACTCGACATCGAATGGGAGGGCGCGAGAAATCGGATCTCGACCCTCGCCGTCGAACCGGGATTCCCGCACCCGCGTTTGAGGACTCATGGCCCCGTCCCGTTCGACCGGCGGTCCGAATCGATTCGCTCCGGCGAGGCGCTCGCGCTTCAGGGCGTTCGACGACTGGTCGCGACGGAGGCCCGCACTCGCAGGAGGTTCGAGCCGCTACGGGTGACGCTGCGCGCGCCGGATCGTCAGGTGCCGATCGAGTCGAGACCTTAGTCCGGCCCGCGACTCAGCCCAACCTCCCCCGCACGAGGAGGAAGTAGAGGAGCACGAGCACCCCGAGGAGGTGGAAGATCCACCCGGTCTCCCGTCCGCGGCCGGCGAAGATCTTGACCGCGGGGTAGGCGAGGAAACCGAGGGCGAGGCCGTCCGCGATCGAATAGGTCAGCGGAATCCCGATGAGCGTGACGAAAGCCGGGAGGGCCTCCGTCGGGTCCTCCCACGCGATCTCCCGGAGCGTCCCGACCATGAGCGCCCCGACGAGGACGAGGGCCGGGGCGGTGATCGGGGCGTAGGAACCCACCATCTCGACGACCGGCGTGAAGAAGAGCGCGAGGACGAAGAGCGCCGCGGTCGTCACCGCGGTGAGCCCCGTCCTCCCTCCCTGCTCGACCCCCGCCGCGCTCTCGATGTAGGAGGTCACCGTGCTCGTCCCGAGGAGGGCGCCGAGGGTCGTCCCCGAAGCGTCGGAGGCGAGCGCCTGCGTCGCCCGCTCGAGCTTCCCGTCCTTCACGAGGCCCGCGCGCGAGCCGACCGCGACGAGCGTCCCCACCGTGTCGAAGAGCACCATGAAGAGGAAGACGATCACGAGCGGGATCATCGCCGGGGCGAGCGCCCCCGACACGTCCATCTTCAGGAAGGTCGGCGCCAGGGAGGGCGGGGCCGAGACGACGCCGTGGGCGAGGTGGAAGCGCGTCACGAGCGCCGAGTCGGCGAACGCCGCGGCGGCTCCGGGGAAAGCCGCCGCGACGCCGCGGAGGACGAGCGCCGTCCCGAGCGCGGCGCCGATCCCCCAGAGGAACGCCCCCCGCACCCTGCGTGCGAGGAGGCCTCCTCCCACGAGAAGCCCGACCGCGAAGACGAGGAGGTCGGGGGAGGCGAGGTCCCGAGTCAGGCGCACCGCCGTCCCGGGGTCCTTCGCGACGAGCCCCGCGTTTTGAAGACCGATGAAGGCGATGAAGAGGCCGATCCCTCCCGCGATCGCCGCGCGCTGGGAGGGAGAGAGGGCGTGGAGGATCCGCTCGCGGACGCCGAAGAACGAAAGCGCGAGAAAGAGCACGCCGGAGAGGAAGACCATTCCGAGCGCCACCCGCCACGGCTCGCGCGCCCCGGCGGCGGCGGCCGCCGGAATCGCCGTCAGGACGAAGAAGACGTTCTCGCCCATCCCCGGCGCCTGGGCCACGGGGTACCGCGCCCAGAGCCCCATCAGGGCGGTCGCGAGCGCCGCCGAAAGGCAGGTCGCCGCGGTCACGGCTCCGAAGTCCATGCCGGTGTCGATCCCGAACATCGCCCCCGAAAGGACCGCCGGCTGGACGAAGATGATGTAGGCCATCGCGAGGAACGTGGTGGCGCCCGCGAGGAGCTCGGTGCGGACGTCGGTTCCCCGGTCGCGCAGTCCGAACGCGCGATCGAGCCAACCGCTCATGGCGGGCCCAGTCTACTCCCGCCCCTTGACGGACGGAAGCAATGCGCGTAGGTAGGGCACCCCGATGCGCGACCTGGTGCCGTTCCTGGCGAAGAGCCCCGCTCGCGCGGTCCAGGTCTTCGCCCTGCTCGTCTTCCTGGTCTCCCTCGTCGTCTTGGGCCGGCTCGAGGCCCGCGGCGTGACCCACGCCGATCTCGAACTCGACGATGGGACCCCGGCGACCCTCTACCTCCCGGGACGCACGATCGAGCACTGGCTCCTGCCGAACCCCCCGCCTGAGGGCCGACGTCCTCCCGGCGTGGTCGTCACCCACGCCTTCGGGGCCGACCGTCTGCTGATGAGCACGCTCGCGCGGCGCCTCGCGGGGAACGGCTACGCGGTCCTGACGCTCGACCTCCCCGGGCACGGCACGAACCCGCACCCGATGCCGGTCGGGCGCGGGCGGACCGACGTCCTGCGCCCGACGCTCGACGGCGCGGTCGCGTTCCTCGCGGAGTCGGGGTATGCCGACCGGGAGCGGATCGCCCTCGTCGGCCACTCGATCGGCGCCATCGGCGTCCTCGACTTCGCGGCGCGCCGGGAGAGCGTCGCGGCGACGGTCCTCGTCTCGGTCGGGGTCGCCCAGCCCGAGTCGCTCCGCGTGCGGAATCTCCTCTTGCTCCACGCGGCCTTCGACGCGGGGTGGATGGTGAAGAGCGCGGAAAGGCTCGCCGCCCGCGTCGCCGGCCGCGAGGTCGTGGAGCGCGGCACGACCCACGGGAGCCACGCCGAAGGAACCGCCGTCCGCTTCGACCGCATCCCGTGGACCGACCACTTCGGGGTCGTTCTCTCCCGGACCACCGCGGCGGAGATCCTCTCGTGGCTCGACGCGTCGCTCGGGGTCGAGCGCGCGGCGCCGCCGAGACTCGGCGACCCGCGCTCGATTCCGTTCCTCCTCGCCGCCGCCGCCGGTCTCGTCCTGCTCGTCGGTCTGGGAGACCTCCTCGGATCGCTCGCTCCGCGTTGGCCGGAAGCACAGACCGGCGGGCGCGCGCCGTTCCTCCTCCTCGCCGCGGTCTTCACGGGAACGCTCCCGATCCTCGCGACCGGAGAACGCCTTGCATGGTTCGTCGGCCTCGAGGCCCTCGACACGCTCCTGCCGCACCTTGCGTTGATCGGCGCGATCCTCCTCGCCGTGGCCGCGATCCGGCCGGGGACGCTCGCGCCGGTGCCCCGCGAGGGGCGGTGGGCCTCGCTCGCTGTCGCGGCGTTCGGCGCCGCACTTCTCTACGCGGCGCTCGCCCCGACGGCGGTCGTCCTCCGCCGCCTGACGCCGACGCCGGAACGGTTGCTCGCGCTCGCTCTCGCGCTTCCTTTCCTCGTAGTCCTCTTCCTCGGACTCGACCTGCTCCTGCGTCGCGGGACGCCGAGACGGGCCGCCCTCGGGTCGCTCGCCGGGCGCGCGCTGATGGTCGTCCTCTGGATCGCCGGCGTCGAACTGAGGATCGTCCCCCCGATGACCGTCGTGATCGGGCCCCTCTTCCTGATCGTGCTCCTCCCGCTCGAGGTCGTCGCGTGGCGCGTCCACGCGCGTTCGCGGAATCTCCTCGCGACGGCGGTCTTCGAGAGCCTCGCGTTCGGGTGGATCGTCACGATGCTGCTGCCGCTCCGGCTCTGACGCCGTACCTTTCGCGGAATGGGGGGACACGCTTGAGCGCCGGCCCGGGGGAGGCGAGGCGTCCGGACGGGAGGCACCGGCTCCGCGAGGCGTGGAGCCTGAGGCGGAACCTCCGGATCCTCTTCGTGCCTCCCGTCTCGAACTTCGAGCACATCGACGGGCTTCGCGGGTTCGCGAGCCAGTGGATGATCGCGTACCACGTCCTCTTCTACATCGGGCTGTTCCTTCCGGCCCGCTTCCTCGACTCCTACGGGGAACTCGTCCAGTCGCCCTGGCTCCGCTTCGTCGAGCACGGGCAGGTGGGCCTCGACATCTTCTTCGCGATCAGCGGCTTTCTGATCGCGCACCTCCTCCTCGTCGAGCACGCGCAGGAGGGGCGGATCCACTTCCGCCGTTTCTACATCCGCCGCGCCTTCCGGCTCCTTCCGGCCTACTACGTCGCACTCCTCTTCTACTGCCTGACGATCCGGGTGAACTGCGACACCGCGTGGGCGAACCTCCTCTACGTGAACAACTTCGTCACCGTCACGCGGCAGTGCATGACGTGGGCGTGGTCGCTCGCGATCGAGGAGCAGTTCTACATCGTCTTCCCCCTCTTCCTCACCGGCCTCCTCTGGATGAGGCGGTTCCGGATCGCGGTCTTCTTCGTCCTCTTCGCGCTCTCGCTCGTGATCACGACGGCGATCGTGCTGCGCGAAGGCTTCACCCTCCCGATTCACTTCCATCCGAGGTTCCACGAGGACCCGAACCTCTATGTCCGCTACTTCGACACGCTGTACGACAAGCCCCACACCCGCTATGGCGGGATCCTGATGGGGGTGTTCGTCGCGTACCTGTACAACCGGACGGGGTTCTTCGCGTGGTTCTCCGGCCTGCGCCTGGCGTCCTGGATCGGCGGGTTCACCATCGCGGTCCTCTTCGTTCTCCTCATCGTGCCCGATCTTTACTTCTCCCCGTGGCACCCGTTCGCGAGCCTCGCGTACATGTCCGCCGGCCGGCTGTTCTTCGCGGTCATGACGTGCGGATTCATCGTGATGAGCCTCTCCACCACCGTCCTCGGCCGGTTCCTGAACCGGATCCTCTCCTGGCGCCTGTGGTACCCGCTCGCCCAGCTGTCGTACTCCGTCTATCTCCTCCACCCCACGGTCGTCATCATTTGCTACGTCGTGTGGCTCAAGCCGCGCGAGACCGACTTCGGCGACCTTCTCCTCTACTTCGCGATCATCTGGACGATCAGCCATGCCCTCGCACTCGCCCTCTACCTCGGGCTCGAGCGTCCGATGATGAACCTCAGGCGGCATCCGGCGGTGCTGCGATGGGAGGGGGAGAGACCGGCGCGAAGCTAGGACAGGATCGGCGCCAGCCAGCGCTCCATCTCCTCGACCTGCATCCCCTTCCGCCGGGCGTAGTCGGCCGCCTGGTCGCGGCCGATGCGGCCGACGGCGAAGTAACGCGCTTCCGGATGGGCGAGGAAGAGGCCGCTGACGGAGGCCGCCGGCGACATCGCGCACGTCTCGGTCAGCGTGATCCCGACCGCGCGCTCGACGTCGAGGAGCCGGAAGATCGTCCGCTTCTCCGTGTGGTCGGGCTGTGCCGGGTAGCCGGGGGCGGGACGGATTCCCCGATAACGCTCCCGGATGAGATCCTCGAGGGGGAGGTCCTCGTTCCGGCCGTAGCCGAGGTCGGCGCGCGCCCGCTTGTGGAGGAGCTCCGCGAACGCCTCCGCAAGGCGGTCGGCGATCGCCTTGACCAGGATCGCCGAGTAGTCGTCGTTGGCCTGCTCGAAGCGGCGGACCAATTCCCGGGCGCCGAGACCGGCGGTGACCGCGAAGGCGCCGACCCAATCGGCCACGCCGCTCGAGCGCGGGGCGACGAAATCGGCGAGCGCGAGGAGAGGCTTCCCGTCGGCCTTCGCCCGCTGCTGGCGCAGGGTGTGGAGCCGGCAGACCTCGCGTACCCGCTCTTCGCCGTCGTAGACCGCGATGTCGTCGCCGACCGCGTTCGCGGGGAAGAAGCCGTAGACCCCGGCTGCGCGTAGCGTCCGCTCCCGCACGATCGAGTCGAGGAGGCGGCGGGCGTGGTCGAAGAGCTCCCGGGCCGCCGGGCCGCGCTCGGGATCGTCGAGGATCCTCGGGTAGACCCCCTTCATCTCCCAAGCGTGGAAGAACGGCGTCCAGTCGAGGAACGGGACGAGCTCCTCGAGGGGGAAGTCGGCCAGGACGCGCGTTCCGGTGAACGCGGGCCGCGCGATCGTCTCCGGGCCGAACGAGAACGAGGGCCGCATCGCGAGGGCCTCGCCGTAGGGAAGGATCGGCTCCTTCTCCCGCCCCTCGAAGGCGGCGCGGACCGCATCCTGCTCCATCCGAGTCGCCTCGAAGAACGTCCGCCGGTGCGAGGCGGAGAGGACGCTTCCGAGGACGTCGACCGCGCGCGACGCGTCCAGGACGTGGACGACCGGGCCGCGGTACACGGGGGCGATCTTGACCGCGGTGTGCTTCTTGCTCGTCGTCGCTCCGCCGATCAGGAGGGGGAGGGCGAAGCCGCGCCGTTCCATCTCGCGCGCGACGTGGACCATCTCGTCGAGGGAGGGGGTGATGAGCCCGGAGAGGCCGATCGCGTCGACGCCGCGCTCTTCGGCTTCGTCGAGGATCCGGGCGGCGGGGACCATCACGCCGAGGTCGACGATCTCGTAGTGGTTGCAGGCGAGCACGACCCCGACGATGTTCTTGCCGATGTCGTGGACGTCCCCCTTGACGGTGGCGAGGAGGACGCGTCCGCGCGTCGAGGCGGCCCCTCCCGCCCGGCGCTTCTCCTCCTCGAGGAACGGGGTGAGATAGGCGACCGCCTTCTTCATGACGCGGGCGCTCCTGACGACCTGCGGGAGGAACATCTTCCCGGCGCCGAAGAGGTCGCCCACGACGTTCATTCCCGCCATGAGCGGCCCCTCGATGACGGCCAGGGGGGAGCCGAGGGCGACACGCGCTTCCTCCGCGTCCTGCTCGACGTGCGCGTCGATCCCCTGGACGAGCGCGTGCTTCAGCCGCTCCTCGACTCCGGCATGGCGCCACGCCTCCTCGCGCGCCGCCTCCTTCGCCTTCCCGCTGACGGTCCCCGCGAAGGCGACGAGGCGCTCGGTGGCGTCCTTCCGCCGGTTCAGGAGGACGTCCTCGACGCGCTCCAGGAGGTCCTGCGGGATCTCGTCGTAGACGGCGAGCTGCCCCGCGTTCACGATCCCCATGTCCATCCCGGCCCGGATCGCGTGGTAGAGGAAGGCGGCGTGCATCGCATCGCGGACGACGTCGTTCCCGCGGAACGAGAACGAGACGTTGCTCACCCCTCCGGAGACGTGGACCGCGGGGAACTTCTCCTTGATGCGGCGCGCGGCCTCGAAGAACTCGAGCGCGTAGCCGTCGTGCTCCTCGATCCCGGTCGCGACGGTCAAGATGTTCGGATCGAAGATCACGTCGCCCGGGGGGAAGCCGACCTCCTCGGTCAGGATCCGGTAGGCCCGCTCGGCGATCGCGACCTTGCGGTCGGCGGTCACCGCCTGGCCTTCCTCGTCGAACGCCATCACGACGACGGCGGCGCCGTACTTCCGGATCGTTCGCGCGTGGGCACGGAAGACGTCCTCGCCCTCCTTGAGGGAGATCGAGTTGACGATCCCCTTCCCCTGGAGGCAGGCGAGACCGGCCTCGATCACCTCCCACTTCGAGGAGTCGATCATGATCGGAAGGCGCGCGATCGCGGGCTCGGAGGCGAGGAGGCGCAGGAACTCGGTCATCGCCTTCGCGGCGTCCAGGAGCCCCTCGTCCATGTTGACGTCGAGGACGTTCGCCCCGCCCTCGACCTGTTGCCGCGCGACCTCGAGCGCCTCCGCGTAGTTCCCCTCGCGGACGAGCCGCGCGAAGCGCTTCGACCCCGAGACGTTCGTCCGCTCGCCGACCACCAGGAAGTTCGAGTCGGGGCGGAAGGTCAGGGGCTCGAGGCCGGAGAGTTGGGTGAAGGGGTTCGGCTGCGATCGCCGGTGCGGCGGGAGCCCTTCGACCGCCTCGGCGATCGCCTTCGTGAACTCCGGGGTCGTCCCGCAGCAGGAGCCGATCAGGTTGACCCAGCCGGTCTCGGCGAACGAGCGCAGGATCTTCGCCATCTGTTCCGGCGTCTCGTCGTACCCGCCGAAGGCGTTCGGGAGGCCCGCGTTCGGGTAGCAGGCGATGAAGTGCGGGGCGATCCGCTGCAGCTCCTCGAGGTAGGGGCGCATCTCCTCCCCCCCGAGGGCGCAGTTGAGGCCGACGCCGAGAAGGGGGGCGTGCGCGATCGAGATCCAGGCCGCCTCGAGCGTTTGCCCCGAGAGGGTGCGCCCGCTCCGGTCGGTGATCGTGACGGAGGCGATCACCGGGACGCGCGACCCCCGCGCTTCGAACTCGGTCTCGATCGCGAAGAGGGCCGCCTTGAGGTTCAAGGTGTCGAAGGTCGTCTCCGGCATCAGGAGGTCGACCCCGCCGTCGAGGAGGCCGCGCGCCTCCTCCCGGTAGGCTTCGACCAGCTCGTGAAAGGTCACCGCCCGGAAGGCGGGGTTCTCGACGTCGGGGGACAGGGACGCCGTGCGGTTCGTCGGACCCATCGAGCCCGCGACGAAGCGGGGTTTGCCCGGGTTCCGCTTCGTGAAGTCGCGCGCCGCCCGGACCGCGATCGCGGCGGCCGCCCGGTTGATCTCGTAGACGTGGGGTTCCATCGCGTAGTCGGCGGCCGAGATCCGTGTCCCGCTGAAAGTGTTGGTCTCGACGACGTCGGCGCCTGCCTCGAAGTAGGCGCGGTGGCAATCCTCGACGACGTCGGGGCGGGTGAGGCACAGGACGTCGTGGAACCCCTTGAGGTCTTTCGGATGGTCGGCGAAGCGGGTGCCGCGGTAGTCCGCTTCCGAGAGTCCGTACCGCTGGAGGAGCGTCCCCATCGCCCCGTCGAGGACGAGGATGCGCTCTTCGAGGAGGCGGGAGAGGGATGAGCCGGCCACGAAGGAGAGTGTAGCGCGGAGGCGGGTTTGTCTACGACTCTGGCATCTTAGCCTACCGAGTGACCGTCATTCGAGCGCGTTGACCCTGATCATGACATGTCCTAGGCTCTCAGAAGAGACTCTGTCGATGCACACGGCGAATTCGGCGATGAGTCGCCTCCAGACAGAGTCGAGGAGGGTCGAACATGTCATACTCGGTGACCCGCGAGCTCCAGTGGGTGTCGGTCATTACGGGGACCCTCACGCTGGCGACAAGTGTGGGCATGGCACAGACGCCCCAACTCGAGGTGTGTCGCCGGGAAGGACCACCGGGCTGCTCGATCGAGGCCGATGGTGGCCTGCAGGTGACGAACACTTCTTCCAACAAGACCTATCGAATCGCAGCCTACGTCGTGATCGTCTCTCCTCAGTGTTTCTCGTGCTGCGGGGATGAATGTTGCTACGCAGGTGGACCGTGCTCGACGATCTTCGACGGAATCGCGAACGAAGAGTACGTCGAAGTTTTTCCTCCACCTGCGCTCGGAAGTGTTCGCTTGTTCGGAACCGCCCTCCCTCAGGGCTGTTCGCCGAGCGACGAGCCCTGCACGGAACAGGCCCGGTGTTGTGACAACTACCCGAACTCGAAGTGTAGGGATGGAACGTACTTCTGCACGCTGGCCACGGGTTACGTGGATGTCTTCGCAGTTAAGGTCGGCTCTGGATCGTGGAGCGAATACGATCCTCCAGTTCGGATGGCGCCTTCGTGTTTCGTCGACGCCGTCCCCGACCTTCCTTGCCCGAATCCGAACTGAAGACGACGCCACCGCTTCGGCAAAGTGAATCCAAAGATTCTGACCGCCCGTTACGTTCGCAGGGAGCACGCAGGGGATACCTGAAGACGAGAACCCGTGGCCAATCGACACGCTCTGGCGTTGTGGACGGAATGAGGCGAATCGACGGACTTGCCGCCTGGATCCTTTGCGCCATTCCGCTCGTGGCGGCGTTGGCGACGGAGACGACCGGCGTCGATCGAATCCTGCGCTACGCTTACGCGACGGATCCTCCCGGTGAGACGCTTCACTTCGACTACTACTTTCACAAGTTCTATGCGGCGATGGCGAGGCCCGTCTTGTTCGCCTCGGGAGCGACTCTCCTCGCGCTGTTGGTCGTCCTGCGGGCGATCCGATCGCCCCGCCGGGCGTCGCGCGAACCACACGTTCCGGCTCCCGCTCCGGACTCACCGCGGACCCGCGGGAAGTCGGACCTCGCTGCCGGAAGCCTCGCGCTCCTGGCATTCGCGGCCGCCGCGCTCGTCGGTCAGTTCGTACTCGCGGACTTCCCGAATTCCGCGGACGAGTGGGCATTCCGCTTCCAGGCCCACACGTTCGCCCAGGGCGAGGCCTTCCGGGACGCGACCGCGCACCCTCTGGTCCCGGAACTGGGCACCGGTTACTACGTCACCGTCAAAGAAGGAAAGTGGTTCGCGATCATCTTCCCGGGATGGCCCGCGCTTCTGTCCACGGCGATCCGGCTCGGGTTCGACGCGTATCTCAACCCGCTCCTCGGGGCGATCGCGATCTGGTTCACCTACCTGGCGGGGCGGACCTTGTTCGGCGCTCGCGAGGCCTTGATCGCGGCGCTGATCTGCGGCGCGACCCCGTTCTTTCTGTTGAATTCCGCTTCGTACTTCTCTCAGCCCGCGTCCCTCGCGTGCGTGTCGATCGCGTTGTACTTGACGTCGAGGTCGATCACGGCGGGGGCGGTGACCGCTGCGGTCGCTGCGGGGGCCGCGATGGGCGCCTGTTTCAACGCCAGGCCGCTCACGGCGCTTGCGATCGGCGCGACCCTCACGATCGCCCTGCTCTTCGCGGGGGGGCGGCGCCGAGAATCGCGGCGAGTCGCGATGCGGAGTGCCGGGTTCGTGGGGGCGTTCCTCATCCTGGTCATCCCCTTCCTGGTCTACAACCACGCGATCACGGCGGACTTCCTGACCACCCCCTACGCATGGTCGGGGAACCGGGATGTTCCGGGTTTCTTCCGCAACGGATACACCGTCCATACGCCCACCGACGGATTCGTGCTGACGGTGGGGCACCTCCTCGACCTGTGGGCCTGGATGCCGTTCGGGACGCTCCCGATCGCGATCCTCGCGTTCATCGGCCGCCGGGGATGGAGGGAACTGCTGCTCGGTGGGCTCACGGTCGCCCTGATCGGCGCGTATTGGGCGTTCGTCAGCTACGGCGGCAACCAGTACGGGCCGCGGTACTACTACGAGGCGCTCCCTGCGCTCGCCATCCTGATCGCGCGGGGCGCGACCGTGGCCGTCGCGGATCTCCGTGGAAGGCTCGATACCATCCGGTTCCGGAGATTCCTGGTGGCGGCTGCGGGAGCGATGCTCGTCGGACACGTCGCTGCGAGCGTGTGGTTTCTGGCGGCCCACGCTCGGATCGTCTCGCAGCGGATCGCGCCGTTCGTGCTCGCGGAGGAGAACGGGCTCGAGAACGCCGTCGTTCTCCTCGATACGGGTTCGGGAACGATGGAACTCCTCGATCTCGTCCGAAACGATCCGTGTTGTTCGGAAGGGGTCGTGTGGGCTCCATCGCCGCGTGCCGTCGCCGATCTCACGGGCCCTCGGGCGGCGCACGCCTACGCGGAGCGGCTGCGCGCCGCCTATCCCGGCAGGAACTTCTGGACGTTTCGCTACGAAGACCCGCTCACCCGCGGGCCGGAGTGGGCGTGCGTGCGATGGCCGCTCCGAACGGGGAAGCCGGAGCTGACCCGTGTTCCGGGCCCGTAACCGCTCAGACCTCGACAATCTCGAACGGGTCCTTCCGGCGGCCGCGGGTGACCCGGTAGGTCGCGAAGTGTCTCCGGTCGAGCGTCAGCACCCGTCTCGTCCCGGACCCCTCGGCGGCGACGACGAGGGAAGCGTCCGCGAAGTCCATCGGCGCGTCGGCGTACCTCTCCATGAGGGCGAGGGCCCGGGCCATGCCCGCCGCGTCGAGGAACCGAGGCTCCACCGCGCCGGAGAGGAGGAAGGTCCGAAGCGCCGCCGATCCGCGACTCCGCGGAGAGAGGAAGTGGAAGGCTTCGGTCAGGACCGGGACCGTCACGAGCAACGGCCCGCGGAGCCGCTGGAGCGCCCGCCGGCACGCGGCGTGAGAGGGATCCCGCGGGTCGAAAAGCCCCACGAGCGGGCCGGTGTCGAGGAGGGTCAACGACGGAGCTTCCTTCGGATCGACTCCCGGACCACCTTCTTCACGTCCCGGGCGGGAGCCGCGGCGTAACCTCCCGGCCCCAGGTCGAGGCGCTCGTAAACCTCCCAGGCGTTCTTCGCGGACCGTGCGCGGACGCCGTCCCGAAGGAGCAGGAGCCCGTGCTTCAAGGCCTGCGACATGTTCATGCCGGTCGCTCCCTGGATCTCGAGGAGGGCGGCTTCCGATTCGTCGTCGAGCCGGACGGTGCGCGTGGCCACGGGACCTCTCCTGGCGCAATACGGAATGTATGACGAATGCCGGGGACGCGCAACCCTTCAGGGCTTCCCCTTCGCCCCCGGCGCCACGTCGAGGTCGAAGCCAAGCCTCAGGTTCTTCGTCCCGACGACCGCGTCGACGAGCTTCGGCTCGACCCGCACGGGGCCGCGCGCGGAGTCGACGGTCCAGACGGTGTCGGCGATGAGCGGCAGGACGGGGAGGAGGGGGGCGACGTTGAGGTTCCCGGTCACGGCGAGGGGGACGTTGACATCTTCGAACTTGAGGTAGGCGACCTTCTTCCCGTCCCCTTCGCGGAACTGGAGCGAGAGGCGCGGGGTCACGGGGACGTCGAGCCCCAGCTCGGGGACGCGCAGGTTGAGGGCGGCCAGGATGTGGCCGCGGCTTCCGCTCGCTCCCGCGGGCTCGAAGCCGGTCACCCGCACGTTGTCGAGGTGGAGGTTGACCTTGGTCCCCGCGGGGAGGGGGACCGCGACCTTCGCGGGGGCGAGGTTCGTGATCAGGTCGTTGAGCGTCCCCTGGTCGAGGGTGACGTCGACGCGCGCCGCGGACGGAAGGGTGGCGAGGGCGGCGAGAGCGAGAGCGGCGGCTGCCAGGCGCATCGGGTTCCTCCTGCGGCGATCCCCCTCGGACCCCCGAAGTCTAGCCCGGCCCCGCCGGCCGCGCTTGCGGGGCGCCGGGGCGTCAGGCAGCATCTCCGAACGATGACGGCACTTCTCCTCGCAGGGGCCCTGGCCCTCGTCCCCGCCGGTTCGGCCCGCATCCTCGAGGAGGTGCGGAGGCCCGGGGCGGAAGCGGTGCTCGTCAACGTGTGGGCCACCTGGTGCACCCCCTGCCGCGAGGAGATGCCCGATCTCCTTCGGGTCCACCGCGCGTGGAAGGAACGCGGCTTCCGCCTCGTGCTCGTCTCCGGCGACTTCGAGGAGGACGAGGGGGCCGCGCGGGAGTTCCTCGCCTCGCTCGGGGTCGACTTCCCGACCTTCCTCAAGAACGAGCCGGACATGGCGTTCATCGACGCCCTCGATCCGAGGTGGAGCGGCGCGCTGCCCGCGACCTTCCTCTACGACGGGCAAGGAAATCTGAAGGAGTTCTGGGAGGGAAAGGCCGACGAGGCGACCCTCCGTTCCAAGATCGCGCGGGTGCTCGACGCGGAGCCCGCGCCCGAAGGGGAGAAACGATGACGATGCGGAACTTGCTCTGTGCCTTGATGCTCGCGGCGGCCCCGGCCGCCTCCGCGGGGGAGCCCCTCGCGCTCGGCGCCTCGGCGCCGATGGCCGACGTGAAGATGAGAAACGTCGACGGGTCGATGCTCTCGATCGCCGACGCGAAGGGGGAGAAGGGGACGCTCGTGCTCTTCACGTGCAACCACTGCCCCTACGTGAAGGGGTGGGAGTCGCGGCTCGACGAACTCGGGAACGCGTACCTCGGGAAGGGGATCGGCGTGATCGCGATCAACGCGAACGATCCCGCGGTGCAGGCGGAGGATTCCTTCGAGGCGATGCAGGCCCGGGCGAAGGAGAAGGGGAGGAAGTATCCGTACGTCGTCGACGACACGTCCGACGTCGCGCGCGCCTTCGGGGCGACGAAGACTCCGGAACTCTTCCTCTTCGACGCGGAAGGGAAACTCGTTTACCACGGCGCTCCCGACGACAACGTGAAGGACGCGGCGCAGGTGAAGGAACGGTGGCTCGCCGACGCGCTCGCCGCGGTCGCGGCAGGGAAAACCCCCGCGACGCAGAGGACGAAGGCGCTCGGCTGCTCGATCAAGTTCCGGAACAAGTCCTGAACGGCGCGATCGTCCCGCGCGATCGCCCTTGAAACGCGTTGCGGGGGCTGTCTATCATCCCCCCCACACATGAATCAGGACCAGTCGGGTACCTTTTACTTCCCGAAGTGGGTGGACCGTCTTCGGGACGTCGCGGGAGCGATCCTGCTCGGGATCGTTCCCCTCTACCTCGTGCTCCTCGTCTGGTACGGCTTCTCTCCGAAGACGACCGACGTCGGGTACCAGCCCACGCAGCCCGTTCCGTTCAGCCACAAGCTGCACGCGGGCGAACTGGGGATGGACTGCAGGTACTGCCACACCACGGTCGAAAAGGCCGCCTTCGCGGCGATCCCCCCGACGCAGACCTGCATGAATTGCCACGCGAAGATCCGCGCCGAGAGCCCGAAGCTCGTGAGGGTGCGCGAGAGTTACGCGACCGGCTTGCCGGTCCCGTGGGTCAAGGTCCACGACCTTCCCGACTACGCGTACTTCAACCACAGCGCCCACGTCACCCGCGGCGTCGGGTGCGTCGAGTGCCACGGCCGCATCGACAAGATGGAAGTGGTGCACCAGTCCGCCCCGCTCAGCATGGGCTGGTGCCTCGACTGCCACAGGAACCCGGAGCCTCGCCTCCGACCGGTGGAGTTCGTGACGAAGATGGACTGGCAACCCACGGAGGACCGTCGCACGCTCGGGCGGCGCCTGCGGGAGGCCCACAACATCAACCCCTCGCAGGATTGCAGCACATGCCATCGATAGAGCCCGGTTCCCGGGGCAAGGCCTACTGGCGGAGCCTCGACGATCTCGCCGACCGCCCCGAGTTCCGCGAGCGGGTCCGGCGGGAATTCCCCGCGTATGCCGACGAGATGCTCGCCCCCTCGCGGCGCGACTTCCTCAAGGTGATGGGCGCCTCGATCGCCCTCGCCGGGGCGACGGCCTGCCGCCGCTGGCCCGAGGAATTGATCGTTCCGTTCGCCCACCGCCCCGACGGCTTCGTCCCGGGCGTTCCCTCGCACTACGCCACCGCCGTCGAGCACGAGGGGGCGGCACTCGGGCTCCTCGTGACCTGCTACGACGGCCGGCCGGTCAAGGTCGAGGGGAACCCTCTCCACCCGGCGAGCCTCGGCGGCACCGACGTGCTCGCGCAGGCGTCGGTCCTCGACCTGTACGACCCCGATCGCGAGGTGCGCGTCGTCCGCAACGACCGGGGCCAGGCGGTCGGCAGGACGTGGGACGAGTTCTTCGCCGAGGCGCTTCCGATCGTGCGCGCCCATCGCGCGAGCGGCGGCCGCGGGTTGCGCGTCCTCGCCGCTCCCTCGTCCTCTCCGACCCTCGAGGCCGTGCGTGCGAGGTTTCTGGACGCGTTTCCCGATGCGGTCTGGCACGAGTGGGCTCCGCTCGATCGCGCTTCCGAGCGGGCGAGCGCCGAGTGGGCCTTCGGCCGTCCCCTGCGGCCCGTCTACCGGCTCGACCGGGCTCGCGTGATCGTCTCCCTCGATGCCGATCTCCTGATCCACCACCCGTGGGGAGTGCGCCACGCGCGCGACTTCGCGGAAGGCCGGCGGGCCGACGGCACCTCGATGAACCGCCTCTACGCGGTCGAGACCGCCTACGGGCTCACCGGAGGGGTCGCCGACCATCGGATCGCCGTGGCGCCGAGCGTGGTGCCGGTCGTCGCGGCGAAGCTCGCCGCGGCCCTCCTCCGCAAGGGGCTTCCGCTGCGGACCGATCTCGAGGGGCTCCGCCAGGCCCTCGCGGCGTTCGAGCGGCACCCGTTCGATCACCCCGCGATCGACGCGATGGCCGCGGACCTTCTCGCCCACCGCGGTCGCGGGGTCGTCGCGGCCGGCCCGCGCCATCCCGCGGTCGTCCACTCCCTCGTCCACTTCTTGAACGAAGCGCTCGGGAACACGGGGGAGACGGTGATCCTGGCGGCCGATCGCGAGTTCGACCGCGAGCCGCAGAAGACGACGGCGATCGCCCTCGCGCGGGACCTCGACGCGGGTCGTGTCGAAACGCTCCTCGTCCTCGGCGGGAACCCCGTCTACGACGGGCTCGCGGACCACGCGCTGGCGGAGCGCATCGCAAGGGCGAAGAACGTCTGGCGCCTCGGCGCGCGCTACGACGAGACTTCGGTCGTCGCGGGCTGGCACCTCCCGATGGCCCACCCGTTCGAGGCGTGGAGCGATGCCCGGGCGTGGGACGGGACGCTCGGGGTGGTGCAGCCCTTGATCCTTCCGCTTTACGACGGCAAGACCCCGGCGGAGCTCCTCGCCGCGCTCCTCGAAGAACGCTCGTCGAGGGGATACGACCTGGTCCGTGAGACGTGGAAGCGCTGGATCGACGGACCCGACTTCGAGGCGCGCTGGAGGAAGGTCCTGCACGACGGGGCCCTCGAGGGGAGCGCTTCGCTCCACGAGGCGGTTCCGGTCGGTTCCTCGTGGTACGGAGACCTCCCGATCCTCGCCCGCGAGGCGGTACGAGAGGGGATCGAGGTCGCCTTCGACCGCGACCTCAAGGTGCTGGACGGCCGCTTCGCGAACCTCGGTTGGCTCCAGGAATTGCCCGACCCGATCACCCGCCTGACCTGGGACAACGCGGCCCTCGTCGCCCCGTCGACCGCGGATCGGCTCGGGGTCGGAAGCGGGGACGTGGTCGAGATCGCGGTGGGCTCGGCCTCGATCTCGATTCCCGTCTTCGTCGCGCCCGGGCACGCGGCGGGCGCCGTCACGCTCCCCTTCGGGTACGGGCGGACGCGCGCGGGAAGGGTCGCGGACGGGGTGGGGGTCGACGTCTTTCCCCTCCGGACGACGGCGTCGCCCTGGAGCGCACGCGCGGAAATCCGGCCGACCGGCCGCCGGCACCTCCTCGCGACGACCCAGGACCATCACGTGGTCGACACCCTCGGGAAGACCGAGCGGGAAGTCCGTGCCGAGACGCTGATCCGCGAGGCGGAGCGGTCGCACTACGACGAGCATCCCGATTTCGCGCGGCACGTCGTGCACGTCCCGGAGGACGTCCACCTTTGGAAGCCGCACGCGTACGACGGCTACAAGTGGGGCCTCTCGATCGACCTGAACGCCTGCGTGGGGTGCAACGCCTGCACGATCGCCTGCCAGGCCGAAAACAACATCCCGGTCGTCGGGAAGGACGAGGTCCTGAGAGGGCGGGAGATGCACTGGATCCGGGTCGACCGCTACTTCTCGGGCGATCCGGAAGAGCCGGCGGTCGCCTACCAGCCGATGGCCTGCCAGCACTGCGAGAACGCGCCTTGCGAGCAGGTCTGCCCTGTGGCGGCGACCGTGCACGACCACGAAGGCCTCAACGTCATGGTCTACAACCGGTGCATCGGCACCCGATACTGTTCGAACAACTGCCCCTACAAGGTCCGCCGCTTCAACTGGTTCAACAACCACAAGAGCCGGTCCGCCGTCGAGATGCTGGTCTTCAATCCCGAGGTGACCGTCCGGAGCCGCGGCGTGATGGAGAAGTGCACCTTCTGCATCCAGAGGATCGCGACGGCGAAGATCGCGGCGAAGAACGAGGGACGGAAGGTCCGGGACGGGGAGATCGTCCCGGCGTGCGCGCAGGCGTGCCCGACGCAGGCGATCGTCTTCGGCGACCTCAACGACGAAGCGAGCCGCATTCGGAAGATCCACGACGATCCCCGGAGCTACGGAATCCTGGAGGAGATCAACACCAAGCCGCGGCTCCGCTACCAGGCGAGGCTCCGCAACCGTTCCGAGGCCTTGGGCGGAGGCGCGTCCCGCGCCGCGGCCGAAGGGCATCACGGAGAGTCCTGATCCATGGGCGTGATGACGATCGATCGACCGGCCTCTCTCGACAACACGGGAGACGATCCGAGGCACCGCGCGCCCCTCGTTCTCGGAGCGGCCGACTACGGGACGGTGACCGACAAGGTCTGCCGGATCGTCGAGGCGCCGCGGCCCCCGAAGGCCTGGTACGTCGCCTTCGGCGTCGCGTCCGTCTTCACGGGGATCCTCGGCGCGATGATCCTCTACCTCATCACGACCGGCGTCGGGGTCTGGGGCCTCAACAAGCCGATCTCGTGGGGCTTCGACATCACGAACTTCGTGTTCTGGGTCGGCATCGGGCACGCCGGCACGCTGATCTCGGCGATCCTCTTCCTCTTCCGGCAGCCGTGGCGGACGGGGATCAACCGGTTCGCCGAGGCGATGACGATCTTCGCCGTCGTCTGCGCCGGGATGTTTCCCGGGATCCACGTCGGCCGGATCTGGTTCGAATACTGGCTCGCCCCGCTTCCGAACCAGATGTCGATGTGGCCGAACTTCCGGAGCCCGCTCCTCTGGGACGTCTTCGCGGTCAGCACGTACATGACCGTGTCGCTCGTCTTCTGGTACATGGGGATGATCCCCGACCTCGCGACGATCCGGGACCGCGCGAAGGGGAAGGTCCGGCAGTTCGCCTACGGGCTCGCGAGCCTCGGGTGGAGGGGCTCGAACCGGCACTGGCACCGGTACGAGAGGGCGTACCTGCTGCTCGCCGCGCTCGCCACCCCCCTCGTCCTCTCCGTGCACTCGGTGGTGAGCTTCGACTTCGCCACCTCGGTGATTCCCGGCTGGCACACGACGATCTTCCCTCCCTACTTCGTCGCGGGGGCGATCTTCGGCGGCTTCGCGATGGTGCTGGTCCTCGCGATCCCGTGCCGCAAGTGGTTCGGCATGGAGGACCTCATCACCCTCCGCCACGTCGACAACATGTGCAAGATCCTCCTGGCGACCGGGATGATGGTCGGCTACGCGTACGGGATCGAGTTCTTCATCGCGTGGTACAGCGGAAACCCGTACGAGCGCTTCGTCTTCATCAACCGGGCGCTCGGCCCGTACGCGTGGGCGTACTGGACGATGATCTTCTGCAACGTCCTGGCGCCGCAGCTCTTCTGGTCGAAGAGGATGCGGAACCACATGGGCGTCGTCTTCACGGTCAGCGTGCTCGTCAACGTCGGAATGTGGTTCGAGCGGTTCGTCATCATCGTCACCTCGCTCCACCGCGATTACATCCCGTCGAACTGGAGCGCCTACGTCCCCTCGTGGGTCGAGGTGTTGACGCTGCTCGGCTCGTTCGGACTCTTCTTCTCGCTTTTCCTTCTCTTCCTGAGGTTCCTCCCGATGGTCGCCATGGCGGAGGTCAAGACCGTGATGCCGGGTCGCGGGCACCACGCGGAGCCGCACCGATGAGCGCCGGGAAGGGGAACCTGTGGGGAATGGTCGCGGAGTTCGCGACCCCCGAGGAGTTGATCGAGGCGGCCGCCCGCGTCCGGGACGCGGGGTATCGCAGGTGGGATTGTCACACGCCGTTCCCGGTCCACGGCCTCGACGGGGCGATGGGAATCCGTCCGACGAAGCTCCCGTGGTTCGTCCTCGCGGCGGGGCTCACGGGGTGTCTCGGCGGCGTCCTGATGCAGTGGTGGATGAACGCCGTCGACTACCCGATCCTCATCAGCGGGAAGCCCCACTGGAGCTTCCCCGCGAACATCCCCGTCGCGTTCGAGCTGACGATCCTCCTTTCGGCGCTCACGGCCTTCGGCCTGATGATGGTGTTCAACGGGCTTCCGCAGTGGAGCCATCCGCTGTTCCGGAACGAGAGGTTCCGCCGCGCGACCGACGACCGTTTCTTCCTGAGCATCGAGGCGGCGGACCCCCGCTTCGACGTCGAGAAGACCGACGCCCTCCTGCGGGAGGCGGGGAGCCGAAACGTGGAATGGGTCCTGGACCTCGAGGACTGAGCCGATGTTGCCCCGCTGGATCACGTACTCCCTGACGGTCCTCGCGACCCTGGCGCTCCTCCCGTTCGCCTGCGCCTACAAGGCGCGCCACACGACGTCGCCGCTCCCGCGGATCCACCTTCTCCAGGACATGGACAAGCAGCCCAAGGCGAAGGCGCAGTCGACGAGCGCCCTCTTCGCCGACGGGCGCGCTCCGCGGCAACCGGTTCCCGGGACGGTGGCGCGGGGAAGGCTCGCCGAGGACGATTGGTTCTACCGGGGGCTCTCCGGGGGGCAGTGGGCGGCCGCCCTCCCCGTCGAGACGACCCCGGGCCTCCTCGCGAGGGGCCAGGAGCGGTTCGGCATCTACTGCTCCCCGTGCCACGGGCTCGGCGGGTACGGCGACGGGATCGTCGCCAAGCGCGCCGACCGGCTGCAGGAGGGGACCTGGGTGCCCCCCACGAACCTCCACGACGAGACGGTCCGCGCCCGTCCCGACGGCCACCTCTTCAACACGATCACGAACGGGATCCGGACGATGCCGGCGTACGGAAGCCAGATCGGAGAGGGCGATCGCTGGGCGATCGTCGCCTACGTGAGGGCGCTCCAGCTGAGCCAGCGCGCGACGATGGCGGCGGTGCCGCCCGACATGCAGCCGAGGCTGCGCTGAGGACGGAACGGTGAGCGAGCGCAGGACCGTCGATCTTTCTTCCGAGCGGCTGACGCTCGACGAGTTCGGCCCCCGCTGGTTCCGCGCCTCCGCGGGGCTCGGCGTCGTCGGGCTCGCCGTCGCGGTGGCGGCGGGGGCGGCCGCGGGGGACGGCTGGCGAGGCTTCTACCACTCGTGGCTCGCCAATTTCGCCTTCTATGCGAGCATCGCGCTCGGGGCGCTCTTCTTCGTGCTCGTGCAGCACCTGACGCGCGCCGGGTGGAGCGTGACGATCCGCCGCTGCGCCGAATCGGTCGCCGCCAACTCTCTTCTGCCCCTCCCGATCCTGGCGATCCCGGTCCTCGTGGGGATGGGACAGCTCTTCCCCTGGGCCGACCCCGCCAAGGTGCAAGGGGACCACCTCCTCGAGGCCAAGGCGGCGTGGCTGAACGCGCCGTTTTTCGTGATCCGGACCCTCGTCTACTTCGCGATCTGGGCCTTCCTCGCCCGCTGGTTCTACGCCCGGTCGCTCGAGCAGGACCGCAGCGGCGATCCCGCGCTCACCGTACGGATGGAGCGGGCGAGCGCCCCCGGGATGCTCGTCTTCGCCCTGACGACGACCTTCTTCGCCTTCGACTACCTGATGTCGCTCAAGCCCCACTGGTACAGCACGATCTTCGGGGTCTACTACTTCGCCGGGTGCCTCCTGGGGATCTTCGCGATCCTGCCGATCCTCTCCCGGATGCTCCAGCGCGCGGGGCGGCTCGCGGGAATCATCAGCCTCGAGCACTACCACGATCTCGGGAAGCTGGTCTTCGCCTTCATCGTCTTCTGGGCGTACATCGGCTTTTCGCAGTACATGCTGATCTGGTACGCGAACATCCCCGAGGAAACGATCTGGTACGAGTACCGCTCGTCGGGGCCGTGGGCGGGGGTGAGCATCCTCCTGATCCTGGGGCACTTCGTCGCGCCGTTCTTCTTCCTCCTGTCCAAGCACATGAAGCGGCGGACGGGGGTGCTCCTGACCGGCTCTTGCTGGATCCTCCTCATGCACTGGCTCGACGTGAATTGGCTGGTTTGGCCGCAGGCGAGTCCCGGCCGGCTCCCGTGGGGGCTCGTCGATCTCGGGCTCCTCGTGGGGATGGGTGGCGTTTTCTTCGCGTTCGTGTTCCAACGTATGTCGAGGCACGCGCTGATTCCGGTGGGCGACCCGCGCCTTCCGGAGTCGCTCCAGTTCGAGAACGTCTGATCGGGGCGAGGGAACCGCGGTGAGCGAGCACGACAGGGGGCCGGGGATCGACGAGGCGGCGTTCGAGGACGACCCCGATTCGTCGGCGACGGTGGCGATCGGGATCGCGGGGGCGATTCTGCTCGTCGTGATCGTGGTGGCCCTCCAAGGTCTTTTCGGCCAGGCCGCGGGGAACGAATTCCGGCGGAAGATCGAGGCCGAGAAGCCGGTCGAGTTCGAATCCCTCCGCGCACGCCAGCTCGAGCAGATCGGCACCTACCGCATCATCGACCCCAAGGAGGGCGTGGTCGCGATCCCGATCGACCGCGCGATGCAGCTCCTGGTGGACGAGCGCCGCGCGTCGACCGGCACGCCGTGACCCGGGTCTTCCGCTTCTTGCTTCCGGCGGCCGTCCTCGCGGCGCAGGGGCCTCCGGCCGCCGCGGAGGACCGCGCGGAGCGCCTCCCTCCCGACCTGGAGGGGGTCGCGATCGAGGAGTCGCTCGACGCGGCGATCCCCCTCGATCTCCCCTTCGCGGACGAGCGCGGCGGGCGGGTTCTCCTCCGGGACTACTTCCGTCCCGACCGGCCCGTCGTACTCACGCTCAACTACTACGAGTGCCCGATGCTCTGCACCCTCGTTCTCAACGGGCTCGTGGAGGCGATGCGGGAGCTCGACTTCGTCCCCGGGAAGCAGTTCGACGTCGTGACGGTCAGCATCGACCCGAGGGAGACCCCGACCCTCGCCGCCGCGAAGAAGCGCATCTACGTGGAGGAGTTCGGGAATCCGGCGGCCGCCTCGGGCTGGCACTTCCTCACGGGGAGCCCCGAGAGCATCCGGGGGCTCGCGGACGCCCTGGGATTCCGCTTCCGGTACCTCGAAGACCAGGACGAGTTCGCGCACGGGGCGGCGATCTGGGTGGCGACCCCGGACGGGCGCGTGTCGAGGATCCTCTACGGGGTCCGGTACGACCCGAAGACTCTGCGCCTTTCCCTCGTGGAAGCGGCCGGGGGGAAGATCGGGACGCCCTTGGATCGGGTTCTCCTCTACTGTTACCATTACGACTCCAGCACGGGGACCTACGCGCCGGCGGCAGTCAAGATCATGCGTCTCGGCGGCGCGTTGACGGCGACGATTCTTTTCGCTTTTCTGGCCACGTGGTGGATGCGGGAGTTTCGCGCCCGTCGAACGGCGTGAAGAGGAGCGGGGACCGGGAATGATCAGGGTTCTCTTCGAGCGCTTCGCCGTGCAGGCGTCGCGGGACGCGACCTTCTTCCTCCCCGAGCAGGCCTCGACGACCGCGGGCCCGGTCGACTGGCTCTTCCACGTCGTCACCTGGATCTCGATCTTCTTCTTCGCCCTCATCACCCTCCTCCTCGTCTACTTCGTGTTCCGGTACCGCGAGCGGCCGGGCCACAAGGAAGAGAAGACCGCGACGCACAATCAGCCGCTCGAGATCACCTGGACGGTGATCCCTCTGCTCATCGTGATCTGGATCTTCTGGCAGGGGTTCACCGGGTACCTGAACCTGGCGACCCCTCCGCAGAACGCCTACGAGATCCAGGTGACCGGCCAGAAATGGAACTGGCTCTTCACCTACCCGAACGGGGTGGTCGACGGGCAACTGCACGTCCCGGTCGACACCGACGTCCGTCTCGTGATGTCCTCCCAGGACGTCCTCCACTCCTTCTACATCCCGGCTTTCCGTGTGAAGAAGGACGTCGTCCCGGGCCGGTACACCGACCTGTGGTTCCACGCCTACACGGAGGGGGAGTACGACGTCTTCTGCACCGAGTACTGCGGGACGAACCACTCGACGATGCTCTCGAAGGTGGTCGTCCACCCGCCGGGGCAGTTCGAGAAGTGGCTCGAGGACGCGGGGAACTTTCTCGCGAAGCTCCCCCCCGCCGAGGCAGGGGAGAAGCTCTACCTGCAGCGCGGCTGCAAGCAGTGTCACTCGGTCGACGGCAAGTCCGGGATCGGTCCGACGTTCAAGGCCCTGTACGGCGAGCCGCAGGCCCTGCGGTCCGGGGAGACGGTGGTGGCCGACGAGAACTACATCCGGAATTCGATCCTCGATCCGCAGTCGCAGATCGTGGCCGGGTACGAGCCGGTGATGCCCACCTACCAGGGCCGGCTCAAGGACGCGGAGATCTCCGCGATCATCGAATACATCAAGACCCTGGAATAGCGGGAGGAGCGAGGATGGGCAGCGCCGAAGGAACGATCCCCGCCGCGGGCGTGCGACCCGCACCCGAAACGGGGGACAACTACCTCACCCATTCGAGGGGGTTCCTCTCCTGGGCCCTCACGCTCGACCACAAGCGGATCGGGATCATGTATCTCGTCTCGATCCTGGCCGCGTTCGCGCTCGGCGGCTTCGCGGCGCTGTTCATGCGCCTCGAACTCTTCGCTCCGGGCGAACAGGTCATGTCGAACGACTTCTACAACAAGACGTTCACGCTCCACGGCGCCGCGATGATTTTCCTGTTCATCATTCCCGGCATTCCCGCGGCGATCGGGAACTTCGCCCTTCCCCTGATGCTCGGCGCCAAGGACGTGGCCTTCCCGCGGCTCAATCTCGGCTCCTACTGGCTCTGGGTCGCGGGCGCGTTCTTCACGATCGTGGCCGTCCTGACCGGAGGCGTCGACACGGGCTGGACCTTCTACACCCCGTACAGCACCACGACGAACACGAACGTCATCAACACGACGTTCGGCGTGTTCATCCTGGGTTTCAGCTCGATCTTCACCGGCCTCAACTTCATCGTGACGATCCACAAGCTCCGCCCGAAGGGGATGACCTGGTTCCGGATGCCCCTCTTCCTCTGGGGGCTCTACGGGACGGCCCTGATCCAGGTGCTCGCGACGCCGGTCCTCGGAATCACGCTGCTCCTCCTGATCGCGGAGCGCGCGCTCGGCGTCGGGATCTTCGACCCGGCGCTCGGCGGCGACCCGGTCCTCTACCAGCACTTCTTCTGGTTCTACTCCCACCCCGCCGTCTACATCATGATCCTTCCGGCGATGGGGGTGATCAGCGAGCTCGTGTCGATCCACAGCCGCAAGCACATCTTCGGTTACCGGTTCATCGCCCTCTCCTCGATCGCGATCGCCGCGTTCGGGTTCCTCGTGTGGGGCCATCACATGTTCACCTCGGGCCAGTCGCAGCTCGGGAACATGATCTTCAGCGCGCTCACCTTCAGCGTCGCGATCCCGTCGGCGATCAAGGTCTTCAACTGGCTCGCGACCCTCTACAAGGGGTCGATCCGGCTCAACACCCCGATGCTCTACGCCCTGTCGTTCATCGTCCTGTTCGGGATCGGGGGCCTGACGGGGCTCCATCTGGGCGCGCTCGCGACCGACATCCACCTCCACGACACGTACTTCGTCGTCGCCCACTTCCACTACGTGATGTTCGGGGGGACGGTGATCGCGTTCCTGGGGGCGCTGCATCACTGGTGGCCGAAGATGACCGGCCGGATGTACAGCGAGGCGTGGGGACGGATCGCGTGCGGCCTGATCTTCTTGGGGTTCAACACGACCTTCTTCACGCAGTTCGTGATGGGGTCGCAAGGGATGCCGCGACGGTACGCGACCTACACCGAGCCGTTCACGATCTACCATCAGCTCTCGACGATCGGCTCGTTCGTGATGGGCGCCGGTTTCGTCGTGTGCGCGATCTACCTGCTCCACTCCCTCTTCCGGGGCGCAAAGGCCCCGGCGAATCCGTGGGGCGGCAACTCGCTCGAGTGGCACACCCCCTCGCCTCCGCCGTACGACAACTTCCCGTCCACCCCGCGCGGCGAGGACCCGTACGACTTCGGCCCGCTCGAGTACGACCCCGCATCGAAGGACTGGGTGCGCCGCTCCGACGCGCCACCCCTTTTCCCGGCCCGTTCGTCGGCGCACTGAGGTCGGTCCCGATGAGCGAGACCACGGTCGATCCGCACGGCGAGGGGCACCACGGCCATCCGCCGTACCTCGCGCACCACTTCGACACGCCGCTCCAGCAGTTCGACTCGGGGAAGCTCGGGATGTGGCTCTTCCTCGCGACGGAGATCCTGCTGTTCGGCGGGCTTTTCGTGGCCTATTCGGTCTACCGGGCGAACCACCCCGAGATCTTCGTCTACGCCCACCGCTACCTCGACAAGAACCTGGGGGCGGTGAACACGATCATCCTGCTCTGCAGTTCGTTCACGATGGCGTGGGGGGTGCGTGCCGCCCAACTCGGGAAGCGGAAGGCGCTCGTGTGGCTCCTCTCGCTCACGCTCCTGGGCGGCTTCGGCTTCCTCGGGATCAAGTACGTCGAGTACAGCCACAAGTGGCACGAAGGGCTTCTGTGGGGGGTGAAGTTCAATCCGCTCTCGCACGGCGAGGGAGGGCACGAACCCCCGGCGACGGCGCGCGTGGCCTCGCCTCCCCTCTCCCCGGCCGCCGAGCCGGGAGCGCTCCCCCCGCCGCCCCCCGAGGCGGTCGCCCCGTTGGGCGCCGTCGCCGCCGACTTGAAACTCGAGCGGTCGACCCTTCCTCCCGCCTCGGTCGGCCCCCTGGGGACGCTCCCCACGGCCCCCCCCGGCGAAGAGCACGATGCGCACGGCGCCCCGGTGCGCCCCGCGAACGTGCAGGTCTTCTTCGGGATCTACTTCCTCATGACCGGGCTCCACGGCGTGCACGTGATCGCGGGCATGGCCTGCATCGCGTGGGTGCTCGCGAGGTCCCTCAAGGGGGCGTTCGGGCCGCAGTACTTCACGCCAGTCGATTTCGTCGGGCTTTACTGGCACCTCGTCGACCTGATCTGGATCTTCTTGTTCCCGCTCTTGTACCTGATCCACTGAGCCGGAGGAGCGCGTCGATGTCCGATTCCCATCCCGAAGTTGGCCACGTCGTTCCGCTCCCGGTGCTCGCGGGTGTCCTCGGCCTCCTCCTCTTCCTGACCGTCGTCACGGTCGGGGCGACCTGGGTCGATCTCGGGCGGTTCAACATCTGGCTCGCGCTCGCGATCGCCACGGTGAAGGCCGCGTTCGTCGTCCTCTACTTCATGCACCTCCGGTACGACCGGCCGTTCAACGCGGTGATCCTGATCACGTCGCTCGCCCTCGTGATGCTCTTCATCGGCATCGCGCTGACCGACACGCGCCATTACCTGCCGGAGATGATCCCGGGTTACGCGCCGGGGATCACGAACGCCCCCCGGTGACCGAAACGGGCGATCCCCGCGCGCGCAAGGAATCCGATCTCCCCGAGGGGGCCGGCATCATCGGGATGCGGGTCTTCCTGGGGTCCCTGGCCGTTCTCTTCGTCGCGAGCATCCTCGGATACGCTCTGACGCGCTCGCGGGCGGCGACGTGGCCTCCTCCCGGGGTGCCCGATCTGCCGTCGGGCCTGTGGTTTTCGACCGCGGTCATCGTCGCGTGCAGCGGAACGATCCACATGGCGCTCCGGGCGGTGCGGATGGGGGAGCGTTCGGCCTGCTCGCGCTGGCTCGGGGCGACCCTGGGCCTCGGACTTCTCTTCCTCGGAGCGCAGGCGGTCAACTGGTTCGGCCTCGTGGCGGCGGAGTTCACCCCGAAGACGAACCTCTACGCATTCCTCTTCTACATGCTGACCGGGCTCCACGCGGCCCACGTGGTCGGAGGTCTCGTTCCGCTCGGGATCGTCACGGGGAAGTCCCTCGCGGGCCGCTACGGGAGCGGCTGGCATCCCGGGGTGACCTACATGGCGATGTACTGGCACTTCCTCGACGTGGTGTGGCTGGTATTGTTCATGGTGCTCTAGGGGACATTCCGCTTTTAGTTCCAATAGTTAAACGGGGACAGAAAAGGGGACAGGTTACTCAATCGTCGCAGCTGGAACCGGTGTGGCGCTCCAGTCGCGACGATTGAGTAACCTGTCCCCTTTTCTGTCCCCGTTTAACTATTGGAACTAAAAGCGGAATGTCCCCCGTACCCCCCATACCACGCGAACCAGAACGCGAAAATCCCACGGCGTGGGGTCGTGCCGAATGGACCGACCTGTTCGAGCCTGCGGTCGTCCCGAGCGCTGGCGAGCGGCGTGACGACCGGCGTGGGCCCTTCGAGATCGACGAAGACGCGCGTCTTCGGCGAGAGGGAGTCCTCGGGAACGGCGGGGGAGACCGGATACTTGATCTCGTCGGAGATCCAGTACTTCCCGTAGAGGTCCCGCGTGTAGAACTCCAGTTCCTCCCGGATCGGGGCGAGGACGGTGGTGTCCGGATGGTCGCGAACCCAGTCGTCCCAACGCGCGAGTGCGACGGGGAGGACCTCGAGGCGCGCGCCTCTCCCCGCAGCCGGCCCCGAGACCGCCCGGGCCTGGATCTGGCTCCAGAGGCTCTCGCCGGACGCACCCGGGCGCCGGTCGAACATCAGGAGGTTCGAGTCGTGCAGGAGTCCCGACACGCCGAACTCGAGGACCTCGTCTCCGACGCGGCGGTCGAACACCGCGATCCCCTCGCTCAAGGGGTGGTAGGTGACCGCGATCGGGATCCCTCCCACGACGTCGTTCGCCACCTCGTGCCAGTTCATCACGCGCAACGGGTAGGCGCGCGCTTCGCCGCCGAGGACGACGCCGATCACCTTGTCGTCCGAAACGAGGTACTTCCCGCGCTCGCGTTCGTTGAAGGTCGCGACCTCGGCGGGACTCGTGACCTCCGGGTTCACGAGGGCCCGGAGCCCGTCGACCACCATCCCGCTCGAGACGATCTCCTCCGCCGGCACGAGGGCCTGGTCGAGGGAGAACCCGTACGAGGCGGCGTTTCGGCCGTCTCCGCGCGGGGGTACCCGTTCCGGGTCCCAGAGGACGCGGAGGTTCCACCAGACTCCCGCGCCGGCGAAGAGGAACCCGGCGAGGAGAACCCAACCTCCGCTCCGGAACGTGAAGAGCCGGGAGGGAAACGCTTCCCGGCGGCTCAGACGGTCGCTCGTCATGCTCATGGAGGGCATGCTAGCAATCGCTCGGTTCGAGGGCGACGGTTCCGCCGTCCTCCTGGCTCCTCCCGGAGCGGTCACCCTACAATGCCTGACCGGAGGTCCCCATGACGGCGGTCGTCCTCGCGATCGGCTTCGGCATCACGGTGGCGATGTGGGGGATCGGTTACCTCGCGCGACTTCCGATGGTGGAAGCGCCCGCCCCCGCGATCCTCCCGTTCCTCCTCCTCGCCGGAATCGCCGGCGGTTGGGTGGCGGGGCGGTTCGAAACGCGCGGCCTTCGGGCCGGCGCCCTCGCGGGGGGGCTCGCGGGAGTCCTCAACCTCCTCATTCTCGGCGCGTTCCTCACCCGCGGGGAGGGGATGGCGGTCCACCCCTCCGCGGTCGTTTGGGTCCCCGGCTCGATCCTCCTGACGGCGGCGCTCGGGGCGGGAGGCGCAGCGCTGGGCCTTCGGTCGCGCGGGGGACGGCCCGCCCCCGAGGTCGACTGGACCGCCTCGTTTTCCCGTGTCGCCCTCGCCGCGACCTTCCTCCTCCTCGCCGCGGGGGGGATCGTCACGAGCGCGAACGCGGGCCTCGCCGTCGTCGACTGGCCGAACTCGTTCGGCTCGAACATGTTCCTCTTCCCGTTTTCCCGGATGACGGGGGGGATCTACTACGAGCACGCCCACCGGCTCCTCGGCTCCCTCGTCGGGCTCACGACCCTCGTGCTCACGATCCACCTCCTGTTCGTGGAGTCGCGGCGTTGGGTGAAGGCCCTCGCGGTCGCGGCGTTCGTCCTCGTCTGCGTCCAGGGGATCTTGGGCGGCCTCCGGGTCACCGGGACGCTGACCCTCAGCCAGAACCCCGACGACGTGAGCCCGAACCTCTCCCTCGCGGTCGCCCACGGGATCCTCGGCCAGCTGTTCTTTTCGACGATGGCGGCGCTGACCGTTTTCCTCTCCCCTTCCTGGAAGGGGAAACGACCGCTGCAGACGTCGGTTCGGGCGGCGACCGACCGCGCCCTCCATGGGATGGTCCTCGTCGCCCTCGTCGTGCAACTCGTCCTCGGCGCGGTCCAGCGGCACCTCGCGGCGGGGCTCGTGATCCACATCACCCTCGCCTTCGTCGTCGCGGGTCTCGCGATCGCCGCCGGGACGCGTGCGTGGGGGTTCCACGCCGACCTCGTTCCCTTGCGGCGCTCGGGGCTCTTCCTCGCGGCGGCGGCCGCGGTCCAGTTCGGCTTGGGGTTCACCGCCTTCGTCGTGACCGCCGCGACGCCGAGCGGATCGGGGTGGGACGTCGTCGTCTCGACCGCCCATCAGGCGACCGGGGCGCTTCTCCTCGGCTGCGCGGTCGCGCTCGCGTTATGGCACCGGCGTCTGGTCGCGGTTCAGCGAACGGAGCCGGCGCGCGCCGCGAGCCCCGGCATCCCCAGCTCCCGGTAGACCTCGGCGAGCTCCGCGCGGGACGACGCGCGGTGGAGGAGGGGGACGGCGAGGAGGGGTTGACCCTGGGCCCGCAGCTCGCGTCCGAGGTCCGTCTCGGCCTTCCCGGGGTCGGCTGCGCGACCCGCGCGGACGAAGCGCGAGGCGAGTTCGGCGAGGCCCGCGGGGGCGGAAGCGCTCGGCGCCGACAACTCCTCCATCCGGGAGAGCCCGCGCGCGCGGTCGCCCCCGTAGGCGGCCGCTGCCGAACCGAAGCGGTCGCGTTCGTCCCTCGAGACGGCGAACGCGGCGTCGTACGTCGACTCCGCCATCGCGAACTCGAGGAGGGCCATCGCCGCCGTCGCCCGCATGCGGAGCATCGAGAGGTCCTTGGGCGCCGCGGCGACCGCGCGGTCGAGGGCGCGCAGGGCGTCGGCCCCGCGCCCGAGGCGCGCGAGGGTCATCCCGTAGTCGGCCTGCACCGGCGCGCTCTCGGGGTAAGCCGACGCGACCTCTCCGAGGAGGCGGGCCGCCCCCTCGAGGTCGCCTCGCTTTCCGCGCTCGGCGCCGAAGCGGGCGAGCTCCGTGGCGGTCGCCGCCTCGTGGGGAAGCTCGCGCGCGGCGCTCCGCACCGCGGCGGCGGCCCGCTCGATGCGGGCGGAGTCGGTGAGAAGGAGGCACTGGAACATCCGGAGGTCCGACCGCTTCGGGGCGAGGCGGATCGCCTCTCCGAGGTGGAGGAGCGCTTCTTCGAAGAGGGGGGCGTCGTACCCGACCTCGATCCGCTCGGGCTGCATCTCCGCCCGCCGCGCCTTGACGGCGAGCGCCTTCGCGAGCGCGAAGCGGAGCTCGACGTCGTCCGGCTCGACGGCGACCGCCGCGCGCCCGGCCGCGAGGGCGTCGTCGACGCGCCCCTTCTGGACCATAGCGTCGAGGTCGGCGGGGTTCGTCGTGACCGCGGCGAGGACCGAGGCGGCGAGGGCGAGCGCGGCGGCCGTCAAGGGCGCCGGCCTTCCGGGTCGGGGGCGCGGTCGATCACCGCTTCGAGGACGACACGAGCCCCGTCGCGGGCGATTTCGAACTCGACCTCGTTCCCGACTCCCGAGCCGGCGACGAGGCGGGCGAGGTCGGCGGTCGAGGCGACGGGATCGCCGTCGACCGAAACGACGACGTCGCCCAACTCGAACCCGGCGAGTTCGGCGGGCCCTCCCTCGACGAGGTCGGCGATCATGACGCCGGCGTCCTCGGGGGCTCCGAAATGCTGGCGGAGCTTCGGCGGAAGCTCGATCGCCTGGACACCGACCCAGCCGCGGACGAGGCGGGTCCTCGGCATGCCGTCCTCGGGACGTAAGCCCAGCCGTAGCGAGATCGTCCGCTCCCTCCCCGCACGCTCGAGGAGGATCTGCACCCAAGCGTCCTCGCCGAGGTCGCGCACGCGGCCGGTGAGGTCGCCGGGACTCGCGACCGGAACGCCGTCGACCGCGAGGATCCAGTCCTTCGCGCGCAGGCCCGCGGCCTCGGCGGGGCTCCCCTCGAAGACCCCTGCGACGCGGACCGCGGCGGGGCGGGGGTTCTCGGGATCTTCCACGGCGGCCCGGGTCTCGCCGATCACGATTCCGATCCAGCCTGGCCCCGATTCGGCGAGGGCGGGGGAGAGCGAGAGGAGAGAGACCAAGGCGAGAGAAGGGACGAAAGTTCTCATGCGAAGGAGTCTACGGGGGGAGGGGTCCGGCCGCAACGAGTCGGTGACCGACGGCGCACGACACCCTACCGACTCCAGTGGACGAGCGCAGCGATCCGTGGGCGCAGTTCGCCGATCACGGTTTGACGGGTCGGTAGCCTCGGCACGAGCGGGCCGAGCCACGAATCCCATGTCTTCTTGAAGTGGACCCGGTTTCCTTGGACACGGGATTGTGGAGAATCCGGAGTTCAA
>CAYLHQ010000030.1:0-47623 GCA_964383585.1 uncultured Acidobacteriota bacterium
AGACAGGATTCCCGCGTAGTGAAAAAGCCGGTTACACAGAAAACTGGACAAGCCCTCGGCCTCGACCCTTCGTCCAAGCGCGTGCTCTGCGGTCGCGACGAGTACAGGCCCTCGTGGCGCAGAAGAGCGCCCAGCTCGCCTGGCTCCTTGCAGGCGTCCGCCTTACGAAGAATCTCCAGCTTGTGTGCGACCGTGAACGTCCGCCGTCGAGCGCGGGGCGCGACCTCCGAAGCCTGCTTGGCGGGGGGCGCCGCTGCGTGCCTTCCGTGGGCCGGCGCTCCGCCTCCCTCGGGCTCGCTCCGCTCGCCCTTTCTCGGCTCCGCTCCGGCCCACGGCGGAGCCCCTACCCGAACCTCTTCGACTCCTGCTTCCATCGCCCATCCCCACTCGCCCGCTTCCGTAAACTATCGGTGGCGAGTGTCTCAACGCTCCTGACAACTTCCGAGGAGGCGGGGAACAGTCAGCGGCCGACAGCACCGCAAGAGAGATCGCGATCCGTGCGACACGCGCAATCTTCGCCATGGCGATGCACCGGAAGACGGCACAGGCACCCGCGTACCGTTGGATCCGTCCGAACACAGCGAGTACGCAGTGAGAAGCAAACGCGTCCCTGACCCAAACGACCGTACCACCAGCGGAGCATTCGCAACGTGATCGGCAGGAAGCGGAGCAGCCGTCCGGGTCCGAGCCCGGCGGTTCCGGTTTCGATGTGCCCACGTTCCCTGCGCAGTCGGATCCAGAGGGAATCGTGGAGTGGCCGTCACCCCCTCGACCCAGCCTCCCCGCGAAACCGCACCGTGAGCGTTCCCACCGACGCGAGCCGCGCGACGGCGGTCGATCCGGGCTCGACCGGCCCCACACCCTTCGGCGTCCCCGTGAAGAGAAGATCGCCTCGCTCGAGCGTCATGAGCTTCGACGCGTGCGCGACGAGCGCCGCGACACCGTGGATCATCCGCGAGGTCGAGTCCTTCTGACGGACCACGCCGTCGACGGCGACCTCGATCTCGAGACCCGATCCGTCCCCCACCTCCTCGCGCGGGGCGACGAGGGAGACCGGCGCCGAACCGTCGAACCCCTTCGCCGTCGCCCACGGCTCCCCCTTCTTCTTGGCCTCGCTCTGGAGGTCGCGCAAGGTGAGGTCGAGGCCGACGGCGTAGCCGAGGACGTGGTCGAGGGCCTCCGCCTCCGGGATCTCTCGGCCCGTCTTTCCGATCACCGCGACCAATTCGACCTCGTGGTGGACCTGGCCGAGACCGGCCGGGAGAACGATCTCGTCCCCGTCGTGGGCGAGGGCGGTCGCGGGCTTCAGGAAGAGGACCGGAGGCTCCTCGCCCGATCCTCCCATCTCCCGGATGTGCTCCGCGTAGTTCCGCCCGACCGCGACGATCTTCCCGACGCCGATCCGCTCGCCGGTTCCCCTCACGACGACGTAGCGGGAAGGGGGAGGCTCCGAGCCCGGCCGGTGAGGGCGCAGGTGCCACGACCCCTGCGCGGTCGCGATCAACTTCCCGTCGCCGTCGACGAGCTCCCCGGAGACGTGCGCGACGCGCGCCCCCCGCCGCATCACCGTCCCGCGCGCGGTGAGCCTCGCGGAGCCCGTCCCCTCGAGGAACTGAACCGCGAGGGAGGTCGTCGAGCACCACCACTCCTTCGGGATCGCGGTGACGACCGCCGATCCCATCGCCGAATCGAGAAGGGCGGCGATCACGCCTCCGTGCACCGCGCCCGCGCCGTTCCGGTGGGCGGGCTGGATGTTCAGGTGGTAAACGGTCCGGCCCTCCGCGCGGGTTTCGACCTCGATGCCGAGCCATTCGTGGAAGGGTGCGGGAGCCATCGGGCGGTCCTCCGTCCGCGCCGCATCGCCCGGGGCGCGGGGGAGGGAGGATAGCGCAGCGACCGCAGCCGTTTCGCGCGCAGGCCGGGGAGCCGCAGGATCCGCGCCGGCGCGGATCCGTTCGTATCGAAAAAGCCCGTTTTGCGACGGATTTCGCCGCCATCCCGCGGCACGGCCCTTGAAACCGCCCACGCGTGGGGGAATGTCCCCGAACGAGCCAAGGAGGAGCGACATGGCGGACACTCGCGCCGACGAACACCGGTCAGCCGACGCGACTCTCGACCACATGCTCGAAGAGGTGAAGGAGATCGAGGGGGTCGGCTCGAAGGCCAAGTGGTTCAAGCTCGCCGGCTTCGTCGTCGTCTTCGCGATCGTCGTCGCGGCGGTGTGGTACTCCCAGCAGATCCCCGCGGAGCGGCCGGCGATCGTCGACGAGGGGATCCAGTTCTCGATCTCGGATCCCCCGATGGGGCGTCTCATCCAGAAGCCGACCTACTTCAAGTGGCAGTCGGTCTCGGGACGCGAACAGTACGTGCTGAGGATCGGCACGGCGCCGGGGCAGGGCGACGTCCTCGAGAAGTACGTGAAGAAGGACTCGGTTTCGCTGACCGAGGCCGAGAAGCTCAATCTCACCCCGGGCCGGACCTACCACGTGAAGGTCTGGGCGCTCGACAAGGCCGGGAAGAAGATCGGGCACGCCGAGGGCAAGTTCGACCTCTGATCCCGGCGTCGAAAAAAAGGGCGCCTCCATGGGAGGCGCCCTTCCTGCATTCCCTGCAGACGATGGCGGGGATCAGTACCTGCGGTTGCCGCCGCGGTTTCCACCGCCGTAGCCGCCGCCGAAACCGCCGCCGCCGCTCGTTCGCTCCTTGGCCTCGTTCACGGTCAAGGCGCGCCCGCCGAAGTCCTGCCCGTTGAGGTCTCGAATGGCGCTGTCGGCGTCCTGCGGGCTCGCCATCTCCACGAAGCCGAAACCGCGAGGGCGGCCGGTGTCGCGGTCGGTCACGAGCTTCACCTCGTGGACCGTCCGGCTCGTGCCGGTGAAGAGGTCGCGGATCTGTTGCTCGTCCGCGTTGAAGGGGAGGTTGCCGACGTAGAGTCTGGTACCCATGCTCGAACTCCTGGCGCTCCCGCGGGAGCGCCGTCTTCGAGTCCCGGCCGTCGACCCGAGACGACGGGTCGGACACATGCGCCTCGGCACTTCAGGCTTCGGCATCATCTTTTCGTTTCTGTACGAGAGGATGGCGGCCGGGACCTGCGGGAACAGTACGGGACCGGCGCCGGGATGTCAAGCCGGAGGCTTCGCGAAGAGCCACCACTCTCCCTCGCGGGCGACGGGCCGCGGCCGGTTCGGCCCCCTCGGGAAGAGCCGTCGAGGGTCGAGGTCTTGCCCGCGGAAGACGAAGTAGTCGACCTCCCGGTCGGCCTCTCGCCACTCGAACGCGTCCCGTTTCGTCCAGAGAGGCTCCGCCCACGACGGCGTCTGCCGGTAACGGACGAGGACGGGGAAGAGTTGGCAGAACGAGAACCCGACGAACCCACCCTTCCGCACCTGGTACCAGGCGCCGGCGTTCCAGAAGAGGGGGTACCCCGGGATGGAGCGGCTCGTCTGGTCGAAGGCGACGAGCCTCAGGATCTTTCCCGGCTCGGTCTTCTCGAGGACCCGGTCGAATCCCGCCATCTCCCGGTCGTATCCCCGGAAGCGAGAGGAGAGGTGGACCGTCCACGCGGTCGCGAGGAGGAGGAGGAGCGCGACGACCCCCCTTCGCGCGCGGGGGGATTCGGGCATGCGGAGGAGCGCGAGAAGAAGAATCGCCAGGAGCGCGGGGAATCGCTCGGGCAAGACCACCGTGTGGAACGCGGCGTCGGGGGCGGTCAGGTAGAAGAGGCCGGTCGCGCCGAGCGCGGCGAGGACGGCGCGGTCGCGGCGCATCCGGACCCCGAGGATCGCGAGTGCGACGAGGACGAGGACGAGCGCGGCGAAGCCTTTCGCCGCCTCGGGGCTTCCCACGAGGGCGGCCGGGGTCCGATAGAGGCGGGACGGGAGACCGGTCCACCGGATCGGGGTCCGCACGTGGGCTTCCTCGAGCCAGACCGTGAGGGCCCACGCCGCGACGAGGGGGAAGGGGATCGCGAGGAAGAGGCCCCCCCTCAGCTTTGTCCGGAGGCGGGACGAAGAGCCCGCGATCGCCGCCGCGGCGACGAAGACGCCGACCGCGAAGGCGAGCGCGTGACAGAACGCGAGGCCGAGGCTCGCGAGGGCGATCCACGCCCCGTTCCTGGCCGAGGGGTCGGACTCGTAGCGGAGTGCGGCCGCGATCAGGAGGATCGCGACCGGGATCGCGATCATGAAGTTGAGGAAGCCCGAGTAGAAGCTCACCCCGAAGGCGAGCGGCGCGGCCGCGACGGCCCACCACCCGTCCCCCTTCACGACGCGGAGGAGAACGGCCGCCGAGAGAGGGACCGCTGCGGCCGCGACCGAAACGGTCAGCTTGAGCGCCGTCGCGACCCCGAAGACCACCGCGAAGGCCCGCGCGAGGACGTAGGCCCCGAGGTAGGGGGTGAACCAGTGGAATCGATAGACGTCCGGGGGGAAGAAGAGCGGGTCGTCGCGATGGGTCCAGAGGGCGATCTGGGCGGCGTGCTGGGCGAGGTCGACCATCGGAAGATGCCCGGTCGCCCAGATCGGGACGAGGCAGAGGGCGGCCCCGATCGCGGCGGCGGCGCGGCCCGCGTTCACGGTTCCTCCACGTAGGCGCCCGACTGCCGGACGCGTGCGGGCAACCGGCTCGCGTGGGAGCGCAGGCTCGAGGCGAGCCGGTCGACGGCGTCCTTGCGGGTCGCGAAGAACGACACGACCGGGCTCCCGCTCACCACGTTGTCGGAGATGGTCCACTGCCCGACCCGGACCCAGGTGTCCGGCAGCCCTCCGAACCGCTCGAACCAGCGCTCGAAGACGACCGCCACGTCGGCCCCGCTCGCCTCGGTCACCGAGCGGATGACGTCGGGTCCGTACGTCCCGAGGCGGCGGGCCCTTGCCACCTCCGCGTTCGCGAGTCCCCAGAGATCGACGACGCGGACGTCGGCGAGGAAGGCCGCGAGACCGATGTCGTTCACGGCGACCGCCGCACCGCGGTAGTGGTCCCGGAGGAAGGTCGCGGTCTGGACCTGCTGCTCGTGGATGTTTCCGGTCGCGACCGGCGTGTCCCGGAGGGCGGTCAGCCCCCTCGGGACGAGGGCGAGGGCGAGAAGCGAGGCGATCGCGGCCGCGCGTCCCTTCGGGACGGTCCGGTCGACGCACGCGAGTCCCGTCGCGAGAACGCCGAAGGCGACGAGATAGGCCTCGTACCGGTAGAACTCGCCGGTCCGCGCGAAGTCCATGTGGAGGAGGGAGGCGGCGACGAAGAGGGCGAGCGCCAGGGAAACCGGCTCCCAGAAGGTCCGCGTCCGCCGGACACGCACGGCGAGGAAGAACGCGGCCCCCGCGACGAGCACGGCGAGCTCCGGGGTCTTGAGGACCTCCGAGACGACGGAGGGCCCCGAAAAGGCGAGGATCTTCCCCCCGAGTCCGAGAAAGGGGTATTTCGCCTTCATGAGAACGGAGTTCGGGAGGAACGAGCCCCCCGCAAGGAGCGAGAACGCTCCGAACGCGAGCACCGGGAAAGCGGCCCCTCCCGCCGCCGCGAGGGCGAGCCCCCATCGCCTCCGGACCGCGAGGAGGGTCGCGACGGCCGCGACGAGGAAGAGTCCCTCGTAGCGGGCAGCGACCGTCAGAGCGGCGAGGGTCGCAAGCGCCGCGGCACCGCGCCTCGACGGTTCCTTCTCGGTGAGGGCGCGGATCGAGACGACGGCGAAACCGAGCGTGAAAAGCGCGTGCATCGCGTGCTCGTTCGCGATGAAGACGAGCGGGACGAGGGGTGTCGCGGCGGCGATCGCGACGAGGATCGCGAAGGCGGGCCAGGGGGAGGCTCCCGACGCCCGCAGGCGGAAGTGGGCGGCGGCGAGGACCCCCGCCGCGAAGAGACCGGCGAGGAGGGCCGGCAGGAAGGCGTGGACGCCCGCGATCTCGAAGGCGGCGGCGAGAAGGAGGGTCCAGAGGGGCGACGACGAGCACGACGCGAACGTGCGGCCGTCGATCCCCCAGACCCCGTGCTCCGCGAGGCTCCGCGAGAGCGCCATGTGGATGTAGGTGTCGTCGAGGGCGTAGACGAATCGGCCCTCGGTTCGCTCGAAGCTCCGGGCGAGCGTCGAGGCGAGGGCGATCGCGAAACACGCGAACGCTGCGAGGAGCGGTGCGTGCTTTCTCAAGCCGTCTCCGAGCCTCGAAGCGGGGCGGCGGGGTCGGCCCGTTTCGCCTCCAGCCACTTCCGCCGGTTCGCGCTGCGCGAGGTCTTGCCGCTCGAGGTCTTGATGATCCACCGTCCGGAGAGCACGTCGACGAAGCTCACGGTCAGGGAAGTCCTGCGGTTCACCTCGACGCGAATCCGCTTCGCGATCTCCGCCTGCTCTTCGGGCGCTTCGGGGGCGACTTCCGCGACCACGGCGATCAGCTCGGTCCCTTCCGCCTCGTCCGGAACGCCGAAGGCGACGACACGCCCCGGCTTCACCCCGGGAACGGTGCCGACGATTTCCTCGACGTCCGCGGGGTAGATGTTCTTCCCGCCGTGGATGATCAGGTCCTTGAGCCGCCCGACGACGTAGACCTGTCCGTCCGCGAGGTACCCCATGTCGCCGGTCAGGAACCACTCTCCCCGGAACAATTGCGCGTTCCTCTCGGGGCGCCGGTAGTAGCCCGAGAAGAGGGACCCGGACCGGATCACGATCTGCCCGACCTTCCGCTCGGGGAGGTCTCGATCCCCGTCGTCGCGGATGCGGACCTCCACCCCGTCGAGAGGAGGTCCGCACGAGACGTTCACGACCGCGTCCGCGGTCCCCGTCGCGACCGGGACCGCCTCGTTCCGGAGTTCGAGCGCTTCGCGGTCGACCGTGTCGTAAACGAGCGGCGTCCCGGTGACGGTGTGCGAAACCATCAGCGTGTTTTCGGCGAGACCGTACGCCGTTCCCAGGCGGTCCCGCGTGACGCCGAGCGGGGCGAAACGCTCGAGGAACCGCTCGAAGCTCGTGTGGTACACCCGCTCCGACCCGTTGACGAAGGCCCGCATTCCGTCGAGACGGATCCCTTCGAGGTCGCGGTCGCGGATCCGGCGCACGCAGTGGTTGAAGGCGAAGTTCGGCATGTTGACGAAGGTGCCGCGGTGGTCGTGGATGGCCTTGAAGAGGATCGCCGGGTGCCGCACCCAGTCGAGCGGCGAGATCAGGACGACCGGCACCCGGGAGTGGAAGGGGAGGATCGCCCCGAGGATCAGGCCTCCGTCGTGGTAGAGCGGCATCCAGGAAACGATCACGTCGTCCGGCCGGACGTCCATCCGCGCGGCGAGCGCCTCGATTTGGTTCCGGATCATCCCGTGGGTCGTCGGGACGCCGCGCTGGTTCCCCGTCGTGCCGCTCGACGTCTGGAGGTAGGCGAGCCGATCGGGGGGGACCGAGACCTCGGGGGCGGGGGGGGCGGGGGCGTCGGCCGCCTCGGCGAGCATTCGCTCGAGCCCCAGGACGCGCGTCGGGATCCGCCCCGTGAAGACCTCGGCGAGTTCGTCCGACGTGAGGAGGGCTCGAGCGCCGTTGTCCTCGAGCATCGCCGAGACGTTCGCCCGGTAGACCTCGGGGAACAGACGCTCGTTCGGGGTCGTGTAAATCGAGGGGACGGCCCCCGCGAGGATCAGCCCCCAGAAGCCGTAGGCGAGGGCAAGGGGGCTGTCGTGGGCGATCACCACGAGGTCCCCGGGGCGGACGCCGGCGCGGAGCGCCGCGGCCGCGTGCCTTCGCGCGTGCGCGACGAACTCCCGGCGCGAGATCGTCCGCGTCTCCTTCCCGGTCTCCACGAAGAAGATCGCGATGCCATCGCCGCCTCCGTCCGCGAACCCGGCGGTCTCGACGATCGACGGGATCATTCGGGCGCCTTCCTCTCGGCGGTCGCGAGGACGCAGGCCGTCATCCGCGCGAGGTCGTCCATGTTCTCGACCGTGAGGTCGGTGTCGGGGACGTAGACCCCGAACGCCTTCTCGACGAAGACCCCGATCTGCGCGATCGCGAACGAGTCGATGAGGCCGCCCGTCACGAGCGGCTCGTCGTCCCTGAGCGCGTAGCCGGGGTTCCGGATCAACTCCGCGCAGACGAAGGCCCGCAGGCGGTTCTTGACGTCCTCGGGGTCGAGCATCGTGGGCCCTCGGTTCAAAAGTTCTGGTAGATGAACGGTTCGGGAACGTCGAAACGCGTCGCGAGAAACACCGAGAGGATCACGAACGCGAGCGCCCCCGACCGCGCGAGGAGCGGCCAGGTTCGATAGACCGTTTCGTCCTGCGCCCGGTGCTCGAGGAAGTCGATCGCGAGCGACCCTCCCATGAGCACGGCGGCCTGCAACAGTCCGAGGGTGACCCTGCCGGGCGCGAGGATCGACGCGAGGAGTTCACCCGCGGTCGCGAGGTCGGCCTGGAAGAGAACCGTCGACGCGGCGAGCATGAGCCACACCGACGCGGCCCCCAGGAACCGACGCCCCCGGCTCTTCCGGTCCGGCGGGACGACCGGGCCCCAGAGCGACGGGAGCCTCGCGAGGATCAGGAAGAGCCCCCAGAGCGTCCCCCAGGCGAGGAGGTTCCACGCGAGGCCGTGCCAGAAGGCGCTCACGAGCATGGCGGCGAGGGGCGGGAGGAGGAGGTTCGCGATCCCGTTCGGCGCGAAGTTCCTCCGCAGGAGCGCGCGGCTCGCCGGCAGGTACACGTAATCCCGGAGCCAGAAGGAGAGGCTCATGTGCCAGCGCATCCAGAGTTCGGAGAAGTTCCGGGCGAAGAAGGGAGCGGCGAAGTTCCTCGAAAGCTCGAAGCCGAAGAGCGCACTCACCCCCCGCACGATGCCCGTGTACCCGGCGAAATCATTGTAGACCACGAAGACGTCGGCCAAGAGCCAGAAGGCGATCTGGACTCCGGCGCTTTCCGACGGGTTCGAGAAGAGGGTCGGGGGCATGAGCGCGCGGATCCCGTCGGCGAGGACGAGTTTCCGGAAGACGCCCGCGGCGATGAGGGTGATCCCCCGGGAAACCCGGTCGTTGTCGACGATGCGCTCGCGCGCGAGCTGTCCGAGGAACGCCCGCCCGCGCTCGATCGGGCCGGACAGGAGCTTCGGGAAGTAGGCGGTGAAGAGGGCGAACTCGCCGAAGCGGGGATAGGCGTCGAGCTGCCGCCGCGAGACGTCGACGAGGAAGGAGACGTTTTCGAGGACCCGGTAGGAGAAGCCGACGGGGAGGAGGACCGAAAGCCCGAGAGACGGTTCCCCCGGGGGCGGTCCGCCGTACTTGAGAAGAAGGAGCGCGGCGACGTTGAGGACGATCCCGGCCGCGAGGAGGCGGCCGCTTCGCCGCTCCCAGAGCCTGCGCCCGATCCCCCAGTTCCCCGCCGTGGCGGCGAGGAGCACGGCAGGGGCGTGCCACGACCAGGTCGCGTAGAAGGCGTAGGACGCGACGAGGAGGATCCAGGCCTGGGCACGACGCGGCGACAAGAAGTAGGCAGCCGCGGCGGCGGCGACGAAGGCGGCGAAGCTCCACGAGGTGAGGACCACGGCGATCCGGCTTCACGAGGAGGAAGGGCCGAGGAGCCCTTCTCGTTCCGCGTCCGCGAGGCGCTCCCCGAGCCAGCGGCTGTACACCTCCGCGCCCGTCCGGTTCATGTGGGTGTAGTCGGCCCAACCCTCGGGGGGGATCGGCCGGTCCTTCGGGTAGCGCCAGAAGGGGACCCCGGCCCTCGCCGCGACCTCCTCGATCGCGTCGAGCCCGCGGCGGTACGCGTCGTCCCCGCGGCCGAAACGGTTCACGACGCTCCCGTGGACGGGAACCTCGACGAGCACGACGCGGACCTCGTCGCGGAGCCGGAGCAGGCGCGTGAGCGACTCGACGTGCGAGGAGGAGATCTCGTAGCCGCTGAAGTAGGCGAGGGTCTTGTCGTCGAGTTCGGGGAGACGGGTCGATTCGGTGAGCCCGTATCCGGTCGCCTTCATCCCCTCCATCATTCCCCGGATCTTGAGGCGGTCGGCCCTCGACATCGGCTCGAGGAGCCAGAACCGGATCCCGAGCCAGGCCCGGAAGGCGCTCGAGCGGTCGACGAGCCAGCCGTCGAGGCTCGGCTCTCCGTGGTGGTGGCGCACCCAGGGGTTCGCGAGGAGGCGCTCGGTCAGGGCGACCCCACGCTCGTCGTCGAGCCCGAAGGGGGAGGCGCCGACGACGAGCCAGCGGGGGCGGAACCGGTCGACGACGATCTTCGCGAGGGGCTCTTCTCCGGTCTCCGAAAGACCCCCCAAGCCGAAGTTGAAGCTCCGCAAGCCGCGACCCGCATCCCGCTCGTACGCCTCGGCGACGACGGCGGGGTCGATCCCCCGGTAGACCATGCTGCTCCCGAAGTACAGACCCTCGACGGGACCCTCCCGGGCGACGCGGGCATCGAGAAGGGCGATCTTCGCGTCGAGCTGCGGCTGGCCGCACCCGACGCTCGGCGTGGGGAGGAGGCCCCTCACGATCTCCGTCCGCGACGCTCCCTCGCACGTGACCGCGACGAGCGCCGCGAGCGCGGCGGCGACGACGAGACTCCGCCCGAGCGGCAGCCGGAGACGGAGCGTCGCGCGGGCTTCCATCGCGCCTCAGTATGCCAAGATCGCGTCGATCGTCTCGCGGATCCGCTCCGTGGACGGGAGGACGCGTTCGAGGAGCCCCGTGTCGTACGGGACCGGGCAGTCGGGGGCGGTCAGCCGCGCGGGGGGGGCGTCGAGGAAGGAGAACCCCTCCGTCGCGACCGTCGCGAGGATCTCCGCGGCGAACCCGACCGTTCGCGTGTCCTCGTGGACGACGAGGATGCGGCCAGTCCTGCGGACGCTCGCGAGGACGGCCTCGCGGTCCCACGGCACGAGCGTTCGGAGGTCGAGGATCTCGACGCGGCCGGGGCGGTCCTTCGCCGCATCGAGGCATCGATGGACCATCTCGCCCCAGGCGACCACGGTGAGGGCGTCCCCCGGCGTCCTCACCGCCGCCACGCCGAACGGCAGGACGAAATCGTCCCCGGGGTACGGGCGGCGCGCGCGAGCGGCGTCGAGGAGGGCGCGGTGCTCGAGGAAGAGGGTCGGGTCGTTTCCCCTCAGGGCCCCGCGGAGGAGGCCGACCGCGTCTTCCGCGTCGCTCGGGAACGCGATCTTCCACCCCGGCATGTGGGCGAAGACCGCCTCGCCGGACATGCCGTGAAACGGGTCGCCGCCGCGCTTCCCGAAGCCGACGGGGACGCGGACGACGACCCCGCCGCCGAACTTCCCGGCGGTGCGCCAGCGGAGAGTCCCCAGGTCCGAGAGTTGTTCGTGCGCGGGGTCGGCGTACTTGCGGAACTGGATCTCCGGGACCGGGAGGAGGCCGGCGAGCGCCATCCCCGCGGCGCGCCCGACGATCCCTTCCTCGGAGAGCGAGGTGTCGAAGACGCGCCCCGCGCCGAAGCGCGCCTGCAGGTCGCGTGTCGCCCCGTGCACCCCTCCCTTCACGCCGACGTCCTCGCCGAAGACGACCATCCGGGGATTCCGCTCGAGCTCGACCGCGAGAGCGGTGCGCACCGCGTCGACGAGGTTGACGCGGGGCCCGTCGCCCGCGGGGGCGTGACCGACCGGAGGATCGTGCGCGCCTTCCCCTTCGAAGAAGACGTGCCGGGTCGCCTCCCCGGGATCGGGGCTCGGATTCGATCGCGCCTCTTCGAGCGCCCGCGCGATCTCCCTCTTCGCATCGGAACGGACGCGTTCGAGGTCTCCATCGTCGACGCCGAGGGCGATCAGGTGTCGTTCGACCCGCGCGAGAGGATCCCGAGCGGCCTCGTCCTCGCGCTCGGCGGCGCTCTTGTACGCCTGATCGTCCCGGTAGGCGTGTCCCCACAGGCGCGGGACGCGCATCCGCAGGAGGCAGGGCCCGTCGCCGCCCCGGACGTGGGCGATCGCGCGACGGATCGCCTCCGAGGCCCCCTCGGGGTCGCTTCCGTCCGCCTGCACGATCTCGAGGTTCCCCCAGGCGGCGAGGTTCGAACCGATGTCCCCCCCGGGGGTCTGGAGCGCGGCGGGGACCGAGATCGCCCAACCGTTGTCCTCGACGAACAAGAGCATCGGAAGGGAGAGCGTGGTCGCGAGGTTGAGCGCCGACCAGAACCCGTTCGCGGCGACGCTCCCGTCGCCGCCCATGGCGACGGCGATCGCCCCGTCCCAGTCGGCCTCTCCGAGGACCCGCGTGCGGTAACGGACCGCCTGCGCCCATCCGGCGGCGACGGTGTATTGCGCGCCGACGTTTCCCGAGGTGGGAAGGACGGTCGGACCCGACCGCCCTGTCAGGTGGAACATGAGGCCGGTGTCGCGCCCCTCCGTGCAGCTCCCGGTCCTGCCGAGCGCGCCCGCGAGCGCCTCGCGGGGGGTGAGCCCGCTCGCGAGTAGGAAGGGCCTCGAGCGGTAGTACGCGGTGGCCGCATCCTTCGGGTGCGTGAGCGCTCGCGCGAGGAGGATCTGCGGGACCTCGTGCCCGACCGCGGGGAGTTGAAGCTTGACCTCGCCCGAGGGAGTCAGGTCTTCGGTTTCGAGACGGTCGATCTCCCGCGACAGAAGGGCGAGGCGGTGCACGTCCCGCCACGCCGACACCTCGGAATCCGCCGCGAAACCCGACACGCGCTCTCCGATCTCGTCAGGGGCGGTGGTATATACTGCAACAATGCGTTCCCGTGCATCTCGAATTGAACGCTTGGGCCTCGGCCTCGCGGCCTGCGCCCTCGCCGCGGGGTGCGGATCCGCCTCGACCCGCGAGCCCCCGCGCCTTGCGTCGGAGCCGGGGACTGACCCGAACATCGTCCTCGTCTCGATCGACAGCCTGAGGGCCGACCATCTCGGAAGCTACGGGTACCCGAAGCCGACGAGTCCGGGGATGGACCGGCTCGCGGCCGAAGGGGTCCGCTTCGAAAACGCGATCAGCAACACGTCGTGGACGCTCCCGTCCCACGCGTCGATGTTCACCGGTCTCAACAGCTACACGCACGGTCTGGTCGACAACGGCCTCCGCCTGGGCGACGACGTCGTGACGATCGCGGAGGTGCTCCGGGAGGCGGGGTACCGGACGGGCGGCTTCTTCGGGGCGCCGTACCTCCACCCGACCTACGGTTTCTCGCAGGGGTTCGAGGCGTACGTCAGCTGCATGACCAAGCTCGGAACCGAGGTCATGCCCGACGCCATGCGGGCGGTCGCGCAGGGGGACGTGACACCCCCCCACAGCGACATCACGGGCCCCCGGACCCTCGACGAGGTGACGAAGTGGCTCGACGCGGGCGCGGGCGACGGCAGGCCGTTCTTCCTCTTCGTTCACCTGTGGGATCCGCATTACGACTACATCCCCCCTCCCGAGTACGTCGAGATGTTCGATCCCGGCTATGAGGGGAGCGTGAACGGCGAGTTCCTGATGCGGAACGAGGCGGTCCACAAGAGCATGAACCCGCGCGACCTCGAGCACGTGATCGCTCTCTACGACGGGGAGATCCGCTTCACCGACGACGTTCTCGGGAAGATCCTCGCCGAGGTCGATCGCCGGTACGACCTCGACCGGACGCTCCTCGTCGTGACCGCCGACCACGGGGAGGAGTTCTTCGAGCACGGAAACAAGGGGCACCAGAAGAGCCTCTTCGAGGAGGTCGTCCGCGTTCCGCTGATCGTCCGCTGGCCCGAGCGCCTCGCGCCCGGCCGCGTCGTCGAGGACCAGGTCCGTCACATCGACCTGATGCCCACGCTCCTCTCCCTCGCCGGGATCGAGCCCCCCGAGGCGATCGAGGGGAGGGACATCAGCCCCCTGCTCCGCGGGGAGTCGATGCCTCCCGCGCCGGTCCTGATGGACCTGCAGGTCTTCGACTACGAGCTCATCGGAATGCGCACGAACGAGCGGAAGTTCCTGACCTTCCCGACGAAGCACTTCTGGCAGTACGGCTACCAGCACTACGACCTGAAGAACGATCCGGCGGAGCGGACGGTGCTTCCGGTCTGGTCCGGCGGGTTCTTCACGTCGCGGGCCACCCTGAACGAACTCCGCGAGGCGGCGGACGAGCTCCGACCGTCGCTCGGACGGACGGTCGTCGAGGGCTCCGAAGAGGACGACGAGCTGATCGAGCGCCTCAAGAGCCTCGGCTATCTCGGCGGGAACTGAGCGTCTCGCTCCCGCTCCGGAGTCGGTAGAGCCCCCAGCCGGCGCCGTCCCCCGAGACCCGCTCGAAGCGATCCGGTCGAGACTCCATCCAACCGAGCTCGATCGAGGCCGGCTCGAAGCTCATCACCTCGGTGACGCCCCGGTCGCGGAGCCGCCTAAGCCAGACGTCGAAGTCCCCCGTCGCCTCGATCCCGCCTTCCCGGGACGCCGGGACGTGGACGACCGTGTTCTGAAAACGGCTCCCGAAGAAGGGATAGGCGAACCAGTTGTCGAGCGACCGCTTCGGCCCGGAGGTGATCGCGACGACGCGGCGCTCGCCGGGGCGGTCGACGAGGGGGACGGCGCCGGCCCAGGGCCGGACGTCGCGGTGGATCATGAAGTCGTTCGCGAGGGCGTCGTGGCGAAGCGCGTCGCGGGCGACCCCGAGGCACACGAGCGCGGCGACGGCGACCGCGAGTCGAACGGCGAGCCGGCCCCTCCCGCGGAAACCGAACGCCGCGGCGAGGGCCGCGACGATCCCCGTCGCGGCGGCGGCGCCGATCCAGGAGGCGCGGCCGAACCCCCAGCCGAGGTGCCCGAGGAGGGCGTAGAGGGCGTAGGCACGGAGCACGAAGAGCGCGGCCCTCGACCCGGACCTCAGTCCCGAGACCGACACGAGAACCGAAAGCGCGAAGAAGGGGAGGAGGAACCGGCTGCTGCTGAAGGTCCAGTAGACCCGCACCGGGGCGAGGCCGGGGGAGAGATAGAGCGCCGCGGAGACGACGAGCGCGCAGCCGAGCGCGACCGCGGCGGAGCGGTCCCTCCGGGCGAGGCGCGCGAAGCCGAAGGGGGAGAGCGCGAGCACCGCGAGCGAGACCATCCCGAGCGACTCGCTCCGGAAGATGGGCGCGTGGAAGACGCGCAGGAGCACCTTCCCCTCGCGCGCGAGCCAGTCGATCGCGGGAAGCGGTCGCGAGAGCATCCACGCGACCTCCGGGGGGGCGTGCCCCAGAACGAGACCCCCGATCCGGATCGGAAGGGGGGAGAAGATCGCCCCGGTCCTCCGGTACGAGAGCCAAAGCCACGGTCCGAGCGCCGCGAAGAAGGCGGCGATTCCCGCGACGGCGAGCGCCCGGCGCCAGGCCTTCCCCCGCGCGAGGGCGGAGAGAACGAACAGCGCGAGGAGGATCCCGCACAGGGGGACCATCGGCAGTTTCGCGGCGGCCGAGACGCCGAATCCTCCACCCGCCAGGAGGAGGAGCGCGCCCCTCCCGCGGAGCCCCCGGAGCGAAAGCGCGAGCGATCCGACGAGCGCGAGGAGCATACCCGGCTCGACGTAGCCGCTCCCCGGAAGGACGAAGAGGGTGGGGACCGCAAGGACCGCTCCGGCCGCGGCCGAGCCGTAGGGCTCGCGCGCGCCGAGCTCCCGCGCGAGGGCGAGCGAGGCGAGGGCGAGGGCGAGCCACTGGGCGACCTCGACGAGGCCGGTCAGCGTGTCCGCGCGCATCGGGAGCATCGCCCACGCCGTGAAGACCTCCCCCCCCGCGAGCATGTTGCGGTAGTAGGCCCACGGCCCGGTCCCGACCATCGAGTCGACGCCGCCGTTCTGGACCCACATCGCGGCCTTGACCCCGTGGTAGGTCAGCGTGTCCCAACCGAGGGGGGGGATCGCGATCGCACGGAGGAGTCCGGGGGAGGCGAGGAGGGCGAAGGCGAGGATCCAGAAGCGGTGGGGGCTCGTCCGGACCTTCGAGGCGATCCTTCGGAGGGCGTCGCCGTCGCGGCGGAAGTCATCGGCGAGCGCCCGGCCCCCCCCCGCGGCGCGTGCGGCGAGACCCGCGAGAACCGCGGCACACGCGATCGCCGGGCCGAGGGCGAAGAGCCGGAAGGCCGCGAGGAGGTGGAACAGGACGGTCGCGATCCAGACGAGCGTGACGACCGCCGCCACCGCGCGGAGGAGGAGACCCCGCCTCCCGCAAGCGAAGCCCGCCGCGACGTAGGCCGCGAGGGCGAGCCCTCCCGCGATCCCGATCGCCGCCGCGCCTCTCCACGCGAACTCGAGCGCGATCATCGTCGAGGAGCCCCACGCGCGACGCGGACCAGCACTTCCCCCGGCGCCGGGGCGTCCTCGGGATCGCTCGACACGCGGAGAGCCCTTCCGGGGAGGCGCAACTCGAGCCACGCCTCGACCGAGTAGGGGGCGAGGACGGAGGCCCCGCGCACCGAGGGCGCGCCCGGCGTCACCGGAATCCAGTCGGGAAGGGTTCCTCCCTCGACGGTCGAGCCGGGCGCGGCCTGTTCGACACGCGAGCCCAGCGGCTCGAGGTAAGCCACCGTCGCCCGCGTCGCCTCGTCCCACGCGCCGTACCGGAGGACGAGCGGGGAGTACCGTCCCTGCCAGAGGGCGAGGATCGCGACCGCCGCGGCGAGGAGCGCCCCCGCGCGGAATCGAGCGCGATGCGCCGCCACCCCCTCGACCGCGGCGCCGAGGAGGATCGAGAACGAAGCGGCGGGGAGGAGCAGGTACCAAACCTGGATCCCTCCGGCGAGGGCGTAGGTCGCCGCGAGGGCGAGGAGCCAGACGAAGGCGACCGCCCCCGCGCGCAAGGCCGGCCGAGCCTCCCGGCGGAGGGCGGCGACGGCGAGTCCGGCGCCGAAGAGGATCGACCAGAGGACGACCCAGGGACTTCCGACGACGTCGGCCGCCCGCACCGGCTGCGGCTCGACGAGGAGGGCCCAGACGGCGAGCATCGCGCTCGGGATCCGGTCGATCGACCCCCCGCGCACCGTTTCGCCGTGACCCCCGATCCCGCCCAGCACGGCGAACCGGATCGCGAGGGCGAGGCCGAGCGCGATCCACGAGGGGAGGGTGGCGCGGAGGGAGGCGCGGGCTCGGGCCCCGGCTCGCCCGTTCTCCGAGAGGACGAAGACGGTCACGAAGGCGAGGCCCGGCACGAGGAGCCCCGCTTCCTTGCTCATCATCGCGAGGAATCCGGAAACCGCGGCGAGAACGGCCGTCCTTCCGGGAATCGAGGGCTGGATCGCGAGGGCGAGCCCCGCGAAGAGCCAGCAGAGAAGATCGGCCCGGCGGGCGACGACCGGAACGACCTCGATGTGCGTGGGGTGCAGGAGGTAGAGCACCGTCGCGGCGAGTGGACCGAGGGCGCTCGCCGGTCCGAGGAGCCTCCGCGCGACGAGGAAGACGACGAACGCTCCCGCGCCGAACAGAAGAAGCGACGTGATCTGGTAACCCGCCGGGTCGAGTCCGTGGAGGGCGCGGTCGAACGCGACGCTCAGGTTCAGGACCGGCCGGTAGAAGTCGGCCGTGTACCGCCCCGCCATCAGTTCGCGTCCGAAGTCTCCGCTCGTGGCGACGACGGGGTAGGTGTCGTGGCCGACGAATCCGACCGGAAGCGTTTGCCGCCCGAGGAGGGCCGTCGCGGCAATGGCGAGCGCGAGCGGAGGAGCGAAAACCCGCGCGCCCCGTCGGAGGGTCACTTGACGTATCCGAGCGAACGGAGCATCTCGAGTTGCTCCTCGGTCATCGGCTCGGGGGCAGCCCGCTCGGCGGGGGCCTTCCGGAGGTCCTCGACGAGGAGGGCGAGCGCTTCCTCCATGCGGTTCGCCGCCTCCCCGTCCGCCGCGGCACGGTCGCGCGTCTCGCCGGGGTCGGTTCGGAGGTCGTAGAGCGCGCGCTCCCCGTCGCTCCAGCGGATGAGCTTCTCGGGGCCGCGGTAGAGGGCGCGGATCTCCCTCTCCCACGGCGTGCGGTCCCACGCCGGGTGAAGCGGTTCGATCGCCCGGAAGGCGTCCTCGAAGACTCCGACGTACTCGGCGAGGCGAAGCCGCGCCTCGAGCGGGGTGCGGAGGCTCACCGCGCGCGTCCCCGCGGGGACCTCGACCCCGGCGGCTTCGAGCAGGGTCGGGAAGAGGTCGTGGGTCATCACGGGACGGGTCTCGCGGCCCGGCGCGAAGCGGCGTGGGTCGCGAACGAGGAGCGGAACGCGAAGGAGAGGCTCGTGAAGGGAGTACTGGTGGTCGAGGAGGTGGTGCTCTCCGAGGTGCTCCCCGTGGTCCGACGTGAGGACGACGATCGTGTTCTCGAGCGCCCCCGCCTTCTCGAGGGAGGCGAGAAGGTCGCGGAAGAGATCGTCGAGCTCCGCGATCGTGGCGTCGTAGGTCGCCGACATGATTTCGAGCTCGTCGAGTGCGTACTCGTGAAGGCGGAAGGTGTAGCTCCAGAGGGGGACCCACGAGCGGTCGATCCGGTAGGAGCGCTCGACCTGTTCCGGGGTCATCGTCCTCCGCCGGTACTCGGCGGGCGGGATCCACGGGCGGTGCGCCTCCATGTAATTGAGAAAGGCGAAGAACGGGCGCTCCGGATCGCGGTCCTCGATCCAGGCGACGAGCCCGCGCCCCGCGAGCTCTCCGGCGGCCTTGAGGTCCCACCCCCCCTTGGGACGTCCGGCGCGGATCTTCGCGGAAAGCTCGCTCGACACGTCGTCGGGGGCGATCTTCGACGCGACGATCCGGAACGCGTCGTCGCGGGTTTTCGGATCCCACGGGTGCTCGACGCGGTCGAACCCGCGATGGAAATTCTCGACCTCCGAGATGTGCGGGTTCGCCGAGAACAGGTAGGTTTCGTAGCCCGCCCCGCGGAGGAGTTCGGCGAGCGTCGGGTGCCGGTCGTCGAGGAAGAGGTGGCGGTTGGTCGCGCCGTGCTCGGTGGGGAGGACCCCGGTGAAGATCGACCCGTGCGACGCGACCGTGTAGGGGGCGGGGGAGACGCAATCGTCGAAGACCCGCGCCCCCTTCGCCCAGACGTCGAGGAAGGGGGTGGTCGGCTTTCCGTACCCGTAGACGCCGAGGCGGTCGGAGCGGACCGTGTCCCACAAGACGACGAGGATGTTCGGGCTTCCGGTTGCGGGAAGGGGACGGGAATCGTCCGGACCGCAACCGGAGGCGGCGAACGCGGCGAGCACCGCGCAGGAGATCGCGACGCGGGGGATCAACTCACTCGCCCTTCGCGCCGGGGGTCTCGACCGCGCGCCCCCCGCCGATGTAGCCGAGCGATTCGAGCTGCTCGCGGATCCGCGGGTCGAGCGGCTCCTCGTCGATCGGCTTCCCCTCGTGGAGGGCCTTTCCCCTCCCGGTCTCCCACTCGACCGCGGCGAGGAGGTCGGCGCGGAGGGCCTCCGCGACCTCCGGCCGCGCGGCGTAGAGGTCCGAAAGCTCGTGGGGATCGGCGCCGAGGTCGAACAGGCGGTCGCCGAGCTTCGGCTGGTGGAGGAGCTTCCACCGGCGCGTCGTCCACGACGCGATCGGGCCCGCGTCGTCGCCGCAGTCGCGGCCGGTGCGGAGCCCGAGCAGGGGCCGCTCCTGGAACTCCCCGGAGAGGACGTCGCGCCCCGACGCTTGCGCGACGAACGCACGTGCCGCCGGGAGATCGAGCCGGCCGAGGACGGTCGGGAAGACGTCGATCAGCGAGACGGCCGGCTCGAACCGTTCCGGCAGGTCGTCGGGGCTACCGGGGAAGCGGATCAGGAGGGGCACGCGGAGCTGCTCGTCCCAGTTCCGGCCGTGGGCGGGCCAGTCGTGCTGGTTGAGCCCCTCGCCGTGGTCGGCGGTGACGATGACGACGGTGCGGTCGAGAAGATCGCGGCTCCGGAACGCGTCGAGGAGGCGCGCGAGCTGGTCGTCGACGTAGCGGATCGCGCCGTCGTAGGCGTTCGTCGCGGGACGCGTCTCGGTCGCGAGCTTGCACGGAGCCTCGCCGACGAAGTCGGGGATCCGCCGGTCCGCGAGGAAGCGATCGAGGCCCGGCTCGTCCCGGTAGCGCTCGAGGTACGGGGAGGGGGGCTTCCGCGGCCAGTGCGGGTCGTAGACGTGGACCCAGGCGAAGAGGCGCCGGTCCGCGTGGTCGTCGATCCAGCGGAGGGCGTGGTCGACCGTTTCCCCGGCGCGGCACATCGCCCCTTCGGGCTCGACGAAGGCGTCGAAGCCGGCCGAGATCCCGGTGCTCTTCTTGAGCGGGGCGGCGCTCACGAAGGCGCCGGTGGCGTACCCCGCTTCTTTGAGGATCTCCGCGATCGAGCGCGCGCCCGGCCTCGAGACGAACCGGTCCCCGCCGTGCTCCTGGTTCGCGAGGATCCCGTGCTCCAGGGGGTTGAGCGCGGTCAGGAGGGACGCGTGCGAGGGGAGGGTGGTCGCCATCGGGCAGTAGACCCGCTCGAAGAGGACCGACTCCCCGGCGAGCGCGTCGATCGTCGGGGAGGTGTCGCGGAAGTAGCCGTAGCAGCCGAGGTGGTCGGCCCTCAGGGTGTCGATCGTCACGAGGAGGACGTTCGGGGCGCCCGCGGTCGCCGGGGGGCCTGCGGGCTCGGAGCCGCAGCCGAGGACGAGGCCGAGGAGGACAACGAGGAGAATCGGGCGGGTCATGCGTGCGGCCTCTCCGGGCGAAACGGAGGGGGAATCATACCGTCAGGGGCGAAGACCGGCTCGGGCTTGTCCATCTCCCCGAAGAGGTCTCGGAGACCGAACGAAGCAAGTACGGGCCGAGTCCCCGGCACCGAAGCCAACTTTACGCTCGCGCCCCCTTGGCCCGCTTCACGAGGGACCGCCGAATCCAGGGCAAGAGGTGATCGTAGTCGCACGTCCCGCTCTCCATGAGGCGGATCAGGAAACGGTGCGCCTTGTCGGCATCGACCGCGAGCTTCCAGCCGTTCAAGCGCAAGAACACGTCGGTGGCGAAGAACGCGACGCGCTTGTTCCCGTCGACGAACGGATGGTTCATGAGGAGCGATTCGAAGAGTGCTGCGGCCATCTCCGCGAGATCCCGGTAGTAGCCGGTTTGCGGGCGGAAGAGGGCGCTTTCGAGCAGGCCCGCGTCGCGCACGCCGCTCGGGCCGCCGAACGCCTCGAGGATGCGCTCGTGGATGGCGAGGGCCTCATCGAGCGTCAGGAACCGAACGCGTTCACCGGGCAAGGAGACGGCCCAGCTTCTCGTTCGCCGCGATCGAGTCTTCGAGGTGCCGTCTCACGATCGGTCGCACGCGACGGCGCTCGAGATACTCGCGGATCGCCTCCGTAAGGAGCCCCGAGATGTTTTGGTGGGACTCGCCGGCCAGGTCCTTGAACTCCCGCCAGACCGACTCCTCGACTTTCGAACTGACCTTGATGGCGGCCATCGCACCCTCCTGACGTGTCAAGATACGTCAATCTCCAGGGTCGGGCCAGTTCCGGTGTGATCCGGCTGCGGGATGTCGACAATCTGCTACCCTCTGCCGCCGTGGCCGCGCACCCCCCCGTTCGTCGGGACCACTCCCGCCGCAAGCACCCGATCACCGGGTGGATGTACCGGCTCAAGGACTGGACGGAGGGGTTCGCGACGCGCCCCCACGCGGTCGCCGCCCTCTTCCTTCTCGCCTTCGCCGAGTCGTCGTTCTTTCCGATCCCCCCCGACGTCCTGCTGATCGCCCTCTGCGTCGCGCAGCCGAAGCGCTCGTTCTACTTCGCGCTCGTCTGCACCGTGGGTTCGGTCCTCGGGGGGCTCGCGGGGTACGCGATCGGGCACTTCCTCTGGTACGACCTCGCGGGGAACTTCGGGCCGGTCGCGCGGTTCTTCTTCGACCACGTTCCCGGATTCACCGTCGAGGCGTTCGAGAAGGTCCGGGGGCTCTACGAGGAGTGGAACTTCTGGGTCGTCTTCACCGCGGGGTTCACCCCGATCCCCTACAAGCTGATCACGATCACCGCCGGGGTCTTCGACATCGACCTCGCGATGTTCACGATCGCCTCGCTCACCGGAAGGGCGGGACGGTTCTTCCTCGTCGGGGCCTCCCTCTTCTGGCTCGGCCCGACGGTGCAGCACTTCCTCGAGAAGTACCTCGAGTGGCTCAGCCTCGCGTTCGTGGTCCTCCTGATCGGCGGCTTCGTCGTGCTCAAGTACGCGTTCTGAGCGCCGCTTCCGCCCACCGCACCGCCTCCAACCCGTCGGCGGCCGAAACGGGGACTGGCACCTTTTCCTCGAGGCAGCGGGCGAAGGCCCGGAGGGCCTCGGCCACGGTGGGGACCTCGGGGACGGGGCCGAGCTCCTCGGCGCGGCGCCCCGCGATCCGCACGAGCGTCCTGTGGATCAGGTCGGCGTGGAGCTGGCCCCCGTCGCAGGCGATCTCGACCCGGAGCGAGGGCCCCGAGACGACGAAGGAGTTGTCGACGGTCGCGAGGATCCCCCCCGGCTCGAGACGGAGCGTCGCGACGAACTGATCCTCGGTCCTCGTCGAGGCGACGCGCGCCGTATCCGCTCGAATCCCGACGATCTCCGCCCCCGTGAGGAACCGGAGAAGGTCGAAGGCGTGCACGCCCGTCACACGGACCGCGCCTCCCGAGACCGGGTCGTCGAACCACGCTCTCGGCGCCGGCCGGAAGCGCTGGTGGATCGAGACGAGACGCACCGGGCCGAGGAGGGCGATCTCCTGCCGGAGACGGAGGACGAGCGCGTCGAAGCGCTGGGTGTGGGCGACCATGAGGGGGACGCCGGTCGAGCGCGCGCGCGCGACGACCGCCTCGGCGGAGGCGACGTCGTGGGCGAGGGGCTTCTCGACCAGGACGGGCCGTCCGGCTTCGAGGCAGGCGAGGGCGCACGGCGCGTTCCGCTCCGGGCGAAGAGAGACGATCACCGCGTCGAGCCCCGGATGGGTCGCGAGGTCGAGGGGATCCGCGACGAACTCGATCCCGTGCTCGCCCGCGAAGGCGCGGCCGGCCGCCTTGTCCGCTCGGGAGACCGCTGCGAGCCTCATTCGAGGAATGTCCCCGCGCAACAGGTGATTCGCGTAGCGGATTCCGTGGACCCCGAGACCGGCGAGGCCGACGCGGAGCATCAGCGCGCCAGGACGAGGAGCGCCCCAGCCGGCCCTTCGAGCGCCATCCGCCAGAAGGCCCAGACGATCAGGACGACCCCGGCGATCGGGGCGAGGTCCCAGAAGAAGGCGCTCACGCGGTTCCGGATCGCGCCGTACGGGACGACCCAGCCGAGGACGAATCCGACCACGAACCCGGTGAGGTGCGCGACGAAGTCGATCCGGGGGAGGAACGAGATCACGAGCATGAGGAACGTGTTCTGGATCATCACGTTCCGGATGGCGTTCCCGTACGCCCCGCCGCGCCGGATCCCGTGGACGAGCATGAGCCCCAGGAGACCGCAGAGGGCTCCCGAGGCCCCCACCATGTTCACCACGCGGAAGGCCTGGCTCCCGAAGGCGCTCGCGATCCCGGTCACGAGGTAGATCGTCGCGAATCGCTCCGTCCCGTACTCCTCCTCGGCGAGCGGTCCGAGTTGGAGAAGGACCATCGTGTTCATCGCGAAGTGGAGGAGGCCCCCGTGAAGGAACATCGGGGTCACGAGCCGCCACCACTCCCCGTTCCCGAAGGTGAGAAGACTGAACCCCGAGCCGTAGCGCAGAAGCGTGCCCGGGTCGAATCCCAACAGGCCCCCGGTCTCCCGGCCCGGAATCGCGAAGGGAACGGCGAGCATCACGAGGAAGCAGATCCCGTTCAGGAGGACGAGGAGCCCCGTCGCCGCCGTCGCACCCGGGATCACGTTCGAGAGGACTCGCCCGACCCCAGGGGCCCGTACCCGCGAAAGCCCCGCTCCGCACTCGGTGCACGTGGAGGCCTCCCGCGGAACCAGGGCGCGGCAGGCGGGGCACATCTTGTAGCGCACCCCGGCCGAGCGGACGGTCATCTCGGCGTGCATCGCGGCTTCACCGAGGTCGCGCCGCCGCCGATTCCAGCGCCACCGGAGGCGCGTTCCGTTCAGGCCGACCGCGTCCATCGCCGAGGCGAGGAGGTCGACCGCACGGTCGAGAACGCCGGGCCGGTACTCGGCGCTCAACTCAGCGTCCCTCGAAGACCGGGGCCTTGCGCCCGAGGGTCGACAGCCCCTCGTAGGCGTCCTTCGTCGAGAAGATCTCCTTCAGGTGGGCGAGTTCCATCGCGAGCCCGTCCTCGAGCGACCCCTTCGCTCCCTCGTCGATCAGTTTCGACGCGAGGCGCAGGGCGATCGGGGCCTTCGCGGCCACGCGCTTCATCGCCCTGGCGACGTCCTCGTTTCCGCCGGCGTCGGCCTTCCCCGTCCGGAGCGCCTCCGGGTCGTGTGCCTCGAAGAACGTCTCGAGGGCGGCGTGCCTCGCGGAAAGAGCCGGGCGCGTCCGTTCCTTCGGAATCCCCGCCGCGATCGCCTCGCGCACCGCCGCGTCGAGGTCTTCGGGAGCGACCGCCCGGTCCACGAAGCCGATCGAGGCCGCCTCCTCCGCTCCGAGCGTCTGCCCGGTGAAGACGAGCCAGCGGGTCAGCCCGCGGCCGATCCTCCGCGTCGGACGCTGCGTCCCGCCGAGGCCGGGGTAGATCCCGATCCCGGTCTCCGGGAAGGCGAAGGTCGCCTTCGTCGAGGCGATGAGCCAGTCGCAGGCCAGCGCGAGCTCGAGCCCGCCGCCGAGCGCGAGGCCGTGGAGGCGCGCCACGACCGGCTTCGGACAGCGGTCGATCGCGTTGAGGAGGTCGTGCCCCGCCTTCGTGAATCCGACGATCCGGTCGAGATCCCCCGAGTCGATGCTCTTCACGAAGAAGCGGATGTCGGCGCCGGCGAGGAACGCCTTCCCCGCCCCCGCGATCACGATCCCCCTCACCGCGGGGTCGGCCGCCGCCTCGTCGAACTTCTCGCGGAGCTGCGCGACCACGCCCTCGTTGAGCGCGTTCATCGCGTCGGGGCGGTTCACGGTGAGGGTCGCGACACCGTCCCGAACCTCCGACTTGACGAGCTCGAAGGAGAAGGGACGCCCCGCGCGCCACTGCATCGAGAGCATCCCCGGAACCGGAATGTCCCACCTCCCGCCGAACTCGCCGACGAGGGTCGCCGCCTTCTCGATCCCGTGGCGGTTCATCATCTCGAAGGGACCCTTCGGCCAGCGGAGGCCGACCCGCGCGCCGATGTCGGTGTCCTCGATCGTTCCCACCCCCTCGTCGACGAGGGACGAGGCGACGAGGAAGGTGACGGCAAGGAGCCTCTCCGAGACCGCACCGAACTTCGATTCGTCCGGCGTGCCCGACAGATCCCACGGGTTCCCCGACGCGACCTGCTTTTCCAGCAGGCGGGCCGGCGCGTAGAACGGGCCGAACGCCTCGCCGAGGGTCTTCGCGGCGTGCATCGCGATCGGAACGCCGGTCACGTTCATCAACTCGAACGGGCCCATGCCGACCCCGAAGGTCTTCTTGGCGGCCGCCTCGATCGTCGGGATGTCCGCGACGCGCTCCTCGAGAAGGCGCACCGCCTCGTTGAGCCAGGGGACGAAGTAGCGGTTCACGATGAAGCCGGAGGCGTCGGCGGAGGCGATCGGCGTCTTCCCGATCCGCTCCTGGAGCGACCAGACCCGGCGGACCGCCTCCGAATCCGACTTCGCGCCGGGGATGACCTCGACGAGGCGGTTCTTCGCGGGGTGGTAGAAGTAGTGGAGGCCGACGATCCGGTCGGGGCGCTTCGCCTTCGACGCGAGGTCGGTCACGGCGAAGGACGACGTGTTCGTCGCGAGGATCGCGTCCTCGCGGCAAACCGCCTCGAGCCGCGCGAAGACCTCCTGCTTGACCTGCTTGTCCTCGAAGACCGCCTCGACCGCGAGGTCGGCGTCTTTCAGATCGTCCCAGTTCGAGGTCCCCCGGATCCGCCCGCGGATCGCCTGCGCCGCCTCCGGACGGAAGATCTTCCGCTCGACCCCCTGCTTCAGGGTCTCCTCGATGATCCCGATCCCGCGGGCGACCTTCGCGTCGTCGAGGTCGACGAGGGTCACGGGGAACCCTTCGGTCGCCATCTTCTGGGCGATCCCGCTTCCCATGTTCCCCGCGCCGATGACGGCGAGGGTCTTGAACGGGCGGTCGGCTGGGCGGCTCATGCGGTCTCCTTCTCGGTCTTCGCGGCGGGCGTGAGGCGAAAGTCTAGCAGCGGAGAACGAACGGAGCGAAATCTCGACCGAGATCGACTTGACAGCGCCCTGCGACCCGCGTAAACAGCGAACGGGAGCGGCGCGCGACGCGCGGCTTCCGTCCGATCGTCCCTCAGGAGGAGCGCATGTCACGAGTTCGCCATCGGTCCAGCGGACGCATCTGCGCCGTCGTGGTGCTCGCCTTCCTCGCGACGGCGACCGCGCGCGCCGTCGAGCCGACCGGTCCGATCCATCTCTTTGCCCGCGCCGCCTCTCTCGAAGAGGTCGGAACCTTTCGCGGACAGCCCGTCCGCGCGCTCGCCGTTCTCGAAGTCAGGGTTCTCCGTGGGGCGGACCTCGAGGGGTTCGAACTCCGCGTCCTCGACCCCCGGCGGGAGCCGGTCGAAGGGGTCGCGATCGAGGGGGAGGGGATCCTGCGAAGGCTCTTCGTCCCGCTCATCGGCGAGGGGGTGCACGAACTGATCCTCCAGGGGGTCGCGGGAGACGAGAGGGACGAGGTCGCGATCCGGGTGCCTCTCGGCGTTCCCGGCTTCGCCCCGGACGACGACGGCGAGGTCGCCTCCTTCCCCCTCGAGGTGCGACCATGAAGCCCCGGGCGCTCGCGATGGCGGCGATCGTCGTCTCCCTCCACTCCGGCGCCGCCTTCGCCAACTGGACCGCGACCGGCCGGTTCGTCTACGAGGACCGGGACTGGAACGAGACCGGGTTCGCGGGGACGATCACGGTGCGCCCGGTGCGCTTCGCGGACGTCGAGGTTTACGACGCCGCGAAGACCGGCTCCAAGGCGATTCTCGCGAAGGGGAAGACGGCGGCCGACGGGAGCTTCTCGATCGCGGTGGTCGACTCCTCCACCCGGAGGGTGAGGGTCCGGGTGCTCGCGTCGACGACGCAGACCTCGGGTCTCTTCGTGAAAGTCACGAACCACGGCGGGTCGGTCTATGCGGGGCTCGGGCCGGAGGTCGCGGGCCACGCTCCGACCGTGAACGTCGACTTCGGGACCGTGACCGCCCCCGCCTTCGCCGGCGGAGAAGCGTTCAACATCTTCGACATGGGGATCCACGGCGCCGACTACCTCAAGGCGGTGCACGGGTCGTGGCCGACCTCGAAGCAGGCCCTCACGCTGAAATGGGCCGCCGCGGGCGGAGTGACGGTTTCCACCACTTCGGGCTACACGATCACGCTCCGCGACACCGCGGGGTACGACGACACGGTGATTCTCCACGAGTGGGGGCACTACGCGATGAACATCCACTCGAAGTCGAGCAACCCCGGCGGGATCCACGCCCTCTCCGACTGCAACGAGGACCTGCGCCTCGCGTTCGACGAGGGGCGGGCGACCTATCTCGGGAACGCGGTGATCCGGCGCGCGGGAATCGGGCCCGCGAGCGTCTACGTCCGCACCAGCGGAGCCTCCGGCCCCGGTGGGGCCACCAACTGGTTCGACCTCGAGGACGAGATTCAATACGCCTGCGACGGCGCCACGAGCGAGGTCACCGTCGCGCGGAGCCTCTGGGACATCGGCGACGGGGCGTCGACCTCCGATTTCTCGCCGGGAGTCGACGAGACTCACGATCTCCTCTCGCTCCCCGACCGCGAGGTCTGGCAGGTGTTCTCGGGTCCCGTGAAGTCGGCATCGACCGTGACGCACGAGTCTTTCTGGAACGGTTGGTTCGACGCGACGATCGCGAACGGGTTCCTCTTCGAGATGCGCGAGATCTTCGGTTTCCTGTCGATCGACTACCGGCCCGATGCCCAAGAACCGAACGACACGACCGGGCAGGCGATCGCGATCTTCTCGAACGACCCGGCGCTTCGCCTCACCTACTTCGCCGACCCGGACGGCGACGGGAAGGGGCAGGCCGACACCGACCTGTTCCGTCTGGACGCGGTCTCGGGGACCGCGTACACCGTCGAAACGATCGATCTCCTCTCCGACGCGAACACGCTGATCGAAATCCTCGACACGAACGGGTCGACCGTCCTCGCGTCGAACGACGACCGGTCGGCCTCCGATCCGTCGTCGCTCGTGACCTGGACGGCCCCTCGGACCGACACCTTCTACGTCCGCTCGCGGCACGCGACCGACGTCGGGATCCACGGGACCTATTCGCTCCGGGTCACGACCCCGTGACGACCGCGGCGGCGGCCGAGGCGACCGCCGCCGCGAACGCCGCCCAGGCCACCCAGACGGAGGGCACGGGCTTCCGCGAGAGGGCCCCCAGGAAGGCCGACAGCGCCGAGACGGCAACGAGGGCGAGCGAGGCGAGCCAGAGGCCCGGACGCGGAGCGTCGTCGACGAGGCGCGACCCGCTCCAGAGCGCCACGAGGGAGACGATCAGCGTCGGGATCGCGAGCGATCTCGACCGTCGCCCCGCGTCCTCGATCTCCCCGCGGAGGTAGGCCCTGCCGGCCGCCGTCAGGAGGGCGAGGTACCCCCCGAGCTGTGCCAGAGCCGCGGTCAGAAGGATCCGAGGAAACGCGCTCACGGGGAGACGAGCATACCGGAGCGGGCGCTAGAATCCCGCGTTCCGGCAGTCGGACGCGCCGGGACGAAGGGGGACGGAGTTGGATTCCATCCGGAAGGTCGCGGTCGTCGGCGCGGGGACGATGGGCGGCGGGATCGCCCAGACGGCGGCGGTGTCGGGGTTCGAGGTCGCGCTTTTCGACGCCTTTCCCGAGTCGCTCGAGCGGGGGATCGCCGCGGTCCGCAAGAACCTCGATCGCCTCGTCGAGAAGGGGAAGATCGACGCCTTGACGCGCGACGAGACGCTCGGCCGGCTGCGGAAGGCGCCCGGCCTCGCGGAAGCGGTCGCGGAGGCCGACCTCGTGATCGAGGCGGTGCCGGAGGATCTCGACCTCAAGGGGAGGCTCTTCGACGATCTCGGCCGCCTCGCCCCCGAAGGCGCCGTCCTCGCCACGAACACGTCGTCCTTGCCGGTTGGGAGAATCGCGGCGGCGACCGCGCGGCCGGAGCGCGTCGTGGGGATGCACTTCTTCAACCCGGTCCCGGTGATGCCCCTCCTCGAGGTCGTGCGGGCCGAGACGACGGGGGAGGCCGCGGTCGAGACGGCGGTCGCCAGCGGGCGCCGCATGGGGAAGGAGCCGATCGTCGTGCGCGACCTCCCCGGGTTCGCGACGAGCCGCCTCGGGGTGCTTCTCGGACTCGAGGCGATGCGGATGCTCGAGCAGGGGGTCGCCTCCGCGGAAGACATCGACAAGGCGATGACCCTCGGCTACCGGCATCCGATGGGTCCCCTGCGCCTGACCGACCTCGTCGGGCTCGACGTCAGGCTCGCGATCGCGGAGCACCTCCACCGGGAACTGCGTTCCGAAGCGTTCGCCCCTCCGAAGATCCTTCGCGAGATGGTCGCGGCGGGGCGGCTCGGGAAGAAATCGGGGGGCGGCTTCTTCGACTGGAGCGGGGAGTAGGTGGTCGAGGGATTCCCCGTCACCGACCTCCACGTCCACCTCCATCCGAAGGGGGCGATGCTGCCGCACGCCCACGCCCTCATGGAGCCTTTCGCCGCGGAGTACGGGGAGTCCTCCCGCGCGTTCCTCGACTTCCTCGACCGGAACGGGATCGAGCGCGCGGCGATCGTCGCCTACGTCGCCCCCGACGTGATCGGATACCCGCGCGAGATCAACGCCTGGTGCGCGCGCTACTGCTCCGAGGCCCCCGATCGCCTGATCGCGTTCGGTTCGGTCCACCCCCGGCTCGAGCGGGACCCCGCGGGTGAGGCGAACCGCGTCCTCGACCTCGGGATCCGCGCCTTCAAGTTCCACCCCCCTCACCAGCTCTTCGCGATGAACGACTACCGCACCGGCGGGCCGGGGCGCGCGATCGGCGAGGTCCTGAAGGTCGCGGAAGAGCGGGGGATCCCGGTCACCGTCCACACCGGCACGTCGGTCTTCCCCGGGGCGCGGAACGTCTTCGCCGACCCGATGCCGTGCGACGACGTGGCGGTCGACTTTCCCGCTCTCGACCTGATCCTCGCGCACGCCGGCCGGCCGCTCCACACCGAGACCGCCTTCTTCCTCGCCCGAAGACACCCGAGGGTCTGGCTCGAACTCTCCGGAATCCCGCCCCGGAGGCTCCTCGACTACCTTCCCCGCCTTTCCCGGGTCGCGGACCGCTGCCTGTGGGGGAGCGACTGGCCGGGGCCGGGAGTCCCCGACCTCCGCAAGAACGTGCTCGAATTCCTCGCGCTCGGGCTCCCCGACGAGACGAAGAGGAGAATCCTCGACGGCAATGCGCGTCGGCTCTTTGCCGACGTATCTTTACGGGCATGAGAGCGATCCTCTTCGTCTTCCTCCTCGCCGTCTCTCCCCTCCTCGCCGCGACCGATCCCGGGCTTCCGGGCCCGCTCGCGACCGCCCGCCGGAACGTCGACATCCCCGTCGAGGGGGGCGCCACACGAAACGCCGACGTCTATTACCCCTCCGCCGACGGCGGGGCGACGGTCGACCCCGCGGCGGGGCGGATGCCCGCGGTCGTCTACGGCCACGGATTTTCCCGGAACAAGGACCGCTACAACGACTTCGGGACCCACCTCGCGAGCCGCGGCTTTCTCGTCGTGATCCCGAACTTCGTCTGCTCGATTCTCCAGGGGTGCGACCACTCGGGGAACGCCGACGAGATGAGCGACGTCCTCGACTGGATCGTCGCGCGGGACGGCGATCCGGCGTCGATCTTCTTCGGCCGCGTCGCGACCGACCGCCTCGGCACGTCGGGACACTCGGCCGGCGGGCTCCAGGCGCTCGTCTGCGCCTCGCGCGACCCTCGCGTCAAGGCCTCCGCACCGATGGACCCGGTCGACAACAACGGGCTCGGCGCAGGTTCGCTTCCGAGTGTCGCGAAACCGGTCGCGATCACGTACTCCGAGCCCTCCTCCTGCAACGCCGACGGTTCGAGCGAGGACCTCTACGCCGCGGCGAACCCGCAGAAGCGGGGGGTGAAGCTCGTCGGCGCGAACCACTGCGACCCGGAGAAGGACAACGACTTCTTCGGCTGCGCCCTGACGTGCGGCGCGTGGAACGCGACGCGGCACCAGCGGTACCTGCGCTACGTCACCGGCTGGTTCGAGCTGTACCTCCGCTGCGACGCGACCTACAAGGAGTGGGCGTGGGGGAGCCGCGTGGCGTCCGACCTCTCCGCGGGGATCGTGACCTACGACGCGGTCCTCCCGCCCCCCGCGCCGACGGGGGTCGTGGCGTCGTGGACGGGAAGCGCGGTCCGCGTCGAGCGGAACCCGCCGTCGCAGTGCGGGGGGATCGACGCGTGGAGGGTGTACCGCCGCGAGGAGCCGTCGGGGCCGCTCCTCCTCGTCGCGGACGGTCTCGACCCGGCGGCGACGGCATGGGAGGACGGGACGACCCAGCCGGGACGGACCTACGCCTACCGCGTCCGCGACGTCTTCTCCGATTTCCGCAGCACCGCCGAGAGCGCCGACTCGAACGAGGCGACTGTCTCGGTCCCGGGGGCGAGCGCGCCGCAGGAGGCGAGCCCGTCGGGGACGCCGCTCCTCGCGTCGCGCGGGGTCGGAACTGCGGTCGAGGTCTCCTACGCTCCCGCTGCCTGCGCCTCGGACCACGTCGCCCTGTGGGGATCGGCGAGCGGGCCGCTCACGGGGCTCGTCTGGACCGGGCAGGCGTGTGCGCTCGGTGCGTCTGGGGCGGCGTCGTTCGACCCGGGCGATCCGGCGCCCGGGACCTGGATCCACTTCGTCGTGGTGGGCAACGACGGTGCCTTCGAGGGCTCGTACGGGACCGATTCGGCGGGGGAGGAGAGGCCGGAGGCCTCGGGGCTTCCCGGGTGCGACTACCCGAGGACGAGCGGGGGGTGCGCTCCGTAGTGCCTTGACAGCGACTGAATGCATTCATAGAATATGCCGCATGAATGCATCCGCCGTCATGAAGCACCTCACCGTCCGGAACGTCCCGGAGGATCTCGGTCGCGCGCTCGAACGGGAGAAGCGGCGTCGGGGCACGTCGCTCAACCAGACGGTGCTCGATCTCCTCCGTCAAGCCCTCGGCGTGGGGACGGGGTCTCCGAAGAGCAACGGCCTCGCCGCGCTCGCCGGGGGCTGGGCCGCGGCCGAGCGCCGAACATTCGAGGCGAGCATCGCCGACACGGAGCAGATCGACGAGGATCTCTGGCGTTGAGCCGCTACTGCCTCGACACCTCGGCCTACAGCCGTTTCCGCGAGGGGGAGACGCGGGTCGTGGCGCTCCTCGACTGCGCGGATTGGATCGGCGTTCCCACCGTGGTCCTCGGGGAGCTCTGGGCCGGATTCCTCCAGGGGAAGCGGACGGACGAGAACGCCCGCGCCCTTCGGAAGTTCCTCGACCATCCGATCGTCCATGAACTGCCGGTCGACGGCGACGTCGCGCGCCTGTACGGGGAGATCCTCGCCGAGCTCAGAGGGAAGGGAACGCCCGCCCCCACGAACGACATGTGGGTGGCGGCGACGGCGGCGCGGGCCGGAGCGAGCGTGCTCACCTACGACGAGCACTTCCGGAGGATCGGAAGGGTGGGCACGATCTTCCTCGAAACGGAAGCGTGAAACGAAAACGGCCGCCCCGAGGGGCGGCCGTTTTCCTGCATCGTCGAAACCCTGGATCAGGCCTTGCCGGCGGGCTCGATCGACTTGATCGCGATCGTGTCGCCGTCGACCGTGCCGGTCACCTTCACTTCCTTGCCGGCGTGGTCCATGTACTTCTTGCCGTCGCCCTTGATCGTGTAGACCTTCTCGCCCACGACGAGCACCGCAGCGGAGCCGCCCTTGATGCACGACTTCGCACAACCCGCCCCTTCGGCGTTCGCGTTCTTGGCGCCGCAGTTGGCGTCGGAGATCCACCCGGTCATCGTGGCCTCCTTACCGTGGTCGTGGCCCGCGCCGGCGACGGCCGGGGCGGAGAGGACGAACGCGAGAGCCAGAACCGCGGTCAACGCACCGAATCGCTTCATGTCTGCTGCCTCCTTCGAAAGAGAACCAAATTGGTCCTCATAGGGTAGCCGGGCAGCAGCGAAGGCGCCAGCGCCCCTCCCTACGCTGCCGCCCCGGCCGACCCCTTCGCCTTCCGCCGGGGACGGAGGGTCGCCTTCCGGAGGTCGCGGTTCAGCCACGCGATGAAGTTCACCCCGATCTCCTTGGGGCAGGCGTTCTGGCAGGCGCCGTGGTTCGTGCAACTGCCGAACCCCTCCTGGTCCATCCGCGCGACCATGTCGAGGACCCGCTCGTGCCGCTCCGGCTGCCCCTGGGGAAGGAGGCCGAGGTGCGAGACCTTGGCCGACACGTAGAGCATCGCGGAGGCGTTCGGGCAGGCCGCGACGCAGGCGCCGCAGCCGATGCACTGCGCGGCGTCCATCGCGAGGTTGGCGTCGTCCTTGTGGATCGGGATCGCGTTCGCGTCGGGGGCGCTGCCGGTGTTGACCGAGACGTACCCCCCCGCCTGCAGGATCCGCTCGAAGGCGCTCCGGTCGACGACCAGGTCCTTGAGGACGGGGAAGGGCTTCGCCCGCCACGGCTCGATCCAGATCTCGTCGCCGTCCTTGTAGTGCCGCATGTGGAGCTGGCAGGTTGTCGTCGCCTTGTGGGGCCCGTGGGGCGAACCGTCAATCACGATCCCGCACGAGCCGCAGATCCCCTCGCGGCAGTCGTGCTCGAAGGCGATCGGTTCCTCCCCCTTCTCGGTCAGACGCTCGTTGACGATGTCGAGCATTTCGAGGAAGGAGGCATGGTCGCTGATGTCCGTCGCTTCGTAGCGGACGAAGTTGCCCGGCTGGTCGGGACCCGGCTGGCGCCAAACGTGGAGGATGAGGTTCATTATTTGTAGCTCCGCTGGCTCGGCTTCACGTACTCGAAGGTGAGCGGTTCCCTGTGGAGGGCCGGCTCCGCGCCGGGACCCTTCCATTCCCACGCCGAGACGAAGGCGAACCGTACGTCGTCGCGCTTCGCCTCGCCGTCCTCCGTCTGGTGCTCCTCCCGGAAGTGCCCGCCGCACGACTCGTCGCGCGAGAGCGCGTCGCGGCACATCAGCTCGCCGAGCTCGAAGAGGTCGGCGACGCGGAGCGCCTTCTCGAGGGTGAGGTTGAGGTCGCCGGGCCGCCCGACGAGCTTCACGTTCTTCCCGTACTCCTCGCGGAGGGCGGCGATTTTCCCGATCGCGTCGCGTAGCCCGGCCTCCGTCCGCGCCATGCCGCAGTGGTCCCACATGAGCCGGCCGAGCTCGCGGTGGAACGAGTCGACGGTCCGGTTTCCGTCGGCCTCCATGAGCCGCCGGATTCTCCCCTCCGCTTCCTCCTCGGCGCGCCGGAACTCCGGATGGTCGGTCGAGATCTTGGCGATGCCCCCCCGCGCGAGGTAGTCGCCGATCGTGTACGGGATGATGAAGTAGCCGTCGGCGAGACCCTGCATGAGGGCCGAGGCCCCGAGACGGTTCGCCCCGTGGTCGGAGAAGTTGGCCTCTCCGAGCACGTGGAGTCCGGGGAGGTTCGACATCAGGTTGTAGTCGACCCACAGGCCTCCCATCGTGTAGTGGGGGGCGGGGTAGATGCGCATCGGGGTCTCGTAGGGGTTTTCCCCCGTGATGCGCTCGTACATCTCGAAGAGGTTTCCGTACCGTTCCGCGACGACCGCCTTCCCGAGACGGCCGATCGCCTCGGCGAAGTCGAGGTAGACGCCGTTCTTCCGCGGGCCGACGCCGCGGCCGCTGTCGACCGCCTCCTTCGCGCGCCTCGACGAGATGTCGCGCGGGCTCAGGTTCCCGAACGACGGGTAGAGGCGCTCGAGGTAGTAGTCGCGGTCCTCTTCGGGGATCGAACCCGGCGCCCGCGTGTCCCCCGCGTTCTTCGGGACCCAGATCCTCCCGTCGTTCCGGAGCGATTCCGACATGAGGGTCAGCTTCGACTGCCAGTCCCCCGCCGGCGGGATGCAGGTCGGGTGGATCTGCGTGAAGCAGGGGTTCGCGAAGAGCGCCCCGCGGCGGTGGGCGCGCCACTTGGCGGTCGCGTTGCACGCCTTCGCGTTCGTCGAAAGGAAGTAGACGTTCGAGTACCCTCCGGTCGCGAGGACGACCGCGTCCCCGACCCACGACTCGATCCTCCCCGTCACGAGGTTTCGCGTGACGATCCCACGCGCCCGTCCGTCGACGACGACGAGGTCGAGCATCTCGCACCGGTTGTGCATGGCGACCGAGCCGAGGGCGATTTGGCGGCTCAGGGACTGGTAGGCGCCGATCAGGAGCTGCTGCCCGGTTTGACCTCGGGCGTAAAAGGTCCGCGAGACCTGCGCGCCGCCGAAGGAGCGGTTCGCGAGCGTCCCTCCGTACTCCCGGGCGAAGGGGACCCCCTGGGCGACACACTGGTCGATGATCGCGCCGCTGATCTGGGCGAGGCGGTAGACGTTCGCCTCGCGCGCGCGGAAGTCGCCCCCTTTCACCGTGTCGTAGAAGAGGCGGAGGATCGAGTCGCCGTCGTTCTGGTAGTTCTTCGCGGCGTTGATCCCTCCCTGCGCGGCGATCGAGTGGGCCCGGCGCGGGCTGTCGTGGTAGGTGAAGCAATCGACCTTGTAGCCGAGCTCGCCGAGGCTCGCGGCCGCGGAGGCCCCCGCGAGCCCGGAACCGACGACGAGGATCCGGTACTTCCGTTTGTTCGCCGGGTTCACCAGCTTGAGCTCGAACCGGTGCCTGTCCCACTTCTCTTCGATCGGTCCCGAGGGGATCTTGGCGTCGAGTTCCATGGTCCCCTCCTACTTCACGATGCCGGCCATCACGGCGACCGGCATGGAGACGTTCCCCGCGGCGAGGACGAGCGCGATCCCCGCGGCGACGGGGCGCCGCCAGGGCTCGATCCGCGGGTTGTCGAGGGCGAGGGTCTGCGTCGCGCTCCAGAGGCCGTGGTAGACGTGGAGGGCGAGCGGGACCATCGCGACGATGTAGGCGAGCGAGACCGGCCAACGCTGGAACCCGCTCACCACGTTCCGGTAGACCGAATCGGAGAAATCGTGATGGGCCGTTCCGAAGGTCAGGTGCATGAGGTGGTAGATCACGAACGCCGCGAGGATCACTCCGCCCCAGCGCATCGTGCGCGAGGCGTAGTCGAAGGAGAGATCCTTCTTCACCTTGTAGGGTGTCCCCCGCGCTCTCCAGCTCTGGAGCGTGAGCTGAGCCGCGGCGAGGACGTGGACGCCGACCGCCGCGAGGAGCACGATGCGGAAGATCCACAGGGCCTGCCCCTCGCCGAGCGCGGGCGCCCCGACGGTCCGGAGGAAGTGCGCGTAGGCGTCGTACTTCTCCGGGCCCTCGAAGATCTTGAGGTTGCCGATCATGTGGACGAAGACGAAGCCGAAGAGGACGATCCCCGTCACCGCCATCGAGATCTTCTTGCCGACCGAGTTGGAGTAGAGTCCGAATACGCGTCGCATCGGGTCTCCGAAGGTGGGCGAGCGTTCGAGGGAGAGGGATGGTAGCGCCGCGCCGGACCGTTTTCCAACCGCCTGGTAACGTGACCCCGATGAACGACATCCCGGCACTCGCGTTCGAGCGTGTATCCAAGGTCTACGGCCGCCCGGGCGGCGGATCCCGCCACGCCCTCCGGGAGGTCACGGCGTCGATCCGGCGAGGACAGGTCGTCTCGATCATCGGGCGGAGCGGGAGCGGCAAGAGCACCTTCCTCCACCTCGCCGCCGGGATCGATCGGCCGACCGAGGGGAGCGTCCGGCTCCACGGCCTCGACCTCGCGGAGCTCGGGGAGCACGCCCGGGCGAAGATCCGCAGGGACGCGATCGGGCTCGTCTTCCAGTTCTTCCACCTTCTTCCGCACCTCGGCGTCCTCGAAAACGTCCTTCTTCCGTGCTGGATCGCCGGGGAGCGCGGGAACGCGCCGAAAGAGCGCGCGCTCGAGTTGCTCGCCCGCGTGTCGCTCGCCGACCGGGCGCCCGACCCGGTGCAGAAGCTCTCGGGTGGGGAGATGCAGCGGGTCGCCCTCTGCCGGGCGCTCGTCCGCAAGCCCGCGCTCATCCTCGCCGACGAGCCGACGGGAAACCTCGACGACGAGAACAGCCGCGCCGTCATGGACCTCCTCCTCCGCATGGCCCGGGAGGAGGAGAGCACGCTCGTCTACGTCACGCACAGCTCGGACCTCGCCGCGCTCGCGGACGAGCGGTGGCGTCTCCAGAGCGGCGCGCTCGAGCGCCCATGATCCGATACTTCCTCCGCGCCCTCGCCGCCCACTTCCGCGCGGGGCGGACCCTCTTCGCTCTCACCGTGCTCGGGATCGCCCTCGGGGTCGGCTCGGTCCTCTCGATCCAGATCCTGAACCGGAACGCCCTCGGCGCCTTCGAGGGGAGCGTCAAGGCGTTGAGCGGGGAGGTCGACCTCACGGTCCTCCCGCGCGGGCCGTTCCTCCCCGAGTCGGTCTTCGCCCGCGTCGCGGAGGTGGACGGCGTCGAGCACGCTTTCCCCCTCCACACGATCGAGGTCGCCCTCGCCGGGAGGGAGGCGTTCTTTCTCGAGATCGTCGGGACCGACCTCTTCCTCCCGGTCCGGATCCCCTGGTCGGACGAAGCCCCGAGGGGAGAGATCGGCGACGTCCTCGCCGTCCCGGGCTGGACCGCCGTCACCCCCGAGCTCGCACGGGAGATGGGGTGGAGCCCGGGAGACCGGTTCACGGTCACGAGCGGGACTCGTCGCGTCGAGTTGACCGTCGGGGCCCTCGTCGACTTCCGGAGGCTCACGCCGCTCGCGAGCCGCCGTCTCGTCGTGATGGACGTCGCGCAGAGCCAGCACCTCTTCGGGGCGGCGGGGGAACTGACCCAGATCGACGTCGTCGGAGCGCCCACGGCCGACCGGGAGGACCTCGCCGCCCGGCTGACGCGGGCCGCCGGAGCGGGCGTTGATGTCGTGACCCCGGAGCAGCGCCGCCAGAGAGCGTCGGGTCTGCTGGCGGCGTTCCGCCTGAACCTCACCGCGCTCAGCCTGATCTCCCTCTTCGTCGGCGGCTTCCTCGTGTACGCGGCGACGCAGGCGGCGCTCGTGCGGCGGCGCGGGGAGTTCGGGCTCCTCCGCTCGGTCGGCGCGAGCCCCGTCCAGGTGCTCGGGATCATCGTCGCGGAGGTGGCGCTGCTCGGAGCGCTCGGCGTCGGTCTCGGGATCCCCCTCGGGTGGTGGGCCGCCCGAGCGAACGTCGAGACGGTCAGCGCGACCCTCTCGAACCTCTACATGCTCGAGGAGATCGAGACCCTCGTTCTCCCACGGGGCCTGTTCCTCCTCGCCGCGGCGATCGGGGCGGGGGGCGTCCTCGCCGGGGCGGCCTTCCCCGCGATCGACGTGGCGCGGAAGGAGACGAAGGATCTGCTCGCCCCGTTCACGCTCCACGAAAGGATCGGCCGCGCCTCGAGCGCCCTCTCGCTCGTGGGCCTCGCGATCCTCGCGACGGGCGGCATCTCCGCGGCGTGGGGCGGGGAAACGTGGCGTCCCGCCGGCTTCGTCCTCGCGGTCGCTCTCCTCCTCGCGTTGCCGCTGTGGGTCCCGAGCCTCCTCCGCCACCTCGCCGCACGGCTTCCGGCGAGGGGGTTCGGCCTCCTGTACGGGGCGCGGACCCTGGGCGTTCGCCTCGGGACGACCGCCTTCGCGGTCGCCGCCCTCTCCGTCGCCGTCTCGATGCTCGTCGGGATCACCCTGATGATCGGCTCGTTCCGGCGCACGGTCGATCTCTGGATCGGCGAGACCCTCCGCGCCGACGTCTACGTCACCACCGAGTCGTGGCAGCGGGCCCGCCGCGAGTCGCGCCTCGATCCCCACGTCGAGCGCGGTCTCGCCTCCCTTCCGGGGGTCCGTTCGGTCGACCGTCTCCGGCAGGCCTTCGTCGAGTCGGGAGGGCGCCGGATCACGATCGGTGGGGTCGAGACGGGGGGAGCGGACGAGACACCGCGCTTCACCCTGGTGGAGGGGGAGATCCGGGAGGCGCTTCGAGCCCTTCGCGAGGGGGAGGCCGCCCTCGTCAGCGAGCCGTTCGCGCGCCGGGAGCGGCTTTCGGTCGGCGATCCCTTCCGGTTCGCCGGACCCGACGGCGCGGTCTCCTTGCCGATCGCCGGCATCTTCCACGACTACTCGTCCGAGACCGGGGGGGCGGTCGTCGCGATGCGGACCTTCGAGCGCATCTTCGGTCCCGGAAGCGCGAGCAACGTCGCCCTGACCCTCGAGGAGGGGATCGACCCCGAGGCGTTCGCCGACACGGTCCGCGCTCGCTTCGCGGGCGTGCCGCTCCAGGTGAGATCGAACCGGAGCCTGCGCGAGGAGGTCTTCGCGATCTTCGACCGAACCTTCGCCGTGACGCGGCTCCTCCAGGGGATGTGTCTCGTCGTCGCCGCGGCGGGGATCACCCTCACCCTCCTCGTGCTCGCGCGCGAGCGCGTCTCGGAGCTCGCCCTCTACCGCGCGCTCGGGGCGGAACGCCGTCGGATCTTCGGTGTCTTCCTCGGGAAGGGGCTCGGGATGGCGGCGTTCGGTCTTCTGCTCGGCTCGGGGGGCGGGATCGCGCTCGCCCTCGTTCTCGTGTTCCTGATCAATCGAACGTGGTTCGGCTGGACGATCGCCCTCCATTGGCCGTGGAGGGAGCTCGCCGGGCAAGCCCTCACGATCCTCGCCGCCGCGATCGCCGCGAGCCTTTACCCGGCGGTTCGCGCGAGCCGCACGCCGGCGACGGAGCTGTCCCGTGACGATCTCTAGGCGCCGCGCGGTCCTCGTGGCGACACTCGCGCTCCTCGTCGCGACCTCCGCGCCGGCGGACGGCTGGAAGCGCGCGGAGGCGGGGTACGAATGGTCGTTCCCCCGCGACCACTGGCCCCACGGCGGCTACCGGACGGAGTGGTGGTACTTCACGGGGGACCTCGTCTCGGAGGAGGATCCGACCCGTCGCTTCGGCTACCAGTTCACGATCTTCAAGGTGGGACTGGTGCCGGGGCCGGTCGCGCTCGACTCCGGCTGGGCGGCGGCCGATCTCGTCATGGGGCACGCCGCGATCACCGACCTCGCGAAGGAGGCGCACCGTTTCGCCGAGACCCTCCACCGGGCGGCCCCCATCCTCGGCGGGTTCCGCTCCTTTCCCGACCGCCCGATCGCGACCGCGCGGGCCGCTCCCGGATCGAAGGGCTCGTGGAGCCTCGACTGGACGGGGGACGGGTTCGAGTTCTCGATGGAAGACGACCGCGCGGGGATCGCGATCGATCTCTCGACGGTTCCGGACAAGCCGCTCGTCCTCCAGGGCCCCGGAGGGCTCAGCCGGAAGGGGACCGGCCCCTCGGCCGCGAGCCTCTACTACTCGTTCCCGCGCCTGCGCACGGCAGGGGCGATCACCGTCTTCGGCGAGCGCTTCCGCGTGCGCGGGACGTCCTGGATGGACAAGGAGTTCGGCTCGTCCCAACTCTCCGAGGAGCAGGCCGGCTGGGACTGGTTCAGCCTGAGGCTCGCCGACGGCCGCGACCTGATGGCCTACGTCCTGCGTCGCGCCGACGGCTCGGCGGACTGGCGGAGCGCGACCCTCGTCGCCGCCGACGGGACGCCGCGCTATCTCCCCGACGGGGGGTGGACGCTCCACGCCACCGCCCGCTGGCGGGCGGTCTCGGGGGCGGAGTACCCGGCGGCGTGGACGCTCGAGGTCCCTTCCGCGGGGCTCGCGCTCACGATCCTCCCCCGGATCGCCGATCAGGAGAACCGGAGCCGCCTCTCCGGAGGGGTCGATTACTATGAGGGGGCGGTCGCTGTGACCGACCCGTCCGGCCGCGAGATCGGGAGCGGCTACGTCGAGTTGACCGGCTACCGCAGGGGCTCGCGACCCCCGGTGTGAGGGCCTCATGAACCGCTTCGTCGCCCGCGCGCGTCTTCCGGTCTCCGCCGAGGAAGCGTTCGCGTGGCACGCGCGCCCCGGGGCGTTCGAACGGTTGAGTCCGCCCTGGTCCCCCGTGAAGGTCGTCCATCGCTCGGCCGCGGGAATCGGCGAGGGGACGAGGCTCGAGATCGAGGCCCGGCTCGGCCCCGTCCCGGTCCGCTGGGTCGCCGAGCACGGCCCCGTGGAGCCGGGGCGGTCGTTCGAGGACGTTCAGATCTCGGGCCCGTTCGCGCACTGGCGGCACCGCCACCGTTTCCTTCCGGACGGGCCCGACGCCTGCACGCTCGAGGACGACATCGAGTACGCGCTTCCCCTCGGCCCCCTCGGGAGCCTCCTCGGCGGGGCGGTCGCGCGGCGGTCGATCGAGCGGCTCTTCGCGCGGCGCCACGCGGTGACCCGCGGAGACCTCGAGCGCCACGCGGCGGTCCGCGGACAGACCCTCGAGGTCGCGATCACGGGGGCGACCGGGCTCGTCGGACGTGCCCTGGGGGCCTTCCTGACCGCGGGCGGCCATCGCGTGAAGCGGGTCGTCCGATCGGCGGCCGCGCCGGGGGACGTCGCTTGGGATCCGGGCCGCGGGTCGATCGACGCGGACGGTCTCGAGGGACTGGACGCCGTCGTCCACCTCGCGGGGGAGAACATCGCCGCCGGCCGGTGGACCGAGGCGCGCAAGCGGGCGATCCGTGACAGTCGCGTCGGGAGCACGCGCCTCCTCGCCGAGGCGCTCGCGCGCCTTTCGCGCCCTCCCGCGGTCCTGATCTGCGCCTCCGCCGTGGGATACTACGGGAATCGCGGGAGCGAGGCGGTCGATGAGACGTCGGCCCCGGGAGAAGGATTCCTGACCGAGACGTGCATCGCGTGGGAGAGTGCGGCCGGCCCCGCGGCAGAGCGCGGGATCCGGGTCGCGCACGTCCGTTTCGGCACCGTCCTCTCCGCCGAGGGAGGGGCGCTCGCAAAGCTCGTCCCTCCCTTCCTTCTCGGCGCCGGAGGACCCCTCGGGTCGGGGCGGCAGGGAATGTCCTGGGTCGCCCTCGACGACGCGATCGGGATCGTCCACTTCCTTCTTCATCGGGACGATCTCGCCGGGGCCTTCAATGCGACCGCGCCTGACGCGGTACCGCAGCGGGAGTTCGCGCGGACCCTCGGCAGGGTGCTGCGCCGGCCTGCGATCGCGCCGCTCCCGTCTCCCGTCGTTCGCGCGATCTTCGGCAAGATGGGGGAACGGCTCCTCCTCGAGGGGGCGTTCGTGAAGCCTCGGAAGCTCCTGGAAGCAGGGTTCCGGTTCCGCCATCCCGGGCTCGAGGAGGCGCTCCGGTTCGAGCTGGGGCGGGCCTCGGCCGGTCAGCCCGGGTAGTTGAGCGTCGGGGTGCGCACCAGGCGGTCTCCGCGCCGTTCGAGAAAGGGCGCCCGAGCGACCAGCGCGTCGAGGAACCCTCCCGGATCGGCCGGGTAGAGGTGGGCGACCTTCGGATGGCCGTCCTTGCGGTAGACGACGGCGAGGTAGTCGAGCGACTGCGGGATCGTCTGCGTCCTCAGGTGGGCCGGGAGAACCCCCTCGATGCACTCGAGCGGGATGCGGCGCCGGAAGAGCCCCATGCGGACCGTCAGGTCGAAATCCCCGATGTCGTAGGACATCGAGCGCACAACCCAAAGCCCGAGGCTTCCGAGAACGAAGACGGTCACCCCGGAAACCCAGAGCCCGGGGATCGCGAGCTGGATCCCGCCCAGGGCCGCCATCGCGCCGCAGAGCGCGGCCGCCAGCCATCCGGTCGTCCGCCAGAGGGCGAGCCGCGCGTCGGGGCTCGAGCGGTAGAGCACGTGTCCAGTATAGAGACCCGAAACGACCCCTCCTCCCGACTTTCCTTGAACTCCGGGGCCGGATCGCGGTACATGATCCCCCTCGAATCGATCCCGAACGTTCGGGCCTTGGGAGGAAGCATGCGCGTCTGGACGATCCTCGCCTCTTTCGTCGCCGTCTGCGGGGTTCTCGCCGGACCGGCGGCGGCCGACGTCACGAAGCCCGCGGAAGTCTCCGGCCTCCGCGTCGACCGTTCCGCCGCAGACGCCGTGTTGACGTGGGACGCCGTCACCGAAGACGCCGCCGGGAACGCGGAGACGGTGTCGGCCTACCGCGTCTACCGCGGCACGACCCCCGACTTCGTCCCCGATCTCGTTTCGGGGAGCAACCGGGTCGCGGAGGTCCCGGGGACGACCTTCAGCGACCCCGGGGCCCTTTCCGCTCCCGACGCGTACCACTACCTCGTCACCGCCGTCGACGGGTTCGGGAACGAATCGGCGTCGAGCGCCTCGTGGGTCGAGGTGCCGCCCGTTCTGAGCGGATCGTGGACGGAGACGACGGTCGAGCTGACCTGGACGGCGGCGTCGCCTTCCGCGGAGGTCGCGCGGTATCTCGTGTACTACGGCACCGGTCCGGGACGGTACACGCAGATCAAAGACGTCGGTCTCGACCTCGCGACGTCGATGAGCGGCCTCGCCCCCGAGACGGCGTACTACTTCGCCGTCGTCGCCGAGGACGTCCGCGGGAACCAGGGCGCGTTCTCGAACGAGCACGCGGAGGCGGTCGCGGGACGAGTCCGCTTCCGTGCGCACGACGAGGACTACCTATGCTGGGGCGCGTCGAGATGCCCGCCGCGTCCGGGGGTCGTCCAGCGCGCCGACGGCTGGCAGCTGATGGTTCCCGTCGAGTTTCCCCCGGGGGACTGGACCAAGGTGTCGCTCACGTTCACGATGGATTCGCGCTTGTGCGTCGCGGGGCAGAACGGGTGCACGAACAAGTGCGGCGAGGACGCCGCGCAGGGCGGGTACAACCCCTGCGGCGACCCGTGGGACCGGACGGCCGAGGTCTTCCTCGTGGTCGACGAAACGTGCATCCAGTCCGGGGGCTCCTGCGTGAACGGGAACAACCTCGAGCTGCTCCACGCCGTGACGCCGTTCGGGACCGACGCGCCGCCCCCCGCGGGAAGCGGCGTCGTTCCGCCCCGGGTCCTCTCGATGGACATCACTCCCTACCTCCCGCTCCTCCAGGGGCGGAAGTACGTCGGGGCGCAGATCGGGCACTACGTCCAGGCGGGCTGGCACGTGACGACGGAGTTCGTCCTCTCGAAGCGGCCGGAAGAGGCCTCGCCGAAACCGCCGGCGGACGGAATCGTGCTCGTCGGGTGGGGGGATGCTCCGCTGCCGACGAAGTCCGTGTCGATTCCCGCGACCGCGAGCCAGGTGAAGATGCGGCTCTTCGTCTCGGGGCACGGCGGCACCCTCTACTGCGACGGCGGGAGCAACGACGGCGCGGCGTGCACGTCGAACGCGAACTGCCCCGGGGGGACGTGCCAGAACTGCGACGAATTCTGCCACCGGACGAACCGGATCCTGAAGAACGGTGCCGCGGTCTGGACGACGGTTCCATGGCGGGAGTGCTGCGTGCCCAGGTATCCGGGAGATCCGTTCTGTCAGGGGTGCACCCAGTGGAACGCGTGCGGCTATCCGTCCTGCACGTTCGATCGCGCCGGCTGGTGCCCCGGGTACGTCGCGTGTCACACAGACCCCCCGTGCGACCAGGACCTCGACATGACGGCCCACTTCCCGCCGGGTGGGACGTACGACATCGGATACGACGTCTTGGTGAAACGGGGAAGTTGGTCGATCAGCCTCGCTCTTTACTGGTACGAGTAAGGGAGAAAAGGGGACTGGCACCTTTTCGAAAAGCCGAAACGGTGCCAGTCCCCTTTTCCGTCCCTTTTCTCTCCTTCCGTCTTTAGAATAAAAACCGGAATGTCCCCTCTAGAGTTCCGAGCCTCGATTCTCGAAGGGATCCCCGAGGTCCTCCCCGCGCCGAAGACGCGCGACCCGAACGTGAGTCACGCCCCCGCGCGCCGGCAGGTGCTCGACCGGGCCGGGAAGGAACTCGCCCTCCGCAACGCCCTCCGCTACGTCCCCACCCGCCACCACGAAGAGCTCGCGCCCGAACTCGCCCTCGAACTCGAGCGGTACGGCCGGATCTACATCGACCGCTACCGCCCCGACTACCCGATGCACGCGAGATCGATCGACTCCTACCCCGCTCGAAGCCGCCAGGCGGCGGCGATCATGCTGATGATCCAGAACAACCTCGACCCCGCAGTCGCCCAGCACCCGCACGAGCTGATCACCTACGGAGGGAACGGCACGGTCTTCCAGAACTGGGCCCAGTACCGCCTCACGATGCGCGCCCTCGCCGAGATGACCGACGAGCAGACCCTCGTCCTCTACTCGGGCCATCCGCTCGGCCTCTTCCCCTCGACCCCCGAGGCCCCGCGTCTCGTGGTCACGTGCGGAATGGTCGTCCCGAACCACTCGACCGCCGAGGACTACGAGCGCCTCGCCGCGCTCGGGGTCACTTCGTACGGGCAGATGACGGCGGGATCGTTCATGTACATCGGCCCCCAGGGGATCGTGCACGGCACGACGATCACCCTTCTCAACGCCGGCCGGAAGTACCTCGGCATACCGGAGGAAGAGGGGCTCGCCGGGAGGGTCTTCGTGACCTCCGGCCTCGGTGGGATGTCGGGGGCGCAGGCGAAGGCCTCCGTGATCGCGGGGGCGGTCGGGGTCGTCGCGGAGATCGACCCGCGCCCGCTCGAGACACGCCTCGACCAGGGCTGGCTCATGGAGGTCGAGACCGACCTCGACCGCCTCCTCCGCCGGATCGAGAAGGCGCGGCGCGGCCGCGAGGCGGTCTCCCTCGGCTACCTCGGAAACGTCGTCGACCTCTGGGAGCGGATCGCTCGGGAGGGGGTCGCGGTCGACCTCGGCTCCGACCAGACCTCGCTCCACAACCCGTTCGCGGGCGGCTACTACCCGGTCGGCCTTTCGTTCGACGACGCCAACCGGATGATGACCGCCGATCCCGCCGGGTTCCGGGAGCGGGTGCGCGCGTCGCTCCGGCGGCACGTCGCGGCGGTGAACGCCGTCGCGGCACGGGGGATGCGCTTCTGGGACTACGGGAACGCATTCCTCCTCGAAGCCTCGCGCGCCGGCGCCGACGTCCTGACGGAGGAGGGAACCTTCCGCTACCCCTCGTACGTCGAGGACATCATGGGACCGATCTGTTTCGACCACGGGTTCGGCCCGTACCGCTGGATCTGCACGAGCGGGCGGGAAGAAGACCTCCGGGAGACCGACCGGATCGCCGCCGTCGTCCTCGAGGCGCAGGCAGCGGAGGCGCCGGACGAGATCCGCCGCCAAATCCTCGACAACCTCCGCTGGATCCGGCGGGCAGGGGAGAACCGCCTCGTCGTCGGTTCGCAGGCGCGGATCCTCTACGCCGACGCGGAAGGGAGGACGCGGATCGCCCTCGCGATGAACGCCGCGATCCGCGAGGGGCGCGTGTCGGCCCCGATCGTCCTCGGCCGGGACCACCACGACGTCTCGGGGACCGATTCCCCGTATCGTGAGACGGCGAACGTCCGCGACGGGTCGAATCTCACCGCCGACATGGCGGTGCAGAACGTGATCGGCGACGCCTTCCGGGGCGCCACCTGGGTCAGCCTCCACAACGGGGGAGGGGTCGGTTGGGGAGAGGCGATCAACGGCGGGTTCGGGATGATGATCGACGGGAGCGCCGATGCCGATCGACGGATCCGCCAGATGCTCTTCTGGGACGTCCACAACGGCATCGCACGCAGGGCCTGGGCGCGGAACCCGGGCGCACGCTCCGCGATCGCCCGCGCGATGGAGCGCGAGCCGCGCCTTCGCGTGACGATGCCCTCGATCGCCGAGGACGCGGTCGTGCGCGACGCGCTCGATCGTGCCTCCGGGCGGGAGGAACGCAGATGAACCGAACCCGGATTCTCGCGTTAGGGGCGTTCGTCGTCGCCGCGCTCGCCGTGGGTTGCAGAGGCGGCGGGCAGCCCTCGGCGGGGTCGCCGGAAGCCGGAAAGGCGGCGGAAGGAGCGCGCAAGGCGTCGGCGGAGGCGATCCTGGAGGCGAGGAGCGATTCCGGCGTCACCGGCCGCGCGACCTTCACCACCGACGAGGGCGGGGTCGTGCTGCGGGTGGAGGTGCAAGGGCTCACCCCCGGCGAGCACGCGATCCACCTCCACGAGTTCGGGGACTGTTCCGCCCCCGACGCGATGTCGGCCGGGCCGCACTGGAACCCGACCGGTCACGATCACGGCCTGTGGGGGCAGGATCCGTTCCACCTCGGCGACATCGGGAACCTCGTCGCCGGCGAGGACGGCAAGGCGTCCCTCGTCTTCTCCACCGACCGTTGGACGATCGGCGGACCGGCGGAAACGAACGTCGTCGGACGCTCGGTGATCGTCCACGTCTCGGCGGACGACTTCACGACCCAGCCGACCGGAAACGCCGGGGGCCGCGTGGCGTGCGGCGTGGTTCGGAAGGTCGAGTGAGGGGAAGCGGCGCGGGACTCGCCCGCCGCTCGGTCGCGATCGGACTTCTCGCCGCTGGGGTGCTCCTCTACGAGATCGGCGTCACTCGAGTCCTCAGCGTCGCAACGTGACGCGAACGCTGGGGATGGTTGGAGGTTGGATCTTCGGTCGAACCCCTTCCCCGAGCTGAGGTTGATTCGATTCTCTGAGGTTGGATCCGGTCCGAGCGTTCCGCTCGAACGAACGGGAGAT
>CAYLHQ010000031.1:0-44242 GCA_964383585.1 uncultured Acidobacteriota bacterium
CCTCGATGTGCTTGTCGTTGATGTTCACGCCCTGCAGCCGGTAGACCTCCTGGATCCCGTCGAGCAGGTACTTCTGCAACTCCCGCTCCCCGAGGATCTCGAGGATCTTGTGGGGATCCTTCGGGCCGTCGGTGAAGGCGTCCCCGGCGCGCACCCGCTCCCCTTCCTGCACGTTCACGTGAAGGCCCTTCGGGATGCTGTACTCCCGCTCCTCCCCGTCGTCCGTCGCGACGATGATCTTCCTCGAGCCCTTGACGATCTCCCCGTAATGGACGACGCCGTCGACCTCCGCCATCACCGCCGGGTCCTTCGGGTGGCGCGCCTCGAAGAGGTCCACCACGCGGGGGAGGCCCCCCGTGATGTCCTTCGTCTTGGTCGTCACGCGCGGGATCTTCGAGAGGACGTCTCCCGGTTTGAGTTCGTCCCCGTCCTGGACCATCAGGATGGCGTGCACCGGCATCAGGATCTTCCGGTGGACCTCCCCGGTCTTCTTGTCGAGGACGAGGAGGGTGGGGTGCCGCTTCTCGTCCTGTGACTGCACGATGATCTGCCGCGAGAACCCGGTGACCTCGTCGACCTCCTCCTGCATGGTGACACCGGCCTCGATGTCCTTGAACTTCACGACGCCCGGAACGTCCGTCAGGATCGCGTAGGTGAACGGGTCCCACTCCGCGAGCTTCGTGTTCGCCTCGACCGGCTGGCCGTCCCGCACCTCGAGCACCGCGCCGTAGACGACCGTGTAGCGCTCGCGCTCCCGCCCCTCCCGGTCTTGGACGATGAGGGCGCCGTTCCGGTTGATCACGACCGGCTTGCCGTTGCGGTTTTCGACGAAGTTGACGTTGTGGTAGCGGATGGTGCCGGCGTTCCTGCACTCGATGCTCGACTGTTCCTCGAACCGCGCGGTGCCGCCGATGTGGAAGGTCCGCATCGTCAGCTGCGTCCCCGGCTCGCCGATCGACTGCGCGGCGATGACACCGACCGCCTCGCCGAGTTCGACGAGCCTCCCGGTCGCGAGGTTCCGTCCGTAGCACCGGATGCAGACGCCCCGCCGGCACTCGCAGGTCAGGACCGAGCGGATCCTCACGTTCTCGATTCCGGCGTCCTGGACCGCGGTCGCGAGGTCCTCGTCGATCAGGTCGTTCCGGGCGACGATGCGCTGCTGGGTCACCGGATCGAGGACGTCCTCGAGGGCCACGCGGCCGACGATGCGGTCCCGCAATTCCTCGATGACCTCGCCGCCCTCTTCGATCTTCTGGACCTCGATGCCCTCGATCGTCCCGCAGTCTTCCTCCGAGATGATCACGTCTTGAGAGACGTCGACGAGCCGGCGGGTCAGGTACCCGGAGTTGGCGGTCTTGAGGGCGGTGTCCGCGAGGCCCTTTCGTGCGCCGTGCGTGGAGATGAAGTACTGGAGGACGTTGAGACCCTCGCGGAAGTTCGCCGTGATCGGGGTTTCGATGATCTCGCCGGAGGGTTTCGCCATCAGTCCGCGCATGCCGGCGAGCTGCCGCATCTGCTGCTTGCTTCCGCGCGCGCCGGAGTCGGCCATCATCAGGATCGGGTTGTACTCCCGGCGCTCCCCCTCGATCCGGTACATCTCCCGGAACATCGCCTCGGAGACGCGCTCGGTCGCCTCCGACCAGATCGCGATCACCTTGTTGTACCGCTCGCCGTTCGTGATCACGCCGTCGAGGTACTGCTGCTCGACCTCGATCTGGTCGCGCCTCGCCTTCTCGACGACGTCGGCCTTCTCGGGAGGGACGACCATGTCGTCGACTCCGATGGAGACCCCCGCGCGCGTCGCGGACAGGAAGCCGAGCGCCTTGAGGGCGTCCGCGAGACCGACGGTCATGTGCTGCCCGTGTCGGAGGAAACAGTAGTGGACGAGGGACTGCAACCCCTTCTTCTTGAGGAGGCCGTTGATGAACGGCAACCCCTTCGGGAGGTGCTCGTTGAAGATCACCCGGCCGACCGTCGTGTAGAGGCGATAGTTCCGCACGTCCTGCTCGGGGGCGCGGACGAGATTCTCCCGTTCCTTCGGGGGGAGCGTCGTCAGGTCGACGAGCTTGCCGGTGTAGCGGAGGACGATCGGGGTGAGCGTCTCGACCTCCCCCGCCTCGTAGGCGAGCAACACCTCTTCCCTCGAGCCGAAGAGCCTTCCCGCCCCGCGCGCGTGCTCCCGCTCCTGGGTGAGGTAGTAGCAACCGAGCACGATGTCCTGGCTGGGGTTGATGATCGGCATCCCGTTCGCGGGACTCAGGATGTTCTGGCTCGACATCATGAGGACCTGCGCCTCGATCTGCGCCTTGGCCGAGAGCGGGATGTGGACCGCCATTTGGTCCCCGTCGAAATCGGCGTTGAAGGCGGTGCACACGAGCGGGTGGATCTTGATCGCCTTCCCCTCGACGAGAACCGGCTCGAACGCCTGGATCCCGAGACGGTGGAGGGTGGGGGCGCGGTTCAGGAGGACGGGGTGCTCCTGGATGACCTCCTCGAGGAAGTCCCAGACCTCGGGCCGCTCGAGTTCCACCATCTCCTTCGCCGCCTTGATCGTCGAAACGAGCCCCTCCTTCTCCAGCTTGTTGTAGATGAACGGCTTGAAGAGCTCGAGCGCCATTTTCTTCGGGAGCCCGCACTGGTGGAGCTTGAGCTCCGGCCCGACGACGATGACCGACCGGCCCGAGTAGTCGACACGCTTGCCGAGGAGGTTCTGGCGGAAGCGGCCCTGCTTCCCCTTGAGCGTGTCGGAGAGCGATTTCAGCGGGCGGTTGTTGCTCCCGCGGAGGACGCGGCCTCGCCGGCCGTTGTCGAACAGGGCGTCGACCGCCTCCTGGAGCATCCTCTTCTCGTTCCGGACGATGACGTCCGGCGCCTTCAGGTCGAGGAGCTTCTTGAGGCGGTTGTTCCGGTTGATCACCCGCCGATACAAGTCGTTGAGATCGGAGGTCGCGAACCGGCCGCCGTCGAGCGGAACGAGGGGGCGGAGCTCCGGCGGGATGACCGGGATCACGTCGAGGATCATCCACTCCGGACGGTTCCCGCTTTTCCGGAAGGCCTCGACCACCTTGAGACGCTTCGCGAACTTGAGGCGCTTCTGCTGCGAGGTCTCGCTGCGCATGCGCTCCCGAAGGTCTCTCGCGAACTCGTCGACGTCGACGCGGGCGAGGAGCTCCTTGATCGACTCCGCCCCCATTCCGGCCGTGAACTGGTCCGGATACTGCTCCTGCAGCTCCCGGTACCGGTCCTCCGTGAGAATCTCCCGCTCGTGGAGATCGGGAACCTCCCCCGGGTCGATGACCACGTAGGCCTCGAAGTAGAGGATCCGCTCGAGCTCCCGGAGCGACATGTCGAGGAGGTGCCCGATACGGCTGGGAAGGCCCTTGAAGAACCAGACGTGGCTGACCGGGCTCGCCAGCTCGATGTGCCCCATGCGCTCGCGGCGGACTTTCGACTGCGTCACCTCGACGCCGCACTTGTCGCACACGACGCCGCGGTGCTTCATGCGCTTGAACTTCCCGCAGAGGCATTCCCAGTCGGTGACGGGGCCGAAGATCTTCGCGCAGAACAGCCCGTCCCGCTCCGGCTTGAAGGTCCGGTAGTTGATCGTCTCCGGCTTCGTCACCTCGCCGTAGGACCACGAGCGGATCTTCTCGGGACTGGCGAGACTGATCCGGATCGCGTTGAAGTCGTTGATCGTCTTCGCCTTGTCGAACAGGAACGACGTGCGATTCACCGTGCCTCCCTCCCGCTCAGATCATCGAGGGGCCCCTGGCGTCCGGGCGGTCGCTCAGGAGCTCGACGTCAAGGCAGAGGCTCTGCAACTCTCGAACGAGAACGTTGAACGACTCGGGGAGGCCCGGCTCGACGGCCGGCTCGCCCTTGACGAGCGCCTCGTAGATCTTCGTCCGCCCGTACACGTCGTCGGACTTCACCGTGAGGAGTTCCTGGAGGATGTGCGCCGCGCCGTAGGCCTCGAGCGCCCAGACCTCCATTTCACCGAAGCGCTGGCCGCCGAACTGCGCCTTTCCGCCGAGCGGCTGCTGGGTGATCAGGGAGTACGGCCCGATCGAGCGGGCGTGGATCTTGTCGTCGACGAGGTGGGAGAGCTTCATCAGGTAGATGTAGCCGACGGTCACCGACTGCTCGAACCACTCGCCCGACTTCCCGTCCCGGAGCCTCAGCTTCCCGGACGACGGAAGGCCGGCGAGCTCGAGCTGCCGCTTGATGTCCGACTCGGACGCCCCGTCGAAGACGGGCGAGGCGAAGTTGACGGAAAGCGCGAGCCTCCGGCCGAGATCGAGCACCTCGTCTTCCGTCTCGCTCTCCACGCCGTCCCTGGCGTCTCCGGGCGGGAGCATCGCGAGCACTCGTTCGCGGATCGCCCGTGCGGCCTCGGTCCGCGCTTCGGTCAGGCGCTCCCGGAACCAGCCCGTCATCGCCGACGCGGCCCAGCCGAGGTGCGTCTCGAGGATCTGCCCCACGTTCATGCGGGACGGGACACCGAGGGGATTCAGCACGACCTCGACCGCCGTGCCGTCCGGAAGGAACGGCATGTCCTCCTCCGGAAGGACCCTGGCGATGACGCCCTTGTTCCCGTGCCGGCCGGCCATCTTGTCGCCGACCGACAGCTTCCGCTTCATGGCGACGAAGACCTTGACCATCTTGATCACGCCGGGGGCGAGCTCGTCCCCCTTCTGCATCAGCGCGATCTTGTCCTCGTTGATCTTCTTGAGGATCGAAATCCGCTTGTCCGTGCGCTCCGCCACGCGGCGAAGCTCGGCGAGCTTCGCGGGATCGCGCGACGAGATCTCGCACGCGTGCAGATCCTCGGTGTCGATCTCGGCCATGATCTCCCGGGTGAGCGCCGTGCCCGCCTCGAGCAACGCCTGCTTCGTCCGCCGGGAGCGGAGCGCCGACTCGAGCCGCTCGCCGTCGAGCAGGTCCATCAGGCGCCGGCGGTCCTCCTCCCGGATGATCCGGATCTGGTCGCGCAGGTCCTTGTTCATCCGCTCGATCTCGGCCGCCTCGATCTCGAGGGTCCGTCCGTCCTTCTCGACCCCCTTGCGGCAGAAGATCTTCACGTCCACCACCGTCCCTTCGATGCCCGGGGGGGTCGTCAGAGAGGCGTCGCGGACGTCTCCGGACTTCTCGCCGAAGATCGCGCGGAGAAGCTTCTCCTCCGGAGTGAGCTGCGTCTCGCCCTTCGGCGTGACCTTCCCCACGAGGATGTCGCCCGGCTTCACCTGGGCGCCGATCCGGATGATTCCGGAGTCGTCGAGATCCTTGAGGAACTCCTCCGCGACGTTCGGGATGTCCCGGGTGATCTCCTCCGGACCCAGCTTCGTGTCGCGAGCTTCGATCTCGAATTCCTCGATGTGGATCGACGTGAACGAGTCCTCCCGGACCAGCTTCTCGGAGACGAGAATCGCGTCCTCGAAGTTGTAGCCGCGCCACGGCATGAAAGCGACGAGGACGTTCCTGCCGAGCGCGAGATCGCCGCGCTCCGTGCACGGGCCGTCGGCCAAGACCTGTCCGCGCTCGACCCGCTGCCCCTTCGCGACGAGCGGACGCTGGTTGATGCAGGTGTTCTGGTTCGAGCGCTTGAACTTCGTCAGCGAATAGATGTCCGCGCCGAAGTCCTCCTGCCCCTCGGCGCCGACCCGGACGATGATCCGGCGGGAGTCGACGAGGTCGACCACACCGCTCCGCTTGCACAACACGACCGATCCGGAGTCGCGGGCCGTGATCGACTCCATCCCGGTCCCGACGTAGGGAGCCTGCGGGCGGAGGAGGGGGACGGCCTGGCGCTGCATGTTCGAGCCCATGAGGGCGCGGTTCGCGTCATCGTTCTCGAGGAAGGGAATCAAGGACGCCGCGACCGACACGAGTTGCTTCGGGGACACGTCGATGTAGCCGACCTCCTCCCGCGGAACCAGCTTGAACTCCCCCTCCTTCCGCGCGTTGACGCGTTCGTGTTCGAAGCGGCCGTCTTCGGTCAGACGCGCGTTCGCCTGGGCGATGACCGTCCGGTCCTCCTCCCACGCGGCGAGGTAGAACGAGTGCGGCTCGGCGAGGGGGGGGGTCTTCCCGGCCTTCCGGAGCCGCTCCGCCTCGGCCCGGAACTCGTCCCGGCGCACGACCTCGTGGAGGCGGTAGGGGCCGTCCCCGGTCCGCGAGACCCGCACGAAGTCCCCGACACGGCCGTCTTCCACCTTTCGGTACGGGGACTCGATGAAGCCGTAGTCGTTGATCCGCGCATAGCACGACAAGGACGAGATGAGGCCGATGTTCGGGCCTTCCGGGGTCTCGATCGGGCAGATGCGGCCGTAGTGGGTCGGGTGCACGTCGCGAACCTCGAAGCCCGCGCGCTCGCGGCTCAGTCCTCCGGGCCCGAGGGCCGACAACCGCCTCTTGTGCGTCACCTCCGAAAGCGGGTTCGTCTGGTCCATGAACTGCGAGAGTTGGCTCGACCCGAAGAACTCCTGGATCGCCGCCATGACCGGTTTCGCGTTGATCAGGTCGTTCGGCATGGCGGTCGTCATTTCCTGGTAGACCGACATCTTTTCCTTGATCGCGCGCTCCATGCGAACGAGACCGATCCGGAACTGGTTCTCGAGGAGTTCGCCGACGCTGCGCACGCGCCGGTTGCCGAGATGGTCGATGTCGTCGACGTCTCCCTGGCCCTTGTGGAGGCACATCAGGTAGCGCAGAACCTCGACGAAGTCCTCGCGAGACGGCGTCCGGTCCTCCCCCTTCTTCCAGCGCTCCTGGACGGCCGCCGGCCACCGCTGCTCGTCCCCGAACAGCTTCGTGTTGAACTTCAGGCGCCCGACCCTCGAAAAGTCGTACCTCGCCGGATCTTCGAACATGCTGCGGAAGAGGTTGCGGGACGACTCGAGCGTCGGCGGGTCGCCCGGCCGGAGGCGCCGGTAGATCTCGAGGAGCGCCGCCGCCTGGAGACGGTTCTCCTGGACGTTCCGCAGCTGCTCGGCGTGCTCCCGCATCGCATCCTTGCGGAGCGTTTCGAGGAGCGCCGAGCCCACGTCCTCCTGCTCCGGGAAAACGACCTCGAAGCCATCCCCCCCCATCGAAGCCAGACGATCGAGGAGCGCGGCGTCGAGCGGCGTGCCGACGTCGGCGATGAGCTCGCCCGTCGCGGGATCGGCGAGATCGGAAGCCGCGCAGGCCCCCTCGAGTTCGGCGGCATCGACGGCGATCCATTCGACGCCGGCAGCCTGGAGTTCGGCGACCTGCTCCGGCCGGACCTTCCGTCCCCGCTTGATCAGTTCCTCCCCGGTCGCGGGGTGGGCGACCGCCGCGCGGACGCGGCGATTCGCCACTCCGCGATCGCAGCGGAACAACGGCTTTCCCCCGTCGAAGCGGACCGTCGCGGGGGTGTAGAACGCGCGGAGGATGTCGCCCTCGGACTCGAGGCCGAACGCCCGCAGGAACACCGTGGCCGGGAACTTCCGCTTTCGGTCGATCTTGACGTGGACGAGGTTCTTTTGGTCCACCTCGAACTCGACCCAGGACCCGCGGTACGGGATCACCTTGGCGGTGTGCATCGACTTTTGGGCGTCCTCTTGGAAGAAGACCCCGGGACTGCGATGGAGCTGGCTGACGATGACCCGCTCGGTGCCGTTGACGATGAAGGTCCCGTGGTCGGTGAGCATGGGGATCTCGCCGAAGTAGACCTCCTGCTCCTTGATGTCGCGGATGCTCCGCGCGTCCGTGTCGGGATCCTTGTCGTACACCACGAGTTGGATCGTCACCTTGAGCGGGACCGTGAAGGTCTGCCCGCGCTCCTGGCACTCGTCGACGTCGTACTTGAACTTGAGGGCCACCGGCTCGCCGCACTGATCGCAGTCGCGCACCACGACGGCGGTGACGTTCCCGCAGCCGTCGCAGACGACCTGGCCGCCGCGCGCGTCGGGTGCGATCAGGCGCTTTCCGCACGAACGGCATTCGCTCCGGAGATGCTCGATCCCCTGGAGCTCCCCGCACTTGCACTCCCAGTTCCCGATCGTGTACTCGACGTATTCGAGCGAGCAGGTCTGACGGAAGTCCCGGATCGGGAAGACCGACTTGAACACCGCCTGGAGCCCGGAATCATCCCGGTCCGCCGGGGCGGTGTGCATCTGGAGAAAGCGCTCGTAGGAACTTCGCTGGACCTCGATCAGGTTCGGAATGGGGATTCCGGTTCGGATCCGAGAAAACGAGATCCGCCCCGCGGCGTCGAGTCTGGACGGTTCCGGCATCGAGTTTCAGTCTCCCTGGCGCGCCGAACGGCGCGGCGCGCCGGATCGAGGGGTCTGCACCGTCTCCGCCACCCCGGGCGGAGGAAGCGGAGGACCGGCACCGCCCCGTCGGACGGCGCCGGGACCGGTCGTCGGGAACCTCGCCGAATCGGACTACTTGATCTCGACCTTGGCCCCTTCGGCCTCGAACTTCTTCTTGATCGCCTCGGCCTCGTCCTTGGTGACCCCTTCCTTGACGGTCTTGGGGGCGCCGTCGACGAGGTCCTTGGCCTCCTTGAGGCCGAGGCTCGTCACTTCCCGGACGACCTTGATGACGTTGATCTTCTTCTCGCCCACCTCCTTGAGGACGACCTCGAACTCGGTCTTCTCCTCGGCGGCGGCGGCGGCGGCGGGCGCCCCCGCCACGGCGGCCACGGCCACCGGAGCGGCGGCGCTGACGCCCCACTTCTCCTCGAGGATCTTGACCAGCTGCGCGGTCTCCATCACGGTGAGCGTGCTCAGATTCTCGGCAATCGCCTGCAAATCGGCCATTTGGAAACTCCTCCGTCCTTCTCGTCGGAAACCCCGTCAAAGCCCCCGGAGCCCGGCGCGCCGGGGGATCCTCCATCCGAACTAACCGTGTTCTTCCAACTTCTCCCGTCGCGCGTCGAGGGCCCGCGCCACCTGTGCGGCCGGAGTCCCGAGCAAACGCGCAAGCTGCGTCGCGGGCGTCTGCAGGAGGGCGAGGAACTGCGCGCGCAGCTCCGGGAGGCCCGGCATGCCCGCGAGCGTCTTGACCTCGGCGGCCTCGAGGACGTCCTGCGCGCCGACCACGGCCGCGAGGAGCCTCAGGTTGGGATGGTCCCTCGCGAACTCGTCCATCGCCTTCGCGAGCGCGACCGGGTCCGAGGGGTGCACCGCGAGCGCGCAGGGGCCCCGCAGCCGCTCGCGGATCCGCTCGACGGCCGTCCCTTCCGCGGCGCGTTTCGCGAGCCGGTTCTTGAGGACCATCACCGTTCCGCCGGTGCTGCGGACCTTCCGCCGGAGCTCGTTCGCCTCGTTCGCCGTCAGGCCCCGGTAATCCGCGAGCACGACGTGGGGCCGCGACCGGAAGGTCCCGGCGAGCGTCTCGGTCATCTGCGTCTTTTCGGCGCGGTTCACGGTCTCACCTCAAACCGCGGTGCTCTCGACCGTTGCCGGGTCGAGGGCCACCGACGGTCCCATCGTCGAAGCGAGGTAGATCGAACGGACGTACTTCCCCTTGGCTGCGGCCGGCCTCGCCCGAACGACCGCCTGCATCACCGCGTTCGCGTTCTCCGCGAGCTTGCCGTCGTCGAACGAGAGCTTCCCCACGGGAACGTGGATGATCGCCGTCTTGTCGACGCGGAACTCCACCTTCCCCGCCTTGATCTCCGCGATCGCCTTCGCGACCTCGAAGGTCACGGTTCCGGTCTTGGGGTTGGGCATCAGACCGCGGGGGCCGAGGACCTTCCCGAGCTTCCCCACCTCGCGCATCATGTCGGGGGTCGCGACCACGGCGTCGAAGTCCATGAACCCCTCCTGGATCTTCTGGACGAGTTCGGCGCCTCCGACGACGTCCGCGCCCGCGTTCTCGGCCTCCTTGGCCTTCTCCCCTCCCGCGATGACCGCCACGCGCTTCGACTTTCCGGTCCCGTGCGGGAGCACCACGGTGCCCCGGACCATCTGGTCGGCGTGTTTCGGGTCGACGCCGAGCCTCATGTGGAGCTCGAGGGTCTCGTCGAACTTCGCGTACGAGGCTCGCCTCACGGCCGCGACCGCCTCCTCGACGCCGTGGAGTCGAGCCGCGATTTTCCCTTCGGCTTCGGTGTACTTCTTGCCGTGCTTCGGCATCTCTCTTCCTTCCTCGGGACGCCCGCGTCCGTCAGCCGGTGATTTCGATTCCCATCGACCGCGCGCTACCCTCGACGATCTTGACCGCGGCGGCGAGGTCGCCGCAGTTGAGATCCTCCAGTTTCGTCTTCGCGATCTCCTCGACCTGCGCCCGGGTGACCTTCCCCACCTTGATCTTGTTGGGCTGCCCCGACCCTTTCTCGATCCCGGCCGCCTTGGCGAGAAGCACGGAGGCCGGAGGCGTCTTGGTGATGAAGGTATAGGAGTGGTCCTGGAAGACCGTGATGACCACGGGGGTCAGCATGCCGTTCCCCTTGGCGGTCCGCGCGTTGAAGTTCTTGCAGAAGTCCATGATATTCACGCCCTGCTGTCCGAGGGCCGGCCCCACCGGCGGCGCGGGCGTGGCCTTGCCGGCCGGAATGTGGAGCTTGATGTACCCGACGATCTTCTTTGCCATGTCGCCTTCCTGCGCGTCAGACCTTCTCGACCTGCGCGAATTCCAGTTCGACGGGTGTCGCCCGACCGAAGATCGTCACCATGACCTTCAGCGTCGAACGGTCCTCGTTCACTTCTTCGACCTCGCCGGTAAAACTGCTGAACGGGCCGTCGGTGATGCGCACGTTTTCCCCGGTCCGGAACTCGAGCTTCGGTTTCGGCTTCTTGGCCGCGACCGTCACCTGGTTGACGATCCGATCGACCTCCGCGTCGCTGAGCGGAACCGGCTTGTTCCCGGTGCCGACGAACCCCGTCACTTTCGGGGTGTTCTTCACGACGTGCCACGCGGCGTCGGACATCTCCATCTTCACGAGGACGTAGCCCGGGAAGAACTTCCGGGTCGACCGGGTCTTCTTTCCGTCGCGGACCTCCACGACCTCTTCGGTCGGGATGAGGATCTCCTCGATCGCGTCCGCCATCCCCATGGAGTCGGCGCGTTGGCGGAGACTCTCCTTGACCTTCCCCTCGAACCCGGAGTAGGTGTGGACGATGTACCACTGCTTGGCCACGGTCGCCCCCGTCGCGCTCATCGCCCGAAGATCTCGAGGACCCAGCGGAGTCCCGCGTCGATGAAGAAGTCGACGACGTAGAGGAAGATCGCCGTGAGGAACACGGCCACGATGACCACGATCGTCGTCCCCTGGACCTCCTTCTTCGAGGGCCAGGTGGTCTTCTGGAGCTCCGACCACACCTCCACGAGGAACCCGCGGAGGCGAGCGAAGGAACCGCCGACCTTCCCGACCATCGACTCGCTGTTGGCTTCCACGATGCCTCCGGCCCGCCGGGTCAGCGGGTTTCCTTGTGGGCCGTGTGCTTCCTGCAGAAGCGGCAGTACTTGCTGAACTCGAGCTTCCCCGTGGTCGTCTTCTTGTTCTTCGTCGTCACGTAGTTCCTGCGCTTGCACGATCCGCATTGGAGCTGAACGTTGTCCCTCATGGTCCGCCCTCCCGATCCGCGTCTACTCGAGGATCTCCGTGACCGTACCGGCGCCCACCGTCCGTCCGCCCTCGCGGATCGCGAACCGAAGGCCCTTGTCCATCGCGATCGGCGTGATCAGCGAAACCTCGATCGTCACGTTGTCCCCGGGCATCACCATCTCCACACCCTCGGGAAGCTGCGCGACCCCCGTCACGTCCGTCGTCCGGAAGAAGAACTGAGGACGGTACCCCGTGAAAAACGGCGTGTGCCGACCCCCCTCCTCCTTCGTCAACACGTACACCTCACCCTTGAACTTCTTGTGCGGCGTGATCGACTTCGGCTTCGCCACCACCTGGCCCCGCATCACCTCGTCCTTCCCGATCCCCCGCAACAACAACCCGACGTTGTCCCCCGCCTGACCCTGGTCCAGGAGCTTCTTGAACATCTCCACCCCCGTCACCACCGTCGTCTGCGTCTCCCGGATCCCCACGATCTCCACCGTGTCCCCGACCTTCACGATCCCCTGCTCGACTCGGCCCGTCACCACCGTCCCACGACCCGAAATCGAGAAAATGTCCTCGATCGGCATCAGAAAGTCCTTGTCCACCGCCCGCTGCGGAAGCGGAATGTACGAATCCACCGCCTCCATCAGCTTCAACACCCCCGCCTCCGCCGAAGCGTCCCCCTGCAACGCCTTCAACGCAGACACCCGGCACACCGGAATCTCGTCCCCGGGAAAGTCGTAACTCTTCAAAAGCTCCCGAACCTCCAACTCCACCAGGTCCAACAGCTCCGGATCGTCCACCGCGTCCACCTTGTTCAGCGCCACCACGATCGCGGGCACGCCCACCTGCCGCGCCAGCAAAATGTGCTCCCGCGTCTGCGGCATCGGACCGTCCGCCGCCGACACCACAAGAATCGCCCCGTCCATCTGCGCCGCACCCGTGATCATGTTCTTGATGTAGTCGGCGTGGCCCGGACAGTCCACGTGCGCGTAGTGCCGCGTCTCCGTCGCGTACTCCACGTGCGACGCGTTGATCGTGATCCCACGCGCCCGCTCCTCCGGAGCGTTGTCGATCGACTCGAACGAACGCACGGCCACCTTCGGATCCCGCTTCGCCAGCGCAATCGTGATCGCCGCCGTCAACGACGTCTTCCCGTGATCCACGTGACCGATCGTCCCCACGTTCACGTGCGGCTTCGTCCGATCGAACTTCTCCTTGGCCATCGCGTCTCCTCGTTTCCGCGTCCGGTGGAGCCCATGACCGGATTCGAACCGGTGACCTCTTCCTTACCAAGGAAGTGCTCTACCGACTGAGCTACATGGGCTCGGAGTTCAGAGCCTGGTTTCCTCGGAAGCACCCTCCCAAGCCGGAGTGGAGCGGGAAACGGGACTCGAACCCGCGACCCTCAGCTTGGAAGGCTGATGCTCTACCAACTGAGCTATTCCCGCCCAAGAACGACCCACGCATATCCCGAAACGGTGGAGAGGGAAGGATTCGAACCTTCGAAGGCATAAGCCGGCAGATTTACAGTCTGCTCCCTTTGGCCACTCGGGTACCTCTCCGCGCCTCGCGGTCCGGCGTCGCTCCGAGGCCCCCTGACCCGCTCCGCTCCCTCGAACGAGGGATTCACGGAGCTGGCGAAGGGATTTGAACCCCCGACCGGCGGTTTACAAAACCGCTGCTCTACCCCTGAGCTACGCCAGCACGCTCGACAAATGGCAGACTCTAGCAGGCGCCCCCTCGCTCTTTCAAGGGGTTGGCACGGATTTTCAGTCATTTTTCCCGCGCTCCCCGGCGCCGACGCAGGAGGTCGAAGAGCACGACCCCGAGCGCCACCGCCACGTTGAGGGACTCGCTCCCTCCCTCGAGCGGGATCGTCACCCGGAACGGACAGCAGGCGAGGACCCCCGCCCTCGGCCCCCGCGCCTCTCCCCCCGCCACGAGGACGGTCGGTCGCCCGGCGGGAAGGTCCTCCGGGGGTGCCCCGCCGTGGGCGACGAGCGCGGCAGCGACCCAGCCGCCCGACCCGAGTTCGCGGAGGACCTCGGGGAGGCGCGGGTCGCGGGCGACGGGGAGCCGGAACGCCGCCCCCGCCGAGGTCTTCACCGCCGCGGGGGTCAGTCCGACCGTCCGCTCGGCGGCGAGGAGCACCCCGGCCGCCCCCGCAGCCGCCGCCGAGCGGAGGATCGCGCCGAGGTTCCGCGGGTCCTCGACCCCCTCGACGGCGACGAGGAGTGCCCGATCGCCCGCCGCGCGGGCGGCGGCGAGAACGTCGGCCACGCGGGCGTAGGGCGCCGCCGAGAGGACCGCAGCGACCCCCTGATGCACCGCGCCCCCACCCGCGCGCCGTCTCAGCGTCTCCCGGTCGACGTGGCTGACGGGCACGCCGCGTTCCCGCGCGAGGCGGCAGAGTCGCCCGGTTCGCGAACCCGATTCGCGCCCGACGAAGACGCGGTCGACCTTCGGAGGATCGGCCTCGAGGGCCTCGAGCACCGGATGGATCCCGTAGACGAGGCGTCCGTCCTCGAGCGGCCGGCCCGGAGGAGGCATCAGCCCGCGACCGTCGCGAGCGTCTTCCGGATCCGCTCCGGAAGGGAGGCGATCGACGCCGGGTGCAGCTCGGCCCCGCGGACGACGAGGGGAACGAGGCGGTCGAGCTCCGGCCCCTTCGCCTCACCCGTCACGGCGACCCGGAGCGGACGGAAGAGCGCCTTACCGCGCAGGCCGGTCCGGGTGCCGACCGCGGCCGCGACCCGGTGCCACCCTTCCCCGTCTTTCGGCTCGTCCAGGGTCACGGCGTCGAGGAGAGCGAGAAGCGCGGCGCGCGCGCCCGGCTCGGCGAGCACGCTCCGCGCTTCGTCCCCCCGGGGCTCGCCGCCTCCCCAGAAGAGACCGGCGAGCCGCTCCGGGGCCTGAGAGACTTTCATGATCCCGGCCTGCGCGAGGGCGCAGACTTCCCGGAACCATTCGGGGTCTCCTCCGTCGGCCGGGGTGGGGAGGAGCCCCGCGCCCGTCAGCGCGTCCGCGACCGCGTCCGCGAGATCGGAGGGCTCGGCCCGATGAAGGTACTGTCCCGAGATCCACTCGAGCTTGTCCGGATCGAAGACCGCCGGAGAGCGACCGATCCGGTCGACCTCGAACTCGCGCGCCATTTCCTGGAGCGAGATCAGGGTCCGGTCCCCCGGCGGGGACCATCCGAGAAGCGCGATCGCGTTGATGACCGCCTCGGGCGGGACCCCCATCCGCCGAAACTCCCGGACCGATACCGCGCCGTGCCGCTTGCTCAGGCGCTCTCCGTCGGGACCGCGGACCATCGGCAGGTGCACGAATTCCGGCGGCAGCTTCCCGAGCGCCTCGTAGAGGAGTACTTGTCGCGGCGTGTTCGAGAGGTGGTCGTCCCCCCGGACGACCATCGTCACGTCCATGGCCGAGTCGTCCACGACCGCGGCGAAGTTGTACGTCGGCCGCCCGTCGCGGCGGACGAGCACGGGGTCGCCGAGATCCGCCGCCGGGACCTCGATCGGGCCGCGCAGCCGGTCGACGAAGTGAACGGTCCAATCGGAAGTCGACGGACGCCGAGGGATCGTGCGGAAGCGGATCGCGTGAGGCTCGCCGGCCTCCACGCGCCGCCGGGCCTCGGACCGGTCGAGCGAACGGCAGGTGCCGGCGTACCCGGCCCCACCCGAGGCGGTTTTCTCCCTCCCCTCCTCCTCCGGGCAGAAGCAGGGGTAGGCGCGGTCGGACTCGAGGAGCCGGGCGACCGCCTCTCGGTACGAGGCGCCGCGTTCGGACTGGCGGTACGGGCCGTACGGCCCGCCGACGTCGGGTCCCTCGTCCCAGTCGAGTCCGAGCCATCGCAGGTCGTCGAGGATCCCCTGTTCCGAACCCTCCACTCCGCGCACCGTGTCGGTGTCCTCGATTCGGAGGATCAGGGTCCCTCCCTGACGCCGCGCGATGAGCCAGTTGAAGAGCGCGGTCCGTGCGTTCCCCAGGTGGAGGACCCCGGTGGGGGAGGGGGCGAACCGGAGGCGCGGCGGCCTCCCGCTCATCGCGCCCCTCCCGCGAGGAGGACGACCGCCTGGCATGCGAGGCCCTCGCCGCGCCCGAGACCTCCGATCCCTTCGAGCGTCGTCGCCTTGAGACCGACCCGGTCGGCAGGAACGCCGAAGGCCTCGGCGATCGCGGACCGCATCGCCGCCGCCGCCCCGCGGATCCGGGGTCGCTCGCCGAGAAGGGTGAGGTCGAGGTTCACGATCTCGAAGCCGCGTTCTCGGACCTTCCGGGCGACCTCCGCCGCGAGGCCGCGGCTGTCCGCCCCCGCGTACGCCGGGTCGCCCGGAGGAAACAGGACCCCGATGTCGTCCATCGACGCCGCGCCGAGAAGCGCGTCCATCGCCGCATGAAGCACCACGTCGGCGTCGGAGTGCCCGAGTAGCCCCGCCTCGCCGGGGAACTCGATCCCACCGAGGACGAGGCGCCTCCGGGGATCGAACCGATGGATGTCGAATCCGTTGCCGACCCGGAGGCACGGGACCGACGTGGGGTCTTCTTTGGCCCGCAGCGCCTCGAGATCTTCGGGGGTCGTGATCTTCACGTTGCACCGATCGCCCGGTACCAGGGCGACCGGATGCCCGGCCCGCTCCAGTGCCTGCGCCTCGTCGGTCGGCTCCACCCCCTCGGCGAACGCGCGCGCGAGCGCTCCCTCGAGCCATTCGGCGCGCGAGCCCTGCGGCGTCTGCGCGAGGCGGAGCCGCTCGCGGTCGAGGGTGCGCCGGACGAAGCCGTTGCCGTCGTCCTCCTTGACCGTCTCGCGGACCGCCACGACCGGCACGGCGGCCCCGCGCTCGAGGGTCGCACGGAGCACGGCGTCGACGACTTCGGGCGGGACCGCCGGTCGGGCCCCGTCGTGAACGAGGACGAACTCGCTCCCGCGGCATGCCGCGAGCCCGGCCGCCACCGACCGCGCCCGCGTTTCCCCGCCGGCGACGACCGCATCGGCGATTCCCTCCTCGCGGAGGCGGGCGGCAAGCGCCCCGGCGATCTCCTCCGGCGGGAGAACGACGACCACCCCCTCGACGCCCGGCCGGGAGGCGACCGCGCGGATCGACCGGAACAGGAGCGGCTCGCCCCCGAGGTCGAGGAACTGCTTGGGGACCGCGCCGCCGAAGCGGACGGAGCGCCCGCCGGCGACCACGATCGCCGACACGCGGGGCATCAGACCTCCATCAATTCCTTTTCTTTGGTCTTTCCGAGATCGTCGATCTCGGCCACGTGCTTGTCGGTCAACTTCTGGATCTCGTCGATCGCGCGGCGGCCGTCGTCCTCGGAGACCTTGCCGTCCTTTTGGAGCTTCTTGATCTCCTCGTTCGCGTCCCGCCGCACCTGGCGGATCGCCGTCTTCGCCTCCTCGTTCATCCCGTGGATCTTCTTCACGAGCTGCTTCCGGCGCTCCTCGGTCAGCGGAGGGATCGGGATGCGGATCAGCTTCCCGTCGTTCGCGGGATTGAGGCCGAGGTCGGCCGCCTGGATCGCCTTCTCGATCGCCGGAAGCGTCGAGGGGTCGAACGGTTGCGCCACGACGAGAGACGGCTCCGGGATCGAGAGCTTGGCGACCTGGTTGAGCGGGGTCATCGTGCCGTAGTAGTCGACGTAGACTCCCTCGAACATCGCGAGCGAGGCCCTCCCCGTACGCACGCTCGCGAGCTTGTGGCGGGCGTCGGCGACGGAGGCGTCCATGCGCTTCGCGGCCTGTTCGAGGATCGGCTTCTCAAGCATGCGAAACCTCCATGACGATCGATCCGATCTCCTCCCCGAGGACGATGCGGCGGACGTTCCCCGGTAGCCGGATGTTGAACACGACGATGGGGAGGCGGTTCTCCATGCACAGCGAGATCGCGGTGGTGTCCATGACGCGAAGACCACGCTCGAGGACCTCGAGATAGCCGATCCGGGGGATCAACTCCGCCTTCGGGTCGCGTTCCGGGTCCGAGGTGTACACGCCGTCGACCCTGGTCGCCTTCATGAGGACCTCCGCCTTGATCTCCATCGCGCGGAGCGCGGCGGCGGTGTCGGTCGTGAAGTACGGGTTTCCGGTCCCCGCGGCGAGGATCACGATCCGGCCCTTCTCGAGATGCCGGAGCGCCCGGCGCCGGATGAAGAGTTCCGCGACCTGACGGATTTCGAGGGCGGAGAGAACCCGGGTCGTGAGGCCGCGCTTTTCGAGGGCGTCCTGGAGCGCGAGCGCGTTGATCAGCGTCGCGAGCATCCCCATGTGGTCGCCGCTGACGCGGTCCATCCCTGCGGAGGCGGCCCGGACTCCCCGGAAGATGTTCCCGCCACCGACGACGAGCGCGAGTTCCACCCCGAGCCGGTGGACCTCCCGGATCTCCTCGGAGAGCGCGTCGAGAACCTCCGCGTCGATCCCGAACGATCCCCCCCCCATGAGGGCCTCGCCGGAGAGCTTGAGGAGGACCCGCCGGTAACGAAGAGAGGGAGCGCCGTTCATCGCCGCGGGGCGCCTAGGCGCTCTCGCCGAGGACGAATCGGGCGAAGCGCCGGATTTCGAGCGCGCCTCCGACCAGCTTCCCGACCGTCGTGTCGGGGTCCTTGACGAACGGCTGCTCGACGAGACACGCCTCCGCGAAGAACTTCTCCATCCGGCCCTGGACGATCTTCTCCACGACCTGGGGCGGTTTCCCCGCCTTGAGAGCCTGGTCGCGCGCGATCTCCTTCTCGTCGTCGAGAACCTTCTCGGAAACCTCCTCCCGCCGCACGAACCGCGGCGAGGCCGCCGCGATGTGCATCGCGACGTCCCGCAGGAGAGCCTCGCCCGCCGGGCCGCGCGTGCCCGTCGCCTCGACGAGAACCGCGATCTTCGAGCCGGTGTGGACGTAGGAGGAGACGAAGCCGCCCTCGGCGGCGTCGAAGCGCACGAACCGCCCGACCTGGATGTTCTCGCCGATCTTCGCGACCGCGGAGGCGACGATCTCGCGGAGCGGCCGGCCTCCCGCTCCGTCGACCGGGGCGTCGAGCAGGGCCGAGAGCGCCCCCGCGTCCGGTGCCGATCCGGCGGTCGGCGCCCCCGCGACGAGGGTGTGCGCCGCGACCTGGCCGACGAGGAGCTGGAAGTCCTGGTTGCGAGCCGCGAAGTCGGTCTCGCAGTTGACCTCGACGAGAATCCCGCGGGAGGCGTCCTCGGAAAGGCGCGCGGCGACGACCCCCTCGCCCGTCGCCCGTCCGGCCTTGCTCGCGGCGGCGGCGAGGCCCTTCTTCCGGAGGATCTTTTCCGCCTCGGCGACGTCGCCCTTCGCCTCGACCAGGGCCGACTTGCATTGCATCATCCCGACCCCGGTCTTGTCCCGGAGTCGCTTCACCGCGCTCGCGCTGATTTCCATCGCATTCCCCTCACGGCTCGCCCGACATCAAAAAGCCCCGGCGCGGCTCGGTGCCGCCCGGGGCTCGATCGTTCCTCCGGGACCCGAGACGGCTCTCAGTCGGTGCCGCCCGAATCTTCCCCGGCCGCCGCCGGAACCGGCGTTCCGGCCCCCTCGGGAGACCGGAGCGGACGGCCGCCTCGACCGCGCGGCGTGCGTGCCGCCGTGGCCTGCGCGCGCACCCGCTCGCGGCGCGCCTCCCGGGCGCGGACGCGCTCGGCGATGTTCTGCGTTGCCGCGGCGCGCTTCTCCGCCTCGGACTCGCGCTCCTTCCGGATCGACTCCCAAACGCCCCTCCCCTCGATCACGCTGTCGGCGAAGCGCCCTGCGAAGAGCTTGATCGCCCGGATCGCGTCGTCGTTTCCGGGAATGGGGAACTCGATCGGGTCGGGGTCGCAATTCGTGTCGACCACGGCGATCACCGGGAGCCCGAGCTTGTTCGCTTCGGCGACCGCGATCTTCTCGCACACCGGATCGACCACGAAGAGGGCCGCGGGGAGGCGATCCATCCCCTTGAGCCCGGAAAGGGTCTTCGCGAGACGCGCCCGTTCCTTCTCCATGCGGGCCGCCTCTTTCTTGGTGACGTGCGCCTGCCGTTCCCCCGCGAGCGCCTCCTCGAGCTCCTGGAGGCGCGCGAGGCTCTTCCGCACGGTGGCGAAATTCGTGAGGGTTCCCCCGAGCCATCGCTGGTTGACGTAGCTCATGCCGCAGCGGGCCGCCTCCTCCGCGATCGACTCCTGCGCCTGCCGTTTCGTTCCCACGAAAAGGATCTCGCCCCCTTCCGCCGCGAGCTTGTAGGCGAACGCGAGCGCCTCGCGCGCGAGCCGGACCGTCTTCTGGAGGTCGATGATGTAAATGCCGTTCCGGGCGCCGTAGATGTACGGCTTCATGCGGGGGTTCCACCGGCGGGTCTGGTGGCCGAAGTGGACTCCCGCTTCCAGGAGTTCCTTGAGACTGATCGAAACCAAGGAACGACCTCCTTCTTCAGCGCTTCGAGAATTGGAAGCGCTTGCGGGCGCCCGGACGCCCGTACTTCTTGCGTTCGACTTCGCGCGGGTCGCGCGTGAGGAATCCGGCTTCCTTCAGCTTGGGGCGGAGCTCGGAGTTGTACTCGACGAGCGCCCTCGCGATCCCGTGCCGGAGCGCCCCCGCCTGGCCCGCGGGCCCCCCGCCCGCGACCCGGACGAGAAGATCGAACTTCTCGACGGTCTCGGTGATCGCCAGAGGCTGCCGGATGATCATCTTCAACATCTCGTTCGGGAAGTAGGCGTCGAAGGCCTTCCCGTTCACCGTGATCGCGCCCGTTCCCGGCCGGAGGTAAACGCGCGCGGTGGCGTTCTTCCGGCGCCCCGTCCCGTAGTACTGAATCGTCTCGCTCACGATCTGCTCCTCGGCCGGATTCGGATCAACCGCGGGCCGCGTCGGGAATGGGGAGAGGCTTCGGCCGCTGGGCCGCATGAGGGTGGTCGCCGCCCGCGTACACCTTCAACTTGCGGGCCATCTGCCTACCCAGGCGGCTCTTCGGGAGCATCCCCCGAACGGCGAACTCGACGAGCCGCTCCGGATGCTTGCCGAGGAGCTTGCCGGCCGCGATCTCCTTGAGCCCTCCGGGATACCCCGAGTGGTGCCGGTACATCTTGTCGGCGAGCTTGTTCCCCGAGAGCCGGATCTTCTGCGCGTTCACCACGATCACGTGGTCGCCGGTGTCGAGGAAGGGGGTGTACTGCGCTTTGTGCTTCCCGGCGAGGCGGTCGGCGACCACGGTCGACAGCCGCCCGAGCGTCAAACCCTCGGCGTCCACGAGCCACCAGTTCCTCTCGATGTCCCCTGGCCGGGGCACGTACGTCTTCATGGGAGGGCCCACCCTCACGCCTTGCGTGCGTCAGAAGTGCCGAAAACGAAAGCGGTTTTGTATCACCGGCGAGTCCGGGGTGTCAAGACCGACCCCACCCGGTTGCTATACTCTCGGCCGTGGAACGCCGCCGGGACACGAGCCGGGACCCCGCTCGGGTCCGGGAGATGTTCGGCGGTATCGCCCCCCGGTACGACATTCTCAACCGGTTCTTGAGCCTCGGGATCGACACCCGATGGCGCCGGCGAACCGCCCTCGCCCTCGCTCAGGACGACCCGGGCCTCGTGCTCGACCTCTGCGGCGGAACGGGAGACCTCTCGGTCGCGGTGGCGCGCGCCGCGCCCGCCGCGCGCGTCGTCTGCTGCGATTTCTCCTACCCGATGCTCGTCCGGGCGGGCCCGAAGTTCGACCGGCCGGAGGTTGCGGGACGGTGCGTCCGAGTGGAGGCCGACGCCCTCAGCCTCCCCTTCCCTTCGGAGCGGTTCGACGCGGTCACCATCGCCTTCGGGGTCCGGAATCTCGTCGATCGCCGGACCGGCTTCCGCGAGGCGGCCCGCGTCCTTCGGCTCGGAGGGCGCCTGCTCGTCCTCGAGTTCAGCCGGCCGGCGGGGCTTTTCGGTCGGATCTACCGGTCCTATCTCTTCGGGCTCATCCCCCGGATCGGAGATCGCGTCTCCGGCCGGAGAGGTCCCTACGGGTACCTGGCGCGGACGATCTCGGAGTTCCCCGAACCTGCGGCCCTCGCCGGCGAGATTCGGGAATCGGGATTCGCCGCCGTCGCCTGGACCCCCCTCACCGGGGGGATCGTCTGCATCCACGACGCCAGGAAAAGGGGACTGGCACCTTTTTGAATCGAAAAGGTGCCAGTCCCCTTTTCTTCACGCCGCGCCATTCAAGAGGAGGAGGATCGCCTTCTGCGCGTGGAGCCTGTTCTCCGCCTGCTGGAAGATGACCGAGGTCGGCGCATCGGCGACCTCGTCGGTCACTTCTTCGCCCCGATGCGCCGGCAGGCAGTGGAGAAAGACCGCGTCGGGCCCCGCCTTCCGCATCATCGCCGCGTCGACCCGGTACGGGAGGAAGGCCGCCTTCCGCGCCTCCGCCTCCGACTCCTGCCCCATCGACGCCCAGACGTCGGTGTAGACGGCGTCGGCCCCCGCCACGCGCTCGACATCCGACGTCACCTCGATCGACGCGCCGGTCTCCTTCGCCGCCGTTCGGCAGGCCTCGACGATCCCCGCATCCGGCTCGAACCCGGGTGGCGTGACGACCGTCACATGGACCCCCAATCGGGCTCCTCCCTCGAGGAGCGAGTGGGCGACGTTGTTCCCGTCCCCCACGTAAACGAGGCGCCTCCCGACGAGGTCTCCCGTGACCTCCTGGAGAGTCAGGTAGTCGGCGAGCGCCTGGCACGGATGGAGGCGATCGGTGAGGCCGTTGATCACCGGGATCTCGGCCCGGCGGGCGAGATCGGTGACCAGTTCGTGGCGGAAGGTCCGGAGCATGGCGGCATCCACCCACCGTTCGAGGTTCCGCGCGACGTCGTCGACGCTTTCGCGAACCCCGATTCTCCCCTCGGCGATGCCGTAACAGATCGCGTGGCCGCCGAGTTGGGTCATCCCCGCCTCGAAGGTGACTCGGGTCCGGAGCGAAGGCTTCTCGAAGTACATGAAGAGCGTCTTGCCGCGCAGGGCGTCGGCCCAGTGCGCCGGGTTCGCCTTGACCTCCGCCGCCAGCGCGAGCATCCGGCGCAAGTCCTCGCCGGTGAAGTCGAGCATCGAGATGAAATCCCGTCCAGCGAGCGATCTCCCGTTCACGACTCGGTCCTCCCGTTCCCTTCCGCCACCGCGCTCTCCTCGCGCCCGGGCTCGAGACCCAGTTCGCGAATCCTCGCGAGAAGCCTCTTGTAGTTCACCCGCAGCACCTCCGCCGCGCGCGCCTTGTTTCCGCCTACCCGGTCGAGGGTCCGGCGGAGGAGGAGCGCCTGCGCGGCGTCCTGCGCCCGGGCACCCACCTCGTCGAGCGTCCCCTCGAGACCCACGACGCGGCAGAACGCCTCCAGATCCGCCCGGTGCTCTCCCTCCGTCCCGAGCCCGAGATGGGCGGGCCCGATTTCGTCCCCGTCGGCGAGAATTGCGGCGCGCTCGACCGCGTTCTGCAACTCCCGCACGTTCCCCGGCCACGGGTACGCCCGGATCGCCTCGAGGGCGCCCTCGCCGAACCGGAGCCCCTCGCGGCCGAGCTCGCGACGGTAGCGCTCGAGGAAGTGCCGCGCGAGCGCGGGGAGGTCCCCGGGGCGCTCGCGAAGAGGAGGCACCTCGAGGACGACGACCGCGAGACGGAAGTAGAGGTCCTCCCGGAACCTCCGCTCCGCGACTTCCCGGCCGAGGTCCCGGTTCGTGGCGGCGACGACCCGGACCTGGACGGACAGGGTGCGGTTCCCACCGACCCGCTCGAACGTGCGCTCCTGAAGGAACCGGAGGAGCTTCGCCTGCACCGCCGGTCCGAGTTCCCCGATCTCGTCGAGGAACAGGGTCCCGCCGTCGGCGAGCTCGATCCTCCCCTTCTTCGTCGCGGAGGCTCCGGTGAACGCTCCCTTCTCGTGACCGAACAGTTCGCTCTCGAGGAGGGTCTCCGGAATCGCGGCGCAGTTGATCGCCACGAAGGGGGCGGCCCGCCGGGGACCGAGATGGTGGAGGGCGCGGGCGATCAACTCCTTTCCCGTTCCCGACTCACCCTGGAGCAGGACGCTCGCGTCGGTCGGCGCGACCTTCTGGACCTGCCTTCCCAGATCGACCATCGCCTGCGACTCCCCGACGATCCGCGGGAAGCCGAACCGCTCGGCGAACTCCTCGCGGAGGAGGAGGTTCTCCTCGAGGAGCGCCCGCCGTTCCATCGCCCGCCGCAACAGGAGGACGAGATGGTCGGGGTCGACCGGTTTCGCGATGAAATCGAACGCCCCGTGCTTCATCGCTCCCACCGCGTCCTCGACGGTCCCGTACGCGGTCATGACGATCACGGGAAGATCGGGGTCCGCGTCGCGCGCCGCCGCGAGGACCGCATGGCCGTCCTTTCCGGGAAGGCGCAGGTCGGTAACGACCGCCGAGAACCGCCCCGAGGCGAGCGCCGCGGTCGCCGTCGCCCCGTCCGGCGCCTCCGCGACTTCGAACCCTTCCGCTTCGAGGGTCGAACGCAGCATCGATCGGAGGGAGTCGCGGTCCTCGACGAGGAGCACGGGGGGCATCGCCCCGAAGTCTAGGAGGGGCGACGAGAAGGTGTCAAGAAACCGGCCTAGCGGGAACGGATCGCGGCGAGCGCTCGCTCCGCCCGCTCGAGCTCACCGCGCGCCGCAACGAGCTGCTCCTCCACGCGCTTCACCCGCGCCACCCCGTCGAGCCCCTCCCATGCGGCCGCTTCCTCGGGCGGGAGCGCCGGCCGCGGCAGGAACGGGTTCTTCACGGCGAGGAGCCGGCTCTCGAGCTCCGCGACCCGCGTTTTCGCGTCCTCCACCGCCTTCTCTGCGGCGGCGAGCCGGACACGGTCGGCCTCCTCGCGCGCCTTCCGGTCCTCCATCCACTGAAGAGGATCGGGAGGAGCGGGAGCGATCGCGAGGGGCACGGCGGGCTCCTCCCGCACGGCGGGGGTCGGTGCGACGACTCCCCGTTCGACCGGCTCCGATGCGGGAACCGGCCGCGGCCCGATCGCCTCCGCCGCGGGACGTTCTTCGGAGCGAGCCGGCCGCGCCGCCTCCGCCGCGGAGTCCGTCTGGATCGGCGGCGGGGACGGCGGCTCGGGGCGTTCGGTCCCGCCGCCGCAGGAAAGAGCGGAAAGCGCCGCGACGAGCGGGACCGCGGCACGAAGGCACGCGCATGGGGTCACTTCGGACCTCCTCGAGCCTCTACCTTACCTCAGAAGTCGGTCTCCCATCGCGTGATCACGACGCGCGGAAGGTCCCACGATGCGGGAGGCCAGTTCTTCGCGATCGACTCGTCCCAGTAGAACTCCGGGGTACCCGCCGCCGGGCTCGTGTCGCCGACCCCCGAACGGGCGATGACGCTCCCGAAGTAGCGGGCGTTCCCCGTCGGCGAAACGCGGCCGTTGCTGTAGAGGATGCCCCAGAGGTTCGTCGTGTCGGTGAAGGTCGGGCCGGTCGCGTTGTAGGAAACGCTCCCGCCGAAATCGTCGGTGGCGCTCCCGCGGAACGTGCTCCCGAACGCGCCGATGCTTTCGTAATTCAGGTTGATCCAGTTCTCCCCCGTGTCGCGAACGCCGTTTCCGTCCTTGTCCTGGAACGGTTCCCCGGGAAGCGTGATCGTCGCGTTGCGTCCCGACGCGCCCCGGCTTTGGAACTGTTCGGCGTTCAGGTAGATGAACCCGCGGAACCCCCACGTGCCTCCCTGGATCGCGATCGGGGGGGTCAAGTTCTCGAACTCGCCGTCGTTGTCCGCGTCGGTCGGGGGAGCGCCGTCCTTCGTGTCGAAGAAGAAGAGCCCTTCCTTGTTGTCGATGATGTCGCGGAACGATTGCGCCGGGCCGAAGCCGTTCTCGCGGAAGGCGTCGCCGTTGTCCCAGGCGTAGTAGTGGACGTCGGAGCCTCCCGAGGTCGCGACCGCCTTCCAGGTCTCGTAATCGAAGTCGGGGCAGGTGACGATCGGGGTGTTCTGGAAGACGTTCGAGTGCGCCCCCTCGGTGCCGCCCTGGTGGTAGGGGATCTGGGCCTCGCCGAGGTTGCTCACCCCGTCCCAGTCGAAGGGGCAGCGCTGCGGGTCGTTGACGCCGGTCGCCGGCCCGCAGACCGGTGCGCCGACGATCGTCTGGGCGCTCATGAGCCGGAACCACGGGTCCTCGATCTCGAGGCCTCCGGACTGCGTTTCGATCTTCGTCTTGTACGCCGCGAAGCGCGCGTCGTCGTTCCAGTAGAGGAGCCGGTCTTGCTTCGGGGTGAGCGGGAGGTCGCGTGCGAGGCTCGCCGGGATCTTTGAATGATTGTTCACGGGGTCGAGGATACCGACCGCCTGCACGGGGCCCCAGAACGCTTCGAGGTCGCCGTTCGTCTGGAGAGCGGCGCAGGAGTGGAGCGGCCCCGACGGCCCCGGGTACGGGGTCTCGTTGAGAACCGCGCGGATCGTCCGGCTCGCGAGGACCTGCTCCGTTCCGCCCGTGTTCCGGACGATGACCGCCGTGACCGCGACCGTCCCCATGCCGTACCGCGTCCAAGCCCCCCCGATGTCGAGGTAGGGGGGAGCGTAGATGTCGATGCGTGTGATCCGGGCCCGGATCCCCGCCGCGGATGCCGGGAAGTTCGCGAGAAGGCGCTCCGAAAGCGTCGCGAGGAAGGCCTTCGCGGCGTTCGAGTGGTTTTCGTCGATCCGCATGTCGGGACCGTCGGGGGTGCCCAGGAGCGCGTGGGTCAGGTTCCCCCGGTACGGCTTTTCGAACAGGTCGTCGTTCCCGTCCCCGTTGAGGTCGACTCCCTGCTTGTACCGGGGGGCGGAGGTCGATCCGTCCTGCGCGAACGGGGCGTCCGGCCCGGCACCGTCGGTGTCGAGCTCGCGCAGCGTCCGGTCGACCACGGAAAGGGGGGCGTTCGCGAGGTTGAGGGTCGAGTTCGGACGGTCGAACCACCGCTTGACTTGCCTTGCCCCCGCCTCGGCGAAGTAGAGCGCCTGCGCCGAGAGTTTCTCGTTCTGCGCGATCCGGTTCTCGGTCTCCGCCATCAAGACGAACGAGACGCCGAGAAGGGTCAGGATCACGATCACGAGGACGGCGATCACGAGGGCCGACCCTCGCTCGCCCGCACGTTCTCCGGTCATTCGATGCCGCATCGCCGCCTCCTCACTGCGGATCGGGAATCTCGAAGGTGAAGCCGCCCGTCGCCGGACCGCAGGAGCCGTAGATCGCGGTCCGCTGCCCCAGGCTGTCGAGCAGGTGGAACTGGATCGTCGTCGTTACGGGTCCGTTCTTGGGCCCGTTGTTGCGCGACATCGCCTTGTCGAAGAGGTACCGCATGACGACCGGGGTCTTGCTCGGGCTCCAAGGGATGTTCGGCCGCGGCTCGGCGAACGTGCGGGCCGCGGGGGAGGCGGCGCCTCCCGGCACCCAGATGTCGGAGCCGCCGAGCTGGACCCGGTTCAAACGGGCGTTGTTGGCGAGGTTGTTCGTCCAGGTGATCTCGATCGAGTCGAACTCGACCGCGGTCAGGCAGTTGTAGTTGACGACCTGGAAACCGAGGTTCGTGCAGCGGCTCGCCGTTCCACCCGTCCCCGGGGAGCACTCGAGCATCACGAGGGGAGGCACCTGTCCGGGGTTCGGCGTCAGGCAGCAGCCGACGTCGGGGCCCGCCACCACGTCCTTGAGGACCGTCTGAGCGCAGCCGGTGTCGTTCTGGACGGTCGCGGCGATCGTATAGTCGCCGGGAGGGTTCGCGAGCCAGTTGACGGAGAAGGTCGGGTAGCCGCTCGAGGTGTCGACCGTGTCGTCGTCGAGCGTTTCGACGTTTCCGTCCGACTTCCGAATAATCTCGAAGATCGCCTCCACGTAGGTGTCGGTGCCGCCCTCGACTCGGACTTCGATCGGGGTGACCCCTGCGACCGAGGTCGCCACCGGTTTCGTGATCCTCAGGCTGCCGGAGAACGCGCAGTCGGGCTTGGCCGCGTTCGACGCCTCGGAGAAATTCGGACAGTCGTCCTTCGCGACGACGCGGTAGTAGAAAGCGTACCCGCCCACGATCAGGGGGGCCGCGTTGTCGAGAAACTCGGTGTTGCCGCCGATCGTCGTCCCGACGAGCGTCCAGGTGTCGACGTCGAGGGCGGGAGCGTCCTCGAGTTCGGGGACCGCTGGGGAACGCCAGACCTGGTAGTTCGCGATGTAGATCCTCGCCCCGTCGACGTCTTCGGTCACGGCATCCCACCGGACCCGCACGCGGTTCGGCCCGGCGATGAAGGCTTGCGCGGCTTGCGGGGCTCGGGGCGCCGTGTTCGACGTCGCGCTGCCGGAGACCGATCCGGTCGACGGCGCGGGGTCGCTCAACTTTCCGCAGGTGTCGACCGCCGTGACCCGGTAGTGGTACGGCCGGCAGTTGACGACGCGGGAGTCGGTGAAGGTCGCCGTGGAGACCACGCTCTCGTCGGCGTACTGGTCGCCGGGAACCGCCACGCTACCGTTCTGGCTGCGGTAGACCCGGTACCCCGCGAGATCGCGGCAGAGGGGGGTGTTCGGATCCCCGGCCACGTCGCTCGTGTTCTCGGTCGTCGGCGTCCAGGAAAGCGAGACGATCCCGTTGAGATCGCTCGTCGCCGTGGGATCCCCCGGCGCTTCAGGAGTGGTCGTGTCGGCGACCGTGGCGTTCGACTCCGAGGAGGCCGGGCTGATGTTCCCCGCGGCATCGGTCGCCTGGACGGAGACGTAGTAGGTGCTTCCCGTGGTGAGCCCCGAGAGGTAGATCGTCGTCCCGGTGCTCGATCGGGAGCCGCTGTACGCGCCCGGGGTCGTGCCGTAGTTCACGCGGTAGGAGACCACTCCGTCGGAGGAGGGGTTCGCCGGCCAGGTCGCGATCAGACCGCCGCAGTGGCCAGGGTAGAGCGTCGGCGCCCCCGGCTGCCCGGGAGGGGTCACGTCGGCTGCGAGGTCCCGGATCCCCTTCAGTCCGAGGTTCCGCGGCGTCACATCTCCCGAAAGCTCGAACTTCCGGAAGCGCCGCGTGTCGGGGTCGGTATCGGTCGCGTCGAGCCACTGGAGGTCGGGGTCGCGGGTGAGCCCCTCGAGGGCGACGTTGACCCGCCGGATGCCGCCGCGGGCTTGGAGACCGGCGAGTGTCTCGGCCCCTCCGATGTCGTCGGCCGTCGAGGTCAGGTCGAAGGTCGAGTTGATTTGCCCTCCGGTCTGCCCGAAGTACTGGAAGGTCAGGCTCCGGACGTTTTCGACGAGGGGCGTGCGCACGATGAACCCCGGGCTGCCCCACGTCCCCACGTTGTTGTTGAGCGTGATGCGGTAGAGCGTGTACGGCGGGTCGTCCTGGATCAGGGCGACGTTCGGGATGTTCACCGTATCCACCACACCGTCCCTCGGGCTCTGCCGGACGTCCGCGGAGAACGTGAGGGTCTGCCCCCCGCTCCAGTTCGGCTTCCCGAGGGCATAGACGACGATCTCGTCGTTGCCGGTCGAGACGCTCGTGAAGGCGCCGCCGGTGGCGAGGGCGGTCTCCGGGGTCGCGTTCAGGGCCGGATCTTCCGCGTCGAAGTCGGCCCGGATCACGATCGCCGTGTCGAAGGCGGCCTCGATCTGCTCGTCGGGCCGGTTTCCGGCGCCGTCGGGGTTCGTGTTGTAGCCCGCCATGCGGAGATCGGCGTTCAGACGGTCGAAGGCGATCCGGACCGCCTGCTGCTGCTCGGTGACGTTCTCCCCCTTTTTGAACGACTTCCGTCCGGCGTCGTACAGGAGGAGGGCGATCAGGATCGCGATCGCGAGGATCGCCACCGCGACGAGCATCTCGACCAGGGTCAGGCCCCGCTCCGAACCGAGCCAGGAAGGTCTTCGCATCGGCTCCTCCTTCACATCCGGACGGTGCCGACGGCGACATTCCGGCCGCGGGCGCCCTCGTTCCAGAAGACGGTCACCACCACGCGCATCGCCTTGCAGTTCGACGCGTTCATCGCCGGGGGGCTACCGCTCGCGACCAGCGAGTTGATCTGCACGGTCGCGAACGCTCCGTTCCCGAGACGCTCGGCGAGGATCGGCTGCCACTTCGCGGCGTAGGAATTCGTGCGCGTGTCGACCGTGTAGGCGCTCGCCGAACCGTCGAACCCGTAGAGGGCGTAGGTCTGGCGGAACCCCCAGCCGTTCATCTCCTCGAGGATCTGCCGGCAGACGGCGAGAGCCTCGGTGCTGTTCCGCCCCGAGTTGACCGAGCGCCCTCCGAGGACGAACAGACCGGCGACCGAGATCAGGACCCCCGCCATGAGGCCGAGGGCGATCACGACCTCGACGAGGCTGAATCCGCGTTCGGAACGGTGGTCTCGGCTCATGGCGTCGCTCCTCATCCCGACACCCGGGTCTTGAGGACGGTGGGGACCCCGACAGGGCTCGTCGTCACCGTCCAGCGCTCTTTGGTGTTCCCCGAAAGCGAGATCTCGATCACCGTCGTCGCCGCGGCGGTCACCGAGCCGTTCGAGCGGAACTGGATCGTCGTCGGGGACGACGAGACGATCTTCACCTGCGGCGGGAGTTCGATCGCGACGGGGACGCCGTCGGCCCGCGTGTACGAGTACCGGTTCTGAGGGTCGGGCTCGACCACCAGATCGACGTTCGCCTGGCGGCTGACCGCGATCATCCGAGCCGCCCGGAGGTCGACCGCAAATTGATCGGCGGCCCCGCGGATGTTCGCCGAGCGAACCTGGTCGGAGACGATCGCGACGCCGACCGAGAGAACGAGCCCGCCGATCGCGAGAACGACGAGCAGCTCGGGGAGGGTGACCCCGGCGTCCCGCCGACCCGGGCCGTGAACGCGTGCGCGCTGCATGACGACCTCCTTCGTGCCGACGAGGGGAAGAGCAGGGCGCATGCCATCGGAACCGATGGGCCCGGCCGGCGGATCTCTTTTCTTTGCAGACGATTACGCTCTCGTCATCGACGGGATGCCTGGAGCGCACTCCGGCCGTCCACCCAGGGTGTTACGAAACGTGCCGTTCGGCGGGAGCCACCGGGAAGCGCAGGCGGAAGAGCGCCCCCCCGTTCCGGCCGCGTCGGGCCTCGACCGAGCCCCCGAGGTCGAGCATGGTCCGCTGGACGAGCGCGAGTCCGAGCCCGGTGCCCGAGGGTCTCCCGGTGACGAACGGGAGGAAGACCGACTCCGCGAACCCCTCGGGGATGCCCGGGCCATCGTCCTCGACATCGACGAGGAGCGACGTTTCCCCCACCCGGCTCCCCACGATCCGCACCAGGAGGCTCCGGCCGGCCGACACCGCGGCGTCGGAGGCGTTCTGGACCAGGTTCCCGAACGCCCGCCGGAGGAGCGTCTCGTCGGCGACGACCGTCGCGAACTCCCCCTCGACCTCCACGCGGAGATTCGCGGGTGCGGCGGCCGCGCAGGCGCGCACGACGTCTCCGAGCGGAACGGGCCCCGGATGCGGCTCCGGCGGCCGAGCGTAGGCGAGAAAATCGTCGAGGGCCGCCCGCACCGCCTGGACCTCCTTGAGGATCTCCCTCGCGGGCCCCCGCACCGGGGCTTCCGGCCGCTTTTCGAGGAGTCGCGCGTAGCCGAGGATCGTCCCGAGAGCGTTCCGGACCTCGTGGGCGATCCCCGCCGCGACCTGCCCGACGGCGGACAGGTTGTCCCGCAGGCGCACCTGCTGCTGCACGCGGCGGATCTCGGTGAGGTCGGTCATCAGGACGAGCGCACCCGCGACCTCCCCCGCGTAGCCGGAGGCGGGCGAAACGGCGACGCCGAGATGCCCCACCGACTCCGCGCCGCGCCTCACGTCGAGCACTTCGCGCGAGGCCCCACGACCGGTTTCGAGGCAGCGAAGCACGAGGGGCTCGAGCCCCTGGACCGACGCAGCCACCGCGTGGAGCGGCGCCCCCGACCCGGCGGCGGAGGCCGACGGGAGGAGACGCTCCGCCGCCGGGTTCGACGCGACGACCCGCCCCTTGCCGTCCACGACGAGGACCCCCGTCCCCATCCCGTGCCCGGGCCCCCTCGCGAAGCGAACGAGGTCGCCGAGGCTTCCCCCTTCGCGCTCGACGCTCCCGATCGCCCGCTCCTGTTCGCGGAGCTTCGCGGTGACCGCGCGGAAGGCCTCCGCGAGATCGGCGGGGCCCGCGGCCCCCTCCCCTCCGGGAGGGCCGAGACCGGCCTCCTCGGCCGCCTCGGCGAGACGGCGATACGGCAGGCTCACCCAGCGCGCGAACAGAAGGGCAAGCATCGCGAGGAGTCCCACCCCGCCGACCTGGACGACGACGAGGACGCGAACCGACTCCTCGAGAGCCGCGAGGGCGGGCGCGGCGTGCACCGCCTCGACGATCGCGAGGAGCCCTCCGCCGGCGTCGAGGAGAGGAACCAGGGCGACGATCGCGTGATCCCCGAGCGGAGGGACGGTCTCGCTTCCGTCGCGCGTCACCGTTCGACCGGCGGCGAGGGCGTCCCGGACCTCCTGCGGGAACTGCCGGGGCCGTAGAGCGTTCGACGAGCCGGAACCGCTCGCCGCGCGCACCGAGCCGTTGGGGTCGAGGACCGAGAGGGTCGAGAGGTCGAGACGCGCCGCCGCCCGGCGCAGGGCGGACTCGTCGGGGGCGGGATCTCCGCGCGCCAGACGGGCGGGCCCGAGAAAGACCATCGCCTCGCGAGCGCGCGCCGCCGCGCTCTCGCGTTCCGCCGAGGCGAGTGCGTCGCGGGCACGAAGGAGAAGCCAGAGGTTCGCGAGATTCGCGGCCGCTAGGAAAACCGCGAGCAGCGCGAGGGTCACGCGGACCTGGGTCTCGAACCGGCCGACGCGCGGGAGGCTCGCCACGTCAGGGCACCGGACGGACTAGATCGAGGTAGGCCTCGACGGCGCGGGCCCCCCAGAGGAGGGCCGCGACGGACGCGGGAGCGAGGAAGCAGCCGAACGGGATCGTGTCCTTGAGGGTGCGCCCGCGGAGCGGGATCATCAGGATGCCGAAGCCCGCGCCCAGCACCGACGCGCTGAAGAGGGTGAAGAGCACCCCCTTCGGCCCCGCGAAGGCGCCGACGAACGCGAGGAGCTTCACGTCCCCCATCCCCATCGCCTCCACCCCCCGCAGCCGCTGCCAGATCGCTCCGACCGCCCAGAGGAACCCCGAGCCGACCGCCGCCCCCGCGATCGATCCCCAGACCCTTCCCCAACCCGGCTCGCCGAGGAACGGGTTGAACCACGCCGCCGCGACCCCGAGGACGAACCCGGGAAGGGTGATCGCGTCCGGGAGGATTTGGTGGTCGAGGTCGGTGAAGAACAGCACGATCATCGCCGCCCCGAACGGGATGGCGAATGCGGACTCCCACGACGGTCCGTACGCGGCGTACAGCGCCGCGAAAACCGCGCCGGTCCACGCCTCGACCGCGGGATACCGCCACGGGATCGACCCCCGGCACGAGGCGCATCGGCCCCCGAGCGCGATCCAAGAGAGGACCGGAACGTTCTGGAACCACCGGATCGCCTTTCCGCACGACGGGCAGCGCGAGGGAGGGTGCACGATGCTCTCCCCGCGGGGGAGCCGGTGGATGCAGACGTTCAGGAAACTTCCGACGACGAGGCCGGCGAGCCCGGCCGCCGCGATGCCGAAGGAAGGAGGAAGCGCCGTCTCCATCATCCGCCCAAGACCCGCGAGGCCCGCGTCGCCGCGCGACCGGTCGCTCGATCGAACGTGTACGGCTCGCCGTCGGGATCGAGGGGGATCTCGGGGAGGACCCCGGTCCGGGCGAGGTCCTCCATCCGCCGGGGCGGCGCCCCGTAGCGCTCCTCGTAGAGCCGCACCGCCTCGTCGATCGCGGCGAGGTCGATCCGGATCGTGAGGTCCCGGATCTGCCGCTCCGCGATCGCGCGCGAAGACTCGTCACAACGCGGGTCGTCGAGCACCTCGAACCAGCGCGTCCGCGCCTCGGCGAGATCGCCGGCCCGGGCCATCATCCCCGCGCGGAGACGGAGCACCTGCGGCGGCGCTCCCGGCACCCTCGCCGCGCGGTCGAACCACTCCGCGGCGCGCACCGGTTGTCCCGCCCGTTCGCACTCCCACCCGGCGAGGTACGGGAGGATCCAACGGTCGGGGTTCGCGCGGAAGCCGTCGTCGAGGAGGCGCAGGGCCGCCTCGAGGTCTTGCGCCTCGACGCTCAGGATCAGGGCGCCGATCCAGTACGGGTCGACGTAGTACGGATCGAGGCGGGCGATCACGTTGCGGAAGACGTGCTCGACGTAGCGGTAGCGATCCGATCGCTCGTAATCCGAGTAGTACTGGATCGCCCAGAGGTAGACCAGGCTCGCGGCGAGCGACGTTTGTCCGAGGCTCGCCACGCGCAGGAAGTCGCCGTTCGGGAGGTACAGGAGCGTGTCTTCCCGCGGACGGAGGTTCTCGAGGGCGGCGAGCCTCGCCCGGGCGGAGACCGCAGCCGCCGCGAGGACGGCGGCGAGGAGGAGGGCCGCGAGGCGGCTCCTCCGGCTCACGCGAACTCCCGTCGCTCGAAGACGAGGCACGCGAGGACGACGATCGCCGCGGCGTAGGAGACCCCATACACGACCGCCCAGAGGAGCGTCCCTTCCGGGAGGGGAAGGTCGTGGACCGCGGCGGTGTGCAGGTTGAGGCGGTCGAGGTTCGGGAGGAGGAGGTGCAATACGTCGCAGGCGGTCTTCGCGGCGAGAGAGTCGACGCGGTTCCTCAGGAGATCGAGGCTCCACGAGAGGTGGCCCGCGACATAAACCGCCACCGTCCCCACGGCGGAGAGGATCGAGTTCGTGTACGAGGAGAAGAGGACCGCGAACGCGGAAAGGACCGCGAGTTGGACGGCAATCGTCGCGATCGCGGGAAGGAGCGCCCAGGGGCGGTCTCCCCGCGCGAGGAGGACCGCGGAGAGGACGGCCGTCATGAGGACCGTATTCGCACCGAGGACGAGGAGGAGGCCGAGGTACTTCCCCACCACGAACTGCCACCGACGGACCGGATTCGCGAGGAGGGTGAGCACGGTGCGCTTCTCGATCTCCTTGAACACGAGGGAGACGCCGACGAAGACGGCGACGAGAACTCCGAAGAGGAGGATCGCCGCCAGGCCGACGTCCTTGATGATCTTCTCCTCGCTGCCGACCGTGAGGAGCGACAGGAACCGCGAGGTCCCTAGAACGACGAGCGCGAAGACGAGCAGGAGGTAGAGGACCCGGTCGCGGATCGCCTCGCGGAAGGTGTTGAGCGCGATCGCGGGAACGGCGCCCCTCATCACCGGACCTCCGCCGCGCGGTCCGGCCCGACGTGCCGCAAGAAGAGGTCTTCGAGGCTCTCGCGCCGCGGCCAGATCGCCTCGACCTCGACCCCCCGGGCGTGGAGCGCGGCGAGGGTGGCGGCAAGCCGGCCCGCGTCGTCGACGCGCAGGAGGGTCGCGCCCCCGGCGTGCGAGACTCTCCGGGTCCCCTCGGGCGGAGGAATGTCCCCACGGACGGTGACCTCGTACCAGAGCGCCTTCCCCGACAGGAGGTCGCCGAGCCTTCCCTGCGCGCGGAGCTTCCCCCCGGCGAGGATCGCCACGCCGTCGCAGAGGGTCTCGGCGTCCTGGAGGATGTGGCTCGAAAAGAACACGGTCTTCCCCGAGGCGCGAAGCTCGAGGATCAGGTCGCGCACGTCGCGGCGCCCCGACGGGTCGAGCCCCGACATCGGCTCGTCGAGGATCACGAGTTCCGGCTCGTGCTGGATCGCCTGGGCGAGCCCGAGGCGCTGGACCATCCCCTTCGAGAACTTCCGGAGGGGGACCCGGCGCTTTTCCGCGAGGCCGACCCGTTCGAGGAGCGCCCCGTTCCTCTCCCGGCGCTCCGGGCGGGAGAGGCCCCGGAGCCGTCCGTAAAAGTCGAGGAACTCCTCCGCCGTCAGCCAGTCGTAGAAATAAGGTTGCTCCGGAAGATACCCGATCCGTCTCCGGACCGAGGGGTCTTGGGGACTCCCCCCGAGAACGCGCACCGTCCCCCGGTCGGGGCGCAGCAGACCGAGCAGGATCTTGATCGTCGTGCTCTTCCCCGCCCCGTTCGGCCCGAGGAGTCCAATGACCCGGCCCGGCTCGACGGCGAGATCGAGACCGTCGACCGCGACCGTCCGGCCGAGCCCCAGGTGCCCCCGGAACCCCTTGTGGAGATCCCGAATCTCGACAACCGGCTCCATGAATCCCCTAAACCTCGGAAAGCACGCAAAATCTAGATCCTTTCGGAGGCGGTGCCAACTCCGAGGAGCTCCGAGTAGAGTTCGTCGAGCGTCCGGACCATCCCCCGGATCTCGAATTCCTCCCCGATCCGCATCGACGCGGCCGCCGCGAGCCGTCTCGCGCCTTCGGGGTCCCCGGCAAGTCTCACGATCGCCGCCGCCGCCGCCGCCGGGTCGCCCGGAGGAACCAGAAGACCGGTCTCCCCGTCCCGCACGACCTCGGGCGTCCCGCCGACGGCGGTCGCGACAACCGGGACCCCGGCGACCATGGCTTGGAGCACCGCCCGGGGGAGTCCCTCGAAGAGGGAGGTCAGAACGAAAAGGTCGAGGGCGGAGAGGAGGGCGGGCACGTCGCGGCGCCACCCGAGGAGGCGGAATCGTTCCCCGAGGCCCAGATCCCTCGCGCGCGCCTCGACCGCTCCGCGAAGTTCCCCGTCTCCGGCGACGACAAACCGGAGTCGCGGATCGGCGCGGAGGGCGGCCGCGGCAGCCTCCACGAAATCGAGGGGCGCCTTCTGCGGCTTGAGACAGGCCACCGTTCCCACGAGCACCGCGCCGGGACCGATCCCGAGCGACTCCCGCACCTGTTCGCGGGCGCCCGGCCGTGCGGCGAACTCCTCGGGATCGATCCCGCTCCGCACGAGACGGTACGCCTCCGGCCTTCCGATCCCCGACTCGATCCCCTCGAGACGGTCGGCCTCGGACACGCAGACGATCCGGTCGGTCCCGCGTGCCGCGGTGCGCTCCAGGGCGCGATAGAGGCGGCGCGCGAGGGGGGGCTGGGTGTCGTTGAAGCTCCAGCCGTGGACGGTGTGGACCACGCGCGGGACTCGAGCGATCCGCGCGGCGGCGCGGCCGAGAATCCCCGCCTTCGAAGAGTGCGTGTGGAGGAGGGCCGGCTTCGCCTCGCGCATCGCGGCGACGAGCCGGACGAGCGCGAGGGCGTCCCGGAGCGGACGGATCGGATGGACGAGCCAAGGGAAGAGACGAACGTCCGCGTCGGCGATCGCCCGCGCCTCGTCGTCGAGGATCCCTCCCGCCCCCGCCCAGAGCCCCACCCGGAAACGGGAGCGGTCGTGGTGGCCCGCGCTGTAGAGCGTGTTCTGCTGCGCGCCACCCAGTTCGAGGCGGGTGATCAGGTGCACGACGAGGGGACGCGGTTCACCCATGGCGTTCGAGGAAACGGCCGATCGAAACGAGCAGGAAGAGGGGAAGCCCGGCGCGGACGCGCAGGGCGAGATGGTCGTCGAGCAGGCGCACGATCGCATCGCGGCGGATCCCCGGCCACCGGGTCCACACGTCGCTTCGGAGGGTTTCGTCGGCGGTCGCCCGGAGCGGCCCCGCGATCCAGCGGTCGAGCGGGAGGTCGAAGCCTCGTTTCGGCCGGTCGAGGATCTCGGGCGGGATCTTGCCGCGGAGCGCCCGCCGCAGGAGGCGCTTGGTCTCCCCCTTTCGGATCTTGCTTCGGGGGGGCCAGGTGAAGGCGCGCTCGACCAGATCGAGGGAGAGGTACGGTACGCGCGCTTCGAGGGAATGGGCCATGGTCGCCTGGTCGACCTTCGCGAGGAGGAGATGCGGAAGCCACTCCCCGAGGTCGGCGCGGAGGCGCGCGTCGAGCCCTTCGGCCCCCTCGAAGTACGGGGCGAACGCCGCTCGCACGGCGCGCATCGTGGCCTCCCGAAGATCGGGCTCCGCGAGTCGCTCGAGCATCGCGGGGGACATCGTCATCGCCCAGACGACATGGCGCGCCACCGGGTCTCTCGTCGCGAGCGCGACGAGCGCCTGCCCCGCGCGTCCCGGAAGGGGTACCGCCTCCGCCGCCGCGCGCAAGCCCGGGATCGCTCCCGCCCAGCCGAACCGCTCCTGAAAGGCGTGGCGGCGGTAGCCGCCGAAGAGCTCGTCGGCCCCCTCCCCCGTGAGCGCAACCGTCACGCGCTCGCGCGCGAAGCGGGCGAGGATCCAGGTCGGGAGAAGGGCGGGGTCGGCGACCGGCTCCCCGAGATGGTCGATCGCCTCCGGAAGGATCCGCGCGGCGTCGTCGGCGTCGACCGCGAGTTCGTGGTGGACCGTGCCGATCCGCTCGGCCGCCAGGCGGGCCCAACGCCTCTCGTCGAACGCCTCGTCCCCCCCGAACCCGACCGAGAAGGACTCGACCTGCCCCCCCGTCTCGCGCGCGAGGAGCCAGGCGACCGCCGTCGAATCGAGGCCTCCCGAAAGGAAGACCCCGACCGGAACGTCCGCCACGCGCTGCCGCCCGACCGCCCCGGAAAGGAGCGAGAGGAGCCGCTCGGCTTCCTCCGCCTCGTCCAGCACCGGGGAATCCGAAACGTGAGGGGGACGCCAGGGCCCGCCGCGAACGATCGTGCCGTTCCGAAGGTGGATCGTCCCGCCGGGAGCGAGACGCCTCACGTCACGGAAGACCGTGCGCTCGCCCGGCACGAACTGGAAGACGACGATCGCGAGAAGGGCCGAAGGGTCGGGCCCGAACCGCGCCGCCGGCCAGAGCCGGAGCGCGCGCGTCTCCGACGCGAAGACGAGTTGTCCTCGCGACTCGAAGAGATAGAGCGGCTTGATCCCGAGCGGGTCGCGCGCGACGAACACTTCGCGTTTCCGTCGATCCGCGAGGCAGAAGGCGTACATCCCGTCGAGCCGCTCGACCATCCGCGGGCCGTCCTCTTCCCAGAGGTGGACGAGGACCTCGGTGTCGGCGCGGGTCCGGAAGCGGTGCCCCTTCCCCTCGAGAGCGCGCCTCAGGTCGTGGTGGTTGTAGATCTCTCCGTTGAAGACGACCTCGACGCTCCCGTCCTCGTTCGCGATCGGCTGGTCCCCCGACTCGAGGTCGACCACGCGGAGGCGGCGGATCCCGGCGGTCACGCCGGGGGCCTCGTAGATCCCCGAGGCGTCGGGTCCCCGGTGGACGAGCCCCTCGAGCATCGCCTCGACCCCTTCGCGCGGCACGGCCGAGCCGTCCGTCGCGATCGCCCCGCAGATCCCGCACACCGCGGTCCTTCCCCTCGATCCGCTCAGACCGCGGCGAGCCGCTCGGCGGTCTCGAGGCCGTCGAGGATCGCGCGCTCCATGTAGGAGTAGGTCCACGCGCCGTACCTCCCGATCGCGTGGATCCCGAGCCCGGCGAGGAGCGGGATCGTACGGGCCATGACCTCCTGTCGTGCGCGGTCGAAGATCACGTAGCCGGGATCGATCCGGACGAAGTCGCGCACGACGATCCAGTCGGTCTCCCGGAGGATCCCCTCCCGGCGGAGCGCTTCCACCGTCTTGCGCTCGAGCGCGGCGGGATCCACCTCCTCCCCGCGCTTCAGACCGAACTCGACGTAGAGGGACGACGTCCCCGGCGGAGAGGTCGAGGGAACGATGTTGTGGGGATATCCCACGCGGTAGAAGGGGACGTCGGCGTCGGGGAAGTAGCACCAGTGGACCCCGTCGCCCACTCCTTCACGCGAGATCCCGAGGTTGAGGCAGCCGACGACCGACCAGTCGAGCCGGTCGGCGAGCGGACGGAGTTCCCGTGCCGGGCCCCCTTGGAGCATCCGCAGGAACGCCGGGAGCGGGAGGGTATTGACGAGCGACTCGTAGGGGTAAGCCGTTCCGGACGCGCAGGCGACCTCGCGCCGGTCGAGGTCGACGCGGACGACGCGCTCGCCGGTACGAACCGTCCCGAGGCGTGCCGCGAAGGCGTCGGGGAGGATGCCGATCCCCCCCTCCCGCGGGTACCGGAACGTCGAGTTGTACCCCATGCCGACATTCTCGACGCCGAGCGCCCCCCGGACGACCTCCCGGAGGTTCGGGCGGGGCACCGCCCACGAGACCCAGTCGGCGGTCATCTCCGCGGGGTCTGTCCGGAAGAGCTTCTCGTTGTAAGGAAACATGAACGCGTCGCTGATCCCCTTCCCGAGGACGGCGAGCGACCAGTCTCGAAAGGAAATCAGGGGGTCGTCGGGAACCGGGGAGGCGAGCGCCTCGGCCGCCCCGACGATGCACTCGACGACGACCTCCTTCGGGAGGCCGTGGAGGTTCGCCTGGAAGGGGAACGGGAGGGTCACTCCCCGCGTCCGGATCACGGCCTTCCGTTCGATCGTCTCGAACGCCCCCGGGAGCATCGCGTCCACCAGGGCGACGACGCGCGGGTCCCGGAGATGGAGGAGATGCCCGGTGTAATCGAAGAGGAACCCTTCGACGTTCCTCGAACGGCAGAGCCCCCCGGCGGTCTCCTCCGCCTCGAGGACGATGTGGGGCCGCTCCCCGAGGAAGTGCGCGGTCGAGAGCCCGGCGAGGCCGCCTCCCAAGATCACGATCACGAGCGCCTCACAACGACATGTCGATGCGGTTGAGGAAGAGGGCAAGAAGGAGCGCCGCCGTGACGAGGGCCGCGAGGATCGCCGAGGCCGCCTCGAACGAAACGCGCGTCATCGCGACCGCGCTCCCCCCGAGGACCGCGGTGGCGAGGTAGGACACCCCGACCGTCTGCTTGACCGAGAGCCTCCACTTGCGGAGACGGAGCGCGACGTGGTCGGGGCTTCCGAGCATGACGGGGAGCCCCCGGCGCCGCCTGATGTACATGACGAAGAGCATGTCGAACAGGGGGACGCCGAGGATGAGAGCGGGGGCGAGCGCGCCGAGCGGGTGGATCCCGGTGTAGGCGTTGTCCATCGCCACCGCACCGAGCGTCAGACCGAGGAAGAGGCTCCCCGCGTCGCCGAGGTAGATTCGGGCCGGCTGGAAGTTGGACCGCAGGAAACCGAGGGCGGCCCCCGCGAGGGCCGCCATGAGAACGCCGGAAGAGGCCCTTCCGTTGTCGTCGGCGACGACGAGGAGGGCGAGGGCCGCGACCGCCGCCGTGCCCGACGACAGGCCGTCCATGATGTCGATGAGATTGAACGCGTTCGTCGCGGCGAGAAGCCACAGGACGGAGAGCGGAACCGCGACCCACTCCGGCAGGAACGTCAGTTGGATCACGATCCCCGACTTCACGAGAACGAGGATGGCGATCCCCTGCCCCGCGAGCTTTTGCCACGGCGTCAGGGAGCCGAGATCGTCGACGAGCCCGACGAGGACGACGATCGACCCCGCGAGGAGGAATCCGAGGACCTCGGTCTCGAAGCGGAGGACGAGGGAGATCGCGAGGAGGAAGGCGAGGAAGACGGCGAGGCCGCCGAGATACGCGACGGGCTCCTGTTGGGTCTTGAGCCGCCCGTCGGGGCGATCGACGATCCCGAAGCGGAGCGCCGCCTCACGCACCCGCGGGGTGAGCCAGAGCGCGAAGAGCGCGGCCGCGAGGAAGGCCCCCGCGTAGAGGAACCACCGGGAGATCACGCGCCGCCCTTCCTTCTCGCGACGAAAACCCAGTTCGCGTTCGAGACGTGCCGCCCGAGGAGGGAGAGCGCGACGCGGACCGCGGCGGCGGCACGCCCCCTCGCGTTGAGGAGTCTCCAGGTGACGAAAACCCGTTCCCGGATCGACTCGACCCGGAGGTGCCGCTCGAGCAGGGAGGAGAGATCTCCCCGGTCGAAGGACCGCTCGTGCCCCCAGCGGTGGAACTCCCGCTCGCAGTACGGGCAGAGGACGCGCTGTTCGTCGAGGTTCTCCCGGGCGGGGACCGTCCCGAGAAGACCACCTGACGGGGCGAGGACCCGGGCGATCTCGGCGAGCGACCGGTCGAGGGTCTCGTCGTCCAGGTGCTCCAGGACCTCGGAAGCGACGACCCAGTCGAAGGTCCCGTCGTCCCACGGGATCGAGGTCGCCGAGCCGCACCGCGCGCGCTCGCCGAGGCCGAGGCTCGACCGGAGCCCCTCGATCGCCGCCGGGCTCGGATCGAGGGCGTGGATCACGATTCCTCTCCGAAGCGCCTCGCGTTCGAATGCGCCGTTCCCCACCCCGATGTCGAGGACCCGCCCCCGGACGCGCGAGGCGAGCCAGGTCAGACGGGCGGTCGCGTGGCCGAACGACTCCGGCCTCGCCCCTTGCCAGTGGTCCCAGATCTTCTTTTGAACGGCGCTGTCCATTCCGTCCCAGGCCCCGGCGAGAGAACTTCGTCCTTCGCGTTACCGGCGTCCACCTCCGTACGGCGAAAGGATGGCATATATTGCGCCCGCGCCGATGAGGATTCTCTTTCTCGCGCGATCGCTCGAAACGGGAGGGGCCGAGCGCCAGCTCGCGAACCTCGCCCACGGCCTCCTCGAACGCGGTCACGAGGTGCGCGTCGCCCTCTTCTACCCCGCGGGCGCGCTCCGCAAGGAGACGGAGGAAGGGGGAGTCCCGCTCGTCGATCTCGGCAAACGCTCGCGCTGGGATCTCGCCGGATTTCTGGCGAAGGCAGGGCGCGCGATCCGCGCCTTCCGCCCCGAGATCGTCCATGGCTACCTCGTCGCGCCGAACCTCCTCTCGCTCCTCGCACGTGTCTGGGCGCCCGAGGCGTCGATCGTCTGGGGGGTCCGCGCGTCGGACATGGACTTCTCCCGTTACGACACTCTCTCGAAGACGACCTTCGCCCTTTCGATCCCCCTCTCGCGACTGTCCGACCTCGTGATCGCGAACTCGGAGGCGGGGCGTCGTTTCCACGTCGCGCGCGGGTTCCCGGCCGAACGGTGCGTCGTCGTCCCGAACGGGATCGACACGACGCGATTCCGCCCCGATCGGTCGCTCGGCCTCCCCCTCCGCGCGCGCTGGGGGGCGGGACCCGAAGATCGCGTCGCCGGGATCGTCGGGCGCGCCGATCCGATGAAGGACCACGAGACCTTCCTCGCGGCCGCCGAGATCGCGGCGGCGCGCGAACCGCGCCTCCGATTCGTTTCCGTCGGGCCGGACGGCCTGTCCCGGATCGACCGGCTTCGAAGCCTCCCCGCCGCACGCCGTCTCGGTGCGCGCCTCCTTTGGGGGGGCGAGACGGCGGAGATGGCCGCGGTCTACAACGCCTTCGACCTCCTCGTCCTCTCGTCCGCCTTCGGCGAGGGGTTCCCGAACGCGGTCGCCGAGGGGATGGCCTGCGGCCTCCCCTGCGCGGTCACCGACGTCGGGGATGCCGCGCGCCTCGTCGGCGACACCGGCGTCGTCGTGCCTGCGCGCGATCCCGCCTCCCTCGCCTCCGCGATCCTGCGCCTGGCCCGCTCGGGGACCCCGGCCCCGCGGGAAGAGACGAGACGGCGGATCGAAACCGAGTTCTCCCAGGACGCGCTCGTCGCACGGACGGAGGCGGCGCTCCTGCGACTTCGACGGGAACGCCGCCCTTGAAGCCGACCGTCCTCCATGTGATCACAGGGCTCGGCGCCGGGGGAGCCGAGATGGCTCTCGCCCGTCTCGCCCCGCGCTTCGACCGGAACCGATGGGAGACGATCGTCGTCGGCCTGGGCCCGGCGGGGATCGCGGCGGAGGCGCTCCGGCGGGGGGGGGTCGAGACGATCGCGTTCGGGGTCGGGAAGACGGGGAACCCGGCGGGGGCCGCGGTGGCTCTTCTCCGTTTCGCCCGCGCGCGCCGCCCCGACCTCGTCCACGGGTGGATGTACCACGGGAATCTCGCCGCTGCGCTCGCGGCGAGGGGGCGGCTCGTCTGGGGGATCCGGCAGGGGCTATACGACTACGCCGACAGCCCGCCCTCGACCCGGCTCGCGATCCGCACGGGCGCCGCCCTCTCCTTCCTTCCCCACCGGATCGTCTACAACGCCCACGAGGCGCGACGGCAGCACGAGGCGATCGGATACCGGGACACCGGCGCCCTCGTGATCCCGAACGGCTACGACGTCCACGCGTTCGCCGGATCTCCTCACGCGCGCGAGCGCCTTCGCGCTTCACTCGGACTCTCCCCCGCAGACGAGGTCGTCGGCTTCGTCGCACGCAACCACCCGGTCAAGAACCACGAGGGGTTCTTCGAGGCGGCCTCGCGCCTCGCGGCGCGGCGCCCTTCCGCACGCTTCGTCCTCGCGGGTCCGGGAACCGACGATCCTTCTCTCCTCGGCCTCGCCGAACGAGCCGGGATCGCGACGCGGGTTCGTCTTCTCGGCGAGCGGGAGGACGTCCCCGATCTGCTGCACGCGTTCGACCTCGCGACGCTCGCGTCCCACGGGGAGGCGTTCCCGAACGCGCTGGCGGAGGCGATGGCCGCGGGGGTTCCGTGCGTCGCGACCGAGGTCGGGGAGGTGCCTTCGCTCCTCGGCGACACCGGGTGCCTCGTCCCGCCGCGCGACGCGGGGGCGCTCGCGGAGGGTTGGGAGAAGTCGCTCGCGATGGGGCGGGAGAGGCTCCGCGCGATGGGCGCGGCCGCACGGGATCGGATCCGCGCCCGGTTCGGGATCGATCGCGCGGTGGAGGCGTACGAGGCGGTTTACGAGGAGGTGCTGGGGGTTTGAGGGCCTGGAGGGTACCGGGAGGTCTCGTGGATTCTCCGAGGTGAACGCGGCACAACGTGACCACGAGGTTGTTGGGGGGTGGGACGCGGGTTCGGTGACCCCATTCCACTTCGCGTCGGACTCAGAACGTGTAGACGGCGTCGTGGATGGCGTTGGAGTCGAGGACCGGGGTCTC
>CAYLHQ010000032.1:0-43559 GCA_964383585.1 uncultured Acidobacteriota bacterium
CGATGCCCCTCCGTTTCCTCACCGCCGGTGAATCCCACGGCCCCGCGCTGACCGTCGTCGTCGAGGGGTTGCCCGCGGGGGTCCCGGTGATCCGCGAAGCGATCGACCGCGACCTCCGACGTCGGATGGGAGGGTACGGCCGCGGCGGCCGGATGAAGATCGAGGCGGACCGGGTCGAGATCCTCGGCGGGGTCCGCTTCTCCCGCACCCTCGGCTCGCCCGTCGCTCTCGGGATCGCGAACCGCGACCACGGGAACTGGCTGGAGGCGATGGCGGTCGAGGGACCTCCTCCCGAGGGGGCGCGCGCCCGTCCGGTCACGCGGCCGCGTCCGGGACACGCCGATCTCGCGGGCGCCCTCAAGTACGGGACTCACGACGCCCGCGAGATCCTCGAGCGCGCGAGCGCCCGGGAGACCGCGGCGCGCGTCGCGGCGGGGGCGCTCGCCCGCGCCCTCCTCGCGGCCGCCGGGATCGAGGTCACGAGCCGCACCCTGTCCGTCGGCTCGGTCTCGGACCTCGATCCCGACGACGGGGACGGACCCCTCTTCGAACGGCTTCGGGCGCTTCCCGACGACGCCCCCTTCCGCGCCTACGACCCCGAGCGCTCGGTTGCGATGACGGCGGAAGTCGACCGCGTCCGCTCCGTCGGGGATTCGATCGGGGGAAGCTTCGAGGTCCTCGCCCGCGGCGTTCCCCCCGGTCTCGGGAGCCACGTCCACTGGGACCGGCGGATCGACGGGCGGATCGGCGGCGCGCTCCTTTCGATCCCCGCGGTCAAGGCGGCGAGCGTGGGGGAGGGGATCGAGTCGAGCGCGCGGCGTGGGAGCGAGACCCACGATCCGATCGGCTGGGAGCCCTCCGATCGCCGGTTCACCCGGTCGACGAACCGCGCGGGGGGGATCGAAGGGGGGATGACGAACGGGGAAACGCTGCGGGTGCGGGGCTACCTCAAGCCGCTCGCGACGCTTGCGCGCCCCCTCCCCTCCGTCGACCTCGTGACGAAGGAGCCGTCGGAGGCGGCGGTCGAGCGGACCGACACGATTCCGATCGTCGCGGCCGGGGTGGTGGGGGAAGCGATGGCCTGCCTCGTCCTCGCCGACGAGTTGCTGATCAAGTTCGGCGGGGATCGGCTGGAGGAGACGCTTCGAAACCTCGCCGCGTATCGCGGATCGCTCGAAGCCTACTGAAACGAGCGGGCCGCGCGGTGCAGGCGACTAACCCCCCGGTTCGTCCCGCACCCCGCGGCCCCAAAGGTCACCTGGCCTCCCCCTGAACCCAGGGACCGCCTGGGAATCTACGGTGACACGGCACGTCGGTAAAGCCCTGAGAGTGGAACACGGTTGACTTTTCGAGGACCGATCGTGCGACGTCGTTCTCACATGCGGAGGGGCGCTCCGCATCGCGGAACCCTCGACGGCTTCCAAGGGGTGGTTCGGAGTGGTAGACTCGGCGACTGCTCGCTCTCCCCGGACAAAGGCTCCCCAGGCACGGGTCGAGATACCAGGGTGGGTCTTGGGTAAGGCCGACCGACCGGGCTCGCCGCGCGAGTCGCCGGAAGGTGGATGAAGGCGGGTCGAGACGATTTCGGGTACGCCGTCCGCCGGGGAGAGCGAGCAACCGCCGAACCCACGATCCTGTTCCTCCAGGCTTCTTTCCGTGCGCCGAACGCGGAGACCCTACCCCGGCGAGGCCCTCGATGTCAACCTCGAAATCCAAGATCTCGAAGGGCCCGCAATGGGACACCCATGATATGGGGGTCGGCAGGGCGACCGTCGAGATCGGAGCCCTCGCGGTCGGGGGGCGGGGGGTCGGGCGGGTCGAGGGGAAGGTCTGGCTGGTCGAGGGCGCCTTCCCAGGGGAGCGCGTGGAGGCCGAAGTCCGCACCGATCGAGGCCGCTTCGTCGAGGCGGTGGCGACGTCGATCCTTCGCCCGGCTGCGGGTCGGCGCCCATCGATCTGCCCCGTCCAGGGGGAGTGTGGCGGGTGTCCGTGGATGCCCCTCGCGGAGGCCGAGCAGCGGACCTGGAAACGGCGCATCGTGGTCGACGCGCTCGAGCGGATCGGGCGTATTCCCGAACCGCCCGTCGATGCGGTGCGCGCCGCGGGGCCGCCCCTCCGCTATCGGAACCGGGTGGAGTTCACGATCGGCCGGAGCCGCACGGGGACGCTCGTGGTCGGGCTCCATCCCGCGCACGCCGCGACCGAAGTCGTCGACGTCGCGGCCTGTTTCCTCCAGTCCGAGACGGCCGATGCGATCCTCCGGACGATCCGGGGGTTCCTCCTCGACGGGCCGGGTCGAGCCGACCCGGGTTGGGAGGACCCCCGTGCCCCGGTTCGTGTCGCGGTGCGCGTTTCGGATGCGGGTCAGGGGGTGGCGGTCGTCGTGAGGGGCGGCTCCGGTCCGATCCGGACCCTCGACCTCCTCGCCAACCTTCTCCTCGAGCGCCACGCCGAAGTTCGCGGGGTCGTCCGAATCACGACCGCTCCGGGGCGGCGCGGCGGGGGGAGGGTCGACGTCGTGCGCGGCGACGGGGACCTGGCGGACGTATCGGGCGGGGTCCTCGTTCGTGTCCCGGCGGGCTCGTTCACGCAGGTGCACGGGGAAGGGGCGGCGATTCTCCTCGACCTCGTCGCGGAAGACGCGCTGGGGGCGCGGACCGCCCTCGAGCTCTACGGCGGGACGGGGGCGTTCGGTCTCGCGCTCGCGCGCCTCGGCGTCCGGGTCACGGTCGTCGAGGCCGATCCGAAGGCCGTCGAGGCGGGGAAGGAAGCGGCGGCCCGCGCGGGAATCGCCGACCGGATCGTCTTCGTGAGGGGTCCTGTCGAGGCGGTTTTCGGTCCTCCCGGACGGGACACGGAGCGTCCCGACCTCATCGTCGCCGACCCGCCGCGGGCGGGGCTCGGCGAGAGGCTCGCCCTGCGCGTCGCACGTCTCGGAGCGGAGCGGATCGCGCTGGTTTCCTGCGATCCCGCGACCTTCGCGCGCGACGCGCGGGTCTTCGTCTCCGAGGGATACCGGCTCGAGCGGGTCGTCCCCGTCGACCTCTTCCCCCAGACGCCGCACGTCGAGACGGTCGCGCGGTTCAGGAGAGAGGAGGAGGGCCGCCCGCGATCGCGGCCAGGACCGACTCCGCCGCGAGGGTCCGGTTGAGGTGGAAGCGGAGGTCGGCCTTGACCCGCTCGATCCCTTCGACGAGTTCCGCCGCGCGACGCACCCCGAGCCGTGTCCCGAGGGAGGCGACGCGGGATGCGCGGTCGACGTGGATCGGAGCGCCGGCCCCCGCCGCCGTGCGGGCCGCATCCCGGAGGATCTCCTCGACGAGGTCGAGGCCCTCGAGGAACGAATCCTCGTCTTCTCCGACGAGAGCCTTCGCCATCGCGGGCAGTTCGGCAACGCCGGCGGGGGACCGCACGAGACGCTCCACCATCTCGAGGACCTCGTCGCGGCGGCCGGCGAGCGTCTCGACGTCGAGCGTCAGGGCCGCGCCGGGCCGCCCGCCGGAGAGCGATGCGCGCGAGCGGGCTTCGTCCGGGCCGACGCCGCGCGCCTCCAGAGCGCGCGCGAGCGCGTCCGTCGGCATCGCGGAGAACCCGACGGCGAGGCAGCGGGAACGGACGGTCGCGAGGAGCGCGTGCGGGCGGGAGGCGACGAGGACGAGAAACGCCCTGGGGGCCGGTTCCTCGAGCGTCTTGAGGAGGGCGTTCTGAGCCGCGGCGTTCATCCGGTCGGCGGGGTCGATCACGAAGACCCTGGCCCTCCCTTCACGCGGCGCGAAGGCGGCGTGCTCGGCGAGGCTCCGGATCTGGTCGACCAGCACGAAGGGGCGGAGGTCGGACCCGGCGCCTCGGCCGGCGAGGGGCTCCTCCTCGTCGACGGGGTCGGGCTCCTCGGAAGCGCGCGATTCTTTCTTGGGGAGACGCCCGACGCGAAACAGATCGGGATGGTTGCCCGTCGCGGAGCGGAGGCAATCGGAACACCGCCCGCATCCCCGCGCGCGTCCCGGTTCTCGGGACGGGCAGAGGAGCGCCGCGGCGAGTTCCGTGGCGACGAGGCCCTTGCCGACCCCCTCCGGACCGTGGAGGAGGAGCGCGTGCGGGAGGCGGCCGGAGACGATCGCGCGGTCGAGGAGGGCGCGCGCCGGGGCGTTCCCGAGAAAGCCCGCACTCATTCGGCGTCCGGCTCCTCGAGCTCCGGTACGAGGTCCGAGAGGAGATCGACGATCCGCGCCTGGATCTCGTCGGCCGGAGCCTCGGCGCGGACGATGCGGAACCGGAACGGCTCCGCGGCGGCGAGGGAGAGATAGCCGTTCCGGACCCTCTCGTGGAACGCGAGCGATTCGCTCTCGTACCTTCCCTCGGCGACCGAAGTCCCGAACTCCCGGTTCCGTTCTCTCGCGCGTCCGAGTGCGAGCTCCGCGTCGAGGTCGAGGAGGATCGTCCGGATCGGTCTCCGATCGAGCGGAGGGGTCCGGTGGAGCGAACGGATCCAGTCGACGTCGAGCCCCCTGCCGTACCCCTGATACGCGAGGGTCGCGTCGAGGTACCGGTCGCAGAGGACGACCCGGCCCGCCGCAAGGGCGGGCTCGAGGACCTCCACGAGGTGCTGGGCGCGGTCGGCGACGTAGAGGGCCGTCTCGGCGGCGGGGGCGATCGACTCTCCGTCGGCGTCGAGTAGGACCTTACGGAGGGAACGGCCGAGCGGCGTCCCGCCCGGTTCGCGGGTCACGAGGCACGCCACGCCGCACGCGGCGATCCGCTCCGAGAGCATCGCGATCTGCGTCGTCTTCCCGGATCCCTCGATCCCCTCGAAGGTCACGAAAAGGCCGCGACGGGCTTCCCTCGGTCCGGGGGCGGGCTCGACGCGGGGGGCCGGACGGGAAACGGCCTCGGCGCCGAACCCCGAGGCGCTCACCGGCAGGCCGCCTGCTGATGGAACCAGGCCGACGCGGCCGCCCGGTCGCGCGCGATTTGATCGGCGAGTTCCTCCGCGCCCGAGAAGGCGCGTTCGTCGCGGAGGCGCGCGAGGAAACGGAGCTCGAGGCGTTCGCCGAGGAGATCGCCCGACCAGTCGAGGAGGTGAGACTCGACCGTGAGGGCGGTCCCGCCGAACGTCGGGCGCACGCCGACGTTCGACACGGACGGCACGCGCTGTCCCGCGACCGCGGCCTCGGTGACGTAGACGCCGCGGCGCGGGAGCAACTCGTTCTCGACGCCGAGGTTGGCGGTGGGGAAGTCCATCCGACGCCCCCGGCCGTCCCCGCGCACGACGAGTCCATCGAGCGCGAAGGGACGGCCGAGGAGACGCCGCGCGCGTTCCGCGTCCCCCTCCCGCACCGCGGCGCGGACGGCCGACGAGGAGACCGTCTCCCCGTCGAGCAGGACGTGGGGGACCCCGACCACGCGGAACCCGTGCTTTCGCCCGATCTCCTCGAGCGTCCGTACGTCTCCGGAGCGACCCTTTCCGAAGCGAAACTCGCGCCCGACGTGGACGGCGGCGACCGAAAGACGCGGGAGCAGGACCTCCGCGAAGAAGGTCTCCCCCTCGAGCGAGGCGAGCCGGAGGTCGAAGTCGACGACGCGCACCTCGTCGAGGTCCAGCGCCTCGAGGGACGCGAGCCGTTGCCTCCGGGTCTGGATCCGGGGGGGGCGGCGCTCCGGCGCGACGACCGCGAGGGGATGCGGCTCGAACGTGACGAGCACGGAGGCCGCGCCGAGGCGTCGGGCTTCGTCCACCACCCCGCGCACGATCGCGCGGTGGCCGAGGTGGACCCCGTCGAAATTGCCGATGGTCGCGACGGCCGGTCCCGAATCGGAGGGCCAAGTCGAGATCCCGTTCCGGACGATCATGCCGCTCCCCACATCGTGGTCCACCGAGGCCCGAGGGCGATCGCGACCTGCAAGAGAACGTTCGCGATCGCTCCGGCCGCCAGATCGTCCGCCATGATACCGGAGCCCCCGGGAAGCCGTTCGAGTTTCGAGGCCGGCCAGGGCTTGACGACGTCGAAAGCGCGGAAGAGGAGGAACGCGGCGGCGAGCACGGCCGGAGAGGGGGCGACGAAGAAGAGGGCGACCATCTGTCCCGCGACCTCGTCGACGACGACGGCCCCCGGGTCTTCCCTGCCCCACAGCCGCGCCGCACGGCCGGCCGCCCACGTCCCGGCGGCCGCCACGACGGCGGCGCCGGCGACCACGGCCCAGGGTCCCGCGGTCTTCCAGAGCGCCCACGCGGCGAGGAGGCCGGGGAGCGAGCCGAAGGTCCCCGGCGCGATCGGGAACCGGCCGAATCCGAAGGCGGTGGCGATCGCGACCGCCAAGCGGTCGGCGAAGGGGCGCTCAACCATCGGCGAGGACCCGGCCGACGAGGTCGTACCCCGCCGCGTCGGTGATCTCGAGACGGACGAACGTCCCCGGCGTCGCGACCCCGTCGTTGACGAGGACCTGGCCATCGACTTCGGCGGCCTGGGTCGCGAGGCGGCCGACCAGAAGGTGCTCCGTCTCGGGGTGCGCCCCCTCGACGAGCACCTCGACGATCTCACCGATCCGCGAGGCGTTCCGCTCGAAGGCGATGGCGCGCTGCACCTCGAGGAGCCGTTCGCGGCGCTCCCGCTTCACCTCGGACGGGACGTCGTCGGCGTCTTCGTACGCCCGGGTCGAGACCTCATGCGAGTAGGCGAAAACCCCGAGGTGGTCGAAGCGCACCTCTCGGACGAACGCGAGGAGGGCGTCGAATTCCTCCTCCGTCTCGCCGGGGTAGCCGACGATGAAGGTGGAGCGGAGCGCGCAATCCGGCATCGCCCGGCGGAAGCGGTCGAGGAGCGCGAGGTGGCCCTCCGCCGATCCGCCGCGCCGCATTCGCTTCAACGTGGCGGGGTGCGCGTGCTGGAGCGGGATGTCGACGTACGGGACCACCCGGGGAAGCGCGGCCATCGCGTCGATCAGGCGGTCGGTCACGGTGTTCGGGTAAAGGTAGTGAACGCGGATCCAGGCGAGCCCGGGGACGGCGTCGAGGCGTTCGAGGAGGCCTGCGAGACCCTGCGCGTCGCCGCGGTCGCGTCCGAAGTGGCTCGAATCTTGGGCGATCAGGTTGATCTCCCGGACGCCGCCCGCGGCGAGACGCTCGGCCTCCGCGGCGACGTCGTCGGCCGTTCGGGAGCGGAACGAGCCTCGGAACCCGGGGATCGCGCAGAACGAGCAGGTGTGGTCGCACCCCTCCGCGATCTTGACGTAGGCGGTCCACGGGGCCGTGGCGAGGCGCCGCGGCGTCTCGGCGCCGTAGAGGAACGTGCTCCGCGGGGCGGGGAGGCCGCGGAGGATCGGGAGATCGCTCCGCGGCGCGACCGCGGGGACGATCGCGTCGAGCTGGTCGAGCCCGACGAACGCGTCCACCTCGGGAAGCTCGCGGCGCAGCTCGTCCGCATGGCGCTGGACGAGGCAGCCGGCGACGACGACCCGTCGCACCGAGCCCGACCGCTTGAGGGAGGCCGCTTCGAGGATCGCCTCGATCGACTCCTTCCGGGCGTCCTCGATGAACGCGCAGGTGTTGACGACGACGACGTCGGCCTCGGCGGGGTCGGTGACGAAGGCGCATCCGGCCCGGTCGAGGTGGCCGAGCATGACCTCGGTGTCGACGAGGTTCTTCGCGCATCCGAGGCTCACGACCCCGACGCGCGGCGCACCCGGGCGCCGATCGCGGGTCTCCGCGCTCACGGGTAGAGGCGGTGGATCTGGCGCGGGTAGGGGATCGCCTCGCGCAGGTGCGAGATCCCGCAGATCCAGGTCACGCATCGTTCGACGCCCATCCCGAACCCGGAGTGGGGGACCGTGCCGTACTTCCGGATGTCGAGGTACCACTGGAACGCCTCGACCGGGAGGTCGTGCGCACGAATCCGGGCGAGGAGGAGGTCGTGATCGTGGACCCTCTGCGAACCGCCGATGATCTCGCCGTACCCCTCCGGGGCGAGGACGTCGACGCAGAGGGCTTTCGACGGGTCGTCGGCGTCGGGCTGCATGTAAAACGCCTTGATCTCCGCCGGCCAGTGCGTGACCATCACGGGACGGTCGAAGCGCTTCGTGAGGAGGGTCTCGTCGAACCCTCCGAAGTCGCTCCCGTACGTGAACGCCGGGGCTCCGGCCTCGCGCATCGCCGCCTGGGACTCCGGGCTCAGAAGGATTTCGGCGGCACGGTCGTAGGTGAGCCTCGGGAAGGGGGGGGCGACCGAAGCGAGCTTCGTCACGTCGCGCTCGAGGACCTTGAGATCTTCCGAGCACCGGTCGAGGGCGCGGCCGACGACGTAGGAGACGAACTCCTCCGCGAGCTCGAGGAGGCCGGGAAGCTCGAGAAACGCGACCTCGGGCTCGATCATCCAGAACTCGGTCAGGTGACGGCGGGTCTTGCTCTTCTCGGCCCGGAAGGTCGGGCCGAAGCAGTAGACCTTTCCGAAGGCCATGCAGGCCGGCTCGAGGTAGAGCTGCCCGGACTGCGAGAGGAACGCCTGGCCGAGGTCGAAGTACTCGGTGCCGAAAAGCGTGGTCGTCCCCTCGCACGCCGCGGGGGTGAGGATGGGGGAGTCGATCAGGACGAAGCCGCGCTCGTAGAAGAAGTCGCGGCAGGCCTGGACGACCTCGCTCCGCACCCGAAGGACGGCGAGCGGGGTGCGCGAGCGCAGGTAGAGGTGGCGGTGGTCGAAGAGGAACTCGGGCCCATGCTCCTTCGGCTGGATCGGGAACTCGGCCGCCTCGTGAAGGACCTTCATCGCCTCGAGGCCGAGCTCGTAGCCGCCGGGGGCCCGCTCGTCCTTCCGCACCTTCCCGCGGATCTCGACCGACGATTCGAGCGGCGGCCGGTCGCAGCTCTCGAACAATTCGGCGGATACGTCGTTCTTGAACGCGACGCACTGCAGGTAACCGGTCCCGTCGCGGAGGACGAGGAACTTGATCTTCCCCGACGAGCGTTTCTGGACGAGCCAGCCCTTCAAGGTGACCGACTCGCCGACGTGGCTCGCGAGCTCCCGGATGTAGACGAAATCGAGGGTCACGGGAGACTCACTTCTCCGCTTCTTCCTGCTTGTGCCGGGCCGCCTCGGCGATGATCTTCTCCTGGATCTGCGCGGGTACCTCGTCGTAGTGGTCGAACTCCATGTGGTAGGTGCCGCGGTCGGAGGTGATCGACTTGAGTGTCGACGCGTAGGTCAGCATCTCCGCGAGCGGCACCTGCGCCTTGATCACCTGGTAATGCCCCTGGGTCTCCATCCCCTGCGGCTTCCCGCGTCGAGAGGAGAGATCCCCCATGATGTCGCCCATGCACTCCTCGGGGGCGGTGATCTCGACGGCGTAGATCGGCTCGAGGATCGTCGCGCGGGCCTGCTCCATCGCGGCCTTGAAGGCGAGCGATCCGGCGATCTTGAACGCCATTTCCGACGAGTCGACCGAGTGGTACGAGCCGTCGGTCAGCGTGACCCGGAAATCGACGACCGGGCATCCCGCGAGCCACCCGCGCTGCGCGGCCTCGACGATTCCCTTCTCGACCGCCGGGCGGAAGTTCTGCGGGATCGCCCCGCCGAAGATCTTGTCCACGAACTCGAAGCCCGAGCCGCGGGCCAGCGGTTCGATCTCGATCCAGCAGTCGCCGAACTGGCCCCGCCCGCCGGTCTGCTTCTTGTGCCGGCCCTGCACGGGGCCGACCTTCTTGCGGATCGTTTCGAGGTAGGGAACCTTCGGCTGCTTGAGGATCGCCTCGACCCCGAACTTCTTCTTCATCTTCGCGATCGCGACCTCGACGTGGACCTGGCCGTTTCCCGAGACGAGGAGCTCGTGGGTCCGCTCGTCCCGGCCGACCCGGAGCACCGGATCTTCCTCGGTCAGTCGGTGGAGCGCGGTCGAGATCTTGTCCTCGTCCCCCTTGCTCTTCGGTTCGATCGCGAAGGAGATCGCGGGGGCCGGGAACGAGATCGCGGGAAAGCGGATCGGGTTCGACGGGTCGGCGAGGGTGTCCGACGTCTTGGTCTCCTTGAGCTTCGCGACCGCTCCGAGGTCTCCCGCGCGGATCTCGCCGATCGGAAGGAGCTGCTTCCCCTGGAGGAGGTTCACCGTGCCGAGGCGCTCCGCGACACCCTGGCCGACGTTCTGCACGGGGGTGTCTCCCTTGAGGGTGCCGGAGACCACGCGGAAGAGGGAGACGCGGCCGGCGTACGGGTCGGCGACCGTCTTGAACACGAAGACCGACGCGGGGGCGGCGGGGTCCGCCGCCCGGGAGATCTCGCGCCCGGTCGCCGGGTCGACCCCCACCCGAGGGGGCATCTCGGCGGGGGACGGCATCAGGTCGACGGCGGCGTCGAGGAGTTCCCGCACCCCCACCGCGCGAGCGGCGGAAGCGAGCATGACCGGAAAGACTTTCCGATCGAGGAAGGCCCGGTGCAGACCGGCGACCATCTTCTCCTGGGGGAGGTCCCCCTTCTCGAAGTACTCCTCCATGAGGGTGTCGTCGCTCTCCGCGACCATCTCGACGAGCTTCGCACGGTACTCCTTCGCGCGGTCGAGGATCGCCGCGGGGATCGCCTCCTCGGTCCTCGTTCCCGAACCGTCGGCCGCGTAGCGGTGGGCCTCGAGCGTCACGAGGTCGACGACTCCGTCGAACGCCTGCTCCTCGCCGAGGGGGATCTGGACCGGCACCGCCCGACGGTCGAACCGCTCCGCGATGCTCTCCATCGTTCGTTCGAAGGAGGCCCGCTCCCGGTCGAGCTTGTTGAGGACGAAGACGCGCGGAACTCGGTACTCCTGGCAGTACTTGAAGACGCGCTCGGTGAGCACCTGCACGCCCGCCACCGCCTCCACGAGGAGGAAGGCGGCATCGGCGACCGCGAGCCCGGCCTTGGCGTCGGCGACGAACGCTGCGTATCCGGGCGTGTCGATCAGGTTGATCTTGGTCCCCCGCCACTCCAGGTGGGCGATCGCCGTCTGGAGGGAGATCTTTCGTTCGATCTCCTCGTCGTCGAAATCGGTCACCGTGGTGCCGTCCTCGACCTTCCCGAGCCGCGTCACCGCTCCCGCGACGAAGAGAAGGGCCGAAGCAAGCGACGTCTTTCCGACGTCCCCGTGGCCGATCAACGCGACGTTCCGGATGTCGGGGGTGTCGTAAACCTTCATTGAAACTCTCCCTGGCGGAAAGCCGGAACTATAGCACGCGTCGAGGTTTACCCCGATCTGCGGGCGCCTCTCCGGAGGGGAGTCGGTGTTTTCTTGACCCTGTCCGGGGCGGGACCTACGTTCTCGGTGCCTTGAGGGAGGCAACCGTGATCGTCAGCTGTCCGGAGTGCCGCACGCTCTACCGCCACCAGCCGTCGAGGCGCTGCTCCGCACGGTGCGGCGCCTGTCATGCCGCGATCGCCCTTCCGCGAGCCAGGACCTATCTGCTGCAGACCGTTTCCCGGGCGACCTGTCCGGGGATCGTCGCCGCGCGCGAGCCCGCGCCGGTCTTCGCGACGTCGGCGGCCCCGGGCATCGCGGAGGCGGGATCGCCGGGAGCCTGGGCGGCCGAGCCTCGCGTCGAGCGGCCGGTCGCGACCGTGCCCCCGTGGGAGGAGCCGGATGCCTCGCCGTTCGGTGGGGACGACCGGGACCTCCCGGCGGATGCGGAGGTCGACCGTCGCCTCGACGAGATCGCGCGTCGGGCCCGGGCCGCCGAGGTCGCGGAGGATGCGACGGTGCGCAACGTTCTCTTCGGCGTCGGCGTGGGGGCGATCGCCGGAGTGGCGTTCTCCCCTCGGTTGTTCGATGCTTCGTGGGTGAGCTGGGCGGTCGGGGGGACGATGGGAGGCCTCGCGGCGGCACTGTGGAGCCGGGCGTGGGGGTTGCGGAGAGCCTGACCCGCCCGACGAGGGAGACCTCCTCGGGCGATCCGGGAATCGGCGGCTGTCCCCGCTGCGGTGACGCGTGCGTCCCGGCGCTCCCGACGGGCCCCTCGTGTTTCGAACGGGCCCCTCTCGCGCGATGCCCCCGCTGCGGCACGCGGCGCGTGGAGACCCGCGCCGGCCTCCGGCTCCTCTTCACCTGCGCGCGCTGCGGGCTCCCCTTCCTCGCGTCCGAGCTGCTTGCCCATCACGACCGGCGCTGCGGAGCGTGCGATCGGGGCGAGCCGGTTCCCGACCTCCCCTCGACGGCCGAGTCCGTCGCCACGGAGGCCGAGATCCTCGCCGCGCTTTCGGGCCGCTTCCGGTTCGTGACCGCCGGGGCGCTCTCCGGGTACGTCGACCGCCTCGCGCGGCAGATCGCGGATCGCATGGGAGGCGACGTCCCGAATTGCCGCGTCGCGTTCGTCGACGACGATGCGGTCGAGACGCTCGCCCTGCCGGCCGGAACCCTCCTCGTCAGCCGCGGGGTGCTCGGCGTCGCCGAGGACGAAGCGCAACTCGTGTTTTTGCTCGCGCACGAGGTCGCCCACGCCGCGTCGGGAGACGCCGCCGTCCTCCTCGGCAGGATGGGGTTCCGGGCGACCGCGAAGCGGGGGGCGCGCGAGGACGGCTCCGGCTGGATCGACGCCGCCACCGACCTCATCCTCCTCGGCTACGGCCGCAAGCGCGAGCGCGACGCCGATGCGCGCGCGGCGGAGACGATGGAGACGCTCGGGTACGATCCCGCGTCCGCGATCCGCCTCCTCGCCAAGATCGACTCGCTCGTCCGCGCCGGCGACCCGTCCCTCGCGGCGTATGCGCTCGCCCATCCGCCGGCGAACGATCGGATCCGTCGGCTCGAGAGGGCGCTCTACGGCCGGACGACGGCCGGTGCGGGAAAGGTCAACCGGGAGGTGTTCCGCCGCCTGGCGGGGCCGGCGGTGTGGACGCGGGCCGCGGCACCGGAGGTCCGGAGGAATCCGGTGCACGGCGCCGCCCCTCGTGTCGAGCGAGTCTCCGGGAGGAGGAAGCGTGTTCTCGTCGCCGCCATCGTCACCGGGGCTGCGATCCTGGCGGCGGGGGCGCTCTTCGCACTCCTCCGCTGAGCGGGGGGCCGGCCGGCGCGCTGGTATCATCGACGCGTGTCGGGACCGCGCGAGCGAAACGCCCCCCATCCAGGGCGCCGGTTGAGACTGTCCCTCGAGAAGACCCGAAGCCTCCTCGACGGGCTCGCCCGAACGTACACGCCGGAGTTCCTCGACACCGATCCTCTCGGCGTCGTGCGGGAGTGGGACGAGCCGGGAGACCGGGAGATTGCAGGACTGCTCGCCGCCGGGCTCGCGTACGGCAGGGTCGCCTCGATCCGGCGAAGCGTCCGCTCCGCCGTCGCCGCGATGGGGGACACCCCGTCGCGTTTCGTCGATCGGCTCGATCCGCGGCGCGCGGCCGGCCGATTCGAGCGAGTCGCACACCGGTTCACGACCGGTGCCGCGGTCGTCGACCTCCTCTGGCGAATCCGGATGGCCCGCGAGAGGGCGGGAAGCCTCGAGCGGTTCTTCCTCGACTCCGACCCCGCGCCGGGCTCCCCGACCCTCGCACCGGCGATGGATGCCTTCGTCGGCCGGCTCTTCTCCCTCCCCGCGTCGGGGCTCGGATCGGACGCCGAGCGGGGGGCGAGGTGGCTCCTTCCCGCGCCGTCGCGGGGGTCGGCCTGCAAGCGCCACTGCCTCTTCCTGCGCTGGATGGTGCGTCCCGACGATGGGGTCGACCTCGGTCTCTGGCGGGGCGTCTCGCCATCGAGGCTCCTGCTCCCGCTCGACGTCCATCTCGAGCGCGTGGTGGTCGCGCTCGGCTGGACCCGCAGGAAGAGCCCGGGCTGGCCGATGGTGCTCGACGCGACGGCGTGTCTCCGGAGGATCGATCCGGGCGACCCGGTCCGATACGACTTCGCCCTCAGCCGGCTCGGGATCCTGGGCCTCCTCCCCGCCCGCGGGGCCGCCGCGCGGCCGGGCGGGTGGGCCGCCGCTCTCGGAGCCTGAGGGGAAGTCTTGGCGAAGCGCACACCGAGGCTAGGCGCTCACATGTCGATCGCGGGCGGGATGCCGCTCGCCGTCGAGCGGGCGCGTTCGGTCGGCGCGACGGCGCTCCAGGTCTTCGTGAAGTCGTCGAACCAGTGGGCCGCGCGCCCCTTCGCCGTCGGGGAGGTCGACGCGTTTCGCCGCGCGGCGCGGGAGGCGGGGATCGAGGCGCACGTGATCGCGCACGCCTCCTATCTGATCAACCTCGCGACGGCGGACGATTCCCGCTGGGAACGCTCGATCGAGGCCCTCGCGGTCGAGGTGGAACGTTGCTCGGCACTCGCCATCCCCTCGCTCGTCCTCCATCCGGGCTCTCCGCGGGAGGCGGGGGCCGAATTCGGCCTGTCGCGCGTGGCGGAGGGCCTGGACCGCGTGCTCCTTCCGAACCGGAAGGCGGGGGAGCGCCGCGACGGGGTCACGGTCCTGCTCGAGGTCACCGCGGGCCAGGGGGCGAGCCTCGGGCGCACGTTCGAGGAGTTGGCGACGATCCTCGCCCGCGCGCGCTCCGCCGAGAGGATCGGCGTCTGTTTCGACACCTGCCACGCCCTCGCCGCCGGGTACGAGTTCCGAACGGAGGAGGGCTACCGGAGCACGTTCGCGGCCCTCGATCGGGCGGTCGGCCTCGGGCGGCTGCGGGCGATCCATCTCAACGATTCGAAGGGGGACCTCGGCTCCCGGAAGGACCGGCACGAGCACATCGGGAAGGGAAACGTCGGCCTCGAGGCGTTCGGGAGGATCCTCAACGACCGCCGCTTCTCCGGCATTCCGATGGTGCTCGAAACGCCGAAGGACGAGAAGACCCTCGCGGAGGACCGGCAAAACCTCGAGGTCCTCCGGGGGCTGGTGCGGAATTGAACCTCGACGAACTCGACTACGAACTTCCCCCGGACCGGATCGCCCAAGTTCCGCTCGCCGAACGGGATGCCTCGCGGCTTCTCGTCCTGGGACGACGATCCGGCTCGATCCGGCACCGGCGCTTCGGCGACCTCCCGGAGGAACTGCGGGCGGGGGACCTGCTCGTCCTCAACGACACGCGGGTGCGCCCCGCACGGCTGCGCGGGACGAAGGAAACCGGGGGGAGGGTCGCGATGCTCCTCCTCGAGCCGGAGGAATCTCCCGGACTCTGGCGGTGCCTTCTCGACGTCTCCCGTCCTCCCTCACCGGGTTCTCGGCTTCGGTTCGCGGGAGGGCTGACGGCGCGCGTCGAGGGGCGGGCGGGGGAGACCTGGGTCGTGCGGCTCGAAACCGCGACCGGTGCGGACCCCCTCGACGTCGTCGAAGCGTGCGGCGAGGTCCCCCTTCCGCCCTACATCGCGCGCGTTCCGGGCGACCCGCGTCTGCGCGCGGACCGCGAGCGCTACCAGACCGTCTACGCGCGCGAGACCGGGTCGGCGGCGGCTCCCACCGCCGGGCTCCACTTCACCCCGGCCCTCTTCGAAGCGCTCGAGCGGATGGGGGTCGGGCGGGCCGAGGTGACCCTTCACGTCGGCATCGGGACCTTCCTTCCCCTCCGGGAGGAGACCCTCCGCGAGGGCCGCCTCCACGCGGAGTCGTTCTCGATCCCCGAGGAGGCGGCCCGGGCGGTGGCGCGGGTCCGGCGGGGGCGGGGGAGGGTCGTCGCGGTCGGGACGACGACGGTGCGCGCGCTCGAGAGCGCCTGTCGGGAGGATGGATCGATCGAGCCGGGGAGCGGGCGGACGGAGCTCTTCATCCGCCCTGGCCACCGGTTCCGCGCGGTCGACGCCCTGATCACGAATTTCCACCTTCCGCGCTCGAGCCTCCTCTCCCTCGTCTTCGCCTTCGCGGGGCGCGAATCGGTTCTCGCCGCCTACCGCGAGGCGGTCCGCCAAGGCTATCGCTTCTACTCTTACGGCGACAGCATGTTGGTGTGCGACCCGTGAGCGTGGGCGCCGCGTTTCGGCTCGTGGCGCGGGACGGTGCGGCGCGGTCCGGCATCCTCACGACCGCGCACGGGGAGGTGCGCACCCCTGCGTTCATGCCGGTCGGGACCCAAGGAAGCGTCAAGGCGGTGACCGCCGAGGACCTGAGGCGGTGCGGGGCCGAGATCGTCCTTTCGAACACCTACCACCTGTTCGTCCGGCCCGGCCCCGATCTGATCCGCGACCTCGGGGGACTCCATCGCTTCATGCACTGGGACGGCCCGATCCTGACCGACTCGGGAGGTTTCCAGGTCTTCTCCCTCGCGCGACTCCGCAGGATCGACGACGACGGGGTGACCTTTCGATCCCACCTCGATGGCTCGACGATGCGGCTCACCCCGGAAGGGAGCATGGAGATTCAGTCGGCCCTCGGATCGGACGTCGCCATGGCGCTCGACGAGTGCCCGCCCCTGCCGTCCCCGCGGAAGGCGGTGGAGGCGGCGGTCGCCCGGACCACGCGTTGGGCGCGACGCTGCAGGGAGGCCTACCGCGGGCCGGGTGCGCTCTGGGGGATCGTCCAGGGAGGACCGTACGAAGACCTGAGAGAGCGGAGCGTCCGTGAGTTGCTCTCGCTCGACTTTCCGGGGTACGCGATCGGCGGCGTCAGCGTGGGCGAGGCGCCCGAGGAGATCGCCCGCGTGTCTCGGATGACCGCGGCGGGCCTTCCGGACGACCGGCCGCGATACCTGATGGGGGTCGGGCGCCCGGAGGACCTCGTCGAGGCGGTCGCCGCAGGGGTCGATCTCTTCGACTGCGTGATGCCGACGCGCAACGCGAGGAACGGGACTCTCTTCACCTCGCGCGGGAGGATGAACATCAAGAGGGAAGAGTATCGGAGGGACGGCGCCCCGCTCGACCCTCAATGCGGGTGCGAGACCTGCCGGAACTACTCGAGGGCGTACCTTCGCCACCTCTTCGTCGCGAAGGAGATTCTCGCGTCGAGGCTCCTCACGATCCACAACCTCGCCTACTATCTCGGTCTCATGGCCCGCATGCGCGCGGCCGTCGTCGCGGCCCGGTTCGACCGGTTCCGGCGGGAGTTTCGGGTGGAAGGCGGCGAGGAGGCGGAGGAGTGAGCGGGGGGCGGGACGAACTCGCGTGCATCGGGGACGTCCACCTCGACTGCGGCGACGTCGATCTGCCCCCGTTCCTCGCCTTCCTCGAAACCCTCGCCGCGCGAGCGGGACATCTCGTGTTCCTCGGCGACCTCTTCAACCTCTGGATCGGTGCGCGCGGGCTCGAGCGTCCGCATCAGGCGGCGGTCCTCGACCGCCTTGCACGAGCGCGCGAGCGTGGAGTCGTCCTCACCTACGTCGAGGGAAACCGCGACTACCGGGTCGCGAGCGGGAAGGCCGCCGACGTCTTCCACAGGATCGCCACCGAAGCGTTGGAAGTCGAGTGGGCGGGGCGGCGGCTGCACGTCGCGCACGGAGACCTGGTCAACGTCGCCGACCGCCAGTACCGCGCGTGGCGCCGGATCTCGCGCTCGCGGACCTTCTGGGCCCTCGTGGCGATCCTCCCGGCGCGGACCCGGCTCCGCCTCGCCGAGGGCCTCGAACGGAGGATGCGGACGACCAACCTCCGCATGAAGCGGTCGTTTCCGGAAGAGCGGGTCCGCGCCTACGGCGCGGCCGCCCTCGGCACCGGCTGCGACGCGGTCGTTCTCGGACACTTCCACGAGGAGCACCGCCTCGACGCGGAGGAGCCTCCCGGGTCGATCTTCGTGCTGCCGGACTGGAAGTCCTCGCGGCGGTACCTCCGCGTGGGGCCGGACGGAACGATCGCGTTCCGCTCCGGTTGAGCCCCTCAGGACGCGACCGACGGGGGGGCGGGGGGCTCCCCGTCGGGCGGGGGGGGCGCGGGCTCGGGATCGCGGATCATGTAGCGCCGGTCGAGCGGCTGGAACTTGTCCGCCGCCTCGATGAGCGACTTCGCCGTATTCCTCGGGAAGGAGATCACCTCGACGCGGGGACCGATCGCCTTGACACGGCGGACGAGCGACGTGAAATCGCCATCCCCGGTCACGAGCACGACGACGTGCAGGCGCGGGGCGGCGTCGATGATGTCGAACGCCATCTCCATGTCCCAGTCCCCCTTCGTCGATCCGTCGGCGCGCACCTTGAGCGTCTTCCGCTTGACGTCGATGCCGCGTTGGTCGAGGCGCGCGATGAAGCCCGACTGGTCGATCTCTTTCGACTCGACGACGTAGGCGGTCGCCTGGATCAGTCTCCGGTCGAGGACCGCCGCCTGGAGGAGCGCGTCGAAGTCGAGTTTGCCCTTGAGCTGCCGCGCCCCGTACCAGACGTTCTGCACGTCGATGAAAACCCCGACCCTCTCCGGCTCTCCCTTCCGTCGGGCCGGCGCTTTCGCCGGCCGGCTCCCCTCTTCCGCCGCGGATCGGGCGGCCACCGCCGCCGCGTGGATCTCCTCGAGCCGCCGGACCTGTTCGGCGAGGTCGCGCTTCCGCTCGCGGCGGAAGGCGGCGAACTCTCTTTCGAGGGCCGCGATCGCCTCGACCAGAGGGACGAGGGCGGCGTCCGGAAGGGCGACCTCCGGAGGAGGGGCCTCGGCGAGCTTCTCGATCTGGTGGGAGAGACGTTTATGGTCGGCGACGAGCCGCTTCAGTGTGCGGTCGAGGCCGAGGAGCGCTTCGGCGCCGGCCTCCGCGCCCGCGGCGGCGGGCGCCGAGCCCTTGGCGTCCTGAAGTTCCCGGCGTAGGCGCTCCGAGAGCATCCGTGCCTCGGCGAGCTCCCCCTTGCGCTGGATCAGGTCCCGCTTCAGTACCTTTTCCGACTCCCGGTACTTGTCGAGTTGTCCCTCGAGGTGTCGGACTTTCTTTTGAAGCTCCGCGGATTTTTTCCGCAGCCGCGCCGCCTCCCGCCCGTCCGCTTCCCCGGCGGCATCTGCCGCCTTGGGAGCGGCGGACCCGGGGGCGATGCGCTCGATCGCCTCGCGAAGCCCCCGCTCGGTCTCCGGGTCCCCCGGAGCGTCGGCCGCAAGGAAGAGGGCCTGCCCGAGCGAGCCGGCACCGCGGCCCGGCCGGCCTTCGCCGCGAAGCCGGCGGAGGCGTTCCTCCGTCGAGAGGTCGGCCCATTCCTTCGCGGGGGCCGCGACCTCCTTGCGGACGGCCCTCAGGATCTTCGTGCGGGCCGCGTCGTCGATCCACGCCTTGGCGGCGAGATCCCGGAGGATCTTCTCCCGCCTCTGGGACTGCATCCGCATCCCCGGGTAGTTCAACTTGCAGGCGTTCGCGACCTTGACGAGACGCGGATGGTCGAACACGTCCGCGAGAACCCGCTCGAGCCCCGCAGCGCCAAGGCGCTCGAAGACCCGTTCCTCGTCTCGCGGGGTTCTCCCTCGGTCCGGGAGGGCGCTGGAGTCGACCGGGTCCATCGGCGGAAACTCTCCTCACGGGAGGGACGATGCCCCAAGAAGTACCTAAAAATCGAGGTTTTACCGGCCGGTGACCGGGCCGCGCTAGGATCGTACTATACCACCTCGCTTCGGCTGCGCGGAGGACGTCGTGATCGTCGGACTCGGAGTCGACGTCGTCGACCTGGCCCGCTTCCGGTCGGCGCTCGAAAGGCACGGGGGACGCTTCGAGGCCCGTGTGTTCACCCAGGCAGAACTCGCCTCCTGCGCCGGCAGGGCCGACCGGGACCGCGCACTCGCCGGCCGTTTCGCCGCGAAGGAGGCCTGCCTCAAGGCTCTCGGCTCCGGGTGGTCCTCGGGGGTGACCTTTCCCGATGTCGAGATTTCCGGCGGCTTCCCCGATCCCCCCCGGATCGCCCTCCGGGGGGCGGCCGCGGACCGCGCCCGGAGCCTCGGAGTCGGACGGTCGCACGTGAGCATCAGCCACGACGGGCCGGTGGCGATGGCGGTCGTGGTTCTCGAGTCGACCGCGGAGCGCTAGCGGTCAGTCCGGATCCCGGAGAACGACGAGCCCTCGCTCCCGCATACGCTTCAAGGTGCGCAGCGCTTCGACCTCCCGGAGTGGGGTGATCTGGACGATCGATTTCACGTCCCAGGTCCCGTCGATCCGGGACAGGAGGAAGTACTCGGCGGGGGACAGCGGCTCCCCGGCGAGCGACTCGATCGGCTTGCCGAGCGCCAGGATCTTCTCCGCCGGCAGATAGTGGCGGTAAGCCTTCTCCACGAACGCGAGTTCCGCCTCCGCGAGGAGCCGCCTCAGAGCGTCGCTTCCCGGCTCGGCCCGGTACCGGTTCTCGAGGAGGTCGAGAGCCGCGTCGAACTCCCCGCGGTCGATCCTGCGCCGGGCCTCGGCGAGTTCCTCCTCGAGGAGGGGCGCCTTGGCGGCTTGGACGCCCTCCGATCCCCGACTCGGCGCTTCGGGGACGGCATGAGGAATACCCGGTCCGGAGGATCCCGCAGCCGACGGCTCGACGTTTTTCACCCCGCGGACGGTCACCATTCCGCCACGGTGCAGCTCGTAGAGGAACTTCGTGACGACGAACTCCGACGCATGGGCGTGGAGGAGGATCTCCGCGACGGTGCGCTCGCCGTTGATCGAGTCGAGAACCCGGCGCGCCAGGCGGTTCCGGTAGATCTCCTCCGGGGGCCGGCGTGTCGTGCGCGCGAGGACGATCCCGGGATCGTGGAAGACCTCTCGGATCCTGCGGACCTCGTCCCATCGCTGCGCGCCGCGGAGAAGGACGTCCTCGACCCGCAGGTCGACCGGGTAGAAACCGTTCCGATTCTCGATCCCGTCGGTGAACGAGAACTCCGCGTCGTCCCACTCGAAGAGGCTGAAGATCGTCTCCTCCGCCTTCTGCTCGAGCGCGCGGACGAGCTCCTCCTCGGAGATCGCTCCCATTTCGAGGAGGAGGGCACCGAGATGACGCGGGTGCTTCTCTTGGAGCGCCAGGGCCCGGCGCAGGTGGTCCTCGGTGATCCGCCCGCGGGAGAGGAGGAAGTGGCCGATCCGCTCGGCGGGCTCGTCCGATCCGCAGGCGACGATCCGGCCCCGCTCCACCAGGATCTGTTTGGAGACCTGCTTGCGCTCCACCCGGAGCTCGCCGGTCTTCGATGCGCTGCCCAGCCACTGGAGCACGTCCGGCAGCGGCATGCAGGCGAAGTTCCCGTGGAGCGGCATGGACCTCCCCGACGACAGAATGTAGGCCGCCCACGGTCCCCGGCAAGGCCGTGGTACGATTCGCCGCCCATGGACGTCTACCGCATCCCCCGGCGGGCCGTTTCCGTGCGCCTCCTCCTCGACGACGGTCGAATCCTCGAGGGTAGGCTCTACGCCGCGGCGGGAGACGGGGACGATTACGAGGGCGTCGTCGCGCGGCTGAACGACCCGGAAGAGGACTTCGTTCCGCTCGCGGTGGGAAACGACCGGTTTCTCCTCCAGAAGGCGGGGATCGTGACCGCGGAACTCCTCGATCGCCCCGATTCGCCCGATCCGGTCGGGGCCCGCGTCGTCGCGGCGAGGCTTTCGCTCATGGGTGGAACCGCCCTCCTCGGGCATCTCCGGGTCGAAATGCCCCCCGAGCGGGCCCGCGTTCTCGACTACCTCAACGCCGCACCACGGTTCATCCCGCTCTGGAGCGACCGCGGCGTGGTGCTCGTCCAGCGGCGCGCGATCGTCACGGTCCGCGCTGACGAGTAGGCCGGAGCCCCACCGTCACTCGAACGCGCCGAGTCCGGTGAGACGCTGGCCGACGATCAGCGTGTGAATGTCGTCCGTTCCCTCGTAGGTCAAGACCGCCTCGATGTTGCAGAAGTGGCGGCCGACCTGGTATTCGTGCGCGGTCCCGTTCGCGCCCAGGATTTCCCGGGCGAGATGGGTGCACTCCCGCGCGACCCGGCAGCCGTTCATCTTCGCCATGGAGACCTGCCAGGGGGTCGCCGCGTTCCGCTCCTTGAGGCGGCCGACCTGGAGGTTGAGGAGTTGGCTCTTCGTGATCTCGGTCGCCATCCACGTGAGCTTCCGCTGGACGAGCTGGAACTGCGCGATCGGCTTTCCGAACTGAATCCGGGCCTTCGCGTACTGGAGCGCCTCGTCGAAGACGCACAGCCCGATCCCGACCACTCCCCAGGCGATCCCGTAGCGCGCCTGGGTCAGACAGCCGAGCGGAGCCTTGAGGCCCTTCGCCTCCGGCAGCATGGAGTCGAGCGGTAGCTCGACGTCCTCGAGGATCAGCTCGGAAGTGACCGAGGCGCGAAGGGCGAACTTCCCGACGTGGTCCTTGGTCGAGAAACCGGGGGTGCCGCGCTCCACCAGGAAGCCGCGGATCCCGTCTTCGGTCTTCGCCCAGACGACGGCCACGTCGGCGGCGGAGCCGTTCGTGATCCACGCCTTCGCGCCGTTGAGGATCCATCGATCCCCCTTGCGGACCGCGCGCGTCGTCATCCCGCCGGGGTCGGAGCCGTGGTCGGGCTCGGTCAGGCCGAAACACCCGATCGCCTCGCCGGAGGCGAGGCGGGGGAGCCACTTCCGGCGTTGCGCCTCGCTCCCGTACGCGTGGATCGGGTACATGACCAGGCTGCCCTGCACCGAGGCGAAGGAGCGTAGTCCCGAATCCCCCCGCTCGAGCTCCTGCATGATCAGTCCGTAGGCGACCGGCCCGAGGCCGGCACAGCCGTATCCCTCGAGGTTGGCCCCGAGCACCCCGAGCTCGCCGAGCTTCGGGATGAGCTGGTGCGGGAAGGTCGCTTCCTGGAAGTGATGCTCGATGATCGGGATCACCTCCGCGGTCACGAATTCGCGAATCGTGTCGCGGATCATCCGTTCCTCTTCCGCGAGGAGGGAATCGAACTCGACGTAATCGAGCGCTTCGAACTGCGATCCGAGTCCCACGGCCGCCTCCTAGTCCACCCGTTCGAGCGTCAGAGCCCCGCCCATTCCGCCGGACACGCAGAGCGTGGCGAGCCCTTTCCGCGCCTTGCGGCGCGCCATCTCGTGGAGGAGCGTGACCACGATCCGGGCCCCGGAGCATCCGATCGGATGTCCGAGCGCGATCGCTCCCCCGTTGACGTTCATCCGTGCGCGGTCGAAGCGCAGCTCTCGATCGACGGCGAGCACCTGCGCCGCGAACGCTTCGTTCAACTCGACCAGGTCGAACGCGTCGAGCGTTTGTCGGGTGTCGGCGAGGAGACGCCTCACCGCGGGGACCGGCCCGATCCCCATGATCGCGGGGTCGACCCCCAAGACGCTCCAGCCGGCGATCCGCGCGGCGGGACGCACCCTGAGCCTGCGGCCGGCCTCGGCGCGCATCACCAGCATCGCGGCCGCCCCGTCGGTGATCCCGCTGCTGTTCCCCGCGGTCACCGTGCCGCCCGGCACGCGGAAGACCGGAGGGAGCTTCGCGAGCCCTTCGACCGTCACGCCGTCGCGGGGGTGCTCGTCGCACTCGACGACGGTCTCGCGCTTTCCGTCCCGGACGGGCACGGGAACGATCTCGTCCCGGAATCGTCCCGCCCCCCTCGCCTCCTCGCACCGGCGCTGGGAGAGCGCGGCGTAGACGTCCTGTTCCTCGCGCGGGATCCCGTACCGGTCGGCGAGCGTTTCCGCCGTCTCCCCCATGATCTTCCCCGACAGCGGGTCGAGAAAGCCGTCCTTCGACATCGCGTCCGAAGCCTCGCGGTGCCCCATCCGGTACCCCCAGCGGACGTCGGGGAGGAGGTAGGGGACGCGGCTCATCGATTCCATCCCCCCCGCGAGGACGACCTCCGCCTCACCGCAACGGATCGCGCGGGCGGCATCGAGGATCGCCTGCATCCCCGACAGGCAGGCCTGGTTGAGGGTCATCGCCGGCCGCTCGACCGGGATGCCCGCGAGAACCGCGACCTGACGTGCGGGATTCGGACCGCACCCGGCCTGCCGGGCGTGGCCGAGAATCGCGAGGTCGACCGACTCGGGACGCACGCCTGCGCGCTCCATCGAGGCCCGCGCGACGTGCACCCCGAGGTCGACCGCGGGGACCGCCGCGAGACCGCCTCCATACTTGCCGATCGGGGTGCGAACGGGCGCGGCGATCCAGATTTCGGGGGGCATGGGCCTGGGGTTATAGCACGCGGCGGGGCGACGCGCGGATCAGCCCCGCGGGAGGACTTCGACCTCCTGACCGGGCACGAGAGCGAGCCGCCGGGCGGCCGACTCCTCGCGGATCGCGAGTTCCAAGTAGCCGGCCGAATTGACGACGAGAAACGGCGCGCCCGGGGGGCCGTCGCCGAACGTCCGTCGCACATCGGAGACGACCGTCCCCGAGGGGAGGGCGGCGGAGAGTCGCGGGAGGCCGGTCCCCGCGTCGAGCCAGGCGGGGAGACGGTCGGCGGGAAGGTCGAGCACCGCGTTCCCGAAGCGGTCGACGAAGAGCACGCGGGTGCGGAACGGAATGGGCGGGCCCGGCGGGACGCTCGTCCGCGGGAGGTCGACGAGGTCCCCGATCTCGGGACCGAACCGGGAGGGATCGGTCCCTCGCGCGAGCCAGGCCGCGGCCGGGGCGAAAACGTCCCGCCCTTCGAAGGTGGCGGACGAACGGCCGGCGCGGTAGTGGGCCGCCTCGAGGACGAACGCGCTCCGCGGCGGGTGCCGCTCGAGCACCCTCGAGAAGATGCCGTTGTCCGGGCCCACGAGCGCGAACCCCTCCGTGCGGACCACGACCGGCCGTCTCGCCGTTCCGACCCCGGGGTCGACCACCGCGACGTGGATCGTTCCTCGCGGGAACGCGCCGACGGCGGTCTCGAGGAGATAGGCCCCCGCCGAGACGTCGTGGGGCGGAGCCTGGTGCGTCAGGTCGACGATCCGGGCCTCCGGAGCGATGCCGAGAATCGTCCCCTTCATCTGGGCGGCCCACGTCGCCTCTTCGCCGAAATCGGTGAGGAGGGTGATGAGCGGTGGGAGCGCCATGGGCCGACCTTACGTGCCGCTCCGCCCGCAGGTCAAGCGGCGACGGGCGTTTGACACTGCCGGGGCCGTCCCGGAGAATGCCGCGGCCCGGGGAGAGGAGACCGATTCGACCGATGCGCTCCCGCGTGTATTCGATCCTCGCCCTCGCCCTTGCGCTCGCCTCTTCCGGAAGGGCTGAAGAGTTGCCCTCCCGGCCGGGACCGCGGATCGGCATCTCGCTGAGAGGCGAGGCGAACGCGCGGACGATCCCCGCGCCCGAATCGGGACCCGCGACCCCGGCCCGCATCGAGGTTTCCTGGGCCGATATCGAGGCGGCGCCCGGGACGTACGACTGGTCCGCGGTCCTGGCGGGAATCCGCGCGCTGCGGGAGCAGGGGCGCGAGGTCTCCGTGGCGGTCGGGGGGGGGCATCCTGTCCACCTCCCGGGGGGCGGGCGTCCGTCTCCGCTCGACGGGACCTCCCTCCAGGCCTGGAGCGACTTCGTCCGGAGCGCGGTCCGCGCGCTCGGCCCGTCGATCGAAGTCCTGGAACTCGGCGACGGCCCGCGGGCGGGCCAGGATCCCTCGGTGTACGCCTTCGTGCTCAAGAACGTCGCCCTCGCGGCGCGGGCGGAGGCGCAGGCGCTCGGGGTGTCGCTGCGGCTCGCCCAGGGGGCGATCCCGGCCGGCCGGCTCTCGGTGCAGGAATCGCTCTGGGAGGCGGACGTCGCCCCGTACGTGGACGTCCTTCCGATTCTCTGGACGGACCTCCCGGAGGGCGGGGGAGACCCAAGTGGAACGATCGACGCGTTCCGACTCGCCGCCGCCGAACATCCCCCGGCCCCGGAACTCTGGGTCGTCGTCGAAGCGGCAGACGCGGTGCCGGGAGGGGGATGGGACCGGGTCGCGACCGCGGTCCGGGGGCTCGCGGCGGCCGCCGACCGTGCGTTCGTCGAGGTTCGCGGGGACGACCCCGCGTTCGCCCGCGTCACGCGCTGGTGCGACGGGATGGCGGGTTGGCTCGGGCCCGCGCACGCCCCGTCTCCATCGGCGGGGCTCTCCGTGACCGACCCCGAGGGAGCGCCGATCCGAGGGGGGGCGATCCTCGGGCGGTTTCTCGATGGAGAGGACTTCTCGACGGTGATCGTGTACCGCGCCCCGGGCGACCTCTCGGCGGCGGAGCCTGCGCGGGTCCTCCTCGACTCGGCCGACGTTCGCGATCCGCGGGTCGCCGACCCCGAGACCCGGACCGAAGCGCCCACGGGAGGGGTGGCGGTTCCCGGGCACGGGAGCCGCGCCGTCGCCGTGCTGCGGGCGGACCGTCCGCTCGTCCTCGCGCACGCGCGTGCCGCCGCGGCGATTCCGGGTCTCGAAACCGAAACCGAGGACCTGCGGATCGAGGCCCGGCGGGAGTTGACGGTCGAAGAGGTTCTCGCCCGCTACCGGCAGGTGCAAAAGGTCCAGGACGATCGCGTGCTGCGCTGGACCGCGAAGGCGAAGATCGAGTTCACCTTCCGCTTCGCCCAGACGGGCGCTTCCGTCGACGTCGGGATCGACGCCAACTACTTCTGGGAGCGTGGAAAGCCGGTCGAGTGGGAGCAGACCCGCTACACGCTCAACGGCAATCTCATCCGATGGAAGGAGATCCCCGAGCTTCCCCTGATCCAACCCGAGAAGGTGATCACCCTTCCGCTCGACCTCAACCTCGACAAGGCCTACGCCTACCGGATGATCGGGGAGGACGAGATCGACGGTCATCCCTGCTACGTGGCGGCGTTCGAGCCCATCGACCCCTCCCCGGGGCGCAGCCTGTACCGGGGGCGTGTCTGGATCGACAAGGACATCTTCGTCCTCCGCCGGCAGAACGTCGTCCAGACGAACCTCGAAGCGCCGGTCCTGTCGAACGAGGAGTTCGACCGGTTTGCCCCGTTCCGCGCTCCCGACGGCTCCTCCGCCTGGCTCATCGAGCGGGCGACCGGCCAGCAGCTCTGGTCGGCGGGGGGGAGGAACTTCGTCGTCGAGAGGCGGCTGCGGTTCGAGTCGTACGAGATCAACCCGCCCGAGGAGCGGTTCGAGGCGGAGCGCGCGCGCGCCTACGCCTCGACCAACCGGATGCTCCGGGACACCGAGGAGGGGATCCGTTACCTCGAACGCACCGAGGACGGCGGGCGCGTCGTCAAGCGGGAGATGGACACGAGCCAGCTGTTCGCCGCGGCGGGGGCCTACAAGGACGACTCGACCGACGGGGTCGTTCCCCTCGCGGGGGTGAACTGGTTCGACTACCGCTTCCTCGGTCGCGACGCGCAGTTCAACGTGCTCTTCGGCGGCGTCGTTGCCTTCGTGAACCTCACCGATCCGGAGGCCTTCGGGACGCGGATGGATCTGACCGTGGAAGGAATCGGTTCGCTCCTGAAGTCGGACGACAAGCTCTTCGTCTCGGGCGAGGAGGTCACCTTCGCGAGGATCGAACAGCGCTCGCAGTTCCTCCAGGCCCGCCTCGGGAAACCGCTCGGCAGCTTCTTCAAGGTCACCGCCACGGGCTCTCTCCAGTTCCGGTCGTTTTACGAAAGCGACGAGGGACGCGACGCGCTTCCCTCCTCCCTCGAGTTCGTCCTCCCCGCGGACCACAGGGTCGCGACGGCCGGGCTCCAGGCCGAGTTCAACCGCCGGGGGTACTCGGTGACGGCCGAGGGCGGCGTCTCGCGACGGTCCGAGTGGAGACCCTGGGGGCTCTACGATCCCGTGACGGGGATCTACTACGACGTCGACCCGATGACCGGAAACCTCGCGCCGACCGTGTTCGATCCCGACACGGCGACGTTCACGACCTGGGGAGTCACGGCGTTCAAGGAGTGGAGCCTCCCCCGCTTCCAGAAGATCCGCGCCGAGGTCAACTACCTCGACGGCTCCGATCTCGACCGGTTCAGCACGTACGAGTTCAGCCTCTTCGGGAGCGACCGTCTGAGCGGCTTCGCCGGAACCGGGGTCCGTTTCGACCGGGGGTACGTCGCGCGGACGAGCTACGTCTTCAATCTGCTGCAGGCAGTGCGCTTCGGCGTCCAACTCGAAAGCGCGCTCACCCGCGACCGGACCTTCGACACCGAAGACCGGTCGTTCACCGGGCTCGGGGTCAGCGGGAACGTCGTCGGTCCTTGGAAGACGGTCTGGCAGGTCTCGTGGGGACGTGCGCTCGACTCCGACATCGCGGGGCTCGAGGGGAAGCAGGAGTTCCTCGTTCTCGTGTTGAAGCTCTTCTGATGGTCGAAGCGGCCGAACGCCTCGCGGGCCGCCTCGGGAAACCGCTCCTCGGGGTGGTCCTCGGTTCGGGGTTCTCTCCCGCGGTCGCCGGACTCGGGGGGGCGGCTGCGTCGGTCGAATTCCGTGACGTCCCGGGAATGATCGCTCCGACGGTCGACGGGCACGGCGGCCGGATCGACGCCTACCCGCTCGCCGGGGGGAACGTCTGGGTCTTCGACGGCCGGCTGCACCTCTACGAAGGGCATCCCCCGGACCTGGTGGCGCAGGCGGTGCGCGTGCTCGCGGCGGCGGGGGCGCGCGCGGTCCTCCTGACGTGCGCGGCGGGGGGCCTTCTCGATTCCGATCTTCCCGGGAGCTTCGCCGCGGTCGCCGACCACCTCAACCTCACCGGAGCGGACCCGACGCGCGGGGAGGGGCTCGGAAGAGGACCGCGGTTCGTCGATCTCCAGGGGGCGTACGACCGGGAGTTCCTCTCCCTCTGGGAGGAGGCGGCGCGGCGTGCGAGGGTCCCGCTCCGCCGGGCCGTCCTCGCCGGGGTCGCCGGCCCCTGCTACGAGACCCCCGCGGAGGTCCGGATGCTCCGAACCCTCGGGGCGGACGCGGTGACGATGAGCGTCGTCGTCGAGACGATCGCGGCGCGCGCTCTCGGTCTTCGCGTCGCGGCGATCGCGTGCATCGCGAACGTCGGCGCCGGTCTCGCCCCCGCACGGCTCGAGCACGAGGACGTTCTGGCGACGGTGCGCGCCGCGAGCGCCGCCGCGGGCACGTTTTTTCGCGACGGCCTCCAAGTCATGACCGGGGCCGCGGGGGAGGCATGATCCGCTTCCTTCCGAGGGGCTCGGAGCGCGCGCGGGTCGTCGGGGAGGGGCTCTGGGTCGCGACCGGCCAAGCGCTGACCCTCATGGGTCGGTTCGCGGGGATCCGGGTCCTCACCGGTCTCGTCACCCCGGAGGTGTACGGAGAGGTCTCGCTCCTCGCGGCCGCGGCGGCGCTCGTCGCGGGAATCGTGTGCACCCCGATCGTCCATGGGACCGTGCGCTTCTATCCGGAGGCGGTTCGAGACGGAGTGCCCGGAGCCCACCGCGCGATGTCGAAACGTTTGCTCGACCTGGGGGCGTTCGCGTCGGCCGCGCTCTTGCTCGCCGGGGGTCTCGTCTGGTGGGGGGCGACCGGCCGGGGACCGGGTCCCTGGGCCTATCTTTTCCTGAGCCTCGGGTTCGTCGCCGAGATGGGCCGGAACTACGAGACCGGACTTCTGAACGCCGCGCGGCGCCAGGCCGCCAGCTCCCTCTGGAACGCCCTCGACGCGTGGACGCGTCCCCTCGCGGCGGCGGTGGCCGTGATCGTCGCGGGCGCGACCTCGACCGTCGTCCTGGTCGGGTACGCGGTCGGGTCGTTCGGTGCGAACCTCCTGTTCGGCCGTTCGCGCGTCCGTCCCGGAACCTCCGACGCGGAGGCGGAGGCGGCGTGGCGCGTGCGGGCGTCGGGCGCCTTACGCGCGTTCGCCGGGCCGCTCGTCCCCCTGGGGCTCCTCGGGTGGGCGTTCAATCTGGGCGATCGCTATGTGCTCGCGTCCGCCGCCGGCGCCGAGGCTACCGGGCTCTACGCCGCGGTCTACGGTCTGGCGAGTATGCCGTTCCTCGCCCTCTCCGGGGTCCTTGTCTCCACCCTCCGTCCCGTCCTGTTCGAGGCGGTCGCGGCGGGAGACCGCGGGAAGGAAAGGCGGGTGCTGGGGGCGTGGGTCGCGGTAACCTGTGCGACCGGAGCGGGCGGGGTCGTCCTGCTCGTGGGGCTGGGGCCGTGGCTGGTTCGCCTGGCGCTCGGGCCGGAGTTCCGCGTCTCGGCCCCGCTCCTTCCGTGGATCGGGTCGGCCTACGCGATCCAAGCGTTGCAGAACGTGTTCGAGACACGAATCTACGCGCGCAAGAGGACCGAGATGTTCGTGGTGCTCCACGTTCTTTCCGCCGTGGTGGCGGTGACCCTGTACCTCGTCCTGATTCCGCCGCTCGGGGGGATGGGCGCCGCGCTCGGGACCCTCGGCGGGATGAGCGCGTCCTGTCTCGCGAGCATCGTCCTCGCACGGCTTCCGGAGCGACCGGTGCGCTCGAGGGGAACGCCTTGAAGGCCAGGCCCGTGCGGATCCGGATCGTCCGATCGCTCGTCCTCGCGGCACTCGCCCTCGGAATCGCCGCCCCCGGATTCGCGATCCCGATCGCGAAGGACGGAAGGCCCCTCGTCCCGATCGTCGTGCCCGACGAGCCCGCGCCGGAGGAACGGAACGCCGCGGCGGAACTCGCCCTCTATCTGGGAAGCGCGGTGGGAAGCGAGTTCCGCGTGATTCCGGAGAGCGACCCGGGCGCTCGAGGGGCGGCCATCCATGTGGGGCCGACGGCATTCGCGAAGTCGCTCGGCGCCGATCCCGCCCGGCTCGGGCCCGAAGAATGGCGGATCCGGACCGCGGAGGGAAGGCTCGTCCTCGCGGGGGGGCGCCCCCGGGGAACGCTCTACGCGGTTTCCCGGTTCCTCGAGGACGTCGTCGGCGTCCGCTGGTGGAGCCCGTCCGAAGAATCGGTTCCCGGACGCCCCGGCCTCCGGACCGGCCCGCTCGACCGGCGGGGGAGTCCGGCGTTCGGCTATCGCGACTTCCACGGTCTGGACGGACCCCCGATGTTCCGGCTCCACCTGAGGCTCAACGGGAACGAGACCGGCCTCGCGCCCGAATGGGGAGGCCGGATCGCCTTCGGAATGCACGGGGTCCACACGTTCGAGATCCTGGTGCCGCCCGGCGAGTTCTTCGACTCGCATCCCGAGTTCTTCGCCGAGCGGGCGGGGTTCCGCGTCGCGGAACGCTCGCAACTGTGCATGACCGAGGAGTCTCTGGCTCCGTTCCTCGCGCAGAGGATCCTCGCGATCGCCCGGGAGTCCCGCACGCGCGCGGAGCGGTCCGGTCATCCTCCGCCCCGGTTGTACGACGTGTCGCCGAACGACTGGGGAGGCCGGTGCGAGTGCGCCCGCTGCCGCGCGGCGGTGGAGCGGACGGGAAGCGATGCGGGCGTCCTGCTCGAACTCGTCAACCGCGTCGCCTCGATCGTGCGCGGGGAGATGCCGGAGATCGACGTGACGACGCTCGCGTACACCTGGACGTTCGCCCCCCCGCGGGTCTCCCGCGCGGCGGAGGGGGTGGTCGTGCGCGTCGCCGGATACGGCGTCCGCGACCAGATCCGCCCCGCGTCGGACCCCGGGAACGCGCGCTACCTTCGGGCGCTCGACCGATGGGCGACGGTGGCGCCCGGGTTCTGGGTCTGGGACTACGCGCTCTCCTTCCACGACCGGTTCGCGCTGCCCTTCCCGAACCTGAGGACCTTCGGCCCGGACCTCCGGGCGTATCGCGATCTCGGAGCGGCGGGACTTTTCGTGCAGTTCGACGCCGGGCTCGGCGGGGAGTTGCACGACCTCAAGGTGTGGGTCCTCGCGAAGCTCGTGGAGGACCCCGAACGCGATACGGATCGGCTCGTCCGCGAATTCCTCCGAGGGTACTACGGGCCCGCCGCGCGCCACATCCGCACCTACGTCCGCCTGACGGAACGGGCGGCGGACGAGGCCGGAGCCGTGATTCGGGCCGACGCGAGTCCGAAGGACTTCCGTTTTCTCGGCATCGACTACCTCGAGCGCGCTTCGACGCTCTTCGACAAGGCGGAGCGCTCGGTCGCGGCGGATCCGGTCCGGACGCGCCGCGTCCGCCACGCCCGGGCTCCCGTCGACTGGGCCGTGCTCGCGTTCGCTCCCGAGGGGACGTTCGATCGGGATCGGGTCGAGGCACGGTTGCGGATGTCATGGAAAGAGATCGTCGAATCTCGAGTTCCGGCGAACCTCCGCGCGGAGACGCTCGCCGCGGTGGACGAAGGGCTCCGGAGGGTCCGGCGGGGGCGTCCTTGAGCGCCGAGACCCGTCGCCGCTTCCGCCTCCTCGTTCTGGCGACGCACCCGATCCAGTATCGAGCCCCCCTCTACCGGCGGCTCAGCGACGAGGACTGGCTCGACCTCGAGGTCTGGTACGGGGACGATTACGGGGTACGGCCGACCGCCTCGCCGTGGGGAGTCCGCGACTTTCGCTGGGACACCGACCTCGTCTCCGGCTACCGGCACCGGTTCCTCCGGAACACCGCTCGACGGCCGGGACCGGTTCACGCCGCCGGAATCTACAACCCGGGTCTCGGCGGGGAGGTCGCGAGGACGGCTCCCGACGCCGTCTGGGTCTCGGGCTACGCGAGTCTCCACAGTTGGCAGTCGCTCCTCGGCGCGTGGCGTGCGAAGGTCCCGGTCCTCTACGCGTCGGACTCGAACGTCCTCGCGGAGCCTCGGGGGGTGAAAGGAGCGCTCAAGCGGGTCGTCGTGCCCCGGGTCTACCGCCGGATCGCCGCGTTCCTCGTCTCCGGGACCACGAACGACCTGCACTACGAGGCCTACGGCGTTCCGGCGGAGAAGCGGTTCCCCTTTCCCTGGGCGATCGACAACGAGCGCTACGCGAACGCGGCCGACGAGGCCCGCGCCGTGAGGGACGAGATCCGCGCCCGGTGGGGTGTCGCGGAGGGCAGGGACGTCGTGCTCTTCTCCGGACGCCTTTCCCCCGAGAAGGACCCTCTCACCCTGCTCCGCGCCGCACAGTCCGATCCCCGGCTCCACATGGTCGTCGCCGGAAGCGGTCCGCTCGACGGCGAGGTGGGTCGCGTCGCGGCCGAGCGTCTCGCCGGTCGTTTCACCGCACTCGGGTTCGTGAACCAGGGAGCGATGCCTTCGGTGTACGCCGCGGCCGATCTCCTGGTGCTGCCGTCCCGCTTCGAGCCGTGGGGCCTCGTCGTGAACGAAGCGCTCGCGGCCGGATGCCCCGTGGTTGCGGCCGACCGGGTCGGAGCGGCGCACGACCTCGTTCCGCCGGGGTTCCGTTTTCGGACCGGCGATCCGGCCGACCTCGCGCGCGCGATCGAAGCCTGGCGGGGGGACCGGGGGGTCCGGTCGGACCCGGTGGGATGGGCGCGCGACCGGGTTCGAGGTTTCACGTTCGACGCGGACGCGCGTGGCCTGAGAGAGGCGTGCGCGCGCGTCGCGGCCGGGACTCCGGCTGCCGCGGCGTTCTGAGGGAGGAGGAGATGCGGATCCAGATCCTGGGATCGCACGTCGCGGAAGGCTTCACGCAGCATCTCGAGTCCGCCTTCCGCGAACTCGGCCACGAGGTGCGCGTCGTCGACTATTTCCCGATCTCCTCGGGCGCGCGGACGCTCGGTCCGGGGGTGCGCGCGGCGCAGCTGGCCTGGGTCACGATGCGCCGGGCGGGGGGGGCGCTGTCGCGCCTCCTCGTCGAGCGCGTCCTGCGAGCCGCCGAGCGCGACGGCCCCTGGGATCTCGCGCTCGCGGTCTACGACTGGCTCACGCCCGACGAGGTGACGGAGTGGAAGCGCCGGACGGGGGCGCGAACGGCCTTGTGGTTTCCCGACGCGGTGTCGAACCTCGGGAGGACCTACTTCCTCCAGGCCCCCTACGATGCCGTCTTTCTGAAGGACCCCTACATGGTCTCCCTCTTCCGCGACAACCTCGGAAAGCGCGTGCACTACCTGCCCGAGTGCTTCGACCCCGGCCGCCACCGCCACGACGGGGGAAACGAGCGAGGGGACGACCGCTTTCGCGCCGACGTCGCGATCATGGGATCCGCCTATCCCTACCGAATCGAACTCGTCAAGCGCCTGGCAACCCACCGGAACGTCCGCGTGTGGGGGCCGTCCGCCCCGCGCTGGTGCGACGTCACCGGTCTCGAAGGGGTGCTGACGGGAGAGTTCGTCGCCTTCGAGACGAAGGCCAGGGCCCTCCTCGGCGCCAAGGTGGTCCTGAACGTCCTCCATCCGGCCGAGATCTGGGGGGTCAACGTCAAGACGTTCGAGTTCGCCGGGATCGGAGCCTTCCAGATCTGCGAGTGGCGGCCGGGGATCGCCCAGCTGTTCGTGCCGGGGGAGGAGATCGAGACCTTCCGGTCGCTCGCCGAGCTCGAGGCGAAGCTCGACCGTTACCTCGCGGACGACGCCGCGCGCACCCGGATCGCTGGGGCGGGGCGGAGGCGGGCGCTCGCGGAGCACACCTACCGGCACCGCATCGAAACGCTCCTCGACGTCGTGTTCCGTGGCGGAGAGGCCTGGACGGTCGTTCCGCCCGCGTGAGCGGCCCCGTCAGCGCGCCGGGGGGCTCCCGTGATTCCGATACCAGGCATACGTGTCGCGGAGCCCTTCGTCGAGCCCGATCCGGGGACGCCAGCCGAGGGCGGTGAGCTTCGATACGTCGAGGAGCTTCCTCGGCGTTCCGTCCGGTTTCGACGGGTCGAACGCGAGGCGGCCGCGGAATCCGACGACGTCCGCGATCTTCCCCGCGAGTTCCCGCACCGTGAGGTCCTCGCCCCAGCCGACGTTGAGGAGGTCGGGGGCTTCCGGGGCCTCCATCACGAAGAGAGCGGCGTCCGCGAGATCGTCGACGTGAAGGAACTCGCGACGGACGTTTCCGGTGCCCCACACCGGGACGGCGTCCCGCCCGGCCTCCTTCGCCTCGTGGAATTTCCGCAGGAGGGCGGGGAGGACGTGGGACGTCTCGAGATCGAAATTGTCCCCGGGGCCGTAGAGATTCGTCGGCATGAGGCTCCGGAAGTCGAGGCCGTGCTGCCGCCGGTACGCGCGGCCCATGAGGATCCCGGAGATTTTCGCGATGGCGTAGGCCTCGTTCGTCTCCTCGAGCGGCCCCGTGAGGAGAGAGTCCTCGCTCATCGGCTGGGGCGCGTGCTTGGGGTAGATGCAGGACGATCCGAGAAAGAGCAGGCGTCGCACCCCGTGTCGCGAGGCGGCGTCGATCACGTGGGTCTGGATGAGGATGTTCTCGCGGATGAAATCGGCGGGTCGGGTCGCGTTCGCCAGGATCCCCCCCACCTTGGCGGCGGCGAGGAAGACGTACTCGGGTCGCTCCCGCGCGAAAAACCGGTCGACCGCATCCCGGTCGGCGAGGTCGAGTTCCCGCCGCGACCGGAGAATCAGTTCGAGCGAACCGCGCCGCTCGAGGCGTCTCACGATCGCCGACCCGACGAGACCCCGGTGTCCGGCGACGAAGACCCGGGCACCGTCAGTCATGGGCGGCGCGGCCCTCGACCTTGTGGCCCGCGTCCCGTAACGTCTTCTCGCGGCGCGCCAACTCCAAGTCGTGGTCGACCATCATGCGCACGAGTCGTCGAAAGTCGACGTTCGGCGACCAGCCCAGCCGGCGCTTCGCCTTCGCCGGGTCGCCGAGAAGGTGGTCCACCTCGGTCGGCCGGAAGTACCGGGGGTCGATCTCGACGACGCGTTCCCAGTCCAGGTCGAGGCACTCGGCCGCCGCGGCGAGAAACTCGCGGACCGAGTACGCCTCCCCGGTCGCGATCACGAAGTCGTCGGGGCGCTCCTGCTGGAGCATGAGCCACATCGCCTCGACGTAGTCGCCGGCGAACCCCCAGTCGCGTCTCGCGTCGAGATTGCCGAGGTAGAGGCGATCCTGGAGGCCGAGGCGGATCCGCGTGAGTCCCCGGGTGATCTTCCGGGTGACGAAGGTCTCCCCCCGTCTCGGGGATTCGTGATTGAAGAGAATCCCGTTCGCGATGAAAAGACCGTACGCCTCCCGATAATTCACGCAGTGCCAGAAGGCGGCGACCTTCCCGACCGCGTACGGGCTCCGGGGGTAGAAGGGAGTCGCCTCGCTCTGCGGGGGGGGGGAGGCGCCGAACATCTCGGAGGAGCCGGCCTGGTAGAAGCGGACCTTCGACCCCGAGACCGACTGCCAGTCACGGAGCGCTTCGAGGAGCCGGAGCGTCCCGGTGCCCACGACGTCGGCGGTGTACTCCGGCTGGTCGAACGAGACGCGCACGTGCGATTGCGCGGCGAGGTTGTAGACCTCCTCCGGCCGGGTCTTCTCGAGGATCCTCCGCAGCCCCGTTCCGTCCGAGAGGTCCCCGAAGTGGAGGGCGAGCCCCGGGCGGCCCTCGTGCGGGTCGCGGTAGATGTGCTCGATCCGATCCGTGTTGAAGGTGCTCGCGCGCCGGATGACGCCGTGCACTTCGTACCCCTTCGCGAGCAGGAGCTCGGCGAGGTAGGACCCGTCCTGCCCCGTGATCCCGGTGATCAGCGCGCGCTTCATCGTTTCCCGCCCTCCGAGGCCGACCGCACGATACCATCCCCGTTTGCGGCGCGGTATGATTCCCCGGCTCCCCGGGTTGCCGTCGGGCCGGAGCGCAGGTTATTTACGTCGTGCCGGCCCGGAAGGCACGTGCGGGGCTGGCGTGCGGATCGTTCTCCTGAACCAGTACTACGCCCCCGACGAGGCCGCGACGGCCCAACTCCTCTCCGACCTGGGAGCCGCGCTCGTCGCGCGCGGACACGAGGTCAGGGCCGTCGCGTCGAGAAGGGCCTACGCCGACTCCCGCCGCCGCTATCCGCGAAGGAGCCGCGAAGCGGGAGTCGAGGTCCTCCGCGTGGCGGCGACCGCCTTCGGGCGGGCAAGCCGTCTCGGCCGTGTCGCCGATTACGCGTCGTTCCTCGCGGGGGCCGCAGGGGCGCTCGTCGCGATGCCCCGGCCGGACGTCGTCGTTTCGCTCTCGACCCCCCCGCTCGTGGCCGGCCTCGGGATGGCGGCTGCGCGGTGGCGCCGGGCGCGCACGGTGTACTGGGTGATGGACGTGTACCCCGATCTCGCCGTCGAGCTCGGTGCGATCCCGGCTCGTTCTCCGGCCGCGCGGTTGCTCGGGCGCGCCGCGGGTGTCCTGCTCCGCGGCAGCGATCGCGTGGTCGCCCTCGATCGGGCCATGGCCGAGCGTCTCGATGCGCAAGGAGCGCGCGGCGCGGCGGTCATCGCGAACTGGGCGGACGGCGACGCGATCCGTCCTCGGCCGGCGGCGGGCCATCCCCGAAGGGAGCGGCTCGGGTGGAGCGGCCGGTTCGTGGTGCTCTACTCCGGGAACATGGGGCTCGCTCACGAGTTCGACACCCTCCTCGACGCCGCGGCACTCCTCGCGCGCGATCCCGAAGTCCTCTTCGCGTTCGTGGGCGACGGGCCGCGCCGGGGGGAGATCGAGGAAGGGGCGCGGCGGCGGGGGCTCGCGAACGTCGAGTTCCACGGCTATGCGCCGCGCGACGCGCTCGGCGAGAGTCTCACGGCGGGCGACCTCCACGCCGTCACCCTCCGCCCGGGCATGGAGGGACTGCTCGTGCCGTCGAAGATCTACGGCATCCTCGCCGCGGGGCGGCCGACGCTCTACGTCGGCCCGCCGGCGGGAGAGGTGCACGAGATCGTCTCGGCCGGTTGCGGACGCTCCATCCGGAACGGGGACGTGCGGGCGGTCGCGGAGGCGATCGCGGCGTACCGGAACGAGGGGGCCCGGCGGGAGGCGGAGGGGTCGTTCGCACGCCGACTGTTCGAGGATCGGTACACCCGCGAGAAGAGTCTCGACGCATTCGTCCGGCTCGTCGAGGGGCTCGGGTCCCGTCAGGCCGGCACCCAGGAGGGAACCCGTGTCGTCGCGTAAGATCCCGGTTTCGAGCCCCGACATCGGCGAGCGGGAGCACCGCTACGTCATGGACGCCGTGCGCTCCGGCTGGGTCTCGTCGCTCGGGGAGTACATCGGCCGATTCGAGACCGACTTCGCCCGATACTGCGGCACGGAGCACGGGGTCGCGGTGTCGAACGGAACGACCGCGCTCGAGGTGGTGCTGAAGGCGCTCGGCGTCGGCCGCGGAGACGAGGTCGTGGTCCCGGCGCTCACCTTCGCCGCCGCTGCCGCGGTCGTCGTGCACGTCGGGGCCGAGCCGGTCCTCGCGGACGTCCATCCCGACTACTGGTGCCTCGACCCGGCGGCGCTCGCCCGGGCGGTCGGTCCCCGAACCCGCGCGGTGATCGCGGTCCATTCCTACGGGCATCCGTGCGACATGGATCCGATCCTTCACACCTGCGGCAGGGCCGGGATTCCGGTCGTCGAGGACTGCGCCGAGGCGCACGGGGCCCGTTACCGCGGCCGCCCGATGGGATCGATGGGACGCTGCGGGACGTTTTCCTTCTACGGCAACAAGATCATCACGACCGGCGAGGGGGGGATGGTCGTGACGCGCGACCGTCCGCTCGCGGAGCGCGTCCGCCAGCTGAAGGACCACGCGATGGACCCGAAGCGGCGCTACTTCCACCTGGACGCCGGGTACAATTTCCGCATGACGAATCCCCAGGCCGCCCTCGGGTGCGCGCAGCTGGAACGGATCGACGAGTTCCTTTCGAAGCGCGCGACGCTCCTCGCCTGGTACCGCGAGGAGACGGAAGGGATCGAAGGGATCCGTCTCAATCCGAAGATGGACTGGGCCGAGCCGGTGAACTGGATCGTGTGCGCCGAGCTTCTCGACGCCGCCCGGGCCTCGAAACGGGACGCGCTCCTTCGCGCCCTCGCGGAGCGCGGCGTCGACACCCGGCCGTTCTTCGTCGCCCTCGGCGACATGCCGCCCTACCGGGACGCCCGTAAGGTCGGCGCCGAGGGCGACGGGAATCCCGTCGCCGACCGCTTGAGCCGGAGCGGGTTCAACCTTCCGACCTCCACGACCCTCGGCCGGGACGACGTGCGGCGCGTCGGCGACGCCCTGCGGGACGCGCTGAAGTCGACGTGAGGCGTGCGCTCGACGTCGCCGCCTCCCTCGTGGAGTGGCTCATCCGGGACCTCCCCGGGGGCCTCGGGAGGCGGGTCCGCGGCGTCTACTGGCGCCGGCGGCTGAAACGTCTCGGACGCGGCGCGGTCATCGACTCCGGCGTCCGGATCCTCGGGGCGAAGTGGGTTTCGATCGGCGATCGGACGTGGATCGATCACGGGGTCACGATCCTCGCGGGACCGCCGGCGCCGATCGAAGGGCCGGTGCGCAGGAAGCCGAACCCGGGATTCCGCCACGACGAGGGGGAGGTCGTGATCGGCGACCGCTGTCACATCGCGATCGGAGCGGTCCTCCAGGGGCACGGCGGTCTGTCGGTCGGAAACGACTCGACGGTCGCGGCAGGGTGCCTCGTCTACAGCCTCTCCCACCACCACGCGAATCCGAACGACCCGTCCGACCGGACGGTGTACAAGTTCTCCTCGATGGCGGACTCGAAGCTCCAGTCCCTCATCGCGTCGCCGGTCGTCCTCGAGGAGGACACGGCCCTCGGTTTGAACTCGGTGGTGCTTCCCGGCGGATGGATCCGGAAGCGGAGTTGGGTCGCGGTCCAGTCGACCGTTCTCGGGGAGATCCCCGAGGACGCGATCGCCGCCGGCAGTCCGGCGAAGGTGATCAAGAAACGGTTCGAGTGAAACCGTGAGACCCGAGGGACCGCTCCGCGTTCTCCACGTCGTGCCGTCGTACTGGCCGGCAACCGCGTACGGCGGTCCGGTCGAGTCGGTTCACGGGCTCTGCCTGGCGCTCGCGAGGGCCGGCGCGACCGTGAGCGTCCTGACGACCGACGCAAACGGAACGAATCGCCTCGAGCTTCCGCGCGGACGCGACCTCGAACCGTCTCCGGGCCTCCGGATTCGGTACGCGAGGCGCTGGGGAGGGGACTCCGTCGCTCCGGGTCTCGTGGCGCTCTTGCCCCGAGCGATCGCGCGCGCCGACGTGGTGCACCTGACCGCGGTGTACTCCTTCCCGACGCTTCCGACCCTCGGGTTCGCCCGTCTCCTGAAGACTCCGCTCGTCTGGTCTCCGCGGGGGTCGTTGCAGCGTTGGGAGGGCACCTCCCGCCCGAAGCTCAAAGCGTTGTGGCACCGCGCGTGCCGGGGCCTGCTCCCGGACCGGACGCTCCTTCACCTCACGTCGGAAGCGGAGGCCGAGGCGAGCGCGCAGTCGTTCCCGGGCGTGGATGCGTTGGTCCTTCCGAACGGCATCGATCTTCCCCCGGGGCCCGCGCGGCCCCGCCGGAGCGGGCCGATCCATCTCGTCTTCCTCGGAAGGCTCCATCCGATCAAGGCGCTCGAGAACCTCATCGACGCGTGCTCGCTGTGCGCGCGAAGCGGCTTCACGGAGTGGCGGCTGTCGATCGCGGGCTCCGGGGAGACGGAGTACGAGACTTCCCTCAGGGAACGCGTGCGCGCCGCCGGGATCGCGCCGCAGGTGTCGTTCCTCGGCGCGGTCCACGGGGCGCGGAAGACGGACCTCTACGCTTCCGCCGATGCGGTCGTCGTGCCGTCCCACACCGAGAATTTCTCGATGGTCGTGGTGGAAGCGCTCGCGCACGGGGTCCCCGTGCTCGCGAGCACCGGAACGCCCTGGCGGCGACTCGTCGAGCGCGGGTGCGGCTGGTGGGTCGAGAATCGTCCCGAAGCGCTCGCGACCGCCCTCGCCGAGGTCCGTAACGCCGAGCGCGAGACGATGGGCCGACGCGGGAGGGAGTGGATGCGGGAGGAGTTCGGGTGGGACGCGATCGCGTGCCGGATGCTCGAGGCCTATCGGCGGGCGGCGGCATGAGGATCCTCTTCCTTTCCCCGGGGCTCTTCGACAAGGGGGGAATCGCCCGTTACGGCCGGTATCAGGTGCGGGCCCTGAGGGACGCGTACGGCCCGGAGGCGGTGGCCGCATTGAGCCTCCTCGGGCCCGCCGAGGGAGACCTCGAAGAACCCCTCCGCGTCTCCTGGCGAGGAGGCCCGCGCGCGACCGTCGGGTCGAGGGTGCGCATGGTCGCGGCCGCGGCGGCGTGGGCGTTCCGGCATCGGCCCGGGGTCGTGCTGACGGCACACGTCCACCTCGGCCCGCTCGGCCGGGTCCTCGCGCGAGCGACCGGAGCGCGGTTCGTGCAGACCGTTTACGGCATCGAGATCTGGTCGGGGTTGAGCCGGGCGAGGGCGGAGGCACTCGGCGCCGCCGACGGGGTCATCTCCGACTGCCACAACACGGCGGAGGTCGCGCTGCGGCTCGGTCTCGTCGAGAGGAAGCCGTTCGTCGTCTGGGACTGCGTCGACCTCGAGAGGTTCCGTCCCGGCGACCCGGACGAGGAGGTCCTTTCCCGCTACGGCGCCGCGCGAGGGAGCCGATTCCGCGTCCTCTTCCTCGGGCGGATCGCGGCGGACGCCCGTTACAAGGGGACCGAGCGCCTCCTCCGGCTGCTCGCCCGACTTCCGCACGATCGCTTCGAGGCGGTCTTCGCGGGGCGCGGAAACGACGTCCCGTTCCTCGAGGCGCGGGCCGTCGAACTCCGCGTGTCGGACCGGGTGCGCTTCACCGGCGCGGTTCACGAGGATCACCTCGCCCACGTCTACCGCTCGGCGGACGCGTTCTATCTCACCAGCGAGGCGGGTCCGGAGATGGGGGAGGGGCTGCCCCTCACGCCGATCGAGGCGATGGCCTGCGGCGTCCCGGTCCTCGTCGGAGACCGAGACGGGAGCCGCGAGATCCTCGCGGGCGAGGGCGGCTGGGTCGGCTCGCCGGAGAACCTCGCCGGGCAGGCCGCATATCTCCTGTCGCTCGCCACGGACGGAGCCAGGCAGGAGAGCGAACGGCGGGCGGCGCGGCGAAGGGCCGAGGAGGCGTTCGGTTTCGAGGCGTTCCGCGACGCGACGTCGGGCTTCCTCCTCGATGTCGCGGGGGGGCTCTAGCCTTGTGCGGGATCTGCGGAATTCTCCGGGTGTCCGACGGCGCCCCCGCCATCGACCGCGACGAGGTCCTTCGGGTCCGCGAGGCGATGGCTTCGCGCGGTCCGGACGGGGCGGGAGCCTGGTTTTCGTCCGACGGAACGGTCGGTCTCGGTCATCGCCGCCTCGCGATCCTCGATCTCTCGGAGGCGGCACTCCAACCGATGGCCTCGGCGAGCGGCCGCTATCGCATCGTCTTCAACGGGGAGGTGTACAACTTCCTGGAACTGCGCGAGCGGCTCGAAGCGGCGGGGACGCGCTTCCGGACCCGATCGGACACGGAGGTGATTCTCGCCCTCTACGAGGCCGAGGGCCCGGCCGGTTTCGCGCGCCTGCGGGGGATGTTCGCGCTCGCGATCTGGGACGGTCTCGAGGGAAGCCTCGTCCTCGCGAGAGACCCGTACGGGATCAAGCCGCTCTACCACGCGTGCACGGGGGGGACGTTCCGATTCGCGTCGCAGGTCAAGGCCCTCGAGAAGGGCGGAGGCGTATCGCGGGAGATCGAGCCCGCGGCGGTCGTCGGGTTCCTGCTTTGGGGCTCCGTCCCGGAGCCGTGGACGATCCGGACGGGGGTGCGGGCGCTTCCGCCCGGGCACTGGCTGCGGGCGGGGCGGGCCGGCGTCGGGGAGCCCGTTCCCTTCGGGCCGCTCGCGCGGGGGCGCCCGGAACCGCCCGCGAACGACGCCGTCGGGGCCCTCGAGCGCTCGGTCCGCTATCACCTCGTGTCGGACGTTCCGGTGGCGGTGTTCCTGTCGGCCGGCCTCGACTCCGCGATGATCGCGGCACTCGCGCGTCGAGCGTCCCCGGAGCCTCCGACGACGATCACCCTGCGCTTCGAGGAGTTCCGGGGGACGACTTCCGACGAGGCGCCGACGGCCGCGCGGATCGCGGCGGCGCTCGGAACGAGGCACGTCGAGCGCACCGTCGGGCGCGGAGACTTCCTCGGGCTCTGGGACCGGGCGGTCGAAGCGATGGACCAGCCGAGCATCGACGGCTTCAACACCTATGTGGTCAGCCGCGTCGCCGCCGATCTCGGATTCAAGGTCGCGTTGTCCGGACTGGGAGGCGACGAGCTCTTCGGAAGCTACGCTTCGTTCCGCGACGTACCGCGTTGGGCGCGATGGTCCGGGCGGCTCGGCCGCATCCCCGGCCTCCGTCCGGCATGGCCCCTCCTCTCCCGGCTCTTTCCCACGAAGCCGAAACTCGCGGCGATGCTCGACACGGGAGCGAGCCTCCCGGGAGCGTATGCGCTGCGTCGTGGACTCTTCCTCCCGGCGGAAGTGGAAGCACTGCTGCCGCGCGAGTGGGCGCGGGAGGGACTCCGGGCGCTCGAGGCGGCCTCCCCGCTCGAGGCCTCGCTCCGTTCCCAGGGGGTCGCGGTCGATGCGCTCGACGCCGATCCCTGGCGCGCCGTGCACTGGATGGAGTCGGTCCAGTACATGAAGAACCAGCTCCTGCGGGATTCCGACTGGGCGTCGATGGCCCACTCGCTCGAGTTGCGGGTGCCCTTCGTCGACGCGTTCCTCCGCGTCGAGATCGAGGCCTTGGGTTTCGAGCCGGCGAGATCGCGCGGGAAGGCCGCCGTCGCGCGTTCGGTCGCCCCCGAACTGCCCGCCGAGGTCTTCCTGCGGCCGAAGACGGGATTCGGGATCCCTGTGATGGGCTGGCTCGATCCGGAGACGAAAGCGGGCGACAGCCTCGGGGCCGATTCGCGCCGTCTCGCGATTCGTGTCCTCGAGCCGTTCGGAATCGAGACTCGGTCCTCGCCGCGGTGGAGCGCGAAGAGATAGCCTCGGGCGTCCGGTACCCGATTCAACGTGGCCGCGAGGTTGTGGGCCGGGGTCGTCCGCCCCTGGTCGGACTGCCCG
>CAYLHQ010000033.1:0-42645 GCA_964383585.1 uncultured Acidobacteriota bacterium
CCCACCGCAACTTCGACGGCCTCCTTCCATCCTCCCGTCCCCACGATTCGCGTCAAGCCTTGAGCGCGTTGCGGTCTTCCGTTCCTTCGTCGACACTGCCGCCGTGGGCGAGCCGCGCTCTCTTCTCATCGACGGCCCCGCGGGGAAGCTCGAAGCGGTTTACCGAGGGCTCTCCTCACCGCGCGCGGCGGCGGTCCTCGCCCATCCCCATCCCCTTTACGGCGGCTCGCTCCACAATCCGGTGGTCTTCCACGCCGACCGCGAGCTCCACCGGGCGGGGTTCGCGGCGGTGCGCTTCAACTTCCGCGGGGTGGGGCGGAGCGAGGGGCTCCACGACGATGGGCGCGGCGAGCCCGCGGACGTCGGAGCGGTCGTCGGCTGGCTGCGGGAACGCGCGCCCGGCGTCCCCCTCTTCGTGGTCGGATACTCGTTCGGCTCGCGGACGGGACTGATGTGGGCCCTCTCGGACCCGGGCGTTGCCGCGATGATCGCGATCGGTCTTCCGACGCGGATCTGGCGGTTCGACGAGATCCCGTCGTTCGGCCGGCCCCTCGCGGTGGTCCAGGGTTCGAGGGACGAGTTCGGCCCCCTCGACGAGGTCCGGCGCGTCCTCGTCACCGCCGATCCGCCGGGGAGTCTCCACGTCGTCGAGGGAGCGCCGCACCTCTTTCCGGGGCGGGCGCCGGAGGCGGGAGCGCGGGTCGCCGAGGCGGCCGAGGGGATCCTGGGATCCCTCTGACCCGGCCGGACGTCACCCCTGCCCGTGGATCTCGCGCGCCCGATCGAGCGCGGCGACGACGCTCTCGCAGACGTTCTCGGCGCCGACGTGGCGCTCGAACTCCGACTGCTTCATGAGACGGGTGGGCTGGGGGGGTGCTCCGCAGACGATGAGCGTGCGGCCGCTTTCCTTCAGCTTGGCGGCGAGTTCCTCGAGGGCGAGGAGGCCGGTCGCGTCGAGGGCGGTCATGTGCCGCAGCCTCAAGATCACGATCGGGGGGAGCGTGTCGATCCGCTCTTCGATTTCCCTCACCTTGTCGGTCGCGCCGAAGAGGAACGGTCCCTGAATCCGGAAGACCGCCACGTAAGGGGGAATGTCCTTGTCCTGGAGGATGTGGGCGTACCCGTCCCTCACGTCCCCTTCCGTCACCTGCGCCACCGTCGTCGTCGCCGTGACGTTCCGGATGAAGAGGAGGACCGCGAGGATCATCCCGGCCTCGACAGCGACGGTCAGGTCGGCGAGCACCGTCAACGAGAGCGTGACGAGCCAGACCACGATCTCGGCCTTCGTGAGTTTCCAGATCTCGGGGATCTGGTGCCACTCCCCCATCGTGTAGGAGACCACCATCAGGATCCCCGCGAGCGCGGGCATCGGGATGAACTTCGCGAGGGGGGCGGCGAAGAGGAGCACGACGAGGAGCGTCGCCGCGTGGATCATCCCGGCCACGGGGGTCTGCGCCCCGGTCCGGATGTTCGTCGCGGTCCGGGCGATCGCCCCGGTCGCCGGCAGCCCGCCGAAGAGCGGCGAGACGACGTTCGCCACCCCCTGGGCGACGAGTTCCACGTTCGGATTGTGACGATCCCCGCTCATCCGGTCGGCGACGACCGCCGACATGAGCGACTCGATCGCGCCGAGCATCGCGATCGTCAGGGCCGGGGAGAGGAGGCCGAGAACGAGATCCGCGCGAAAGGCGGGGACATGGAGTTCGGGGAGCCCCGACGGGATCCCGCCGAATCGCGAGCCGACCGTGTCGACCGGCAGGCCGACGAGCGCCGCAATGCCGGTCGCGCCGACCAGGACGAGGACCGTCCCCGAGATGCGGGGAGCGAAGCGCCGGACGGCGAGGATGACCACGACCGACACGGCGGCGAGGATCGTCGCGACCGGAGACCACGTCGGAGCCGCTCCGGCGAGCGCGCGCATCCGCTCGAGAAACTCGCCGGGGTTCCCCTCCATGCGGAGTCCGAAAAAGTCCCGGATCTGGGTGCTCGCGATCAGGATCGCGATCCCGTTCGTGAACCCGACGACGACCGGCCTCGGGATGAAACGAACGACCTGCCCCATGCCGGTGAGGCCGAGGACTGCGAGGATCACCCCCGCCATCATCGTGCACATGAACAGCCCTTCGACCCCGTGCGCCGAGACGATCCCCGCGACGACGACGACGAAGGCCCCCGTCGGCCCCCCGATCTGGCACCGCGAGCCGCCGAGAAGGGAGATCAGGAAACCGGTGACGATCCCGCAATAGATTCCGCTCTCCGGAGGAAGCCCCGAGGCGATCGCGAAGGCCATGCCGAGCGGGAGGGCGACGAGCCCCACGGTGACGCCGGCGATCGCGTCGGCGAGGAAGGTCCGCGCACCGTATCCCCGACGGAGGCACACGACCGATTTCGGGAGCCAGGCGGACAACGCCGAGGGGTTCACCGTCGTCGCCCGCTCACCGGAGCGGGACCAGCGTGTCCTGCACGGCCCCGAAGACCTCCACCTTCCCCTCGGGCGTGAGGAGGACGTCGACCTCGCTGCGGACCGCCATCTCCCCTTCGAGGTAGATCCCGGGCTCGATCGAGAAGCACAGGCCCGGAACGAGGCGGCGCGTGTCGCGCGTCTCCAAGTTGTCGATGTTGGCGCCGTTCCCGTGAACCGAGGTGCCGATGCTGTGGCCGGTGCGGTGGACGAAGTGCTCCGCGTACCCGGCGCGGCGGACGACCTCGCGGCAGGCGTCGTCGACTTCCCATCCGTGGACGGGGACGCCCCCCTCGAAGCGCTCGCGGAGGAGGGCGACGGCCGCGTCCCGGGCGCGGCGGACCACGTCGAAGATCTCGACGTAGCGCCGCGGAGGCTCGGTCCCGGCGAAGGCGCACCAGGTGATGTCGTAGTAGATGCCGACCGGCTCCTTCCGCCGCGCCCAGAGGTCGAGGAGAACGGTCGACCCCGGCTCGAGAACGTACGCGTTTGCCGGGGTCGGCTCGAAGTGGGGATCGGCCGGGTGGTCGTTGAAGCCGACGATCGGGACCTCGGCGTCGCTCGTCAGCCCCTCTTCCTCGAACCGCACGAGAATGAACTCCTTGACGTCGTTCTCCGTCAGCCGCGTCCCGTCGCGCAGGGCCTTCCGCATGAGGTCGAACGCCTCGTCCTTGATCCGCTGGACCCGCTCCCCCGCCCAGCGGTGGCTCCTCAGGCCTTCCTCGTCGAGGACCGCTTCGAACCGTTGGACGAGTTCCGCCGACGAGACGATCTCGTGGCCGAACGATCGAACCAACTCCACCGTCCCGGCGTCGACGAGCCCGACGTAGGGGATGTCGTTCTTCGGCGAGTACTGCATCGCGATCCGTTTCGGGGCTCCGAGGAGGGCGGCGAGCCGCTCGTGCAGCTCCCGCCAGGAGAGGAAGTGGCCCGGCTTCCCCGGAAGGGGGTCGAGCTTCCTCGGCTCGACCTTGTGCGCGAGCTTCCCAGGCTCCCCCTCGGCGGGCACGAAGTAGAACCATCTCCGCGAGGTGATGCCGTGCATCGGAAGGCCGAGGATCCGGTACGCCATCGGGTCGCGGTGGTGATGGTCGCAGAAGAGCCAGCCGTCGAGGCCGGCCTCGCGAAGGGCGCCTTGGATCGCCGCGAGGTCCATGGAGTTCCCCCTGCGCCCGTCAGGCGCCGTCACTTCGAAGAGAGCTTGCGGTTGCGCTCGAGGACGTCCGCCAGGCTCGTCCGGTCGAGAATCGCGGCCGCCGCATCCCGGACGTCGATCAGGATCGAGTAGAACCCCCCGTGCGCGGGGTCTTTCTCGATGAGTTCCTTGAGCTCCGCGGCGCTCCCCATCGGGGCGAGCGGACCGTCGAGGGTTCGCATGACGAGCCCGAGCGTGATCTCCGAGGGAGGGCGCGCCAGTTCGTACCCCCCGTCGATGCCGCGACGGCTCCTCAAGACGCCGGCGTGCTTGAGCTCGAGAAGGATCCCTTCGAGGAACTTCGCCGGGATCGCCTCGGAGCGCGCGATCTCGCGGATCTGCACCACCCCGCGGCCGTACTTTTCGGCGAGATGGCACAGCGCCCGCATCCCGTACTGGCCGCGCTTCGAGACCTTCATGTCGCCTCGGCGAGGGCGCCCGCGAAGAACGCCTCGACCGCCTCGAGGAACGCCGCCGGGGTGTGGAGCAGGTTGATCCGGCCCCGAAGGCGCTTTCCGGTCGGGATCCCGTGCGTGTACCAGCCGGTGAACGTGCGGAGCTTGTGCAGGGCGAAGGTCGTGTCGACCTCGTCGTCGAGCACCATGCGGAAGTGCTCGAGAATGACCCGCCTCCGATCGAGGAGATCCGGCTCGTACGCGTCCTCCCCGGCGAGGAGCGCGGCGGCCTGCCGGTAGATCCAGGGGTTCTTCATCGACGCCCGGCCGATCATCACCCCGTCGCATCCGGTCTCCCGCAGCATCCGGACGGCGTCCTCCGCGGTCGCGACGTCGCCGTTCCCGATCACGGGGATCGAAACCGCCTCCTTGAGACGCGCGATCTCCGCCCAGTCGGCCCGTCCCGAGAACATCTGCTTCGCCGTCCGCGCGTGCATCGCGACCGCGTCCACCCCCTCCGCCTCGCAGATCCGGGCGAGGTCGAGGAAGTTCTTCCGGTCGTCCCGGAGGCCCAGGCGGAACTTCACGGTCACCGGGATCCGCACCGCGCGGCGCACCCGCCGCACGATCTCGCGCGCGAGGTCGAGGTCTCCCATGAGCGAGCAACCGGAGCATCCCCGCAGGACCTTGTTGGCCGGACATCCCATGTTGACGTCGCAAACGTCGGCGCCGATCGCCTCGACGATCGCGGCCGCCTCGGCCATGCGTCCGGGGTCGGAGCCGTAGATCTGGATCGAAAGGGGCCGCTCCTCGTCGGCGTAGTGGGCCATCCGCAAGGTCCGGGGGTTCCGCCTCACGAGGGCCTCCGAGGAAAGGAACTCCATGGTCACGAGTCCCACCCCGCCGAGCCGCCTCAGGACGAGGCGGAACTGCCGGTCGGTGATCCCGGCCATGGGGGCGAGGATCAGCGGCGGATCGATCGTGAGGGAACCGTACCGAAGCATTTCAGTAGGGATTGTAGCGCGCGGCGCCAACCGGCCCTAGCGGCCCTTGAAGACGGGAGGACGTTTCTCCGCGAACGCCCGGAGCGCCTCTTCCCGGTCCTCCGTGTCGAGCACCCCCTGGTAGCACTCCCACTCGAGGGCGAGGGCTCGGTCGACCGGGAGGTCCCATCCCCGCTCGATCGCGCGTTTCGCGAGGCGAAGCGCGACCGGACCGTTCGCCGCGATCGTCGCGGCGAGCGCCCTCGCCTCTTCGTCGAGACGATCCGGAGGAACGACGAGGTCGGCGACCCCGTCGGAGGCCGCGTCCGCCGCCGAGAAGAGCCGCGCCGTGAAGATCCAGCGCTTCGCCGTCGCGATCCCCGCGATGCGCGAAAGCCTCTGAGTGCCCCCCGCGCCGGGGAGGATCGCGAGGGCCGTCTCCCGGAGCCCGATCGCGGCTCCCTCCGCGAGGACCCTCAGGTCGCACGCGAGGGCGAGCTCGCACCCGCCTCCCGCGGCGGTCCCCCGCACCGCGGCGATCGTCGGATAGGGGATCGCGGCGAGCGCGTTCGCGACGCCGGAAAGACGCGGAACGAACGCGCGCACCTCGTCGAGCGACATCGCGCGCCGCTCCTTGAGGTCGGCCCCCGCGCAGAAGTGCGCTCCCGCGCTCCGGACCACGAGGCATCGGGCATCCGCGTCGGCGCCGAGCGCCGCGAGCGCGCTCTCGAGGTCGTCGACGAGATCGCGGCCGAGCGCGTTGACCGGCGGGCGGTCGAGCGTCAGGAGGCGCAGCGGCCCGTCCGATTCGATCCGGAGGGTGCCGTGACCGCTCACGCGATCTCTCCCCCCGGAGCGGTCGAGCCCCGGATCCCGACCTGCGGAGGCTCGTAGTCCTCCGGAACCTCGACCGCCATCCGGAGCATCGCCATCGCGTGGGTCTTTCCCTGCGCGTCGGTCTTGAGGCTCGCGGAGCCGCTCCCGCCCAGGGAGTCGTGAAGGAGGAAATTCAGCCCGAGGAGATTCGGCAGCTCGAACCGTTCGACGTCACCGAGCACGATTCCCGCGAAGTGGGTCTTCACCCTCGCCGGGGTGAGCCACGCCTTCAGGATCTCGTAGCCGCGGGAATCGTAGGCGAGGACGCCGACGTTCGAACCGTCCCCTTTGTCCCCCGACCTCGCGTGGGCCATCCGGTACAGCGGGATCTTCTTCTTCACGCGACCTCCTCCACCGTGACCTCGACCCGGACCCGGTCCTTGGGGATGAGGGTGGGCCAGTATCCGAGGACCTCGGTCGCCTTCGGGCGGCCCCCGGCGAACCCGGTCACCCCCGGCGGTCCCGAGGTGACGAGCGGAGCGATCTCCTTCCCGAACCGGTCGACCTTCTGCCGGTCGGCGTCCTTGACCCCGAGCCGCAGCACGACCTCCGGCGCGTCCTCCCGCCGGGCGAGCGCCCCGTGGCAGGCGTCGACGCCGACGAACTCGGTGATCTGCTGCTCGTACGTGCAGCCGGCGAACCGGAGGCGGCCCCACACGGCGTCGGCGCAGATCTTCGCCTTCGCGAGGGCATCGGGGCCGCTCACGGTCAACTGCCCCACCGCCTTGTACCCCTCGAAATAAGCGACCGAAACCTTGAACGTGTCGGTGGCGGGCCTCCCCCGGATGCCGCTCACCCGGACCCGGTCCTTCCCCTCCTGCGTGAGCCGGATCGACGTGAAGTCGGCGACGCAGTCGGGGGTGATGTAGCCGGTCGGGTTCCCCATCTCGTAGACGAGCTGCTCGGCGACCGTGTCGACCGTCACCAGGCCCCCCGTTCCCTCGTGCTTGGTGACGAGGAACGAACCGTCCGCCGCGATTTCCGCGACCGGGTAGCCGATCCGGTCCCACCCCTCGACCTCCCACCACCGCGAGAAGTTGCCGCCGGTGCACTGCGCCCCGCATTCGAGGATGTGGCCCGCGACCGTGGCGGCCGCGAGGAGGTCCCAGGCGTCCTCGGCCCAGCCGAACGCGGCGACGGCGGGAGCCACGGCGAGCCCCGGATCGGTCATCCGGCCCGTGACGACCACCTGCGCTCCGCGCGCGAGCGCCTCGGCTGCGGGAAACGAGCTGATGTAGACGTTCGCCGAGAGGACCCGATCCCGGATTGTCTCGAAGGGCCTCCCGTCGTCCAGGTTCCGGAACGGAACGCCGGAGGCGATCAGCTCGTCGAGCCGGTGGAAGATGTCGTCGCCGGTGACGGTCCCGATCCGGAGGCCGGTCGCGCCCCGGCGCCTGCCGACGTCGAGAAGGGCGGCGCGGCAGGCTTCGGGGTTCACGCCGCCGGCGTTCGCGACGACGCGCACCCCTTTCGCGCGGAGCGTGGGGAGGACGCGGTCGATCAGATCGACGAAATCGGTCGCGTACCCCGCCCTCGGATCGCGCCGCTTCAGTTTTTGGAGGATCGACATGGTGACCTCGGCGAGGTAGTCGAGGGTCAACACGTCGAGGGGGCCCTCCTCGAGGAGGCGGACGGGAGCATCCACGGAATCCCCCCAGAATCCCTGCCCGTTCGCGATGCGGAGGACCGACCGATGGGACACGGGTTCCCTCCTTCGATGCGGAATGCCGGAAGGGCGGGATTATAGACGAGGGAGGCGGGCGAGAAGGCGGGTCGTCGTCTGCACGAGGTCCGCGATCTCGAACGGCTTCTGCACCACCGCGACCACGCCCCGGCGGCGCGCGTCCTCCTCGTCGAGCGTCGTCCCCCAGCCGGTGACGAGGGCGACGGGAAGGTCCGGGCAGGTCTCCGCGAGGCGCTCGGCGACGTCCCAGCCGGACATGTCCGGCATGCCGAGATCGGTGAAGACGAGGTCGTACGCCGCGGCGGCCGCGAGCGCCACCCCTTCCCTTCCCGAGAGCGCGATCTCGACGGTGTGCCCCTCGCTCGCGAGGATGTCCTTTACGACCTCGGCCACCTCCGGCTCGTCGTCGATGACGAGGATCTTCCCGGGCCGCACGAGCTCCGGCTGCACGGCGCCGTCCCCCCCCACCACGGCGAGGCTCGCGTCGACGGCGGGGAAATCGAGCAGGAACGTCGTCCCTTTCCCGAGGGCGGTGACGATGTCGATGTGCCCCTCGTGACGGGTCACGATGCCGTACACGAGGCTCAGGCCGAGCCCGGTGCCGCGGTTCCCCTTCGTCGTGAAGAAGGGGTCGAAGACGTGCGACCGGACCGACTCGCTCATCCCGACCCCGGTATCGGCGACCCAGGCCGCCACCCGGTCGTGCTCCTTCCGGCATCCGACGCGGAGCGTTCCCCCCTGCGGCATGGCGTCGACGGCGTTGAGGATGAGATTCGTGACGACCTCCCGCAGCTCCGAGGCGCTGCCGAGGATCGGCGGGACCGGCTCCGTCTCCCACACCACCTGGACCTTGACGTTCCGCTGCTCCGCCTCGTTCTTCCAGCGCGTTTTCGTGATCTCGACGGCGTCGCGGAGAACCGCCTCGAGATCGATCGCGGAGAACCGCTTGTCGCGCCGCGTCCGGGAGAACTCCTGGATGCGGCGCACCGTCTCTCGGCCGTCCTGCGCCGCCTTCTCGATCACCGCCATGTCGTGGTCGACGTCCGGAGGGAATCCGCGCTTGCGGAGGAGCTGGATGCGACCGAGGACGGCGCCCAGAAGATTGTTGAAGTCGTGGGCGACCCCTCCGGACAGTTCGCCGAGCGCGCGGAGGCGCTCCGTCTCGTTCAGACGCTCCCGGAGCCGCTTCGCCTCGGTCATGTCGACGAGGAGGCATTCCGCCGCGGGCCGCGACTGGTACTCGATGCGGCTCCCGCGGAGTTCCAGGTGGCGGAGCCTCCCCTGGGCGTCCCGCCCGAGAACCTCGATGGGGCTCGGCGTCTCCCCCCGCTCCCACGCCGCGATCCGCCCCTCGGCGAGGACGGCCGACGACGGGTCGAAGATCTTCCCCAGGCGGAACTCGGGAGCGAGAACGTCGTCCTCGGAGACCCCGAAGGTCTCGCAGAAGGAGCGATTGGCGAATCGGATCCGGCCCTCTTGCACGATGAGGATCGAGTCGGGCGAGTGCTCGACGAGGATGCGGTACTGGTCGGTCGACTCCTCGAGGGCCCGGGTGCGATCGAGGACCTGTTGTTCGAGCGTCTCGTTGAGGCGCTCGAGCGCGGCCTGGAACTCGGCCGATTCGCGCGCCTTCTCCTGGACGCGGTCCATCATCCGGTTGAACGCGCGGGCGAGGTCCGCGATCTCGCGGGCCCCCTGGACCGGGATCCGGTGGCTCATGTCGCCGCGCGAGAGGGCCTCCGTCCCTTCGGCCAGTCGCCTCAGAGGAGCGGTCGTGCGCCTTGCCATCCATCGACCGCCGGCGACCGCCGCGGCCACGAGGACGGCGCCGATCGCGATCATGTGGAACATCGTCGCCCGGAGGTCGGCGGCCATCGGGGCGACGGAGAGGCCGACCCGGACGAGGCCCCAGGGCTCCGAAACCCCCTCGACGTGAACCGGTACCGAGACCTCGAGCGCCTCCTCGGTCGTTCCCCCTCCCCGGGGGATCTCCACCTCGGCGACGATGGCGCCTCCGCCCGGAAGGGAACCGATCGACGCAGGGCTCCCGCCACCGGGGGTGAGGCCCGCGACTCCCGCGAGGTTCCCCTCCTTGTCGTGGATGACGACGTAGAGGACCCCGGGGTTCGCGGAGGCCCCCTCCGCCGCCATCTGGAGCGCCGGGTAGTTGTAGGCGAGGAGCGAGGGCGTGGTGACGGAGGCAATGCTCCTCGCGACCGATTCACCGCGCGCTTCGAGCCCCGCCCGGAGACTCGACGCGACGCGCCCGCGGACGGCGAGCATGGTCGAGCCCATCAGGACCAGCACGAGGAGCGCGGTCGACACGGCGAAGGTGCGTTCGAGGGATCGACCCGACGAAGAGACGGACTTCAATGCGTCCCCCCGTCATCCCCGTCGAACCAGACCTTCTCGAGATCGAGCGCGGCCACCCCGAGAGGGCCCGGCTCGACCCCGTGGACTCCCCTTCGATGGACGACGACGCCGCGGGGGAGGAACAGCGGGACGACGGGCGCCTCCCGCAGGATCTCCCCCTCGAGATCGCGGTACATGCGCGCCCGCTCGACCGGGTTCAGCTCCTCGGTCGCTCTCCGAAGGAGCTCGCCGACCTTCGCGTTGTGGAAGGAGAAGTAGTTCGACGAGCCTTCGGGTTCGAAGAGGGTGCGGACGAAGCCGTCGGGGTCGACCAGGTCGGCAATCCAGCCGAGAAGGAACGCGGGGGCGTCGTTGTCGTCGATGCGTCGGCTCACTTCCGCCCAGGAGGCCTCGTGGACCTTCACGACGATGCCGACCGCCCGGAGGTCTTGCCGTATCCGCTCGATCGTCCGCGCCGTCGCCGAGGTTCCCCGAACCGTGTAGAGGTCGACCGGCGGGAGCCCTCTCCCCTCGGGGTGTCCCGCCTCCGCGAGAAGGCGGCGCGAGCGCTCGGGATCGTGGGGCAGCGCTTTCGGAGCGGGGGAGTACCCCGGCATGCCGGGGGGAAGGATCCCTTCGGCGAGGCGCCGGGTCGTCGGAGAGATCGCCGCGATCGCCTCGCGGTCGATCGCATGGGCGATCGCCTGGCGTACGCGGACGTCGTCGAGGGGCGGATGCGCGGTCGAAAGTCCGAGAAAGGACCCGGCGAGTTCCTGATACCGATAGACCACGAGATCGCCTCGCCCCGCCAGCGAGTCGAGTCCCTCCGGCGTGGGCTCCAGGAGATCGAGCGCACCTGCGGCCATCATCCGGGCCGGGCGCTCGGGATCCGCGAGGTCGGGAAACGCGATCTCGACCCGTTCCACGCGCGACGGCGGTCCCCAGTAGACGGGGTTCGGCTCGAGCACCATCCGCTCGTGCGTCCAGCTTCGAAGGCGGAACGGGCCGCTTCCCACGGGGTTCCGCGCGAAGGCCGGCTCCCCGATCCTCTCGAGCACGTGGCGCGGCACGATCCTGAGGTTGTCGAGCGCGAGCACGCCGAGGAACGAAACGTAGGGCCGGGTCAGGCGGATCTCCACCGTGCGGGGGTCGACCGCGCGGACCTCCTCGAGCACCCTGAGGTAGCTCGCGACCATGGGAGGCCGCTCGCGTTCCGGATCGAGCGCGCGACGGAAGGTGTACACCACGTCGTCGGCCGTGACCGGCGCGCCGTCCGCGAAGCGGGCGTTCCCACGGAGCGTGAACCGATAGTGGGTTCCGTCCTTCGAGATCGTCCAGCTCTCCGCGAGCCCCGGGGCGATGTTCAGGCTCGTGTCGGTCGCGACGAGTCCGTCGAAGATCTGGTTGAGCGGAAGGGACTCATACACGGAGCCCGAGGCCAGCGGATCGAGACTCGCGGCCGCCTCCATGTGGAGGCGGAGTACCCGCTCCGCGACGGGGCCTCCCTGCCCCGCGAGCGAACGAGCTCCGGTCTCCTGAGGCAGGCCGCAGCCGGTCGCCGCCCCGACGGCCCATCCGACGACGACGCCCCACGCCAGGGTGCTCGGACCCGAACGACGCTCGAGGCTCCGCAATCTCGCCCCCCGGCGCCCCACGACCGGCGCCTTTCGGGACTGATCCCGCGTCGAAACTTGGGTGCCGCGCCCGGGCGAGTCAAGCGCTCAGGAGAAGGCCCTTCGGTTCCGCCAAAACCGGATCGCAACCTCGAGGACCGTGTACGCCGCCGCCCCCACGGCGACCTGCCGGCCGGTTCCCGGGGCGGCGGAGTCGACCACCGACCGAAGGACGACGATCCCCGCCCCGGTCTGGACGACGACGCGGGCCAGATCGGCCCAGGGCCCCCGTCGTCTCCCCGTCTGAACGAGCGAGTTGTCGAGTCCCCCGACCGCGAGCTCCGCGGCGAGGAGGACGAGGATCGCCATCGTCGGCGCCCCCTGACGCTCGAGCGCGGGGAGGAAGAGAAGGGGAACCGCGAGCGAAAGGCCGAGGAGACGGGCGGCCTCCACGGGCGCCCGTCGGAAACGGGCCGCGAGGACCTTTCGCATCCCCCACGCGTACTCGAGTCCGGAGACGACGGTGAATCCGACGATCACGACGAGGATCGCGGTCATCGAACCGACCGGCGAGAAGAGCACCCGGGAGAGGACGATCGAGGAGATGAGGACCGCGCTCCAGATCGAGTTCCACCCCGGCTTTCGTCCCCGCAGGATCTCGACGGCCCCGGGGGCGAGCCCTCCGAGGACCGCCACCGCGAGGACGGTGCCGATGACGCGCGGCTCGGGAAAGAGCCACATGAGGAGCATGAATCCCGCGCCGCCCATCTGCACCACCGTCTTGAGCTTCGCGAGGATGCTCGTGTGGAACCGGAACCCCTCCTCGAGGGCGATGCTGCGGAGGGCCGTCACCCCGAGCTCGCGCACGAACAGCAGGACGACGAGGCTGCTCGGAACCGGAAGGATGTCGACCATCGGGACGTACCCGGCCACGAGGAAGATCTTGTCCGCCAGCGGATCGAGGAGCGCCCCGATCGGGGTCGATCCATGCTTCCTCGCGAGGTAGCCGTCGAGGGCGTCGGTGAGCCCGAGCAGGATGTAGAGCCCGAGCGCCGTCAGCATCGCGGCGTGGCCGCCGACGTACAGGAGCGCCATCGGCACGGGCAGGAGGACGAGCCGCACCGCCGTGACCTGGTTCGCGGTGATCCGCACGGCGCTCAGAGCCTCGGCCCGGTGCCCGGCGCGATCGCCGCGAGGCACTCCGCCATCTCGACGCGGAGGGATTCGCGCCATTCCGGGTCCCCGGCCTGGGCGGGGGTGACCTTCCGGTGCGGCAGGAAGCGGGCGGCGACGGTCGCCGGCCGGATCGGCCCTCCGATCCGCTCGAACGCGCCGTGAGTCCCCGCGAGAACGAGCGGAACGATGGGCACTCCCGCCTCCGCCGCCACACGGAACGCCCCTCCCCGGAACGGTCCGATCCGTCCGTCCTTCGAGCGGGTCCCCTCGGGGAAGAACGAGATCCGAAACCCCTCCCTCGCGAGACGGGCGGCGCGCGCAAGGGCCGCGTCGTTCTTCGCGGAACGATCCCGGTCGACGACGATGTGGCCTCCCCGCTCGAGCACCGCGCCGACCACGGGGACTCCGAGAATCCCGGTTCGGGCGACGAACCGGACGGGAGGGGGGACGACCGCGAAGAGCACCTCGACGTCGAACCAGGAACGGTGGTTCGACACGACGACGGCCCCGCCGCGCGGCGCCGGCCCGTCGACGAGAAAGCGATATCCGCCGATCGCGACGTTCCTCCGCGCCCACCGCGAGACGACCCCGTCGAAGGCCTTGCCCGGATCCTCGAATGTCGACCGCAAGAGCCCCGCCCCGAAGGCGCCGAGCGTGTTCGCGACGAACACCGGCCAGGCCCAGAGATTGTAGGCCGCAAGGAGCGCGATGCGACGGGCGCGTCCGTCGACCGGGGAGGACGGGGTCTCGCGCGCCGTCGCCGTGTCCCGCAACCCCTCCATCCGACTCTCCCCGCGCTCGCGCGCGCCCCCATGATCGCGTTCGATCGCGCGCCGTCAAGCCTTTCCTTTCGCGTGTGTTATAGTCCTCGTCGAGCGGTTTTCGCCCGTCGCCGCGTGCTCCGAGGCTTCCGTCCGGCACGCGGTTCCGCTCGGTTCGACCGTGCTCGCCCGCCGCGATGCCCGCGGTCGTGCGAGTGCGCGCCCCGCCGGCGCGGCCCCGACCGGGCCCCGGCGCGAGACCTCATGGTGGGGTCGCGACGCGCACGAGGACCTCCCGACCGGGCCACGGAGAATCCGGAACACCCATGTCGAAAGTGATGCTCGTCAACGTGACCCACGTGGAGGAATCCCGCGTGGCGACGCTCGAGAACGGCCTCCTGCTTCAGTACGAGATCGAGACGGCAAGCCGGGCCCACCTCAAGGGGAACATCCACAACGCCGTCGTGGAGAACATCCATCCCGCTCTCGACGCGGCGTTCCTCAGAATCTCTCCCGACCTGAAGGGGTTCCTCCCGCTCGACGAGGTCAACTTCCGCCTTCTGCCGTCGCGCACGGACAGCCGCAAGCACGGCCGGATCGGCCAACACCTGCACCCGGGCCAGAAGCTGATGGTGCAGGTGGTCCGCGAGCCGTTCGCGGGGAAGCCTCCCACGGTGACGACTTACTTCTCGCTGCCCGGCCGGTATCTCGTCCTCATGCCGGGGGTCGATTCCTCGGGGATCTCCCGGAAGATCGAGAACACCGACCAGCGGGAAAAACTCAAGAAGATGGTCGAAGAGCTCTCGCCGCCCGAGGGGTTCGGCGTCATCGTCCGGACCGCCGGGGTCGGTCAGAGCAAGGCCGAACTCCAGCGTGACCTGCGCTACCTGCTCCGGCTGTGGGAGTCGATCCAGCGCGCGTCGCGGGCCGCCGAGTTTCCCGGGCTCGTTTACCGGGAGCGCGATCTCGTGATCCGGACGATCCGGGACCACTTCACGCTCGACCTCGACGAAGTCTGGATCGACAACCCGGAGACGTACGAGCGCGCGCTCGAGTTCGTGCGCGACGTGATGCCGACCAAGGCGAAGACGGTCAAACTCTACACCGGAGACCGCCCGCTCTTCTCGAAGTTCAACCTCGAAGAGCAGATCGAGAGCATCTACAAGCGCCGCGTCCCGCTCCCTTCGGGGGGCGAGATCGTCATCGACGGGACCGAGGCTCTGACCGCGATCGACGTCAACAGCAAGGGAGCGCCGCGGCAGGGCGACGCCGAGGAGAACGCCGTCGCCACGAACCTCGAGGCCGCCGCCGAGATCGCCCGGCAGCTGCGCCTGAGGGATTTGGGCGGCCTGATCGTGGTCGATTTCATCGACATGATGGCGTCCCGCAACCAGAAGAAGGTGGAGAAGGCGATGCGGGACGCGATGAAGCCCGATCGCGCGAAGTACGACGTCACCCGCATCTCGAAGCTCGGCCTGATGGAAATGTCGCGCCAGCGCCTGCGCGCCGAGAAGATGCAGGCCACCTACGCCTCGTGCCCCATGTGCGAGGGATACGGCCTCGTCAAGAACGTGGAGAGCGCGGGTCTCGCCGCGCTCCGGAAACTCCAGGCCCGTTGCCTGAGGGCCGACTTCGGCAAGATCCGGATGGGGGTCCCTCCGGAGATCGCGCAGTGGATCCTCAACTTCAAGAGGGAGGAGATCGTCGCGCTCGAGCGCCGGGCCGGAATCAAGATCCTCGTCGAGCCGAAGGGATCGCTCCTCCGGCACGAGAGCGAGTTCGAGTTCTACCCGAAGGAAAAGGTCGAGGTTCCTCCCGCCCTCGTGCTCCCGGACCGGCAGGCCCCCCCCGCGCCTCCCGACATGAAGGACCTCGAGGAGGTGCCCGCCGCCGCGGAGGGTCCGTCCGCGGAGGGGCCCGGGGAGTCGTCTCCCGCCGACTCCGCGGAAGAGACGACCGCAGGGCGCAAGCGGCGCCGCCGACGACGCCGCCGCGGCCGCGGAACGGGGACGGAAGAAGGCGTGCAGACGCAGGCCCTCGTCGAGCCACCCCAGGTCGTCGAGGAGACCGAGCCCCCACCCCTCGAGGCGGAAGGCGCGGAGACCGGGCTCGAGGACGCCGACGGGAGTGCGGGACTCGAGGAGGAGACCTCCGGCTCGGAGCATCCTCGCAAACGGAGGCGGCGACGGCGACGGCGGAGCCGAAGGGGCGCGGCGGACGCCGTCCCCCAGGACGCCGACACGGCCACGCCGCCGAGCGGCCCCTCGCCGGAGGCGTCGGTCCACGATGCCGAACCCGTGCCCCCCGGAATCCGCTCCGACGAGCTGATGCCCGCCGCGACGGGCGGCCAGGGACGCCGGAGGTTCCGCCGGTGATCGTTCTCGCCGCCTTGACCGCCGCGCTCGGGATGGACGTCCCCGCGCGGCCGGTCGCGACTTACTCGATCGTCGCGAGGGACGCCGCGACCGGAGAACTCGGCGTCGCGGTGCAGAGCCACTGGTTCGCGGTGGGAGCGGTCGTCCCCTGGGCCGAGGCCGGCGTCGGCGCGGTCGCGACGCAGTCGTTCACCGAGCCCTCGTACGGCCCCCTCGGCCTTGCCGCCATGAAGGCGGGGAAGGAGCCGCGGGAGGCGCTCGCCGCCCTTCTCGCGAAAGATCCGCACCCCGAGGTCCGACAGGTCGCCCTGGTCGACGCCCGGGGACGGACCGCCGCCCACACCGGATCGGGGTGCATCCCGGCGGCGGGCCACAGGACGGGCGAGGGGTACAGCGTCCAGGCGAACCTGATGCTCGGTGGGGAAGTGCCCGGCGCGATGGCGACGGCGTTCGAGCGTGCGACCGGTCCGCTCGCCGAACGGATGCTCGCCGCTCTCGAAGCGGCGCAGGCGGCCGGCGGGGACCTCCGCGGGAAGCAGTCGGCGGCGTTACTCGTGGTGCGCGCGGCGCCGAGCGCCTCCCCCTGGACCGATCGGGTCGTCGACCTCCGCGTCGACGACCACGCCGAGCCCCTCCGGGAACTGCGCCGGCTCCTCACGCTCCACCGCGCCTACGAGCACATGAATCGCGGCGACGAGGCGGTGGCGGCAGGACGGCTCGACGAGGCGCTCCGCGAGTACGCAAGCGCGAGGAGCATGGTTCCCGACAACGCGGAGTTCCTCTTCTGGACCGCGGTCGCCCTCGTCTCGAACGGTCGCGTCGAGGAGGCGCTCCCGCTCTTCGGGTCGGCCTTCCGGTTGAACCCCGCCTGGATGCTCCTCGTGCCCCGTCTCGCGAGCGTGGGGCAGCTTCCGGACGACGAGGCGATCCTCTCGAAGATCCTCGCCGCCGGGCCCTCCGCCGGAGGCGGCGCGCCCCCGGCCCGATGACCCGCCGCGGCCTCGCCCGAGCGGCGGTCGCCTTCGCCGCGTTCGCGGTGTTCGCGGTCGCGGCCGGGGCGTACGCCGTGCGCCGCCCGCTCCCGCTCCGCGAGGGGAGGGAACGGCTCCACGGGCTCGCCGCTCCGGTCGAGGTCTCGTACGACGCCGCCGGGATCCCCCACGTCCACGCGGAGACGGCGCTCGACGCCTGGCGGGCTCTCGGTTGGCTTCACGCGGAAGACCGTTTCTTCCAGATGGAATTGCGACGGCGTGCGGGAGCGGGCCGCCTCGCGGAGATCTTCGGCTCCGCCGCCCTGAACCTCGATCGAGAGGCGAGGAGGAGCGCCTTCGCGATCCGCGCCCGGATCGACGCCGCACGGATGCCCGCGGAGGATCGGGCCGTCCTGGACGCCTACGCGGAGGGAGTCAACGCCCATCTCCGGCGGAGGCCGCGACCGCTCGAACTCGTCGTCCTCCGCGTGACGCCCGAGGCGTGGACCGCCGAGGACTCGCTCGCCTTCGGCTGGAACCTCTGGGCCGAGTTGAGCGATTCCGGAACGAGGGAACTCCAGGTCCTCGAGGCCCTCCGCGCACACGGCGTCGACGCGGTGGCGGAGATCCTCCGCGCGGCGGGAGAAACGGTCGAGGAACCCGACCCCGCCCTCCGTTCGTTGCCCCCGCGGCTCGGGTCGCGGGCGGCGGAAGCGGAGCGGACCACGCCGCGCGCGGCGAGCAACGCGTGGGCGGTCTCCGGCCGTCGGGCGGCCGGAGGGGGCCCTCTCCTCGCGAGCGACCCGCACCTCGGTCCCGAGGTCCCCGGCATCTGGTACGCGGCGCACCTCCGATCGGAGGACGGCCTCCACGTCGTCGGCCTGACGCTCCCCGGGACCCCGGGAGTCTTCATCGGTCACAACGGCCGCGTCGCCTGGGGGATCACCATGCACCAGGCCGACGACACCGATTTCTTCCTCGAGGACGTCGACCTCGAGGAGGGAACGACGCTCGAGCCCGACGATTCGCGGGCTCCGATCGTCACACGCGAGGAGACGATCGAGGTCCGCGGCGCGGAACCCTTCGTCGAAACGGTGGCGATGACGCCCCGGGGGACCCTCTTCCTCTTCGACGAGCGGACGACCGCGTGGTCCCGGGCTTGGGCGCCGGGGTCGGCGACGCACGCGCTTCCCGCGTTTCTCGGATTCGGCCGCGCGGGGAACGCGGAGGAGTTCCGCGAGGCGGCGCGGCGGTACGGGGGCCCCCCCGTCAACCTGGTCTGGGCCGAGTCGGGCGGCCGTGTCGGGATGCTCGCGGCGGGGTCGGTCCCCGCACGCCGTTCCGGGCGAGGGCGCTTTCCGGCGCGCGCGAGCGACGGCACGCGGGGCTGGGTCGGGACGGTCCCGTTCGACGATCTTCCGCGCATCGACGACCCTCCCGAAGGGTTCGTCGCATCCGCCAACGACGACTGGTCGGAGTCGGGCCATCCCCTTCCGTATCCCGGGCACTACGCCTCGAACCATCGCGTGAGGCGGATCCGCGAAGTCCTCGCCGCGACGCCGAAGGCGACGATCGACGACCTCCGCGCGCTCCAGAACGACCTCGTCTCCGGGTACGGGCTCCGGGTGGCCGCCGGGCTTCGGGACCTGCGCGCCTCAGGGGGCGATGCCGCGAGGGCGGCCGAGGTCCTCGCCTCGTGGAACGGCCGCGTCGAGTCGCACGGGCCGGCGGCACTCCTCTACCCCTTCCTCGCGGAAGCGCGCCGCGCCGCCTTCGAGCCGCGGGAGGAGCGCGCCGGCGCCGCGCTCCCGGTGGGGTGGGACCTGATGGCGGCGCTCGTCGAGGGGACCGCGCCCGCCGCGCTGTGGGACGACCCCGGCACACCGGCGCGCGAGACGCGCGAGGGAATCCTCGTCGCGGCTCTCGAAACCTCGCTCCGCGCCCTCGAGCGAGAGGACGGCACCGATCCGGCCACGTGGAACTGGGGCAAGCGCCACCGTCTCGCGGTCGAGCATCCGCTGTGGTCGCGCGTCCCGATCCTCGCGGCGCTCGTCGACCCCCGCCCCGTGGAGCTTCCCGGGGAATGGCACAACCCGCGCGTCGCCGGATTCGGGCTCGGATCGGCCCGCGCCGACGTCGTGCACATCGCGTCGGCGCGCCTCCTCGTGGACCTCGGCGATCCGGACCGCTCGCGCGTCGTCCTGCCTCTCGGTCAGTCGGCTCACCTCGGCGATCCGCACCGACTCGATCACCTGCCGGCCTGGACGGACGGTCGTGATTTTCCGCTTCCGTTCACCGCGGAGGCGGTCGCGCGGGCGCGCGTGTCGTCGCTCCGTCTCGTTCCCTGAGCGTTCGGTCGTCGTCATCGGAGGCGGCACCCGGCCGACATCACGGAAAGCCACGCGATCGCGGTGCCGAATCGCAACGGGATGCGACTCTTACCATGGCCGGGCCGGTCGCGCCGTCGTACTTTCCCGACGCCCGTGGAGACCCGCCTCCCCGCGGATGGATGGGAGCATGGTCCGAACCGTTCTGGACGTCTTTCACGAGTCGGTTCCCGAGGCCTTCGGCTTCCTCGAGTCGGAGTACGCCTACCGACTCGTGCGCGACGACGACTACTCCTACACGGCGATCGCGCCCCACGGCGACGTGGTGGTCGAACTCGACTGGGGTTCCGTGGTGGTCTCCGTGCGGCCGGCGGAGACCGGCCGCGGCGTGCGGCTCTCCTTCATCGTCGGGGCGACCGACCCGGAGATCCTCTTCCTTCCCAGGTACCCGTGGGGACCGGACGAGGCGCGGGAGGAGATCTCCCGACAGGCCTCGCTCCTTCGCCGGTACTGCGCGGCCCTCCTCGAGGGGGACTACTCGAATTGGGGTCGGCTCGAAGCCCATCAGGACCGGGTCCTCGAGCAGTGGCGAACCGAATCGGAGACGCTCGTCCGGGAGGCGCGGCTCAAGCTCGTGCGGCGCCGAGCCGACGCGGCCTTCACGGAACGGAGCTACTCGGAGGCCGCCCAGCTGTACGCCTCGATCGCGGAGGACCTCGACGAGACCGAACGCCGCCGGCTCGACTACGCGCGGCGCCGGGTGCTGATCGTGCCGGTGAGGCGGCAACCTCGCCTCGAGGAGATCGCATGAGCGGAAGCCCCCCCGAGCCGTCGGTCCCCGCGCGGCGGATCTCCGACCGGAGCCCCGCTCGGCACCGTCCCCTCGCCCCGTTCGACGGCCCGAGCCCGGTCGCGAGGGCCGCCCGGGAACGGCTCGCCAGGATGCGCGACGGGAAGGAGCCGTTCGACGTCGTCGAGGCATCGCTCCTCGTCGCCCGGGAGGAGTACCCCGACCTCGACGTGCTCCGCGTGTACGAGACCCTCGACGGTCTCGGGGTCGAGGCCGCCCGCCGGGTGGCCCCCTACCGGAACCCCTTCGCCCGAATCGACGCCCTCCGGACGCTCCTGTTCGAGGAGCTCGGTTTCCGGGGAAACGCCCGAAACTACGACGACCCGAGAAACTCCTTCCTGAACGACGTGCTCGAGCGGAAGCTCGGCATCCCCCTGACCCTTTCCCTCGTCTTCCTCGAGGTCGGACGGAGGGCCGGACTCGACGTTCGCGGGGTTGCCCTCCCGGGCCATTTCATCGCGCGCGTCGACGACGGGGGGAGACGGATCTTGGTCGACCCCTTCCACGGGGGGCAGGTGATCACGGAGGAAGACTGCCGCGACCTCGTCGTCCGGACCACTGGCCGGCCGTCGATGTACCGGCGCTCCTACCTCGACGGCGCGAGCCCCGTGACGATGGTGTCCCGCCTCCTTCTGAACCTGAAGCGCATCTATCTCGCACGCGGGGATTACGCGAACGCCCTTGCGGCGATCGAGCGTCTCCTGATCCTCTCCCCCGACGACGCCCGCGAGATTCGCGACCGGGGGTTGCTGCTCGCCCACCTCGGACGCGCGAGCGCCGCCGTCGCCGACCTCGAGTCCTACCTCGACATGGCGCCGGGAGCCCCGGACGCGGAGTCGATCCGGGGCCGGCTCTCGTGGCTCCTGAGGAAGATGTCTGGGGCGCACTGACATCCGGCCGACCGCCCGTTTGATGGGGCCGCCGCGGATGCCCCATAATGACGGAACGTTCGTCGGCCGCCCGTTCCAGGCTCGTTCGGGCAGGCTCCGTCCTCCGCGGTGCGGAGGCCCCGGCGAGCGACGGGCGTTCCATGGACAGCAGCTCGATCCGAAGCGGCGGCAAAGAGCAGGTGGAGACTCTCGAGAGGGTGGTCATCCGCTTCGCCGGAGATTCCGGCGACGGCATGCAGCTCACCGGGACGCAGTTCACCGCGACCGCCGCGGCGGTCGGAAACGACCTTGCGACCTTCCCGGACTTCCCCGCGGAGATCCGCGCGCCCGCGGGGACGCTCCCGGGGGTGTCGGGTTTCCAGATCAACTTTTCCTCCGAGGACATCTACACCCCCGGCGACGCCCCCGACGTCCTGGTGGCGATGAACCCTGCGGCGCTCCGGGCGAACCTCGCCGACCTGAGGGCGGGCGGCCTGCTCATCGTGAATCTCGATGCCTTCCGCGAGGCGGAGTTGACGAAGGCGGGGTACGAGAGAAACCCGCTCGACGACGGCTCGCTCGACGCCTATCGCGTTTACAAGGTGGAGATCACGCGCCTCACGCGGAGCGCCCTCAAGGAGACCGGACTTCCCCAGCGCACGGTCGACCGCTGCAAGAACTTCTTCGCGCTCGGGATGATGTACTACCTCTACCACCGGCCCCTCGAGGTCTCCCTCGAGTGGATCGACAAGAAGTTCGGAGGAAAACCCGAGGTCGCCGAGGCCAACCGCCTCGCGCTGAAGGCGGGGTACGCCTACTGCGAGGCGGCCGAGATTTTCCAGGTCACCTACGAGGTGCCCGCGGCGAAACTCTCACCGGGCACCTACCGGAACATCGCCGGAAACCAGGCGCTCGCCCTGGGGTTCGTCACCGCGGCGCGAAGGGCGAACCTGCCGCTCTTCCTCGGCTCTTACCCGATCACGCCCGCCTCCGAGATCCTCCACGAGCTTTCGATCTACCGGAACTACGGCGTGACCACCTTCCAGGCCGAGGACGAGATCGCCGCGGTGGGCGCGGCCCTCGGCGCTTCCTTCGCCGGCGCGATCGGCCTCACGACGACGAGCGGTCCGGGAATGGCGCTCAAGATGGAGTTCATCGGCCTCGCCGTGATGGTCGAACTCCCGCTCGTCATCGTCGACATCCAGCGCGGCGGCCCCTCCACCGGCCTTCCCACGAAGACGGAGCAGGCCGACCTGTTCCAGGCGCTTCACGGCCGGCCGTCCGAGGCCCCCCTCGTCGTCCTCGCCGCGCGCTCGGCTTCCGACTGTTTCGAGTGCGCCTACGAGGCGGTCCGCCTCTCGATCCGTCACATGACACCGGTGATCCTCCTTTCCGACGGCTACATCGCGAACGGCGCCGAGCCCTGGAAGCTCCCGGACCTGGATGCCCTCCCGGCGATCCCGGTCTCCTTCCGGAAAGATCCCGAAGGGTTCCTGCCGTACGCGCGGGATCCGGAGACGCTCGCGAGGCCGTGGGCCGTGCCCGGCTCCGCGGGGCTCGAGCACCGCATCGGCGGCCTGGAGAAGGCCGACGGCACCGGGCACGTCTCCTACGACCCACGGAACCACGAGCGGATGGTCCGGCTCCGCGCCGAGAAGGTCGAACGGGTCGCCCGCGACATCCCCCCGGCGCAGGTTGCCGGGGACCCCGACGGGATCCTGGTCGTGGGTTGGGGTTCGACGTGGGGAGCGATCACCGGCGCCGTGGGCCGCGCGCGGAAGAAAGGGCTCCGCGTCGGCCACCTGCACCTCCGCCACCTGAACCCGTTCCCGTCCAATCTCGGCGAGATCCTTTCGCGCTACGACCGCGTGCTGGCGCCCGAACTCAATCTCGGCCAGCTCGCGATGCTGCTCCGGGCGCGATACCTGATCGACGTCGTTTCCCTCAACAAGGTCCAGGGCCAGCCGTTCCGCGAATCGGAGATCCTCGACCGGATCGAGACGCTTTCCTCCGAAGGAGTCCGGGCATGAGCCTCCTCACCCTCCAGAAAAAGGACTTCCAGACGGACCAGGAGGTCCGCTGGTGCCCCGGATGCGGGGACTACGCGATCCTCTCGTCGGTCCAGAGCGTCTTCCCGGAACTCGGCATCCCGCGCGAGAACTTCGTGGTCGTGTCCGGGATCGGGTGCGCCGCGCGCTTTCCCTATTACATGAACACGTTCGGCTTCCACTCCATCCACGGTCGCGCCCCGGCGGTCGCGACCGGGGTCAAGCTCGCGAATCCGGAACTCTCGGTCTGGATCGCGACCGGCGACGGAGACGCCCTGTCGATCGGCGGGAACCACCTGATCCACCTGATGCGCCGGAACGTCGACATCAAGGTGATGATGTTCAACAACCGGATCTACGGGCTGACGAAGGGACAATTCTCTCCCACCTCGGAGATCGGAAAGAGGACGAAGTCGACCCCGTTCGGCTCGGTCGACCGGCCGTTCAACCCGCTCGCTCTCGCCCTCGGCGCGAACGCGACCTTCGTCGCCCGGAGCGTCGACGTTCATACGAGCCACCTCCGGGAGACCCTGAAGGCCGCAGCGGAGCACAAGGGGGCGGCGTTCATCGAGGTCTTCCAGAACTGCAACATCTTCAACGACGGGGCGTGGGACCCGTGGCGAGAGAAAGACGTCCGCGACGACAACCTGCTCCCGCTCGAGCACGGCCGCCCGCTCGTGTTCGGCAAGAAGAAGGACAAGGGGATCCGGATCGCCGACCGCTACCGGCCGGAGGTGGTCGCTCTCGGCGGCGGCGTGAGCGAGAAGGACCTCGTCGTCCACGACGAGCAGGGCCCGCCGGCGTACGCCTTCATGCTCGCGAACCTCGAGCCTCCCGCCTTCCCCTACCCGATCGGCGTCCTGCGCCGCGTGTCGGCCCCGGCCTTCGAGGACGCGGTCCGGGACCAGACGCGGAAGGTCGTCGAGCAGAAAGGGGTCGGCGACTTGAAGAAGCTGATCCACGCGGGCGAAACTTGGGAGGTCCGTTAGGGGTTCGTTGGCCGGTCCCCGTTCCCCGCCCGGGCCCACGCATCGCGCGCGGCGAAGGCCCTCCCGCGCCGTTCCTCCCGACGGGCCCGAAGATCGTCGAGCTTCGCGCGCTGATCCGGCGTCAGAATCGCCTCGATCGCGAGGCGCGTCTTCCGACGCTCGAGCGCGAGCGCCTCCTCGGCGTCGGCGTGAGCGCGCGCGGCGACGGCGACCGCATCTCGAGACGCCGCATCGCCGGAGATCGCCTCTTCGAGAGCACGTCTCGAGTCCCGATGGCGGCGAAGCGCGTCTCCCAGGCCGTCGGTCCACCGAGAAGTCCGGATCTCCGCGATCGCCCGCCTCTGCTCCGCACTCAGGTCGAGGGCGAGGGCCATCCGTTCGCCACGCGTCGCCCTCGCGCCCTCGCGGCCACGGGGTGCGGCGGCGGCAAGGCCCCCGGCCACGAGGATCCAAACGACCGCCGATGCCCAGGCTCGCGTCCGATTCGCGTTCATGCCCGTTTTCCTCTCCCCCTCGCCGGATCCGAAGGGGTAGACCCTCTGACCCCGCCGGCGGTTTAGAGAGCGGCCGTCCGGCGCGCCAGGAAATCGGAGCGCATCCGGTCGAGAAACTCCCCTCTCCGCCCGTAAAGCCGCCGTAGAGTCCGGGGTTCCTTCCGGTCGAGGAGGTACGCCGCGAGGAGCGGCGCCGCGATCGTCGTGTCGCAGTACACGACGACGGTCCCCGGGAGCTTCTCCGGATCGACCTTGCCCCACGAAACCGCCTCTCCGGGGGTCGCCCCCGAAAGCCCCCCGGTGTCCGGCCGCGCGTCGGTGATCTGCACGAAGTAGTCGTGCCCCGCCTCCTCGAGTCCGAGTACCTCCTGGATCTGGGGTTCCGTCTGAAGCATGAAGTTCTTCGGCGACCCTCCGCCGAAGATGAGCACGCCGGAAGCGCCCCCGCTCTTCTTCGCGTGGTAGACGATGGCGGCGGTCTCGTTGACGTCCCGGGAAACGTCGACCTTCGGACCGCGCCCCGTGAGGGACAGCTCGGCGATGTTCATCCCGATCGACGAGTCCCCCGGGGACGAAACGTAGCAGGGGACGTCGCAGCGGTACGCCGTCGACAGGACGCAGGTGTCCTGCACGCCCAGCTCGTCCTCCCGCGCCGCGAGGTACTTGCCCAAGAGCCAGTGCAGCTCGGCGGTCGACAGTTCCTTCGCGAACTCCGGCGCCGCCATCACCTCGCGGAGGAAGGCGTCGGTCTTGAGGAGCACGGAGTAGTCGAACAGGATGTCGTAGATCCGGACGACACCGTCCTCGCGGAGCCGGGTGTCGTCCACGTCGTGCCGCCCCTGGTGCAGCGCGAGGCCGAGGCCGTGGTGGATGTCGTGGTAGAGGTTCGCTCCGGTCGAGGTGATCCAGTCGACGAACCCTGCGCGAATCAGAGGGATCAGGACCGATCGGCCGAGCCCGGCGGGGGTGAGCGCCCCGGAGAGCGAGAGGCCCACGACGCACGCGTCGTCGAGCATCTTCTCGGAGACGATCCGTGCCGCCCGCTGCAAGCGCGCGGCGTTGTACGCGAGGAAGACCTCGTCGATCAGATCGGCGGCGCGCATCCCCTTCTCGATCGGCTTCGGGTCGATGCGCCGGCCGGCGAGCCACGGTCGTTTGGATTCCGCCACGTCGTTTCCTCCTTCCGGCCCGAGAGTCCGCGGAGTGTAACAAACTCCGCCGTCAGGAGATCCGCGCGTCGGCCAGAAGGAGGGGCCAGAAGCCGGGATCGTCCCGGAAGTGGAGGTGGGCGACCTTCCCTGCGCGGGCGAGTTCCGCCGCCGCGCCGGCGAGACGGTCCCCGAGATCGGGGATCGCCCACGGAAACGCGGCGCTCGCGAGGAGGGAGGCCGCCGCCCTCGGCCCTTCGGGGCGCTCGATCCGGGCTTCCTCGGCCTGGACGAGACGGTAAACGCCCGCGAGGACGAACGAGCCCGTCGCTCGATCCGGACCGACCCTCGCGGCGTTGTCGAAGGGGACCGCCGCCGCGTGCCACACGCCCGCCCGCCGCACGAGCACCGCGAAATCGTCGCCGAGCGAGGGGTCCGGCCGGGAGAGCCGCACTGCGGTGGACTTCCCCGCCCTCGACGGACCCGCGAAGACCCACGCGCGGCCGCAGCGCACGACTCCGGCGCCGTGGAGCGCGATCCCTCCCGCTTCCGCGGCGAGACGCGCGACCAGCACCCGCGCGGCGTTGTCGAAGCTGTTCGGGACCGGTTCGCGCTCGTGGCGGGAGATCGCGAGGACGAAATCGGATTTCCCCGTGGGGCCGAGCCCGAAGGCGTAGGAGACGACCGGCGCGGGCCCCTCCCCCTCGACCGCTTCGAGCCGGTAGGGCTCGCCCCCGTCCGGGGGCACGGACCAGGGCTCGACACCCGCGTCCCGCACCGCCACCCGGAGGTCGGCCGGTCCGCCGGGAGCGGTGGCGAACGCCCCCCAGCGCGCGGCGAGCGCCTCGCGATCCTCCGGCGCGATCCCGTCGAAGCGGATCGTCCAGGAGGCGACGCGGAGCGCGATCGCCTCCCCCCCGCGCGCGGCCTCCGCCCGCTTCGTCCTCTCCTCGAACTCGCGGAGCGTCATCGCACGGAGTCTAGTCCGCCCCTCCGGGATCTGTACAATGCTGGAGCCTCCGAGGGAGATCCCCCGTGCCGAGAACCGACCGCGGACGCCTCGACTTCCCCGCCCTCGCCGATTACTTCCGGCGGGGGTTCCGCCCGCGGGAGACGTGGCTCGTCGGGATGGAGGTCGAGAAGATGGGGGTCACCGCAGCCGACGGCTCCCCGATCCCTTACGAGGGGAACGCCGCCTCGGTTCGGTCGGTGCTCGAGCGGATCCTCGCCGACCGCGGAGGCGATCCGGTCTACGAGGGGGACCACCTGGTCGGGGTCGAGGGATCCTGGGGAGCGCTCTCGCTCGAGCCGGGCGGCCAGGTCGAGTGGTCCTCGCGGCCCGCGCGCGACCTCGCCGGGCTCGGCGCGTCCCTCCGCCAGCACCTCGAGGCGATGGACCGGGTCGCCGCTTCCCTCGGCATCCGCTGGATCGACCGCGCCCTCCACCCCGACGTGCCGCTCTCCGAGATGCCGTGGATGCCGAAGGCGCGTTACGCGATCATGCGGAGCCACCTCGGGGCGCGGGGACGCCTCGCCCACCGGATGATGACGCAGACCGCGAGCGTCCAGTGCGCGTTCGACTTCGCCGACGAGCGGGACTGGGCCCGGAGGTTCCGCGCCGCCGCCTTCCTCGCCCCCGTCGTCACCGCCCTCTTCGCGAACTCCTCCCGGATGGACGGCCGGGAGACCGGCTGGCTCTCGTACCGCCGCGCGATCTGGGACGAGACCGACCCGGCGCGCTGCGGCCTTCCCGCGGTCGTCTTCGACCCTGGCTTCGACATCGAGGCCTGGACCCGCTGGGCGGTCGAGGTTCCGACGATCTTCTTCCGCCGCGAGGCGGGGCTCCTCCCGTCCCACGGCGAAGCCTTCGCGTTGCTCCTGTCGCGCTGCGGGTGCGACGCGATGACCCAGGAGGACTGGGAGCTCCACCTCTCGACGATCTTCACCGAGGTCCGTTCGTACACCTACATCGAGGCGCGGAGCGCCGACCTCCCTCCGGACCCTCTCCTTCTCGCCGTACCGACGTTCTGGGTCGGCACGCTCTACCACGACGCCGTCCTCGACGCCGTCTTTTCCCTTTCGAATGGGTTCGCGACGCACGACGGCTGGCGCGAGGCGATGGCCGAGGCGGGGAGGCTCGGGCTCGAGGGCTTCGCCGGAGGCAGGAGAATTCGGGAGCGGGCGGCCGAGGCGCTCGGGCTCGCGGCGTGGGGCCTCCGGCACGGCGCGGCATGCGTCGGCAACGGGGGCGATCCCGCCGCCCCGCTCGACGATCTCGCCGCGAGGCACGGCTTGACCCTCCGGGAGATCGCCGCATGATCGGCGCGGTCGTGCTCGCCGCGGGACGCTCCGCGCGGATGGGCCATCCGAAGGCGCTCCTTCCGTATGGAGGATCGACGTTCCTCGGCTGCGTGCTCGGTCTACTCGAAACGGCGGGGGTCGAGGCGGTGAGGATCGTCACCGGGCCCGACGACAAGGGATTGCGCGCGGCGGCGCCGACGCTTCCCGGCGAGGCATGGGTCGAGAATCCCGCGCCCGACGACGGCATGCTCTCCTCCGTCCGGCTCGGGGTGTGCGCCCTTCCGGCGGGAACCGAGGCGTTCTTCCTCTGGCCGGTCGACCATCCGCTCGTTCGCGCGGCGACCGTCTCGGCGCTCCTTTCGGCCTGGCGGACGCACCGGCCTCCGGTCGTCGTCCCCCGCCATCGGGGCCGGCGCGGCCACCCCGTCCTCTTCGATGCCTCGACGATCCCCGAGATCCTCTCCGCCCCCGACGACGCCGGCGCGCGGCACGTCGTCGCCGCCCACGCGGACGACCGGATCGAACTGGAGGTGGCCGACGCCGGAATCCTCGCGGACATCGATACCCCCGAGGCGTACGAAGGGGCGTTCGGCCGGAGGCTCGAACGATGATCCGCGCGCTCGCCGCCCTCTCCGCGCTCGCGCTCGTCGCCTCCGGTTGCGAGAGCCGGTACCGAGAGCTTCCGCTCGAGATGCGCACGATCGAAGACTCCCGGCGAGGGGTGAGGTTCGTCATCGCGCAGGGGTGGCAGGGGTACGACCGCGGCATGCGCGCGAACGACGGGGCCTTCATCTCCTACGACGTCTGGGACCTCGTCGAGGCGAAGCGGTCCTGGGTCGAGGGTCTCCCCGACTCGCTCTACCCGCAGCTCGACGAGTGGGCGGTCCACGATTTCCTCGTCGAGGAAGGCTCGCGGAAGGTCTCCTCGGGGAAGCTCGGGATCGAGGAGGCGACGGTCGTCTCCTACGTGATCCGGACGAAGCCGGACGACGCGCCCGGGTCGCTCCGCTTTTTCATTCTCCGGAAGGGGGAGCGGCTCTGGGTCGTCCGCGCCGTTCTCCCTCCCTGGGCGTGGGAGCACAGCCGGGGGGCGATCGAGGAGATCCTGGCGACGTTCGAGTTCCTCCCGCCTCCCCCCGTCGTCTACCCCGGCTGAGCGGGTGTGTCCGCGCGGCGGAAGCGGGGCTAGAATGGCCGCCCCTGCGGGAGGCGAATCCCGCCCAATCCGGGTCCAGGAGGTTCCGATGTCCGCCGCTGCCGCCTTCATCCGCGAAAACCGCGACCGCCACCTCGAAGAGCTCAAGGAGATTCTGCGCATCCCTTCGATCTCGACCGACCCCGAACGGGCGGGCGACGTGAAGCGCGCTGCGGAGTGGATCCGGGACCGGCTGTCGAAGGCCGGCTGCACCAAGGTCGAGATCCACCCGACGAAGGGGCACCCGATCGTGTACGGGGAGTGGCTCCGCGCGCCGGGGAAGCCGACGGTCCTGGTCTACGGCCACTACGACGTGCAGCCGGTCGATCCGGTCGAGCTCTGGAAGACCCCCCCCTTCGAGCCGACGATCGCGGACGGGCGGATCTTCGCCCGCGGCGCGGCCGACGACAAGGGACAGCTGATCATCCACGTGAACGCCCTCGAGGCCCATCTCCGAACCTCCGGGACCTGCCCCGTGAACATGAAGTTCCTGATCGAGGGAGAGGAGGAGATCGGCTCCCCGAACCTCGTGCCGTTCCTCGAAACGCACAAGAGCGAATTGAAGTGCGACGCGGTGGTCGTCTCCGACACCGCGATGTTCGCGAAGGGGGTCCCTTCGATCTGCCACGGCCTGCGCGGCTTGACCTACTTCCAGGTCGACGTCCGCGGCACCGACCGCGACCTCCACTCGGGCTCTTACGGTGGCGCCGTCGTGAACCCGGCCTGGGCGCTCGTCGAGATGCTCGGAAAGCTCAAGGACGCGAGAGGGAAGATCAAGATCCCGGGCTTCTACGACAAGGTTCGCAAGCTCACGGCCGCCGAGCGGAAGGCCTTCAAGAAGCTCCCCCACAGCGACGCGAAGTTCAAGAAGTCGATCGGCGCCCCCGACCTCTTCGGGGAGGCGGGGTTCACGACGATCGAGAGGATCTGGGCGCGGCCGACCCTCGAGATCAACGGGATCTGGGGAGGGTTCACGGGAGAAGGGGCGAAGACGGTGATTCCCGCCGAGGCCCACGCGAAGTTCTCCTGCCGCCTCGTCCCGAACCAGACGCCGAAGGAGATCGAGAAGAAGGTCCTCGCCTACATGAAGAAGATCGCCCCGAAGTCGGTGAAGGTGAACGTGCGCCACCTCCACGGCGGCGAGGCGTGGCTCGCGGAAACCGACCATCCCGCCCTCCAGGCGGCCGGCCGCGCGGTGAAGAAGGCGTTCGGGAAGGCCCCGATCTTCACGCGCGAGGGGGGGTCGATCCCGGTCGTCGCCTCCTTCGACACGATGCTCAAGGTCCCCGCGGTGATGATGGGGATCGGCCTCCACGACGACAACCTGCACGCCCCGAACGAGAAGATCGATCTGGACCAGTTCTTCAAGGGGAACGAGGCCGCGGCCTATTTGCTCGAGGAGCTGGGGGCGTAGCCGCGGAAGACCGCTCGCGGACGAGTGAGCGGCGGAGGCCGGGGCGGAACCTCCTCCCTACGCGGGGGTCGCCGTCCCGGCCGAGAAACGGCGGGTGCGATCAGAGGCAGCTTCCGGAAGGCCGCAGCATGACCTTCTTTTCCGTGTAGTTGACGTCCGCGCACGCGTCGAAGTCCGCGCCCACCGCGTCGAGCGCGCCGTCGAGATCGACACCTTCGAGATCGTAGGAACGAGAGACTCTCTCGCCGCCCTGCGCGGCGACCCAGCAGCCCCACGTCGGGTCCACGCTCACGAGCCAGTCGCACATTCCGTTCAGGGTCGTCTCGGAAAGCGATACACGGTGGAATCGGGAGTCCGGCCCGACCCCCTGGTTCGTGTTGGTCGTGCACGTGTAGCTACAACCGGAGGCGGAGCACGTGCAGTGCGCCGTCTGGTTGGACTCGCATCGGTTCCAGGCGGTGCTGTCGCCGCAGGACGTGCGGCCTCGGTACTCGCACGCGCAGCAGCAATTGCTCGGGCAGGCCTCGCAAGGTCCGGCGGGGGTCGTTGTGGGAATGAACGCGAACAGCAGCATCGACACCGCGAGGATGGCGTTTCGCATTTGTGCTCCTCCTCTGTAGGCCTCCCCGGCCAAGCCGCGGCCGGGCTCCCGGGTGGCCTCACATCGCCCAGTTCCGGTCGGCTTGGGCGGCTGGAAGTTGCCTTGAGATACTATCACCGCCGGTGCGGATCGGGCAACCGAAAGCCTTGCCATGGGTCAATAGGACGTTCCGCACGGTCGCCGCGGCGCTCGCGTCGGCCGTGCCTGTTGTCGCGTCCGACCAGATCGTCTCGATTCCGGATGGATGGAGAATCGGTCACGCGGCCCCTGCATGCACGGCGGGCACAGTGGCGGTCATTCTCTGGCCCCAGGAATCCCACCCGTTTGAACCTGGATTTCTCAGGGGTAGTCGACGACTGGCCAGTTGGAGCCGCAGGGCACGCGTGAGTCAGCCGTGTCGATCGGTCCGATCCGTCGCCCGGTCTGTTTGGCGGTGACGCGAGTGGCCATTTTGATGCCGATTCCGGTGTTCGGCGACACGATGCCCTGGAACGTGAGGCGGTCGATCGAAAAGGCGCGAAGGGATTCAGGCTCGGAGCGGTCGTTGAGTGACGATCGCCCGGAGCGGAGCCCGCGGCGAGAGGCGCAGCACGAGCTTTCCGACGTGACGGACGAGCCGACCGGCAGCGGCGATGAAACGGCGACGCAGCGTCGCGATCCGGAAACGCGTCCTCAACCGAAGACCGCAGTCGCGGTAGAGCACGAGGAGATTGCGGGCGAGGACCTCGATCGCGAGGTCCGCCGCGTTCGCCCCGAAGATCGAGGTCGGGACGTGGTCGATCGAGAGGTCGTTCTTCTCCTCGCAGATCGTCCGCTCGACGTCGGCCCGCTTGTCGTAGAACCGGGCGACGTCCTCCGGCTTCCAGTCCCGATCCGTGACGAAGAAGCTGTACGACCGGCCGACGCGGTCGAAGAGGTGACCCTGCGGATTGTCCATGTCGCGCTTGCGCAGGACGACGACGCGGGGCGGCCGGCTCCACTTCCGCCGCTGGATCGAGAACTCCGAGACCTCGATCTCGCCCTCGCCATCGAAGGCCACTCGTCGCCAAGCCTTGTCCCCGACTCCGAACAGCATCGAGGTCACGCTGTAGGTACCGCGCGTCTTGATGACGTAGCCCACTCCCCGACGCTCGAGGAGCCGCATGACGTCGTCGCTCTCGAAGCCCGAGTCGAGCCGGGCGAGAATCGTTCGGCCCGGCTTCCCTTCCTTCACGATGTCCAGCGTCTTGTGGAGAAAGGAGACGATTTCCGTGGCGGTCCCCGCGCTTCCAGCCCGCAGGACGTGGTGCACGACGAGGTCGCTGACACGATCCCGCGCGATCAGGGGATGGTAGGACGCCCGCCCCGGCTTGTGAGGATTCGGGCCGATCTCGGCGCCTTCCTGTCGACCGTAGAGCGTCTCGACGGTCGAGTCGATGTCGAACGTGACGAGCGGCTGCTTCCGGATCGCCTCGACGACGATTCCGCGCAGGAGATCCAGCAGGGTGCCCATCAACTCCGGGTCCTCGAAGCGGCGCAAGTCCCGGTAGAGGGTGTTCAGGTTCGGATGGCGGTCGACACCGTGTCGCGCACACGACAGGGGCTCGGTCTCGAGGTCCTCGAAGTGATACAGCCGCTCGATCCCCGCGAAGTAGGCGTCGAGCAGGATGCAGATCACCCGATCGAGCCGCCAGGAGGACCAATGCGACTTCGCGTCGCGGAAGCGAGCCGCCAGTCGCTTGTCGATCTCGAGTTTGAGAAGGAAGCGTCCGAGTTGATTGATTCCGCCGAGCGCGGTGGCGCCGGGAAGGTCGAATCGCTGGCGGAAGATCCTGCTCGCGTTGGTTCGGGTCCTGCGGTAGTGTCGGCTCACCCTTTGGGTACTCCTTCTCGTGACAGCGGACTGGCTTCGCAACCGTCCTTCTATCACGGGAGGAGTTTGCTCGAGCCACGCCAATACTCGGTTTCTCGTGATCGTCACTCACGCATCAACGCCACGCGGCGCCCCGATCCATCACGACCCATGAGGAATCCGGGTTGAATCTCGCCGTACCCACCGGATTCAAGCGGATCGGCGAGATCGACACATCGAAGATCGTGTTCGCATCCTCGACCGAGATTCTGATTCGATCCCTGCGGTTCTGACGATTCGTCGCCCGACTCGTGCTTCTCCACCACGTCTCCGTCGACGCGTGCGTGGTCAACAGGGGAGACCGCCCGCAGTGTCCGGCCGACGGATTGGAGTCCGACGCACACTTGACATCGGTCAAGCCCTTCCGACTTGACGAGCCCCCGCCCCCCCCTCCGGGTACCTTGAGACCCCAAGAGAAACCGACCCGGTCCCGCTTTCCGGTCGGAGCGGCTCCGGTGTTCGGGTTGACCTACCGAGGAGGTCGTCATGGGCGGATCGCCGAAGTTGCCCACACTCGGGATTGTCGTGGTCGCCGGGGCGCTCGCCATGGGGAACGCTCGCGCCATCGATCTCGAGGGTTGCAGCAACGGAGCTTGGGTTTACGATCATTCCGAGACCACGACGTGGCGAGTGTGCACGGAGACCTTGTGCGATCCTCCGCAACTGTGTGGGGAAACCTGCGAATGGGAATCGGAGACGCGGGACTACTACCGTTGCGAACCCTTCCCCTCGCCGCCACCGCCACCGCCGCCTCCTCCTCCGCCACCCCCTCCCCCGCCGCCGCCACCCAATCCGCGAGACCCCGACGGCGACGGGAAAACCGACTGCTGGCATGACGCGATGGATTCCCAGCACCCCTCCAAGGACGTCCTCGACGAGAATCAACGCCTCGGTTGCAATTACGGTGGCGCGAACAACGTCCGCTGCGACCACACCGGCATCGACCTCGACTGCAACGAGGGAGATCCCGTGTTCGCGACGTATTCCGGGACGGTGACGGAGTCCGAGCGGCGCTTCGAGGCAGGCGAGGTGGTCCGAATTCGAAGCACCGTCGACGGCAGGTTCGTTGCGTTTGCTCATCTACTGACCCGAGCCGTGCCGACGGGGGCGGGCGTCCAGCCGGGAACACTCATTGGATACTGCAACGCGACGGGAATCGGCGCACAGGGGAATCATCTGCACTATGAGGTGCAGTGCCCGGATCAAAGCGACTGCTTTCTGGATCCCGAGTCAAACCACTCATGCATGTCCGAATGAGGAAGAGATGAAACAGATTCTCCAGCGGGCATCGATCGCGTCCGTGCTGGTCGTCGCCGCCTCGATCGCCGGGAGTCGAGCCAACGACCAGACCGCGCCACTCCCCAGCGGATGGCGCGTCGGGCACGCCGCTCCGGCCAGCAGCACAGCGGCGACGGCAGTCATCCTTTGGCCATCCGACTCCGTCCCCTTCGAGTCGGAATCGCGTGTCATGATCGTGAGCCCACCCGAGCCCCGCTTCGTGGCCCTGTCAGGCAAGGCGCACCACCTGGCGTTCTCCCCGTCGGGTGCACACCTGATCGTCCATCACGAGGGACCGGACGGGCCGAAGGCAACCCTCATAGTGGTTTCAAGCGGCGCGATTGCTTGGACCAAGGGTGATCCAGGACGCAGGGCCCTCCAATTCGTTTTCGCGACGACTGGCCGGACAATTGCCGCGGTTCCTCGAAGGAGCGAGTGGGGAGCCGCGGGCGACACGATCGAAGTGTTCAATCTGGATGGCTCCATCCGGCGCCGAATCCGACTCGAAACCACGTTCACCGACGTCGTGATTCCCGACGACGGATCGACTGCGGTCGTCGCGCTCTCGAGATCTCTGATGTCGCTCCGATTCGGAAGCACCATCGAGACGGAGTGGTCTCGCGATTTCCCGCATCCTGAAGAGCCCTTCATCGAGCTTCGCTCCCTCGGCGGAGGCCGAACCGTCCTCCGACAGGCGAGCGGCTACTGGAAACTGCTAGATGCCGACGGAACGATCTTGTACCGGTTCGACCCGTCGGCCTTGGACGAGAAGGACCCTGCGCGATCGCTCGTCGATTACTCGAACTACGAACCGGTCCCCGTCCCGCTCCCCGACCGAATCCTGCTCTTCAACGGCACCACCGACGCGCTGCTCCTGAATCCGAGTACCGGAGCGCTTTCGAGCTATCCCTTGAATCTCGCCGTACCCACCGGATTCAAGCGGATCGGCGGGATCGAGGCATCGAAGATCGTGTTCGCATCCTCGACCGAGATTCTGATTCGATCCTTGCGGTTCTGACGACTCGCCTCCCACGATCGGATCTTCGCGACGTCCCTCCTCGGCGAGAACGTGGTCACGATGGGATGCTGCTTTCCGTCTCCGGCCGACGGGTCGGGGTCCGATACGCACTTGATATTGGTCAAGTGCCTCCGACTTGACGAGCCCCCCGCGTAACTTGAGACCCCAAGAGAAGTTCGGGTTGACCCACCGAGGAGGTCGTCATGGGCGGATTGACCAAGTTGCCCACACTCGGGATTCTCGCGGTCGCCGGGGCTTTCGCCGTCGGGAACGCTCGCGCCATCGATCTCGAGGGTTGCAGCGGCGGAGCCTGGGTTTACGATCATTCCGAGACCACGACGTGGCGAGTGTGCACGGAGACCTTGTGCGATCCTCCGCAACTGTGTGGGGAAACCTGCGAATGGGAATCGGAGACGCGGGACTACTACCGTTGCGAACCCTTCCCCTCGCCGCCACCGCCACCGCCGCCTCCTCCTCCGCCACCCCCTCCCCCGCCGCCGCCACCCAATCCGCGAGACCCCGACGGCGACGGGAAAACCGACTGCTGGCATGACGCGATGGATTCCCAGCACCCCTCCAAGGACGTCTTCGACGAGAATCAACGCTTCGGGTGCAACTACGGTGGCGCGAACAACGTCCGCTGCGACCACACCGGCATCGACCTCGATTGCAACGAGGGAGATCCCGTGTTCGCGACGTATTCTGGAACGGTGACCCTGTCCACGCGACAGGACGAGGCGGGAGAAGTCGTGAAGGTGAGGAGCTCGACGGACGGCCGGTAGGTCGCGTTCGCCCACCTGCAGCGGCGCGTGGTCCAGCAGGGCGCCGCCGTTCGGCCCGGCACCCTGATCGGTTACTGTAACGCGACAGGATGGGGAGCCGCCCAGGGAGATCACCTGCATTACGAAGTCCAGTGCGCGGACCAGTCCAATTGTTTCCACGATCCGGAGACGAATCACCCGTGCACATCCCAGTGAGGTCGACCATGAAATCAGCGATCCTCAGGACGTTCAGCACGGTCGCCGCGGCGCTCGCGTCGGCCGTGCCTGTTGTCGCTTCCGACCAGATCGTCTCGATTCCGGATGGATGGAGAATCGGTCACGCGGCCCCGGCATGCACGGCGGGTACAGTGGCGGTCATTCTCTGGCCCCAGGAATCCCACCCGTTTGAATCGAGTTCCCGCGTCATGATCGTCAAGCGGACCGGCACGACTTTCGTGGAGTTTTCCGGAAAGGCCGCCTGGCTGAAGCTCTCGCCGTCCGGCGCTCATCTGCTCGTGCACTTGGAGGGGCCCGACGGCCCGCGTGCCTCGCTCGTCGCGACGTCCACGGGGGAAATCCTCTGGACGAAATCGCCGGATCGGCGGAACTTCAGATTCTCGGTGTCCGGGCAGTCGATCTACGCCTTCCCGCGACGAAGCGAGTGGGGACCTGCCGGCGATACCGTCGAAGTGCTCGGTCTGGATGGTTTGACCCGTCGGATGATCCGGCTCGAGACAGGTTTCACCGATGTCCTGATTCCGGACGACGGCTCCACCGCGATCGTGGCTCTCTCCAAGACGATCATGTCGATCCGCTTCGGAGAGTCGATCGTCACGGAATGGACTCGCGACTTCCCCTACCCTGAGGAGCCGTTCGTGGATCTCCGCCCGCTCGGAGAGGGCCGAATCGCCTTGCGTCAGGAGCTCGGCTACTGGAAGGCCGTGGAGTCCGACGGAACGATCCGGTACAGCTTCGATCCCGTGACTCTCGATCGGCAGGACCCCGCCCGTTCGCTGATCGACTACTCGAATTACGACCCCGTCGCGGTGCCGATGCCCGATCGGGTTCTCCTCTTCAACGGCACGACCGACGCCCTCCTACTGGACCTCACGAACGGCGCTTGGACAGGTGTCTCGTTGAATTTGGCGGTGCCGACGGGGTTTCAACGGGTGGGAGCAATCGAGGACTCGAAGATCGTCTTCGCGTCTCCGTCGGCGATTTTGATACGGACCATTTCGTTCTGAAGACCCGTCACCCTACGCGTGAATCTCCACCACGTCCCCCTCCGCGAGGGCGTGGTCCTTGTGGACCGTCTGCCCGTCGTGGGCGGACGGTCCCCAGATCCGCGCGAACTTCATCGTCGCGAGAAGGTCCTTGTGGATCCGCTCGGCGAGATCGCCGACCGTCGAACCGATCGGGACGGTGAAGGGGGAGTCCTTGTCGGGCGGCTTTCCCGGCTGCTTCGTGTACACGCGCAGGATTCCGAGGGCGTCGAAGGTCGCCCGCGCGAGGGCGTCGAGCCCCGACCCGTCGACGGTCGAGACCGCGAGGAGCGGCCAGGGCTCCGCGAGAAGCGAGCGCGCGATTTCGAGGTCCTCCCGCGCTTCCGGCCGGTCGAGCCCGGTGACGACGACGAGGGCGGGCTTCGCGCCCCCCGGACCTTCCGCGACCGTCCCCGGCGGGACGAGGTCGATCCGCTTCTCCCCCAGGATCCTCCGGGCGAGCGCGATCCCGTCGAGCGAGTTCTCCACCGCGACGACGATCCACGCGAGGTCGGCGCCGCGCGCGAGGTCGAAGACCCAGGGCTCGACGTGCTCGTCCGACAGGGGCGGCAGATCGATCAGCTGGAATTGCACGTCCTCGAATCGCATCATCCCGGGGGTCGCCTCGCGCGTCGTGAACGGGTACTCGGCGACCTCGGGCTCCGCGTGGGTGAGCCGCCTGACGAGCGAAGACTTCCCGCCGTTCGGTGGCCCGACGAGGACGATCTGCCCCGCCCCCTCGCGCGGGATGTGGTGGGAGTGGGTCTTGGGACCCCCCTTCCCCGCAGGCTTCTGCCGGAGCTTCGACAGGCGCGACTTGAGGTCGGCCTGGAGCTTCTCCGTCCCCTTGTGCTTCGGGATGACCCGGAGCATCTCCTCGATCGCGGCGATCTTCTCCTCCGCCGTCGCGGCCGCCCGGAAGCGGGCCTCGGCGGCGTGGTAGTCGGGAGAGAGGTTCGCGGGCATCCCGCCGTCTCCTCGCGTCAGAACCCCGCCCGGAACGAGTAGAGGGCGTCGAACGGGGTTCGTCCCGGGATCTTCTCGACGTTGCGGTCGGGGTTCGCGCAAAGACGCTCGAGGAGGTGGAAGACCGTCTCGACCTCCTCCTCGTTGCCGATCGCGGCGGCGATCTGCTCGACGGTCGCCCCGCGCTCCCCTTGACCCGCGAGATGGTCGAGCACTTTCCGCTGGAGGTCGAGGACCGCCGCCGCCGCCTTCTTCCCGGCCTCGACCCCCGGCTGATGGTAGGCGTTGACGTTCACGAGGCTCGCGTAGAGGCCGACGGCCCGCTCGTAGAGGGCGATCAGCATGCCGACCGAGCGTGGAGAGACATCGCCGACCGAGATCGTGATCGAACCGCGTCCGTTCTCGTGGAGGGCCCGCCGCGTCCCGAGGAGGAACCCCTGCAAGAAATCCCCCGACGTCGTCTCGGGCTCGACCTCGATCGACGGTCCCTTCCGATCGCGTCGGGCTTCGATGAAGGTCGCGAAAAAGTTGGGGACCCCCTCGCGCAGCTGCTGGACGTAGGCGTGCTGGTCGGTCGATCCCTTGTTCCCGTAGACCGCGATTCCCTGATGCACGACCTTGCCGTCGAGGTCCTTCTCCTTCCCGAGCGACTCCATCACGAGCTGCTGGAGATACCGGCTGAAGAGGGCGAGGCGATCCCGGTACGGGAGGATCACCATGTCCTTCGCGCCGCGCCCCTCCCCCGCGTGATGCCAGGCCATCGCGAGAAGCGCCGCCGGGTTCTTTCGGACGACGGGAATCCGGGTCAGACGGTCCATCACGGCGGCGCCGGCGAGGATCTTCTTGACGTCGATCCCCTGGAGCGCGGCCGGGAGGAGCCCGACGGCCGAGGTCTCGGAGGTCCGCCCCCCGACCCAGTCCCACATCGGGAACCGCTCGAGGAACCTCCGCTCGGCGGCGTACCGGTCGAGCCGGCTCCCCTCCCCCGTGACCGCCATCGCGTGGGCTCCGAAGGCAAGCCCGCGCGCACGGTAGGCGGCCTCCGCTTCGAGCATCCCGTTCCGCGTCTCGGGAGTCCCCCCCGACTTCGAGATCACGATGGTGAGCGTGGACGCGAGCCGCTCTCCGAGAGCGGCGAGGACCCGGTCGAACCCGTCGGGGTCGGTGTTGTCGAGGAAGTGCGGCCGCATGCGGTCCGCCGGCCCCCCGAGGGCGTCGGCGACGAACTGCGGCCCGAGCGCCGACCCCCCGATCCCGATCACCAAGAGTTCCTCGAATCGTTTCGCCGAGGTCGGGACGATCTGTCCGGAGTGGACCTTCGCGGCGGTGTGGAGGACCTTGGCCTCGGTGCGCCGGATCGCGTCGGCGATCGCCGGATCGGGAGCGCGCTCCGGAGCGCGGAGCCAGTAGTGACCCACCTGGCGGTTCTCGTCGGGGTTCGCGATCGCCCCCTCCTCGAGGGCCGCCATCGCATCGAAGGCCTTTCGAAAGGGGGCCGCCATCCGCTCGGGAAGGTCGTCGGGGAGGTCCATCCGGCTCACGTCGAGCCGGAAGGCGCTGTCCGGGTCGTCGAAGAGCCAGGCCTTGTAGCGGGTCCACAGGTTCGTGCGATCCATCGTGGCCTCCGGTGCCGTGGGGGTGTCTCAGGATACCGCGTCAGATCCGCTTGCGGAGGAAGGTCGCACGGTCCATCCGGTCCTGGATTCGCGCCGCCCGCCGCGCGGCGATTCGGCTCCCGGAAGACGGGTTCCAACGCTCGGGGCTGGGAAGCGCCGCCGCGAGCCGCGCCGCCTCGGCTTCCGAGAGCGCCGAGGCCGGCTTTCCGAAGTAGCGGCGCGACGCCGCCTCGGCTCCCCACACGCCGGGCCCGAACTCGACGACGTTCAGGTAGATCTCGAGGATCCGCTTCTTCGAGAGGTGTCGCTCGAGCTGCCTCGCGAGAAGCGCTTCCTCGAGCTTCCGGAGCGGATTGCGGGAGGGGGAAAGCCAGAGGTTCTTCGCGAGCTGCTGGGTGATCGTGGAGGCCCCCCGCGGCAGCTCGCGCTCGTCGAGCGCCTCTTTCAGCGCCGCCTTGATCTCCGCGGCGTCGAACCCCTCGTGGGAAAAGAAATTGATGTCTTCCGCCACGAGCACCGCTCGCTTGAGGTGCGGCGAGATCGCTTCGTAGGGGACCCACCTCCGATCGGCACGTCCCGGTCGCCCCGCCTCCCGTTCGCGGGATTCCCATCGTTCGAGGAAGGCGGTCGTCTCGGGGTTCTCCTCGGCGAGACGCCCCACGTCGGGCCAGGTGACGACCTTCCACCCCGCGAAGGCGAGGAGGGAGGCGGCCCCGACGAGCATCACCCGCCGCACCCTTCCCCTTTTCCCCCGGCGCGACACCGTTCGACTTTAGCAGCAACGCGAGTCGGCGAACGAGTACACTCCTCGCGTGGAGGCGACCCGACTTTCGAACGCCGGCCCGGAGCCCGAAGTGCGCGCCGCCGAGGCGCTCGGTCGCGCGCGGCGCGCGGTCGCCCTCACCGGAGCGGGGATCTCGGTGGAGAGCGGCATCCCCGACTTCCGAAGTCCCGGCGGTCTCTGGTCGGTCTTCGACCCGGAGGAGTACGCGACGCTCCGCTGCTTCCTCCGGGACCCCGCGAAGTCGTGGCGGTTCTTCCGCGCCCTCGGGACGACTCTGTGGGGGAAGCACCCGAACGCGGCCCACGCCGCCCTCGCGCGGCTCGAACTCGCGGGGCGGCTCGCCGGCGTGATCACGCAGAACATCGACCGCCTCCACCAGGCGGCCGGCTCCCGAGAAGTCCTCGAGATCCACGGCGACGCGTCGCGACTCCGTTGCCTCTCCTGCGACCGCACCCAACCGTTCGGACGGGAGCATCTCGAAGAGGGGCCGGTGCCGGTCTGCGGGCTCTGCGGCTCCCCGCTCAAGCCCGACGTCGTCCTGTTCGAGGAGCCGGTTCGCGCGAGGGAGGCGATCGCCGCGCTTCTCGACGGTTGCGATCTCCTCCTCGTCGTCGGGACTTCGGCGGAAGTGTGGCCGGCGAGTTCGATCCCGGAGCGAGCGCTCGATGGCGGCGTCGAGGTCGCCGAGTTCAACGTTCGCGACACGCGGCTCTCCGATGCAATCCGGCGGCACGGGGGAACGCTGGTGCGGGGATGCGTGACCGAGACGCTCCCCCGCGTGGCGGCCGCGGCGCTCCGCACGCGGAGCGCCACGTGAAGGGAACCGTTTCGTTCCACCCGGTCGACGTCGAATTCTTCGATGGGGTGATCGGATCCCTGTGCGAGGGGGGGAAGATCAACCCCGAGGCGTTCCTGCGCGACGCCCTTCGGATCCGGCACGCGTGGTGGCAAGCGCGCCGCTACGCACGCGGCCTCGAGTGGCTCGCGAGCCGTGCCGCCGCTCCGGAGCCCTCGCCCGAGGAGCCGTTCTGGAGCCGCGTCCGGACCCGCCTCGAAAAGATCGACCACCGCCCCGACGAGCGGGCCGTCCTCGCCGACCGCCTCTTCGAGCGCGACCTCCACCTGCGTGGCCGCCCGTTCTTCGTCACGGAAGGGTCGGCGGAGCGCGTCGCGGACTCCGTCGACCGCTATCGCGGTGCCGCGTCGGAGGCCGAGGCCGAATCCGAGGCGCGGGTCCAGCTCAAACGGCTCGACGCACGCCTCGAGACCTCGGTCGAGCCGGTGGACGGAGCCGAGCTCAGCGCCGATCTCGTCCACCGGAACGAGCTCCTTCAGGAGTTGAAGGAGATCTTCGACCTCGCACGGGCGGCGCGGATGGGCGCGGCGTGGCACCCCGCGGGGGCGGCCCCGCGCTCCGCCGCCGACGTGGTCGCCGCGGAACTCCCGTGGCGCGCTCTCTCGCTCCACGCGCGGGTCGTCCCCTTCTGGATCGCGGACGACGTCGACGGGCTCGAGACGATCTGCCGGGCCGCCGGCGTTGCTCCACCGGAGTGTCTCGCCCCCGCCTGGCGGCTCTTCGCCCCCGCGATCGAGGCGGTGCCGGCGCTGAAGGAGCGACTCGGGCTCGAGCTGCGCGGCCCCCGGGACGTGGGGGCCGTCGTGCTCCCCGGCGAGGTCCCGGCATTGCTCGAGTTCCTCGAGGAACACGGCGCGCGGATCATCCAGGCCGCCGCCCGGGCGGGGGAAGGCCCCGCCGCGACCGCCCTCCTCCGCAAGATCAGGGAGTGCGCGGTGTATGCCTCCCGCCACGGTCTCGGCTACCTCGAAGGCTCCGGGATCCGTTGCCCCGACCTTCCCGAGGAGACGCAGCCGTCGTGAGCGCAACGTGACGCGAACGCTGGGGATGATGCGGCGGTCAAAGTCCGGCCGAACTCCCTCCCCGAGCTGAGGTTGACTCGATTCTCTGAGGTTGGATCCGGTCCGAGCGTTCC
>CAYLHQ010000034.1:0-41636 GCA_964383585.1 uncultured Acidobacteriota bacterium
GCCCTCCCGATGACGATCCCGTCATCGAGCCCCACCGAAAACCCGGACATTTCTCTCGTACTCCCCTGTCTCCGGTTCCGTCTTCGCGATCGTCCTTGGGAACGGATGTGAGGTGTCCCTCACCGCGACCGTTGAGCTCGGTCCAGGAAGTTCGTCCGTCGTCTCGCTCGACGCGTTCGGTCCAATCGACGGGATTATCTCGCTGGGTACGACCACGGACAGCCCCTCCCCGTTCTGAACCCTTTCGCAAAGCTCCGTCCTCCTGCACCCCCTCCAGGAGGACGCGAGGCTCGCCAAAGACGCCCGCCGGCTCCTCCCCCTCCGGACCGGCGGGCGTCGTTCTTTTCGCCGCGACATCCGGCCCTTCTCTCGACACCCCCTGGCCACGCGTTCCAACGCGGAACCGGCGGATGTCTCCCCATCCGACGTGGCCGCGAGAGTTTGGGTTGGGGCGTGCGCGTTCCCCGCGCTTTCCGCAAGGTGGCGCGAACGGTGGGGAGGACTCGCGCCGCGCGCGCACCGAGGCTAGGCCACCGCCCCTCCGCACGACGAACCCGCCCCGGCCGTGCAGCCGAAGCAGTGCTTCGCCGTCACGACGCGTCGCGAGAGGTCCCCGCGTTCGAGGAGGGAGGCGAGGGTTCGGGGCGCCCCGTGGTCGACGGGGAGATCGAGCATCTGGTTGAAGTCGCAGTCGTAGAGGGTGCCGTCCCAACCGACCGAGAGGTGGGTCCGGCACATCACCCCGTCGGCCGCCACGGGATTGAAGGCGTTCACGAGCAGGTCCATGTACCGCTCGAAGTTGCCGCTCCGCTCGAGGAACTCGAGGAAGCGGCTGATCGGCATGTTCGTGATCGTGAAGAGGCGGTCGAACACGACCCCGTGGCGGGCGAGCAGCTCCTTCTTGTAGTCGCGCTCGAGCGCCGCCTGCCCGCCGGGCAGAAAGGCGCCGACCGGGTTGTGGACGAGGTTCAGGACGAGCCCCTCCCCCTTCCCGTACCCGGCGTCGTTCAACTTGCGGATCGCCTCGACGCTCTTGTCGAAGATCCCCTCCCCTCGCTGCGCGTCGGTGCCGGCCCGCCGCGGCGCGGGAAGCGAGGCCACGACCTCCACCCGGTGCTCCACCAGGAAATCGACGAGATCGGCCTGGCTCGGGAGGAGAAGGACGGTCAGGTTGCAGCGGTCGATCACCTTCCGGCCGAGCGCGCGGGCCTCCTCCACGAGGAAACGGAACTGCGGGTTCAGCTCGGGCGCGCCCCCCGTGACGTCGAGCGTCGGGATCGGATGGCGCCGCAGCAGCTCGATCACCCGCTGCGCCGTCTCCCGCGTCATCGATTCCCTCCGGTCGGGGCCCGCGTCGACGTGGCAGTGGGCGCACGTCTGGTTGCAGAGCTTCCCGACGTTGACCTGGACGACCTCGATCGACGCCGTCTCGAGCGGCGCCCTCCCGTGGCGCGCGAGGACCTCGTCGAAGGTGGGGCACCCGCTCCCCTCGAGGACCGCGCGCTGGCGCTCGGGGCTCGCGAGGGGGTGCCGCACCTGGAGGAGGGAGGGCATCGGGCTCACATCCCGATCTTGCCGGCGACGTTCCGCATCTGGACGCCGTGCACGAGGCTCGCTCCGCCCCGGATCGCGTTCGCGACGTGGATCGCCTCGGTCATCTGGTCGAGATCGGCCCCCTTCTCGAGGGACGCCTTCGTGTAGGCGTCGATGCAATAGGGGCACTGGACCGCCGAGGCGACCGCGAGCGCGATCAGCGCCTTCTCCCGCTCGGAGAGGGCGCCGTCTTGGAAGACGGCGCCGTAGTAGGCCATGTACTTCTCCCAAAGCTCGGGACGGTTCTTCCCCATCTCGCCGAACCTCGCGAGGTCGTGCGGACAGTAGTAGGTCTCCACGCCGACTCCTCCGCGGGCTTCCGCCCTTCCGTCTCCTCGATTCCGCCCAGCCGCCGTCGGTTACATCGACTCTCGACGCCCGACAGTATTTCCGTCCGCCCGCCCCCGCACAAGCCGCCGCGCGTTGCGCCCCCCTCCGCCGTTTCGCTACCCTGGCCCAGATCCCCGCAGGAGGCTCCCATGCACGCGATCGAGAGCACCCCCGAGTTCGTCGCCCGCGCCTACGCCAAGATCGAAAAGAACCTCGAAACGATCCGCAAGCGCCTCGGCCGGCCGCTGACCCTCACCGAGAAGGTGCTCCTCGGCCACCTCGACGATCCGGCCGCCGCCGACCTCCGCGCCGGCGAGAGCTACCTCCTGCTCCGTCCCGATCGGGTCGCGATGCAAGACGCGACGGCCCAGATGGCCCTCCTCCAATTCGCCCAGGCCGACATCCCGAAGGTGGCGGTGCCGACGACCGTGCACTGCGACCACCTGATCCGGGCGCACGAGGGAGCCGAATCGGACACGCTCCGCGCCCTCGACGAAAACGCCGAGGTCTACGAGTTCCTGCGCTCGGCGTCGAACCGCTACGGGATCGGCTTCTGGAAGCCCGGGGCGGGGATCATCCATCAGGTCGTCCTCGAGAACTACGCCTTCCCCGGCGGCATGATGATCGGCACCGACTCGCACACCCCGAACGCGGGAGGTCTCGGGATGTTCGCCTCCGGAGTCGGCGGCGCCGACGCGGTCGACGTCATGGCGGGGCTCCCCTGGGAGGTCAAGTACCCGCGCACGATCGGCGTCCGGCTCACCGGCTCGCTCTCGGGCTGGGCCGCCCCGAAGGACGTGATCCTCGTCCTCTGTGGGATCCTCACCGTGAAGGGGGGCACGAACGCGGTCGTCGAGTACTTCGGACCCGGGGCCCGCTCGATCTCGTGCACCGGGAAGGGAACGATCGCGAACATGGGGGCGGAGCTCGGCGCGACGACGTCGATCTTCCCCTTCGACGAGGCGATGGCCCGCTACCTCCGCGGAACCGACCGCGCCTCCCTCGCGGAGCTCGCCGAAACGCACCGGCACCTCCTCGAGGCCGACCCCGAGGTCGAGAACGACCCGGCGAAGTTCTTCTGGAAGGTGATCGAGATCGACCTTGCGACCCTCGAACCCCACCTGGTCGGCCCCCACACCCCCGACCTCGCGCGGCCGGTCTCGAAGGTCGCCGCCGCGGTCGCGAGCGAGGGATACCCCGACGCGATCTCGGTCGCGCTCATCGGCTCCTGCACCAACTCGTCCTACGAGGACATCGGCCGCGTCGCGGACGTGATGAAGCAAGCGAAGGCCCGCGGCGTGAAGGCGGCCACCCCCTTCCTCGTGACCCCAGGCTCCGAGCAGATCCGGAGGACGATCGTCCGGGACGGGCAGATGGCCGAGGTCGAGGCGGTCGGAGGGCAGGTCCTCGCGAACGCCTGCGGGCCGTGCATCGGGCAGTGGCGGCGCGACGAGCTCGCGCCCGGGCAGAAGAACACGATCGTGACCTCGTTCAACCGGAACTTCCCCGCGAGGAACGACGGGAATCCGGACACGCTCGCCTTCATCGCGAGCCCGGAGATCGTCGCCGCCTACGCCCTCGCGGGACGACTCTCCTGGAACCCGCTCCGCGACCCGCTCGTCGGAGCGGACGGGAAGCCGTTCGTCCTCGCGGCGCCGGCCCCGGCCCCCGACCTCCCCTCGGGAGGGTTCGTGAAGGACCTCGAGGGGTACGTGCCTCCCGCCCCCGACGGGAGCGGGGTCGAGGTGCGCATCGCCGAGGGGAGCGAACGGCTCCAGCGGCTCACCCCCTTCGCGGCCTGGGACGGGAAGGACTTCGAACGGCTCCCCCTCCTCCTCAAGGTGAAGGGGAAGTGCACGACCGACCACATCTCCCCCGCCGGAAAGTGGCTCCGCTTCCGCGGCCATCTCGACCGGATCTCGGACAACATGTTCCTCGGGGCGGTGAACGCGTTTCTCGGCGAGGCGGGGAAGACCCGGAACCTGGAAAGCGGCGAGATCGGCGCCGTCCCCGCGGTCGCGCGGGCGTACAAGGCGAAGGGCCTTCGCTGGATCGTGGTCGGAGACGAGAACTACGGCGAGGGGTCGAGCCGCGAGCATGCCGCGATGTCGCCCCGATGGCTGGGGGCCGCGGCCGTGATCGTCCGCTCCTTCGCGCGGATCCACGAGTCGAACCTGAAGAAACAGGGGATCCTGCCTCTGACCTTCGCCGACCCGGCCGATTACGACCGGGTGCGGGAGACCGACCGGATCAGCGTGCTCGGTCTCGCGAAGCTCGCCCCGGGGGCCGATCTCGAGGCGATCCTCCACCACGAGGACGGGGCGGACGAGCGGATCCGCCTGCGCCACACGCTCAACGCGGAGCAGATCGAATGGTTCCGCGCCGGGTCGGCGCTGAACGTGATCAGCGGGCCTTCGGCCAGGATTTGAAGAGCTTTCCGGCGAGCTTCCGGACCTTCTTCTCGGCGTCGGCGGAGTCCTTGACGTTCGCCTCCCCTTCGGCCGACCAGACGAGGGCGCCGGTCGCACGATCTTCCGCGTAGACGGCGATCCGTCCTTTCCGGTACTCGCGGACGCCGGTCCCCCCGTAGTTCGCGATCGCCCAGCTGTCGGGATCGGCGTAGCCGAACGCCTGGACGTTCGCCTCGTCGGTCGCGAGCAGCTTGTAGGTCAGGATCAGGTCGGCCTCGGCGGCCGGAACGCTCCGGTATCCCTTCTCCTCGAGATCGCGGATCGCGGTCTCCTCGAGCGCGCGGTGCGCCTCGGGCGGGAGGATCGCGGAGGTCTCCTTCCACGCGAAGGTACGGTACCGCGAGGGATCGGGATCGTCCGCCCGGGCGGTCGCGAACACGGAGAGGACGATCACGACGCCGAGCAGAGCCTCGGACTTCCGCATCGCGCGCCTCCTACTTCTCGAAGATCTCCCCGGCCGGCACGATCCGCAACCGGTCGGCCGCCGTGTCGAGAGGATACACCGCGATCTCCCGGTCCTCCGCAAGGACCTCGGGCTTCGTTTCCGTGGCGTACGTGATCGGGGACGGCGCGTTCGCGAGGAGCGCCTTCGCGAAGGCCTCGGCCCCTCCCTCGTCGGCCACCACCGCGACGTGGACTTTCCCCGGCATCAGGTGCTTCCGTATCGCGGCGTTCACCTGCTCGAGGGTCAGTTTCGGGAGACGCTCCTGGACCTCGTCGACGAGGCTCTTCCGCCCGTAGAAGCCGCCGTCGAGCTCGTACCCGAGGCGGCGCGAGGCGGTCTGCGTCCAAAGACGGCTGTAATTGAGGAGGAACGAGCGCGTCGTCTCGAACTCGGCGGCCGTCATGCCGTCCCGGACCAGGCGGTCGAGCTCGCGAAGGGCCTGCCGGATCGCGAAGTGGGCGTGGGCCGCGGCGACGGGGCGGATCCAGATCGAGAAGAACTGCTGCCGCCTCGGCGTGTTCGCGCGCGGGAAGGTCGACCCGCCCTCCTGGAGGAAGTTCTCGACGTAGGAGTAGTCGCCGTAGTTGAGCCCGCGCTCGCCGCGCATCTTGTTCATGAGGACACCGTTGAAGGTGCGGTGCTCGCCGAGGTGCGAGTTCGCCACCATCAGGGCGTAGAAGTCGTCGTCCGCGCGCGTGATCGAGAGCGGATGGCCGATCGAGATCGCCCACGCCCGCGTCGGCTTCACGACGATCGTCACGTCGACCCCCTTCGGGACGGAGGGATTCGGGAGCTCGACCCGGACCGGCCGACCCGAAGGAAGTCCCGCGAGGTCGGCCTTCACCCGGTCGACGAACGCCGCGGGGAAGCCTCCCGCGAGACCGAGGGTCACCGATTCCCTCGTGAAGTGGCGCCCCCAGAAGGCCTTGACGTCGTCGAGCGTGATCGACGCGATCCCTTCGACCGTGCCGAGGTCGGGGCGGCCGTAGGGGTGACCGCGGTGGAGCGCGGCGTTCAGGACCTCCTTCCCGAGGTTCTCGTCGTCCGCCGCGCGGAGCACCGTGGTCAGCGCGTTCCGCTGGTCGGCCTTGAGCCGCTCGAAGTCGGAGGGGTCGAAGCGCGGTTCGAGGAGGACCTGGCGGAAGAGGTCGTAGTAGGCGTCGAGGTTGTCGCGGTGGACCGTCCCGGCCAGGACCGCGACCTCCTTGTCGACGCTCACCCCGATCGAGGCGGCGAGGGGATAGAGGCGGTCGAGGAGCTCGGGGTAGGAGAGCTTCTTCGTTCCCCCCTCGGAGACGACCGCCGCCGTCAGGGCGGCGAGCCCCTCCTTCCCCGCGGGGTCGTGGATCGTCCCGAAGTCGAACACGAGGCGGAACGACACGAAGGGGCTCTCGGGGTTCGGGAGGAGCACCGTCCGGATCTCTCCCGCCCCGGCTCCGAGGTCGGTCCCCTCCTGGGCAAGCGTGACCACGGTCCGGTTCGCCTCCCGGAAGGTCCGCTCCGCGGCGGCCCTCACGTCCTCGGCGGTGACGGAGTCGTAGGTCGCGAAGGTCCGGTCGATCGACGCGGTCTCGCCGGTCAACTGGAGGAAGTTCGACACGACGCGGGCGGTGCCGCCGGGGGTGGCGAGCCCCTGGAGGAAGGCGTACCGGATCCGGGTCTTCACCTCGCGGAGCCGGTCTTCGGAAAGCGGCTCCCGCGCGGCCCGCTCGAGGGTCGCGTAGATCGCCTCGCGGACGGCCGGGACGTTCTTCGCCTCCTTGACCCTTGCGAGGACCACGAAGAGGTTCGGATCGCGGTTGAACTCGGCCCCGCCGTAGAGCTGGTCGACCATCTGCCGCTCGAGCACGAGTTCCCTGTAAAGCGGGCTCGTTTCCGAAAAGAAGGCCTGCGAGAGGATCTCGAGGGCCATCGGCTCGACCGAGTCGGGAGCGAAGGCCGGGGCATGGTAGCCGAGGACGAGGTAGGGAAGGGTCGGCGTCTTCCAAGAGACGTGGGCCCGCTTCTCTCCCGTTTGCGGCGGCTCGACGGGCGTCTCGAGCCGGGCCGCCCCCTTCTTCCAGGGGCCGTAGTGTTTCTTCGCGAGGCGGAAGACCGATTCGGGCTCGACGTCGCCCGCGACGACCAGGACGCAGTTGTCGGGGCGGTACCAGCGGCGGAAGAACTCCAGGCTGTACGCGTACTGGTTCGGCATGTCCTCGATGTCCCGCAGGAACCCCATCGTCGTGTGCTTGTAGGTGTGGGTCGTGTAGGCGGTGTCCTGGAGCCTCTCGAGGATCGTCATCAGCGGGACCGAGTAATTCTTGTTGTATTCCCCGAGGACCGCGCCGGCCTCCTTCTGGAACGCCTCGACCGTGTACTTCAGGTTCATGAAGCGGTCCGCCTCGATCTCCATCACCTTGTCGAGCGCAGACGAAGCGGCGACGATGTGGTACGCGGTCCAGTCGTCGGTCGTGAAGGCGTTCGAGTCGGCGCCGAGCCCCTTGAGCACGTCGTTGTAGGCCTCCGCCGAGTACCTCTCCGTCCCGCGGAACATCATGTGCTCGAAGAAATGGGCGAACCCCGACTTGCCCGGCTCGACCTCGTTGCGCGATCCGGCCCGGACGACGACGTAGTGGGCCATGATCCCCGGAGAATCCATCGGGACCACGACGACTTTCAATCCGTTGTCGAGAACCCGCTCGTGCACGGGGTAGGGAAAGGTCTTCCGCACCGGGGCGTCCTCCTTGGCGGCGGCGTGCGACGCCGCGAGCAGGGCGAGCGAAAGGGCCAGAACACACCTCGCGAGCGACGAGAATCGACCGGACATCGGGAACCCTCCGGAGGCGCGACGCGCCGGGTCAGTGGTGGGCGGCGCCCGTCTTGCGCGGTGCGAGCGTCATGCTCATGTCGCGGTTGACGATCTCCCCCGGCGCGGACTCGACGATCGCCTGGTCGTTCAACTTCTCGATGACCCGGTCGAGGACCTTGCGCCCGTTCTCGGGGCGGCGGAGGTCGCGGCCGCGGAACATGATCGTCACGCGGACCTTGTCCCCCTCCCCCAAGAAGCGCTTCACGTGTCCGAGCTTCGTCTCGAGGTCGTGATCGTCGATGTTCGGGCGGAGCTTGATCTGCTTCACGCTGACCCGGGATTCCTTCTTCCGGGCCTCGCGGGCCTTCTTCGCCGCCTCGAAGCGGTGCTTGCCGAAGTCCATGATCCGGACGACGATCGGGCGGGCATCGGGGGCGACCTCGACGAGGTCGAGGCCGGCTTCCTCGGCGATGCGCTTCGCTTCCTCGAGGGGGACGACGCCGACTTGTTCGCCGCCGGCGCCGATGAGACGGACGGGGCTCAAACGGATCTGGTGGTTGACGCGTACCTTATCGTCGATTCGACACCTCCTGGACCGCCCTCCTTTCCGTCGCGGAAAGGCCGCGGAAAACGTCTGGAATATACCACCCTGCCCGGTCCGAACCAAGAAACGCCCTTACGCGCGTCTCCGGGGTACCCGTTTCCGGGGTGCTTCGTGGACCGCCCGGACCACGGTGTGGATCCCGCCCCGGACCAGGAAGTCCCCCTCGACCTCCATCTTCCGGGGACGGGTCGCCGCCACGAGGTCGGTCAGGATCCGGTTCGTCACCGCCTCGTGGAAGTGCCCTTCGTCCCGGAAGGACCAGAGATACAGCTTGAGCGACTTCAATTCCACACAGACTCGGTCCGGGACGTATCGGATCCGAAACGTCGCGAAGTCGGGCTGCCCGGTCCGCGGGCAGAGGCAGGTGAACTCGGGACAGGTGAACTCGATGGTGTAGTCTCGCCGCGGCTCGGGGTTCGGGAAGGTTTCGAGGGACTTGCTCGGTTTCGCCCCCATCGCCCCCGCCTCAGTTGACCGCGATCAGGCGGACCTTGACCTTCCGGTCCTCCCCGTCACGTGAGACCGTCAGCGTGACCTCGGCCCCGACGCCCGCCTCCTCGAAGGCGTAGAGGAGATCGTCGAGCCCCCGGACGGGGTTCCCGTCGACCGCGACGATCACGTCTCCCAGCCGGGCCTGGCCCGACCGCGTGACGACCGCCCCCTCGAGCCCCGCCCGTGCGGCGGGGGTGCCGGGGTTGACGCGGCCGATCGCCACCCCCTCGTACCCGAACGATCGCTGCCAGCGGTCGGGGATCGGGAGGATGCCGATCCCGGGCTGCGCGAGCTTCCCGGTCTTGATGAGCTGCGGGACGATCCTCGCGACGGCGTCGATCGGGACGGCGAAACCGATCCCGACCGACGCTCGGGTCGGGCTGAAGATCGCCGTGTTCACGCCGATCACCCGCCCCCGCGAGTCGAGGAGCGGACCGCCGGAGTTCCCCGGGTTGATCGCGGCGTCGGTCTGGATGACGTCGCGGATCGTCCGGTCGTTCGGAGAGCTGATCTCGCGCCCGAGCGCGCTCACGACCCCGACCGTCAGCGTCTGGTCGAGACCGAAGGGGTTCCCGACCGCGAGGACCTTCTGGCCGACCAAGAGGTTCGCGGAGTGGCCGAGAGGGAGGGGGTGGAGCTTCTCCCTCGGGGGGTCCTGGAGAAGGAGCACGGCGGTGTCCTTGTCGGGGGCGACCCCGACGACCTCCGCCTCGATTTCCGTGTGGTCGGCGAGCTTGACGAGGAAGCGGGAGCCCCCCTGCACCACGTGGAAGTTCGTGACGACGTGCCCCTCGTGATCCCAGATGAAACCGGTGCCGCTCCCCGAGGGGATCGCGGTCACGTCGAGCGAGAACATGTTCTGCCGGAGCGCGTAGGAGGTGATGTAGACGACGGAGGCGGAGGCCCCTCGGAAGACCTCGATGTCGCGCCGCTCCTCGGGAAGGAGGTCGTCGAGCAAACGGTCGGGAGGAGACGGCGGGGGAGGAGCCGGTTCCTGGGCGACCCCGGGAGAAAACCCCTGGCCGCACGCGAAACCGGCGGCAAAGACGAGCGCGAGCGCAAGAGTCGCTTTGAGACGCATCGTTCGTTCCCTCGCGATGGACAATCCGGTCTCGACCGTACTTTAAGCGGGCTTCCCCGGCAACGGCTCGCGGACGACGAGGACCGGGCAGGGGGCTTCCCGGAGCACGCGCTCGGCGACCGACCCGAAAACCAGATGGCGCCATCCCTTCCAGCCGTGCGTCGCCATGACGATGAGGTCGACCCCTTGCTCGCGGGCGGTCCTCACGATCTCTCGCGCCGGGTCTCCCCGTCCGACGGCCAGCCGCACCGTGACACCGCTCGGAACCCCGTCCTTCACGAGCGTCGCCAGGCGCTCGCGGATCTCGGCCTCGACCTTGACCTCGTACTCCGGCGAGGGGATCGCCGCGAGGCCGAAATCGGCGTAGGGCGGAATGTCCCACGGGGTCGCGGGCTCGAGCGGGAGAACGTGCGTCACGATCAGCTCCGCGGAGAAGGCTCGGGCGACCTCGACCGCCCTCGGGAACGCCTCCGCGGCGCAACGGCTGAAGTCGGTCGGCGCCAAGATCTTGTGGAAAGGAAGCATCACGGCCCCTCCGCCCCCCGCCGTTCGACAGGATACACCCCTTGGTTAGAATGCCGTTCGTGCGCCTTTCGAACGTCCTGCCCGGCTACAACCGGCGTCGCACCCGCGTCGTTCCGGTCGGCGACGTCGGGGTCGGCGGGGACCACCCGATCCGGGTCCAATCGATGACGACGACGACGACGGCGGACGCCGCCGCGACCGCGGCGCAGGCGGCCCGCCTCGCCGAAGCGGGGTGCGAGATCGTCCGGGTCACCGTCCCGACCACGGCCGACGCCGAGGCCCTTCCCGAGATCCGGCGGCTCCTCGCCGTGCGCGGCGTCCGGGTGCCCCTCGTGGCCGACATCCATTTCACCCCGGCGGTCGCGATGAAGGCGGTGGAGCACGTCGACAAGATCCGGGTCAACCCCGGGAATTTCGCCGACAAGAAGAAATTCGCGGTGCGCGAGTACACCGACGCCGAGTACGAGGCGGAGCTCGACCGGATCGAGAAGACCTTCTCTCCTCTCGTGAAGCGCGCGAAGGAGCGCGGCGTCTCGATGCGGATCGGGACGAATCACGGCTCCCTCTCCGACCGGATCCTGAACCGCTACGGCGACACCCCCCTCGGGATGGTCGAGTCGGCCCTGGAGTTCGTGCGGATCTGCGAGAGCCACGGCTACCGGGACCTGATCCTCTCGATGAAGGCCTCGAATCCGCGCGTGGTGCTCGAGGCCTACCGCCTCCTCGTCGCGCGGATGGACGAGGCGGGGATGGACTACCCCCTCCACCTCGGGGTCACGGAGGCGGGGGACGGCGAGGACGGCCGAATCAAGTCGGCGGTCGGGATCGGCGCTCTCCTCGAGGAGGGGATCGGCGACACGGTCCGGGTCTCGCTGACCGAGGACCCGGTGGCCGAAATCCCCGTCGCCTACGCCCTCGTCGCCCCGTTCAACGCGAACCTCGCGCTCGCGGGGACCCCGTCGGGGTCGTTCCGCTACGTCTCGCTCGGGCTCCTCGACCCGCCCGCCGCTCGCGAGCGCGGTGGGGCTTCCATCGCGATCGGCCCCCGGACGATCGGGAACGGCGGCGTCCTCGTCGAGGTCCCGCTCGCCTCCCCGCTCTCCGATCCTGACGCCCTCCGACGCGAGATCGACGGCGAGGCGGGGGTCCGCGTCCCGGAGGACACGCGTGCGGAGGTGGTCTCCGTGCGCGTCGAAGCGCCGGAGGACGCCGGCCGTCTCGCGGCGCTCCGCGCCTCGATGGAACTCGTCGCGCCCAAGGTCTCTCTCTCGGGCCGGGTCGGGGATTGGATCTGGCGCACGGCGACGGGCGGCGACCTCGGCCGCCTCTTCGACGCCGCCCATCGCGTCCACGTCCGCTTCGCGTCCCCCGCGGAGCCGGGGACCCTCGCGCGTCTGGACGACCTCCTGGCCCTGTCCGCGAAGAGCCGGGCCGCGCTTCTCGTCGAACTCGCGTCGTCCCGCGGAACGTTCGGCGACGTCGTCGAGGCGGCGCGCGAGGTCGCCCGCAGGGCGGCCTCGCGCGGCGCCCGGTTCCTGCTCGCGGTCGATCCCGCGTCCGACGTCGGCCCGCTCCTCGCCGTCCGGCGCGTCGTCCGCGAACTCGACGCGTTCGGCGGCCGGGTTCCGGTCGTCCTGATCGATCGCCCCGCGGAGCGCGGCGTCGACCCCTCGCTCGGACCCGCGGCCAATCTGGGAGGTCTGCTGTGCGAGGGGATCGGCGACTCCGTGCAGATCGAGACGGGAAGCGCGACCGAATCCCGCAGGCTCGCCTTCAACGTCCTCCAGGCGACGCGCATCCGCATGACGAAGACCGATTTCATCTCGTGCCCGTCGTGCGGGCGAACCCTTTTCGACCTCGAGACGACGACCGCGGCGATCAAGGCAAGGACGGGCCACCTCAAGGGGCTCAAGATCGCCGTCATGGGCTGCGTCGTGAACGGCCCGGGGGAGATGGCGGACGCCGACTTCGGCTACGTCGGCTGGGGGGACGAGAAGATCGCCCTCTTCGTCGGGAAGGAGATGGTCGCGAAGGATGTCCCCACCGCGGAGGCGGCCGACCGTCTCGTCGAGCTGATCAAATCCCACGGCCGGTGGGTCGATCCGCCGGTGCCCGCCCGCTAGCCTCCCCCATCGACCTCAACCCGACCGCGACGACGAACCCCGCGAGTCCGAGAAGGGCGAACGACGACGCGGCGTTGACCGCCGCCACGTCGAGTCCCGACGACGCGCGGGCCTGCCCGACGAGCAGGACCCCCAGGGCCCAGACCGTGATCGCGAGGACGAAGGCCGCCGGGAGCGCCGCGAAGAGCCATCGCTTCCCCGTGCGGCGGAGCCACACGGTCATCGACACCAGGGTGAGCGCCGCGAGGAGCTGATTCGACGCGCCGAAAAGGGTCCAGAAGCCCGACCACGACCCCTTCGGCGCGAGGAGGGCTGCGTAGAGGGGAATCGCGACCATCGCGAGCGTCGCCCCGAGCGCGCCCGAACGCCCCCTCCAGCCGAGCAACTCCTGACCGAGATAACGGCCGAGCCGGGTCGCGACGTCGAGGGTGTCGAAGACGAAGGTCGAGAAGGCCATCGCGCCGAAGGTCACCGCGAAGGGGAGGTTCTCCTCCCCCACGAGGAGGGTGAGGAATCGGCCGATCCCGTTCCCGTAGATCGTCCCAGGACCGAGCCCCTCGAGACCGCTTCCGGCGACGATGACGACCGTGACCAGGGCGATCAGCGCGACGAACGCCTCCGCGAGCATCGCCCCGTAGCCGACCGGACGGCAGTGCGACTCCCGGGCGATCTGCTTCGAGGTCGTCCCGGAGCAGACGAGCCCGTGGAACCCGGAACAGGCGCCGCACGCGATCGTGACGAAGAGGAACGGGAAGAGGGAGCCGGTGAGCGCCCCCGTGTCCCACGTCTTGAACGCGGGCTGTTCGATCGCGTAGCCGCCGAAGAAAATGCCGAGCACTCCCGCGCCGAGCGCCGTGTAGAGGACGAACCCGCCGAGGTAGCCGCGCGGCTGCAGGAGGACCTGGACCGGGACGATCGAGGCGACGACGCAGTACGCGAGGATGAAGACGGACCAGGTCCGGTGGTCGAGGACGAGCAGGTGGGAAAGCCAGGTTCCCGCCCACGCCGCACCGAAGGTCGCCGGGACGAAGACGGCGGTCACGAGCCAGAGCGGCGGGGCGAGGAAACGCTGCACGACTCCCATGGCGACCGCGACGAGGAGGTAGAGAACGCTCGCCGCCGCGACCGCCCCTCCGGGGTTGAACGTGCGCGCCGCCGCGCGGACCTCCTCGGTCCCCGAAACGAACGAGGCCGCCGTGATGTCGGTGAAGGCGAGGATGACGTAGACGAGCGCGATCCAGATGAAGGCCATGACGGCGAGCCCCGCCCTGGGGCCGAGGTAACGCCGCGCGATCTCCGCGACCGACGACGCGTCGTGCCGCACCGACGCCGCGAGCGCCGAGAAGTCGTGCACGGCGCCGATGAACACGACGCCGAACGAGATCCAGAGGAGGCACGGAAGCCAGCCGAAGGCCTGGCATGCGAGGATCGGTCCCGCGATCGGACCCGCCGCGGCGATCGCGGAGAAGTGCTGCCCGAAGAGGTAGAAGGGCCTCGTGGGGACGAAGTCGACCCCGTCCTGCCGGGCCTCGGCCGGCGTCTTACGGCGGTCGTCGAGGCCGATCTGCCGGGCGACCCATCCCCCGTAGATCCGGTAGGCCGCCGCGAGGAGCGCGAGGAAGACGACGGCCAAGATCGGGAGCGCCACGGCCGCCCTAGAACGCGAGGTCGCGCCAGGGCCTCAGCGTCCACGCCCCGAGGCCGAGGGAGACGAGGGGGCTCTGCGCGGCGGTCGCCTCCGCCTCGCGGAGGTCCTTCGCCTCGAAGACGTCGACGAAACCGGCCCCGTTCCCCAACTCCCCCGCGACGCGCAGCCTTCCGGCGGCGCGAAGCGCCGCGAGGTGGGCCCTGTGCTCGACGACGGCCGTCTCGCAGTCGGACTCGGCGGCGGTCAGAACGATCGTGCGGATCCAGGTCGCCATCAGATGCGGATCTTCTCTTGGTACTCCGGGGCGTGGACCTCGAGGTCCATCCGCTCCCGGAGTCGCACCGCGAGCGCTTCCCGCGCGTCGGGCTCCCCGTGCACCAGGTAGACGCGTCCGGGGCGCGCGCCGTCCGAACGGAGCCAGCGCTCGATCTCGTTCCGGTCGGCGTGCGCCGAGAGGCCGTCGAGCGTCTCGATGCGCGCGCGCACGGGGATCTCGCGGCCGTGCATTCTCAGCCGCTCGGCCCCCTGCTGGAGGGCGCGGCCGCGCGTGCCCGCCGCCTGGAAGCCGACGAAGAGCACCGTCGTGCGGTGGTCGGAAAGCTTGTACGCGAGGTGGTGGAGGATGCGCCCCCCTTCGGCCATCCCCGACGCGGAGACGATCACGGCCGGGTAGCGGATCTCGTTCAGGGCCTTCGACTCTTCGACGGCGCTGACGATGTGCAGCCCCTCCGGCGCGAGCGGACGGTCCCCCGCCGCCTCGAGCGCCTTCATCTCCCCGTTGTGGGCCTCGCGGTGCGACGCGACGATCCGTGTGGCCTCGATCGCCATCGGGCTGTCCATGTAGATCGGGACGTCCTTCGGGAGGCGCCCCTCGTCCTGCAGCTCGCGCAGGAGGTAGAGGAGGTGCTGCGTGCGTCCGACGGCGAAGGCGGGGATCAGGACGCTCCCCCCACGCTCGAAGGTCTCGCGGAGGACCTCCGCGAGCCGATCTTTCGGGTCCTCCGTCGTGTGGTCCCGGTTCCCGTAGGTGCTCTCGAGGACCAGCACGTCGCACGGGACGGGGGGGGCCGGGTCGGGGACGATCGGCTGGTCGTACCGGCCGAGGTCCCCCGAGAAGAGGACGACCTTCTCCTTCCCCGACTCGCTCGAACGGATCCGGACCTCGAGCGTCGCGGCCCCGGGGATGTGCCCCGCCGCTCTCCAGGTGAGGGTGAGCCCGTCGCGGAGTTCGAGCGGCCGGCCGAACGGCACGGGGTCGAACCGGTCGAGCGACAGCCGCGCCTCCTCCTCGGTGTAAAGCGGCAACGCCGGGCGGTGCTTCGAGTACCCGCGCGTGTTCGCGAACCGTGCGTCTTCCTCCTGGAGGTGGCCGGAGTCCGGAAGGATGATCCCGGAAAAGGCCACGGTCGCGGGAGTCGCGTAGACGGGCCCCGCGAACCCCTGCCGGGCGAGCACGGGGAGGTATCCGGTGTGGTCGAGGTGCGCGTGCGTCAGCGCGATCGCGTCGATCTCCGCCGGGATGAAGGGGGGCGCGCTCCAGTTCCGGAGGCGCAGGTCTTTCAAGCCTTGGAAGAGCCCGCAGTCGACGAGAAGGCGGAAGTCACCGTGCGTGAGGAGGAACTTCGATCCCGTCACGGTCCCGGTCGCTCCCAGGAAGGATAACGTCGCCATCGTGGCGGATCGTAACACGCTGGCCCGCGCGTCCGGTCGTTTGGTAGCATCTTGATTGCACGGAGGTGAACCGTGAAAGTCCGAATCGAATACTGCACCGCTTGAAACTACCTTCCCCGGGCCGCCGGTCTGGCGGCCGAACTGGAGAAGGAGCTCGGCGTGAAGAGCGAACTCGTTCCGGGAAGCGGTGGCGTCTTCGAAGTCACCGTCGACGGCGTCAAGATCTTCTCGAAGAAGGAGCTCGGGAGGTTCCCCGAGGACGGCGAGATCCTCGCCGCGATCCGACGCGGACGATGAGTTCCGCACCGCGATCCGCATGAGCGTCGTCGATCGTGCGATCGCGTTCGCGCTTCCCGCCGTCCCCAAGCCGGTCGTGGGTTACTTCTCGAGGCCCTACATTGCCGGCGCGACGGCCGACGACGCCTTCCGCGTGGTCCGCTCCCTCGCTCGCGAGGGGGCGATGGCCACCCTCGACATCCTCGGCGAGTTCGTCACGACCCCCGAGGAGGTCGAGACGAACGCCCTGGCCTACACCGCGCTCCTCGAGAAGATCCGGGCCGAGGGGCTGCAGGACACGAACGTCTCCGTGAAACTCACCGCACTCGGCCTCACGCTCGACCGCGAACTCTGCCTCCGGAAGATGCGGGACCTCGTCGGGACCGCCGCGCGACTCGAGAACTTCGTGCGCATCGACATGGAAGACTCGCCGTGCACCGACCCCACGCTCGCGGTTTACCGGACCCTCCGGGCGGAATTCCCGGGCCGCGTCGGCGTCGTCCTCCAGTCGCGGCTCCGGAGGACGCTCGACGACGTCGACGCGCTCACGGAGGAACCCGCGAACTTCCGGCTCTGCAAGGGGATCTACCTCGAGCCCCGGGAGATCGCTTACACCGACCCGGAGTTGATCCGGTCGAACTTCACCCTCGCTCTCGAGAGGATGATCGAGCGGGGAGCCTACGTCGGGATCGCCACGCACGACGAGCGGCTCGCCTGGGAGGCGCTCCGTCTCGTCCGCAAGGTCTCACTTCCGCGCGACCGCTACGAGTTCCAGATGCTCCTCGGGGTGGACGAAACCTTACGCCGGATCCTGATTCGGGACGGCCACCGCCTCCGGGTCTACGTCCCGTTCGGCGAGAAATGGCACGCCTACTCGATGAGACGCCTCCGGGAGAACCCGCAGGTCGCGGGGTACATCCTGAAGGCGCTCCTCCGCCGCTAGCCTGGACGGGAAGGGGTCAAGTCTCTTTTTGCGCAGCGGAAGGGGTCAAGTCTCCCTTGCGCAGTATCCGGAGAGTGCGGAGCCGCTCCGCTCCACAAGGTGCCGCGAACGGTGGGGAGGACTCGCGCCGCGCTCGAGGCCGAAGTTGCGGTGGGTGTGAGAGTTCCATCGCAACGCTCGTGCCGCGAGGTTGCGAGCCCTGGGCTTCCGATCGGCGCGGAAAGGGAATCTTCAGATCCCACCGCAACTTCGGCGGCCTCCTTCCATCCTCCCGTCCCCACGATTCGCGTCACGCCGTCCGCTCCAACGTCCCCGAATACTGCGCAAGGGAGACTTGACCCCTTCCGCTGCGCAAAAAGAGACTTGACCCCTTCCCGTCCAGGCTAGCGCGCGACCCCGACGCCGAGGCCGTAGACGAGGTGGCCCCCGAGCCATGCGACCCAGAGTGTGAGCCCGCACGCCCCGAGGAGGGCGGCGGCGAAGGGGGCGCGATGGCTGGGCAGAAGGGTCCCGCGGAACCAGGCCTTCCACAGGACGAGGAGAAGCCAGACGGCGAGGAGGACGAGACCGGCCCGTTCGTGATCGGCGAGCGGCTCGTACGCCGCGCCGGGAAGGGAGACGGAATTCGCCGCGAGGAATCCCGAGGCGACCGTCGCGACGAGGAATCCGACCCCGAGGAGGGAGGAGACGGCGCCGAATCGTTCCGGCCCCGGGCGGCCCAGCAGAATGCCGAGCGCCTCGGCAACCGCGCCGACGACGAGGAACGCGACCGCGAAGTGCACGAGGACCGGGTGTAGAAGATGAGGGCTCACCACCGCCCTTCCTCGGCTTCGATCCGCGCGAGCTCCTCGAGGAGTTCCCGGACGCGCCCCTCGACGCGCCGGGGGGGGACGATCTGCACGACCGCGACGAGGTGCCCCGCGGGGATCGATCCTCGGCCCGGAACCCCCCGTCCACGGAGACGGAACCTCTGGCCGCTCTTGGTGCCGGGCGGCACGTAGATCGTCGCGTGTCCGTCGAGCGTCGGGACCTCGACGTTCCCGCCGAGGGCCGCGCGGGAGATCCCGATCGGAACCTCGCACACGACGTCGTTCCCCTCCCGCCGGAAGAGCGGGTGCGGTTCGACGACGACCCGCAGGTAGGCGTCCCCGGCGGGGCCTCCCTGCCGCCCCGCCCCGCCTCGGCCCGGAAGCCGGACGCGTCCGCCGTCCTCGATTCCCGGGGGGATCCGGACCTTGACGCGGCTCGGCCGCTCGCCGCTCCGGGGGATGGCGAGGTCGACCGTCGTTCCGCGGACGGCGTCGAGGAACGGGATGCGCACCTCGAACTCGACGTCGCTCCCGCGGCGCGGGCCGCGCACGCCGCGGCCGCCGAACATCTCGAAGAGGTCGCCGAATCCTCCGATCCCGAACTGCGAGAAATCGAACCCCGCGAAGGGATCGAAGTCGGCGCCGAACGCCTCGTGCCCTCCCCGGTCGTACTTCGCCCGTTTGTCGGGGTCCGAGAGGACGGCGAACGCCTCGGAGATCTCCTTGAAACGTTCTTCCGCTTTCACGTCGCCGGGATTCACGTCGGGGTGGTGCCGCTTGGCGAGGCGGCGGTAGGCGGCCTTGATCTCCTTGTCGCTCGCCTGCCTCGGGACTCCCAGAATCTCGTAGTAGTCCTTCTTGCCGGTCATGGCACCTCTCGGCGCGCCGGACCATAGGACCCGCCCCGGGGAGTGTCAAGCGATCCCGCGCCCCTGCGGGAGTTGGCTAGAATGCGGGGATGCTCCTGTCCGCCGCGCTCGTCCTCGCCCTCGCCGGCGCGGCCCTCCCGGGCGACGAGGCCGACCGTGCGGGCGCCGCGCCCGAGTGGGGCCCCCTCGACGAGGCGACCTCCCGCAAACTCGCCGACGCCGCGCGCCGCTACGAGGCGTACGCTCTACGCTTCACCGCCGACGAGACGGTGCGGGTGGCCGAGTACGTCGACGGGTTCGCGGAGTCGGAGACGATCGCCCGGTACGGCTACCTCCTCGTCCGCGAGGAAAACGGGACGATCCGCGAGGTGCGCCAGGAGAGGAAACCGAACGGCGAGCTCTCCCGGTTCGAGACGGAGGACAAGGAGGCCTTCCCTCCTGCCTACGCGTGGGTCTTTCTCTTCAGCGAGTTCCACCAGCCTTTTTTCTCGTACCGCGACCGCGGCGAGCGGTTCGAGGGGTTCGACTGGGTCCGGGAGTTCGACTTCCGCGGCGCTCTGCCGTTCACCGACGGGGAGGACATCCGGCAGTGGGAGGGAACGGTTCTCGTGGACGCCGCGTGGGGGACGCCGGTGTCGATCCGCGCGGAGCCGAGCCGCCAGGAAGAGCGCCTGCGCCTCCAGTTCGACCGCTGGACGCAGGCCTTCAACGTGATCGGGTTCCGCCTCGCTCCCCGCCCTTTCGGCTACCGGTGCGAGGTCGCGTTCCGGCTGCGACAGGACCGGCTCGCCTTTCCGACGGAGATGCGCTACGACACCTTTCGGGCGGTCAGCGCAAAGCAGAAGATCCCTTGGCGGGCATCCACGCGGACCTACGAGGCCTACCGGTTCTTTCAGACCGAATCGCTCGAGAAAGCCGAGGGTCCCGCCGGGTCGCGATGACCGCGCGTCAGTTGCCGCCCGCCGCCGCGGGCGGCGGGGAAGCCGTCGCGGCCTTCGCCGTGCCGCCCGCCGGCTCGAGGAAGCTCCGGTCGACGATCTCGACCGTGGCGCCCCCGCGCAACTCGCCGACCCGGCGCTCCATCGCCCGCATTTCCTTCATCTGCCCGAGGTCGACGATGAGACGCGCCTTGACCTCCTCGAAGGGAAGGGCGCGAGGCCCGCGCCGGTCGGTCACTTTGAGAAAGTTGTAGCCGGTCGGCGTCTCGAAGACGTCGGAGACCGAGCCGACCGGGAGCGCGAAGGCCGCGTTCTCGATCCCGGGGAACATCTCCCCCTTGCGGAACCAGCCGAGGTCGCCCCCGTTCGCCGCGTTCGGGATCTGGGAGTACTCCTTCGCGATCGCCGCCATGTCCCCTCCCGCGACGGCCTTGGCGTGCGCCTCTTCGATCCTCCGGCGCGCGTCCTTCCTCTTCGGCTCCGGGTCGTCGGGGGACGTGCGGACGACGACGATCTGCGCCTTGGCCTGCTCCGGCTCCCGGAAGACCTCTTTGTTGGCCTCGTAGAACTGCTTCGCCTCCGCCTCGGTCACCGTCTCGCCCCCGGCGAGGGCCTTGAGGTGCTTCTCGACGATGACGCGGCGCTCGGCGAAGGTGCGGACCTCCTCCTCCGTCAGCCCCGCCTCGCCGAGATACCGTTCGAAAGCCTCCTTCGACTCGAAGCGCGAGCGGACCTGCTCGAGGTCGCGCTCGATCTCCTCCGGCGTCGCCGTGACCCCCCTCGCCTTCGCGTCCTGGAAGAGGAGTTCGTCGGCGATCGCCGCGTCCATCACCGCCTCGCGAAGGGCGCGCTCCCCTTCCGCGTCGAGGGCGATCCCTTCGGCCTGCTGCCGGAGGCGGTTCGTCTCGACCGCCCCGTGGAGTTGCCGGTTGCGGATCTCCGCGCCGTTGACCCGAAAGACGACATGGTCGGGAACCGGAGGCTCGGCCGGCTCGGACGGGGGTTGTGCGCCGGGACCCGGCGTTCCTGCCGAGGGGAGGCCGGCCTCGGCGGGCGCCTCGTCGCTGCCGGAGCCTCCGCAGGCGACGAGCGTGACCACGGCGAAGAGCATCGGGATCGAACGAAGGACGATCGGAGCGCGAACCATCAGGACACCTCGGTGGAGCGGCATAGGCCCCGACGGGGGGCCCGAAACGCCACATTCTAGAACGCCCGCACCGATCGCGCCCCTACTCCGGTCCCCGGGACTCCTCCCGGCGGGAGATCCACCGGAGGCGGAGGAGGAGCACGGCGGCGACGACCGCGAGGGAAACCGCGAGGCCGGTCCAGACCCCTCTCGCCCCCCAGCCGAGCCCGAAGGCGAGCCACGCCCCGAACGGGAGGCCGATTCCCCAGTACCCGACGACGTTCGCGGCGGAGGGAACGACGACGTCGCCGATCCCGCGCAGGGCGCCGAACGCGACCGCCTGGGTTCCGTCGAAGAGTTGGAAGGCGGCTGCGAGCGGGAGGAGCGTTGCCGCGAGCGCCACGACCTCGAGGTCGTTCGTGTACATCCGTGCGAGCGCCGTGCGGCCGAGGGCGAAGGCCCCCGCGGGGAGGGCCATGATTGCGGCACCGCAGGCGACCGCGAGCCACGCAGACCGGGACCACGCGTGCCCGGCGCCGGCGAGGTTGCCGATCCGCGTGGCGGCCGCCGCCCCGAGCCCGTAGGGGACCATGAAGGAGAGAGCGGCGAGGTTGAGCGCGATCGCATGCGCGGCGAGCGGGGTCTCCCCGAGCCTCCCGATCATGAGGGCCGCCGCGTGGAACGCCCACGCTTCGAGCGCGAACTGGAGCCCGAGCGGCACGCCGAGGCGGAGCAACCGCACCTGCTCGGCTGGACGCGCGGCCCCGCCCAAGCCGGGCCAGTAGTCCCGGAGCACCCGGCGGGAGAGCACGACGAGAATCCCGAGCATGATCCAGTCGGCCGCCGTCGTGGCGAGGGCGCATCCGGACGCGCCCATGGCGGGAAACCCGAGAAGACCGAACATGAAGACGGCGTTGAGGAGGGCGTTGACGGCGTTCGTCGCGACCACCGCGATCGCCCCGGGCCGCATGATGCCGAGCCCCTGGAGGAATTGGCGGACCCCGGCGAACGCCATCACCGCGGGGACGCTCGGGACGAGCAGGAGGCAATAGCGCGCCGCCTCGCGCGAGAGCGCCTCCGGCTGGCCGAAGGCGAGGAGGAGCGGCTCCGCGGCGAGGAGCGGCAGGATCACGAGGAGGCCGAGGATCTGGAGCATGACGATCCCGCGCGCGAGGCCGAGCCCCGCGGCGTGCCGATCCCCCGCGCCGTGCGCCTGGGAGACGACGGGGTCGAGCGCGCGGGCCGCCGCGACGGCGAAGACGGTCGCTGCGAAGTACCAAGTGCTCCCGAGGGCGACCGCCGCCATCGCGTCTCCGCCCAAGCGGCCAGCCATCAGCGTGTCGACCGTGGTGAGCGAGACCATGCCGAGCTGGGCGACGACGACCGGCCCCGCGAGGCGTGCGAAGCGCCGTGCCTCGGGGAGAGGCCCGGCCCAGGGCTCGATCCGGGGGGGGACGCGCATCGGGTCGTGCATGGTAGTTTCAAACGCGCGATGGATCCCGAGCGGCCCGAGCATTCCATCCCCGACGAGGTGGTCGTCCCGATCGAGGACGAAATCGACCTCCACGCCTTCGCGCCGAAGGACGTCCGGTCGGTCGTCGAGGCGTACGTCGAGGCGGCGGTCGAGGCGGGGTTCCGCGAGGTACGGATCGTGCACGGCCGGGGGAAGGGGGTGCAACGCGCGAGCGTCCGCGCTCTCCTCGAACGCCTTCCGTCGGTCGTGTCGATCCGGGACGCCCCTCCCGGGTCGGGTGGATGGGGGGCGACGATCGCCGTGCTCCGCCTCCCGCGGCGCGGCCCGAGTTGACCCGCTCCGGCGCGGGACCGACAATGACGCCGCCGGAGGTCGTCATGGCGTCGTCCCACAAGATCGTCTGCCCCTGTTGCTCGACCGAGTTGACGGTCGATGCCGCGACCGGGGAGATCCTCGCCGAGGAACGGCCGAAGGCCGACCCGGGAGCGAGTTTCGAGCAGGCGATGCAGAACGTGAGGAGCGGGTCCCAGCGCCGGGAGGAGGCCTTCTCGAAGGCGTTCGAGCGGACGAAGCACCTCGACGACCTCCTCGGGAAGAAATTCGAGGAGGCGAAGAAGAAGGCGGCCCAGGACGACAAGCCCTGGCGCAACCCCCTGGACAACGACTGACGGCATGCGTTGCCGGATCCGGAGAGAAGACGTGGCCCGACGATCGATCCCCGCGCGTCTCCTCGCGGCCCTCGCGGCCGCCCTCCTCCTCGCCGCCCCCGCGGCGGCCGCTCCCAAGAAGAGTCCGACACGCGCGAAGCGGCCCGCCCCGCCTCCCCCGCTCGTCTGGCATGCGGAGTTCCTGGACGGGCGCCCCGTTTCGTCCGCGAAGTCCGACGAGCCGATCAACCCCGCCTCGGTCGTGAAGATCGCGACCACTTGGTGGGCCCTCGAGCACTTGGGGCCCGACCATCGTTTCGAGACCCGCTTTTTCACCGGGGCCGACGCCGAGGCGAAGGCCGGGGTGATCGCCGGAGACCTCCTGGTGGAGGGGGGGGGCGACCCCGATTTCCACGCCGAGAACGCCTTCCGCGTCGCGCTCGCCTTGAACGCCCGCGGCATCAAGAAGTTCGCGGGCGACCTCGTCGTCGACGACGCGTTCTGGATGGGATGGGAGAACGGATCCGCGGGGACGGAGCGCGACCCGACCCGCCGCGCGGCGCGGATGGGAACCCGCCTCCGCGCCGCCCTCGACCCCGCACGCTGGTCGGAGGCGACGCGCAACGCATGGAAAGCGTTCGCGGCGCGAGAGGGACTCCCGGCCTCGAAGCCGCCCTCGGTCAAGGTCACCGGGACGATCCGGAGGGCGGAGTCGCTCCCTCCGAACGCCGTCGAGTTGGCGATTCACCGGTCGAAACCCCTCGCGGAGACCCTCCGGCGCTTCAACTGCCATTCGAACAACGACATCGAACGCGTGGCGGAGGTCGAAGGCTCGGTGGACGAGATCGAAGCCCTCCTGGCGGAGGGGGTCGGGGACGGCGTCGCCCTCGAGACCGCGTCGGGCCTCGGCCACAACCGCCTGACCCCCCGCCAGATCGTCCGGATGCTCCGCCAGTTCCGCGCGAGCGCGGAGGCCCACCACCTCGGGGTCGAGCAGCTCCTCTCGGTCGCCGGCTGCGATTCCGGCACCGTCTCCCGTTTCTTCCCCCGGCTCGCGACCGGAGCCAACGCCACCGCGCTCGCCGCCAAGACCGGCACCCTGACGACGACCGACGGTGGAATCGCCGTCCTCGCGGGGTTTCTGTCCACGTCGGAGGGGGAGATCGTCTTCGCCGTCGCGGCCCCGCGTGCGGGGGGCAGGCTCAAGTCGGCGCGCCGGGCGCAGGAAAAGTGGCTCCTCGACATGCTCGAAAGCCACGGCGGACCCGCGACGCGGATCTGCGCGCCTCCCCTCCCCGGGTCCGACACCGGCGCCGAGGTCGAGCCGGTCGGTTGACACCGCCCATCGCGGTGCCAGAATGCGGCGATCCGGCGTGGTGGACGTCCGCGCGCCGGGACCCTCGACCGAACACGCAAGGAGACCGAGCTGATGCGATGCCTCCCCCGCTCCGCAACGGTTCTTGCCGCGACGCTCGTCGCCGCGTTCCCGGCGCTCGCGCAGGCGACCTCCGGCACGACGACGGCCGCGGCCTCACAGGACCGCTTCTACCTCTCGTTCGTCGAAGACCCCGCGCTCGCCCAGAGGCAGTGGTGGGAGATCCGGGGCGAGTTCGCCGACGGCGACGACGACAACCCGGTCGACACCGTCCTCGCACGGTTCGTGGTCGCGATCCAGCCGATCCGGGGGCTCGAGCTCGGCGGCAACGTCGGCTTCGGCTCGACCGACGGCCCCCCCGGCCTCGACGACGGGACGGGGGCCACCGACCTCGACGTCTGGGGCAAGTGGAACTTCGGGACCTCCGGCGACACCTCGTTCGCCGCGGGTCTCGTCGCCACCGTCCCGACCGGTGATGACGCGGCCGGGCTCGGCTACGACGCGTTCAGCCTGAAGGCGTTCGGGTCGGTGCGCCACGACTTCGGGAAGATGATCCTCGTCGCCGACGCCGGCGTCAGACTCAACGAAGACGGGCAGGTCGGCCGGTTCGATCTCGACGGGAAGACCTCGGCCTCGGTCGCGGGAGGGGTCCTGTTCCCGATCTCGAAGAGCTTCAGCCTCCTCGGCGAGGCGTATTTCGAGACGGAGCGGTTCGAGCAGACCGACACCGACGCGCGCATCCTCGGCGGACTCAACTGGCGCCCCGCCTCGAACGGGGTCGTCCGCGGCGCCGTCTCGCTCGGCCTGACCGATTACGCCCCCGACGTCCAGATCCTGGCCGGGTACGCGTTCACCTTCTGATGACCGATCGGGCTGCGGCGGGCTGGGCCTCCATCCCCTTCCTCGCCGCGGCCCTCGTCTTCTTCGGCACCCGCTCCCTCGACTTCGCCCTCGACGACGTGCCGCTCGTCCGGGACAACCCGGCGATCCGGGACCTCGGACGTCTGCCCGCGCTCTTCGGCGAGCCGTATTGGGTGACCCCCGGCGAGGACTACGGGCTCTACCGGCCGGTCACCGTCGCCTCCCTCGCCTTGAATCGCGCGCTCACCGGGGAGGGGCCTGCGGGGTTCCACCTCGGGAACGTCCTCTTGCACGCGATCGCCTCCGCCCTCTCCTGGTTCGTGGCGCGGAAGATCGGCGTCCACTACGGCACCGCCCTCGCGGCGTCGCTCCTGTTCGCCGTCCACCCGCTCCGCGTCGAGGCGGTGGCGAACGTCGCCGGCCGCGCGGAGGTCTTGGCCGCGCTCTTCGTCCTCGCCGCCTGGCTTTCCCACCGGCGCGTGGCGGAAAGCCGCGGCGGGGCGGCGACGGGGTTCTCGCTCCTCGCGGGGCTCCTTTGGCTCGGAGCGGTGCTCTCGAAGGAAAGCGCGATCCTCGCGCCTTGCGTCTTCGCGGCCGACGACCTCCTGCGGGGACGCAAGAAGCGCGAACGCTCGCGGGCGCCGGGGGCGGCGTGGGGGGGGTATGCGCTCGCGGCCTTCGCCGCCCTCGTCCTCCGCTCGAACGCGCTCGACGGGCTCGGCGGACCGGCCGCGACCGTCTACCTCGACAACCCGGCGGCCTTCGAGGGGACCTTCGCGCGGATCGCGACCGCCCTTTGGGTCCACGTCCGCTACCTCGGCCTGCTCGTCTGGCCGGCGACGCTCTCCTCGGACTACTCGTTCGACGCGATCCCCGTCGTCGCCTCGTTCGGCGACCCTCGTCTCTGGGCGGGATGCGCCGTCGCGGCCGCGCTCGCGGCCGCGCTCGCGTGGACCTGGAACAGGGGGCGCCGGACGGAGGCGGTCGCGCTCCTCGCGTGGACTGCCTTCCTCCTTCCCGGATCGAACCTCCTCTTCGCGACCGGGACGATCATGGGCGAGCGCCTCACCTACCTTCCCGCCTTCGGCGCCTTCCTCCTCGCGGGGCACGGCCTTGCCGCCCTCGCCGAGGCGGGAGGCAGGCGTGGCGCGCGACGGGCGGCCGGAGGCGTCGCGATCGCGCTCGGCGCGGCGTTGACGATCGCGTGCTCGGCGCGGAGCCTTCTTCGCATTCCGGCCTGGAAGGACAACCTGACCCTCGCGACCGAAGACGTCCTCGCCTTTCCGCGCTCGGCGAAGCTCCAGGCGGGCGCAGGGATCTTCCTCGCCGCCGAGAAGCGCTACCAGGAGGCCGAGCCCCACCTGAAGGAAGCGGTCCGGATCTGGCCGGACTACGCGCAGGCGCATTACAACCTGTCGGTTCTCCTCCTCGCCCGCGGCGCGAACGAGGAAGGGATCGACCACCTCCTCCGCGCGAACGCGCTCGCTCCGGGGAACCCGTCGCCGGTCCGGCTCCTCGAGAAGCTCCGCGACGACCCCCGGATGCCCGAGGATCTCCGACGGCGGATCCGCGCGGAAATGCGGGGGCCTCAGGCGCCGGCGGCGAGGTAGTCGGGAAGTTCCTCGATCGCGCGCAGGCGCGGGGCGTCCGCCGTCGGGTAGAGGCCGTGCCGGTCGAGCAGGATCGGGAACACCCCCGCGGCGCGCGCGCCGACCACGTCGACCGAGGGGACGTCGCCGAGGAAGATAGCGGTCTCGGGGGAGCCTCCGAGCCGCTCGAGGGCGAGGAGGAAGATCTTCGGGTCGGGCTTCGCGACCCCGACGACGTGCGAGTCGATCACGGTGTCGAGGAGCCCCTCGAAGCCGGCGACGGCGAGGTCGTTCTCGACGCGCCCTTCCGCGTTCGAGACGACGCCGATCCGGTACCCCGCACCCCGGAGCCTCCGCACCGTGTCGACCGCCCCGGCGATCGGCACCGTCCAGAGCCCGACGCGCAGGTGCGCCTCCCACAAGACGTCGATGATCTCGTCGGTCTTCTCGGGGGCGACGCCGACGCGGGTCAGGATCACCCGGAAGTAGTCGCGCCAGGCCTCGGCGGAGGTGCCGCCGTTCCTCACCCTGTCGTCGACCAGCGTGCGGGCGTACGCCTCGGCGAGGGAGAGATCCTCGACCGGGACCGATGCGTGCCGCGCCTCGAGCAGCCTCCGGACAAAGGCGTAGTCGAGGTCGAGCAGGACCCCTCCCGCGTCGAGGAGGACGGTCTCGACCTTCGGCATCAGGCTTCCTCGAACCGGGCCCCGCAGTGCGGGCAGGCGTCGGCGTCCTCGCGGACCGGCTTGTCGCAAACCGAGCAGAGGACCTCGTTCCCCTCCGCCTCGGCGGCGTCGAACCCGACGATCGCCTGCGCCGCCTTGAAGGCGTGCGGCGGAACGAGGAGCCAGTACTCCTCGACTTCTTCCCCGTCGGGCCCCTCCCCGTCGCGGATCAGGACCTCGGCGTGGAACCCCGCCTCCCGCATCCGCGACTTCGCGTCCCGCGCCTCGGCGAGGGAGAGGAAACCGCAGTAGGGGGCGGTCGGCTCCGCGACGATCGTTCCGCGCTCGCGCGGCCGGGGGGCCTCGGCGCGGGAGGAGGTCGGTTCGAGCGACTCGACGAGATCGACCCCGCACGTCGCGCAGCGGGTGAATCCGGGACGGTACTCGTCGCGGCAGGACGGGCAGAACACGGTGGAACCTCCCCGGAAAGCGCCGAAGCCTAACATAAGATACCGGCGTGCGTCGCGATGCCGCCGCCCCACTCCTCGTCGCCGCGACGGCGGTCCTGCTCTTCCTCCCCTCGCTCCGCGGGGACTTCGTCTGGGACGACCGTTCGCTGATCCTCGAAAACCGTCTCCTCGACGACTGGTCCGATTTGAGCGGCGCCCTCTCCTCCGACTTCTTCCGAAGGAGCGGCAACGAGGAACGGATCGGCCACTGGCGGCCGGTCGTGACCTTCACCTACATGGTCGACCGCACGCTCTTCGGCACCGCCCCGGCCGGCTACCACGCGGGAAACGTCTCGCTCCACGCACTCGCGTCCTGCCTCGTCTTCGCCCTCGGCCGCGCGATCGCCCTCGACCGGCGCGGAGCGACCTTCGCGGGCCTCCTCTTCGCGGTCCACCCGGTCCACGTCGAGTCGGTCGCGTGGATCTCCGGCAGGACCGATCTCCTCGCCGCCGTCTTCGCCCTCGGCGCCCTCCTTCTGGACGCACATCGCGCGCGGAACGGTCATCGCGGCGCCGCCTTCGGCGTCTTCGCCCTCACCTTCGCCGGCCTCCTCGCGAAGGAGATGGCGGTCGCAGTCCTCTTCGGGGCGGTCCTCCGCGCGCTCGTCCTCCCTTCCGATCGGGAGGCCGCGCGGGGCCGGGCGCGCGCGGCGTTCGCGGCCTCCGGCGCGCCCTTCGCCGCGGCGGCGCTCTACCTCGTCCTCCGTCTCGCCGTCGTCGGGATCCCCCCCGAGCCGCCGGCGGCCGCCGCCGCGGGTCGCGCGGTCCTCTTCGCGACCTGGTGGAGCGCCTTCCTCGACATCCTCCGCGTCCTCGCCTGGCCCGCCGACCTCGGCATCCTCCCGCGGGTCGCACGGATCGCGAGCCTCGCCGCTCCCGGGCCCCTCGCAGGACTCGCGGCCTTCGTCCTTCTCGCGTGGGGCGCACGGCGCGCGCGATTCCGGTTCCCCTCCCTTTCGTGGTCGATCGGCTTCTTTCTCGCCTCCCTTCTCCCGCTCACGAATTTCGTCGTCCCCATCCGCGCGCCGGCGGGGATCGCCTTCCCTTGGGCGGAGCGCTTCCTCTACCTCCCGTCGGCGGGATGGGCGCTCGCCGTGGGGGCCGCGGTCGCGGCCGCGCAGGGGATGGCGCCGGCGTTGCGGCGTGCGACCGCCGCGGCGCTCCTCGCCTCCGTCGCCCTCCTCGCGTCGCGTTCGACCGCGCGTATCCCCGATTGGCGGGACGAGCGCTCCCTGTTCGGCGCCGAGGTGGAGCGACTGCCCGGCGCGGCGACCGCCCATCTCGGTCTCGCCGACGCGCTCGCCCGCGACGGGGAGACGGCCCTCGCGGAGCGGCACTACGAGGAGGCGATCTCCCTCGCGCCCGGGAACCTCTTCGCGCGGTACAACTACGGGAACCTGCTCCTCGCGAAGGGCGATTTCGCCGGCGCCGAGCGTGCCTACCGCGAGGCGCTCGCGATCGTCCCGGGCCACGGGAACTCCCGGATGAACCTCGGGATCGCCCTCGCGCGGCAGGGTCGCCTCGGCGAGGCGATCGACGCCTTCGAGCGCGCGGTCGAGGCGATGCCCTCCTCGACGGAGGCGCGGCACAACCTCGACACGGCCCGCGCCCTCGCGGCGAAGGACGGCGGCGCGGACGGGAAGCCCTAGACGAGGCGGACGTGGCGGAGGACCGGCATGCCGCTTCGCACGCGCCGGAGCCGTTCGAGATCGATCTCCGCGTACGCGATCCCCGGCCGCGTCCCGAGTTGTCGGAGCACGGTCCCCCACGGATCGACGACCGCGGCGTGCCCGTACGAGGCGCGGCCCGGATGGTGGATGCCGGTCTGGGCGGGGGCGACGACGAAGCACTGGTTCTCGATCGCGCGGGCGCGGAGGAGCGCCGTCCAGTGGAAGCGGCCGGTGTAGTCGGTGAAGGCGGAGGGGACGAAGAGAACCTCCGCCCCCGCGAGGGCAAGACGGCGGTAGAGTTCCGGAAAGCGCAGGTCGTAGCAGATCGAAAGCCCGAGCGCGCCGAGCGGGGTCTTCGCGACGACCGTCTCCGCCCCCGGCTCGACCGTGCGCGACTCGCGGAGGTCGACCTTCCCGGAGATCTTCACGTCGAAGAGATGGATTTTCCGGTAGACCGCCTCGATCGTGCCCCGGGGTCCGAGGAGGACGGAGGTGTTGTGGATCTTCCTCCGACCCGGGATCGCCTCGGGGAACGACCCGAGGAGAACGAAGACGGACGCGCGCGATGCCGCCTCCCTCATGCGGCCGACGATCGCGCCGTCGAGCGGTTCCGCCGCCGGAACCGGCTCCCCCTCCCGGCGGAGGTAGGCGAAGTTCTCCGGAAGGGCGACGAGGTCGGCCCCCTCCCCCGCCGCCCGTGCGATCGCGCGCTCGGCGCGGGCGAGGTTCCGGGCGAGATCGTCGGTCGAGGTGGTCTGGACGGCGGCCACGCGCCAGCGCGCGCGAACGCGAGACGCGCCGCTCACCGCAGGTGGCCGAGCCGGGCGACCGCCGTCTCGACCCTCTTGCGGAAGGTCTTGAGATCCCCGCGCGCGAGGCTCCGGCGCGCGTCGTCGAGGACCAGGGCGACCTCCTCGTGGCCGAGGGCACGCGAAGCGGCGATTCCCTCGTCGAGCTTCGCGCGGAGCGCATCGAGATCGCCCACCGTCAGCCCTTGAAGGTGGGCGATCAGCTGCGAGGTCGTCCTCGCGACCGCCCCGGGCTCGCTCACGGCGCGATCTCCCCTTCGGCCACCGCGCGGACGAGATCCATCGCGGAGAGGATCCCGACGACCCTCCCGTCCTGCACGACGGGGAGTCGGTGGATCCGCATCTTCCACATGGTGCGGCAGGCCTCTTCGACCTCCGTTTCCTCCCCGACCGTGATCGCGGGGGAGGTCATGATCTCGGAGACGCGGAGCCGGTCGAGGGCTCCCCGCGGGGCGTCGGCACCGATCGCGTCGGGTGCCGACGCGTCGAGGCCGAGGGCACCGTAGAGGATGTCCTCCTCGCTCGCGATCCCGACGATCCGGTCGTCCCCGTCGAGGACCGGGACCCCGTTCACGTGATGGAACTGCATCAGTTCGCACAGGTCGGCGACGGTCGCGTCCGACCGGATCGTGACGACGGGCGACACCATGAGGTCCCGGGCGAGCATCCGCGGGAACATACCGGAGGCGGCCCCCCCCGGCAATCCTCTTTGACGGCCCAGGGCCCTCCGCGTACCTTTCGGCTCGATGATCGAGGCGATCCTCCCCTTGCTTTCCGCGCTTTCGCAGGCTCGGACGGCGCCGGCGTCCGAACCACCGGCCGCTCCGGCATTCGACCTCCGGGTCGAGAAGGTCGCGGTCGAGGTGACCCTCGACCCCGGAAACGCCGCCTTCCGCGCGCGCTCCTCGCTCACCGTCGAGGGGCGAGGGATCGACCGCATCGTGTTCACGGTCGGTGAAAGCGTGGCAGTCGAGTCTTCTCGAGCGAGCGCCGGGATCGTCGAGCACCGGAAACGCGGCTCCGAGTTGATCGTCGACCTCGATCCCCCGCTCGACGGGCCCCGAACGTTGACGTTCGCGCTCTCCGGTTCTCCGGGACGGAACGGAGTCCCGAGGGTCGGTCCCGACCGCGCCGTCCTCGGACCGGAGGACGGCTGGATTCCCTCCCATCCCGGGATGTGGGCGACGGCCGACGTGACGATCCGCGCGCCCCGAGGGTGGACCGCGATCGGCCCGGGGAGGCGGGAACGCGCGCGGGAAGAGGGAGAGTGGCGGTGGTCCTCGGACCTGCCGCTCCGCTCGATCGCGATCGCCGCAGCACCGGGGCTCGTGATCACCGAGGCGACCCGGGGCCCCCTGACGGTCCGGGTCGCCTCCGCCCCCGGCGGGCCGAACGCCGAGGCGGTCGCGCTTCGCGTCTTCCCGGCGGTCGCCTGGCACTCCGGAGCGTTCGCGCCCTACCCGTTCGACGGGTTCAACGTCGCCTTCGTTCCGGGGCTCGAGCGGCGGACTCGAGGCTCGGGGTTCGCGGCGGCCGCTCCCGGCTTCTCCCTCGAAACCGACTCCGACGGGGCCGAACTGGTTTCCGGCCAGTGGTTCGGGGAAAGGATCGGCGGGGACGGCCCCTGGATCGAGGCTTTCGCCGCGTGGGAGCCGGTCGTCTTCGCGCGCGACCGGGCGCTTTCGCTCCCGACCGAAACGGCGCGCCAGCGCGAGGCGTACTTCGCGCTTCTGTCGGGGGACGTCGCGCTCGCGCGGGCGGGGCTCGACGCGCCGGAGGCCGTCCTGCGAGGGAAGGGATCGGCAGTTCCGGACATGGTCCGCCTCGGAATCGGAGACGGCCCTTTCTTCGAGGTCCTGCGCTCGCTCTTCGCGGCTCCCCCCGGCCCGCGACTTGCGCTCCCGGAACTCCGCGCCGCGTTCGCGAAGGCCGCCCCGGAGCGCGCGCCGCGTCTGTTCGACGACTGGTTCGGGAAGGCCGGCGTCCCCGAGATCGCGGCGACCGTCCGGTCGATGACGACCGCCGACGGGAACTGGCGGAACGACGTCGCGGTCGTCCAGGCGCGCGGGCTTTACGCCCTCTCGGTCGAACTCGTGCTCCACGGAGAGGACGGAACGGAGAAGCGCGAGACGGTCGAGATCGAAGAGGCGATGACCCCGCTCGTCTACGTTCTCCCCTTCCGCGTCCGCCGGGTCGAGGTCGACCCCCTCGGCCGGATCTTCCGGTGGAGATGACCGCCCGTGTTCTATAGTGGCGCCCCGGACCGCACGGAAGGACCATGCTGAAACGAATCCGGGAGCTGCTCATCCCGAAACGGATCGCGAAACCGAAGGACGCCGCCCCGGCCCCCCCGGCAGAGCCCGAATCGACCCCGCTCCCGTTACGACAGCCCGCTTCCCGCCCGCCGGTCCACCACGGGCCCGCCGTCGTCCACGCCCCGATCGACGAGAGCGACCTCGATCCCGACGCCGTCAAGATCCTGAAGCGACTGACCCGCTTCGAACACACCGCGTACCTGGTCGGGGGGTGCGTGCGCGACCTGCTCCTCGGGCGCAAGCCGAAGGACTTCGACATCGGGACGTCGGCGACCCCGCGCCAGGTCAAGCGTCTGTTCAGCAACTGCCGGATCATCGGCCGGCGCTTCCGCCTGGCGCACATCTACTTCCAAAACGGGAAGATCCTCGAGGTGGCGACCTTCCGCGCGCGCGATCCGGTGGAGGCGGAGGGACCGGACGCGGGCGAAGACCTCCTGATCCGGGACGACAACGTGTTCGGGACTCCCGAAGAGGACGCGCTCCGGCGCGACTTCACGGTGAATCAGCTCTTCTACGACGTGAACACCGGGAACGTCCTCGATCATGCCGACGGACTGGGCGACCTCAGGCGGCGCGTCGTGCGGACGATCGGCGACCCGGAGGTCCGTTTCAAGGAGGACCCGATCCGGATCCTCCGCGCGATCAAGTTCGCGGCGCGGCTCGACTTCGCGATCGAGGAGGAAACCCTCGCGGCGCTCCGGCGCACCCGCGGGGAGATCCCGAAGGCGGCCCCTCCGCGCGTGCTCGAGGAGATCAACCGCTTCTGCCGCGGAGGCGCGGCGAGACGGTCCTTCGAGTGGATGTTCGACACCGCCGTCTTCGACGTCGTGCTCGAGGAGATTGCCCCGTTCTACGGCGCCGACCCCGAGGCGCGAGCCCTCCTCCTCGCGTCGCTCGAATCGTTCGACCGCAGGTTCGGCGACAAAGAGGTCGCGACGGGAGAGATCCTGGCGGCCCTCTTCCTTCCTCTCGTCGCCCGGCGCCTCGGCTGGGGCGCCGACGGGAAGGCGAAGCCGCTCGCGCGGGGGACCGACGTGCGAACCCTCCCGGACGAATGGCTGCGCCCGCTTGCCCTGCGCCTCCGCGTCCCGCGCCGGGAGCAGGAGCGCTGCCGGCAGGCGCTCGCGACCCTCGTCCGCATGGTCCCTCTCGCTGCCGTTCGACGCGGAGCACGGCGCACGCTTCCGGAGCGCGACGTGTTTCCGGACGCCCTCGCCCTTCTCGCCGCGCTCGCCGACCGGTACGAGGGCGACTACCGCGCCGCCTTCCGCGCGTGGTCTCCCAGCGACGCGAGACAGGAGACGCCTGCCGCGGTGCCGACGGCGGCGCCCGTCAAGATCGGGCGCAAACGGCGCAGACGGCGGGGTGGCCGCGGACGGCGAACCTCGGAGAGAACCGAGACCCCGGCGGCAACGGCGAGCGCGGCGCGCCCCGCCGCCCCGGCGAAGCCCGCGAAGTGGGACGACGATTCCTTTTTCTCCGCCCTCCCCTCCGTTCCCGACCTCGGCGTCGCCGACGAGGGGGACCGTTACGGCGCCGGCCACGTCACCCCGAAGAAGAAGCGTTAGGGGACATTCCGCTTTTTGTTCTAAAGACTCAAGTTCCGCCGCGAGACGGCTCGCGCTGGACTCCCTGTCCTCCACCGCGACCCGCATCGCACGACTCGCGTCTCGCGAGCGCTCGGGGCCCCTGTCCCCTGCGCGCTCGTCGCGCGGAGCGGGGTCCCCGCGGCTCCGGACGGGTCGCCCTTCGCGAGCCGTCACGCGGCGGACCTTGAGTCTTTAGAACAAAAAGCGGAATGTCCCCTATACTTCCCCAATGCGATTGAAGGTCAACGGCGAGGAGCACGACGTCGCGTTTCCGCCGTACAAGACGTTGCTCGAGATCCTGCGGGAGGAGTTGAACCTCCCCGGCACGAAGCACGGGTGCGAACTCGGCGAGTGCGGCGCCTGCGCCGTCCTTCTCGACGGCGTGCCGGTTCTCTCCTGCCTCGTCGCCGGCGTCGAGTGCGACGGCCGCGAGGTCGTGACGGTCGAAGGGCTCGAGGGACGCGACGGCCACCTCCACCCGCTGCAGGCCGCCTTCGCCGATCTCGGCGGCTCTCAGTGCGGTTACTGCACCCCCGGTTTCCTGATCACGGCGAAGCACCTCCTCGACCACAACCCGAACCCGACGCGCGACGAGATCAAGGACGCCCTCTCGGGGAACCTCTGCCGCTGCACCGGCTACAACCAAATCGTCGAGGCGGTGGAAGAGGCCGCCGCCCGGCTTCGCGGCGAGGGGCACGAGACGAAGGACGAGCACGACTGGGCGAAAACCGGCGACCCGCTCGCGGCCGAGGTGCGGAAGAGATGAGCGAACGCCCGCTCACGACCGTGGGCCGCCCGCGCCGGCGGGTCGACGGCCGCGCCAAGGTCACGGGGAGAACCGCCTTCGCCGACGACCTCCGGATGCCCCGCATGGTCTGGTGCAAGCTCTTCCGCTCCAAGGTCCCCTTCGCGAACATCAAACGCCTCGACGTCTCGAAGGCCGAGGCCCACCCGGGCGTCCTCCTCGTCCTCACCGGCGATCACTTCCCGATCCCGTTCGGCATCCTCCCCGTCTCGCAAGACGAGGACCCCCTCTGCCGCGGGAAGGTCCGCTTCGTCGGGGACCCCGTTGCCGCGGTGATCGCGCGCGACGAGGCGACGGCGTTCGAGGCGCTCGGCCTCATCGAGGTCGAGTACGAGGTGCTCCCCACCCGCGCGACCCCCGTCGAGGCGTACCGGAACCCGGAGCCGCGCATCCACGAGTACGGGGAGGAGGGAAACGTCCACAAGCGCGTGTCCTTCGAGTTCGGCGACACCGACGCCGGATTCGCCGAGGCCGACCGCATCTTCGAGGACGTCTTCTTCTACCAGGGGAACACCCACCTCCCCCTCGAGCAGCACGCGACCGTCGCCTCGCCGGACCCGGAGGGGAAGCTCACCGTCTGGTCGTCCACCCAGGTCCCGCACTACCTCCACCGCGCCCTCGCGCGCGCCCTCGACCTCCCCGCGGCGCACATCCGCGTGATCGCCACCCCGAACGGCGGCGGCTTCGGCGGGAAGACCGACCCGTTCCACCACGAGATCGTGGTGGCGAAGGCGTCCCGCATCCTCGGCCGCCCCGTGAAGATCTCCCTCACACGCGAGGAGGTCTTCTACTGCCACCGCGGCCGCCATCCCGTGCTGATGTCGTTCAAGACCGGGGTGAAGAAGGACGGCTCGATCACCGCGATGCACCTCAAGACCTTCATCGACGGAGGGGCGTACGGCTCCTACGGGGTCGCGAGCACGTTCTACACCGGCGCCCTCCAGACGGTGACCTACCGGATCCCGCGCTACCGCTTCGAGGCGTGCCGGATGTTCACGAACAAGCCCCCCTGCGGCCCGAAGCGCGGCCACGGCACGCCGCAGCCCCGCTTCGGCCAGGAGATCCAGCTCGACAAGATCGCGGAGGCGCTCGCGATCGACCCGGCGGACCTCCGCCTCAGGATCCTCGAACGGGACGGCACGACCACCGCGAACTGGATGTACGTGAACACGATCGGCCTCGCGGAGTGCATCGAGAGCGTCGTCCGCCGCTCGAACTGGAAGGAGCGGTTCCGGAAACTTCCCGGGGGCCGCGGCCTCGGTCTCGCCTGCTCGTCGTACCTCTCCGGGGCGGGCCTTCCGATCTATTGGAACAAGCTCCCGCACTCGGGCGTACAGCTCAAGCTGGACCGCTCCGGCGGGGTCACCGTCTTCTGCGGCGCCACCGAGGTGGGCCAGGGTTCCGACGACGTCCTCGTGAACTGCGTCGCCGAGATCCTCGGGATCCACCCGTTCGACATCCGTGCCGTGACCGCCGACACCGACCTCACCCCGGTCGACCTCGGCTCCTACTCCTCCCGCGTCACCTTGATGATGGGGAACGCGGCGATCCAGGCGGCCGAGCGCGCGCGCGACCTCCTCGCCGAAGCCGCAGCGGAGAAGCTCGGAACGCCGAAAGACCGCCTTGTCTTCGCGGAGCGACGCGTTTTCGACGCGTCCGACCCGGGCCGCGGCGTCACCTTCCAGGAAGCGGTGATCCTCGCCGAGGCGAAGTTCGGGACGCTCGGGACGACCGGCTCCTACACGCCGCCGCGCCCTCCGGGGAAGTACAAGGGCGGAGGCGTCGGCCCCTCTCCGACGTACTCGTACACCGCCTGCGTCGTCGAGGTGGAGGTCGATCCCGCGACCGGCTGGGTCCACGTCCCGAAGGTCTGGATCGCCCACGACATCGGCCGCGCGTTGAACCCCGTCCTCGCGCGCGGGCAGGTCGAGGGCTCCGTGTACATGGGGCTCGGGGAGGCGCTCATGGAGGAGCAGACCTTCCGCCGCCTCCCGGAGAAGCTTTCTCACGCCCTCGTCCACAAGTTCCCGTCGATCCTCGAGTACAAGAGCCCGACCTCGCTCGACATGCCCGAGGTCGACACCGAGTTGATCGAGGTCCCCGACCCGCGTGGCCCCTTCGGTGCGAAGGAGGTCGGCCAGGGCCCGCTCCTCCCGGTGATGCCCGCGCTCGCAAACGCCGTCTACGACGCGGTCGGCGTGCGGATCGACGAGACTCCCATCACCCCCGAGAAGATTCGGAAGGCGCTCGACGCGAAGGAGCAGGGAAAGCCGGCGCGCTACGGTCCGTCGGGATTCCCCGAGATCGCCTTCCCCGAGCCGTTGCTCGTCCCCACCCCTTGGGAGGGAGGAAACGGCGACGCGACCAACGACCCCGAGCGGAAGCGGTCGGCGAAGCTGGCGGCCAAGCCATGATGCGCCTCCCCGACTTCCGCTACGTCAAAGCCGGCACCGTGGCCGACGCGGCGGCCGCCCTCGCCGACCACCCCCCGGGCGAGGCGATGCTCCTCGCGGGAGGGACCGACCTCCTCCCGAACATGAAGCGCCGGCAGCAGACCCCGAAGGTCGTCATCGGGTTGAGGCATGTCCCCGAGCTTCGCGCGATCGGGAACGGCCGCGGCATGACGCTCGGCGCCGGGCTCACCCTCGCGTCCCTCGCGACCGATCCCCGCATCAAGAAACGGTACCCAGGGCTCTTCCAGGCCGCCGCCCAGATCGCGACCCCGCACCTCCGGAACATGGGGACTCTCGGCGGGAACCTCTGCCTCGACACCCGCTGCAACTACTACGACCAGAACTACGAGTGGCGGCAGGCGATCGGCTTCTGCATGAAGAAGGAGGGGGACACCTGTTGGGTCGCCCCCGGGAGCGACCGCTGCCTCGCCGTCTCCTCGACCGACACCGCCCCGATGCTCGTGGCTCTCGGCGCGCGCATCACCCTCGTTTCGAGAAAGGACGGCGAGCGAACCCTCCCCCTCGCCGACCTCTACCGGAACGACGGGATCCACCACCTGACCCGGCGGCCCGACGAGGTCCTCACGGCCGTCCACCTCGACGACGCCCCCGGCTGGAGGAGCACCTACTGGAAGCTCCGCCGCCGCGGATCCTTCGACTTCCCCGTCCTCTCCGTCGCGGCCGCGGTGAAGACCGCCGAGGACGGCACGGTCGAGGCGGCGCGCCTCGTCCTCGGCGCGGTCGCCTCGCGCCCGGTCGAAGCCACCCGCGCGGCGGAGGCGCTCCTCGGCAAACCCCTGACCGACGCGGCGATCGCCGAGGCGGCCCGCCTCGCCCACGCCGACGCGAAGCCGATGGACAACACCGACTTCGTCCTCCACTGGAGAAAGCGCGTCACGCGCGAGTTCGTCACCTTCGCCCTGCGCGAACTCCGCGGCGACGACCTCGGCGACACCCGCCGCCGGTACGGACGACAGGACCTGGTCCGGATCGGCGGAGCGACAAGGAGCCCGCACCCGTGAGAGCGTTCCGGCGCGCCATCGTCCGCACCCCGTCCGCGACCCTCGCGGAAGGGATCACGACCACGAACCTGGGCCGCCCGAACGTCGCCCGGGCGCTCAAGCAGCACAAGGCCTACCGCGACGCCCTCGAGCGCGCGGGGCTCGAAGTCACCGTCCTCGACGCCGACGACGACCACCCCGACGCGACGTTCGTCGAGGATACGGCGGTGCTGATCCCGAAGATCGCGATCGTCTGCCGCCCCGGCGCCGCCGCGCGGCGCCAGGAGGCGTTCCGCATCCGCCCCGCGCTCGAGCAGTTCTTCCACAAGATCGAGACGATCGAGCCCCCCGCAACCGTGGACGGCGGGGACGTCCTCGAGGCGGATGGGCACTTCTTCGTCGGGATCTCCGGCCGCACCAACCCGGAAGGGGCCGAGCGGATCACCGCGATCCTCGAAGGTGCCGGATTCGACGTGACCCCGGTCGACCTGCGCGGGCGGAACGGCCTCCTGCACCTGAAGAGCGGCGTCGGCGCCCTCGGCGAGGGGCGCCTCGCCGTCGCGGAATCGATCGCGGGGCACCACGCCCTCCGCGGGTGGGAACTCGTGCGCGTCCCCTCCGAGGAGGCGTACGCCGCGAACCTGATCCGCGTGAACGACTGGGTGCTGATGGCGGAGGGGTTCCCCGCTCTCGAGGGGAGGCTCCGCGAGATCGGCTACCAGGTCGCGACCGTCCCCCTCTCCGAGTTCCAGAAGATGGACGGCGGAGCGTCCTGCCTGTCGCTCAGGTTCTAGGCCCCCGCAGCGCCCGCGCCGGCAGGAGGAGGATCGCCCGAAGCGTCTCGAAGACGACGTCGACGGCGATCCCCACGAGGCGGAACGGGAGCAGCAGGATCCAGACGATCGGGTAGAGGACGAGCGCCAGGAGCGCGAGCGGCCAGCAGACGACCAGCAGGATCAACCAAAGAAGGAATTTCGCCATGCCCGTCATGCTAGACCCGCCGTGGTGATTCGTCCCGCCGAGACCGACGCCCGGATCGCCGCCTGCTCGCGCTCCCATGCGGTTCAGCCTTTTCCGGCAAGTCGACGCTCGCCCGGGGCCTCGCCGCCCGCCATGGCGCGCGGATCGTCTCCCTCGACGCAATCCACGCGAATCGCCGTCTTTGGGGAGGCGACGGTCTCTCGCCGGCCGAGTGGGAGCGCGCCCACCGCGAGGCGCTCGACCGGGTCGACGCCCACCTCCGCGACGGCGCTCCGCCCTTTTTGATACCGTTCCGGTTCTGCAACCCACTTCCTTCCGCACGTCCCCGCCGTCGCAAGATTGGCCGCATGGACGAACCGACTCTCGAACCCCCGCCGACGCCATCCCCCGGACCTCCGAGACTTCTCGACCAGGTACGCGGACGCATCCGAGCGAAACACCACAGCCCGCGAACCGAGAAGGCGTACGTGCACTGGATCCGCCGCTTCATCGTGTTTCACGGGCAGCGCCACCCCAGCCGGCTGGCCGAACCGGAGATCGAGGCATTCCTCACGGCCCTCGCGGTTCGCGGCTGCAGCGCATCGACGCAGAACCAGGCCCTCGGCGCGCTGCTGTTTCTCGATCACGAGGTCCTCGAGATCGAGTTGCGCAGGCTCGAGCGCGTGGTCCGCGCGAAGCGCCCCCTCCGCCTCCCCGTCGTCCTCACCCGCGACGAGGTCCGCGCGATCCTCGATCGACTCGACGGCGTCGCGCGCCTGATGACGCTCGTGCTCTACGGGAGCGGGCTCCGGCTGCTCGAATGCGCGCGGCTTCGCGTGCAGGACGTCGACCTCCCCCGCCGCGAACTCCTGATCCGAGCCGGCAAGGGGAACCGCGACCGACGGACCGTGCTCTCCGAAACCGCCGCGAGGGCGCTCCCCGACCATCTGGCCGCCGTGCGCGCGCAGCACGAGAGCGACCTCGAACGCGGTGCGGGCTGGGTAGAACTGCCTGATCGCATCGCCCGGAAGTACCCGAACGCCGGCCGGGAGTGGGCCTGGCAGTGGGTCTTCCCCGCGACGCGGACCTACTCCGACCGAGCCACCGGCCAGGTCCGCCGCCATCACTACCACGAGTCCGCCCTGCAGCGGGCCTTCCGGACGGCGGTCCTCGGCGCCGGCCTCGCCAAGCGGGCCTCTTGTCACACCCTGCGGCACTCGTTCGCGACCCACCTCCTCGAGGACGGCTACGACATCCGCACGATCCAGGAGCTTCTCGGTCACCGAGACGTCACCACGACGATGATTTATACCCACGTGCTCAATCGCGGCGGCCGGGCGGTCCGCAGCCCTGGAGACTCGCTGTGACGGTGCCGGGGAAGGGCCCCGGAGTGCTGCTGGAGCGCAACTTGCCGCGTGCCGGAGAGCAAGTACGGGTTTATAAACAGGAGAGTCAGAAGGATTCGGGAGTTTCCGAGTGTGCTCGTTAACCATCTATACGGAACTCTGTTCGCCGTTACACACAAACACTGTTCCGTATAATTCTCGTTGGGTGGACAAGAAGTTCGCTGCAGGTCGCAATGAGCGAGGAGGGTCCAATGTACCGTGACGATTACGGTCGGTCTTGGGAGGGACCATTCGACTTCTCGAGGGTCTCTGTCGATCAGCACGCGCCCACGGTAACGGGTGTATACGAGGTTCTGTACCGGGAGGGCACGCAGCTCAAGCTGGCGTACATCGGGCGATCAACCAGCGGAACGATTCGCGACCGGCTGAAGGCGCACGTCGGGGACTTCGGCAACTGGGCCCTCGGACGACTCGGCGACCCGAGTAGGTTCTGCTTCGTCTTCTACCGCTGCGACTCCCAGTCGGCCCGGCAAATCGAAGAGACCGTCCTCGCAACTAAAAAGCCGCCGTTCAACGTCAAGGTTGAGTTCCGAAATGCCATTCCAAGCATCGCAGTACACTGAGGTGACCGCACCATCTCTTGGCCGCTCCGCGAGACCGAGGGGCAGGCGTCGCGGTGTGCCGCCCAACAACGCGCTGCAGCGGACAGTCTCGCGCGTCACGGCCCTTGCGAAAGACGCAAGGGCCGCGCCACGCGATCCCGCCGCTGAGCGCGAGCGTTGGGCCGACGGGCGCTTGACACCGAGGCGATATATGCACATAATACATATATG
>CAYLHQ010000035.1:0-14352 GCA_964383585.1 uncultured Acidobacteriota bacterium
CGCCACCTCGAGAGTTCCATCCCCCAACAACCTCGCGGCCACGTTGGATTCTGTTTGACTCGGGCCCGCGTCAGTGGTAAGAACTTGGTGTTCTCCATCACGACGCCTCGGCGGTGGAAGGACTGCAACTTCCGCCGAAGAGACGCCGAGTGTCGTGCGAGGCCCGCGCGCCCACCATCCCCCCGGGCGAGCGTTACGGGACCCTGCGCAGCGGAGGCGTGGAGTCTCTTGTCCACGGGTCGAGAGTGATTTCCGGCCACCCGGTATGGCGCCGGTGTGCCTCGGTTCTGTCTCCAGGGAGGGTCTACGGTATGCATCGCCCACGGACCATTCTGCTCGCTTTCTGCCTGCTGGCGCTGACGCTGCCGACGATCGGCGGAGCGCCGCCCGGCCCTACGGGACCGGAGTACATCCCGGGTGAAGTCCTCTTGAAATTCACGCCCGGCGCCACAGCACTCGAGATCGAAGGGATCCGGGCCCGCATCGGCGCGACCCGGAAGTGGACTTTCGCCTCGGGCGCCTTCCACTGGAAACTTCCCGAAGGGATGACGGTGGAACGGGCGATCGACCTCTTGAGCCGGGAGGACGTCATCCAGTACGTGGAACCGAACTACGTGCTGAAGCTGAACGTCGTCCCGAACGACCCGCGCTTCGGTGAGCTGTACGGGTTGAACAACACCGGTCAGACCGGGGGGACTCCGGACGCCGACATCGACGCCGACATCGCGTGGGGCGTGTCGACCGGCAGCTCGGACGTCCTGGTCGCCGTGATCGACACCGGAATCGATTACAACCACCCGGACCTCGCGGCGAACATCTGGACGAACCCCGGCGAGATCCCCGGAAACGGGATCGACGACGACCTCAACGGGTTCATCGACGACGTCCACGGGTACGACTTCATCAACGAGGACGGTGACCCGTTCGACGACAACGGCCACGGAACGCATTGCTCCGGGACGATCGGCGCCGTCGGAAACAACGGGATCGGCGTCGTCGGCGTGAACTGGAACGTCAAGATCATGGGCGCCAAGTTCCTGAGCGCGGGAGGTTCCGGCTCGACCGCGAACGCGATCCGCGCCGTGGACTACACGACGATGATGGGTGTCGACCTCACGAGCAACTCGTGGGGCGGCGGTTCGTTCTCGCAGGCCCTTTACGACGCGATCGCGAACGCCGGCGCGAACGACATCCTGTTCGTCGCCGCCGCAGGGAACAACGGGGCGAACAGCGACACGAGCCCCGCGTACCCCGCCGCGTACAACCTCCCGAACATCATCTCGGTCGCCGCGACCGATCACAACGACCAGCTCGCCTCCTTCTCGAATTACGGGCTCGTGTCGGTCGACCTCGGCGCCCCGGGCGTGAACATCCTGAGCACCCTCCCCGGCAACTCGTACGGGCAGCTCTCGGGCACGTCGATGGCGACCCCGCACACCGCGGGCGTCTGCGCGTTGATCAAGGCGGTCAACCCGAACATCCCGTACACCCAGCTGAAGCAGGTCCTCCTCGACGCGACCGATCCGATCCCCGCCCTCGCGGGGCGCTGCGTGAGCGGTGGACGCCTCAACGCCTTCTTCGCGATCGCGGAGCCCGACGTCGATCCCCCCGGGATGATCGACGATCTCGCGACGATCGACCCCGGCTCCAACACGATGGGGCTGACCTGGACCGCGACGGGCGACGATGCGGGAGTCGGAACCGCCGCGTACTACGAGGTACGCTACTCCACGTCGCCGATCGACGAGACGAACTGGTCGTCGGCGACCCGTGCCGGAAACGAGCCGGAACCCCTTCCCGCCGGCTCGGCCCAGAGCATGGAAGTCCGGAATCTGATCTTCAGCACGAACTACTACTTCGCGATCAAGGCGTTCGACGAATGGGGGAACGCCGGCCCGCTCTCGAACCTCGCGACCGGGACGACCCTTCCCTACCCGACGGGAGCGGTCGATCCGACGTCGGTCTTCGCGGAACTCTTCACCGGACAGCAGACGACGCGCACGGTCGTCCTGAGCAACGTCGGCGACGGCACGCTCGACTTCACGATTCCCACGCCGACGCTCGGGGAGCCGATGGCTCCGAACCCCTTCCTCGACCTCGGGAAGGATGAAACCGACCCGCGGGTCGGCGACCCCGTCACGGCCGGCGCCGGTGGCCCCGACGGCTTCGGGTACCGTTGGATCGACAGCGACGAACCGGGCGGACCGGCGTTCAACTGGGTCGACATTTCCGGCACGGGCACCCAGATCTCCGTCTCCGGCGACGACTCGACGAGCGCTCCGATCCTGCTCGACTTCAACATGCCGTTCTACGGAACCCTCTTCAACTCGTTCCGCGTGTGCACGAACGGCTGGCTGTCGTTCACGTCGTCGGCGACGTCCTACTCCAACCAGCCCCTCCCGAACTCCGGCGCCCCCGAAAATCTGGTCGCCGCGTTCTGGGACGATCTCAACGTCACCGGCGGCGCCGCGATCTACTATCAGTCGTTCGGGAACTCGGCGATCGTGCAGTGGAACAACGTGCCCCGGTACAGCGGTGCGGGAACCTACACCTTCCAGGCGATCCTCGAGGCGAGCGGCGCGATCACGCTGCAGTATCTGAACGTGCAGACCGGCGACCTCACGAGCGCCACCGTCGGCATCCAGAACGCCACGAAGGACGACGGCACGACGGTTGCCTTCAACCAGGCGTACCTCCACGACAACCTCGCGGTGCGCATCGCCGCGACCCCGCAATGGCTGACCGTCTCCCCGACCTCCGGACGGATCCGCGCCGGAGAATCGAAGACGATCACGTTGAACATGAACGCCTCGGGCCTCGAGGGCGGGACCTACCCGGGTTGGGTCAACATCTACACGAACGACCCGTACAACTCCCCGCACGTCGTCTCCGCGTCCCTGCACGTGATCGGGGCCCCGGACATCGAGGTGCAGCCGACTTCGCTCGCGTACGGGGACGTCTTCGTCACGCAACCGAACGCGCGCAACCTGATCGTGGTCAACGACGGGACCGACACGCTGATGGTCAGCGACATCGTGGGGAGCAGCCCCGATCTCGTGGCGAGCCCGGCCACGTTCCACGTTGCGCCCCACGGCTCGCAGAACGTGACCGTCACGTGGACACCGTCGGTGCTCGGCCCGTTCAGCGGGTCGCTCACGATCCTGAGCAACGACGCCGCCGACCCGAGTCTCGACGTTCCGGTGTCGGGGAACGCGATCCCGACGCCGATCATGATTTACAGCCCGACCTCGTTCAACGAGACGCTGTACTCCGGGAACCAGGTCGTACGCCCGCTGACGGTGCGTAACACCGGCGGATCGGACCTCGTCGTCGACGCGGGGGTCGATCTCGGGAACGGCACGGTCGTCTACACCGACGACGTGGGCGTGAACGGTGCAGGCGGCCCCGACGCCTTCGGTTACCGCTGGAAGGACTCGGACGCCTCGGGCGGCCCGGCATTCAACTGGGTCGACATCAGCGCGACGGGAACGCAGATCACGTTCGGATCGTCCGACGATGCGCTCAGTTCCGCGATCAATATGGGGATGACCTTCCCGTTCTACGGGAGCAACTTCACGTCGCTCAAGGTCTCGACGAACGGCTGGCTCACGTTCAGCACCTCCGAGACCGCCTCCCGGAACAGCAACACCACGCTCCCGTCCACCTCCGGCGCCGCGAACATGATCGCGGTGTTCTGGGACGACCTGCACCTGCGGACCGGAAACGTCAAGTACAAGCTCGACGGAAACCGGTTCATCATCCAGTACACCAACGTCGGACGCTTCTCCCCGTCCACCGGCCAGAGCTACACCTTCCAGGTGCATCTCTACCAGAACGGGAAGATTCTCATCCAGTTCCTGACGATGACGCCGACCACTCTGAATTCGGCAACGATCGGGATCCAGAACGCAGCGAAAACGATCGGTCTTCTCACGAACTTCAACACCAACTACGTCCACGACAACTTGGCAATCCAGATCAGCCGCACGCCGGACTGGCTCGCGGTCTCCCCGAGCCATGCGGTGATCCCGCCCGGAGGGGAGCGGCTGTTCGACGTCACGTTCGACTCGAGCGAGCGCTTCGGAAGCGTGCTGAACGGCGCGGTGGTCCTGACGAACAACCTGCCCGACGAGGAGCGGATTCCCGCGACCCTCACCGTGATCGGCGCTCCGACCGCGACGATCGTGCCGGGCTCTTACGAGTACGGAACCCGTTACACCGGGTACTCCTACCTGACCACCTTCCAGGTCGTGAACACGGGGACCGACACGCTCAACGTCTCGGACGTCTACTCGGACGATCCTTCGCTCCTCGTCGAGGAGCCTCCGGGAGAAGGCGGCGGGGAGAACATCCCCGAAGCGGCGTTCCCGCTGCCGCCGGGCGCGGCACGACTCTTCAACCTGCGCTGGACCCCGACGACCCCGGGTCCGCTCGAGGCCCACGTGCACGTGATCAGCGACGATCCGACGACCCCCGACAAGACGATGCCGGTCACCGGCGTCGCCATCCCTCCGCCGGTCGTCGGCTGGTCGCCCACCTCATTCGCCGAGGCGATAATGGCGGGCGAGGTGCTCCACCGGAACCTGCGGATCACCAATTCCGGCGGTAGCGATCTCACGTTCGTTTCCCAGGTCGGACTTCTGACCGGGGTCACGGTTCCCGTCGATTCGAGCCCCGAGCTGAAGAAGGAGGAGGAGGACACCCGTCCCGGCCTGCTCGGGTCCGGCGGACCCGACATGTACGGGTACACGTGGAAGGACTCCGATCAGCCCGGCGGGCCGGTCTACAGCTGGTTCGACATCAGCGCGATCGGCACGACGATCCCGTTCGCGACTTCCGACGACTCCAATTTCGGCCCGATCAACATCGGCTTCCCGTTCCCGTTCTACGGGCAATCCTTCAGCACGGTGCGGGTGTGCACGAACGGCTTCCTGTCGTTCACGAGCACCGCGACCAGCCTGACGAACTACCAGCTGCCCAGCACCTCCGCTCCCGAAAACCTCTTGGCCGTCTTCCACGACGACCTGCACCAGAGAAACGGGAACGCGAAGTACTACAGCGACGGCAACCGCTTCATCGTGCAGTACACCAATTGGGATCAGTTCAGCCCCAGCGGGCAGCTGTACACCTTCCAGGTGATCCTGTATCGCAACGGCCGGATCGTCTACCAGTACAACTCGATGACCACGGCCGATCTCGCCGGCGCGACGATCGGGATCCAGAACGCGGCGAAGGACGACGGCCTGACCGTCGTCTACAATGCCCCGTACATCCACGATCAGTTGGCGGTCGAGTTCCGGCCGCCGGCCGGGTGGCTCACCCTCGAGCCCGAGGCGGGGACCGTGCCTCCGGGCGGCTTCGTCGACCTCGACGTCACGTTCGACGCGACCGACCTGATCGGCGGCATGTACAACGCCAACATCGACCTCAACACGAACGACCCGGCCCGCGCCCTCGTCCGCGTTCCGGTGACCCTCGCCGTCACCGGCATCCCGGATGTCGATGCCGACCCGGCGTCGCTCACCTTCCCGACGACGTACGTCGGGTACACGCGCACACTCAATACGTCGATCCGTAACGTCGGCACCGACGTCCTGACGTTGACAGGCTCGTCGATCAGCGGCGACTTCAGTTACACCGGACTCACGACGCCGGTGTCGCTGCCGGTCGGCGCCTCGATCCCGGTGACGGTGACGTTCGCGCCGACGACCTCCGGAACCTTGACCGGTAGCCTGACCGTCACGAGCGACGATCCGGACGAGCCGGCCCTCTCGATCCCGCTTTCGGGCGAGGGATTGTTCCCGCCCGAGCTCGCGGTTTCTCCCGACAGTCTGTCGGCGATCCTGCCGCCGAACTCGCAGACGACGCAGACGTTGAACGTCTGCAACACCGGCAGTTCGGACCTCAACTGGTCGTCGGGAGCCAACATCATCTCCGGCGCCTCCGTGACTCCGTACGAGGGTTACGAGCTCGAAAAGGGCGAGGAAGACACCCACCCCGGCATCCTCGGCTCCGGCGGTCCCGACATGTTCGGCTACCGTTGGACCGACTCCGACGAGGCGGGCGGTCCGCTCTTCGACTGGGTCGACATCACCGGGATCGGAACGAGGATCACCGACCTCAACGCCGACGACGAGGTCGTGGGCCCGCTGCCGATCAGCTTCAGCTTCCCGTTCTACGGAAACTCGTTCAACAGCTTGAGGGTTTCCTCGAACGGGTGGCTGTCGTTCTCGTACACGGGGACCACGAGCTACCTGACCAACTACGCGCTCCCGAGCACCTCGGGCGTCGAGAACATGATCGCCATGTTCTGGGACGACCTGAGCTTCTCTTCGACGCACGGATCCGCGAGCGCGTACTACTACGATGACGGCAGCCGCTTCATCCTGTCGTTCATCGACGTGCCCCACTACAGCTCGTACTCGGTCGGACGGTACACCTTCCAGGTCATCCTCTATCCGAGCGGCCGGATCGTGACCCAGTACCTGTCGATGGCGGGGCTTCTCAACTCCTCGACGATCGGCATTCAGAACCAGGCGAGGAACGACGGCCTGACCACCGTCTTCAACACCGCCTACGTCCACGACAACCTCGCGGTCGAGTTCAAGTCGATCCCGCAGTGGGCTACCCTGTCGCCGACGAGCGGCGTCGTCCCGGCCGGCGGCTGCCAGCCGGTCGACGTCCTGATCGACTCGACCGACCTCGAGCACGGCGTCCACGACGCGATGATCCGGATCCAGGCCGAGAACGACCCCTACCTGGCGTTCGAGGAAGTCCCGGTCCAACTCGTCGTCAACAACAAGCCGGTCGCGGTGGCCGGCACGCCGCAGACCCTCGAGTGCACCGGGAACCGGGGCGTGATGGTCATGCTCGACGGAACGGGCTCGTACGATCCCGACAACGATCCGTTCACGTACTTCTGGAGCGCGCCGGGGGTCACCTTCGACGACCCGACGAGCCCCACCCCCACCGGGTTCTTCCCGCTGGGAACCACCCTCGCGACCCTGGTCGTGACCGATCCGTGGGAGGACTCGGTCCCCGCGACGGTCGCGGTCACCGTGCAGGACACCATCCCGCCGACGATCTCGGTGGAGGTGACTCCCGACTACCTCTGGCCGCCGAACCACACGATGCACACCATCTCCGCGACGGTCACGGCCGCCGACATCTGCGATCCGTCCCCGGTCCTCGCGCTTGCGTCGGTCAACTCGGACGAGCCCGACGACGTGAACGGAGGCGGAGACGGCTTCACCACCAACGACATCCAGCTCGGTCCCTCGGACTTCGAGTTCCAGGTCCGCGCCGAGCGGCAGGGCGGCGGCGACGGCCGCGTCTACACCGCGACCTACACTGCCACCGACCAGTCCGGCAACCAGACTCCCGCATCCGACGCGGTCGACGTGCCGCACGATCTCGACGACGTCGTCGAACCGATCGTGCTCCAGATGGCGGGGGCCCAGGCGACGACCGTGTCTTGGGATCCCGTCGTCGGGGCGGTCCACTACGACGTGGTCCGAGGGAACCTCTCAGAGCTGAGGATCGACGGCTCGAACGTCGACATGGGCCGGGTCACCTGCATCGAACGGGAGTCCCTCGACGCCAACACGACCGGCAACGCCGACACCGCGGTGCCGCAACCCGGACAGGTCTTCTTCTACGTGGTGCAGTTCAACGACGGGAGCAAGGACTCGTCGTACGGATCCGAGAGCGTCGGCCGTGCGCGGGTGGTCCAGAAAGGGAACGGGGACTGCCCCTGAGATCCCTGAGGGAGGCCTGAGTTCTCCCTAGCGCACCGCCCCGGCCCGGCGCCGCCCAACTCGGTGCCGGGCCGGGGCGGTTTTTTCTTGCCCGTCCGGATCCGCGCGCTACCATCGGTCCTCGCGGAGGATCTCATGGGGTCCGGAGATCGGCTCGACGTCGGCCGTAGCGCCGTGGTGGCGATCGACCTTCAGGGAAAGCTTCTCGACCTGGCGTTCCGGAAGGACCGCACGATCGCCGCCACCGTGCGGCTCATGAAGATCGCGGAGCTCTTCGGCCGACCCGTCGTCCTCACGGAGCAATACCCGGAAGGGCTGGGCCCGACGCACCCGGAGGTCCGGGCGGCCTACGACGCGTTGACGGTCCCGACGCGCCACGTGACCAAAGTCGCCTTCGGGTGCTGCGAGGAGCCCTCCTTCGGGCGCGCGCTCGACGACCTCCTTCCCGGGCTCCTCCCGGATCGGCGGCAGATCGTCGTCGCCGGCATCGAGGCTCACGTTTGCGTCCTGCAGACGGTCCTCGAACTGCTGCGAGCCGGAACGGACGTCCACGTCTGCTGGGAGTGCGTCAGCGGGCGCGGAGAGGAGTACCGCCGCCACGCGCTCGATCGGATGCGGGACGCGGGGGCGGTGCTCACCAACCACGAGTCGGTCGCCTTCGAGTGGGCCCGCACGAGGGACCACGCCGAGTTCCGGGCGATGAGCCGCCTCCTGCGCGAAGGGCAGATCGTCTAGATGATCCCCTACCACGACGAGAACCGGACCTTTCGGACCCCGATCGTCACGTTCGGCATCCTCGGGCTGAACGCCGCCTCCTGGCTCCTGGTGCAGGGTGCCGGGACGCCCGTCGCTCTCGCCCGTTCGGTCTGCAACTACGGTCTCATCGCGGGAGAACTGACCGGTCTGGTCCCTCCGGGGACGGAGTTTCCCATCGGTCCGGGCCTGGTTTGCGCGACCGATCCCGGACGCGGCGTCTTGCACCTCGTCACCTCCATGTTCCTGCACGGCTCCTGGATGCACCTGATCGGGAATCTCTGGTTCCTGTGGATCTTCGGGAACAACGTCGAGGACGCCATGGGGCGTCTGCGATTCCTGTTGTTCTACCTGCTGACCGGGCTCGCGGCGGCGGGCGCGCAGGTCGCACTCACGCCGGCCTCCCCGGTTCCGATGGTCGGCGCCTCGGGAGCGATCAGCGGCGTCATGGGTGCCTATCTGGTCCTTTACCCGAGGGTCCGTGTGTGGACCCTCGTCCCTCTCGGATTCTTCTTCACGTCGTTCGCGCTCCCGGCGTGGACGATGCTCGTCTACTGGCTCTTGCTCCAGTTCCTGAGCGGAGTGCTGACCCTCGGGGGGGATTCGGTCGGGGGCGTCGCGTTCTGGGCCCACACCGGCGGGTTCGTCGCGGGGCTCGTGCTCGTCAAACTCTTCGCCCGCACCGAGTACGTGGTGGCGCACGGAAGGGCGTACTGGGAGCCCCGGCGCACGGGGTGGGGGGGACGATGACCGATCGAGCGTTCCAGGATCACTACCCCGACGACGTCGCGCGCTGCTACGGATGCGGGCGGCTCAACGAGCGGGGCCTCCGTATCCGGAGCTTCTGGGACGGAGACGAAACGGTCTGTCGTTTCGTCCCGCGACCGGAGCACACCGCGATCCCGGGCTTCGTGTACGGCGGGTTGATCGCCTCTCTGATCGATTGCCACGGGACCGGATCGGCCGCGGCTGCGCTCTACCGCGCGGAGGGGCGCGGGATGGACACGGAGCCTCCGATCCGGTGCGTCACGGCGTCGCTCCAGGTCGATTACCTCCGGCCGACCCCCCTCGGCCCCCCGCTCGAGGTCCGGGCCCGGATCGAGGAGGTCAAGGGGAAGAAGGTCGTCCTGAGCATGACGCTCTCGGCGGAGGGACAGGTCTGCGCGCGCGGGCGGGTCGTCGCCGTCCGGATGCCGGAACGCTTCGGAGGCTGAACCGCCTCACGATCCTCTCTCCGACTCGTTCCCGCAGGCGTCGACCGCGCTCACGCGATAGTAGAAGTCCTCGCCGGAGAGGGCGGCTCCCTCGTGGACGAAGGTCTTCGTATCCGACGTCCCGATCCGCACCGCCTCGCTGAAACCCGGCCCGAAGACCCGATACACGGCGTACCGGGTCGCGCTGACGGGATCCGCGGTCCAGTCGAGGACGATGTCGTTGCCGATACGGGAAATCCGGAATGTCCCCACTTCCGCGACGGGGGTCGGGCACCCGGAGCAGCCCTGGTTGCGGTCGAGGATCGTGAACTCGTCGATCGCCGCCTCGACGAGCGAGCCGCCGGTGCCGAGGTCGCGGGCGACGAACCGGAAGCGGGCGTTCGCGGTGAAGCCGATCTTCCCCGCGAGCGGGATCTGCGGCACCACCCAGGCGAGCGGTGTCCCACCGTTCAGTTGCTCGAGCGTCGTCCAGGTCGATCCCCCGTTGTCGCTCGCTTGCACGTCGAACGGGTCCTCCGCGGGCGCCCCTCCCTGGTCGTTCGTGAACCAGCGGGCGTACCGCACGACCGGATCGACGGCGGTCGAGAGATCGTAGGGCGCCGACACGAGCGTCGTCGTTCCATTGTCGACGTCGAAGTCGCCGTTGTTCACCCCGGCTGCGAGCCCCGTGACCCATGCATTGACCCCCGGCGCCTCGGTGTAGTCGTCGCCCGGCTGGAAGGGAGTCGGCTCCGGGTCTCCGAGTTCCCAAAGACCCGTCGTCGCGTCGTTCGTACCCGCTCTCGCCCAGCCCGCCGCGCCGGACTCGAAGCCCTCGTGGAAGAGGACCCGGTCGAGGACCGTCGCGGGAACGGTGAAGCGGACGAGATTCCCCTCCTCGTTCCCCGCCGCGTCGCGGGAGCGGACGACGTAGGTGTAGGAGACACCGGGCGAAAGAGCCGCATCGGTGAACGAGAGGGAGGTCGTCGAGCCCATCCGCGTCGCCGCCGACGGGACGAAGCCGGGATCGGTCGACCGGTAGACCTCGTACGTGACGGGCACGTTGCAACTCTCGAGGGCGGCGGCCCAGGAGAGGGTCGTCTCCCCGCAGGATGCGCCGCTTGCCGCCGCGGCGATCCCGTCGAAGACGGGCGGGGCGAGGTCGGGAGACGCGGGGGCGACGACCGTCCTACGAACCAGGTTCGCGTCCTCACCCGAGCGCGAGTCGTCGGCTCGCACGATGTAGTGGTAGGTCACCCCGGGAGCGAGGAGGGAGTCCCGGAAGGAAAGGGCCGTGAGCCCTGTCGCGACCCGGTTCGCCGGCCCGGGCTCGAAGCCCGGATCGGTCGAGCGATAGACGTTGTAGCGAATCGTCGCGTTCTGGCAGTTGGTGGAAGCCGCGGCCCATGCGAGGTCGGTTTCGCCGCACGAGGAGCCGGGGGAAGCCGAAGCGAGTCCCGCGAACGCCGGCTCGGTGTAGCAGGCGGGCGTCGGATCGCAGACGAACCGCTCGATGCGCACCTCGTCGAGCGCCGCCTCGATCAGGTTTCCCGTGGCGGTGCCGTCGGCGGCCTGGACCCGGATGCGGACGGTCGCGGTCAGCGCGATGAAGTCCTGGAGGTCGAACTCGCGCTTCGTCCACGAAGGGGCCGTGACGTTCGTGCCGAGGAGTTCGAGGTTGACCCAGGTCGACCCGCCGTTCGGGGAGACGTCGACACGGAAGAAATCTCCCGCGTCCTCGCCGAGATCGCGGTTCGCGAACCAGCGCCAGTAGGAGAGTCGCGCCTCGGAAAAGGCCGAGAGATCGAGGATCGGCGACAGGAGGGTCGTCACCCCGTTGTCGAGGTCGTCTGCTCCCTCCCCGCCGAGGTTCGGCGCCGTGAACCAACAGTTCGCCCCCGTGCCCGGCGTCACGTCCTCTCCCGGTTGGTAGGCGGTCGGGTCGGGATCGCCCCACGTCCAGTTCCCTGCGGTTGCGGTGGACGAGGCGGTGTCGTGGAACCACCCGCCCGGGCCGGCCTCGAAATCGTCGGCGCGCTCGATTCGCCGCTCGCCGAACGTGACGTCGAGCCACGAATCCTCGGAGGCGCAGCCGGCCGTGGGGTCAGGATCGAGCCGGAACCGGACGGTATCGCCGCAGGCGACGCTTTCGGAGTCGGTCGTGAACCGGAGCACTCCTTCGTTCTCGCCTGCGACGCCGGGGTCCAGGGAGGACCAGAAGTCGGTCGCCTGGAGGACCGTGACGCCGGGCGCGCTCGTCGAGAGGGTCGCGGCGAACGTCCCTGTCGGTACGTCTCCGAAGTTCTCGAGCGCGACACGGAGATCGACCTCCTCGCCCGGATCGGGAAAGCCGGAGCGGTTCCCTCTCGGGAGATCGTCGGCGACGGCGGAGACGGCGGAGAGGATCGGTTGGGAGAGCAGTCGTGTCGCCACCGGGTTCTCGACGGTCGACTCGCACCCTCCGGAGGTCACCGCCATCACCACGTAGTGGTAGTCGACTCCGGGCGCGACCGCGGCGTCCTCGTACGACGTCTGTCCCGACGGGAGCGTCGCGACCGGGTAGAGGGGCGATTCGGGGAGGATCTCGCCGCGGAGCACGCGGTACTGGGCGGCGCCGGAGACGGCGGGCCAGGAGAGGGTGAAGCGGTCGCAACCCGGGGTGACGGTCACGACCGGCTGCGCGGGCCGGACGCAGGGGGTCGAGGAACTGCGCTGGGTCCCGGCGATCTCGTGGAGGTTGAACGCCTGGTAGATCTCGGTCGCGTTCGGCGTCCCGTTCGTCAGGTTCCCGTCGTCGTCGTCGGCCTGCAGGTAGGCGTTGTAGATCGGGAACGACTGCGAGGGGAGATAGGAGGCCGCATCGGGGAGGGAGGTGAAGAAGATCCTCTCCGACGTCCTCCATCCGGTATGGAAACCGTGCTTCGCCACCAGGGCCTGCGCGAGGTCCCAGGTCGTTTGCCCGTAGATCTCCCCCTCGCAGTGGACCTGGTAGCCCTGGGCCCCCGTCCCCGTCGGGCACTTTTGCCCGACGTTCGTCCGCGTCATGAGCCCCTTCGAGCTGCGGGTCTTGTCGAGGTCGCGGACGGGTGCCCCGGTCGTCCGGAACCACGGCCCGATCCGCGCATCGCGCGTCATGTGCATGGCGACCGTGTCCCCGGTCCCCTCGCCCGTCGCCCCGTCGCCCGGGCGGGTGTTTTGGTCGATCCCGTGGCCCCACTCGTGCTGCATCACGTCGGCGATCTCGCCGGTGTTGTTGCAGCCGCCGCCCGCGCGGTAGAAATTCACGCTCCCGTCCCAGAAGGCGTTGCAGACGTCGGCGATGTTCACGTTCGTCGTGATCGTCGTGTCGAGCCACGCGAGCGCGGGAAGCCAAAGCTTCCCGATCCGACGAACCTGGTTCAGGTGGTAGGTCGCGTTCCGCTCCGCCTTGGTGGAGAAGCCGTTCCCGACGCCGTCCACGCCGCCCATGCCGAAATCGAGGCGCCCCGAGCCGAGCGAAACGGCGACGTTCGCTTGCGGCGGATCGACGCAGCCGTCTTCGCAATTCGCGTCGAACCAGCGGCCGTTCAAACCCGACGATGCCGGGCCCCCCGCATACGAGAACCCGCCGGCCACGTCGGTCACGACGGTGCCGCCGGCCTCGACGGCCGTGAACGGGAGGGCGACCTGGATCTCCGTGTCGACGACCGTTCGGGGGTAGACGCCGCCGTAGACCCTGCCGTAGTGGTTGACGTCCCGGAACGAGACCACCTCCCCGGTGCGCGCGTCGAGCCTTCCCTCCCAGGTCTCCACACGTCCCGGAACCGAGTACCGGACGAGCCAGACGAGCCGGTGCTCGAGACGGGATCTTCCGTCCTCGATCTGGATCCGTAGTTCCGGCTCGCCGAGGAAGCGGGCCGTCTCCTCGTCGCCGGACCAGGCGGTGAGGAGGCGGCGCGCCTCCTCGGGGCCGAAGTCGGGGGTGGTCGCAACCGCCGCGTCGCCCACGAAGGGAGCTCCGAACTGGGTGATATTGCCGGAGTTGAGCCGCACGAAGACGCCGGCCCCTTCGACCTCCACCCCGTCGATCCGCCAGTCGAAATGGAGAGTATGGAGGCGTCCGTCCTCGCGGGAGACGCTCGTCTCGGGATCGAAGACGAGTTCCCCCGCGCCCGGGGCCACGAGGGAGCGTTCCTCTCGCAGGAAGTGCTCGACGAGGGGAAGCAGGGTTGCCACCGTAACGTCGCCGTCCGGAAGCGGGAGGCCCGCGAGGGACTCGGCCCCGAGGGCGTTTCCACGGCCGGGAACGAGGGGAATCCCCGACCCTTCGACGAGGGCCGCGCGGCCGGTTCTCGCGTCGACGGAGAAGTCCCACTTCCCGCCGCGACGGAGGAGGAAGCCCCGGGCTGCTTGGGAGGCGCCGTCCGTTCCCGCGGGATCGACCGCACGAGGGTTGAGCACCGGCGGGCGCGGGTGGAACACGCGAGGGTCGGCTCCGACGCCGTGATCGTGCGGATCGACGAGTGCGAGGGCGGGCGAGGAGAGAAGTCCGAGGAGCACGGCAACGCGCGCGAGATGCATCGAGATCCCCCTCCCGGAACTCCGGTTCCGGCACCTGACTTTGTATAGGGGGATTCCCCAGTGCGCCAGGTGGAAGGGGGGACATTCCG
>CAYLHQ010000035.1:14452-40716 GCA_964383585.1 uncultured Acidobacteriota bacterium
CCGTCACGGTCCTTCCGTTTCCCCAACCTCCGTCGCCGCAGGCGTTCTCCGCCCGGACGAGGTAGTAGCGCGCCTCCCCTTCGGAGGGATCCGCGCTCGGGTCGGTCCACGCGGGATCCGTCCCGTCGTCTTGCTCGCAGGCGGCGCGACCGAACCCCCCGTCCGCGCGCACCTCGGAGAGCAACCCCGCCGCCACGTCGTACCGGACGTCGGCGCCCTGGCCGGTCCAAGAAACCACGGTGGAGGTGGCACCGCTCACCCTCACGCCCGTGATCTCGACGGTCGTCGTCCATGCGGCGGCGTCGAGAGGGTCGCAATCGTCCCCGTCGAGCGCTCCGTCGCCGTCGTCGTCGGGATCGAACCAGTCGGCGTATCCGTCGCCGTCGAAGTCGGGGGAGTACTCGTACGCGCCGATGTCGACGATCGCCGACCCGTCGTAGTCGGCGTCCTGCACACGGGGTGCGCCGTCGAGGTCGGTTTGGGTCGCCACATGCGCCGGGTTCCCCTCGTCGATCATCGGGGACGCCTCCTGGAGACGGTAGTTCCCGCCGGCCCGATCGACGAACAACGGATCGGCGACGATGTCCGTGGGCCCCGCCGGCAACCCGACGTAGTCGTAGCTCCCGTTGTACATCCCGTTGCGGACGAGAACGGGGTTGGTCGAGAACCCGGTTCGCTGGTAGATCCCGGAGGAGTTGAACGCCATGACGTTGTTCGCGATCGTCGCCATCGACGAGACCGGGAGGACGGCCATCGCCCCTCCTTGTTCGCCCGCGAACAGCGAAGACGCGGTGTTCCCCGAGAACGTGTTCCCGACGATTTGGAGCGCCTCCACTGCGTCCGCTCCGATCAGGAGCCACATGGCGCCTCCCTCGCCTCCCGTCGAGAGCTGGCGGATGTACGCGTGATTCGCGACGAACAGGTTGCCGGCGATCGAGCCCCGGTACGGCTGGTCGAGGTAGAGCGCGCCGCCGGTGTCGGCGACGTTCGAGACGAAGTAGTTGAAGTGGACGTCGAGATCGAAGCACAGGTGCATCGAGACCGCCCCCGTCGACGAACCGAAGTAGACGGGCGGGAGGTAGTAGTTCTCGTTCGATTGAACGAAGTTGTTGAAGAGCATCGGTCGCGCCGTCATGCAGTAGACGGCGGAGCCCTCGGGCGCGCGGTTCGACTCGATCGTATTGCTCCAGAGGTCGACGAGCGACCACTCGCAGTACACCCCTGCGCCCACGCTCGACCGGTTGAGGACCTCGTTCTCGGCGATCCGGTTCGAGCGGACCAGGGCGTGGCTTCCGATCAGACTGATCCCCGCTCCGACTCCGGGTCCCTCCATCGGCGTGGTGCTCGGATCGCCGAGCGAGTTCCGGACGATCTCGTTCCCCGAGATCACGGGGGAACTGACGGCGCATCGGATCCCTCCGCCCTGCCCCGCCGGGGACGAGGGAGGAGGAATCGTGGTCCCCCCGGTGTAGACGCCTCCGCCGGTGATCTTGAACCCATCGATCCCCCCTACGCGGTACCCCGACAGGCCGCACGACACGACCGGAGGGGTGCCGCCGCCATCGAGCACGGTGATATGCGCCGCGGGATCCCGCTCCGATCTCTGCGTCTCGGTCCCCGCGAAACCGCCGTAGGCGTGCACCCATGCGGAGAGGGTCAGCGGGCCGGCGTACGTCCCCTCCTTCGCCCACACCTCTCCCCCACCGGCGAGCCACGCGGCGCCCATCGCGTTCCCGATCGTGGCCTTCGCGAGGGCCCAGGAGGACCCGTCGTTCGCATCGTTCCCCGTCGGACTCACGCGCACCACGGCCGGCACGTCGAGCCACGTCGTCCCGTCCGACTCGTCCGCCCCGATGTCGACGTGCGCGCCCTGGACGCGCGGCTCCTCGTCGATGTCGGTCCGGCCCGTCCCGGCTGCGGCGTCGTCGCCTGCGTCGACACACGGCGACCCGGGCTGGAGATGGAGCTTCCCTTCGCCGTACCACGCGAGCACCGGGTCGGTGGAGATGTTGCCGTCGGTCCCCGTGAGATCGGCGAGTTGGAAGTAGTTCGTGGCCTCGCCGTGGACGTTGTTTCCGTAGACATCGTTGTACCGGATCGTCGCCGGGACCGGGTTCCCGATGTCCTCCTCGAGCCCCCAGGTGTTGTACGCGACCAGGTTGTTCACGATCGTGGGGCCGGCGTTTCCCCAGCAGATCCCCGATCCGCTGTTCGCGACGACCGTGTTGTTCGTGATCGGGGCCGATTCGGTGTCGGCGTTGACGATCGCGATCCCCCCTCCGCAGGAGATCGCCGCGTTGGCCGCGACGACGTTGTCCTCGATCCTCGGCGTGCAGATTCCGAAACTGACCGGCTCGCCACCGATGTTCCGTTCGGTGGCGAAGATCCCGCCCCCTCCGACGAGGAGACCGCTCGTCACGAGGTTCGCGGCGTTCTCGAGCACGGCGTTGTTCACGATCCAGGGACGTGCGACTTTCGAGGAGTCGGTGACCCAGACACCGATCCCTCCGCCGAAACCCCCCGTCGTGTTGCGAAGAATGGCGTTTCCACGGATCTCCGGAGACGACCCCACGACGGCGATCCCACCCCCGCCGCTCCCGCCGCGGTTGACCTGAATGACGTTCGACGCGATGCGCGCGTGCGCGGCCGGGGGGATCGTCCGGTAGCCCCAGACCATGATCCCGCCCCCGTGGTCGGCCATGTTCCCCAGGATGTCGTTGTTCTCGATCGTCGGAGCCGCGCCGGTGACGGAGATCCCACCTCCGAGGATCGCCGCCCCGTTTCGGATCCGGAAGCCGTCGATCCGCATTCCGGGGCCGGCGAGCGAGTCGATCGTCACCACCGAACCGCCCGCTCCCCCGTCGAGGATCGTCGGGTTCTCGGCGACATCCCGCTCCTCGCGCGAGATCTCCGTCCCGGCGAATCCCCCGTAGAGGGCCATGTCGATGGAGGTCCCCTCCGAGGTCTTGTTCCGGATCCGCTCCTCGTAGAGGCCGGCGGCGACCCAGATCTCGTCGCCGGCGTTCCCCGCCAGGATGGCGGCCCCGACCGTCCGCTTCGCCTCCGTCCAGGAGGCGCCCGAGTTCGCATCGTTGCCGGTCGGCTTCACGTGGATCACCGCGGAGTGCGCCGCCGTGACCGTCGCGAAGAACGCGACCGCCACCATCCCGGCTTTCATAGAACTCTCCGTCCGGGGGGACGGTCAGGTAGGTCCCGTTCTCTCGGGCGGGGCCGCCCGGTTTCCCCCCACCCGACCTCCACCGGGCGGGAGTGACCCAAGTGTACAGCGAAGAAAAGGGGACTGGCACCTTTTCTTCGAAAAGGTGCCAGTCCCCTTTACCACAACCGGTCGCCGCGGATCCCGCGGAGGCGCATCACCTCCCGGGCGATCTCCTCGACGGCGAGGTACGAGGCGTCGAGGGTCTTCCAGTCCTGCCGGTCCATGAGCTGATTCGCCCACAGGACCTCCCGGGCGATCTCCCGCCGGTCCAGGTAGGCCGTGAGATGCGCCCGGCCGAGGTTCCGCGCCCTCGCCTCCCGGACGATCAGGAGCCGGTCGACGTTCACCCGGAGCCCAACCACCTTCTCCGGGTCGAGCGCGAGCAGGCGGGCCGGAGGTTCGACGCCGGGGATCAGGGGGACGTTGGCGGCACGAACCCCGGCGTAGGCGAGGAAGAAACAGGTCGAACTCTTCGACGCCCGGGAGACCCCCACCACGACCACGTCGGCCTTCGAGAGCTCGTGCACCCGCTGCCCGTCATCGTGATGGAGGGTGTAATCGATCGCCTCCATCCGGTTCAGGCGGTCGCGCTCCATGTCGTAGAGGAGCCCCGGCTCCCCGCGGCGCTTCGTGCGGAACTGGTCGTCGAGCGCGGAGAAGCAGGGGCCGAGAATGTCGACGGTCGGCACGAGTTTCCTCGCGGCGGCGCGGTGCATCGTCCGCCGCGTCTCCTCGTCGACGAGCGTGTAGAAGATCACCGCGCGCGCGTCTGCTGCCTCCTGGACGACGCGGAGCACGTCCTTCACCGTGCGGACCGATGGGCGGCGCGAGACTCGGTAGGTTCTCCCCTCGAACTGGACGGCGGCCGCCTTGAGGACCTGAGCCGCGGTGTCTCCGCGGCCGTCCGAGACGATGAAGATCCGCGGCGTCCGCCGACGCTCCATGACGCCTCCCGCGCGAATATACGCCCACCCTTGGATCGAAGGACGGTGCGGGGTTACACTCGCGGCAGTCCGCGCGAAAGGAGGGCGTCATGAAAACGACGACCCGACCCGCCTCCGTCCCGTGGGCCCCGACCGACCGCGTCGAGGGACTCGACGGCCGACTCCTCCGCAGGGTGGCGGAGCGCATGGCACCGGCTGCAATCCGTTTCGCGTTGGGGCCCTACTCGATTCGGTCCTCCGAGAGCCCGCCGGTCGCCACCGTCCGCTTCCGTGACCGCACGACCCTACTCGCGCTGGCGCTCGACCCCGTCGGCCGGTTCGGGGATGCGTATGCCGACGGAAGGGTCGAGGTGGAGGGCGACCTGGTCGCGGCTCTCTCCACGGTCTACCGCGCGCTCGAAGCCGCCCCGCCGCCGTCGTTCCTCCGGCGGCTCGGAACGTTCGTTCCGCACACGCTGCACCGCGACCGGCGCAACGTGCGGCATCACTACGATCTCGGGAACGACTTCTACCGGCTCTGGCTCGACGAACGGCTCGTGTACAGCTGCGCCTACTTCGAGACTCCCGAGCAGTCGCTCGAAGACGCCCAGGTCGCCAAAATGGAGCACGTCTGCCGGAAGTTGGGCCTGCGGCCCGGCGAGACGGTCATCGAAGCCGGCTGTGGGTGGGGCGCACTCGCGATTCACATGGCCCGTCATCACGGCGTCCGCGTTCGCGCGTACAACGTCTCCGCCGCACAAATCGCCTGGGCGCGGGAACGGGCGAGGCAGGAAGGACTGTCGGGCCGGGTCGAGTTCCTGGAGGAAGACTATCGACGGATCGAAGGGGACTGCGACGTCTTCGTCTCGGTGGGGATGCTCGAGCACGTGGGCCTCGCGAACTACCGGGAGATGGCCCGCGTGATCGCCCGGACGCTCGACCGCCGGCACGGCCGCGGGCTTCTCCACTTCATCGGGCGGGACCGTCCGCAACCGCTGGACACGTGGATCCGTCGTCGCATCTTCCCCGGGGCCTACGCGCCCACCGTCGACGAGGCATGCCGCGGCGTCCTCGTGCCCGCGGCGATGAGCGTCTTCGACGTGGAGAACCTCCGCCCGCACTACGCGCTCACGCTGAGGCACTGGCGGGAGAGATACGAGCGTGCGCTCGCGGCGGGACGGGTCGGCTTCGACCGGTTCTTCCAGAGAATGTGGCGGCTCTACCTGGCCGGGTCGGAGGCTGGATTCCGATCCGGATCGCTGCAGCTGTTTCAGATCGTCTTCTTCCCGGCCGGTTCGGAGGGCGCTCCCTGGACGCGAGCGGCCCTGTATCGGAACGGCGAGGGCCTCGGGTGGAACGCGCCGGAGTCCTGATCGTCGGCGGCGGCCCCGCCGGCTCCGCCTGCGCGAGGACTCTCGTCGGAGCGGGACGCGACGTCCTCCTCCTGGATGCCGCCTCGTTCCCTCGCGACAAGCCGTGCGCCGGCTGGATCACGCCCGAGGTGCTGCGGGAACTCCCTTTCGCGATCGCCGACTACGCGCGGGAGCACGTCGCCCAGCCGATCACGAGATTTCGGATCGGGAGGATCGGCGGCCGCGCCGTGGAAGTCGATTACGGATCCGCCGTGAGCTGGGGCATCCGGCGCTGCGAATTCGACACGGCCTTGCTCCGCGCGTCGGGCGCGAGGGTCGTCGAGGGGGAGCGAGTCCGGACGATCGAGCGGGAGAACGGCACCTGGATCGTCAACGGTGCGTTCTCCGCCCCGCTCCTCGTCGGCGCAGGCGGGCACTTCTGCCCCGTGGCGCGGCGTCTCGGGGGGCCGGCGGAGGATGCCTCGATCATCGTCGCCCGCGAGGTGGAGTTCCGGCTCGAGGACGGTAGGGAATGCCGGGTCGAGGAGGACCGCCCCGAGCTTCACTTCTCCCGCGATCTCCGCGGCTACGGCTGGTGCTTCCGGAAGGGGAACTGGTTGAACGTGGGGTTGGGAAGACTCGACACGAAGGGGCTCTCCTCGCACGTGGACGCGTTCGTGGACTTCCTGGCGCGCGATCGTCGGATCGGGGCGCTGCCCGCCGACGGCTGGCGCGGCCACGCCTACCGGATCCGTCAGGGCGCGTCGCGCCGCATCGCGGGTGAAGGTTTTCTCCTCGTCGGCGACGCCGCGGGACTCGCGGCTCCGGCGAGCGGCGAGGGGATCCTCCCCGCTCTCCTGTCGGGGCGAATCGCCGCCGCGGCGATCCTCGAGGGGACGCCCGACGCCTACCCCGCGCGCCTGTGCGAGACCCTCGGCCCGGCGGCGTCCACGCGGACGATCCCGGGGTGGCTGCGTGCCCCGTTGGGCGCGGCGATCTTGGCCTTCCCTGGAATCGTGAGAAGGTTCGTCCTCGATCGCGGGTTCCTGCACCGAGCGCCACGAACTGCGCCTCCCCCTCAGTCCCCCACCCGATAGACCATGGCGTCCGCGTCCGCGTACGCCCGTACGAACCTCGGGTCGGCGTCGAGCGCGTCGACGAAGGGGACGCTCCTCCGGGACCGGCTCACGTAGACCCAGCGGGCGCGGAACTGCTTCGCGATCACCTCGTGAGCGTCTCGCCGCTCTCCGCGGAAGAGCCGCAGCATCGCGTCGAACTTCCCGGGATCGTGCCGGAACAAGAAGACCGGGTCGAGCGCCACGACGTATCGCCCGTCGGGCCGGTAGTGATACAGGACCGAGAAGTCCCACCAGAAGTTGTGGTAGACGAGCTCGCCCGGTGCCGCGTGCGCTCGAAGGTACTCGACGGCCTGGCGCTCGGACGATCGAGTGTAGAGAGTCCTCACGCGCTCCCGCAGGTCGAGAACCGACCCGGTCGCTTGTCCCGCGACGAGGATCGACGCCAGGACCGTTCCCGCGAGCAGCACGTCCCGGCGTCTCGCGATCCACAGAACTCGGAGGGAGCACCCTCCCGCGAGCTCCGTCCACAGCCGGCCCGCGAGAACAACCGCCAGAGGCATCCAGAAGACGAAGAAACGAGCGGAGAGGAAAGAGAGAACGCCGAGACCCGAGTTCGCGACCAGGAGGGCCGAAGCCTCCGTCGAGAGCGCGCGGGGCGACCGCCGGATCAGCGCCACCGCGAGCGCGACCGCCGCGGGGGCCCACCCCGCGAAACAGGCGAGGAAATCCCGCGTCGAGGCGGCGACCAGCTCGCCGCCGAAGAGCTCGGCGGGGATCTGCGGCGTTTCCCCCCACACGTTCCTCGCGACCTCGACGGTCTGCTCCCAGGCCACCGCGAGGTTATTGGGAAAGTACGGATGGACGAAGCTGCCCGCGACGATCCCGCCGAACGCGAACCCGGCGGTCCGCCACGGGACCTCCTCCCGCCGCAAGAGCGCGACGGCGACGAACGCTCCCGCCAGGAGCGCGAGGAGAGGAAACGACGAGTGCGAGTACACGTGGACGGCGCCCAGGAGGAGAAGGGGCCCTCCGGCGCGCCGGACGAGGAGTCCGGCCTCGAGAACGAGGAGCGCGACGCCGAGGCCGTGCGGCCTCACCGCGAGGAGATGCCCGAGAATCGCGACGTGCGTGCTGAAGAAGAGGAGGATCCAGAGCGGCGCGAACCGGACTGCGGAGAGCCGGAGCGCCGTGGCGATCGCGGCGAAGAGAAGGAAGGCGACGAGGACCGTCGCCCGTTTCCCCGAAGCGACGAGGTCTTCGTCCCGGTCACCGGCCTGGAACGGAACGAGGAGGAGATGGAAGGCGAGGTCCTTGTCGCTGTACCGCTCGCTCCACGTGCTGACCGACGCCTGCGGGAACGTCCTCTCGATCCCGTTTCGGGCGAGCTCGCGCGCGGCGCGCGTGTGGAAGTAGCTGTCCCCGTCGTAAAGCCCCTCGAACGAGAACTGGGCCCAGGCCATGAAGCCGGTGCAGAGGAGGACGACGGCTGGAGTGGCGAGGCGGGACCGAAGCGAGACCCAGGACACGCCGCCTTCCTTCCGATCACGCACGCCAGCCCTCCCGCGAGCCGACCTCTGCCTCGACCGTGGTATTGTCTCGAGGTCCCCGTGGGAAGACCATGGTGAAAGACAGACCGTACGACGGAGCGGCGTTCATCCGGGAAATCCTGGAGGCCTCGCTGCCCCGGCCCGAGATCGTCGCCCCGGTCGGGGACAAGAATCAGTACGCCGTCCGGTTCTCCGATCACGCCGCGAGGCGCATTGCCCGGGATTTGGGACCCAGGCTCCGGGGAATCGAGGCGACCACGAAGCGGACCGCGAAGTCCGTCCGCGGACAGAAACAGCTCGACGTCAATTTTTCGACGCCGCAGCAGGGACTGGCCCTGGGCATTTCACTCAAGTCGGTCCACCTCCGCGACGTCACGAACGGCCGTTACACCCACAACATGAAACGTAACGAGGAGGAGCTCCGGATCGAGGCGAGCGGCTATCACAAACGGCAGCCCTACGCGGTGATGGTCGGCGTGCTGTTTCTCCCGTTCGATGCGTGCGACGACGCGAAGAAGGACAACCCGTCTTCGTTCGGGAGTTGGATCCGCCACCTCCGTCCCTACGCCGGCCGACTCGAGCCGGACGACGACATCGACAGGTTCGAGAGCCTGTACGTCGCCCTGTACGAGCCGGATGGGAGCGACCTGCGCTTCTTCGACGTGGAAGCCGATCCGCCGAAACAGGGGCGACCGGCGACCGACGGTGACCTCGCGGGGCGAGACGGTCGCGCGCGTCGCCTCCTCTCGTATGAAGAGTTCCTGGACGCGGTCTATCACCGCTACCTACGGCGGAACTCCGCGGAGTTCCATTGGGCGAGCGGCGAGGAGGCCCCACTCGACGACGACGAGGCCGAGGACGGGTCGCAGGACGAAGTCGCCGGTTGAACGGCCCGGGGCTCACTCCGCGAAGAGTCCACCGGAAGCCTGCCGATTCCGCACGGCCCCGCGCCGGGCCGTGGCCCTCGAGGCCTTCCGGGGCACGGCGACCGCGATACCCAACGCTCTCTGGATGTCCCGGTCGAACTGTTCCGGGCGGTTCAGGGAACTCCGCGAGAGCCGTGACCAGAACCCCTCGAGCGCCTTCTTGGAGAGGGGTTTGGTCGGGTGTTCGAGAAACTCGCGGAGCGTGGGGGACGGGACACGGATCGGCCACGTCGACGCGCGGACCGAGAAACGGTTCCCGTCGACGCCGTAGGCCGCTCGTGGCCAGCTGACCTCGGGATCGAAGGTCGCGGCGAGTGGCGGTCGCGCCCCGGGAGCACCGAGGATTCGACGTCCGATCCACTCGGCCACGGGAACCGAAACGGCGTTACCGACCATCTTCCAGCGATGACTCGCGCGGACGACCTCCGCCGCGGGAAGGGTCCAGTCGGCATCGAATCCCTGGAGCCGCTCGGCATCGCGTATATCCGGCGTGACGAACGATCCGTCGGGCATCCAGATCGCCGGGGGCGAGGGAATCCCTACCGTCGACCCGCCCTTGAGGGTCGGGACGGCGTCCACGGCCCAGCCGAGCCCCCGCAGTCCTTCCGTCCAGAAGAATCCACACGGAAGGCGGCGATTCCCGTTCGGCTCCTCGGGCTGCACGTTCCCCTCGAAGATCAACCGTGACGGGTCCGCGGCCTTCGAGGCGAGGAAGTAGACGCGCTCACGCCGTTGCGGGATTCCGAAGGCGCGGGTGTCGATCACCCGGTAGGCCCAGGAGTATCCGAGAGATTCGAACTCCGAAACGACGTGGCGAATGGCCGCGCCCCGTCCCAGCTGGAGCATGAACGGGACGTTCTCGAGGAGCACCCAGGGGACGTCACCATCGCGCAGGAGCCGGAACACGTGGTCGACCAGGCTCGACTGGCGGCCTCGGATTCCGCGGGTCTGGCCAGCTTGCGATAGGTCCTGGCAGGGGAACCCCGCGGCAACGAGTTCGGTTCCCTTCGGGAGGCGGTCGAGAGTGGTGATGTCGTCGTGGAACGGGATCTGCGGAAAGCGTTTCCGCAGGACGGCCCCCGCCCCCGGTTCGATTTCGCAAAGCAGGGCAGTCTCGTGCCCGGCCCGCGCGAGCCCCAGCTCGAGCCCACCGATCCCCGCGAAGAGCCCCGCGACTCGGAGGCCCTTCTGTCCCGTTCTCGTCGCCATCGTCTCGTCCCTCACCGAGGAGGCTCAGGACCTTCGAGCGTCGCGAAGAACCGCGACAGGATTCGGTCGAGCCGCGAAGGATCGAGCGTCTGGCATTCCCAGATCGTCAGAACCCGAAACCCCCGCCGTCGCAGTTCCCGGGCCTTTCGTGCGTCCCGCTCTCGATTCGATCGGATCTTCGCCGCCCAGAAGGACCGGTTCGACGCCGGGATTCTACCACCGGCCCCGCCCTTCGTTTTCGAGCAGTTCGAGTGGCCATGCCAGAAGCAGCCGTGGACGAAGATCGCCCAGCGGCGGGTCTTGTTGGAGAGGTCGGGGGAGCCGGGGAGGTCCTTGTTGTTCAGGCGATAGCGAACGCCGTGTCCGGTAGCGGCCTCGCGGACCGCGAACTCGAGCCTCGTTCCTTTCTGCCGGACCGATTGCATGATTCGGCGGCGGACGGAAGGGGGGACGATGTCGGTGGACACGAGAAACCTCAGGTCGCGTCGGGAGGCAGCTGCGACGTTTCGGGGGCAGTGCGGTATCCCACCCCTACCCCCCGAACAACCCCAGCGCCACGAGGAGCTCGAGCTTCGCCTGCCGCAGGAGATCCTCCGCCCGGCCGACCGCGGTCTCGGCGTCCCGCGCCCGGCGCTGCGCCTCGACGAGTTCGATGTTCGTGCGCGCCCCCGCGCGGAAGGCGGTCTCGGTGATGGTCAGGACTTCCGCCGCGTGCTCCGCCGACTCCCGCGCGTGGACGAGCCCCGTCTCGGCCGCCTCGATCGCCGCCCGGGCGGAGCGGACCTCGGCCCGCGCCCGAAGTTCGGCCCGGTCGAGATCGATCGCGGCCGCAGCGGCCGCGGCTTCCCGGAACCGCTTGTCGGCGATCCGCTCCCCGCCGAGATAGACCGGGAAGCGCGCCGCGAGCACCGCCCGCCACGTGCTCGAATCCTGGAAAGCCCCCGCGGGGTCGACGTAGAGCGGGTCGAAGGACGCGACGACTTCCGGCAGCCAGTCCTTCCACGAGTCTTTCAACACGCGGTCGGCGGCCTCGCGTTGCGCGGTGCGCAGACGTAAATCGGTTCGGATCGAAAGGTCTTCTGCCGTATCCTCGGGGGGGATCTCGAAGACCGGCTCCGCGGACGCGTCGATCGGGGCGTCCGCGGCCATCAGGACCCCCAGCCCCTCCTGCGAGAGACGAAGGACGAGCTTCGAGCGCTCGACGAGAACCTCGTCGGTCGCGAGGACATCCGCCGCGCGGAGCGCATCGAGCCGGCTCCCGGCCCCGGCCTCGAATCGCGTCCTTGCGTAGTCGTACTGCGCCCGCGCGTTGTCCCGGGCGCGCTCGTCCACCTCCACCTGGCGGCGCGCGGCGATGACGGCGAGGTAGGCCTGAGCCGTCGCGACCGAGACCTGCCGCCTCACCTCGGCCGCCTCGAGTCGCGCGATCTCGACCCGGTCGGCGGCCTGGGTCCTGCGGGCCCAGTCGGACGCCGCGAGGACCGGGAAGGAAACGGTCGCCCCGACGGAGAATTGGTCGCGAGGCTGCGTCACGATGCCGTCGAACCCGCGTTCCTCGTCGACGACGGTCTCGGACGCGTACGCCTCGACCGCCGGGAGGACGATCGCGCGCGCCTTGCCGAGAAGCGCTTCGGCGCTCAAGATCGCGGTCGCGGCGCGGGCCACGTCGTGGTTGTTCTCGACCGCGCGGACGACCGCCTCGTCGAAGGTCACCGCTTCCATCGCGGCGGCAGCTGCGGGAGGAACCGCGACCATGACCGCGAGGAGCATTCGCGCGGCGAGATCACGCATGGGAGACCTCCTCCTCTCCCCTCTCGCTTCCCCGCACCCGTCCCGGGACGAGCGTCCGGAGGAGCACGTACAGGACCGGAATGAAGATGACCGAGAGGAACGTCGAGGCGATCATCCCCCCCATGACCGCGGTTCCCACCGAGTTCCGCGCGGAAGCCCCCGCGCCGGTGGCGATCGCGAGCGGCAGAACGCCCAGCACGAGCGCGATCGAGGTCATGAGGATCGGCCGCAGCCGGATCCGGCCCGCCTCCACGGCCGCGTCCACGATCGAAAGACCCCGCGCGCGCAACTGTTCGGCGAACTCGACGATGAGGATCGAGTTCTTCGCGGCGAGACCGACCAGGAGCACCAAACCGACCTGGCAGAAGACGTCGTTCGCGAGACCGCGGAGAAACTGCCCCGAAAGGGCTCCGAAGACCGCGAGCGGCACTCCGAGGAGGATGATGAACGGGAGCACCCAGCTTTCGTACTGGGCGGCGAGGACCAGATACACGATGAGGACGGAGAGCGCGAAGATGAAGCCCGCCTGCCGCCCGGCCTTCACCTCCTCGAGCGACTGCCCCGACCACGCGAAGTCGTACCCTTCGGGAAGGACTTCGCTCGCCACGCGCTCCATCTCGGCGATCGCCTGTCCCGAGCTGACCCCCGGGGCGCCGTTCCCGCTGATCGACGCGGAGCGGAACAGGTTGAAATGGCTGATCACTTGCGGGGACGTGACCTCCCGCGTTCGCACGAAGGCGCTCAGAGGCACCACGTCTCCCGACGCCGCGCGGACGTACATCCGCCCGAGATCGTCGGGCTCCGAGCGGAACGCTTGGTCGGCCTGGACGTAGACGCGGTACGCCCGGTCGTTGAAGTCGAAGTCGTTCACGTACTGGGAGCCGAGGAAAACGGAAAGAGCGTCGGTGATCTCGCGGACGGGCACTCCCATCGCGTTCGCCTTCCCCCGCTGAATCTCGACGAGGAGCTGCGGATCGCTCGCTCGGAACGAGCTGAACAGGCCCGCCACGCGCTCCCCTTCCGTCGCCCGGCGGATCAGCTCCTGCGTCGCGGTCTCGAGATTGGCGATGTCCCCTCCCGACTGATCGAGAACCTCGAACTGGAAGCCCCCGAACGCCGAGAAGCCCTGGATGGGCGGAGGAGCGAACGGGATCACGAGCGCTCCGGGAATCCCGAAGAGGGGCCCCCGGATCCGCCCGAGCACGGCCTGGAGCGATTGGTCCGTTCCCCGGCGCTCGTCGAGCGGTTTGAGCCGGGAAAACATCAGTCCGTTGTTGGGGGCGGAGCCGCCGAAGCTGAATCCCGCCACCGAGAAGACCCCGCCCACCTCCGGTTGCCCGAGGATGACCTTCTCCGCCTGCTTCGCGATCTCGACGGTGTATTCGAGCGACGCCCCCGCGGGGGCCTGGATCACCGTGATGAAGTAGCCCTCGTCCTCCTCCGGAAGAAACGCCGAAGGCACCGCGCGCCAGACCCCCACCGTCGCCGCGAGGCCGGCGAGGAAGAGGACGACCATGACGGCCCGCCGCCGCAAAGTCCATCGAACCGCCTCGACGTAGAACGCGGTTCCCCGGTCGATCCCACGGTTCAACCACGTGAAGAAGCGCCCGTGGGTGTGCGATTCCCGGTCGAGGAGGAGCGCCGAGAGGGCGGGCGTGAGCGTGATCGCGTTCACGACCGAGAGCACGACGGCGAAGGCGATCGTCAGCGAGAATTGCTGATAAAGACGTCCGGTCGTGCCGGGGAAGAACGCGACCGGAACGAAGACCGCGACGAGCACCAGGCCGATCACGACGACCGCCCCGAAGACCTCCCGCATCGCGTCGATCGAGGCACGGAACGCCTTCTTCCCGTACTCCCGCATGTGGCGCTCGATGTTCTCGATCACGACGATCGCATCGTCGACGACGATGCCCGTGGCGAGCACGACGCCGAAGAGCGTCAGCGTGTTGATCGAGAAGTCGAACGCCTTGACGAACGCGAACGTCCCGACGAGCGAGACCGGGATGGTGATCGTGGGGATGATCGTGCTGCGCCAATTCTGGAGGAAGAGGAAAATCACGAGGACGACGAGGAGGATCGCCTCCCCGAGCGTCTTGAGGACCTCCCGGATCGACTCGCGCACGACCGAGGTGTTCTCGAAGGCGATCCGATACTGGAGTCCCGGCGGGAAGCTCGCGGAGAGCCTCTCGAGCTCCGCGCGGACCGCCGCGTCGAGTTCGAGGGCGTTGGCCGACGGGAGCGGCTGGATCCCCATCCCCGACGCCTCGAGGCCGATGAAGCGCAGTCGCGAGGAGTACGTCTCGGCGCCGAGCTCCACGCGTCCGACGTCCCGGACGCGCACGAGCGCCCCGTCGACCCCCGTCTTGACGACGAGGCTCTCGAACTCGGGGACCTCCGTGAGTCGTCCCACCGCGCGGACGCTCATGGTGAACATCTGGTCGGCGGAGGCGGGGGCGTCGCCGAGGCTCCCGGCGGCGACCTGGACGTTCTGGCCGCGGAGCGCGTCGACCACGTCTCCCGCCGTGATCCGCCGGGCCGCGAGCGCCTCGGGGTCGAGCCAGAGGCGCATGGCGAACTTCCGTTCGCCGAAGATGATGACGTTCCCCACCCCGTTGATCCGCTTGATCGCGTCGCGCACGTAGCGGTCGAGGTAGTTGCTGATGAAGAGCGAGTCGTAACGGTTGTCGGGGGAGAAGAATCCGACTCCCATGAGGAACCCGGCGGTATTCTTGGTGACCGTGATTCCGTTGTTCCGGACCTCGACCGGGAGCCGGCCGAGCGTCTGATTCACCCGGTTCTGCACGTCGACCGCCGCGAGGTCGGGGTCGCGGCCGACCTCGAAGTAGACGGTGATGTTGCTGATCCCGCTGTTCGTGCTCGATGAGGTCAGGTAGGTCATCCCCTCGACGCCGTTGATCACCTGCTCGAGCGGGGTCGTGACCGCGCTCTCGACCGCCTGCGCGTTGGCTCCCGTGTAGAAGCACGTGACGCTGACGGAGGGGGGGGTGATCTGCGGGTAGCGCTCCACCGGCAGGAGCGGGATCGAGATCGCCCCCGCGAGGATGATGAGGAGCGCGAGGACCGTCGAGAGGACCGGTCGCCTGATGAAGACGTCGGTGAGCATCGGTTCGCGCGGTCCTCAGCTCGGCTCGGCGTTGGAGCGCGGCTTCGGGTCGACCGGCGCCCCGTCACGCACCTTCTGGATTCCCGAAACGATCAGCCGGTCCCCCGGCGAGAGACCGTCGAGCACGACGTAGTCGTTCCCCACGATCGGTCCGAGCCGTACCGTCCGCTGCCGGGCCACGGCGCCGCTCTCTCCGTTCTCCGCGACGTACGCGAAGGTTCGCCCGCCGACGCGGGAAACGGCAACGACCGGGACACGCAGGCCGGGCTCCTCGCTCCACACGACCCGGGCGCGAACCTGCTGTTCGTTGCGAAACCCCTCCGCCTCCGGAATCCGGGCCTTGGCGAGCACCGTCTGCGTCGCCTCGTCGACCTGGGGCGACACGAAGTCGATCGAGGTCTCGGCCAGCAACGCGCCGTCGTCTCCGACGAGCCGGACCGGAAGGCCGAGGCGTAGATCGGCGGCGCTCCGGACCGGAACGCGGATGTACGCCTCGAGGTCCCCTCCCGTGTCGAGGGTCGTGAGCACGGAGGACGTCGTCACGCGGTCTCCCACGCGCACCGGGACATCGCCGACGACCCCGGCGGTCGGAGCGGCGACTCGGTAGTAGGAAAGTTCGACCGATTGCTCGCGGATCTGCTCCTCCACCGACTTCAGCTCCGCTTCGGCCGTCTCGAGTGCGGTCTGGGCCTGCTCCGCGTCCTGTGCGCTCGCGGCCCCGGCTCCGAAGAGGGCTTTTTGCCGTTCCGCCTCACGCCGGGCGAAGGCGAGATCGGACTGCCGCGCGGCCCGGAGGGACTCCAAGCTCGCGACCGTGGCCCTCTGCCGGCTCGCGTCGATCTCGAGGATCGTGTCGCCCGCGCGCACGCGTTCCCCCGAGCGAACGGCGATCCGGGTCACGAGCCCCTCGACCATCGGCTGGAGGGTGGTGGAACGGCGTGACTTGAGCGTCGCGATGTACTCGGTGGTGCGCTCGATCGGAGCGGACTCGAGGACCACCGTCTCGACCGAAGTCGGTGGGAATCCGCCGGCCTGCGGAAGGCCGGCGCCGCAGGCCAGGTGCGCCGGGAGGAAGGCGAGGACGGCCCACAGATCGGCTCGAACGGGGAGTGGAGGTTGCCTCATGCGGTTGCTCCGTGCGTCGGATGGCCCGTCACTATAGGACGCTCGGGTCGATCTCGCTCCTTCCCTCGCGACCGAGGGTACCCCTCTTCAATCTCTGGAAGAAAAATCGGAATGTCCCCCCGCCTCCACGATCCCGACGGTGATCGCGTTCACGACTTCCTCGGCGGTGACGCCGTATTGGAGGAGGAGCACGGGGAGGCGGGTGCCGGACAGGATCGGGCCGACGGCCGTGGCGGCGCCGACGTGGAGGAGGAGGTGGAGCGCGAGGTTCCCCGACTGGAGGTCGGGGAACACGAGGACGTTCGCGTTCCCGGTCAGATCCGAGAAAGGAAAGTGGTCGCGCCTCAGCTCGGCGTCGAGGGCGGTGTGCAACTGCATCTCTCCGTCCACGACGAGGGAGGGGGCGCGCTCGCGGGCGATCTCGGTCGCCCGGCGGACCTTGAGGGTCAAGGGATGGTCGACGCTCCCGAAGTTCGAAAACGAGAGCATCGCGACCCTCGGCTCGATCCCCAAGGCGCGGGCGGAGCCCGCCGCGAGCAGGGCGATCTCTGCGAGGTCCTCCGCGTCGGGATCGATGTTGACCGCGCAATCGGCGAGGACCACCGCCTGCTTCGGGAGAAGGGCGAGGTAGTGGCTCGAGACCTTCCGCACCCCCGGCGCAGGCCCGACAACCTCCAGGATCGTCCGGAGCGACTGCGCGTAGTGGGCGGTGATCCCCGCGACGAGCATGTCGGCGTCGCCCGAGTGGATCATGAGCGCCCCGTAGTAATCGGGCTGCACCATCCGGTCCCACGCCGTCGCCGCCATCACGCCTCGGCGCCTCCGCATCCGCGAGTACTCCTCCACGTACGCCGCCGTCCTCGGGCTCCGTGCCGGGTCGACGACCGGCACCCCTCCGAGGTCGACGCGGGCCTTCTCGGCGGCGGCGCGCACCGCGGCTTCGGATCCGAGGAGGACGGGGCTCGCGATCCCCTCGTCGAGGAGGATCCGGCAGACGCGGAGCACGGTCTCGTGCGCCCCTTCGGAGAAGACCACCCGGAACTTCGCCTGCCGCGCGCGAAGCATGAGGCCCCTCAGGATTTCGCGTCCCGTGCCGAGGCGTACCGCGAGACCCTCGGCGTAGGCGACCGGCTCGAGCGACCGCCTCGCGACCCCTTCCTCGACCGCCTGCCTCGCGACCGCGGCCGACTCCCGCGAGAGAATCCTCGGATCGATCGGCTTCGGCAGGAGGTAGTCGGGACCGAACGAGAAGCGCTCGTTCCCGTACGCGCGTTCCACTTCCGGAGGCACGTCCTCGCGGGCGAGTTCGGCGAGCGCCCGCGCCGCGGCCGTGAGCATCCCCGGCGTGATCCGGGTCGCCTGAACGTCGAGGGCCCCGCGGAGCACGTACGGGACGCTGAGAAGGTCGACGACCGCGTTCGGGTGCTCGTCGAGACCGGTCGCCACGACCACGTCCCTCCGGCTCCCGCGGGCCGCCTCGTACTCGATCTCCGGTCTCGGCGTCGCGAGGGCGAACACGATCGGGAAGCGCGCCATTCCGCGGATCATCTCCTGGGTGATGACCCCCGCCGACGACGCACCGAGGAGGACGTCGGCCCCCTTCGTCCCCTCTTCGAGCGTCCTCGCCCTCTCCGCGCGCGCGAAGACCCGCTGGAATTCGTCGAGATCCTCCCGATCGGGATGGAGAAGCCCGGTCTTGTCGTAGACGAGGAGGTTCTCCGGGCGCACCCCGAGGTCGAGCAGCGCGCGCGCACACCCCGTCCCGACTGTCCCCGCCCCGCAGAGGACGACCCGCACGTCCTCGACCCTCTTGTCGACGAGCGCGAGCGCGTTCAGGAGCGCGGCCGCGGCGACGACCGCCGTCCCGTAGAGGTTCTCGTGGAACACCGGGATCGTGAGCGTTTCGCGGAGCAGTTCGTACAGGCGCAGCCCCTCGGGCGCGCGGATGTCCTTGAGGTTCACCGCCCCGAAGGTCGGCTCGAGGCGGCGGATCGTTCGGGAGAGCGCCTCGGGGTCCCGCTCGTCGAGCTCCAGGTCGAAGACGTCGAGGTCGGCGAGGCGCTTCAAGAGAATCGCCATCCCTTCCTGCATCGGCTTCGCGGCTTGCGGCCCCACGTCCCCGAGACCGGGAACTGCCGACCCGTTCGTGACGACCGCGACGAGGTTCCCGCGCGCGGTGTACCGGTAGGCGGCGTCGGGGTCGGCGGCGATCTCCGCGGCGGGGAACGACGCCCCCGGGAGGTAGGCGAGACGGACCTCGCGCGGCGTCACGCACGGGGTCGTCGCCCGCACCTCGATCTTCCCGGCCCGGTCGGAGGCGTGGTAGGCGAGAGCGTCTTCCTTTCGGATCATCGGCGTTTCTCCTCCCGGAAGAGAGCGGCATGGCCCGGGACCGGCCGCGCCTGAAGCACGCAGAGGCGATCGTCTTCGAGCGCGAACTCGATGTCGAGGGGGTATCCGTAGGCGGCCTCGAGGCGCACGGCGGTGGCGACGATCTCGAGCAACTCGACGTATTCGAGCGCCGCCCTCCGGCGCTGGTGGTACCGGGTCTCGACCCGGCGGGTCCCGCCGCCGCGCGCCTCGTCGCGCACGACCATCTCCGCCTTGTCCCCGACCGCGTAACGGAAGCGCAGCGGGCCCTTCTCGAGGTCCCCCTCCTTCGAGACGGTGATCTGATCGGCGCCGACCGCCCCCGAGACCACCCCCTCGCCGAGCCCGAGGCCGGCATTGATCACGATCTCCCTGGCGTCGGACTCCGCGGCGTGGACGGTCTGGACGACCCCCGACACACGGGAGTCGACCATGCGCTGGACGATCACGCCGCCTCCGGCTTCGCTCGCCTCCGCCCCCTCGCGCGCGCGGGAATCCTGGGCGCGCGCGTTCCAGAGGCCGGCCCAGGCTCGCTTCACGTGCTCGGTTACCGAGGCGGCGCCGCGGACGAAGAGGAAGGTGTCGAACTCCCCGGCGCGGGCGACCGCCTCGGTATCCTCGCCGAGGGCCGAAGAGCGCACCGCGACGAACGGCTCGTCCTCGCCCTCCCGGCGGAGGGACGCGTACGCCTCCTCGATCTCGTCCCGGACCGCGTCCGGGAGCTCCGCGCGGTCCCAAAGATCGGCGATCGTCCGCGCCCGTGCGTCGACGTCGAGGTCGGCGCGCGAGATCACCTCCGCGATCGCATCCTCGACGATCGGCCGATCCCCGTCGGCGGCCGGGGAGCCGACGCGCGAGCGGAGGGCCTCCCGGAACGCGACGTCGGTCACCACGAACCAGGGCGGGACCCGCTCCGGTCCGGCGAGGCGGGCGACCTCGGCGAGGTTCGCCGCCTTCCATCCGACGAGGGGGGCGCACTCGAATCCCGCCTCCTCGCGGCGTAGCACCCTTCGCCCACGCGCGGCGGCGAGAGCCTCTCGGTCGCGATCTTCGAGGGCGCGCCGCGCGGCCGAGGCCGCAGGGTCGGTCGAGGGCTCGCCGACAAGCGCGTCGAGACGCGCGAGCGCCCGCAGGCGGTGCCGCAAACGCGGGTCTCCGGACGCGGCGAGCGCGGGGAGCTCCCGGAGGAGGTCCGTGCGCATCGCTTCGAGGCGTCGCGCCGCCGTGGCGTCGAGGACGGCCGAGCGGCTCTCGTGCCCCGGAGGCACGGCTAGGCCGCAGCGGACCACCGCCTCGTTCGCCTCCCTCCACGCCTCCGAAAGCCGCGTCGCCTCCCGGCGGAGGATGAGCACCTCGTGGACGGTCGCGGCCTCGGGGAGCCTTCGTGCCGCCTCGTCGATCGCCTCCGCCCGGAGGCGCGACAGCTCGCCGTGGACGTGAGCGAGGTGCTCGCGCGCGGGAGCGGCGACGGCGGGGTTCGACAGGAGAATCGAGAGGAGGCCGCCCCGCTCGCCGGTCCCGCCCGGCGTTCCGGCGAGGTCCCCCCCGAGGAGGATTTCGCGCACCGCGAAACGGGCGAGGACCGGATCGGAGAGGCGCCCGAGAACCGCTGCGGCGCGGTGTCGCGCGCGAAGCCGCTCCCCGCGAAGCGCGAGCAGCTCGGCCGGGTCGTCGGTCTCCGCGAGCCGGCGCGCCGATCCGCCGAGGCTCCGTAGCCCGTCGTGGAGCGACAGGGCGTCCGCGTGCTGGCCGAGGATCTCGAGCGTCCCCCGGTCGGCGTCGATCACGACGAGATCCCCCTCCCGCACCGGGTGCTCGCGCTCGACCGCTTCCCGGCGGACCGTCGCCGCGAAGCCCTCGATGGCGACTTCCTCCTCGCGGTATTCGCCGACCCGCACGCGTACGGAGCCCGGGCCGGAGCCGTCCATGGACCAGGTCCCCGTCACGATCAGCGCCGGTTTCCGGTACTGCGCGGCGATCAGCCCCGCGTGGCTCAGGACCCCGCCGCCGGTCGAGACGACCCCGCACGCGCGGGCGAGGATCGGTCCGTCCTCGGGTCTGAGGGTCGCGGCGACCAGGACCTTCCGCTCGAACTCTTCCGGGGAGCGGCCGTGCGTTCCCAAGATCGCGCGGCCGACGGCGCGGCCGGGGGACGCGGGCACGCCCTCGGCGACGCGCTCTCCGGGAAAAAGCCGCGGACGCTCGTGCGGGTTCGGCCGGCGCATCGCCTCGCGGATCCGCCGCGCCTCCGCGAGCGATTCGGAAAGGCCGAGATCGCACGGCGACGGCTCGTACCCGTTCGCCCGCAGGATCGTCGCGAGCGCGGCTCCGTCGGTCGAGCCTTGCTCCCGCCAGGGCTCCCCCGCGTGCGCGCGGCTCCGCCCGAGGGCGCCACGCGGAGAGAAGATCGCGAGGCGGATCATCCCCTTCGGCCCCCGCAACACGTGGAGCCCGATCGAACCGCCGCGGAGCGAGATGCGCGCGCGCTGCACCTCATGCCCGTTCAGGCTCCCGGTCGTCCGGAACGAGAGCGTTCGCTCCAGGCCGAGGATCGTGCGTGCCATCCGCACCGAGGCGGCGAGCGTCTCTTCGTCCCCGTCGAGGAGAGCCGCGAAGGCCTCGGTCTCGTGCTCGCTCCGGAAACGATCGGAGGGGGCGCACTCGAGACCCGCGGGGCCCGCGACGAGCTCGCCGCGCGCGAGCGCCTCGCGGAGCGGGGCGAGAACGCGCGCCTCGAGGCCGGCCTGCCCCGCGAGGGCGGGATCGGCGGGATCTCTCACGCCCTCCTCGAAGCCGAGCGCGGAGAGCTTCTCGAGGAAGGGGGCAAACGCTCCGGGGGGAGGACTCTCGTAGCGATCGCGGTAAGGAGGATCGCCGTTCCAGAGGAGTTCCGTCTCCCCCGCCGGTCCCTCCTCGATCCCGGCGAGGATGCCGAGGCGTCCGCGGGTCAGCATGCCGTCGAGGGGCAGGCCTCCCCACTCGACGAAGCGGCGCGCCCACGCGCGCGCGGCCAGGCGTCGCGCGTCGGGCCGCAGTTCGAGATCCCCGAGAACCCAGTCGAGGTCCATCAAATACGGAGCGAGGTGGAAGAGCGCCTCCGCCTTCTCCAGCAGGTCGCCGAGGTCGACCGCGCGCTCCTTGTCGTAGCGGGCGTGGACCCTGGTGTTCGGCGCGATCTCGACGTGATACCCGAGGGCGCGGAAGAAGGCCCGCACGGCGTCGAGGTCCCTCCCGGGGTGCGCGTCCAGCTCGTAGCGGCTGACCCCGTAGTACTCGAGGTCGACCATCCCTCCCTGGAGAGGAGGGGCGAAGTCGATGCGGACGAGCGCGGGGTGGGTGCCGTAGGTCAGGTAGTAGTGGACCTCGTTCCCGTAGCAGAAGACCCGCGCGGTCGGGAACGACGTCCGGCCGTGGAGAAGTTGCCGTGCGAACCCTTCCGCGACGATGCGCACCGCGTAGGGGATCGGCTCCGCGCCCTCCGTTCCCGGTGTCGCCGGTTCGAAATCGACGTAGCGGATCCCCTCGAGCTTCCGGACGATCTTCCCTCCCGCCGCGATCCGGACGTCGACCGTGCGGTTCGTGGCACGTCCCGCCGAAACGAGGCGGAAGCCGAGCTTGAGGCCGGTCTGGTGGAGGTACCGTTTGAGTCCGTGGAGCGTGCGGACGGCGCCAAGCGAGGTCGGGTCCTCGAACGCCATCACGAGCCGGGTCAAATCGGGGGAGAGGAGATCCGTCGCCCCCTGGCGTTCGGCCTCGGCGGCGATCTTCCGTTTCAGGCCGGCCCAGACGTCGGGGAGGATCGCACATTCGTCGGCGTGCGGCCGGAAGAGGGCGGTGTGGTCGGCGACGATCCGGTCGAGGAGGGCGACGAGCCTCTCGAGTCGGCGACGATCGAGCGGGGCGACGTCGAGAATCTCTCGGAGTGCTTCGGCGTGCGCGAGGTTGTATCCGCGGTAGCGGACGACCGGATCGCCTTCCTCCGCCGTCGCGACCGAGGCGGGACGCCCGCCGTGGCCGAGGACGAGGACATAGTCCCCCACCCGCCTCGATCCTTCGGCGGAGAGGAGAAGCGCGGCCTCCTCGGGGGATACGAAGTACGGCACCGAGTTTCCGACCCGCACTGCCGTGACCTTGCGGACCTCGAGGCCGAGGGAGATGCGCTCCCACCCCATGTCGGCGACGACCTCCCGGACGAGTTTCTCGCCGCAGAGCATCGTGGCCGCGCGGAGCGATTCGAGTGCCGGCGGTAGGGCCCCGCGCCACAGGGAGAGGTGGACGAGGTCGGCGTGCGTCGCGCGCGTGTATTCGAGGAGCGGCTCGAGGAAGGCCCATGCCTCCGCGCCGAGAACCGCACGGGCGGTTGCCGCGATCGCCGGATCGGCGCCTCGGTCGAGGAGCCTCGCGGCGACGGCGCGGACCGCCGGGTCGTCGTCGTCGAGGAGGATCCGGAGAAGGGGGTCGTCTCCCTCCTTGCCGCGGAGGAGGTCCGTCAGGGCGTCGAGCGCCTCGTCGGAGGCGATTCCGGCAGACCCGGCGTCGAGGAGACGCGCCGCCGTCGAGAGCACACGCCTCCCTTCGATCGGCTTCCCTTTCGCCGCCAGGGCCCGTGCGGCGCGAAGTCCGCGCACGACGAGCGAGGGGTCCCGGGCGCCCGCGAGGGGCTCGAGAACGGCCCAGGGGTCGCCCGCGCGGTCGGCGGCGGCTTCGAGGAGATCGGCGACCGGCGCCCCGTCCTTGCCGGGGAGGGAGCGGAGAGGGTCGGCGAGCGCCCGAAGCGCGTCGACGTCACCGGGGGTGAGCACGCGGCCGAAGCGCTTCGCGACGGCGGCGCAGCGGGTGCGTACGACCTCGTCCCGGCGCATCGCCACCGAAAGCTCGGCCAGGAGGCTTTCGACGAGCGGGCCGAGGCGGGTGTGGTCGGACTCCATGATGCGCCCGGAGGCGGGCGAGGCCCGCTCCCGGCGGCATCGTAGGGGGCGAGCGGGGGGCGGTCAATGGAGGGCGTCCCCCCCCGCACCGGAGGGCAGACCAAAAGAATTGTCGAGATGTCCCAATTCTCGACCTGACCCCGTATCATCTATCCATGAAAAACGCCGTACAGCGGATCATCGCCTCCCAGAAGTTCGACGTCCGGAAGGCTTCGATCCGCGAGATGAACAACCTGGTCAACGCCATCGAGTCGGAACTCGGCGTACGGTTCATCCGGATGGAGTTCGGGATTCCCGGTCTCCCGACGAGCCCGATCGCGGTCGAAGCGGAGATCGACGCGCTCCGGAACCGTAGGGTGGGACACGTGTACGCCCCGTTCGAAGGGGTCGTCGCCCTCAAGGAAGCGGCCGCGCGGTTCGTGAAGCTCTTCATGAACCTCGACGTGCCGGCGTCGTGCTGCGTCCCGACCGTCGGGGCGATGGAAGGGTGCTTCGCCTCGATCGCCCTCGCGAACCGCATGCACGACGACCGCCACACGGTGCTGATGCTCGCGCCGGGCTTCCCCGTGAACCGGCAGCAGGCGCGGTTCCTGGGGGTGAAGACCGACAGCATCGACTTCTACGACCACCGCGGCGACACGCTCGTCCGCGCCGTCGAGGAGCGGTTCGCGAAGAGGGACGTCTGCGCGATCCTCTGGTCGAGCCCGAACAACCCCTCCTGGATCGTCCTCAAGGAATCGGAACTCGAGGGGATCGGGAGGCTTTGCGACGAATACGACGTCCTCGCGATCGAGGACCTCGCCTACTTCGGCATGGACGTGAGGCAGGACTACCTGAAGCCGGGGGAGCCCCCGTACCAGCCGACCGTGCTCCGCTACACGAAGAGCGGCGTTTGCATCATCAGCAGCTCGAAGATGTTCTCCTACGCGGGGCAGCGCATCGCGATCGCCGTCGTCCACCCGGAGCTCGCGGGGCGCGAGCTACCGGATCTCAAGGACCGTCTCGGGACGACGTACGTCGGCCACGCCTTCCTCCACGGCGTCCATTACCCGCTCGTGGCGTCGGTGCCCGAGAGCCCCCAGTACGGCCTCCTCGCCCTCTTCCAGGCGGCGAACGCGGGGGACCGTTCGCTCTTCGAGCCGGCGCGGGAGTACGCGCGGCGCGCGAAGCGGATGAAGGAGATCTTCCTCTCCCACGGGTTCCGTCTGGTCTACGACAATGACCTCGGGGAACCGCTCGCCGACGGGTTCTACTTCACCCTTTCCTACCCCGGATTCGACCACGGCGCCGATCTGGTCCTGGAGCTCCTCCATTACGGGATCAGCGCGATCACGCTCGAAACGACCGGGAGTTGCCGCGTCGAGGGGCTCCGCGCGTGCGTTTCGCTCGTCGGGGAGGAGCGGTTCGTGGAACTCGAGGAGCGCGTGAAGGCTTTCCACGCGGACCATCCGGTGGAGGTGAGAGCCGGGGGGTAGGGAGGCGTCGGGAAGACCCACCTCGCGGTCGCGCTCGCGATTTGCGCGTGCCAGAACGGCTACTCGATGGATTTCACCACGCTCGACGGCATGATCCGCGCCCTCGCCGCCGCCGACCGCGCCGGGAAGCTCGACTCGAAGCTGCGCTCGTACACGACCAAGTCCCAACTGCTCGTGATCGACGAGGTCGGGTACCTGCCGCCGACTCGTGCCGAGGCGAACGACCTCTTCCAGGTGATTTCGAACCGCTACGAGAAGTCGGTCGATCATCCTGCGGTTACGTTCCACCGGTCGAGTTCGAAGCGGAGTACGATCGTCAACATGGAGCTCAGGCCGCGGTGGCCTGACTCAAGAAACCCGGTCTCCGGGATTCCCGGGGCGGTTCAGACTTCGTGCGATTCTCTTTCACGGCGGTGGTCTCCTTTTTCTGAGCAACCCGATGATCTCATCGGGTCGGAGACCGCCGTCAACTTTCAACGCTCAGAGGGACATCGCCTTCTCGACCTGCTGCTCCCCGAGGCGGGGGCTTTCTACGTCATGGATCGGGGCTATCTCGATTTCGAGCGTTTGTATGCGCTCGATCAGGCGGGTGCCTTCTTCGTCATCCGAGCCAAATCGAACATGGACGCTCGACGCGTCTACTCGGCGCCCGTCGACCGCAGCACCGGCCTGGTCTGCGATCAGGCGATCGTGCTCAACGGCTACTACTCGAGCCGGCATTATCCCCAGCACCTCCGCCGCATCCGGTTCAAGGATCCCGATTCGGGCAAGACGCTGGTCTTCTTGACCAACCACTTCCAGCTCCACCCGTTGACGGTGTGCACGCTGTACCGAAGCCGCTGAAGTGGATCAAGCAGCACCTGCGCATCAAGCGGTTCTTCGGAACCTCCGAGAACGCCGTCAAGACCCAGATCTGGATCGCGGTGTCGGTCTGCGTGCTCGTGGCCATCATCCGGAAGCAACTCCACCTCGACCTCTCGCTGCACACGCTCCTACAGATCCTCTCGGTCACCGCCTTCGAGAAAATCCCACTGCTGCAAGCTTTCTCGCCGACTCCCCCGGGTTCAGATCGAGGCATTTCCGCCAACCAGTTGAAGCTGTTCGACTTTTAACCGGACACTACTGGTCGTGGCATTCTGTACCGCACCCGGTTCTTTGGACACAAGGTTGAAATGTTGGTTTCGGGTCGAGA
>CAYLHQ010000036.1:0-40441 GCA_964383585.1 uncultured Acidobacteriota bacterium
CTCCAACGCCATCCACGACGCCGTCTACACGTTCTGAATCCGACGCGAATTGGAAACGGGTCGCCGAACCCGCGTCCCATCCCCCAACAACCTCGCGGTCACGTTGGTCGGAATCGATCAGGAGAGGCTCGCGAGGAGCGCACAGGCCCGTTCCTCGATCCGGTCGAACGCCGAGGTCTCGAGGTCCTCGTCGGCGAAGAGCGGTCCGACGAAGCCAACCGCGAGGCACCCGGCCCGGAGGTATGCGGCGGCGTTTTCGCCGTCGACGCCGCTCGTCGGGACGATTCGCAGGAACGGGAGCGGTCCGAGGACCGCTCGCACCCAGTCCGGACCCCCGGCGGGCGCGGGGAAGAGCTTCTGCACCGTGGCGCCGGCGCGGTGCGCGCGGAGCAACTCCGCCGGCGTGCTGCAGCCGGGGATGAGGCAGACACCGAGCCGCCGCGCTTCCTCCAGGACCTCCGGGTCGAACACCGGCGAGACGAGGAATCGCGCCCCGCGTCCGACCGCCTCGCGCGCCTCATTCGGCGAGAGGACGGTCCCCGCGCCGACGACGAGCCCCGGCCGGCACGCGAACTCCTCGATCCGGTCGAGGGCCGAGGGGGTGTTCAGCGTGAACTCGATCGCGCGGAAGCCTCCGCGGACCGCGGCCTCCATGGCGGGGCCGGCGGCCTCTTCCCGATCGGTCCGGAGGACGGCGAGAGCCCGCGCGTTGCGAAGGAAGCCGGCGAGCTCGTCGGGCATCATCGAGCGGTCTCCCCGAGGCCACGGCATCGTAGCCGAGACCGGGAATTCGCGGTAACGTTGGGCGCCACGGGCCGACCGGGTCCGAAGGAGGGCAGGGAATGAAATACTCCACCGCGATCGCTCTGTTCGCCCTGGTCCTGTGCGCGTGTCTCGCGGGGTGTTCCGGCGGCGATTCCGTCACCTCGGCGGGCAAGGGGCAGGTCCGGATCCAGCTCGATTCCTCGGCAGGGTCGACGACCGCCGCCGATCTGGCGAGGACGCTCGAGGGAGCGCTGCCGCCCAGTCCGGTCGCCTCACTCGGGGAAGATGGCGAGCAAGACGACAGGAACCCGGGGGACGACAGCCGACCCCCCCTCGCAGCGGTCCACGTGACGTTCTCCGCGATCCTGGCGCGGAACCTCGACGGCGAGCTGATTCCGGTCGAGATGGCCCTCCCGGTCGTCGTCGACGTGCTCGGCCTCGTCGAAGGTCCGACGGTGACGCTTCCAGTCGGGCTCCTTCCTCCCGGCGACTACGACCAGCTTGTCGTCAACATGACGGCGGTGCAGCTCGTGCTGCGGGACGATACCCGGATCACGATCGAGCCCCCCGGGGGCGGTTGGACGGCGATCGTGCCCGCGGATCCGTTCACCGTCGTCGAAGGGGAGACGACCGCGATCACGCTTCGGCTCCGACTCGATCGCGCGCTGCGCTTCCTCGACGGGAGGATCGAGTTCCACCCGGAGTTTGAGTGCGAGCGGGGTTGAGCTAGGCGGCTCGCTCGAACGATCCGCCCGCCCGAAGCAGGCGGACCAGCGTCCTGCCGGCGGGGGTGAGGGAGAACCGGTTGAGCGCGGTCTGGGCGACGATTCCGCGCGAGTACAGGGAGGCGAGCGCCCGCAGGCGGGAGCCGCCCGACAGACGCCGTCGTCCCGCCGTCAACCGAGCTTCTAACGGACCGGCGCGGCGAAAGACCGACACGGTTCGGGCGCCGGCCCCGAAGGCGAGCAGCAGGAACTCCCGTTCCGCGGCGGTCAGGACGTCCAACGTGGGCGAGCCTCCGCAAAGACGTTAGTTCCGGAACGGGTGCTGGACAAGTCGAGGGCCGGCGCGGAACGCCCATCGTTCCTAACGTGGCCGCGAGATTGTGGGTTGGGGCGTGCGCGTTCCCCGCGCTTTCCGCCTGCCGGTCGGCGGCGAATCGGGTCGTGATCGGCCGGGCCGAATTTGCGTTGGGTCCTCCGGGTACCGGTCCCGCCCCGTCCCGAAAGCGCGGACCGGGGTCGGTTACCGCGGGCGTGGCGCTGGAACTCTCACACCCACCGCAACTTCGGCCTCGTGCGCGGCGCGAGTCCTCCCCACCCTTCGCGCCACCCTGAGAGTTCCATCCCCCAACAACCTCGCGGCCACGTTGCATCGTTCCGAAGGGGGCGGCCGGAGCAGCAAAGGCCTTGCCGCTCGCGGTTGGCGCCGCAGTGCCGGTTCGCCGGCGAGAGGAGGGGGTACGAGTTCGTGGCCGGAACGACGGGATCGGAGATCACCCCTCGGCGGCGCGCTCCCGGTCGAGGAAAGCCTGCGTCTCGCGGGCGAGGAGGCGGCTCAGGAGGAGGAGACCGACGAGGTTCGGGAGGGCCATCAGGCCGTTCATGACGTCGGAGAAGAGCCAGACGGAATCGAGGCTGCGCACGGCGCCCACGAAGACCGCGATCACGAAGAGGACCCGGTAAGGGAGAACGGCCCGCTCCCCGATCAGGTACTCGAGGCTCTTCTCGCCGTAGTAGCACCAGCCGAGGATCGTCGAGTAAGCGAACATCGAGAGGGAAACCGCGACGATCCACCCTCCCCACTGGCCGGGGAGGCTGTCGCGGAAGGTGAACTGCGTCAATGGGGATCCGGTTGCGCCGGACGTCCAGGCCCCCGAAGCGACGATCGCGATGCCGGTGAAGGAGCAGACGAAGATCGTGTCGATGAAGGTCTGCGTCATCGACACGAGCGCCTGGCGCGCCGGCTCCCGGGTCTGCGCGGCGGCGGCGGCGATGCCTACGGAGCCGAGCCCCGATTCGTTCGAGAAGATCCCGCGGGTGACGCCGCAGCGGATCCCCGCCGAGAGCGACGCCCCGTCGAAGCCGCCGACCGCCGCCGTCCCCGTGAAGGCCTCTCGGAAGATCAGGGCGATGACCGCGGGCACCGCCTCCGCGTGCACGAGCAGCACGGCGCCGCATCCCGCCATGTAGGTGGCGATCATCACCGGGACGAAGACTCCGGTGAACCGGCCGATCGAGGAGATCCCGCCGAGCACCACGAGTCCGAGGGACACGGCGAGGACGATCCCGGTGACGGAGACCGGGACGCCGAAGGAATCGTGGATCGCCGCCGCGACCGAATTCGACTGGACCATGTTTCCGAGCCCGAACGCCGCGATCGAAGCGAAGAGCGCGAAGAGGAACCCGAGCGGTCTCCCGAGCCAGGGCCAGGGGACGCCGCGGGAGAGGTAGTACATCGGCCCGCCGCTCTGCTCGCCGCGGGAGTCGACCGTCCGGAACCGCACCGAGAGAAAGGCCTCCGCGTACTTGGTCGCCATCCCGAAGAGGCCGGTCATCCACAGCCGCTAGAAGAGGGCACCCGGCCCCCCGACCGCGATCGCGACGGCCACTCCCACGATGTTGCCGGTCCCGATCGTCGCGGCGAGGGTCGTCATGAGGGCCTGGAAGTCGGAGATGTCCCCCTCGCCACCGTGCTCCTTCCGAACGACGAAGGCCGTCCAGAGGGCCGGACCGAGCGCCCGGAACTGGAGCCCGCAGAGGCGGATCGTCAGGTAAAGACCGGTCGCGAGGAGCAGCGGAATCAGGAGGAACGGGCCCCAGATCAAGTCGGAAGCGCGGGTGAGGAGCGCGGCCACCGGGGCAATCTGCGGCGGGATCGGGGTCGGGGTCAACCCCGAACCGCGCTCCACTTCGGCGCGGAGGGAGCCATGGGCATCCACCGCAGCGAGTTGCACCGCGTCCCCGTCGTGACCTGCACCGGCGAAACCGCCTTGGGGAAGGGGGACGAGGCCTTCGTCGACCAGTGCCGGCAGATTCTCGACGAAGGAGCGCAGCTCCTCGTGCTCGACCGTTCGCCCCTCTCGTACGTCGACAGCACCGGGGTCGGCGCGATCGTTTGATGCTCGAAACGAGCCGCAGACGCGGGGCCGGTGATCCGGCTCGTCGTCGCCGCGACCGGCCCGGTGCGGAAGATTCTCACGTTGACCCAACTCGACCGGGCCTTCGACGTCTACGGGTCCGTCGACGACGCGGTGCGGGGAAATCCACGCGGAGCGCCTAGCCCTTCGACTTCTTCTTTTTCTTCGACTTCCGCCGCTCGACCCCCAGCAGGCGCTGCGCACCGGTCGTGCCCGGGAGGGTGCGGACGCTCAGGTTGCCGGCCTCGTCGAACTCGACCTGCGCCGCGAAGATCACCGCCCCTTCTCCCGCCTCGCCGTCTTCGGGGAGGGTGAACTCGATGAAACCAAAGGGATAGTCCGGGGAACGCACCGCGTTCATGGACTCCGTGAAGCGGATCGGCCGGTCGGTGACGACGCGGATGGTCCGGCCCTTCTCGGTGTCGGCGAAGGCGGCCGTGCGGAGCCGGTACCGGGGCGAGTCGTTCACCTGCACGTATCCGACCTCGACCGGTTTCATCGCCTCGAGGACGGCGTTCTGACCTCCCGCCTTCAGGGCCTCGAGAAAGCCGCGCCGTTCCTCGACGCTCGACCAGCGCTCGATCGTGATCTCGATCCGAAACGTCTGGGAGCGGCCGGGGCCTCCCATCGTGACGGAGGTCCCCCGGTAGGTGACCGGAAGGTCCTCGGTGGGGGGCGGGGGGGCCTCGGCGAGAGCGGCGGCGGGCGCGAGCGAGAGCGCAGCGAGCGTCCACGCGAGGGATCCACGGCTCATGGGCGCCTCCTTCCGGATCGATCCGAAGCGAGGCGGTAGAATACCTCTCCAAGTACGCTCCGGGTAATCCCTTCGATCTCCCCCGGACCGAGGAGCCGCATGGACGTCCTTCTGCTCTCCCGCCTGCAGTTCGCCCTGACCGTCATGTTCCACTACCTCTTTCCCCCCCTGACGATCGGGATGGGGATCGTGCTCGTCTACCTCGAGGGGATGTTCCTGCGCACCCGCGAGCCGATCTACGAGACCGCCGCGCGCTTCTGGACGAAGATCTTCGCCTTGAACTTCGCGGTCGGAGTCGCGACGGGCATCGTCATGGAGTTCGAGTTCGGCACGAACTGGGCGGCTTACTCGCGCTTCGTCGGCGACGTGTTCGGCTCGGCCCTCGCCGCCGAAGGGATCTTCGCCTTCTTCCTCGAATCCGGATTCCTCGCTGTGCTCGTGTTCGGCTGGGACCGGGTGGGCCCGGGGATGCACTTCTTCTCGACCGTGATGGTCGCGCTCGGTTCGATTTTCTCGTCGGTCTGGATCGTGGTCGCGAACTCCTGGCAGCAGACTCCGGAGGGCCACCACATCGTCCCGATGCTCCGGGACGGGAAACCTTGGATCGTGGACGGGGAACCGGTCCTCCGGGCCGAGATCACCGAGTTCTGGGAGCTCGTCTTCAACCCGTCGACGGTTCACCGGCTGACCCACGTGCTTCTCGGGTGCTTCCTGATGGGCGCTTTCTTCATCATGAGCATCAGCGCCTGGTATCTCCTGAAGAAACGGCACGAGGAGTTCGCGCGGCGATCGTTCACCGGGGCGCTGATCCTCGCGACGGTGTCGAGCTTCGCGATCGTCGTCAGCGGCGACCTCCAGGCGAAGAACGTTTACCGCGAGCAGCCGGCGAAGCTCGCCGCGTTCGAGGGGCTCGAGACCACGGGGCCAGCGGGGCTCGCGATCTTTCCCGGCGTCGAGGTGCCGGGCCTTCTCTCGTGGCTCCTCCACGGGGACGCCTCCGAGCCGGTCCTCGGCCTCGACGCCTTCCGCCCCGAGCACCGGCCTCCGGTCGCGATCCCGTTCGCGACCTACCGGCTCATGGTGGGGATCGGATTCTCCTTCGTCGCGCTCACGCTCCTCGCCTCCTGGTTGCGGTGGCGCGGGACTCTCTATTCGAAGCGCTGGCTCCTCTGGATCTTCGTCCTCGCGGTTGTCCCGGCCGTGCTGGGGAATCAGGCCGGCTGGATCGCCGCCGAAGTCGGGCGGCAGCCGTGGATCGTGCACCCTCCCTGGGTCGCGGACGAGAGCGGGGCCCCGGCGCGCGACGCCGACGGGTACGTCCGGTACGAGACCGTGACGGTCCCGATGCCCGACGGATCGACGCGGGAGACCTGGGCGGGGCTCCTCACGACCGACGGGGTGAGCGAGGCGGTTCGCTCGGAGCAGGTCTTCGGTTCGATTCTCCTCTTCGCATCCGTCTACCTGCTCCTCGGGGCGCTCTGGGTCTTCCTCTTGAACAAGAAGATCCAAGCCGGGCCCGGGGAGGAGCCGAGGGGAGAGGGTGGACTTCTCGAGGCGGCCGCGTCGCGGCCGGCACACCGGGAGGCCTGAGATGGAGCTGATCTGGTTCGGCATCCTCGGGACGCTCTTGACCGGCTACGCGATCCTCGACGGCTTCGATCTGGGGGTGGGAATCCTCCACCCGCTCGCGAAGGGAGACCGGGAGCGGCGCCTGTTCGTGAACGCGATCGGCCCCCTCTGGGACGGGAACGAGGTCTGGCTCGTCACCTTCGGCGGCGCGCTCTTCGCGATGTTCCCGGAGGCCTACGCGACGATCTTTTCGGCGTTCTACGTGGCGTTCTGCTTGCTCCTCGTCGCCCTGATCTTCCGGGCGGTCAGCATCGAGTTTCGGGGAAAGGTCCACTCGGACGCCTGGAAGCGCGTTTGGGACCAGGGCTTCTTCGCGTCGAGCCTCACGGCGACCTTCCTTTTCGGGGTCGCCGTGGGGAACGGGATCGTGGGGTTCCCGCTCGACGCGCGTGGGATCTTCTCCGGGACGACGGCCGATCTCCTCGGCCCCTATCCGATCCTGGTCGGGTCCCTTGCGGTCGCCCTGTTCGCGATGCACGGAGCGATCTACCTGTTCCTCAAGACCGAGGGGGCGGTACAGGAGCGGCTCGGCCGATGGACCTGGCACACCTGGGGGATCTTCCTCGTGCTCTACGTCCTCACCACGATGGTCACGCTCGTCAAGGTCCCGGGGGCGGTCGAGAACTTCGAGCGGTATCCCTGGGCGGCGGCGTTCGTGATCCTGAACGTCCTCGCGATCGCGAACATCCCGCGCGCGATGTTCGCCGCCCGCTACGGGCAGGCGTTCGTCTCCTCTTCGATCACGATCGCGTGTATGGTCTTCCTCTTCGGGATGGCGGTGTTTCCCCACCTCGTCCCCGCGAGCAACGACCCCGCTCTCGGCTGGACGATCTACAACGCGGCGTCGAGTCCGAAGACCCTGAAGATCGGTCTGATCATCGCCGCCGTCGGGATGCCGTTCGTTCTGACCTACACCGGGGTCGTCTACTGGACGTTCCGGGGAAAGGTGAGGCTGGGGGAGGACAGCTACTAGCGCCGCGGTGCGTACCGCGCTGCCGCCTCCTCCCACGCTTCAGCGACCTCGCGGTCGTGGAGGTGGGAAGGGCGCACGTTCGCGAGGGCCGCGGCCATGACCGCGCGCACGCCGGGGATCTCCCCCTCGAGGTCGGCGAGGAGCCGCTCGACGCGGGAGCGCTTGCGGTCGTCCTGAGAGCCGCACAGTCGGCAGGGGAGGATCGGGTAGGCTGCCTCGGCGGCCCACTCCGCGATGTCGGCCTCGGTGCACCCGACGAGGGGGCGGATCACGCGGAAGCGGCCGTCGTTCGTCACGTAGCCGGGGGGCATCGCCTGGAGTTTCCCGGCGAAGAGGAGGTTGAGGAGGAAGGTCTCGAGGGCGTCGTCGCGGTGGTGTCCGAGCGCGACGACGCCGCAGCCGAGCCGCTCCGCCGCGGTGTAGAGGATCCCCCTCCGGAGCCTCGAGCAGAGACGGCAATAGGTCCGCGCGTCGGTCGCTCTCGCGTCTTCCATCACGACCGAGTAGGTGTCCTCCCGGTGGACCTCGAACGGAATCCCCCTCGATTCGAGCCAGGCGCGGAGCGGCGCCGGGTCGTGTCCGGGCTGCGCCTGGTCGAGGTGGAAACCGACGATCTCGAAGTGGAAGGGGGCGCACCGCCGGGCCTCGTCGAGGAGGTCGACGAGGGTGTAGGAGTCCTTTCCGCCCGAAACCGCCACGAGGACCCGGTCCCCGGCCCGGAGGAGGTTCCACTCGGCGAGGGTGCGCGTCATCCTGCGCGCGAGGTCGCGACGGATCGTGCGCCCGACGGGAGCGTGCTCGATCTGCAGGAGACTCATCGCCCCATGGTAATGCGAAAAGGGGACTGGCACCTTTTCCCGCCGGGATGGTGCCGTGTTGCGAGCGTCGCTCGACGCCCGGATCGTCGCCTGTCGCCGCGTGTCGGGAGAGGGACGGCCGCGGATCGGCCTCGATCTCCACAAGATGGCGCGAAGCGTGGGGAGGACTCGCGCCGCGCACGGGGCCGAAGTTGCGGTGGGACGTGGGGATTCCCTTTCCGCGCCCATCGGAGCGTCTGGCTCGCGACTTCGCGGCACGGGCTCCGCGATGGAACCCTCAGACCCACCGCAACTTCGGCCCCGTGCGCGGCGTGAGTCCTCCCCACCGTTCGCGCCACCTTGAGGGGATCCCCGGATCCCACCGCAACTTCGGCGGCGTCCCCCGTTTCTTACGTCCCCACGATTCGCGTCACGTTGCGATCTCCACGCGAGGACCGAGCGCGACCCGCCGACGGACCGCCTTCGGCGTTCCAACCGATTGGGGATGAAGATTTCACGACGAAGGACTCCTGGGTCCGGAACGCATCCCGTTCCCCGTACCTCCCCGTTCCCCGTATCTCTTCCACGCAGTCGCCCTGGGTTCGGCGCTCGAGGTGGACTCCTCGGTCCTCGGACCGAAGGGGTTCGGGGGGAGATGTTCCGGCGGTGGCTCGTGGAGCGGGATCTCGGGGTCACCCGGTTCCTGGAGGACATCGATAGCGTGAGGATCCGGGTGAAGGAAACCTAAAAGGTGCCAGTCCCCTTTTCCCACCCGAACCCGAGGAGGATCTCGTAGGACGGGCCGGAGAGATCCGGCGAGCCCGGGACGGCCCACGACACCGACCCGAAATCGAGCCAGCGGACGCGCGCGGTGGCGCGCATCGACAGGGGGCCGGGCTTCCGCGTCAGGCGGACGTCGGTCCCCAACCCGAGGGCGTAGCCGAACCCCCGCGCATTGTCGTAGTCCTCGGTCGTGATCCCACCGACCTGGATCGCGGTATCGGCCTGTTGGTATTCGAGGCCGGCGACGGCGAACGGCATCCAGACCCCGCGCGGCCGGAACCGCCATTCGGCCTCTCCCCCGAGCAGGAGCCCTCGGAGCCTCAGGTCCCCCTCGACCGTCAGCAACTCGTCCTCGATCCGGATCCCGACCGTGTTCGCGTGGCGGAAAAAGGTGAGGGCGGGCCCGAGGAAGAGCGAGCCGGAGCGCGTCCGCGCGACTCCGAAGAGGTAACGGACTCCCACCGACCACCCCTCCCGGTCGAAGCGGCCGAACTCATCGGAAGCGAGCGAAGGAGCGAACGGTTCGATCGCCCCGACCGCCTCCCAGTCGGAGATCCCGACGTCGAGACCGATGCGCTGCGGAACCTCTCCCGCGTGCGCGGTTCGCGAGGCCGCGGCGAGGAGGAGGGAGAGCAAGGGCAAGATGCGGTTCCGTTTCAATAGAGGTACTCGCGGAGATCGTAGCGGGCGACCTTCACCCCCGGGTGGGTCGCGAGGACCCCGTCGCGGAGCAGCGCGTACTGCGCGTCGAGCGCGTCGGGCGCAAGGGGAACGATCCCGTCCCGGCGCGAGCGCTCTTCGTACGCGGACCCCTCGTGCGAGACGAAGGGGGAGAGATACACCCGGTCGCCCGGGCCGAGGGGGAAGTCGCGCACGATCCGGAGCGTGTCGAGGACATGAGCGTCGGCGAAGTGCCTTCCGCCGGGGCCGACGAGGAAGATCGGCGCGATCTCGAGCCCCGCCGCTTTGAGTTCTCGCACCATTCCCACCGCGTCCTCCGACCGCGAGGGCTTCTCCATCCACTCGAGAAGCGGGTCGTGTCCGGTCTCGATCCCGAGGTGGACGCGCGCGAGCCCCTCCTCCCGCAGGCGGCGCCACGCGCGCACGCTCTTCCGGGCCCCTGCGAAGACGTCGACGAAACCGGCGACCGGTCGCCCCGCAAACGAGTCGCAGGCGACCCGCAGGATCGGGACGAGCCTCTCCGTGGAGAGGGCCAGGGCGTTCCCGTCGGCGAGGAAGACCCACGACCTGAGCGCCGCGCCGCGCCCGAGGAACTCCGCGACTTTCCGCGCATGCTCCGCGAACTCCTCCTCGGAGCGTAAGCGGAAGGGGCGGTCCTGGTAGAAGGTGCAGAACGTGCACCGGTTCCAGGTGCAGCCGAAGGTCGCCTGGAGAACGATCGAGAGGTACTGATCGGGAGGAAGGATCGCGATGGGGGAGTAGGCCGCGGCGAAGCGTTCCCTCTCCTCGAGGAGGGACTCCGGGGTCCATTCGAGGATCCGGTCGAGCCTCTTGCGCGCCTCCTCGTCGTCGATCGCGTTCCTCGCCTTCCGGGCACGATCGACGATCTTCTCGAACCGCTCGGCGGCCTCGATCTCGGGAAGGGTCCGGATCGTGCGGCCGTTGATCCTGCGGGTTTCGTGGACCTCCGATGCGAGCGACCGCTTGTAGGTCCGCTCGGCCTCCCACCAGGAGACGGGCCTCCCTTCGAGGTCGAAGGTGTAGACGGCCGTGCCCTCGCGGGCGACGGTCGTGGCGCGGTCGCCGACTCGTACCGTCCAGAGCACGGCGGAAGCCTACCATGCGAGAATCCTCCGCTTGGAACCGTTCGCGCCGATCGCCAAGACTCCTCCCCGGGAGCCGGCCTCCGCACCCCGCGGAGCGGTCTTCATGCTCCTCTCCGCCCTCGGCTTCAGCGTGATGACCCTCTCCGTCAAGCTCCTCGGGGAGCGGATCCCGACCCTCCAGATCGTCTTCGTGCGGGGTGTCTTCACGGTGGTCGTGACGGGGGCGCTGCTGCGTTGGGAGGGAGTTTCTCCGTGGGGGAACCGCCGTGGGGCGCTCGTGCTGCGAGGGCTCTTCGGGGTCGTCGCGCTCGCCTGCTTTTACGCCGCGACGATGCGCCTCCCCCTCGCCGAGGTGACCGTCCTCCACTACACGAACCCGATCTTCACGGCCCTCCTCGCCGCCCTTGTCCTGCGGGAGCGCATCGGGGCGCGGCTCCTCGTCGGCCTCCTCGCGGGGTTCGCGGGGGTCGCAGCCCTCGCGGGACCGGCCGTTCTGGGACGGGGAGGGACGATTCGACCGGCCGATCTCCCGTGGATGGGGGTCGCACTCCTCTCCGCCGTCCTCGCCGCCCTCGCCTACATCACCGTGCGCGATCTCCGGCGGACCGAGCACCCGCTCGTCGTCGTCTTCTGGTTCGCGCTCGTGATGATCCCCGTCTCGGTCGTGCCGAGCGTGGTCGCGTGGGTGCCGCCGACCCCGAAGGAATGGGGGACCCTCCTCCTCGTCGCGGTCTCGGCGCAGTTCGGCCAGGTCTACCTGACCCACGGCCTCTCGGCCCTTCCCGCCGCGCGCGCGATGACGATCGGCTACGTCCAGGTCGCCTTCGCGGTCCTCTGGGGCGGGGTGGTGTTCGGGGACATTCCCGACGCCGCGAGCGTCGTGGGGATCGCGCTGATCGTCGTGGGGGCGGTCCTCGCCAATGCGGGAACCTTCGGCCGGCCCTCAGGGAAGTAGCTTCCTCGCCTTCGCCTGCCGCAGGAGCTCCTCCCGATGGTCCGGGTGGGCGATCGCGATCAGCGACTCCGCTCGCTGCCTCAGGTTCCGTCCGAAGAGGTGCGCGACCCCGTACTCGGTCACGACGTAGTGGACGTCGGCGCGCGAGGTGACCACCCCCGCCCCCGGCTTCAGCATCGACACGATCCGCGACACCTCCTTCGCCGTCGAGGGGAGGGCGATGATCGGCTTTCCTCCCTTCGACCGGGCGGCGCCGCGGATGAAGTCGACCTGTCCGCCGAACCCCGAGAAGATCCGGGTCCCGATCGAGTCGGAGCAGACCTGCCCGGTGAGGTCGACCTCGATCGCGGAGTTGATCGCGACCATGTTGTCGTGCTGGCCGATGACGTACGGGTCGTTCACGTGGTCGACGGGATGCCCTTCGATGAGTGGGTTGTCGTCGAGGAAGTCGTAAAGCTCCGCGCTCCCGAGGGCGAAGGTGATCACCGCCTTTCCCGGGTGGAGCCTCTTGGCGTTCCCGGTGACGATCCCCTTCTGAATCGCCCGCATCGCGCCGTCCGAGAGCATCTCGGTGTGGATTCCGAGGTCTCGGAGGCCGTCGACCATCGAGTAGACGCTGTCGGGGATCCCGCCGATCCCCGTCTGGAGGGTGCACTCGTCCTCGAGGAGGCCGCGGATGTGGGCGCCGATCCGCCGCTCGACCTCGGTGGGCTCCCTCGTCTCGAGCGCGGGGAGGGGCTCGGTCCACTCGACGATCGTGTCGACCCGGCTCACGTGGATGAACGAATCGCCGAGGACGCGGGGCATCTTCTCGTTCACCTGGACGATCACCGTCTTCGCGGCCCGGCAGGCGGCGCGGGCCTGCATCACTTCGGTCCCGAACGACATGAAGCCGTGCTCGTCCGGCTTGGAGACCTGGATCATCGTGACGTCCAAGGGGACGACCTTCTCGTCGAAGAGGCGGGGGACCTGGTGGATGAAGACCGGCACATAGTCGGCCCGCCCGTCGTTCACCGCCTCCCGGTCGGCCGGACCCACGAAGAGGGAGTTGTGGCGGAAGCTCCTCGCGAACTCCGGGCGGCTCAGGGGGTCTTCCCCGAGGAGGAGACAGTGGATCAGGCGGACGTCCCGGAGTTCGTCTGCGCGCGCGGCGAGGGCGGAGACGAGGGCTTGCGGGACCGAGGCGTTCCCGCCGTAGTAGACCTGCTGCCCACTTTCGATCGTGCGGACCGCCTCCGCGGCCGTCCGGAGCTTCGAGCGGTAGAGGTTCATCCAGCTCATCGGGCGACCCCGAGCATCGAGGCGGCGTGCTCGTGGAAGACACGCCCGCGGTGGAGGGCGATTCCCCGGTCGAGGCCCGGGCACGACTCGATCGCGGCGTCGAACCCCCGACGGGCGATCCGCACGAGGTACGGGACGATCGCGAGCGACATCGCGCGCGAGGAGGTCCGCGGCACGGCCGCGGTCATGTTCGGGACGCAGAAGTGAGTGACGCCGTGCGCCTCGAAGGTCGGCCGGTCGAGTGAGGTCGGCCGGCTCGTCTCGACGCACCCTCCCTCATCGATCGACAGGTCGAGGATCACCGACCCCGCTTTCATCGTCCGGACCATGTCCTCGGAGATCAGCTGCGGCGTCCTCCCGGCCCGCGCGGCGACGGCGCACAGGAGCACGTCGGCGATCGGGACGTAGCGCCGGAGGTTCCGCTCGGAGGAGACGGCGGTCACCGCGTGCTCGCACCCGTGGGAGGAGGCGGTCCTCAGCTTTTCGAGATGGAGGTCGAGAACGATCACGTGCGCGCGGAGGGCGAGCGCGGTGCGGGCGGCGGCCCATCCCGCGACCCCGGCTCCGACGATGACGATGGTCGGGGGGGCGATGCCCGGGACGTTCCCGAGAACGATCCCACGCCCTCCGGTCTGGACCTGGAGGAGGTGGCCTCCCCACTGCACGGCCATCATCCCCCCGATCTCCGCGAGGGCCCGCCGGATCGGGTGGCCCCCCTCCTCGTCCTCGACCGCCTCCCACGCGAGGACCGTGATCCTCCGGTCGTGGAGGACCCTGAGGGTTTCGAGGGGCATCACCCCGACGTGCATGAACCCGGAGACGGCCGCCTCGCGCTTCAGGAGCGCGGCCTGCTCCGCCGTGACGGGTGCGACTTGGCAGACGAGGTCGGCGCGACCGTGGACCTCCTCCGGGTCGTAGACGATCTTCGCGCCGGCCTCGACGTAGTCGGCGTCCAGGAAACGGCTCGACGCCCCCGCGTCGTGCTCGACGACGATCTCGCAGCCGAGCGACCTCAGGCGCGCGACCCCGAAGGGGGTGAGACCGACGCGGTACTCGTTCCGGTGGGTTTCTTTCGGGATCCCGACGATCATCGAGACCTCCCTTCCGGGACCCGGCGCCTACGGCTCAGAAGGCCGAGACGGCGGCCAGCGCCGGCTCCACGAACCAGCGCGGGACGACGCCCCCGAGAGTGACGGCGGCGGCGCCCAGGAGAATCGCGACGACGAGGGCGGCGGAGGCGGGGACCCTCTCCCCTTCGTCGGCGACGAGGAACATGGAACGCACGACGTTCAGATAGTAGAAGAGGGCGACGACGGCGAGCAGCGCGCCGAGGAAGACGAGGCCCCAGAGCCCCGCCTTTCCCGCGGCGAGGAAGACGTACATCTTCCCCCAGAACCCGAGGACGAACGGGATCCCGCCGAGCGACAGAAGGAAGACGAGAAAGGCGGCGGCGACGATGGGCGAGCGCCGCACGAGGTTCCGCACGCCGTGGAGCGTCGGCTCCTCCCCCCCCGCTTCGACGGCCGCGACGCAGAGGAAGGCTCCGACGTTCGAGAAGAGATAGGCGACGAAGTAGAAGAGGGCCATTCCCGCGCCGAACTCCGACCCCGCCGCGAGCGCCGCCAGGACGTACCCGATGTGGGCGACGCCGGAATAGGCGAGCAGGCGCTTCAGGTTCGTTTGCGGAAGGGCGAGGAGGTTCCCCACGATCATCGTGAGCGCCGCGATCCAGACCATCCAGGACGCCATTTCGGGGACGCGAGGCTCGAAGACCTCGAACCACAGCCGGAAGAGGGCCGCGATCCCCGCCGCCTTGGGCGCGATCGACAAGAACGCGACGAGCGGGGTCGGCGCCGCCTCGTACGTGTCGGGGGCCCACATGTAGAAGGGGAACATCGCGACCTTGAAGCCGAACCCGACGAGGAGGAGGGCGAGGCCGAGGTGGAGGAGGCCGGGGTGGAGGACACCCGTGACCTCCTTCCAGAAGGTCGTGCCGGTCGCCGCGAAGAGCATTCCGAGGCCGAGGACGAGGGCAGCCGACGAGACGCTCCCGAAAAGGAAGATCTTGAGCGCCCCCTCGGGGGATTCGCGCCGCTCCTTGTCGAGCGCCGTCAACGCGTAGAGCGGAAGCGACAGCAGCTCGAACGCGACGAAAAGGGTCAGGAACTCCCGTGCGGAGACGAGCGCCATCGCACCGATCATCGAGAAGAGGAGGAGAACGAGGAATTCCCCCGATCGGTGCGCGAAACCGCGCCTCGCGATGTAGGGGAAGGTGGCGAGGGCGGTCAGGAACCCGGCGGCGAGGACGATCCGCTTCACGTAGACGGCGAAGGCGTCCTGGATCCACGCGTCGGTGAAGGCGGCGCCGGCGGGAAGGCGCCACGCGACGAAGCCCGCGGCGGAGAGGCCGGCGACGGCGAAGACGAAGAGCCCGCGTCGGGACGCCTCCCGCGGGAGAACGAGGTCGGCGAGGAGAACCCCGATCGCCAGGGCCAGGAGGAATCCCTCGAGCGCGACCGCTCCCCACTCCATGGCTCAACCTCCCAGCCGGGAAAGAAGCTCGCCGACACCGACGTGGATCGGGTCGAGGAGGAGGCGCGGGTAGACGCCGAACACGACGAGGAGCGCTCCCAGCGCGACCAGCGTGACCCGCTCGGTTCCGCGGGCGTCTTCGAGGTCCGCGAATGCCGGGTCGAGCGGGCCCAAGAAAATCGTCCGTACGGCGCGCAGGACGTAGATCGCCGTGATGAACGCCCCGAGAACCGCCGGGAAGAGCCACCACGCGTGCGCCGAGCGCCAGGCGCCGAGGAAGACGAGGAACTCGGCGACGAATCCGGAGAGACCCGGGAGTCCGAGCGAGGCGAGCCCGGCCACGGTGAAAGCGGTCGCGAGACCGGGCATCGCGCGGCCGAACCCTCCCATCCGGGTCATGTCGCGCACGTGGGCTTTGTGGTAGACGAGGTTCACGATCGTGAAGAGGAGCGCCGTCATGATCCCGTGGGAGACCATCTGGAAGACCGACCCGGCGATCCCCGCTTCGGTGAGGCAGGCCATTCCGAGCATCACGATCCCCATGTGGGAGACCGACGAATAGGCGATCAGGTACTTGATGTCGGTCTGCCACCCGGCGGCAATCGCCCCGTACACGATGTTGATCACCGCGACCGTCCCCACGAGCCACGCCCATTCCTGCGCGGCCGCGGGGAGGAGGTCGAAGCACAGCCGCAGGACACCGAAGGCCCCGAGCTTCATCAACACGCCTGCGTGCATCATCGAGCCGGCGGCAGGCGCCGCGGCGTGCCCGTCGGGAGACCAGGTGTGGAAGGGCCAGATTCCGGCGAGGACGCCGAAGCCGACGTAGAAGAGTAGGAAGAGAACCGTCTGCAGGTCGGGGGCGAGGGGGATTTCGCGGAGCGCCAGGAGATCGAAGGTGGGGGCAGGGAGGAACTTTCCCCCCTCGACCCAGAGGACGAAGAGGCCGACGAGGATGAAGGCCGACCCGGCGAGGAGGTACAGCGTCAGTTTCATGGCGCCGTACTCCTTCGTCCCCACCCGCACCGCTTCGAACGCCCGCCGGAAGGGTCCCTGTCCGGGGATGACCATGGTCGATCCCCAGATCCCGATCAAGACGTACATCGGGAGAACCGCGAGCTCGTAGAAGAGGAAGAAGAGGAAGAGGTCGAGGGAGATGAAGACGCCGAAGACCCCGCAGACGAGGAGGGCGAGGAAGAGGAAGAACTCCTTTTCGCGCTCCCGTAGCTTCCACGAGGTGAAAATCGCGGTCGCGTAGATCGCGGCGGTCAGCACGACGAGGGCCACGCTGATCCCGTCGACCGCGAGGCGGAGGTCGACGCCGATCGAGGGGATCACCGGCCAGACCTCCTGGAACTGGAACCCCCCCTGCGCTCCGTCGTAGAGCGCGGGAAGGGCCGCCGCGATCAAGACGGTCGGGATCGCCGAGGCGAGAGCCACCGCGCGGATCGTCCGGAAGGCCTTGTACGGGACGAAGAGGAGGACGAGCGCGCCCGAGAGGGGGGAGGCGAGGAGGATCGAGAGGAGATGCTCGCGCATGCCCGCCTCAGCCCCGCATCCCGAGGATCAGAAGAACGATCAACCCGGCCACGACCGCGTAGAGCGCGTCCTGGACGCGTCCGGTCTGGATCCCGCGGAGCGATCGCGACGCCGCGGCCGTCCCGGCGGTGACCGTGTTGACGACGCCGTCGACGACGAATCGGTCGAACCAGCCGATGACGGCGGTTCCGCGCAGGTAGAGGAGGCGGTACAACAAGAGGAAAACGTCGTCGACGTACCAGCGCCTTTCGAGGAAGCGCGTCACCGGGGCCGCCGAGCGGGCGAGGGCCTCGGGGGACCACAAGGGCCGCGCGTAGCCCGTCCAGCCGAGGACGATCCCGAGGAGGGCGGCCGTCGTTCCGAGGACCGGGACGAGGGCCGTGTGGTGCCCCCCGACCGTCGCCGCGAGCGACTCGGACTCGCGGACCATGCGGAGGATCGCCGGGCCGAAGAATCCGAGCGCGACGGCGAAGACGGCGAGGACCGTCATCGGACCGAGCATCGTCCACGGCGACTCGTGGGCACGAGCGGTCGTTCGTGGGGAGCCTAGGAACGCCAGGGCGAAGGCGCGGGTCATGTAGAAGGCGGTCAGCCCCGCGGTCCCGAGTAGGACCGCGAAGGCGAAGGTGTGGCCCGCGTCGAAGACCCCCAGGAGGACGGCATCCTTCGAAAAGAACCCCGCGGTCGGCCAGATCCCGCAAAGCGCGATCCCTCCGACGCCGAAGAGGGCCGTCGTGAAGCGCATCGGCTTCCGGAGCCCTCCCATCTCGAAGAGGTCGTTCGTGTGAATCGCGTGGATCACGCTTCCCGCCGCGAGGAAGAGGAGCGCTTTGAAGAAGGCGTGCGTGAAGAGGTGGAAGTACCCCGCTGCGACGGCCCCCGCGCCGACCGCCGCCATCATGTAGCCCAGCTGGCTGACGGTCGAGAAGGCGAGGACCCGCTTGATGTCCCTCTCCACGAGGGCCATCGTCGCGGCGGCGAAAGCGGTCAGGACTCCGATCCCGAGGACCCACGAGGCGGTCTCGGGGGAGGCGAGGAGGAGCGGGGTCAACCGCACCATCAGGTAGACCCCCGCCGCCACCATCGTCGCCGCGTGGATGAGCGCCGAGACGGGGGTGGGACCCTCCATCGCGTCGGGGAGCCAGATGTGGAACGGGAACTGCGCGCTCTTCCCCATCGCGCCGACGTAGAGGCCGACGACCCCGAGGACGAGCGCCGTCCCCGCGAGGGTCCCCTCGGAAGCGGCGTCGAACAGGTCGGCGAAGACGAAGGAGCCCCCCGCCGCCCACAGGACCACGACGCCGATCGCGAAACCGACGTCTCCGAGGCGAGTCGTCCAGAACGCCTTCAAGGCGGCGCGCGCCGCCTCGGGCTTCCGGTACCAGAACCCGATCAGGAGATACGAGCCGAGGCCGACGAGTTCCCAGAAGACGTAGGTCTGGAGCGTGTTGTGCGCGGAGACGAGACCGAGCATCGCGAAGGCGAAGAGGGACTGATACGCGAAGTACCGGCCGAAGGAGCCGGGCTCCTCGTCCGACATGTAGGCGAGGGAGTACACCTGGATCAGGAAGGCGATCCCCGAGACGACCGCAAGCATCGGGACCGACACCCCATCGAGGAGGACGCCGAAGCGGATCCCGCCGTCGGCGAGCGGCGCCCAGAGATACTCCCACGTCACCGGGGCCGACCGCGAGGCGAAGTCCGCGAGGAGCACGGTCGAGGCGGCGAGGCTCGTGCCGATCCCCGCGATCGAAACGAAGGCCGCGGGGCGGCCGGAGGCCCGGAGGGGCGGGATGCACCCGATGAGGGCGAACGCCGCGGCCGGGGCGAGGACGATCACCGACGCGAGGGTCACCGGATCCACCGTTCCCTCCTCAGCCCTTGAGTTCGGCCAAGTCGTCCATGGTCGTCGCCTCGCGAACGCGGTCGGCCAGGAGGAACAGGGCGAGACCGAGCGCGACTTCCGCGACGGTGACCGCCATCCCGAAGAGGACGATCACGATCCCCGGGGCCCAGCCGTGCGCCCAGGCGACCGACAGGATCGCGAGGTTCGCGCCGTTGAACATGAGCTCGATCGAGAGGAGCAGAGCGATCACGTGCCGCCGGGCGAGCACGCCGAAGACCCCGATCGAGAACATCGCGAAGGCGACGAGTAGCAGGCGCGAGAGGGTCACCGCGTTCTCCCGTCCCGCCTCGCCAGGACGAGCGCGCCGAAGAGCGCTCCGAGGAGGAGCACCGAGAGCAGCTCGAACGGGACGACGTAGCGGGTGAAGAGGGTGGCGCCCGCGGTGCCGGCCGGGTCCGGGCCTCCGGCAAGGGGCGCCGCCTCGACGGAAAGGGCGAAGGGGGCGAGGGCGGCGAAGACGCCGGCCGCGAGGATCGCCGCGGGGAGCGGCCGCCGCCACGCCGCTCCCGACTCGGGAGAGCCGGTGAGCACGAGCGCGAAGACCACGAGGGTCAGGACGCCCCCGGTGTAGAGCAGGATCTGCACGGCGGCGAGGACCGGGGCTTCGAGGACGAGGTAGAGCCCCGCCGTGGCGAGGAGGGCAGCGGCGAGCGAGTAGGCCGCCCGGTAGAGGTTCTTCGAGAGGACGGTGCCCGAGGAGCCCGCGAGAAGGACCGCGGCGAGGACGAAGAAGGCGAGATCGCTCAAGGGGTGTCCTCCTTCTTCCTCGTTTCGCCCTCGGGCGGCGCCCCACGCGCCGCGTCGGTCCACTCCCGCAGCTTCGTGCCGGTCGCCTCCGAGGTGAGCGAAGGGTCGGCCGCAAGGCGGCGTCCATGCTCGTAGAGCTTTTCCTTGCTCAAAAAGAGGTCCTCCCTCCGGCGTACCGGCTCGGCGAGGTAGCGTGTCATCAGGATCGCGTCGGTGGGGCAGACCTGGACGCAGAGTTCGCACTGCATGCAGGCCTGGTAGTCGAGGGTGAAATGGTCGCAGTAGGTCGCGCCGATCCCGTTCTTGCGCTCTTCCCCCTTGCGGAGGGTGACCCGGATGATCTGGGAGGGGCAGATGTACTCGCAGAGGCGGCAGCCGATGCAGTTCTCCTCCCCCGTCGCCGGATCGATCGTCAGCGCGAAGGTCCCGGCCCGCCACCGTCCGGGGATCGGCCGCTTGACCCGCGGGTACTGCAGGGTCATCGAGCGGCGGAAGAAGGTCCGGAGCGTGGCCCCCATTGCGGCCGCGGTCCCGGCGAGCACCGTCCCGAGGCCCGCCATCACCGTGCTCCCGACAGGATCCACCACCCCGCGGCGAAGAGATTCGCGAGGGCGACGGGGAAGAGGACCATCCAGTTGAGGGCGAGCGCCTGGTCGATGCGCAGGCGGAGAAAGCTCCAGCGGATCCAGAGGATCAGGACGAACAGGAGCGCCGTCTTGACGAGGAGCCACACGAAGCCGGGAAGGAACGCGGGGCCGAGGTACCCCCCGAAGAAGACGGTCGAGGCGAGGGCCGCGACCGCGAGCGTGTGGGCGTACTCTCCCGCGTAGAAGAGGGCGAACTTGATCCCGCTGTACTCGACCGTGTAGGCCGAGATCAACTCCGACTCGGCCTCGATCAGGTCGAGCGGCGCCTTGTTCCCCTCGGCGAGCATGCAGAGGAGAAAGACGAGGAAGGCGACCTGGCCGACGACCGGAACCGCGGCGAACGCCGGCAGGACCGGGAGGCCGCGCTGCGCCTCGACGAGGTCGACCAGGCGGAACGAGCCCGCGAGGACCGCCGGGACGAGGAGCGAAAGGAGGAGCGGGATCTCGTAGGAGACCACCATCGCCACCATCCGGAGCGAGGAGAGGAGGGCGTACTTGTTGTTCGACGCCCACCCCGCCGCGAAGACCCCGAGCAGGGAGAGCGAGGCGAAGGCGACGAATAGGAGGAGGGACCAGGGGTGGTCCGCGAGCGCGAAGTCGGTCGCGAGTGGCAGGAACGCGAACCCCAGGAGGGCGGGGACGACCATGAAGAGGGGCGCCAGGTTGAACAGGAGCCGGTCCGAGGCCCTCGGCGTCAGGTCCTCCTTGATCAAGAGCTTGGCCACGTCGGCGATCGGCTGGAGCCAGCCGTGCGGATAGCCGACCCAGTACGGCCCGATCCGCTGGTGCATCCGGGCGGCGATCTTACGCTCCAGCCACGTCATGTAGGCGACGCACCCCATCGCGACCGCGAGCACGATCGCGGAAAGGAGGAAGGCGAAGATCCAGCCGCTCATCGGTCGACGTCTCCGAGGACGGGGTCGAGGGAGCCGAGGATCGACACCACGTCGGCGATCAGGTGCCCCGGCACGATGTGAGGGATCACCTGGAGGTTGCAGAAGGAGGGGGCGTTGATCTTCAGCCGGAACGGGAGTGCCTTCCCGTCCGAGACGAGGTAGAACCCGAGCTCGCCGCGGGGGGATTCCACCGCGGCGTATCCCTCGCCCGCCGGGATCCGGGCCGCCTTCGGGTTCTTGATCGGTTTCCTCGAGAAGATCGGGCCTTCCGGAAGCCCCTCGAGGATCTGCGAGAGCATCCTCGCCGACTGGACCATCTCCTCCATCCGCACCTCGAACCGGGCGAGGGCGTCTCCTGCGGGGCGGACCGGGACGTCGAACCGCAGTTCGGGGTACGCGTCGTAGGGGTCGTGCTTCCGGACGTCGTAGTCGACTCCGGACGCGCGCAAGGTCGGGCCGGTCGTTCCGACGGCGAGGGCGAGGTCGCGCGGGATCGTCCCGACTCCCCGCGTGCGTCCCATGAAAATCGCCGTCTTCCCGGTCAGGGCGTGGAGCTCGGCGAAAGCCCCCTCGATCTCCCGGACGAGCGCCCTCCCCGCCTTCGCGAGTTCGGCGTCGAGGTCGTACCTCGCGCCCCCGATCAGGTTGAAGTTCGTGTGGAACCGGGTGCCGGTCAGCGCTTCGAGGTGGTCGAGGATCTTCTCGCGCTCGCGGAAGCAGTACATGTAGAGGGTCGTGCCGCCGCCGAGCGCCCCCCCGAGGTCGAGTCCGTAGGTGCCGAGCCAGACGAGGTGGGAGGCGATCCGCTGCCACTCCGCCGCGTAGGTGCGGAGCCACGCCCCCCTCCGCGGGACCTCGAACTTTCCGAGGCGCTCGGCCGCGACGCAGAATCCCAGCGAGTTCGCGGTGGGGGCGAGGTAGTCGTCCCGCTCGAAGATCGGCGCGAGCTGATCCCAGGCCAGGCTCTCCGAGAGCTTCTCGACGCCGCGGTGGAGGTACCCGATCACCGGGTCGGCCCTGACGACCGTCTCCCCGCGGAGGGTCAGGACGAGGCGGAGGACCCCGTGGGTCGAGGGGTGCTGCGGCCCCATGTTGAGGGCGAGCTCGCCGAACTCGCGCTCGACGACCCTGATCTCGCCGCTCATGCGCCCCCCTGCGGCAGGGTGGCGGGGCGGTACCCCCACGGGGTGTCCATGGGGAACTCCTTCCGGAGCGGATGGCCCGGGTACTCGTCGGGCATCAGAATCCGGCGCGGGTCGGGGTGGTTCGCGAAGGTCAGGCCGAAGAGGTCGAGGATCTCCCGCTCGTGCCACTCCGCTCCCGCCCAGACGAGCGCGAGGCTCGGCACGACGGCGCCTTCGCGCGCGATCGCGGTCTTGAGGAAGAAGGTGTCCCGCGTCTCGACGTTCCGCACGCCGTGGACGACCTCGAACCCCGCCTCTCCGCGGTCGGTCGCCGATGCGCACACGTAATAGCGGTACCCGAGGGCATCGCGCAGGTGCCGCGCCGCCTCGACGAGCCGCTCGACCGGAACGTCGGCGCCCGCGGCGAACGCCCGGGCGCCGAAGCGGACCGAGAGGGCCTCGAGGGCGCTAGGCGCGGGCATGGCGCTCGTCCATGATCTTTTTCTGGAGGGCGAAGATCCCTTCCAGGAGGGCCTCCGGGGTGGGGGGGCAGCCGGCGACGTAGACGTCCACCGGGATCACGTGGTCGACGCCGGGGACGACCGAGTAGACGTGCCGGTAGTGGTCTCCCGAGTTCGCGCAAGAGCCCATCGAGATCACCCACTTCGGGTGTGGCATCTGGTCCCAGAGGGCCCGGATGCGCGGGGCCATCTTCACGGTCACGGTGCCGGCGATGATCATGACGTCGGCCTGGCGCGGGGTGGGCCGGAGGATGATCCCGAAGCGGTCGAGGTCCCAACGTCCGGCGAAGGTCGCCATCATCTCGATCGCACAGCAGGCGAGGCCGAACGTCAGGGGCCACAGGCTCGACTTCTGCGCCCACGCGAAGAGGACGTCCGAGCGGAAGAGGGCGGCGCCGCCCCCGGGGAACCGGACGACCTCGTCCGCGACGTCTTCGAGCCGGCCGCCCTTCGTCCCGCCCTGCCCGATCACCGGAAGGGGGGCCTTCTCCTCGGACATGCGCCGTCCTTTCGCCGGAAGGTCACCGGGTCCAGCCCAGGTCGCCCTTCGTCCATGCGTAGATCCAGCCCAGGAGCAGGATCGCCACGAAGACCACCATCGCCCAGAACGCCGCCCGCCCCACCGTGGCGAGGCCCTGGATCCACAGGAACAGGAAGGCGGCCTCGATGTCGAACAGGATGAAAAGGAGCGCGACCAGGTAGAAGCCGACGGGAGACTTCGCCCACGCCGACCCGATGGGGGACTCGCCGCATTCGTAGGTTTGGGTCCGGATCGCGCTGCCGCCGCCGGCGCGGAAGCGCAGAAGCGCTCCCGCGACCAGGAGCCCGAACCCCAGCGCGACGCAAACCAAGATGTGAACCGTGAGCCCGACGTACGGCTCCGGAGCGGTCAGTTCCATGTTTGAAGGCGCATCGTAGCAGTCCCGCGACTCGATTCAAGTGACCCGGGACAATCGGGACGAATGCGGTCCGACTTTCGCGGGGCGGTCACGTTCGCTCGAGCCCGTAACGCTGCCTCAGCCCCTTCGATCGGAACACGAGCGCCGACAGGAGCGTGACGAGCGCGACCGCGCCCAAGATCAGGGCCATGCGGGTCCAGGGTCGGCCCTCTGCGCGGCGGATCGCCGCGAACCCCCAGAGGGTGTGCACCCACTCGGCAGCCCCGAGAATCAGCAGAACCTGCAGCGCGCGCGGGACCCAGGGGCGGCGTAGAAACAGAAGGAAAGGGACGAGGGCGCAAACGACCACGAAGGCGCCGTTCCCCGTCCGGAGGAAGTGAGCGCCGAGCAGAAGGAAGCTCGAGATCACCGGGATCAGACGCACCGAGTTCATGGACCCTCCCGAAACCGCTCCGCTATCGTACGACACGAGGGAGATGCCATGAAGATCGCCGTCGTCGGACCGGGTCGGGTCGGATCGAGCCTCGGGGCGCGCTTCGCGAACCTCGGTCACGAGGTCGTTTACGGGGTCCGCGACCCGGAAGGGGACCGCGCGCGTGAACTCTACGTCGCGGCGGCGGGAAACGTGAGGCTTGCCTCCATTCCCGAGGCGATCCGCGAGGCGGAGATCGTCCTCCTCGCGACCCCGTTCGAGGCGGCGGTCGAGCTGGTGCGGGAGGCGGGGGACCTCGGTGACCGGATCGTCGTCGACTGCACGAACCCGATCGGTCCGGGCCTGACGCTCGCCCTCGGCCACGAAGACTCCGGCGGGGAGAGGATCGCGCGCTCGGCGCGGGGAGGGCGCTTCGTCAAGGCGTTCCACACCTACGGGTACGAGAACTTTTCCGATTCTACCTATCCGGGGTACGGGGACCTCAAGCCCCTCATGTTCCTCTGCGGAACGGAGGAGAACGCGAGGAAGGCGGTCTCGGGTCTCGCGACCGACCTCGGGTTCCGCCCCGTCGACCTCGGCGAGATGGAAGCCGCCCGCCTCCTCGAGCCGCTCGCGATGATCTGGATCCGGATCGCGCGCGTGCAGGGGAAGGGGGCGAATTTCACCTGGGCGATGCTCGAGCGCTGAGAGGGTTCGATGACCGACCGGATCCGCGCGGACCTCGCCTTGCTCTTCTGCACGGCGGTGTGGGGGACGACCTTCGTCGTCGTGAAGGATGCCCTCGCCCATGCGTCCGTCTTCGTCTTCCTTGCGCTGCGGTTCGCTCTCGCGACCGCGCTCCTCGTCCCCCCGGCGCGCCGGGCGATCGCGCGCGAGGGGAAGGGTGCGCTCCTCGCGGGGACGGCGCTCGGCGTCCTCCTGTTCGCCGGGTACGCGTTCCAGACCGTGGGCCTCGAGCGGACGACGGCGTCGAAGGCGGGGCTGATCACCGGATTCGGCGTCGTGCTCGTCCCCCTCCTCCAAGGGCTCCTCTTCGGCGCCCGGGTCTCGGTCTGGGTGTGGGGGGGCGCGCTGCTCGCGCTTTCCGGGATGTACCTCCTCACCGTTCCGCGGGGAGCGGTCGGGCTCGACTCGCTCGCGACCGGGGATCTCCTCGTCGGGGCCTGCGCGGTCGCGTTCGCCTTCCACGTCCTTTACGTCGGAAAGTTCCGCGCCGGCCACTCCACCCTCGCCCTGAACGCCGTCCAGGTCGCGATCACGGCCGTCCTCGCGACCGTCGCGATTCCGATCGCGCACGCGACAGGCTGGGAGGATCCGCGCCTGCGCGTCAGCCCCGGCCTCGCGGCGGCGCTCGTCGCCACGGCGGCGGGGGCGACGGCGCTCGCGTTCACCCTCCAGGTCTGGGCACAGCGCCACACGACTCCGACGCGGGCGGCGATCCTGTTCTCGACGGAGCCGGTGTTCGCGGTCGCGACATCCGCCCTCGTCCTCGGCGAGCGTCTCGGAGGGCGAGCGCTTACCGGGGGAGCCCTGGTCCTCGCCGGGATCCTGCTTTCGGAACTCAAGGGGCCGGCGCCGTTGGCGGCGGAGTCTGGAGTCGGAACCGGGAGCTGACTCCGGGGTTTACGAAATCCGTTCTTGCCAGCCGGGACCGGTCCGGGCACACTCTCGCGGAGAGGACCCTCATGAGACGTCTTGCCCGATGTTCCGTGGTCGTTCTCGCCGCCCTCACCGCTGCGCATGCGGAGCCACCCCGGAAGACCTTCGTTTCGCTCTCCGGCTCCGCCGACGACCATCCCCGCCTCGGGAACCCCGCGATCCGCGTCGAGGTCCTCTCGGCTTCTGCCGGCGTCGCCGAGGGCCTTTCCCGCACTCTTGTCGCCGAACTGGCAGCGCTCGTCCATGCCAGGCCCGAAACGGGGGACGCCCCCTTCGACTACCGCCTCGAGGTGCGGGTCGTGCTGCCGTCCCACGCGGACGCGGGGGAAGCTCTTCGCTTCGACGCCGTCCTCGACCATCCCGAGCGCGGGATCGTGTGGCGCACGGAGGGATGGACGGAACTCGGGGGCGGCACGGTCGACGAGGCCGCCCTTGTCCACATCTCGAGGAACCTCGTCTCCGCGCTCGCACACGACCGTTGGGTCGTTCGAAAGGACGATCCGGACGATCCCCCTCCCGCGCCGCCTTCCGTCTTGAAAACTTTTCCGTAGAGTCTCCTCGCCCCAGGGCGATCGACGCACTTCTTGCGGTTGGCCGAACGGGGCCCTCCGGGCGTGGGAGCGAGAGCGCGGATTCTTCGCGCGGAATTCGCCGGAAACTCCGCTCGTACCCGTGAGTCCCGAGCCCGACGCGAAACCTTCGCATCAGAGACGGTTTTGTAACCGCGGCCCGGCACTTGCAACGAGGGGCGCGAGACGTTTCCGCCGACCAGGAGGTGCGCATGCAACCGCTCGAGCTCCCGCTCCGGGAGAGCTTCTTCCGCGATGCGTCCGAAGTGGATCGCCGGTCCTTCATGAAGGTCGTGATGATGGCTGCGGCCTCGGTCGGCCTGAGCTCCTCGGCGGCGATGAAGGTCGCCGAGGCGGCGATGAAGGGGGCGAAGCCATCGGTCCTCTGGCTCCACTTCCAGGAGTGCACCGGCTGCACCGAGTCGCTTCTCCGGGCCCAGCACCCCGACATCGCCGACCTGATCCTCGACCTCGTCTCCCTCGACTATCACGAAACGCTCATGGCGGCCGCGGGCCACCAGGCGGAGGAAGCCCTCCACCGAGCGATGGAGGCGAACGCCGGGAAGTACATCTGCGTGATCGAGGGGGCGATCCCGACCGAGGAGAACGGGATCTACTGCAAGATCGCGGGGAAGACCGCGTACGACATGGCCCGCGAAGTCGCCGACAAGGCGGGAGCGATCATCGCGATCGGTTCGTGCGCGTCCTGGGGCGGGATCCCCTCCGCCGACCCCAATCCGACCGGCGCCCGAGGAGCGCCTGCGGTTCTCGAGGGGAAGACGGTCGTGACGATCCCGGGCTGCCCGGCGAACCCGTACAACTTCCTCGGGGTCGCCCTCCAGTACGCGACGCTCGGCACCCTTCCCGCGCGCGACGAAAAGGGGCGGCCGCTGTTCGCCTACGCGCGCACGATCCACGAGGACTGCCCGCGGCGGGCCCACTTCGACGCGGGCCGGTTCGCGAACGAGTTCGGGGACGAGGGGCATCGCCAGGGTTGGTGCCTGTACAAGCTCGGCTGCAAGGGGCCGGCGACCCACGCGAACTGCTCGCTCATGCGATTCGGGGAAACCGACTCCTGGCCGATCGGGACGGGGCACCCCTGCTTCGGCTGCACCGAGCAGGCGCTCGCCTTCCGCGTCCCGATGCACGACACGGTGCCGATCGAGCGACCGACTCCGCCCGACACCTACCCGCCGATCCGGGCGGAGCAGGGGAACACGAGCACGATCGCGGCCGGCGTGGCCGGACTCGCGGTCGGCGCCGCGGTCGGGGCGATGTGGGCCGCGTCGAAGAAGTCGGACGACGGCGGCAAGAAGGGCTGAGGAGGAAGAGCCATGGCCGTGAAAACCGACCGACGGACCCTCCTCAAGACTCTGGCCGTCGCGGGAGCGGCGACCGCGACCGGCGTCCGGCCGGCCGCGGCCAGGGAACCGAAGAAGGTTCCTCCCCAGGCAATGGGGATGCTCTACGACACCACGCGCTGCATCGGCTGCAAGGCGTGCGTCTTCGCCTGCCAGCAGGCGAACGGTCTCGAGGCCGACCGCGACCCGGACGGGCTCCACCTCGCCCCCGTCGATCTCAACGGGAAGACCAAGAACGTCATCAAGCTCTACAAAGACGACGTCCGGGTTTCGTTCTTCAAGGCGCAGTGCATGCACTGCGTCGACCCGGCCTGCTCGGCCGCCTGCATGCTCGGCTCGCTCCACAAGGACGAGACGACCGGGATCGTCTCCTACGACCCGCGATACTGCGTCGGATGCCGCTACTGCCAGATGGCCTGCCCGTTCAACGTCCCGAAGTTCGAATTCGACAAGTCGGTCCCGAAGATCGTGAAGTGCGAGCTGTGCCGGCACCGCATCCGGCCGGGCGCCGAACTCGCGGACCACGGCGGCTTCAGCCGTTACCCCGTGGGGATGGGACCCGCCTGCTGCGAGGTCTGTCCACGGGAGGCGGTGATTTACGGAAAACGCGAGGAACTGCTCGCCGAGGCGAAGCGGCGGATCGGGGCCAACCCCGGCATGTACTACCAGGACCGCGTCTACGGCGAGACCGAAGGGGGAGGCACCCAAGTGCTCTACCTCTCGCACGTCCCCTTCGACAAGATCGGTCTCCCCGATCTCGGGGAGAAGGGGGTCCCGCACACGGCGTACTCCGTGCAGCACGGCATCTACAAAGGGTTCATCGCCCCGATCGCCCTCTACGCGATCCTCGCGGGCGTGATCATGAGGAACAAGAAGGCCGCAGGAGCGGAGAAGGGGGAGCGCGCATGAGCGAGCACGCTCTCGTCCACACCCCGGTCGGCGGTCCGATTCTGACCCGGCCGTTCAAGATCCTCCTCGGGGTCGCGTGTGTCGGGGCTCTGGCCGCTGCCTGGCGATTCCTCTTCGGCCTGGGGGCGGTGAGCAACCTGAACGACGGGTACCCGTGGGGAATCTGGATCGCGTTCGACGTCGTGGTCGGGACCGCGCTCGGCTGCGGAGGCTACGCGGTCGCCCTCCTCGTCTACATCCTCAACAAGGGGGAGTACCACCCCCTCGTGCGCCCTGCGGTCCTGACGAGCCTCCTGGGGTACGGTCTCGCGGTGATCGCGGTGACGATCGACCTCGGCCGGTTCTGGGAGCTCTGGAAGGTCCCGATCTTCGTCTGGCGCTGGACGGGATCGCCCCAGCTCGAGGTCGCCCTCTGCGTCATGACCTACGTCGCGGTCCTCTTCGTCGAGATCTCCCCCGCCCTCTTCGAGAAGTGGGAGCGGGGAAAGGACTCGAGGTTCGTGGCTTGGGGCCGGACCGGACTTCGCCTCGTGAACAAGAACCTGGTCTGGATCCTCGGCCTCGGCATCCTGCTCCCGACGATGCACCAGTCGTCGCTCGGGACGATGATGCTTCTGACCGGCCCCAAGCTCCACGCCCTATGGTTCACCGCATGGCTCCCGTTCCTCTTCCTCGTCTCGTGCGTGATCATGGGGTACGGGATCGTGGTGCTCGAGGCGACCTTCTCCGCGCGGGCCTTCGGCCGTCCCGCCGAGACGGAAATGCTCGCCAAGCTGTCGAAGGTCGCGATGGGAGTCGCGATCTTCTTCGTGGCGATGCGCTTGCTCCTGGTCGCGGCCGGCGGGAAGCTCGGGATGCTCGCCTCGGCGATGGGGGTCGTCTTCCTGGTGGAGGTGCTCTTCCACCTCGCCCCTGCGTGGATCCTGATGTCCGCGGAGCGGCGGTCGAACCCGATGTGGCAGATTCGCGCGGGGATGCTCCTCGTCCTCGCCGGGACGCTCTACCGCATCAACGTCTACCTCGTCGCGTTCCAGCCGGGAGCGAACTGGTCGTACTTCCCGTCGGTGCCCGAGCTCTTCATCACGTTCGGGATCGTCGCGGCGGAAATCCTGATCTACATCTGGGCCGTGAAGCGTTTTCCGATTCTGAGCGGGGCCGGCGCGGCTCGCGCCCGCGCCTAGGAGGGGAGTCCCGATGAGCCAGAGAATCACGATCGACCCGATCACCCGCATCGAGGGTCACCTGCGCATCGACGTCGAGGTGGACGGCGGGAGGGTCACCGACGCCTGGGCCTCCGGCACGATGTGGCGCGGCATCGAGACGATCTTGCAGGGGAGGGACCCGCGCGACGCGTGGCTGTTCACCCAACGCTTCTGTGGGGTGTGCACGACGGTCCACGCGATCGCCTCGGTGCGCGCCGTCGAGAACGCGCTCGCGCTCGAGATCCCCCTCAACGCGCAGTACATCCGGAACCTGATCGTGATCGCCCACGCGATCCACGACCACATCGTCCACTTCTACCACCTTTCGGCGCTCGATTGGGTCGACGTCGTCTCGGCGCTCAGAGCCGACCCGGCGGCCACGGCGAAGCTCGCGGAGAGCCTCTCCGACTGGCCGAAGAACAACCGGCTCGAGCTGCAGGCGGTGAAGGACCGCCTCGCGAAGTTCGTGGACGCGGGCCAATTGGGGATCTTCGCGAACGGCTACTGGGGTCACCCCGCGATGAAGCTTCCGCCGGAGGTGAACCTCCTCGCGGTCTCGCACTACTTGCAGGCCCTCGAGTACCAGCGGACGGTCAACAAGGTCGTCTCGATCCTCGGCTCGAAGACCCCGAACATCCAGAACCTCGCGGTCGGCGGCGTCGCGAACGCGATCAACCTCGACAGCCCGTCGACGATCAACATGGACATCCTCTTCAAGGTGAAGGACCTCTTCTCGCAGGTCGTCGACTTCGTGAAGAAGGTCTACCTCCCCGACGTCTGCGCGATCGGCGCGCTGTACGCGAACTGGCTCCCGTACGGCCCCGGCGTCAAGAATTACCTCGCCGTTCCCGACCTCCCCCTCGACGCGAAGGGGACCCGGTTCGATCTCCCCGGCGGGACGATCTTCGACGGCGACCTCGCCGGAGTGAAGGAGATCAAGACCTTCGACGACGCGTACTTCCGGGAGAACGTGACCGAGGCGATCGCGCACTCCTGGTACGACGGCGACTGGGAGCGGCACCCCTGGGAGGAGGAAACGGTCCCGAAGTACACGGACTTCGACGAGAGGGGGAAGTACTCGTTCGTCAAGTCGCCCCGCTTCCAGGGGAAGCCGATGCAGGTGGGGCCGCTCGCGCAGGTGCTCGTCGGCTACGCGCTCGGGCACGAGCCGACGAAGAAGTGGGCGAACTTCGCCCTCGACACCGCGGGGGCCGTGGCGGGAGCGAAGCTCACCCCCGCCGTGCTCCACTCGACGCTCGGGCGCCATCTTGCCCGCGCGATCCGCACGGCGGTCCTGTGCGATCTCGCGGACAAGCACTGGCAGCTCCTCGTCGACAACATCGCCTCGGGCGACGTCTCGATCTTCCACAAGCCGGTCTTCCCCTCGGGCGAACGGCGCGGCTTCGGCTTCCACGAGGCGCCGCGCGGGACCCTCTCTCACTGGGTCGTGATCAAGGACGGGAAGATCGCGAACTACCAGGCGGTCGTCCCGACGACCTGGAACGCGGGGCCGCGCGACGCGAAGGGCCAGAAGGGCCCCTACGAGGCGTCGCTGATCGGGAACCCGATCGCCGATCCGAAGCTCCCGCTCGAGGTGCTCCGGACCGTCCACTCGTTCGACCCGTGCCTCGCCTGCGCGGTCCACACCCTCGACCCCGAGGGGCGTGAGATCGCGAAGGTCAAGGTGCTGTGACGGCTCCTTTCGGGCCGACCGCGACGGGCGGGGGATGCGCCGGGCCCGTCGCGGTCCTCGCTTTGGGGAACGTCCTGATGGGGGACGACGGCCTCGGGCCGCACGTTCTCCGCCGCCTCGTCGCAGACTGGATCCTGCCGCCGGAGGTCGAGGTGCACGACCTCGGGACCCCCGGACTCGACCTCGCCCCCTGGCTCATGGACCTGAAGGCGGCGATCCTCGTCGACACGGTGAAGGCCGACGCCGAGCCGGGGGCGATCCGGACCTACGCGAAAGAGCGGCTCGCGACCCTCCCGGCGCCGCCCCGGATGAGCCCGCACGACCCGGCGCTCGTGGAGGTCCTTTCCTCCCTCGAGCTCGCGGGGCACGCGCCGGAAGCGCTCGTGCTGGTCGGTGTCGTGCCGCGCTCCGTCGAGCAGGGAATCGGGTTGAGCGACCCCGTGCGCGCCGCGATCCCCGCGGCGGTCGAGGCGGTCGTCGCGGAACTGAAACGCTTCGGCGTCGAACCCGAGCGGCGATCGGCCCCGGCGGAGACGAAGGAGGAGTGGTGGACCGCGCCGTGAGCGCGGGGGTTCCCGGGGTCGCGGCCTCCGCGCGGCGATTGCCGTGGGCATCGATCGAGCGCTGGCTCGTCTGGGCGATCGCCCTCCACTCGCTCGGGATCGGGATCGCCCTCAGCCTGTGGCCGTCGTGGGGCCTCCCCTTCGGCGGGTTCGCGGTACCCGATTCGCTCTTCTTCCCCCGGCAGGGGGGGGCCTTCCACTACGTGGTCGCCTTCGCCTACGTGTGGGAGTTGAGGCGCCACGGCACCGTGACGATCCTCGTCGCCGCGAAGGCGGTCGGGACGATTTTCCTGACCGCGATGCTTGTGTCGGGGGAGCCCGCGTGGTCGATCGGCCTTTCGGCCGCGGGGGACGCCGCGATGGGTCTCGCCGCCTGGTGGGTGCACCGGATGAAGACGGGGAGGCGAGGGTAGGCGGGAGGTCCCGTGGGATCCGCCGGCGCATCCGTCACACCGCGGTCGATCTTCTCCGCCGGGAGCCGGCAAATCGCGCGGTCCTTCGGGGAGCGGACCGCGTGGTGTTCCTTCGTGTCGGCGAGCGTTCCCGAGCCCCCCTACAACCGCCCGCCCTTCCGCTCCTCCCCCATGAGGCCACGCCGCGACAACCGGTCGAACACCTCCTCCACCTGATCCGCCCCGAATCGCAAGGTCATCGACACGAACGCGCGGATCGAAGCCTCGAGCCCGCGCGCGTCGGGGTCGCGGAGCAGGTGCTCGAGGCAGATCCGGTCGAGCGCCTGGAAGACGTCGAGCACTTCCTCCACCGCGAACCCCGTCTCGAACCTCCGCTTCGCGAGGTCGGAGCAGTACGCGAGGAAGACGGCGCGCTCCCTGGTCCGGATCGCGTTCATCAGGTTCCGGAGGACGAGCACGTGGTGCCAGCGGTGGAGGTCCCGCCCGAACGTCTGATAGTGCGGCAAGCGCTCGCGCCGCTCGGGAGTTTCGAGCCACTCCGTCAGTTCCCGCGCGATCGCCTCCTCGTGCCGCTCGAGGAGGGCGTGGATCCTGAGGTTCGGCCTCTGGCGGATCTCCTTCAAGGCCGCGCGGTTCCGGCGGTGCCATTCGAGCGGGTCGGTCTTGAGGTTTTCGATCAGGAACGGCATGCGGCGGAGGATTCCGAGCCGTTCCCGCGGGGCCCAATCGATCCGCCTCCGCGTGGCCGCGGCGTCGATCGTCATCGCGAGGTCGATGTACTTTGCCATCCAGGGCTTCTCGAACGGCCGCTCCGTGCCGAGCCGGCCGATGAGATCCCGCACCCGTATCCCGAGGGCGCAGACCGGCTTCGGGAGGTATCGCGGCCGGCTCGCCTCCCCGTGGAAGAGGAGGGTCGCCGCCTCGAAGAGCTGCCTGTGGCTGACCGCGCCGTCGGGGCTCGCGATCAGAACCTCCTCCGAACCGAATTCGTCGATCCGGTCGAGCACCCGCCTCAGGAACGGGTCGACCTCCCAGACGTGCAGATACGGGATCGCCGAAGCGCCCCGGCCGGCGAGCACCCGGCGGTTCCACGCGGTCGAGAGCCACGTGCTCAGGAAAACGAAGAGGGGAGGGTACTCGCACCAGTCGGAGAAGAGTGCGGCGAAACGGACGATCACGGAATGGAGGCGGTCGCGGTACTCCCGAAGCATCGCCTCTCCCGCCGCCTTCGTCCGCGCGTACACGTGGTCCCCGTCGGGCGGGCTTCGTTCGTCGAGCACCCCTCCCGGTGGAGGGAATCGGCTCGCCGCGACCGAGGACGAGAAGACGAAACGGGTCACCCCGATCGCGACGCACTGGTCGAGCACGTTCCGGAGTCCCTCCACGTTCGTGCGCCAGTACTCCGGGTGCTCTTCGCCCGTGAAGTCGTAATGCGCGGCGAGGTGGACACAGGTGTCGGCCCCGCCCGAGGCCGCGATCTCGGAGAAGACGCGTGCGAGGCGCTCGCGGTCTCCGATGTCGACCTGGTGCCACGCGATGTTCGCGTGGGTCGGTGCCCCCGAGCGAGCCTGCGAGCGCCGCGCGAGGCCGACGATCCTGTATTCGTCCTTCCACGCGTCGAGGAGGTGGCGGCCGACGAACCCCGAGGCCCCGGTGACGATCAAACGCCGGGGATGGGGCATCTCAGGCCTCGAGTTCCGGCAGGATCACCAAGTCGTCCACCTGGATGCGCCACCGGAAGCGGCGGAGCGGATGGGCGGGGGCTCCTCCGAGCACCCGCCCCTCCGCGTCGTATTGCCCGAAGTGGCAGGGGCACCGATAAAGGCCGAGATCGTCGTGCCAGCGCACGGTGCACCCCATGTGGGTGCAGGAGAGCGACATCGCGCGGTACGCATTCCCGAGGCGGCGCACCTCGACGGTTTGCTCCCGGTGGGGGACGTGAATCGCCCGGTCGTCGGGGATCGCGTCGAGCGCGATCCGGCTCCTTCCGTCCTCCGGGGCGGGGGCGCAGCCGGGGACGAACGAGGAGGACGCCGCGATCCCCCCCGCGGCGGCGGCGATTCCGAGCAGTGCGTCGCGTCGTCGCATCCCGTCAGCAGATCCTCGGCAACTGCTCCCCCGACATCATATCCACGATCCGGGTGCCGCCGACCGCGCTTTCGATCACGACCCGCCCCGGATGGGCGGCGACGACCTCGCCGATCTCGACCGAGTCGACCCCGAGCGGGTGGGCGCGCATCGCGGCGAGGACGGCGCCCGCCCTCTCCGGGGCGACGATCGCGACGCACTTCCCCTCGTTCGCGACGTAGAGGGGGTCGAGCCCCAGGATCTCGCACGCTCCCCGAACCGCCTCCCGCACCGGGATCGCCCGCTCGACGAGCCGAAACCCGGCCTTGGAGGCGTGGGCGATCTCGTTGAGCGCGCTTGCCACCCCTCCCCGCGTCGGGTCGCGGAGGACGTGGACGTCGGGCCCTCCCGCCGCGAGGATCGTCTCGACGAGGCCGTGGAGGGAAGCGGAGTCGGTCGCGACCTCCCCCTCGAAGCCGAGCCCCTCCCGGACGGAGAGGATCGCGATCCCGTGGTCGGCGATCGGCCCGTTCAGGAGGATGCGGTCCCCGGGCCTCGCCGACGCGGGGTCGATCGCGACCCCCTCGGGAACGACGCCGATCCCGGCGGTGTTGAGATAGATCCCGTCTCCCTTCCCGCGGTCGACGACCTTCGTGTCTCCGGTGACGATCGGGACCGAGGCGGTCGCGGCGGCGTCCCGCATCGAGGCGACGAGGCGCCTGAGGTCTGCGAGCGGGAAGCCCTCTTCGAGGATGAACCCCACCGAAAGCGCGAACGGCCTGGCGCCGCACATCGCGAGGTCGTTCACCGTGCCGTGGACGGCGAGCGAGCCGATGTCCCCTCCGGGGAAGAAGGGTGGACGCACGACGTAGGAATCGGTCGTGAACGCGACGCGACCGTTCGGGAGCGACAGCCTCGCCCCGTCGTGGAGGGGGGAGAGCGCGGGGTTCGAAAACGCGGGGAGGAAGACCTCCTCGATCAGCCGCTGCGTGAGCTTCCCCCCTCCGCCGTGGGCGAGGAGGACGGTCTCGCCCTCGAGGAAGGGGACCGGGCAGATCGGGCCCTTCACGACTCGATCCGGGCGTAGCGGTGGTAGGCGGCGCAGGCCCCTTCCGACGAGACCATCGGGGCGCCCAGGGGGTGCTCGGGAGTGCAGTCGCACCCGAACGCGGGACACTGGTGCGGCTTCTTCCGCCCCTGCAGGATTTCGCCCGCGATGCAGAGGGGCGATTCGTCCGCCTCGATCCCCGAGACGTCGAACTTCCGCTCGGCGTCGTGGGCGGCGTAGGCCTCGCGGAGGCGCCAGCCGCTCCCCGGGATCATCCCGACCCCGCGCCAGGCGCGGTCGCAGCGCTCGAAGACCTCCTCGATCGCCGCCATCGCTCGCTCGTTCCCCTCGCGGTGGACGGAGCGCGCGTACTGGTTTTCGACCCCGACACGGCCGTCCTCGAGCATGTCCACCGCCATCCAGATCCCCTGGAGGAGGTCGAGCGGCTCGAAGCCGGTCACGACGATCGGGATTCGGTACTTCTCGGCGATCGGCTCGTACTCCTCGAACCCCGTCACGGTGCAGACATGACCCGCCGCGAGGAAACCCTGGACGACGTTTCCCTCGGAGGCGAGGATCGCCTCCATCGCCGGGGGGACGAGGACATGGGAGCAGAGGACGGAGAAGTTGCCGAGCCCGAGATCCGCCGCGTGCTTGACCGCCATCGCGTTCGCGGGGGCGGTCGTCTCGAATCCCACGGCGAAAAAGACGACGTCTTTTTCGGGGTGTTTGCGCGCGAGCGCGACGGCGTCCAGCGGGGAGTAGACGATCCGGACGTCCCCCCCGCGCGCCTTGACGCGAAAGAGGTCCTCCCTGGTTCCCGGGACGCGGAGCATGTCGCCGAACGAGGTGAAGATCACACGGGGGGCGGCCGCGATCGCCATCGCCTTGTCGAGGATCTCGACCGGGGTGACGCAGACCGGGCATCCGGGTCCGTGGACGAGGGTGATCGACTCCGGGAGCATTCGGTCGATCCCGAAGCGGAGGAGGCTATGGGTCTGGCCCCCGCAGATCTCCATGAGGGTCCAGGGGCGCGTGACCCTCCCCCGGATCTTCTCGACGAAACGGCGGGCGTGATCGGCGCTCCGGTACTCGTCGACGTAACGCATCCCCGGTCCTCCCTTCCGTCTCAATCGCGGGGCGGGTCGAGATCGGACAGATCTCCCGCCTCCGAGAGGAACCGGAAGACTTCCTCCGCGTGTTCCTCGTCGATCTTCGAGATCGCGAAGCCGACGTGGACGAGGACGTAGTCCCCCTCGACCGCCTCGGGAACGTAGGCGAGGCAGACCTCCTTCTCGATCCCCCCGAACGAGACTCGCCCCATCGTCATTCCCGTGACGTCCGGTCTCACCTCGAGGATCTTGCCGGGCACTCCGAGGCACATCGGTCAAACCCCCTGCCGCATCCGGGCCGCCGCGACCGCGACCTGTCCGAGGCAGATGCTCCCGTCGTTCGGGGGCACCTGCCGGTGGAGGAACACCTCGAACCCCTCGCCGCGGAGGCGCCGCGCGGCCTCCTCGGTCAGGATTCGATTCTGGAAGCAACCGCCCGCGAGCGCCACGCGGGGTGCGGCGATGCGCCGGGCGACCTCGACGATCCCCGTGACGAGCGCCCCGTGGAAGCGTGTGGAGATCGGACCGGGCCTCCCTCCGGCACGTACGTCGGCGGCGACGCACCGGACGAGAGGGCGCCAGTCGAGCACGATCGGATCCCCGTCGGTTCCCCCGGCCACCGGAAGAGGATACCCGTCCCCAACCTGCCCGTCGGCCGTCCATTCGAGCTCCATCGCCGCTTGCCCCTCGTGGCGGACGACCTGCCGGAGCCCGGCGATCGCGGCGATCCCGTCGAAGAGCCTCCCCGCGCTCGTCGTGACGGGGGATTGGGTCCCGCGTTCGAGCATCCGGTCGAGCACGTCGCGCTCGCGGGCGGACAGGGAGCGGACCGGCTCGAGATCGGCGAGTTCTTCCGCGTTGTTCCCAAACGCCTCGCGCAGGAGGGCGAACGCGGTGCGGCGAGGCTCCTTGACCGCCGCCTCTCCCCCCGGGAGGCGGAAAGGAAGAAGGTGGGCGGCGCGGCGATAGCCCGCGGCATCCCCGAGGAGGAATTCCCCCCCCCAGATCGTCCCGTCGTCGCCGTATCCGGTCCCGTCCCAGGTGACGCCCAAAACCGGGCGATCCGTGACCCCATTCTCCGCAAGACACGCGGCGAGGTGCGCGTGGTGGTGCTGTACGCCGGCGAGGCGGACCCCCGCGAGGAGCCCGGCCTCCGCGGCGCCGATCGCCCAGCGCGTCGAGAGGTAGTCGGGGTGGAGATCGTGGGCGATCGCCGCGGGGCGGACGCGGTAGAAGGAGAGGAAGTCGGCCACGACCCGTTCGAAGGCGGCGAACGCCTCCTCCGTCTCGAGGTCGCCGACGTGCTGGCTCACGAAGACGCGCCTGCCCGAGGAGACGGCGACGGCGTTCTTGAGGTGGGCGCCGACGGCGAGGATCGGCGGGACCTCGTCGCGCAGGAGGACGGGGGCCGGGGCGAATCCGCGGGCCCGGCGGAGGAGGGCGGGGGCCCCGTCGACGATCCACGCCACCGAGTCGTCGACGTGGCGGGCGATCGGCCGGTTGTGGACGAGGAAGAGATCCGCGATTCCGCGGAGCCTTACGAGCGCCTCCGTCTCGTCGGTGCAGATCGGCTCGTCGGAGAGATTCCCGCTCGTCGCGACGACGGGGCGTGCGATTTCGCGCATGAGCAGATGGTGGAGGGGGGTGGGGGGGAGGAAGACCCCGAGCCGAGGATTCCCGGGCGCGACCCCGGCGGCGACCGGTCCCCCCGGGCGTCGCGGGAGCAAGACGATCGGCCCCTCGGGAGAGGCGAGGAGCGCCTCCGTCTCCGAGGAGGTCTCGACGACCGACCGTGCGCCCGCGAGGTCGGCGACGAGGAGGGCGAACGGTTTCTCCTCCCGGCGCTTGCGGAGACGAAGCGCCCCGACGGCGGCCTCGTCGGCCGCGTCGACGATCAGGTGAAATCCACCGAGCCCCTTGACGGCGACGACCCTCCCCGCGAGCACGGCGGCGGCCGCCTCGCGGAGGGCCTCCTCGCCCGCGGCGAGCGAGCGACCGTCGGGATCGAGGAGGAACGCTCGCGGGCCGCACGCCGGGCATGCGGTCGGCTGCGCGTGGAACCTCCGATCGGCGGGGTTTTCATACTCGGCGCGGCACGACGGGCACAGGGGAAAGGAGGCCAGGGTCGTGTTCGCGCGGTCGTACGGGAGCGCGCGCACGATCGAGAAGCGTGGCCCGCAGTTCGTGCAGTTCGTGAAGGGGTAGCCTTCGCGCCGGTCGCCCGGGAGGAGGACATCGCGCAGGCAGTCGGCGCAGGGGACAAGGTCGGGGAGGACGGGGGAGGAAGGGTTCCCCGCGCGCTCGCTCGGCACGATCGAGAACCCCGTCTCTCCGAGGGGCTCGATCTCTCGCTCGCTCCAGCTCTCGATCGACGCGTGGGGCGGGGTCTCGGCGAAGAGCCTCATGCGGAAGCGATCGAGCGCGGCCGCGGTCCCTTCGATCTCGACGGTGACCCCCTTGGGCGTGTTGGTGACGAAGCCGGCGAGCCCGGTTTCCCGTGCGAGCCTCCAGACGAACGGCCGGAAGCCGACCCCCTGGACGAGGCCGGCGATCTCGAAGCGCCGCCGCCTCGTGGGCTCAACCCTCGTGGGGGTGGGTGTGCCCATGGTGTGCGCCACTCCCCCACGCCGCCGCCCGAGTCTTTGCCTGCTCGCGTCGCGCGGCGAGCCAGTCGATCCACGCCTCGAGCCCGGCTCCCGTCCGGGCCGCGACCTTGAGGAATGCCGCGCGGGGGGCGACCTGTCGAACCGCTTCCTCGATCGCCTCCTCCCGCACGTCGAGGTGGGGGGTGAGGTCGGTCTTCGTGAGCACGACGAGGTCGGTCTTGCGGAACATCACCGGATACTTGAGCGGCTTGTCCTCTCCCTCCGTGACGGACAGCGCGACGACGCGGGCGTCCTCGCCGAGGTCGTAGACCGCGGGGCAAACGAGATTCCCGACGTTTTCGATGAAGAAAAAGTCGATGCCGTCGAGGTCGATCCCGTGGAGGGCGTGGTGGACCATCTCCGCGTCGAGGTGACAGGCGGATCCGGTCGTGATCGCCTTCGAGGGGATCCCCGCCCGCTCGAGCCTCTCCGCATCGCGGTGCGTCTCGAGGTCGCCGCTGACGGCTCCCAGTCTTGCTCTTCCGGCGAGGGCCCGTGCGGTCGCCTCGAGGAGGGCGGTCTTCCCCGATCCGGGAGAGCCCATCAGGTTCACCGCCAGGACCCCCCGGTCGGTGAAGTGCTCCCGGTTGTGACCGGCGGTCCGGTCGTTGACGGCGAGGATCCGATCGTGGACCTCGACCGGGATGAGCGCGGGATCGCCGCAGCCGCACGTTTCGCACATCACGCCACCTCCAGCTCGATCCGCTCCAGCACGATCTCGTCGGTTCCCTCGAGCCTCGCGGGGAGGCCGCATTCGGAACACCGCGCCTCTGCGTTCTGTTGGGGCTTCTCGCACAGGGGGCAGGTCCAGGAGACCTCCGTCCGCGCGAGGTCGAGAACCGCGTCGCGGCAGATCGTTCCCGCGCGCGCCATCTCGAACGCGGTGGAGAAGAGATCGGGCTCGACTCCCGAAAGCCCTCCCAGCCGGACTCGTACGCGCGCGACCGACCGTGCGCCCCGTGCCCGGGCCTCCTGCTCGACGCGATCGAGCAGCGCGCTCACCAGGGAGTATTCGTGCACGGGGATAGGATAGGGGACTCCTCTTTTTCTTCCAAAGTCGATCGCGAAAGGGGCAGCGCGGAAAGGGGGGTGA
>CAYLHQ010000037.1:0-38065 GCA_964383585.1 uncultured Acidobacteriota bacterium
GGGGAGGGGCAGAAGCGGGGCCGGAACTCGGAGGGAGGGGTTCGTTCGACGGGGGTAGATCGGACTCGCATGGAGGAGTTCCAAGTCAAGAGCCGTGCCGGAGGGGATTTCACGGAACGACGGGACAAAAGGACCACCGCGGGATTCCCCGCGTCCGCCCGCGGACGGTCGCGTCCGGATCCACGGACGGTCCCGCATCCCCACCATTCGCGCCACGTTGGGAAAGCGGTGCGGGGACAGGAAGCCCGCGGGTCGAAAAAAAGGGGAGGGACCGAAGTCCCTCCCCTCAGGGTTCGACCCGAAGGTCCAGCGATTACGGGCAGAGGTTCCCGATCTCGCTGTCGCGTCCGGCGACCTCCGTCGGCGCCTGCGAGCTGTACGAGCCCTGCGCGTTGCAGAAGCTCGCCCCGCCCGGCCGGAGGAGGATCGCCTTCCACTCGCCCGGATTCACCGCGGGGTTCCAGGAAAGCGAGGTACCGGACCCGTCGTTCGCGACGCAGGTCTCCTTCGCGGTGTTGAAGTTCCCGCCCGAGCTGCGGAGCGTGTTGCCGTTGATCTGCACGGCGTCGAAGCCCTGCGAGATCGACCAGGTCACCTCGGGAGCGGTCTTCTTGACGTTGATCGTGCCGTTGAAGTACGAGACCTGCGTGCCGGTCGATGGGCACGCGACATCCACGAAGGTGGTCGCGGACGACTGGCAGGTGGTGAGGCTGGAGCAGCGGACCGCCACGCCGTACGTCGTGTCGACGAGCGGCGCGTCGAGAAGACCGGGATTGTCGGTCCAGTCGCGCAGAACCGTATCCTCCGGGCCGAACCCGGCGGGCAGGTTGTCCTGGAAGAAGAGGAACTGCAGCGCCCCGTTGAGGCAGCTGTCCGCCGAGGAGCCGCTCGCGCTGAGCGTGATCGGCTGACCCGGGGCGGGAGAAGCCGCCGGATTCGAGGAAAGCGACGCCGTCACCGTCGTGCAGTCGACGCACCCGGTGGGGGTGCGGACGACGGTGTCCGCGGAAAGCGTCGCCGGCGACGTCAGGGCATCGGTCACCCGGACGTCGTCGATGTACCAACCGTCGTCGCCGACCTCGTTCTCCCCTCCGAGGACGGAGTCCATCAGAGCCGTGGTCGAGACCTCGATCGAGGTCGCCACGAACCGCACGCGGAGGCGCCGCCCCTTGAACTGGCTGAGGGCGAACTTCGGCTGCACCCAGGTCCCCGGGCCGAGGGCGCCCGCGAGGCCAGGACCGTCGAAGGCCCTTCCGATCTTGGTGAGGTCGGCAACGGTGCTCCGGTAGTCGGTGTCGCCGTGGAAGACGAACGTGAACTCGGGATCGCAGGTCGACGACGGTCCCTTCCGGCGGAAGGGATCGGTCGGGTCGAACCACGAATCCTCGTTGTTTCCGTCGTCCACGGGGTCGAAGGTGCAATTGGTGAACTGGTCGGTGCCCCGGGCGTCGTACTCGTTTTCGTACGGGTAGATCTTGATCCAGTCCCCGACCGCGTTACCGGCACCGTCGGCCAGCTGGACGTGGACGACCGCGCGGTCGGCGGCTTCGCCGTTGGGCGTGTTGGAGATCCGGTTGTCGGCGAGCGAGATCTGGTGCTTGAAGCTCAGTTCGGGGTTGACCGTTCCAATACCGAGGTTGATCGGGTTGTTGGTGCGGATGGCGTCGAGCTGAGCGAGTCGCGTGGTGTCGCGGCTCGCCGAGGTTTGGTGCACGCCCCAGTGGAGCGACTTCGTTCCGGTGAAGGCGCGGCCACCGTCGGGAGCGGTGCTCGTGTGGAGGTGCCAGTCGTAGGCGTTTCCGCCGACCCCCATGTAGCACGTCGTCCTCCCGAAGCTGTTCGAGTTGACGTAGTCGGGGTCGTTGTACTGGCAGCGGAACCCGTTCGACCCGGCGAGCGACTCGCGGCCGGCGTCGAGCGACATCGTGGTGAACTGGTTGAACCCGCTCGTCACCTCGAAGTCTTCGACGAAGGTCGTGGGACCGCTGCCCCCCGAAGCGTTGAGGTCGGTGTCGATCGAGAACTGTACGTTCCGGGAGAGCGCGTCGAAGCGCTCGGACCGGACCGTGACGTTGAACGTGATGAACTTGGAGAGGTTCTCCTCGCCGACGAGGCGCCCGACGGTCCCCACGGTGAACTTGAGGGGGATCGGGGTCTCGGCGGAGGCGCGGTTCGCGAGGGCGCCGAGGCTGACGGTCGGACGGCTGATGCACGCGATTCGACTTTCGCTCGTCGTGTCGGCCGCCTGGATGCTCACCGAAACGTCCTCGAGATCGGCACCGCTCTTGTTCGTGAGCGTGAGGTAGAGCTCGACCTCCTCGCCATCGTCCGCGAACCCGTCGAGGTCGCCCGTCACGTCGACGACCCGGACCCCCTTGAGGGTGATTCGGCCCGCCGCGACGAAGAGGGTCGTGCTCTCTTCGATCGTTCCCCTCTGCGCGGGATCGGTGGCGTTTTTGCAAATCGCCCCCGTCCCGTCGTCCCAGTCCTTGTACTGGACGCGGGCGACGGGGCTTCCCGGGTTCACGAAGAGCGTCTCGGGCGAGTTGTACGAGAAGGAAGTCGGAATGTTGACCGTGAAGCGTCCCGAGTTCGGGGACGTCTCGTCGGCCAGGAACCACTCGCCCGCGGGCTCTCCCTCGGAGAAGGCGCGGACGTACAGATCCCGCGTTCCGTCGTTGTCGCAGTCGGTGTCGTCGATTCCGACATCGGTAACGTCGCCGTCGAGGTTGCAGTCGTTCTTGGGAGAGCGGTCGAGGACCGTCACCTGAAGGACGGTGCTCCCCTCGAACACGTTGGTCTGGGCGAGTTCCATGGCGGCGCATTCAGCAACGCCCGCCGTGTTGCAGTTCGTGGTGTCGGCGTCGAGGCGGAACTCGCGCCACTCGATGACCTGGTCGTCGAACGCAACGCCGAAGCCCGCGGACGGTTGCCCGGACGGGGTTCCCTCCTGGGTGTAGAAGCCCATGGCGGCCTGGAACTTCCGTCCGGAATCGCCATAGAAGTCTTCGAGAGTCGAGTACCGCATGTCCGGACCGTTCGCGTCGCCGATGTCGTAGTTTCGGATCGGCCCGTTCGCGGTCACGTACTCGTCGGCGACGGCGTCCGCCGCGATGCAGACCCCGTCGTAGGGTCCGTTCGCGGCCGAACAGTCGACGGCTTGCGTGGCGACACGGCAGGACCTGCTGCGGTCGACTCCGTTGAGGATGTCGGTCCGCTGGCAGTACCCGTTGGCCACGTCGTCGTCGGGCGGAAGGGAAAGACCGTAGGGCTGCTTCGCCCTGATGACGCCGCTCGTCTTCCCCTCGAAGAAGCAGGAGTTCTTTCCGCCCCGGTTGTTGCCGACCGTTCCGTTGAAGGAAAGGCCGGTGCACTGGGTGTCCGAGGTGCAGGCGGGCCCGCTCGCGTTGCCGCAGCGATCGAGGACGCCGTTCCCGTCGGTGTCGACGCACTTGCTGACGTTGGCGAAGAGGTTGAACCCGTCGGTGATCGGGGCGTTGCCGCCCGTGACCGGGCCCTGCGGCCCGAAGACGGCGTTCAGGATGTTGAGATCGTTGAACAGGTCGATCGGCTGGATCTTCTCGGTGTCGGTGTCGAGCTCGTACACGAGACCCGAAATCGAATCCGGAAGGTCCATCTGGAGGTTCCAGGCCCAGTTCGTGAACTCGACCTGGTAAACCGGCTGTCCGGGGAGGTCCTGCCGGCCATTGCAACCGGGCTCCGCGCCCGTCGGGCACTGGTTGACCTTCTCGAACTCGGGGGAGATCACGAGTTCGAACCAGATGTTCGCCCCGAAGAACCCGCTCACGGTCTCGTACCGCTGGCACTGCGCCGCGGTGCTGCCGCTCGCGAGGCACGTTCCCGCCGTCGTCACGTCGACACGGCCGGTGTGCCAGACGCCGCCCGGAGTTCCGGGGGCCGCCGAGTTGGTCTGCCATCCGCATCCGCCCCGGGTGCCCCAGCCGTAGTCGAGAACGCCGTTCGCCGGATCGCGGTCTTCACCGGAATCGAGGACGTTGTTGAAGTTCTTGTCCTCGCCCCACTGGGCCGGGAGGAGGGTGAGCCGGGACACGTTACTGACTCCGACGTTCCAGCCCTGCCGGCCGGTGTCGAAGTTCCAGGGCGACCCGATGCTCGGGTTCCGCCCGTTCGCCTTCAGATCGCTGAAGGACCTGCTCTCCACGTAGTAGTCCAGGTTGAAGTCCCCGGCGCTCGTGGTGGCCGCCTCGATGGTCTCGTCGTTATTGATGTCCCGATTCTCGTTCCCCGAGTTCGGGAAGTCGGTCGAGTAGAAGAATGAGACCTCGTCGACGTCGAGCCGATGGCGGCTGACGACGTAGCTCTGGACCGGCTTCCCGGACTTCCGCGCGGAGACGCCGAGCACCATCTCGATCTCGGTGTTGGCCGGAATCGACGATGCCACCTGAACGGTGAAGTTCGCCGACACTGCCGCGTTCGCTCCGATCCGGCCGAGCGTCTGCTCGGGTTCGAGGATCGTCAGGTAAGGCGAAACCGGGTTGTTGAGACGATCGGGGTCGGCGCAGATGCCGACCGTATTCGGCTTGCAATCTCCGGGGCTGTCCCCGTCGACTGCGACGGCCTTCAGGGTCACCTCGGCGTCTTCGAGGTTTTCCGGTTCCTGGGACTGGAATGCGATGCGGAACCCGACCAGCTCGCCCGCGTCCATGTACTTGTCGGGGAAGCCGAAGGTGAAGAAGCCACGGAGATCGCGCTCGCAGCCGCCGTTGATGAAGGTCGTGGCATTGCGGCCGAACTGGCCCCACACGACACCGCCCGAGACGATCTGGGTGCGGCACTCGACGGCCGCTTCGCTGACCCGCTTCTTGTTCGGATCGTCCACGCCGTTCAGCTTGTCCTGGTAAATCGCCCGGACGCGCTGGCCGCTGCGGATGTCGAGGGCGCCGTTCCCCGGATCGGGGGAGGTGCCGTCGGTCAGGAACAGGTCTTCGGACTCGAAGCGGAGGCCGGCCCCCGCCCCGTCGAGGTCGGTGAAGGAGATCCCGGTCTCGGTGTCCTCGATCGTGTCGTCGCCGGTGCCGAACACACCGTCGGTCCCCGCGTCGACGACCTGGAGGGTGACGCGCGAGCCGATCTCGGCCGCGTTATTGTTCACCGCGGCGTCGCCGGTCTCGCTGACCTCGTTCACGATGAGGCGAGCCGAGTCGTTGCACACGAAGGCGCCGCTCGCGAGCGAGCCGTCCGGCCGGAGTCGCTGGATGCGCACCGAGGAGCCGAGCTGGACCGGTCCGGCGATCGCGAGGCCGATGTCGGTCGCGTTCGCGTTCGCGTTGATCACCTTGACCTGCCAGGTGCCGAGCTCGATCTGGTTGTCCGCCGTCTCGTTGATCGGCGTGCCGGGGTTGTCGACCGTTCCGTTTCCGGCCGCGTCGTTCGACAGGAAGACCGCCTCCGTCGGGTTCGCGGTGTCGCGGTCGGAGTTCGGGCAGGTGGGAATGCTCCAGGGGCCGGTGTCGAGGTTTCCGGTGCTCCCCTGTCCGGCGCCGGGCCACGGGGTCCCGGCCGCATAGTCGCATCCCTCTCCCGTTCCGATCAACCCGTTCTTGTCGTCGTCGTCGGTGAAGTAGTTGCCGTAGTAGACCCGGCCCGACGGGGACACGACCTCCAGGTTGAGGTTCCTCGTCAGCGCGCCGCTGCCCGCCGCCGCCGGCGGATCCATCCACGAGAGCGCGATCTTGAGCGGCTCGGCGGTGTCGGTCACGAGGAGGTTGTAGGTCTGCGTCGTGTTTCCGGGCACGGTCGGGCCGATCCCGGAGGTGTCGCAGCGGTTCGTGTCGCAGACGATCAGACCGAGAGCGGAGGGGTAGGTGTCGAGCGGAAGGGCGTTGTTGAGCTGGATGCGGCCGTACCCCTGCTCGTTGTTGAACCGGTAGCGGGCGAACAAGTTCCCGCCGGGGAGGTTCGGGTTCTCGACGTTCGTGATCTGGTTCATCCAGTCGGCCGAGGCGATCAGGATCGACTTCACGAGGGCGCCCGAGAGGTTGAGGACCTGGTCCGCGCCGTTCCCGGAGTTGGTGTCGGTCCCGTCGGGGTAGAAGCCCTGGGCGAAGTAGTCGCGGACCACGAGCGCCGCGCCGGCGGCCGCCGGGGAAGAGAAGCTCGTTCCCGAAAGGCCGTTCGCCTCGTCGCACTCGACCGGGTTGGCCTGGTCGTTGTCGACGGTGCGGCAGTTGTACTCGGACGCCTCGCCGAGGCCGCCGGCATCGGCGCCGGGGGCCATCAGGAGGGGAGCGACGCGGCCGCCGATCACGGGACCGACGCTCGAAAACCCGGCGCGGGCGTTCGGGCCGGTGCCGGAGGTATTCGCGGAGAAGCTCGCGCCGATCACTGCGGCGTTCTTGGCCGTAGCGGGGGTCGAAACCGAGCTCGGTTCCGGGAGGCCGTCCTGGTTGGTGTCCTGGGCGGAGTTCCCGGCCGAGATGAAGACCAGCGCGTCTTTCTTGTCGAAGAGGAACTGATCGACGTCGATCGCGTCGGTACCGTAGGTGTTCGACTGCGTGGCTCCGAAGGAAAAGTTGGCGATCTTCGCGCCGCGATTCACGTACGCGTCGCCGAGGACCCCGCCCGAGGGGGCGGAGTACAGGTCGCCCGTGACGATCCCGCCTTGGCCGGGATCGTCGCAGCCGAGGCCGCTCGAGGGGGTCACCTGGGCGTCGTACGCGGCGAGCTTGGCCCCGGGGGCCACCCCGTCGAGCTTCCAGGGGTTTCCGCCGGCATCGGTGATCGTGAAACCGGGGCCGCCGTATACGGCCTGATTGACGTCCGTACCGTTCCCCAGGGCGCCCGCCGACACCGTGTGGCCGTGAGTGAATCCGCCCGACTGGGGCGCGTCGCAGCCGAGGAGGTCGCCCGTGCCGCCGAACGCGTTGGTCGACTGGTAGTGGAGCACCTTCCGGTGGAGCGCCCCCGGCGAACCGGCGTCGGTCCGCGTGTTCGAGAGGTCGCCCGCATCGAGCTGGATCCCGGAGTCGACGACCGCGAGCACCTGCGCGGAGGTGCCGAGCTTCCCGCCGCCGCTCCCGTCGACCCCCGCGTCGGTGTACGGAATCGCGCCGGCGTTGTAGTTGCCGGTCTGCATCGTCGTGGTCGTCTCCTCGCCGTGGAGGAAGACCGGAACGCGCTCGTGGATCATCGCGACCGGCTCGAGCGCCGCGATCGCGGCGAGCTGGGTCCGGTTCGCGTCGACGTAGATCGTGTCGGGGGTGACGAGCGTCACGGCTGCGCCGAGCGCCTGGATGGCCGTCGCCGTCGCGTTCGGGTCCTCACCCCGGAACAGCTGCACTTCGAGGGAATACGTGTCGGAGAGCGCCTTGACCGGATCGGCGAGGGGGATGCGGCCGATCGTCGGGCTCAGCTTGAGCGCCGGGTGGTACGGCTCGAGAGCGAGGACCGAGGGGCTTCCCTGGACCGCCGCGAACCCGTTCGCCGAAAGGCGTACGACGAACGCCGCGACCGGCATCTCCTGCACGATCGCGCCGCCGGAAGCGTCGATGGCTCCGCGGAGGGCGTCGAACGTCCCGTCGACGAACGCCTCCGGGTGGACCTGCAGCACGAAGTACTGCGCAGGAAGACGGTCGAACTTCACGCTCCCGCGGAGTGCCGCGGGGAACGCGGGCCAGCCGACGGCAAGGTCGAACGACCCGACCGCCGTGTGGAGAACTCCCGCCTCGTTGCGACGGGACTCCGCGACCTCGCCGTAGACGGGGCCGGCTTCGAAGGGCCAAAGATAATTGGACCGCGGAAAGAGCAGCGGCTTCTTGGACGTCGGCTCCGGAGTGGCGACGCTGTCCACACGGTCTCCCGGACGAACCGGACCGAGTCCCGATGCGAACACGTCCAACGCCGGCAGCGCGAAGACCGCCGCCGCCGCCGCGGCCAGAGTCAGACTCCTCCAGCCAGCGCGCAAGCGATTGTGCATACCCTCCTCCTGCATGGGAAAAGAAACGGACCTTTGACGCGATGGGATGTGAAGCACATTCCCCCCTGTTTACGAGCCGCCTTGATGTACGGTGACCCGTCGGGGTTGTCAAGGAACGGTCACCAAACCTTTGCGGTCGGAAAGACCGCACAGCCGAGCGGTTTTCCGCGTGCTACGATCCGACGGCGACCGTTCGAGAGGCGAAGGCGGGACGAAACATGGAGCGGCGGACTCCCAGCCTCGAAGCGAAGCGCTGTCGAGCGCTCGCGAGCCTCCGGGAAACCGGGGGAGCGGTCGTCGCCCTCTCCGGAGGGGTGGACAGCGCCGTTCTCCTCGCACTCGCCGTGGAGGCCCTGGGGGCGGACCGCGTTCTCGCCGTCACCGGCCGCTCCGAGTCGGTCGCGGCCCCCGAGATTGAAGACGCCGTCCGCATCGCGGCGAGCCTCGGTGCTCGGCATCGCGTGGTGGCGACACGGGAAATCGATCGGCCGGGATACCGCGCGAACCTCGGGGACCGGTGCTTCCATTGCCGGGAGGAGCTCTTCGAGATTCTGAGAGGGGTCGCCACGGAGTCGGGTCTTCCCTCGGTCGTCTACGGAGCCATTCAGGACGATCGGTTCGACGATCGGCCGGGAATGGCGGCCGCCGAGCGCGCCGGCGCGTCGGCGCCGCTGCTCGAGGCGGGGTTGACGAAAGAGGAGATCCGGACCCTCGCGCGGGACGCAGGCCTCGATGTCGGGGACAAGCCGGCCTCCCCCTGCCTTTCTTCCCGGATCCCCCCTGGAACCGAGGTCACGCCGGAGCGCCTCCGCCAGGTCGAGCGGGCCGAAGCGTCGGTTCGCGCCCTCGGCTTCCGCCAGTTCCGGGTGCGCCACCACGGGGAGATCGGGAGGATCGAACTCGACGCCGAGGGGCTCTCGCGGCTCGCGGACCCGGAGCTTCGGCGTCGGCTCTCGGAGGGGGTCAAGGGCGCCGGATTCCGTTTCGCCGCGGTCGAACTGGAGCCGTTCCGTTCGGGGAGCCTCGGCAGGAATCGAGCGGGATCCCTCCTCACGATCGAGGGGCCGGCGAAATCGCCGGATCCGGACCCCGGCTTTCCGGGGCGCTGAGGCGCGGGTCGAGGCGCCGCCTGAGCCCCTCGCCGACGAGATTGCAGGCGAGCACCGTGGCGACGAGGGCGGCCCCGGGGAACAGGGCAGCCCACCAGGCGAGACCGATCACGTTGCGCGACTCCGCGAGCATCGCTCCCCACGTCGCGGTCGGGATCCGAACGCCGAGTCCGAGAAACGAAAGCGCCGACTCGAGCAGCACGGCGGCTCCGACCCCGAAGGCCGCGGTGACGAGCACGGGGGCGAGCGCCGCAGGGAGCACGTGGCGGGTCAGGATTCGGATCCCTCCGGCTCCCGTGGCTCTCGCCGCTTCGACCGCGAGCGTCGAACCGACCCGGCGGACTTCCCCGCGCAGGAATCGCGCGACGACCGCCCAGCCGGTGACCCCGAGGACCGCCGCGATGCGCAACGGATCGGGGAGATCGCGGAGCCAAGAGGGAGAGGAGGCGAGGAGCGCGAGGGCGAGGATCAGCGAGGGAAAGCAGAGGACCGCTTCGACCGCCCGCGAGACCGCCGCGTCGGCGAAACGGCCCCGCGCCCCGGCGAGTGCCCCGAGCGGCACCCCGATCCCGACCGCGAGGAGCGTGGCGAGCCCCCCCACGGCGAGCGACACGCGGCCGCCATGGGCGATCCTCGCGAGGAGGTCCCGCCCGAGCGCGTCCGTTCCGAACGGGTGCGCCCAGGAGGGGGGGGCGAGGACCCGGTCGAGATCGGTCGCATGCGGCTCGGGCCAGAGCGCGGGGGCCGTGAGCGCCGCACCCGCGAGGGCGACGAGCAGGAGTCCTCCCGCGGCGAACGCGGTGTCGCCCGGCCGGGAACGGGCGCTAGGCCGCACGGCGGGTCCTCGGGTCGGCGAGGCGATGCCCCACGTCGGCGAGCACGATCCCCGCGAGGGTTGCCGCTCCGGACAGGACGGTGAGGCCCAGGATCGTCGGCAGGTCCCGCGCGAACGCGGCGTCGACGAAAAGCCGCCCGAGGCCGGGAAGGGCGAAGACCGTTTCCACGATGACCGATCCCCCGAAGAGGCGGGGGAGAAGGAACCCGGCGAGGGTGAGCATCGGGACCGCTGCCTGCCGCAGGCCGTGCCGGGAGAACGCGCGAAAAGCCGGAAGGCCGCGCGCACGCGCGGCGCGCACGACCTCGGGCGAACCGGTTTCGAGCAGACCTCCGCGGACGAACCGGACGAGGTAGGCGAGCCCCCCGTAGCTCAGGCAGACGACGGGAAGGGCGAGGTGCAGGGCGCGGTCGACGAGTCGGGACGCCGAGGACCCCGCAGTTTCCCCCCCCGGCCCGAACAACGGCAGCCACCCGAGCTGGATCGAGAAAAGACCCTGGAGGAGGAGCGCCGCCCAGAAGGTGGGGACCGCATAGAGGAGGAAGGTCGCCGTCGCGGCGGCGCGGTCGGTCCGCGAGCCGGGCCGCCACGCGGCGGCGAGCCCCATCGGGATGGAGAGGGCGAGCATCACGGCGAGGGCGGCGGCGTTGAGCGCGAAGGAGAGGCCCACCCGCTCCCCGATCTTCTCCGCCACGGGGCGGCGGTCGACGAGGGAGCGGCCGAGATCGCCGCGCGTGAGGTCCCGCAGCCAGCGGAGATACCGGACCGCCGGGGGATCGTCGAGACGGTAAGCCTCGCGGAACGCCTCGCGCATCTCCGGGGTCAACCGGACCCCCTCGGTGCCGGCCGCGTCGAGGGGATCCCCCGCCGCGAGGTGCATGAGGGCGAAGACGGCGAGCGTGACCAAGAGGAGGGTCAGGACTGCCGAGCCGGCACGGCCCAGGATCGATCCGATCACCTTCCGCCCCGCTCAGGCCCCGGCCCAGGACCAGCGTTCCGGTCCCGGCCGGGATTCGAGGATACCGAGCGCCGAGGGGCGGGGCCCGCGCAGCCGGGCGTCGACGAGCACGACCTGGACGAACTGGAACAGACAGGCGATCGGTTCGAGATCGTGGATGCGCCGCTGCAGCGCCGTGTAGATCCGCCGTCTTTCCTCCGGGTCGAGCGTCGCCCGGCCCGCTTCGAGCAGCCGGTCGACCTCCGGGTCCGCGAGGCCGGCGTAGTTGAATCCCCCGCGCGCCGCGGAGGAGTGGAGCAGATCGAAGAGATCGGGCGAGGGCGTGAACGTGAGACTCGCCATCGCAGCCTGAAAGTTCCGCGAACGGCGGCGCTCGAGGTGGGATTTCCATTCGAGGCGTTCCACCTCCATCCGGACACCGATCGCGGCGAGGCGCTCCTGCATCCAGGCCGCCATCCGGTCGGTGGTCGCCGCCTGCGCGGTCGCGGGGAGGAGGAGGGTGAATCGAAACGGGATCCCGTCCCGGTCGCGGATCCCGTCTCCGTCGTTGTCGCGCCAGCCCGCGGCCTCGAGACGCGCCCTCGCGCCGTCGGGGTCGAACGGCCAGGGTCGGACCTCGGCGTCGTGCCACGGGATCCCCGGAAGCCACGGCGTCGCAACCGGCCGGCCGAGCCCCTCGAGGGCCTGTTCGAGGAAGCGATCGCGATCGAGGGCGAGGATCATCGCCTGACGTACGCGCGGGTCGGTGAAGAACGGGTTCGAGCCGTCGCCGTTCCACGCGACGTGCCACAGGGCGAGGCGGTGGTACCGCTCGACCCGGTGCCGGCTCCCCACCCTCCCCGCGCGGGCCTCGCGCCACAGGTCGGGGGTAAGCCCGAGAAGGTCGAGGTCGCCCCGGAGGAGCGCCTCGAACGCCGTTCGTTCGTCGGGCACGACCCGGAAGACGATCCGGTCGAGGGATGGAGGGCCCTCCCAGAACCCGGGGTTCGCCTCGAGGACGATCTCGCTGCCCGGCGTCCAGCGAACGAACCGGAACGGCCCGCAGCCGACCGGGTTTCGGGCGAACGATCCCGTGAGGAAGTCCTCGTTTGGGGCGACGGCGTGGGCGGGGATCAGCGGCACCCGCCACGCGTCGAGGAAATCGGCGTAGGCGCGGGCGTACCGTACGACCACGGTCCGGTCGTCCGGCGCCTCGACCGAAACGACATCCTCGAACTGGCCGATCCAGGCACGGGCCTGCGTGGCCGGCTTGCGGATCGTCTCGAAGGTGAAGACGACGTCCCGAGCCGTGACGGGGCGGCCGTCTTGCCACCTCACGCCGGGCCGGAGTCGAAACGTCACGGTTCGCCCGTCGTCCGAGAGTTCCCACGAGGCGGCGACGCGCGGCGCGAAGCGGAGGTCGGGTCCGTAGTCGACCAGGGAATCGGTGACGAGCTTGGCGAGAAGGGAAGCGTTCTGATCCGTATTGCCGACGAGCGAGAGCGAGGTGGGGTCGGAGTAGAGCGCGGCCACGACGTCGCGGCGCGGAGGGGGGGCCGGGGGCTTTCCACACGCGACGAGGGCGATCGCGACCGCGACGACGAGGCCGGCGCCGCGCCTCGCGATCACGGGAAGGGGACCTCCGCGACGTTTCCCGCCGCGTCGAACGCGCGCAGGCTCCGTCCGCTCGCCGCACCGGCTGCATCCTCGGGGATTCGGAAGGACTCCGTGGTTCCGTCGCAAACCCCGTCGAGGCAGCCGGGGGAGAACAGAACCCTCCCGGCTTCGAGCACCTCGAGGCGCACGACGGGGCTCACGGCGTCCTTGACCGCGACGGCCACCGCGCCGCCGTCCCTCCTCGCGTCGACCGTGGGGGCCGTGCGGTCGACCGTCACGAGGAGCGGTGGGTCGAACGGCACTTCCTTGCCGGCGCCCGGGGGATTCGACGCACGATCGTGCGCGACCACCCGAACCTCCCAGGCTCCCTCGGCCGCGCCGGTCGCGTCCCAGGTCGCGCGCCCCTCCCTCCAGGCGACGTCGGGCTCGCCGGCGAGATCGGCCGGCTTCGTCGCGGGCGGCTCGACGCGCTCGGTGACCGACCAGGACGACTCGCCGAACTTCCGGACCTCGAGATCGACGGCGACCGGGTCGCCGTCGGGGTCCTGTGCCGCCCACCGGAAGGTCGCACGTTCGCCGATCCACGGGGTCGAGCCGTCGAGTCGGAGGTCGCGCAGTCTCGGAGACCTGTTGTCGGTCGCGAAGGTGGCGCGTGCGGGGTGGATCCGGCCCCCGTTTTCCCCTCCTCCGAAGATCCGCATCCGCCACTGGAGATATCGGCCGGGAGGGGAGGAGACCGCGGAGCCCGCTGCGATCGTGGGGCCCGCCGACCACTCCGACCACGTGGCGTCCGGCTCGTGGCTGTTTCCCGTTCGCGTCGAAACCTCGATGCGGCCGACCGGTCCCTCGGTCCTCCAGGAGATCGAACCCCAGCGCGCCGTCGCCCCCGCGTCGAGGGGGAGGGAGACGAAGCTCCCCGATTCCCCCGGCGCCAAATCGACCCGGTACAGCGCGGCGGGATTGCTCGTCGCGAGCGCGACCCCGCCGCCGCTCCGCGCAAGGGCGGTGACCTGCCCCTCTCGAAGCGTCGCGAGAAGGGAAACCTCATCGCCGCGCTCGACGCGGAAGAGGCGAGCCGGTTCTCCCGTCCCGAAGATCGGCGCTCCGGTCGGATCGATGGCGACGGCGAACGCGGCCTCGGTCGAAGATCGCCAAAGCTCCGCGATCGCCCCGTCGGGAGCGATCCGGACGATCTTGCCCCGCGGCAGGCTCGACGCGTCGCCCGGCTCCCCGGGGAGGCCCTCGATCACCCCGCGGATCGTCCCCTCGTCCCGTTCCTCCATCTCGCCGACGAGCTCGGACCCCGGCTGTCCGGTGCCGCCGACCTGGATCCGCACGGCGGGGGGCCGCCGCTCCGGAGGCGGCGGGGAGAGAAAGGCGATGAAGACATTGCCGTCCGCGTCCTCCGCGATCGACCGCGCCTCGGGAAGCTCGTCGTCGTGGAGCACGGTCGCTCCGCCGCGCTCCTCGATGCGGTAGACCAGCCCGCGTCCGGCCCCTCCCGCCAGGAGGGTCCCGTCGCGCCCTTCGGCCAGGGAGACCAGGTGCGACTCGTCGGAATCGAAGAGGACGGTCGAGTGGCCACTGCGGTCGATACGGAGCAGCCGGCCCCGCTCCCCGGTCGCGGCGAGCACGCTCCCGCCGGGGCGGGTGAGGAGCGCCCAGATGTACCGCTCTCCGGTCTCGGACCACAGCGTCGCGGCGCCGTCCGGGGCGACACGGTAGATGCGTCCCTCGGGAGCGGTGGCCGCGAGGAGGGTGCCTTCCGGCTCGGCGGCCACGGCGGTGACAAGCGGCTCGGGAAGGGTCGCGATCACTTGGGAGCGGGCGGAAGGGGTGCCGCGGACGATCTTCCCGTCCGGTCCGGTCCCGGCCGCCACCCGTCCTTCCCCGTCGACGGCGATCGACCAGACGTAGGCCGGGGTCCCGTCGTCGAGCGGCTCGCCGAGCGGCCGCGGCTTCGGCGAGAGGAAGAGTAGCCCCTTCGAGGTCAGTCCGACGCCGTCGGCCTCGCCTCGAAGGATCTCCTCGGGAGCCGATTCGGCGGAGCGGAGCGGAGCGGCGTGGGCGGGGAATGCCACGACCCCAGAGGCGGCCGCGAGGGCGATGGCGGCGACGACGGCCCTCAAGGCTCCACCTCGAGTTGCAGGCGGGCCACTCCGACGACCGCATACTCCGTGAGGATCTCTTCCTCGAGCACACCTCGGCGCGCGAGGTTCGCGTAGTTCCCCTGGCTGCGCGGGCGGGAGAGCAGGCTGACCGCCGAAGGGGGGAGGTTCGGCAGGCGCGCGCCGCCGACGAAGGCCCCGGTGTCGGAGCGGGTCGCGACGAGGTAGACTCGGTCGTTCTTCCTGAGCCGGTTGATCAGGCGCACGAGCTGCTCGAGATCGCGCGGGACGACGGGATCGTCCGCGGCCTCGGCACGGCTCACGGCCAAGGCGTTCCCGACCTGGAGGAGAAGCGGACCGGGTGGAGTTTCCTGAGGGATCGCGATTTCCTTCCGGAAGACGAGGTCGGGGCCCCGGTACGGCGAAACGACGACCGTCGCTCCGACCCGATCGCCGGCGCGGACCCGATACCGGTCGAGCGTCACCCGGCGCACGAAGGCCGAGCGCGTCGTGTCCTCGTATTCGAGGAGGAGGTTCACTCCGGCGATCCCGGGGGGCGCCCACTCGTTGTTCATGAGAAGGTACAAGAGATAGGCGGGCATCGCGCTCGCGTAGGCCGGGGCCGACTCGCCCGCGAAGAGGTTCGCGAGATCGACCTCCTCCTCGCCCCGGATCCGGATCACCGAGCCCGCACGGAGCCTGAGGGTGAGGCTCCCGTACATCCGCTCGGCCGTTCCGAGGATGCCGTTCACGGTGGCGTAAAGGAAGAGAGGGGCAAGGAGCGGATCGTCGGCGAGGTCGAACGCGTAGGTCAGGGGCGCGCGACCGGGACCCGCGAGCTGAACGCGCACGGGGATCATCGAGGGCTTCGTGCCGATCCGGCCGAAGATCCCCGCCGCGCGGTCCTGCCGGAAGGCGCCGAGTTCTCCCGTCGGGACGGCGATCTTCGCCGACTGCGCGAGGCTCGGGAGGAGGGCCTCGACCCTCGCGGCCGTCAGCGGGAGGTCGACGTCGCCGAGGCCGTACAGCGGGTGACCGAAGGCGAGCACGCGGTCGCCGTCGACCCAGGTCACCGTTCCGGTCGCGGTGACCTCGACGTCTCCGCGGACCAGCTGGATCCCGACGGCGGAGCCCGGTTCGAGCGCCTTCGCCCGGCCAGTCGCCGCACCCGCCGAGCCGGCCTGGATCGGAAGGAACCCCGCGCGACGGAGCGGTTCGGCGATCCTCTCCCACTCCGTCGGGCCGAGCCCTCCGATCGTCACGGGGACTCTCGCCGCTCCCACGGCCCCGGCCGCGGCCCCCCACGCGGCGAGGCGGCCGTCGAGGAACTCCGCCATGGCGGGAAGGTCGGCGTGGAGCGCGGGGAGGCCGAGCGGTGTGCCCGCCCGTCGACGGCCGGAGAGCGCTTCGGCGCGCCCGGTGATCGCCAGCATCTCCTCGATCGGGGTGATCCCCGCGATCGCGTCCTTCGAGAACCCCCAGCTGTAGGCGACCGCACCGAGCAGACGTCCGTCGACGTACACGGGGCTTCCGCTCATCCCGGAGAGGATGCCGGTTTCCGCGAGCGGCCCGCCGCGGCAGCGGCCGAGGATGAGGTTCTGGCCGGGCCCGACGTTCGGGAGCGTTCCGAGGATCTCGACCTCGAACGTTTCGACTCGGTCTCCCGAGAAGACCGTTCGACCGGTGCCGGTCATGCCGGCACGGACCTCGGCGAACGGGAGAACTTCGGGGGATGCGGCGCGGGCGACCGTCGAAAGGAACAGGACGGCCAGTGGCAAAAGCAGCGTCCGGATCATCGTCTCCGTGGGCGCATGGGGGCGCGAACCGAAGAATATCACGCCGTGCGCCCTCGATCGGGCGGGGCGCGGCGTCCGCACCGCGGCGTCAACCGGGCGGGGCGTCATGCGAGAGAACCCTGCCGCCCCCTTCGCGCCTCGCAGCGGCGAGGGCGAGTTCCGCCGCGCGCAAAAGCGCCTCACCGCCTTCGATCCCGCGAGTGGGGATCCACGCAACCCCTGCGCTCACCGTCCCGCGGAAGGGAAGACTCGTCCGCGAGCCTCCCGTTGCGGGCTTTCCGATCAACTTCGCGGCGAGGTCGCGAAGGCGCACGGCGGCGGTCCTCGCCCCTTCGCCCTCGGTCTCGGGGAGGAGGGCGGCGAGCCGTCCGTCCGCGTCCCGAAGCAGCAGATCGACGCGTCGGAGCGACCGTCTGAGGGCATCTTCCATCGAGGCCAGGTAGGCGGCCACCGCGTCGCGGCCGTGATCGGCCGCGAGACGCTCGGCGTCGTCGACCGCGAGGAGGACGATCGCGAAGGCGCGGCCGTAACGCTCGGCGCGCGCCGCCTCGCGGAGGGCGAGCGCGTGCAGGGTTTCGGAGAAGGGGGACGAGGGGAAGAAGGTGGACACCGCGACGTCGGCGATTCCCAGGGCCGCCGCGGCGGATGCCGGGTCGGGGTGATCGAGGACGACCGGATTCCCGGGGAGCGCCGCGAGCGACTCCCGGAACCCGTCGGGAAGGGGGCCGAGGATCACGATGCGCACGGGAGCCGTCAACGGAGCCCTCCTGGTCGGGCGTCACATCCGGTCGGGAACCTCGATTCCCATCAGGCCGAGCAGTTCCACCATCCCTCGGTGGTAGAGGTGGACCACCGCGACCCGGACCGCGCGGGCCGAGGGGTTCTCTTCCTGGGCGACCGGCCAGCGGTGGTAGAAGGAATGGAACGCCTGCGCGAGTTGGTAGGCGTGCTTGGCGACGCCGGCGAGTTCGAGCGCGTCCACCGCGGCGCCGAGCACCGCGTCGAGGCGGGCGAGGAGAATCGGCACCTCCCAGTGTTCTGCGACGTCTCCGTCGTCGAGGCTCCCGAGTTCGACCGTCGCCGCCAGGCGCGCGGGGTCGATCTCCCCGGGGCCGAACCGCTCGGCGACCTTCGCGAGGATGTTCCGGGCGCGGACGACGGAGTACTGGAGGTAGGGGCCGGTCTCCCCCTCGAACGAAAGCGCGGCATCGAGGTCGAACGCGACGACCCGGTTCCGGGTGAAGCGGAGCATGTAGTAACGCAGCGCCCCGACGGCGATCCGCCGCGCCGTCTCCCGGACCCGCGCCTCGTCGAACGCGGGGTTCCGCTTGCGAACCTCCTCCGCCGCCCGGCGCTCGAGAGCGTCGAGGAGGTCGTCGGCGCGGACGCCGAGCCCCTTCCTCCCGCTCATCTCGAGATAGGGCTTCGCCCTCTCCTCGTCGGTGAGCGGGTGACCGGGGAAGAGGGCCAGGACGGCGGCCGGGGAGAGGGCGACCATCTCGTAGGAAAAGTGGATCGATCGTTCGGCGTGCTCGTGGTGACCGAGGCTCCGCAGCCCGTGCGCGACGACGCGCTGGAGGTAGGACTGTCGGGTGTCGATCACGTTGTAGACCGTCTCCGCCCCTCCGAACGACGGGTGGGACGCGGACCCGCCGCGCGGAACCGTTTCCCACACGGGGTACAACTCGCGCCTTCCCCCCCAGTCGAAGGGGGCGTACGCGAAGTCGCGCCCGAGAAGGCCGAACTTCCACATCTGGTAGGCGATGTCCTTCCCGACGTACGTCACGGTCCCGTTCGACCGGACGATGACTTTTTGGTCCTCACCGGCCCCCGAGTCGACGCCGGGAAGGTCCATCACGAAGCATCCCGCGTTCTTCCCCTCCTCGAGGCGGTGGATCGCGCCGCGGTCCTTGAGGAGGGCGAAGGCGTCCTCCCAGAACCGATGGGCGAGGATGTCGCTCTCCTTCGGGAGGAGGTCGTAGCGCACGCCGATCCGGTCCATCGTTTCGAGGTGGTGGCGCACCATGCGCGCCGCGACGTGCGCGGCGAGGTCGGCGATCGGGTTTGCCCCGCGCTCCATCGCATGGAGCGTCTCGTCGCGATGGGCGAGGCGTGCGCGGTCCTCCTCGTAGAACCGGGTCACCTCGGCGTACAGGTCCCAAGCCAAGTAGTCGAAGCGCTCTCCCCGCTCCGCGAGGACGGCGTCGGAATAGCGCTCGAGGACCTCGCCCAGTTCCTCCCCGCGCAGGACGCGGAAGCCCACGACGAGGTCGGCGACCTGAACTCCCGTGTCGTCGATGTAGTTCTGCACTTCGACCCGGCGGCCGAGCCGACGCAGGACGCGGACGAGCGTGTCTCCGAGGACGGCGTTTCGGAGGTGCCCGATGTGGGCCGCCTTGTTGGGGTTGATGTTCGTGTGCTCGACGATCGCCTTCCCCCCTTCCGGCCCCCGCGCCGGAGAGAGGCCCTCCCTCAACCAGAGACGCAAGAAGGCCCCCCGGTCGAGGGTGGCATTGAGATAGCCGCTCCCCGCAGCCTCGATCCGGGCGATCGGGCCCCCGGGAACGACGGCGGCGGCGATCGCCTCCGCGATGGCGCGCGGAGGCCGGCGGAGCGTGCGGGCGAGATCGAAGGCAACCGTCGACGCGAAGTCACCCTGCGCGACGGAGGGAGGATACGAGGTGGGGACGCGCTCGACCTCTACGCCGAAGGCGGAGCGGACCGCCTCCTGCACGGTCCTTCGGAAGGCGATCTCGGGGGACTCGAACGACACGGCGCTCCGTTCGGGCTCAGTGCGACGGCTCGGGTGCAGGGGAGGCGGATACGGTCACGGATCGGGAGGTCAGTCCGTCTTCGGTGATCGCGTCGACGCGGTACCGGTACGCGAGACCGGGGGAGGCGTCGGTGTCGACGAACTCGTAAAGAGCCCCCTCCGTCGCCGTCCCGACCGCCGGCACCCAGATCGGATGGACGATCCGGAACTCGCCGTCCGCCGCGGAGCGCAAGACGTGAAAGCCGACCAGTCCCCGTTCGGAGACGGTCTCCCATCGCACGGAGATCGCCCCGTGCGGCTCGTCGACGGCGGCCGCTTCGACCGAGAGGAACCGGACGGGGTACTCGGCGTCGCGGAAGGCGGTCCAGGTGTAGCGCCGCGCGGGGCCCGCGGGGTCGTCCACGTTTCGAACGAGAAGGACGAGGTCGCGAGCGGTCCCCGCCGGCACGGTGACCTGGCCGCGTCCGTCGGCGTCGAGGGGAACGGCGAGACGGCGGAGTTCTCCTCCCGCTCCGCGAAGGAGGAGGTCGCATTCCCAAAGCCCGCCGAACTCCCCCTCGAAGCGGACCGTCACGCCGCCGTCGGCGCGATCCGGTCGCACGCGGGCGTGCGCGACCCCTCCCCCCGCGATCGGGGCCGACGCCTGGATCGAGAGGGCGGGAAGTCCCTCGGATTCCGCGGCGAAGCGGGGATCGTCGAGGCGCGAGGCGAACGGGAAATGCCTGCCATCGTCCCAAGATCCGACCAGGACCGACCAGAGGTGGAAGTCGCGGAGTGCGTCCTTCCACCCCGATCCGTCCACCCGGCGAAGCGCGCGCTCGGTGGCGGCGGGGAAGTCGGGGGAGGCGGCGAGTTCGACGAGGGCGACGCGCATTGCGGTCGCCCCCTTCGACTCGTGGAGCCACGCGAGCCAGGAAGCGTTCCCGAGTGCGAGGCGGGCGTCCTCGGTCGGGATCCCGTCCCCGAGGCGACCGAAGCGTGCCGAGATCGCCGCCTCCGTCCTCGAAGCTCCGGCACCCCCGAGGCGCAGCGCGGTCCATCCCGCGAGCGCCTCGCCCCAGGCGGCATCGAGGCCGATCCGCGCCGCCACCGCGTGGGCGAACTGATGGGCGACGTCCGCGCGGATCTCGTCGCGACCCGCGCTTCCCGCCCCGTCGATCCAGATCGTTCCGCGCCGGTCGTCTCCGCCCGGCGGGAGAAAGGCGCCGTGGGAGCCGGGGCCGAGATGCACGAGAAGCACGTCGAGGGGGCCCGGATCGGGCAGGTCGAGGCTTCCCACGAGAAGGCTCCTCGCTTCATCGAGCGCCTCGATCGCCACGAGGACCGCGGGGGGCGCCGCCTCGGAAGAGGTCGAGGGTTCGAGACGGTCGACGGAAGCCCGGTCGAGGGTGTATCGGATCACGTCGCCGCTCCCGTCCGCGCGGCGCTGTTCGCCGGGGAGGGGGGCGTCCTGGCGGAGGATGGCGAGCGCCCGCCGGCTCGCCGCAGCGACACCTCCCGTCGCGGAGACGGCCGCCTGGATTCGAAGGGTCAGACATTGGTCGGGAGCGTGGACCCCACCGCCGAGCGCGGCGAGGGCCTGGAGACGATTCGCCGGGCGGGATGCGGGGAAGGCTTCGGAGACGTCGGCCCGAGCGGTGGACGCAACGACCGCGCTCGCCGCCGCCAGGAAGCCGAGAATGACCCTGCCGGTCCGCCCCACGTGCACGCACACCCCCAGCGTCTCCGTCCGCGGAGACCTACGGAATATAGGGGCAACCCGCCGGACCGTCAAATTGAAACTCTTCCCGGTCAGGGACTTAGACGCAGTCGATTCCGTTCCGCGAAGCGGCGGCGACGACGACGGTGATGTTGTCCTCGCCGCCGCGCCGGTTCGCCTCGTCGACGAGCGCCCGGCAGGCGGAGCGGGGGTCGAGCGAGTGTTTCGAGAGGATCTCGCGGATCCCCTCGTCGGGAACCATCGTATTGAGGCCGTCGGAACAGAGCAGGAGCACGTCTCCCTCGTGGAGGGGTTCGAGCGCGATGTCGACCGCGACGTCCTCCCGGCTTCCGAGCGCACGGGTCACGATGTTCCGCATCGGGTGGCGCTGCGCCGCCTCGTCGGTCAGGAATCCGAGCCGCACCTGCTCGTTGACCCACGAGTGATCGGAGGTCAGGCGGGCGAGCCGTCCGTCGCGAAGCAGATAGACGCGGCTGTCGCCGACGTGCCCGACGACCCACTGCTCCCCGATCGCGAGGACGGCGGCGAGCGTCGTCCCCATCCCTCGCCGTTCGTCGTGTCCGACGATCGCCTGCCAGATGCCCCGGTTCGCGGCCAAAACCGCTTCGCGAAGGCGCTCCGCCGCGAGCAGAGGGTCGCCGCCGAGGCGGCCGGCGGCGCGGAAGTAGGTCTCGAGGCTCTGGATGGCGAGCCTCGACGCGACCTCTCCGGCCGCGTGCCCTCCCATTCCATCGGCGACGGCGTAGAGGCCGACCTCGGGTTCGACCAAGAAGTCGTCCTCGTTCGTGGCGCGCCGCCGGCCGACGTCGGTGATGCCGAACGAGTCGACTCTCACCGCGATGCGCTCCGGGTGCCGGATCCCCTGCGGCTGTCCGACGCGCGCCCCGTGCGAAGCTCCTCGAGCTTGACGGCGGCGGCGCTCTGCGACGGGTCGCGTTCGAGCACCGCCTGGAGCTGGGATTCCGCTTCCTTGAACTGACCCGCGCGGAGCATCGCGAAGGCCAGGTTGAGCTTGGCGACCGTGTAGTCGGGGTTGAGCGCGATGCACCGGCGGAAGGCCGCGATCGCTTCGTCGAGGCGGCCCAGCTCGCACAGAGCCACGCCGCGGTAGTTGTGGAGGTCGCCGTACTTGGGGCCGAGATCGACCGCGAGGTCGAGCTCGGCGAGCGCCTTCTCGAATTGGTCGGTCCGGAGGAGCGAGAGCGCCTCCTTGTAGTGCTCCTGGAATCGGTGCGGGTCGGACAGAAAGGCGTCCCGGAAGAACTCCTCCGCCTCCGCGGTCATCCCCTCCCGGAGCCGCGCGAGCCCCCGGTCGTACGGCTCCCGGAGCTGGCGGATCCGGAGAGCGAGTACCTGCGCGAACGCCTCCGCCGCCTCGTCGTCCTTCCCGGCGCGGAGGAGGCAGAAGGCGAGCGCGGTGCGCGCCGCCTCGTAGTCCTCGTTCGCTTCGATCGCGGCGCGGTACTCCCCGATCGCCTCGTCGAGCCGGTCGAGCCGTTCGAGGATCCGGCCGTGCCGGAACCGGATGTCGGGGAAGTCCGGGCTCACCTCGACCGCCCGGGCGAAATCGCGCGCCGCGGCGTCGAGGTCCCCTTTGGAGGCGAGCCGCTCGGCCGACTCGACGAACGACTGGGTGAGGTAGTGCCGCGCCATCCTCCGGTCGGACTCGGGAAGGTTCGCCTCGTCCTTCATCGCCTTCCGGAAGAAGTCGACCGCCTGCTTGAACTCGTTCCGGTAGAAGTGGTAGATCCCGGACTTCACGTGGTAGTTCCCCATGAGGTTCCGGACTTCGTCGAGCAGTCTCATCGATCCGATCCCCGCTATTTCTTCCGGAACGAGGGCGCCGACTTCTGGGTGCGCGTCTCGAGGGTGCGTTTGGCCATCTTGCGGATGATCTCCGGCACGTTCTTGTCGCCCTGCAGCACCTTCAGGTCCTTGTTGACGAGACGGGAGACGAAATTCGTGGAAATGCCCGGGGGCGTGCGCGGATTGTGCACCAGGTTCGTCACGACCGCGTAGTTTTTCACCCACTCGCGGTTCGTGCCCACGAGCCGCAAGATCTCGTCTGACACGTTGCGCATGCGGGCGATCTGCTCGACCTCCTGTTCGGTCAGCCGGCCGTTCCGGAGGACCGACTGCGAGACGATCTTGTTGGTGTCCCGGATGAGGATCATCCGCTCCTCGCGCCCCCCTTTCATCGCGAGGATCGCCTTCTGCGCGGTGTTCATCGTGAGGATGCGCCGGTAGGCGCTCCGGATCTCGGGATCGGCGGAGGTCTCGAATTCCTCGCCGTCCAGGATCTCGCTCGCGGCGTAGAGTTCGCCGACGTCGATCTGGAGACGCCGGGCCGTCCCCTCGGCGGACCCGGCGTCTTCCCCGGTTGCCGTCTCGGACGGCTCTCCCTCGCCGGGAGTTTCCTCGGGTGACCTGCGGACGAAGCGTTCCAGGATCTCGAGGATCCGCCCGGTCTGGTCCGGCCGGAGCGCGGGGTTGGCCGCGAGGCGGTCGAGGAGTCCCGCGGAACGGATCAGACGCTCCTGGTTCGTCAGGACGAGTTCGAGTACCGCCGCGTTCCCCTCGGTCGCGAGGGCATGGAGCGCCGCGTCCGGGACGTTCGGGTGGAAGGCGACCACCTCCGCGAGCGACTCGTCTCTCGAGGCCGCCTTCGCGAAGTGGGCGAGGACCTCGGCGGCGCATCCGGGGTCGGAGAGGATCTCGCGGAGAGGTTCCCCCGTGAGCCGAGAGAGGCTCGCCGTGGCGTCTCCCCTGACGCGTTCGTCCGGATCTTCCCGGAGCTTGAGATAGAGCCGGGCGAGAACGTGTCGGGGAAGGGGAAGGGCTCCCCGGGCGGCCGCCGAGCGCACGGGGAGGGGAGCCTGACCCTCGAGGATGCGCTCCACGGCGGCGTCGAGGGGGGACGTCGGGGGGTCGCTCAAGGGATCCCCTCCTCGTCGACACGAGCCGCCAGGCGGAAGCCCCGGACCTCGGCGCCGTCGGGACCGAGCGGGCCCGGGGGGAGCCCGCCCCCCTCGACGTGGAGAGCTCCCGCGTCGTCGACGTCCACCACGATCCCCCCCGCACAGCCCACGGGAACCTCCGCACCGATCGCGACGTTCGCGAGATCCCACTCGCGGCCGTCGTCGCAGCGCAGCATGCCACGCGTCGGGCGGCTGAGACGAAACAGGAATCCGGACGACACGGGGGCGGAGGGCTCTTCGCGTGGCTCGAGCGCGGGAGCGGAGGGGAGGGCGGGGGATCGCGCCCCCCGCGGCCACGGGATCCATCCGAACGCGACCGCGAGGACGATCGCCGCGACCGAAAGGACGGTCGCCGTCAGCCACGCAAGGCGACGGGTCTTCCCCTTGCCTGCGCGCCGGACCGAGAAGGCCCGCGTCTTGGCTTCCTTCGGCGCCTCCGGAAGCCAAGGGGCGGGTCCGGCCTGACGCCTCTCCTCTTCCAGGTACGAGAGGACCATGCGGTCGGGGTCGATCCCCACGTACTGGGCGTAGGCGCGGACGAACCCCTTGTTGAAGACCCCGCCCGGAAGATGCCGGAAGTCGTTCCGCTCGAGCGCTTCGAGGTACCGGTGGTTGATCTTGGTCGCCTCCGAGATCTCCCGGAGGGTGATCTGGCGTAGCTCGCGCTCGCGCCGGAGGGAATCACCGAAGGACGCCATGCCGAAGTTTAGAGATGGGCTCCCGGGGGTGAAGATTCAAGGACCGCGGAGGAAGCGGATTGTAGGGAGCGTGGAATCTCCGTGTCAACTTCGGACGCGACCGCCGAGGCGCCGCGAGGCCGCGAGCCGGACGATCGGGAGCACCCGCTCGTCCCGGGCGAGAGCGGGCCACTCCCCCTTCGGGGTCCTCTCGAGAAGCCGGAGCGCGGCGGGGACCGGGACCGAGGCGTTCCGAAGCAGGCCCTTCCGGACGGACGGGCTCTCTCCGAACCGGGGATGGCGGGAGAGGTGTTCGAGCACCGAGGGAGGGGTCTCCGGAGCGGAAGCGAGGGAGGCGGCGTCGGCGTCGGTCGCGCGCGGATTCTCCAGGAGCGCCCGGAGGACCGGCGCCTCGGGATCGGAGCGAAGCGCGATCAGGAGCCTCCTCGAGGCGCCCCTCGCGAGCGAGATCCGCTCTCCGATCGCCATCTCCGGAAGCCTCGCCTCGAGGAGGCGCTCCGCGTCGCGACGCAGCACCGGGAGGACGCGCACGTCCCGCGCGATGTCGGCCAGTTCCACCCAGGGAAGGTGCGGGAGGAAGCGCCGCGCGAGGGCGAGGGGAGAATGCGGATGCCTCGCGAGAAGGGCCTTCACCTCGCGCCGGGCGATCGAGCGGGGCTCGGCGGCGATCCTCCGGACGACGGCCGCGGGAGTCGTGCGGTCGCGAAGAAGGCGCACGGCCTCCTCCGCCGTCCCGCCGGGCCGAGTGTCCGCGCCGTTCGGAGCCATGCCGTGGGAATATAGGGCGTCTCCGCGCCGTCGGAGGTCCGAGGAGCGAAACGCGTTGGATCTGGAGTCTCTCGCCTGGCTTCCCCTTCTGCCCCTCTGGTACGCGGCCTTTCTGCTGTCCTTGACTTGCCACGAGGCGGCCCATGCCGGGGTCGCCCGTCTCGGCGGGGACGACACCGCCTACCACGGCGGCCAGGTCACGCTCAATCCGTGGCCGCACGTCCGCCGGGAGCCGTTCGGCACCGTCCTCGTCCCGCTCGTGAGCTTCATCCAACTCGGCTGGATGATGGGATGGGCGAGCGCGCCGTACGACCCTGCCTGGGAGGACCGCCACCCGCGTCGCGCGGCCCTGATGTCGGCCGCGGGCCCCGCCGCCAACATCGTGCTTGCGCTCCTCGCGGCGCTCGTCCTGCGTCTCGGAATCGAGGCGGGGTTCTGGGTTCCCGCGTTCGAGCTCGCCGCCGACCGTCTCGTTTCGGCGGCACCGGAGGCCCCCGCGATCTTCGAAGGGGTCGGGCGGTTTGTCTCGGTCGTCTTCTTTCTCAATCTCCTGCTCGCGGCCTTCAACCTGATGCCCTTTCCCCCTCTCGACGGCGCCGCCGTCCTCGGCGGGCTCGTCGCGCCGCTTCGCCGACTCTACCGGCAGGTGCGCGGGTCGTTCGTCCTCGCGCTGGCGGGGTTCGTGGCGGCTTCCCTCGTGCTGCGCGAGGTCTTCCCGCCGGTCCTCCGCGAGGCGGTCGCCGCGATCATGGGGTGGTGAGGGCGGTCGCGATCCGTTTCCTCACGGCCGCGATCTCCGCCGTCACGCCGGCCACCTCCCGCGATTCCCGTTCGGCCGACCAGCGAAGGAGCGCCCGCATCCTCCGGGCCGCCGGAGCCGCCGCGCGCGCGAGGAGATCCGGGTCCTGCTCGAGACCGAGCCTTCGCACGAGCACGTCCTCGAGCCCTCGCGCGAACTCCCGCTCCACCGCGAAGTCGACCTCCGAGATTCGCGCCTCGTGGCCGGGGACGAGGACCTCCCGCGACGCCGGGTCGTCGCGCGCGCGTTCGGCGAGGTCGACCGACTCGCTCCCGTAGCGTTCGATCCAGCGGCGCACCGTTCCCGGGTCGATTCCGCGGAACCGCGGGTCGTCGGTGGCGGGCGCCTCCTCGCCTCCGGGAAGGCGTTCGGCGGCGGAGGCCGGGTGCCGCGAGGGGTGGCGTCCGAGCCGCCTCGCGGCGACGAGGATGGCGTCCTCGGCGATCGACCGCCATGTCGTCAGCTTCCCCCCGAGGATCGAAACGAGACCGTGCTCGACGCGGATCCGGTGCTCGCGGCTCAGGGCGAGGGTGTCTCCACTTCCGCGAACGAGCGGACGGAGGCCGGCGAAGGCATGGGCGACCGCGGCCGGGGCGAGGCCGGCGCCGGGAAAGAGGCGCCGGGCCTCGTCGAAGAGGAGCCGGATCTCGCCGTCTGCCGGCTCGACCGGCGCCGACGCATCGGCTTCGACGTCGGTCGTTCCGAAGAGGGTGGACCCCCGCCACGGAATCGCGAAGAGGCGGTGGCCCGGCCGCTTTCCGGCGAAGAGGACGGCGCGACTCAGGCCGAGGTCGGGAAGGACGAGATGGGTGCCGCGACTCGGGCGGAGCGAGGCATCTCCGGCCCCCGCAAGGGCGCGGACCGCGTCGGCCCAGGGGCCGGCGGCGTTGACCGAGACGGAAGCCTCCACCTCGAACGTCTCGCCGGTCTCCCGGTCGAGGATCCGGGCGCCGGCCACGACCCCACCGCGATCGAGCCACGAGACGACCTCGGCGCGCGTGCGGATCGCCGCGCCCCGCCCCGCCGCCGCCCGGGCGATCGCGACCGTCAACCGGGCGTCGTCGGTTTGCCGGTCCGTGAAGAGGACACCCCCCGACCAACCGTCGGCCCCTCCCGACGGGACCAAATTCGCGGTCTCGGCCGGTCCGATGCGGCGCCCCCGGGGGAGAGGGGAAGGTCGCGCGAGCCAGTCATAGAGGGCCACGCCGAGGCGGGCGGCGCGAGGGCCCGGCCGGACGCCGGACCGGGTCGGCAGGACGAATTCGAGCGGCCGGGCGAGGTGCGGCGCGAGCCGCGCGGTGATCTCGCGTTCCCGGAGCGCCTCGCGGACGAGACGGAGGTCTCCGCGCTCGAGGTAACGGAGGCCGCCGTGCAGGAGCTTCGTCGAGCGACCGCTCGCGGCGGCCGCGAGATCGTCGCGCTCCACGAGGAGGACGGACCATCCGCGAAGCGCGGCCTCGCGAGCGACCGCGCAGCCCACGATCCCGCCGCCGACGACGAGCACGTCGAACCGTTCTTTCTCCGCCACGCGCGAAGGATGAGGCCGGACGGCGTCCGCGGCAATCGGTCTCGACGGCCGGCGCGTTTCGGTGCGATCCTGCCCCTTCGCCTTCGGAGGGGCGCATGGTCCACCTTTCGATGCTGATCGGCATCCCCGTCCTCGACGCCGCCGGCGGCCGCCTCGGCCGGGTCGCCGACCTCGTGGCGGACGGCTCGAAGGGGGTCGTCGCGGGGATGGTCGTCGGGCGGCGGAACGAGACCGGAACGGTTCCCTGGGCGTCGGTCGAGTCGTTCTCTGCGGCGACCCGGCGGATCGTGCTTGCCGCCGGGGCGGACGCCTCCGCGCCGATCCCCGCGGACGCGGAGGCCCTTCTCCTCAAGCGCGACGTGCTCGACCGGCAGATCATCGACATTCTCGGGAGGAAGGTGGTCCGAGTGAACGACATCGCCCTCGACCGGGTGGGGGCTTCCCTCGTCCTCCGCTCGGTCGAGACCGGCCTCGCGAGCGCGGTGAGGCGGCTCTTCGCGGGGATCCTCTCGCCGCCGCTCCTCGAGCGCCTGAGCGCCGGATTCACTCAGCGCGGAATCCCGTGGGACTACGTCGGGATGGTCGAGACCGACTCCGCGCGCATCCGGCTCAAGGTGCACCAGCAGCTCGTCCGGATGCATCCCGCCGACCTCGCGGACATCCTCGAAGACCTGGGCCGCGTCGAGCGCCGCGACATGGTCGCCTCCCTCGACCTCGAAACCGCCGCGCAGGCCCTCGCCGAGGCCGACCCGAGCGTGCAGGCGGCCCTCGTCGAGGCGATGCCCGCGGAGCGGGCGGCCGACCTCCTCGAGGAGATGCCTCCCGACGAGGCCGCCGACATCCTCGGCGATCTGAGCGAGGAGCGTTCGCGCGAGGTCCTCGCGGCGATGGAGTCGGAGCCCGCGGAGGAGATCCGCGAACTCCTCGCCTTCGACGAGGACTCCGCGGGGGGCCTGATGACGACCGAGTTCTTCCGGGCGCGCTCCCGCTGGACGGTGGGGGAGACGCTCGCCGAGATCCAGAAGGTCGACGACGATCTCGTCCCGGAGATGGACGAGATCCCGGTGGTCGACGACGACGAGCGGCTCCGGGGGATGGTGCCGATCGTCCGACTCGTGCGCGCGTCGGGGGGGACTCCGGTGGTCGACCTCGTGCGCCGCGAGACCCGCGCCGTCGTGCCCGGGACTCCCCTCCAGGAGGTGGTCGAGCGTTTCGACAAGTACAACCTCCGCGCGCTCGCCGTCGTCGAGGAGGGAGGGGGGCTCGCCGGCATCATCAACATCGAGGACGTTTTCCGCCGTCTGGCCCAGGAGGACTGAGCCCCGTGCGGATCGTAGGACGCGTCCTGGCGACGGCCGGCGCCGCCCTCGCCTTCGTCGGACCCGGCATGATCACGAGCAACGTCGACAACGACGCGGGGGGGATCTACACCTACTCGCTCGCGGGGGCCCGATACGGATACGACCTGCTCTGGATCCTCGTCCCCGTCCTCCTCGCGCTCGTCGTCGTCCAGGAGATGGGCGCCCGGATGGGGGCCGTCACCGGGAAGGGGCTCGCGGACCTGATCCGCGAGGAGTTCGGCCTCCGCGTCACCTTCGTCCTCATGATCGCGGTGCTCTTCACGAACGTGGGGAACGCCGCGGCCAACTTCGCCGGCCTCGCCACCTCGCTCGAGTTGTTCGGGATCTCGCGCTGGCTGTCCGTCCCGATCGGGGCGGCGCTCGTCTGGTGGCTCGTCGTCTTCGGCACGTACAAGTCGGTCGAGAAGGCGTTTCTCGCGGCGTGCGTTCTCTACCTCGCCTATCCCCTCTCGATGATCCTCGCGAAGCCCGACTGGGGGGAGGCGGCCCGCGGCCTCGCGGCCCCGGTCGTCCCCGCGGACCTTCCCGGCCTCGCGATGATCGTCGGGATCGTGGGTACGACGATCGCCCCGTGGATGCAGTTCTACCTGCAATCCTCGTTCGTGGAGAAGGAAATCCAGGTGGCCGAGTACCCGAAGGCCCGGCTCGACGTGGTGGTCGGCTCCGTCCTCGCGGTCGCCGTCGCGGGTTCCGTCGTCGTCGCCTGCGCCGCCACTCTCCATCCCGCCGGGGTGACCTCGATCGGGTCTGCGGCGGAGGCGGCCCGGGCCCTCGCCCCTCTCGCGGGGCGCTACGCGGAGATCCTCTTCGCGCTCGGCCTCGCGAACGCCTCGCTCTTCGCGGCCTCTATCCTCCCGCTCGCGACCGCCTACAGCGTTTGCGAGGGGCTCGGCCTCGAGGCCGGGGTCAACCGCCGCTTCGCGGAGGCGCCGGAGTTCTACTGGCTCTACACGGCGATCATCGCCGTCGGGACGGGGATGATCCTCGTTCCCGGAGTTCCGCTCCTCGAGGTCATTCTCGTGTCGCAGGTGCTCAACGGAGTGCTCCTCCCGGCTATCCTCGTCTTCATGGCCCTCCTGATCAACCGGCCGGCACTCATGGGGACCCGCGTGAACGGCCCGTTCTGGAACGTCGTCGTCTGGACGACGACCGGCGTGCTCGTCGTCCTCGCGCTCGGCCTCGCGGGAGCGAGCTTCGTGCCCGGCGCGACGCTCGGCTACTGACCCGCGGTCACTTCCGGAGGAACATCCAGATCGCGAGGCCGAGGAGGATCGAGCCGAAGACCTTGTGAAAGACGGGAGCGGGGACGTTCTGGAGGAGGCGCGCGCCGACCTGGGCTCCGGCGATCCCACCTGCCCCGAGGAGGAGGCCGACCCGCCAGTCGACGTTCGCGAGCTTTCCGTGGGCGACGAGCGCGGAGAGGGAGATCACGACGATCGCGAGGAACGACGTCCCGACCGCGCGCTGCGGGGTGAACCCGAGGCCGATCAGGAGGGGGACCATCAGGAACCCCCCGCCCAGACCGCTGAACGCGGCGCCGAGCCCGACGACGATCCCCAGAAGTGCCGCCAACGCCAGGTTCATCGCTCCTCCTCGCCGTCGGTCCCCACGAGGACGCGGGTCGCCGCCCGGAAGCCCAACCGGAGGGGGCGCCCCCCCTCCGGGACGATCTCCGCGGTTTCCGTGACGCCGTCCCGAACCTCCACCCGGAGCCTTCGCCCGGGACGAACCCCGTGCTCCTCGAGGAGCCGCAGGAACTCCGGGCGCTGGTCGGTGACCCGGGCGACGGTTCGTGACGCGCCGAGCGGGCACTCGAGGAGATCCTGGTAGGGCCCGGCGGCGCGGAATTCGAGGGCGGCGCCGGGAATCGGGTCCCCGTGGGGGTCGAACGCGGGACAACCGAGCATCGCGTCCATCCGTTCGATCAGCCGGTCGGAGACGACGTGCTCGAGCACCTCGGCCTCCGAGTGGACCTCGCTCCAGTCGAGCCCCATGACCTCGACCAGGAAAAGCTCCACCAGTCGGTGCCGCCTCAGCACATGGGTCGCCAGTTGCCGTCCCGCCGCGGTCAGCCGGACCCCTGCGTACGGTTCCCAGTGGGCGAGTCCCGCGTCCGAGAGGGCCTTCATCATCGCGGTCGCGGTGCCGGGGGTGACGCGGAGCGCCTGGGCGAGCTGCCCCGTGGCGACCGGTTGGCCGGGGAGCCTGTGGTCCTCGAGAAGGATCTGTTTCAAATAGTCCTCGACGGTGCTCGTCGGCATGCCGGAAGGATACCGGAGGCGGCGCGGCCGGCGCTTCCGGCGTATCGTATGCGCCATGCGAGAGGTCACGTGCATCCGGCGCGGCGCGTTCGCAGTCCTCCTTGCGGCCGCTTGTCTGCTACCGCCCCCGGCGCTCCCCCAGGAGAGCCCCCCCGGTCCCCGCCTCGTGGTCGCGAAGACCGAGATCGACGCGGGCACCGTCGTGCGGGGAAAGGTGGTCGAGGCGGTCTTCGAGCTTCGGAACGAGGGGACCGCCGACCTGCGCATCCTCTCCGCCAAACCCGGCTGAGGGTGCGCCGTCGCCTCGTTCGACGAGGTGATCCCGCCCGGTCGGGTGGGGACGATCCGAGCCAACGTCGCGACCGAGCGCTACCGCGGAGCCGTCGCGAAGGCAATCACGGTCACGACGAATGACCCGTCGCGCTCCACGGTGCAGTTGACCGTCAAGATGACGATCGCGGGGAGCGTGAGTCTCCTTCCCGGTCAGGTCCTGACCGTCGGGAACTTGCGGGGAAAGGCCGCGCCGGGGCGGCTCGTCGTGAGAAAGGACGAGACCGAGGCGGGGGCTCTCCGCGTCGACAAGATCCGCGTCTCCGCGCCGTGGCTCCGCGTGACGGCCCGGGAGGTCGGGCCCGAGGGGCCGGGAACGCCGATCGAAGGCGTTCCCGACGTGAAGCAGGGGGACTGGATTCTCGAGGCGGAGATCGAAGGGGTGCCCCCCGAAGGGGAGCGGAGCCTGACGGTCACCTTCGACACCGGCCTCCCGCGGGAGCCGACCGTGAGCCTCCCGGTCCAGGTCCTGTGGCGCCCCGCGATCCGCTTCTCGGCGCCGACCGTGGTCGTGAACCCCGCGGGCGATCCCCCTCCGCTCGTCGTCTCGTTCCGGCCGGACGTGTCCGCGACGGAGGCGACCGTCTCGGCCGAGCCCGCCGGGCTCGAGGCACGGCTCGAGCCGGCGAACGCGCAGGCGATGCACGTCCGCCTTCGTTGGACGGGGACGGCGGCCCCGCCCCCCGAGGGGCGCGTCGTCGTCCGTTCGGGGTCCGAAAGCGCCTCGGTGATCGTCCGCTTCGCCCTCGCGCCGACCCCTACGACTTCGAGCCGCTGAGCCGCGGAAGGGCGTCCGCGATCACGCGGAGCGCGACCGGGCGGACGGAGATCCGGACCCGGTCGCCGCCGTCGTCCACCTCCACGACGAAACGGCCGTCCCGCATCACGAGCCCACAGGGGGCGGCGCATCCGTCGGTCCTCCGTGGCCCTGGGAGGGGCGGGGCGCCCTTGATTCCACGCCGGGGTCCCGCCGGGTTCCGGTCGATTCAGGCGCCCCCACAGTCGGGGTGCCGGCGGGCGAAGACGTCGATCGCCTCCGGCACCTCGAGGAGGGTCCGCGTCGCGTCGACGTCGCAGGTTTCCGCGTCGCACTCGTAGACGTAGACGTGCCACCCCTCCCGCTTCGAAAAACCGGCCAAAGTCTTGTAGTTCATGCAGGCGCCGCAACGGACCGAAAGGTCCCGGATGTCGAGGTCGGCGTGCTCCACGCTCCACTCCTCCCGAGGGCCCGGCCGGGACGCAACTTCCGCTTGACGCGGCGGTCCCGGCCGTCGCACCCTCCCAAGCGTAGCCTACTCGGGGTGAGCCGCCCGTCGGCAGAGGGGAGGTGCTCATGAGCGAAACGAAGCCGCCCGAACAGACCAACGAAGAGGTGCTCGAGGAGGAGATTCGGGACCTCGAGAGACCCTCGCTGAAATCCTGGGGAGTCTGGGGCGCCGCCTTCGCCCTGCTCATCGTCGCGGTGGTGGTGGTCGCGGTCTTCGTGAAGGTCAACAGGGTCGGGGAGGAGAAGCGAATCGCCGAGCGGGTGGCGAGGGTGCCCCCCGTCGCCATCGTCGTCCACGGACCGGTCGGCATCCTCGACGCTCCTCCCGACGCGTTCCGCTGGGCCCCACTCGCGGGGGCCGCGAGTTACGTCGTCACCGTGAAGGAGAAGGAACACGGCGACGTCGTGATCCAGAGGCCGGTCTCGGCGCCGTATCTCACCCCGACCGACGTCGAGTCGTCCGATCTCGTGCCGGGACGCTACCTCTGGACGATCGAGGCTCGCCGGGCCGACGGAACCCGCGCCGGGAGCGCCGAGACGGAGTTCGCGATCGAGGCTCCAACGGAGGCCGGAGGGAACGATCGGTAATGACTGCAGTCGAAAGGGGTTTCGTTCTTGGGGTTCGTCGAGCGTAGATGGCCCGTCGCGGTTCCGGATGAAGTGTTGACGGTCAGGGTCCAGTACCGAACGACACACGCGGTTCGTATGGAGCGCAACCGGTCAGATCTCCCCCCCCGAGCGCAACGCGGACACGCGCATGACGACGCGCGGGTTGATCCTCGCAGGGCTCCTTGTGTTCTCCTCCACGACGGTTCTCGCCGATCCACCGCCGCAGATCAAGCTCTGTGAGGAGGAGTACCCGCCCGGATGCGTGGTCCCCGCAAGGTGGCGCGAACGGTGGGGAGGACTCGCGCCGCGCACGAGGCCGAAGTTGCGGTGGGTCCGAGAGTTCCATCGCGACGCCCGTGCGGCGCATTCGCGAGCCCTGGGCTTCCGATCGGGGCGGAAAGGGAATCCCCAGATCCCACCGCAACTTCGACGGCCTCCTTCCATCCTCCCGTCCCCACGATTCGCGTCACGCCGTGGTCCCCGAAGGTCTCGCGGTGGTCACCAACCTCTCCTCATCGACGCACTATCGCGTCCGGCTGATGGGCATCATCACGAATGGCGCGTTGGGTCCGGCCCGGTGCAGTCCTCAGAACGTCGGTTGCGTGGGGACGTTCGACGAGATCATCGAGCTGGCACCCGAGACCGACGCCTCGGCCTCCTGTCCCTTGCCGTCCGTGTCCGTCGCAGGCTGCACCGATCCGCCGTACGACGGCTGCACGTGCGGAGGCCAATGTCCGTGCAGTTTCAAGACCGGCACCTGTCCACTTCAGGCGTTCTGCTGCGAGTCGACCTGCGATAACGTCGACTGTCAAGCCAGTACCCTTGTCTGCGTCGAGATCACGTCGGTGGCGAAAGTCCTGGCGTGGAGCACCGACGGAAGCACCTGGCACGACTACGATCCTCCGGTTCCGTTCGCCGCGTCATGTTTCACCCGAGATCCGAGATGTGATTGAGTAGGGTCGTCTTCGAGCGCGGTTCGAAAATCGTGACAGGGACGGCCCTGCCTGTCCTGGCAACAGGGGAAAGAGTTTGGCTGGAAGGCCGGATACGGTTGTTGCCGAGGCGTGGATCGCCTTGGCGTTCCTCGCGGCCTTCTCGGCACAGACCGTGTTCAGCTCGCTCGAGCAGTCCGCGACGCACGACGAGCCGATGCATCTCACGGCCGGCTACACCTATTTGAAGACGGGGGACTTCCGGCTCAATCCACAGCATCCGCCGCTCGCAAAACTCTTGGCAGGCCTCCCGCTGATGGCGCTCGACCCCGCCATCGACTTTCACGACACCGGCTGGACCTCGCAACCCCCGGAGGAGCGCGGCTTCGCGCGACGGTTCCTCTTCTCGAACGACGCGGACCGTTTGCTGTTCTGGGGGCGCCTCCCGCTCGCGCTCCTCTCCGTCGTCCTCGGCATCTACATTTGGCGGTGGGCACGTGCGCGGTTCGGCCCCGCGGCGGGGCTGGGCGCCTTGCTCCTCTTCGCGTTCTGTCCCAATTTCGTGGCGCACGCGCACCTCGTGACCTTCGATGTCCCGCTCGCGACTTTTTTCGTGATGACCTTGTTCCATGCCTGGCGATGGATGCGGACTCGGTCTCGTTTCCAACTCGTCGCAACGGGTCTTTGCCTGGGGCTCGCGCTCGGGACGAAGTTCTCGGCGATCGTCCTCTTGCCGACACTGGCGCTGCTGTTCTGGGTACCCGCTCGAAGCGAAGGCCCCCGTGCCGGACGGACCGCTTGGGCCACGGCCGTCGTCATGGGGTTGGCGTTCGTCGTCGTTCAGGCAATTTACTTCTTTCCGAGCGATCCTCTGATCTACTTCAAGAACGCGACCCGCGTCTACGCCGACAAGAACCCACTGTTCGAGTATTACCTTCTGGGAGAGTTCCGAAAGGAAGGCTGGTGGTACTACTTCCTCGCCGCGATGCTGTTCAAGACGCCGCTTCCGGTTCTGTTTCTCGTCGGTGTTTCGGTGATTTCGTGGCGGATCGACCGATCGGGAGAATGGCCAGACGACGTGTTTCTGGTCCGCCCATCCTCGTGTTCGGCGCCGTGACGTCGGCACTGGCCCACAACATCGGGGTTCGATACATGCTCCCCGTGTACCCGCTCCTCTTCGTTTTTGCGAGCAGGGGGCTTCTCGCGTTTCGTGGTTCGCGGCTGCGAGCCGCCGCGGGCGTCGCGCTGGCGGCGTGGTACCTGGTGGGCACCGTCCGTGTCTACCCGGATCACATCTCGTACTTCAACGAGTTGTGCGGCGGGCCGAGTGGAGGGTACGAGGTGCTCGACGACTCCAATGTCGATTGGGGACAAGATCTCGAGCGCCTGTCCTCCTGGCTCCGTGAGCGGGATCTCGGAGAGGTGTATCTGGGGTACTTCGGGACGGCTCCCCCCGAGTACTACGGCATCCGATCGCTTCCCGTCGCGGATTCGGATCTCGAATTCAAGCCTCGGCCGGGGGTGTACGCGATGAGCGTACACATGCTGATCCGAGGACGCCTCTGGGCGCGACGCGAGGGCTGGCGAAGCGACTGGCTCGATCGCTACGAACCGATCGATCGCGTGGGGCGTTCCATATTCATCTATCGATTCGACTGAAAGTCGCCGGCCTAAGGGCGGCGGACAGTGAACAGGCGCGGCGCGGCGGCTGGCCGCGTGATCGTGACCGCACCGCGAACACCGGACTCGGCCGGGGGATCGGCCTCCGGCTCGTCGTGCGGCACGAACACCTCGGCGCTCACGCTCGCCCCCGAGGAAGGGCCCTCGACGACCGCCCAGGTGAGGGTGTAGGTCCGCCCCGGTCCCGACCCGTCCCTCTCCGCGCGGAGAAACACCTCGAAGTCGGCGGTCCCGAGATCGGCGCCCGCGATGTCGCCTCGCGTCTTCCCGTCTCCCGCCCCGGGCGCGTCGTCGGGCTCGCTGCTCGTGACCGAAACGAGGACGACCGACGCCGACTCCGAGCACGCGCCCTCCGCGACGCGTACCGTCCCACGTACGGGGATCAGGCGATGGTTCGGAGGCCAGAGGATGGCCGGCGAGACCTCCGCTTCGAGTGAGAGGGGCGGCGCTTCGTTCAAGGTCCACACCGCCTCATCGACGTCCGAGAGGCCGCCGCGGTCGGTCACACGCAGGGTGATCGCATGGACCCCCGGATCGAGCGTGACGTCGACCACTGCCCCCTCGGCGATCTTCCGCTCCGCGGGCCCGCCCCAGTCGAGGAACCACTCGAAGGCGACGAGGTCGTCGTTCGTTCCCGGCGTCGAGTCGGGGTCGCTCGATCCGCTCCCGTCGAGGCGCACCGTCGCGCCTTCGATGCCGACGCATTCGAGCCGCCCGTCCGGTCCGGCGTAGGCCGACGGCGGACCGTTCTCCGGTTCGGCCGCGATCCCCCGCCAATCGGCGCCGCGCGTGAACGGCGGCGCGGCGTCGAGGAGGGCGAGCCCCGTTCCGTCGAGAGAGACCCTCCAGATCCCCTCGACCCCGCCGTCCCCGTTCCGCGTGAAGGCGAGGGCGGTCCCGTCCGGGGAGAAGGCTGGCTCGCGGTCTCCGGGCTCCGTGCCGGGAACGAGGGAGGCCCCCGATCCGCTCCGGTCCATCGACCAGATCTGCCAGACGAAGAGGTCGCGATCGCTCACGAAGGCGATGCGGGACCCGTCCGGGGACCACGCGGGGTCCTGGTCCTCGAAGATGTCGCGCGTGAGGTTGACCGCGGAGGAGGAAGGTGCGTCGACGTCGACGACGTAGATTTCCGCGTTTCCGTCCCGGTGGCTTTCGAAGGCGATCGAGCCGCCGTCGGGGGACCACGCCGGCCGGATGTCGTTCCCGGGGTGGCCGGTGAGGTTCCGCGGGTCGGACCCGTCCTCGGCGCGCACGTGCCAGAGGTCGTGAGTGCCGAGGGCCGGGTCGAGCCGCGCGAAGGCGATCCGGGAGCCGTCCGGGGACCATGTAGGCTGGATCTCGTTCGTCGGGCCGGAGGTGAGGGCGCGAAGCCCCGTTCCGTCGGCGTTCACGATCCAGATGTCGAAGTTTCCGCGGACGTTCGACTGGAAGGCGACCCGGGATCCGTCGGGAGACCACGCGGGGGAGCGATCGTCACCGGTCGTCGCCACGAGAACCGCGGTCCCCGTCCCGTCGGCTTCGACCGTGTAGAGGTCGAACCCTCCAGCGCGGTTCGACTCGAAGGCGACCTCGCCGTTCCCGCCCCGGAAGGCGGCGTGCGCGTCGCCGAGCGCTGCGAGGAGGACGATCGCCGCCGTCAGGGCCGTTCGATTCCCGATCATCGCCTGACCTCCTGTCGGTCCGAGCCCGGGGAGGGCGTCGGCCGCGATTCCCGACTCAGCAGGTCCGGTGCCACGGCCTTTCGGAATCGTGACCGGAGGGGACACGGGAGCGTCGTTTCCCGACGCGGCGGATCTCCGTGGGTGGAAGGAACCGACAATGCGGAGAGGTCTCGGTACCGGGATCGCGAAGCGGGGAGCCGCCCCGCGTCGTCGTGCAACGCCGTGCGAACGAAACGGGAAGTCCGATTACGGAATCCTACGTGACCGCGAGGTTGTTGGGGGATGGGACGCGGATTCGGCGACTCCTTTCCGATTCGCGTCGGATTCAGAACGTGTAGACG
>CAYLHQ010000038.1:0-31639 GCA_964383585.1 uncultured Acidobacteriota bacterium
CGTGCCGGAGGGGATTTCACGGAACGACGCGACAAAAGGACCACTGCGGGATTCCTCACGTCCGCTCGCGGACGGCCGCGTCCGCTTCCACGAACGGTCCTGCATCCCCACGATTCGCGTCACGTTGTGCTTTCGATCAGCCGCTGGGCCGCGGGGCTTCCAAGGATGGAGTCGCCCCGGCTCGCGGCGATGGCGGTCCGCGCCCTCGAGGAGGAGGGATTCGCAGACGCGCAGGCCCACGTCGCCGTCGTCCAGGGGGACAAGGTCGCGACGCTTCTCGTCTCGCGGAGCCCCTGGCGGCGCGACGAGATCGACCGGCTCGATCGAATCTGCTCGGAGCGGGGCTTCGTGCGGCACTGGCCCGTTTCTCCCGCGACCCCGCGCGATTTGGTCGTGGCACTCGTCCTCGCGAGCGGCCTCGAATCGATCGAGGAGTACGGGTACGACCTGTCCCCGTCGACCGACGACCGGCCCTTCTTCTTCCAGTCGCTCAGGTCTTCGGCCGCATCGACCCCCTGGTGATCGAGGGGCTCTCTTGGAACGAGCACGCCGTTCTCCTCGAGAGGCGGCTCCTCGTCGGCGTCGGGCTCCTCGCGGCCGCGCTCTTCTTCCTCCCGTTCCCGGTCGCACGGACCGTTCTTCGCGGCCTCGGGTTCGTCTCCGGATCCGCGTTCTTCGGCGCGATCGGCGCCGCCTACATGCTCATGCAGGCCCCCTGGGTCCAGCGGTTCGTCCTCCACCTCGGCCACCCCGCGTATGCCACCCCCGCCGTCCTCGGCGGAATGCTCGTCGGCACCGGCCTCGGGTCGCTCAAGGTGACGCGAACGGTGGGGAGAACTCGCGCCGCGCACGGGGCCGAAGTTGCGCTGGGTCGGAGAGTTCCGCCGCGAAGCCCGTGCCGCGAAGTCGCGAGCCGGAGGCTCCGATCGGCGCGGAAAGGGAATCCCCAAATCCCACCGCAACTTCGGCGACGTCCCTCGATCCTCGCGTCCCCACGATTCGCGTCACGCTGCGGGTCGCTCGCCGCGGGACGCGTCGGTCTCGCCCGGTCGCGCGTCGCCCTCGTCGCCATCCCCTTCGTCCTCGCCACCACCCATCTCGCCCTCGCCCCCGTCTTCGACGCGACCGCCGGAACGAGTCTCGTGGTTCGGGTGGCGGTCGCTCTCCTCGCGGTCAGCCCGGTGGGGTGCCTGATGGGATTCGCCTTCCCCGCGGGGATCGCGCGTTTCGGCCAGGCACGGATCGCCTGGTTCTGGGCGGTCAACGGCTTCGCGGCGGTCGTCGCGAGCGTCCTCTCGCTCGCCCTCGCGATGGCCTTCGGGCTCCGGGCGGTCGGTTGGCTGGCCTGCGCCCTTTACGGGCTCGCGGCGGTGCTCGTCGCGATTCCGGAAGCTGCGAATCGGCGCCAGGCCTGAAGCCAGGGCTCCCACGCGTGACCGCCGGGGAAACGGTCGACCCGTTCCGCGGGTAGGGCCGCGGCGAGGACCTCGTGCTGCGGCGCGAGGGCATCGTCGGTCCCGAAGGCGAGGAGGACCGAGGTGTTCCCCTCCACGACCTCGCGAGCGGCGGCCCAGATCCGCTCGGAGAACTCCATCTCCTCGCGCGCGACCGGGGGCGGAGTCCAGGCCTCGAGCCCGCCGGCCGCGCGAACCGCTCGGGCCGCCTCCGTCTCGCCGAGGTACGGGGCGATCAGGAAGATCCCGTCGACGCCGCCGGGGTAGCGATCGGCGTAGATCAAGGCGCCGAGCCCTCCCATCGAGATCCCGGCGAGCCAGACGCGGCGGTACCCCGCGCGACGCGCGGGGAGTACGACGTCGTCCTCGAGACGCTCCGCGACCCGGCCCCCCGCGTAGTACCCGACGTGCGCATCGACGGCGGTCAGGTCGAAGGTCGCCCCCGCCTCTCGGGCGATCTCGGGGAAACGGCGCTTCCGGAAGTCGTCCGCATCGTCGAAGCGGCCGGGGAGGAGGACGACCAACGTGTCGGAGCCCGAGCGTGCGAGCGGCACGACGCGCAGGGGACCGCGGGCGGAAGGGACGCAGGCGAGGAGCGGGACGAGGAGCGGGGCGAGGAGAAGCGCCGCGCCGAGTCTCGGGGGACTCAGGCCCCGACCGCCCAGCGTTCGCTCCTCCGCGCGAGTTCGAAGGCGAGCCCGTGCTTCCAGCCGCGGCTTTCGAGGGCGATCGCGCCCGCGCTTCGCATGATCCGTTCCCAGTGGAGCGCCTCCGCGGCGTTCTGGAAGGTTCTCTCCGTCCAGCACGTCGCCTCGGCGATCGATCGCCGCGCCTTCTCCGGTTCGTCGGTGAGCAGGACGAAACGCGTCATCGGTTCCTCCGGTTCGAGCGACGATCACGTTACGGGGGAACCGTTTCGTCGGCGTTACGTTCCGGAGAAATCGCGATGAAGCGCCGATCAGTAGCCGATCGCGCATCCGTCTTTCCGGGACTCGCTCGCCCCCGAGAGGACTCCCGTCCACGGGTCCCGCGCGACCGCCTGGTACCCGCCGAACGCGGCAGCGGGCTGATCGGCGATGCGATGGCCGCGGCGGAGCAACTCCCTCCGGACTTCGGCCGGGACCCCCGATTCGAGGGCGAGCACGCCCCCTCGCTCGATCCGCGAGCCGTCGGGATCGCTCGATTCGGTGTGGTAGAAGCGCGCCGCGTCACCCGCTTCCTGCAGGTTCATCCCGAAGTCGAGGAGGTTCACGAGGACCTGGGCGTGCCCCTGGGGCTGCATGTCGCCGCCCATCACGCCGAACGCGATCCAGGGTTTTCCGTCGCGGGTCACGAAGGCGGGAATGATCGTGTGGAAGGGGCGCTTCCCTGGTGCGAGCGAGTTGGGGCGCCCCTCGGCCGGGTCGAACTGCCCGCCGCGGTTGTGGATCCCGAACCCCCAGTCGGCGACGACGTAGCCCGAGCCGAACCCGGTGTAGTTGCTCTGGATCAGGGAGACCATGTTCCCGCGCCCGTCGGCGACGGCGAGGATCGTCGTGTCCGACCCCGACGGCACCCCCGCGACGGGGCTGTCCGCGGCGCGGGAAAGGTCGATCTCCGCGGCCCTCTTCCTCGCGTACTCCTTCGACAGGAGCCCCTCGACCGGGATCTCGGCGAACGCGGGGTCGGCGTAGTAGCGCGCGCGGTCCTCGAAGGCGAGCTTCTTCGCCTCGACGAAGAGGTGCCAGAAGTCGGCCGACTCCCGCCCCATCGCGCGGAGGTCGTACCCCTCGAGGAGGTTCAGGATCTGGAGCGCCGCGAGGCCCTGCCCCGGCGGCGGGATCTCCCAGAGCGTCGCCCCCCGGTACGAAGTCCCGATCGGCTCGACCCAATCCGAGCGGTGGGAGGCGAGGTCCTCCTTGCGGAGGAACCCGCCCTCGCGCCTCGACAACGCGTCGATCGACTCCGCGATCGGTCCCCGATAGAACGCGTCCCGCCCTCCTTCGGCGATCGCGCGGTAGGCGCGCGCGAGTGCGGGGTTCCGGAAGATCTCCCCCTCGCGCGGCGCGCGGCCTCCCGGAAGGAAGACCTCCTTGAACCCCGGCTTGTTTCCCGAGATCCGCTCGCCGCGCTGCCACGCGGCGGCGATCACCTGCGGGACCGGCTCGCCCCGCTCGGCCGCCTCGATCGCGGGAGCGAGAACCTCCTTCATCGGGAGTTTCCCGAACCTCCCGTGAAGGGCGAACCACCCGTCGACCGCCCCCGGGACGGTCCAGGCGAAGGGGGAGCGGAGCGGGATCCGTCCGTCGGGGTCGAGCGGGATCTTCGCCGCGTCGGCGAGCACGGGAGCCCTTCCCGAGGCGTTGAGTCCCCAGAGTTTCCCCGTCTCCGCGTCCCACACGAGCGCGAAGAGGTCCCCCCCGATCCCGCAAGCGACCGGCTCGAGGAAGCCGAGCGCGGCGTTGACCGCGATCGCGGCGTCGACCGCCGATCCTCCCCGCTTCAGGATGTCGACGCCGATCGCCGTCGCGAGAGGGTGCGCGGAGGCGACCATGCCGTTCCGGGCGTGGACGACCGAGCGGGTCGCGAAGGAGCGTCCCTCGCCGCGTTCGGAAGGGACGGCGGCGACGGCCAAGAGGGCGCAGGCGGCGGCGACGAGCACGAGGCGAACGATCATCGGGAGATCTCCGGCCGCGATTGTACGCCTCCTCGAGAGAAGACCTCGTCCCAGCGGATCCGCGCGGTGAGCTGCATGAGGGCGAAGAGGGTGAGGATCGAACCGACCGTGACGAGAAGCCCCGTGAACCCCTCGAAGAAGTGGGCCCAGGAGAAGAGGACGAGGTAGACGAGCTGGCTCCCGCCCGCCTCGACCGCGGCGAAGCGCATCCCCGCGACCAGGCGCAGGTAGCTCACGACGAGGAAGACCGACACCGCCGAGGCGAGGAGGAACGCCGGGACGAGGTCGATCCGGTCGACGGTGTAGGCGAGGAGGAGATGGAACGCGAAGAAGGCGGCGCCGAGGAAGAGGTAGTGCATCGGGTGGAGGTCGACCCTCCGCATGAGGGAGATCGCGAAGATCCAGACGAAGAAAAAGCCGAGCGACACCGGCGCGAAGAAGGCGATCCGCGCGGCCAAGGGGCCGGGGTTCAGGCGGCGCGGCATGTCCATCCCGACCTGGAATCCCGAGATCAGGTTCTCGGAGGCCCAACGGAGGGTCCAGCCTTCGGCGGTCCTCTCCTTCGAGGTGGGGGAGATCGTCCCGGCGGGGAAGTCGACCGCCTCGAAGTTCGTGGTCATCGTCAGGGCGAAGTCCTTGACCCGATTGACGTCGGCGCCGAAGGAATAACGCCACTCGTCGAGCCCCTGCGAGCGGTAGGAGATCGCGAACGGGACCCGCGTCCCGCGCGCGACCGGCACGCGTTGCTTCACGATCTTCCCGCCGCCGTCGGCGACCGGAGCGAGGGAGGGATCGACCGTCCCGGCGACCTCCATGCGGAAGTCGCCGTAGACCGCCTGGGTCGTGGGAAAGCGATAGGTGATCCAGAGCGAGCCCTCACGGTCGTCGTCGTGGACGTAGGCGTACTCCCCGCGGAAGTCGACCGTGTAGGTCGCGTACCAGAGGAGCCCCTTGCGCCGCTGCTCGAGGTCGAGGGCGACGTCGATCGCCGAGCGATCGAGTAGGACCGGGCGGCTCTTCACGCGCGGCTTCTCGCGGACGACGACGCGCTTGTCTCCGGTCGCGGGGTCGGCGACTTCCTCCGTCTCCACGACGATCTCCTCCCACTCGAAGGTCAATTCGGGGGAGGCCTGTGTCTGCGGCGCGCCCCACAGGGCGGCGACGCGTTCGGAGAGCTTCTTGTCGCGGTTCCACGTCCGGAACTGGAGGCTCCCCCCCAGGACCGACCAGGCGGCGGCGAGGAGCACGTGGATCAGGACGATCGCGGCCATCTTCTTTCCCATCGATTCCTCCTTTGTCGCCGGGGAATCTCCCTCGGGAACGGGGCCGATCGGCGTTCGATCGAGGGCGACCCGGAGGAAGGCCCGTGCAATTCCGGTGCAACGCCCGCAAGAACCCGGTTCGAGGCCTAGAATTCGTCTCGATGCCGCGCGTGCTGATCGTCGACGACGACCCCGGGATCCGGGAGGTGGTCCGGATCGCCCTCCGCAGGGACGGCTTCGAGACCGAGGAGGCCGCCGACGGCGCCCAGGCGGTCCGGAAGGTCGCCGCCGACCCTCCCGACGCCGTGATCCTCGACATCCTGATGCCGGAGATGGACGGGACCGAAGCTTGTCGCGCGATCCGGAAGACCTCCTCCGTCCCGATCGTCTTCCTCTCGTCGAAGGACGAGGAGATCGACCGGGTCCTCGGCCTCGAGATGGGAGGGGACGACTACGTGACGAAGCCGTTCCGCCCGCGCGAGCTGGTCGCGCGGGTGCGCGCCGTCCTCCGGAGGACGCGGCCGCGGGAGGGGGAGCGCGACGGGCCGCGCGCGCTGCGCCACGGACGACTGAAGCTCGACCTCGACGCCTACCGGGCGTTCTGGGACGGGAACGAGGTCGTGCTGACCGTCACCGAGTTCGGCCTCCTCGAAACGCTTCTCCGTCACCCCGGGCGCGTCTACAGCCGGACGCAATTGATGGAGTCGGGGTACTCGGACGACCGGACGGTCGCCGACCGGACGATCGACAGCCACATCCGGAGGATCCGGCGGAAGTTCGCGTCGGTGGGCGCCGACCCGGTCGAGACCTGGCCGGGGCGCGGGTACAAGGCGTCGCCGTGTGATTGAGCTTCCGTTCTCGTGGCGCCCGCGGCTCCGGACCGTGCTCGTGGCGGTGAGCCTTCTCGTCCTGCTCCTCCCGCTCGCGGGGATCGCGGTCGTCCGGCAGTACGAGAACGAGCTGGTTCGTTCGACCGAGGCACAGCTCCTCGGGCAGGGAGCGCTCGTCCGGGAGATGTTCCTCGAGGCCTACGGGACTCCTTCCGCATCGGTCGCGCGGACGCCGGAGACGGACGCGCTCGAGCCGGTCCTCGATCTCCGTCGCGAGCGGGTCCTCCCGCGCCCCGAGCCGGGGGTCGTCGCGACGTCCCCTCCGGATCCCGCGGTCGCCGACGCGGGGGAGCGCGTCGAACCGCGCCTCCGCGCAGCGGCGCGGCACACGCTCGCCGGGATCCGCATCGTCGACCGCGAGGGGATCGTGGTCGCGACGACCGGGACCGAGGCGGGGCTCTCGCTCGCTTTGCGGGAGGAGGTCCGGGAGGCGCTCGCGGGACGACGGGCGAGCGTTCTCCGGGAGCGGATCTCGGACGAGCCGGTTCCGCCTCTCGAGTCGCTCAGCCGCGGGCAGCGGTACCGCGTCTTCGTCTCCCTTCCGATCGTCGCGGGGGACGGGGTCGTCGGCGCCGTCGTCCTCTCGCGCACGCCGCTCGACATCCGGAAGGCGCTCTGGGTGCGGCGCGGGCCGCTCGCGATCGCCGCGGGGGTGACGCTCGGGATCGCGTGTCTCGTCGCGCTCCTGACCGCCCTCTTCGTCGGGAGGCCGGTGCGGCTGCTGATCGATCAGGCCCGGCGGGCCGCGGGAGGGGAGCGGGGGGCGGTGCGGGAGATCCGCGGGGCGGGGACGCGGGAAATGCGCGAGCTGTCGCGCGCGCTCGCCGAGATGGCGCGGACGATCGAGGAGCGCGAAGCCTACATCCGCACCTTCGCGTCCCACGTCTCGCACGAGTTCAAGACGCCGCTCACGACGATCCGCGGGGCGGTGGAACTGCTCGGAGAGGGAAGCGACCCCGCGGAGCGCGAGTCGCTTCTGCGGAACGCCCTCGCGGCGAGCGACCGGTTGCAACGCCTCCTCGACGGTCTCCTTGCGCTCGCGCGGGCGGAGGCGGCCCCCGCGACCGCGGCGTCGGTCGACGTGGCCGCGTGCGCGGGTCGGCTCGCGGCGCGGTTTCGCGAGGAGGGATTCGAGGTCGAGGTCGCGGCACCCGTGTCGGCTCGCGCGTCGATCTCGGAGGAAGCGCTCGAGGGGGTCTTGGCGAGCCTTCTCGAGAACGCGAGGGTGCACGGGGCGAAGAGGGCGCAGGTCGAGGTCCGAGGGGAGGCGGGCGTCGTCGTCGAGATCTCGGACGACGGACCGGGGATCTCCGACGCGAACGCCGAGAGGATCTTCGAGCCGTTCTTCACGACCGCGAGGGACCGCGGGGGGGCGGGGCTCGGCCTCTCGATCGCGCGCGCCCTCGTCGAGTCGCACGGCGGGCGCCTCGAACTCGTGCGGCGCCGCCCCGGCGCAGCGTTCCGGATGAGGATGGAAAAGGGGTGAAGAACGGGACTGGCACCTTTTCGTGAACACGTGCCGGACCCCTAGTTCATTCTCTCCGCTTTCCCTGCGAGTGCGAGGAACTGGGCGCGCCAGCCGCCTGGATCCCACGAGAGCCCCCGCGTCGCGAGGTCGCGGACCATCGCCCAGCTCGCGTCTCCTCGATGCTCGGATTCCCGCAGCAGCATGCCGAAGCAGGCGACCGCCGAGGCGAAGTCGAAGTCGGCGGCGCGCTCGGGGGCCACTCCCTGGTCGGTGCGGACCGTGTACGACGAAAGCCGGCTCGTCTCGCCGTCGGGCTCCTTGAAGCGGACCTTGACGGTCGCCATCGCCCCCGATTTCGCGGCGTCGGTCGATGCTGGCATCTGGTACTCGAGCGGTTGCGGTCCGGCCGCCTTCCCCGCGGGGACGATCTCATAGAGGGCGGTCACGACGTGCCCGGAGCCCATCTCCCCCGCGTCCTTCGCGTCGTCGTCGAAGTCGCGCGTCGCGAGGAGGCGGTTTTCGTACCCGAGGAGGCGGTAGGAGGCGACCTCGACCGGGTTGAACTCGATCTGGATCTTGACGTCCTTCGCGACCGTGACGAGGGTTCCCCCCGCCTGCTCGACGAGGGCCTTCCGGGCTTCGAGGAGCGAGTCGATGTAGGCGTAGTTCCCGTTCCCGCGGTCGGCGAGCGCTTCGAGGGTCGAGTCCTTGTAGTTCCCCATGCCGAAGCCGAGCACCGTGAGGAATGTCCCCGATCTCGCTTCCGTCTCGACGAGGCGGGTCAGGTCCCCCTCGCTCGACACGCCGACGTTGAAGTCGCCATCGGTTGCGAGGATCACGCGGTTGATGCCGCCCGGGACGAAGTTCGCCCTCGCGACCTCGTACGCGAGGACGATCCCCTCACCGCCGTTCGTGCTCCCTCCCGCCTCGAGACGGTCGAGCGCCTCGGCGATCGCGCCCGCGGAGGTGACCGGGGTCGAGTCGAGCACGAGCCCCGACGAGCCGGCGTAGACGACGAGCGCCACCCGGTCTCTCGGTTCGAGCGATTCGAGGAGCATGCGGAGGGATCGCTTCAGGAGCGGGAGCTTGTGTTCGGGCCGCATCGACCCCGACACGTCGACGAGGAAGACGAGGTTGGCGGCAGGCCGGTCCGCGGCGTCGATCTCGCGGGCCTTCAAGGCGACGCGCATCAGGCGATGCTCCGGCGCCCAGGGGGCCGTCCCCACGTCGGTCCAGACGGCGAAGGGATCGGCTCCCCGGGGAGCGGGGAGGTCGTAGGGGAAGTAGTTGAGCATCTCCTCGATCCGGACCGCGTCCTTGGGGGGGAGCGAGCCTCCTTCGAGGAAGCGGCGGACGTTCGCGTACGAGGCGGTGTCGACGTCGATCGAGAAGGTCGACAGGGGATCGGTCGCGACGTCGCGGAAACCCGGGTCGTCGTGACGACGGTACGACTCGGTCGAGCGCTCCGACTCTTCGAAGATACCCCCCGGCGCTCCGCCGACCACGCCCCCCACGACCCCGCTCACGGTCGCCCGGAACTCCCGCTCAAGGGTCCCGCGTGGCTGGGGAGTGCCGTCGCCGCCCTGGACGCCCGGAGCGAGCGTCAGGACGGTCCGGTAGAAGCGATCTTGAACCGGCAGGCCCCGGACGAACTCCTGCGAATGCCCGACGACCTCCTCCGATCGCACGACCGTCACCTCGACGTGTTCCGTGAGATCGAAAACGGGGATCAGGACGATCGGAATCTCGGTGACCTTGCCCGACGCCACGCGAACGTCCGGGACGGACACGTGGGCGTACCCCGCAACGAACGCCGATACGACGTAGGCGTCCCCGGGTGGAACCGCGGGAAACGAGACGAACCCCCCCGCATCGGTCACGGCGTTCGTCGGCACGAGGGGTCCGTCGCGCCGGGTCAACGTCACCATCGCCCCCGGAAACCCCACCCGATCCTCGTCGAGGACCCGGACGTGGATCTCCCCCGTCGACGGCGCGGCGTCGAGCGTGCCCGGGACGGCGCCGAGGACCGGCAGGGTGAAAACGACGAAGACGATCGTCAGGGCGGCTCGTCGCATCGCGGCCTCCTTCCGCGCGTCATGGCGCGAGGAAAGAGAACCCGGAACGCCCCCTCGTGAGAAGGAGTCTCCCGTTCGACCCGCGGAATCGGCACCGCGGGAAGCGGCGCCGCTCCTCGGAGCCCCTTCCGCGGCCGCTCGCCGTATTCCGATTCCCCACTCTCGAGCCGCGAGGGGCGCAACGCCCATGAGGTCGATTGCCGACGCACGGTCGCAGCCGCGGCGTGACGCGAATCGTGGGGACGGGAGGATGGAAGGAGGCCGTCGAAGTTGCGGTGGGATCTGGGGATTCCCTTTCCGCGCCGATCGGAAGCCCAGGGCTCGCGACTTCGCGGCACGGGCTTCGCGATGGAACTCTCGGACCCACCGCAACTTCGGCCCCATGCACGGCGCGAGTCCTCCCCACCGTTCGCGCCACCTTGAGACAAACGGGGCGAGCAAGAGGGGAAGGGGGATCTTCGCATCGCGAACCTCCCGGGAACCGCCGCGCGGGGTGGAAATTCCCGCTCTCCCCGAGAGGCGGAGAAAAGGGGACTGGCACCTTTTCCCGACCTTTTCCCGATCAGTCCCCAGAATCGGAACCGCGCGAAACGGTGCCAGTCCCCTTTCTCACAGAATCGGAACCGCGCGAAACGGTGCCAGTCCCCTTTCTCACCTTCGGGATCGGGTCGTCGGAGCCCAAGATCCCGCGGCCGAGCCAGCCGCCACCGTCGAGGGTGAGGCACTCCCCGGTCGCGTAGGCCGCCTCGTCGGAGAGGAGCCACACGGAAGCCCGCGCGACCTCCTCCCGCGTCGCGAACCGCCCGAGCGGGATCGAACGCCGCACCCGCTCTTCCAACTCGGGAGTGGGCCACAGCCGGTCCGAAGCCCCCTTCGAGTCGAACGGCCCCGGGGCGACGGCGACGACGCGGATCCCGTGCCGCGCCCACTCGACCGCGAGCGTCCGCGTCATCGCGAGGACCCCCGCCTTCGCGCAGGCCGAGTGGACCGTCCCCGGCCCCCCCGTCCAGGCGTAGGTCGCGACGACGTTGAGGATCGCCCCACCCTGTCCGTGCGCGATCATCGCGTTTCCCGCCGCACGCGAGACGTAGAACGTCCCGTTGAGGACGATGTCGACGACGTTCGCGAAGGCCTTTTCGGGAAGGGCCTCCGCGGGGCGGACGAAGTTCCCCGCGGCGTTGTTGACGACGATCCGCAAGGGGCCGAAGGACCCCTCGACATCGCGCACGAGCCGCCGCACCGCGCGGAAGTCCCGGACGTCGCAGGGGACGAGGAGCGGCTCGCACGCTTCCGCCCGGAGCGACGCCGCCCCCTCCTCGAGGTGGGCAGCACTCCGGCTCGCGAGGGCGACCTTCGCGCCGTCCCGGGCGAGAAGGCGCGCGATCTCGAGGCCGAGGCCGGTCCCTCCCCCCGTCACCAGGGCCGCCCGCCCTTCGAATCCGGCCGTTCGCGACATCGGAACGCATCCTACATGCGCGGGGTCGTCTATTCCTCCCGGCGGGCGTATCAACGACCGGAGCCGGGGCGTTCCCCGGCCGGGAGGAACGGACGATGCACGCAGGATGGAAGCTCACCGGTCTCGCGGTCCTCGCGATCGCCGGACTCGCCGTCGACGGTCTCGCCTTTGCGGACGGGACCCCCGAAATCAAGACCGAAGAGAAGATCGTGGTCCGGACCGACGACGGAAACGTGCACGTGCGGGTCTCGGGCGACGACGACAAGGCGGCGTGGGTCGCCTCCGGCGAGGAGGGCCCGTTCGAGGTCGTCACCTTCGGGGAGGACGGCGCGGGAGGGGCGTACCTCGGAGTCTCGACGCGCGAGGAGACGAAGCTCTCCGAAGGGGGAGCACGGATCACCCGGATCTTCCCCGACACCCCCGCGCAGAGGGCGGGACTCGAGGAGGGGGACGTCATCGTCGCCGCGAACGGAAAGCCGATCCGCGGCCCCGCGATGCTCACCGAGACGATCCACGCCGCGAAGCCGGGCGACCGGATCGCCTTCGAGGTGGTGCGCGACGGGAACCGCAAAACCGTCACCGCGGAGCTCGGGGAGCGGAAGGGGATGCGGATCGTCATGCCGCGCTTCGGTTCGAAAGGCTGGGAGGAGCTTTCCCCGGAAGAGCGCGCCCGCATGGAAGAAGAGATCGCGCGGGCCAAGGAGGAGGCTCGCAAGGCGATCGAACACCTCGACATCGAGATCCCCAGGTTCGAGGGGGACGGGCGGGCTCTCCGCCTCGAGGCGCTCGCCCTCGCCTTCGGGCGGCCCAAGTTGGGGGTCGAACTCGTCGACACGACCCCGGAGCTTCGCGAGCACCTCGGCGGGAAGCCGGACGCCGGAGTCCTCGTCGGCAAGGTCCTCGAAGGCTCCGCGGCGGAAAAGGCCGGGGTGAAGGTGGGGGACCTCCTGATCTCGATCGACGGAGATTCCGTCGAGACCCCCGGCGAGGTGATTCGCGCCGTGGGCCGGAACGCGGGGAAGACGATCACGCTCGAAGTCGTACGCGACGGGCGGGTCGAGCGCCTGACCGCGACCCTCCCCGAGGACGAAAGCGGCGGCGCCGTGAGGCCCCGCGCGCGAGTTGCGGCCCCTCCGCCGCCTCCCGTGCCCGCGGCGGCGCCGGTTCCGCCCGTGCCCCCGCGGGTTCCCGCGCGCATGCCGCAGCGGCGCATGGTCTGATCTTCGCGCCTTGCCGCGCCCCGCGCCGGTTGCCTACAATCGGCCCTTCCGCCCGCTGCAACCGGGGAGGGCCCACCGATGCCACCGATCGCGAAGCGCGCAAGGGAACTGGGGACGGAAAACGCGTTCGTCGTCCTGGGCGAGGTCGCCCGCCTCGAGGCCGAAGGGAAGAAGATCGTCTCGTTCTGCATCGGGCAACCCGATTTCCCGACGCCGGACCACATCCGGCTCGCCGGGATCCGCGCGATCACGGAGGGGAAGACGGGGTACACCCCGTCGCCGGGAATCCAGCCGCTCCGCGAGGCGGTCGCGAAGTACTTCACCCACACCCGCGGGATCCCCTTCGAGGCCGACGAGGTCGTCTGCGCCTGCGGCGGGAAGCCGTTCATCGGGTACACGGTCCTGTCGGTCGTCGAACCCGGCGCCGGCCACGAGGTGATCTATCCGAACCCCGGGTTTCCGATCTACGAGGCGCAGATCAAGGCGCACGGCGCGGTCCCGGTGCCGCTCCCGCTCCGCGAGGCGCGGGGGTTCAACTTCGACCTCGACGAGCTTCGGAAGAAGGTCAACGAGAAGACCCGCCTCCTGATCCTCTGCAGCCCGGGGAACCCGACGGGCAACCTCCTCTCCCGCGCCGAGTTCGAGGAGATCGCGAAGATCGTCGCCCCCTTCGAGAATCTCTGGATCTACTCGGACGAGGTCTACTCGGGGCTCGTCTACGACGGCGAGTTCCTCTCGATCGCGACCTTCCCCGGGATGCGGGAGCGCACGATCGTCGCCGACTCGGCCTCCAAGACCTACTCGATGACGGGGTGGCGGATCGGCTACGCCGCGAACAGGGCGCTCGCCCCGATCTTCACCCGCTGGGTCACGAACACCGACTCGTGCCCCCCGCACCCGAACCAGTACGCGGTCCTCGAGGCCCTCACCTCGAGCCAGGAGCCGTCGCTCGAAATGGCTCGGGTCTTCCACCGCCGTCGCGACCGGATCGTGAGGGGACTGAACGACCTTCCGGGATTCTCCTGCCGCACCCCCGGGGGCGCCTTCTACGTCTGGCCGAACGTTTCGGAGGCCTGCCGGATGGTCGGTGCCTCGACGAGCGAGGAGTTCCGAAAGCGCCTTCTCCACGAGGCCGGGGTGGCCGTCCTCGCCGACATCCATTTCGGCACCCCCGTCGAAGGGGAAGGCCAGCACATCCGCTTCTCGTACGCGTCGTCCTTCGAGGCGATCGACGAGGGTCTGACCCGCATCGCCGACTTCATGAAGAAGAACAGGAAGTGAGCCGATGACCCAACGAGCCGAAGCCCCGACCGCATCGACCCTCTACGCCGCTGCCGAACCCTCCTTCGAGCGCTGGGAGACGATCAAGGACCTGGTCGACGAGATGATCGACCTCTCCCTGAACTACCGGCAGAGCGGCCACCCGGGGGGTTCCCGCTCGAAGGTCCACGCCGTCCTCGCGACGATGCTGTCGGGTGCGATGCGGTGGGATCTGCTCCATCCGTGGCGGACGTTCGGCGACCGGTTCGTCCTCTCGGCGGGGCACACGGTGCCGCTCGTCTACGCGACGCTCGCGGTCTTGAACGAGGCGATGCGTGTGCGGCACCGGGCGGGGGGGGAGGCGCGGTTCGCCTTCCCCGACGGGGGGAAGTGGGCGCTCACCTGGGAAGACCTCATGCGCCTGCGGCGCCGCGGCGGGCTTCCGGGCCACGCGGAGTTCGAGGGGAAGACCCTCTTCCTCAAGTGGAACACCGGCCCTTCGGGGCACGGCATGCCCCCGGCCGCGGGTCAGGCCCTCGCGCTCAAGATGGCCGGGTGCGGGGAGGTCAAGGTCTTCGTCGTCGAGGGCGAGGGGGGGCTCACCCCCGGCGCGAGCCACGAGACGAAGAACGCGGCCTGGGGGCTCGGCCTTTCGAACCTCGTCTTCCTGATCGACTGGAACGACTTCGGCATCGACCCGAACCCCTGCTCGTCGGTCGTGCACGGCACCCCGCGCGACTGGTTCGAGCCGTACGGCTGGAGGGTCGTCGGCACCGAGGAGGGCTCCGCGTGGGGCCCCGTCACGAAGGCGGTGCTCGAGGCGGCTCGCGGGGAGAACCCCGACCGCCTGCCGACCATGGCCTGGTTCAAGACCCGGAAGGGGAGGGGATACGGGAAGTACGACTCCAGCTCCCACGGGACCCCATGGCCGAGGAATGCCCCCGAGTTCTGGGAGGTGCGCAAGAGGTTCATGGAGAAGTACGGCGTCGAGTACCGAGGGGTCGACCGGCCGGCACCTTCCGATCCCGCGGAGATGACGGCGCAGATGAAGGCGAACTTCGAGATCGCGATGAGCGTCTTCCGGAAGGACGAGGGGCTCGCCGACGCGATCGCGACTCGGCTCGTCGAGGTCGCCTCCGAGGTCCCCGAGCGGATCCCGACCTTCTGGATCGACGGAAAGGCGAAGGCCGTCTTCGACGACGAGAGGCTGTACGACTTCCGGAACTACCCCGACTCGATCTGGGCGAAGCCGGGGGACAAGGTGCCGAACCGGATGGCCCTCGCCTCTTGGGGGGCTTGGATCAACACCTTCGCGAAGCGGGAGTACGGCCGGCCGGTCTTCGTCGCTTGCTCGGCCGATCTCGCGGAGTCGACGAACATCGCGGGATTCATGAAGGGCTGGGACGGCGAGACCGGGTGGGACTGGTACGAGCGCGACCGGAACCCGAAGGGCACGCTCCTCCCCACCGAGATCACCGAGTTCACGAACGCGGGGATGATGGTGGGGCTGGCCTCGGTGAACCTCGCCTCCGACCCGTTCCGGGAGTGGAACGGGTTCTGGGGAGCCTGCTCGACCTACGGGTCGTTCTCGTACCTGAAGTATGGCGCGATGCGCCTCTTCAGCCAGCTCGCCCAGGACTGCGACCTCCGGCTCGGCAAAGTGATCTGGGTCGCCGGGCACTCGGGCCCCGAAACCGCCGAAGACTCGCGGACCCACTTCGGGATCTTCGAAACCGGCGTGACGCAGCTCTTCCCCGACGGGCACGTGATCGACCTCCATCCCTGGGAGTACAACGAGGTCCCGGTGATGCTCGCCGCAGCGCTGAGGCAGAAGGCGCCGATCGTCGCGCTCCACCTCACGCGGCCCCCCGTCGAGATCCCCGACCGGGCGAAGCTCGGCATGGCTTCCCACTTCGAGGCGGCGCGCGGGGCCTACCTGATCCGCGACTACGACTCCGGGGCTCCGAAGGCGGGGACCGTCTTCGTGCAGGGGACGACGCCGACGGCGAACCTGGTCAAGATTCTCCCCGAGATCGCGACGCGCGGCCTGAACGTGAAGATCGTCGCCTTCGTGAGCCCGCAGCTCTTCGAACTCCAGGACGCGGCGTACCGGGAACGGATCGCGCCGACCGGCGATCTCTGGAACGCGATGTGGGTCACGAACCGGACCGTTCACCACTTCAAGGAGTGGATCGCCAACCCGATCGTGCGCGAGTACTCGATGGGGGCCGACTGGGACTCCCGCTGGCGGACCGGCGGGTCGGTCGACGAGGTGATCGACGAGGCCCACCTCGGCCCCGGCCACCTCCTCGAAGGGATCGAGCGGTTCGTGAAGGATCGGGATCTCCGGATCCGACGGATGCGCGAGGCGGTCGCGGCCGCGGAGGGGGTGCGGTGACCTCTCTCCTCGCCGCCGCGGCGGTGGCCGCTGCCGCGGGGATCCCGTGGACTTCGGACATCGACGCCGCCTTCCGCGCGGCGACGGAGCGCCACGTTCCGGTCGTCGTCGACGTCTGGGCCGTGTGGTGCGTCCCGTGCAAGAGGATGGACGACGAAACCTACGTCGATCCGCGAGTCGTCGAGGCCGCGGCGTGGCTCGTGCCGCTCAAGGTCGACGCCGACGCCCAGCCGATCTTCGTCGATCGCTACGCGGTCCAGGCCTTCCCGGAAGTCCTCTTCCTCGACGAGGACGGAAGGGAACTCGGCCGGCTGACCGGGTTCCAGGATGCCGCAGGCCTTCTCCCCGCTCTCGAGCGCGCGGCGGCGGGGTACGCCTCCTACCGGGACTGGATGCGCGGGAAGGAGGACCCGGAGACCGTTCTGACGGTCGGGGAGTACTTCGCGGCGCTCGGGAACCGGGGTCGCGCCGGGAAAGCGCTCGTCACGGTTTCGAAGCGGATCCGCGAGGAGCCGGCGACGCTTTCGGACGCGTCCCGGCTCCGTTTGGGAAAGGCGCTCGTCGCCGTCGGCGAGGGGAAGGAGGGGGCGTCGGTCCTGTTCGCCCTTTCGAAGGACGGATCGACCCGCGACGTGCAACGGGACGCGCTCGAGGCTCTCGCGGAACTCGATTCGGTGCGCGGGGCGAAGGAGCTTTCGCGGGCGGCCGAAGAGAGGCTCGCGCGGGAGTTCGGGAAGTAGCGAAAGGGGGGGCTGGCGCGAAAAAGGGAACTGGCACCTTTTCGAAAAAGGGGACTGGAAAAAGGGGACTGGCACCTTTTCGGCCGCCGAAAAGGTGCCAGTCCCCTTTTTCCAGTCCCCTTTTTCGAAAAGGTGCCAGTTCCCTTTTTCGCGCCAGCCCCCCCTTTCGCTACTTCCCGAAGTTCCAGCCGATCCCGCCGTAGACGTAGCGCCCGCGCAGCGCCCCCCAGTTGTAGTCGAACCGGGGGTCCCCGAGGTCGGACTGGAACTCGTCCCCCAGGTTGTCGACACCGGCGTAGAGCGAGACCCCCTTGGGGAACCGCTGCTCGACGCGGAGGTTCACGAGGGTGAACGGCTCGGTCTCGACCAGGTGGTCCTGGGTCTCCGAGAAGTACCCCGGCTCGATCACCGGGTTTTCGCGATCGAACGTCTGGAGGAACATCGGCCCCGTGTACTGGGCGGAGACGGAAATCGTCGTCCCCGACCCGATCCGGAAGTCGGCTCCGAGCGCGGCGTTCCGCTCGGCGCGGTACGGAATCCTCGCCATCGGGTAGTCGCGCGACACAGGGGTTCCGAAGAAGTCGATCAGCGCGACCACCCGATCGTTCTCGGAGCGGTTCTCCGCGGAGAGCCAGGAGTACGAACCCCGGAGCGTCACCCATCGCGCCGCTTCCCAGCGGCCCTCGAAGGAGAGATTGGTGAGCCGCGCTTCGGGGGCGCTGGCGTTCTGGTAGGTCGGCCGGTACTCGAAGGTCAATGTGGCGAGCTTGACCACGAGGTCGTCGAAGTCGGTGAGCGAGCCGCTCGCGTTCAACCGGACCTTCGGGCCGGGCTGCCAGGTCGCTTCGAGCCCGTACGCGCGCGAGGACTCCATCGCGACCCCCCGGTTGTTCCGGTAGCGCCGGCCGCAGCAGACCTCGGCGTAGGTGGGCGGGGGAGGCCGGTACCCGGCCCCGGCGGTCGCACGCAACGTCCACGCGGGGGCCGGCTTCCACGAGAGCGCGGCGCGCGGGAGGATCCGGTCCCCCTCGGGAAGGGGGATGTCCACCCACGCGGGGCGAGCCTCCTCGTCGGTGACGGTGTACTCGGCGAGACGCAGGCCGAGGGTCAGGTCGAGCGTCGCGTTCGGCGACCACTCGGCGTCGGCCCACAGCCCGGTCTCTTCGACCGTCTCCTCGAACGCCTCGTCGAACCAGCGATCGGGGGGAAGCCCGGCGAGCGCGTTGTAGACGACGTCGACGACCGAGGAATCGCGCGAGGACCACGAAGCACCCGCGCGGGCCCGCCAGTGCAGCCCGAAGGCCCGGGACCAGGCGCCGTGAACCGTGTCCTGGACCTCGTCGATCACGTAGGTCGGGATGAACTCGGGAAGGGTCCTCACCTGGGTCTCGAGAATGTCGGTCGTCCGGTCGGCGCGGAACAGCCCCGCCTCGATCCGCGAGCCGTCGGGGAGGCGGCCTTCGTACAGGAGGTCGTACTGCTCCCGCTCGAGCTCGACGTTTTCGAGGTTGTACACCGGCGCGCCGACCGCGTCGGAGGTCGGTCCATCGTAGGCGGCCCGGCCGTTCTCCTGGGACTCCTCGTATCCCGCGGCGCCGAGCCGCAACGAGTGGTTCCGGCTCGGCTGCAGGTCCAAGCGGGCCTCCCAGGTGGTCCGGTCGAATTCCGGGAGGTCCCAGTTCTCGTATCCTCCGGCGACGTCCCCGTTCGCGTTGATCGCGTCCGACTCGGCGCGGGTCACGGCGAGCGATCCTCCGAACCAGCCGTGGCGGCCGCGGAGGTCGAGCCGCTGGCCGTTCCACCCGTAACTGCCGGCATCCCCCGAGAGGTTCAGCTGGATCTTCTCCGCGGGACGGAACCGTTCGATCTCGATGCCGCCGCCGATCGCCCCGCCGTCGAGGGAGGCGTCCCCCGCGCCGCGCCGGACCGTGACCTTGTCGACCAGGGTCTGCGGCATGACCGAGAGGAGGTAGATCTGCCCGAGCCCCGGCGGGATCACGAGACCGTCGCAGAGGATCGGCACGTAGTCGTTCCCGAGCCCTCCAACCGTGAGGTCGGCGTTGTTGCAGTTCGTGCAGACCGTCTGGACGGAGACGCCCGAATCCTCCTCGAGACGGTTCGACGATTCCTTCTCCTCGGCGCGGACGGGCGCCCGAACGAAGAGCACGGCGGCGACCGCCGCCGCGAGCGATCGGGTCATGGCGCGGATCTCCAGCGTCCGGTCTACTGCACGCACGAGTCGACCGTGCCGACGAGCCGGTCGAGCTTGTTCTTGATCGTCGCCTCGTCGTACCCCGCGCCGGAATAAACCACGCGGAGGCCCTGGTCGAGGATCACGTTCGTCGGAAGCGCCCCCCACTTGTTGTACTTCGGCCACGCGTCCTTCGAGCCGTCGTTCGGGTCGATCCAGCAGGGGAAGGTGTGGTCCGGGATCGTCCCGGAGCGGTCTCCCCAGTTGCGGCACTCGGCCGGGTTCGGCCGGCCGCCGAAGTCGACGAGCTGGTTGTCCTCGTCCATGAGGACCGTCAAGAACCGGACCCCCCGGTCCTTGTACTGCTGGTAGACGGCCTCGAGCTGGTCGGCTTCGCTGCGGCAGGGAGGGCACCAGATCGCCGAGAGGTCGAGCATCACGACCTGCCCCCGGAACTCGTAGAGGGAGTGGGTCTCCCCGTGCTCGTCACGAAGCGTGAAATCCTGGCCGCAGAGCCAAAGGGCGAACGAGTTCGCGGAGGAGTGATACCCGAGCGTGTCGCACAGGTTCGTGACCGCGTATCCGGTCCTCGGCGTCCCGTCGCTCCGCTTCCCGAGCGTTCCCTCGAGGTTCGAGCCCCGTCCCGAAACGAGGAAGTAGGCGTTGTTCGCGCCGGCGTTGACCGTCGCCTTGCGGACGGCGTCGTTGACGGGGGCTCCGGCGGTGTTGCCGAGGCCGGAGACCGGGGCGTGCGACGACCAGGAGCCGAGAGTCCCCTGCCACACGGTGTACTCGCGGGCCGGCTGGAGCGGCTGCCGGAGCGCCGGGTCGGCGTTCCCGTCGTCGCGCGGCTGGCTCGAGTCGGCGCGGAGGTCCTCCCAGAAGACCTGCACCTCGTTCGCGTTCGACCCGCGCTCCACGCGGAGCGGGAAGTGGCTCCCCGGCTTCGAGACTTCCCGCGGACCGGGGGCTTCGTCGTGGACGACGCGGTAGAGCGCGCCGTTCGCCCCTCCGCCGTTCGTCGCGAGGGCGTAGAGGAACCCGTCTCGGCCGGCGAGGGTGTCGGTCCAACCCGAAGGGCAGTCCGCGAGGAAGGTCGAGTCGACGAACTTCTCCGCCTGCCGGAGCCGGTCGAGCGCCCCCGGCTCGAGGACGGCACGGTAGATCGAGGATGCGTCGACGGCCGCGAAGAAGAGGCTGTTGACGAACGACTCGTCGGCCTCGTCCACCCCCGAGATCCCGCCGGTTCCGCAGCCGTCGTCGCCGTAGGCGGTGCCGCCGGGGCAGTACTCGTCGTTCTCGTCGCGGAACTCGCAGAAAGCCGCCTCCGTGAAAATGTTCACGCGCGGCGGGCAGTTCGCGTTGCTCGAGCAGGGAAGCTCGTTGTTGTTCGATCCGACGCACGTCCCGTTCCCGTCGTCGTCGACGCGGCCGGCCCCCGGGTGCCGGTCGGGGCCGTAGCGGTCGTGGTCGCTGTCGGTTCCGTCGGCGGCGGCGTCGGGAAAGACCGTGGAGCCGTACCAGGCGAGGCCGCGGACGCCGATCACGGGCGACCACTCGGCAAGGGGATCGTCGAAGACGCCGTTCGAGTTCCCCGTGGCGTCATCCCATCCGAGGTTCCCGCCGGACGGGACCGGGTTCAACTCGTCGTAGACACCGCCCGTGTTCGTCCCGGCGTCGGTGACCCAGACGTTTCCAGCGGACCCGACGGCGAGGCCGCGGCCGTCGCGCACCCCCTTCGCGAACACCAGGCTTCCGGGCGTCGGGTTGTCCGCGGGGACCGAGCCGTCGTCGTTCAGCCGGAGGATCTTCCCGGCGAACGAGAGGTCGTTCTGGGCGTCGGGACCGTTCTCGAAGTCGCCCGTCGCCACGTAGAGCTTCCCGTCGGGACCGAACGCGATCCCCCCGCCGTTTCGCAGCAACGACGCCCCTGCCCCGAGGGTGAGGAGGTCGGAAGCCCCGGAACACGAGGTCCCCGAGAGCGTGTAGCGCGTGACCTTGTTCACCCCTCCGGAGGCGGTGTAGTAGAGGTAAAACCAGCCGTTCGAAGCGAAGTTCGGATGGACGGCGACGCCGAGCAGGCCGCCCTCCCCCGTCGCCTGCACCGCGACGGTGCACACCGGCGAGGCGAGCAGTTCGCCGTTCAGGAGGAGGCGGACGTTCCCCGTGGTCCGTTCCGTGATCAGGATGCGCCCGTCGGAGGCTCCGGCGAGCGACGAGGGCTCCGTCAAACCTGCCACGACCGGCTCGAGCCGGAACGCCGCGGGGACCTCCGCCGCCATGGCCGAGGAGGAGAGGGCGAGCAGAACGAAAGCCACGAGGGACGGTCTTCGCGTGCGCATGAAACCCCCCTTACCCGTCTGGGCGAGACAACACGCGGAATTTACGAGGGATCACGGGATTTCGTAAAGGTGCAACCCTTGAGAAATGTCAAGCGGCACGGCGGTCGGGTAAAGTGGCGGCGTGAAAACCCCGGAACACCCCGAAAATGGGGTGAACCCATTCCCCGGCGCGGACCGCACGGACGAGCGCGCTTCGCTCGCGGCTTCGGAACTCGCCCGCCTCGGTCGGGCGCTCTCGCGCTGGGCGCGCGTCCGTCCGGGCGCCGCCGCCTCCCGCGCCCGCCGATTTCTCGGGGCCCTCCCGGCGGAGGCGGCCGCCTCGGGGCCGGTCCGGTGCTTCGTCTCGGCGGTCGAAGAGGCGCTTTCGCTTGTCGAGACGTCCCGGGGAGGCTCGCTCTCCCGTCTCGTCGATCTCGTCGCCGACGCGGGGGTCCTCGCCGATCTCGCGCCCGAAGGCTCGATCCCCACGCGCTTCCGCCGGGGGGTGGGCGCGTACGCCGACGCGAGACTCGGGCGTCTTGCGGAGGAAGCGCCGCTTCTCGCCTTCCCCTGGCTCGCGCCCGCGAGCCGGCCCCGGCAGACCCGCGTCTCCTTCGCACCGGACGCCGATCTCGGGCGGCCGGCGAACGAGCTCGAGATGCCCGCGGCGGCGGTGCGATTCGAACGGAAGGATGCCGCCACCCTCGTCCTTCGCCGGGCCGACGCGTTTCCGGTCGTCACGACCGGCCCCTCGACCGGAGCGGTCCTTCGAACCAAGGGGAGCCGGGTCGAGGTGGGAACTCGCGATCCCCGATTCGACACGAGGGTCGCGCGCGCTCTCGAGCTTCTCGATCTCGTGTGGCCCGACGCGGCCGAAGAGGTGCGCGCCCTCGCATGGCGCGTCGTGCCGGTCACCGACCGCGCGATCGTCTCGTACTCCTCCCTTCGCCGCCCCGGGATCCTCTACGTCCACGTCCGGAGCGCCCCGCTCCTCCGGCTCGCGGAGGACCTCCTCCACGAGACGGTCCACGTGCGCGTGCACACGATCGAGACGCTCCGCCCGCTCGTCGTTCCGCGCGGGCCCGACGGGGAGGAACCACGCGACTGGTCGCCGTGGCGCCTCGAGTGGCGCCCGGTCCGCGGCCTCCTTCACGGCGCCTGCACCTTCACCGCCGGGGCCGAGTACTTCGAGCGGGCGCTCCGCGCCGTGGACGAACGTTCCCTCTCCGTCTCCCCGGCCCGGAGGCTCTGGCTCGCGCGGCGCCTGCTCGAGGAGTGCGCGAGCGTGACGATCGCGCTTCGCTCCCTGAGGCGGGCGGCGCGGGAAGGCGTGCTCACTCCCGCCGGGCGGGAGGTCGTCGAGGCGGTCGGGAAACGCCGGGCCGCGCTCGGGCGCGCAGCCGCCGTGCGCCGGAAGAACTTGGAGGCGACCGCGAAGGGGAGAGGGCATCTCCGGCTTCTGAGCGAGTGGAGGGACGAGATGCGACGGAGGCCGCTTCGATGGAACTGAAGGGAAGGACGATCGTCGTCACCGGGGCGTCCGGCGCTCTCGGCCGCGCCGTCGTCGCGGCGCTCGACGCGGAGGGCGCCGACTGCCGGCCGCTCTCCCTCCGCGAGCGGCGGGGCGAGGAGGAGGTCGCCGCGTTCTATCGCGCGCTGCCGGAGTTGTGGGCCTCGATCCACCTCGCCGGAGGATTCTCGATGGCGCCGATCGCCGAAACCTCCCTCCTCGACTGGCAGGGAATGATGGAGGCGAACGCCCGCACGGCGTTCCTGTGCAGCCGGGAGGCGGTCCGCTCGATGCGCCGGGGAGGGGGCGGCGGCCGGATCGTCAACGTCGCCGCGATCCCCGCGATCGAGCCTCGCAAAGGGGCGGGGATGGTCGCCTACGCGATGAGCAAGGCGGCGGTCGCGGCGCTCACCGTCGCGCTCGCCGAGGAGGTCGCGGCCGAAGGGATCTGGGTGAACGCGGTGGTTCCGTCGATCCTCGACACGAAGGCGAACCGCGAGGCGATGCCGGAGGCCGATCCCGCGCGCTGGGCGAAGGTCGAGGAGGTCGCCCGGACGATCGCATTCCTCGTCTCCCCGAAGAACGCCGTCGTCCGCGGCGCGCTCGTCCCGGTCAACGGCCGGACCTGATCTCGGGGAAGAGGACGGGGTCGAGAAGGGCCCGGGGATCGACGACGGTCGACCCCACCCGCGTGCCCCAGTGGAGGTGGGGCCCCGTGACCCGCCCCGTCGCACCCGACAGGCCGACCGGGGCGCCGCGTCTGACCTCGTCTCCCTCCGCGACGTCGATCCGCGAGAGATGGGCGTAGATGGTGAAGAGACCGCCCCCGTGGTCGAGGATCACCGTCTTCCCGCTGAAGTACAGGTCGCCGGCGAAGGCGACCTCCCCCGGACCCGAGGCGTTCACCTTGGTGCCGGTGGGGGCGCGGAGATCGAGCCCCGCGTGGGGGGCGCGCGGCTCGTCGTTGAAGAAGCGCCTCAGGCCGAACGCGGAGGTCGGATCTCCCGGGACCGGCCGCGCGAACGGCGCCGCGAGGGGCGGACGGACCGACCGTCTCGCGTACACCGCGTCGAGAACGCGGCGCTCGTTCGCGATCCGGTCCTCCGCTTCCTTCGACGGCTTCACGTACTTCTCCTCGACCGTCAGCCGCTGCTCCGGAAACGACTTCGCCGCGACGACGAGGGTCTTGCGGAGCGGCTCGTGCCCGGCGGCGCGGACCTCGAGGGGGAGCGGGCCCGGAGCGCGGTCGAGAGGCACCGCCGCCCAGGCGCTCGCGCGCCGGGAATCCGGCGAATCCGGCGAAAAGGCGAGGGAGGCTCCGTCGAGCGACCCCTCGACGCGCGCGAGCGGAACGGTCCCGGAGACGACGATTCGGAGCGGTTCCCCCGGCGCGATCGCGCGGGAGAGGACGTCGACGCGGAAGGCAGGCTCCTTCGCCTCGATCGACGCGGCGAGGAGGAGGGCGAGCAAGGCGGACGGACGCATGGTGGGCCCCTCGGTTGCGGCGGCGACGCGGCCGCTGTACAAGGATGGCCGCCCGAAAGGGAAGGAGCAAGCAGGGATGCCCTTCGGAGTCGTCTTCGCGATCGTGGTGTTCGGAGTCGTCGCCCCGTGGGTCGGGCTGCGGTTCCTCCCCGGCCCCGGGCTCGCGGTGCGACTCGGAGGCGCCTGTCTTTCCGTCCTCGGCCTCTCGCTCGCGCTCGGTCTGCTGTTTCGGAGGCGATGGGCGCGGTGGGCCGCGCTTGCCGGCGCCTTCTGGCTCGCGATGGCCGCGATGCGCGAGGTCGTGCGGGGTGGGGAGGTGCTCGGGATGGTCGCGCTCCTCGGCGCCGCCGTCGTGATCCCGCTCCTGCTCGTCCCGAGAACGGGGAAGTTCCCGGCCCCGGAACCGGGGCGACGACGCCGCGTCGGGGTCGACCTGGTCCTCGGCGCCTCGGCGGGGCTGTGCCTCGTCGGCCTCGCGGCCGCCGCCGTCCTTCCCGGCCCCGCGCCCGCGCGCGCGTCCGTCGCCGCGCGACCGGCGGTCGCCGGAGAGCGTCCCGACTGGCTCGACTTCGCTCCCGGTCTCCAAAAGGCGCGCGAGGAGGGGAAGCCGGTGCTCGTCGATTTCTTCGCGGAGTGGTGCGGCCCTTGCCATCAGATGGACCGAACGACCTTCCGCGATCCGAGAGTGCTCGACCGGCTCGGGGATTCGGTCGTGGCGGTGCGCGTCGATTCCGAGGAAGAGACGCCTCGCCACGGCCTCACGGGGCTCGAGCTGGCCGAACGGTACGAGATCATGACCTATCCCACGCTCGCCCTCCTCGACGGGAACGGGCAGGTGATCGCCCGGGCCTCCGGGTACCTCGGCCCCGACCGTTTCCTCGCCTGGCTCGACGCGGCGCTCGGCAGGGTCCCGGCTCCGGGGGCGTAGTGCCGCCGCGGCTCTTCACGCCGGGCCCGACCGAAGTCCTCCCCGAGAACCTCGCCGATCTCGCGCGGCCGTAGATCGGGCATCGCGGCGAGGCGTACCGGTCGCTCCACGTGCGGGTCGAGGGGAAGCTCCGGACGCTCCTCGAAACCGGATCGCCGGTCTTCCTCTTCACCTCGTCCTCGACGGGGGTGTGGGAGGCGACGGCGCGGAACTGCGTCCGCGAACGCCTCCTCGTGTGCGTGCAGGGGGCGTTCTCGGAGCGGTGGCAGCGGGTCGCCGAGGCGAACGGGAAGCGGGCCGACCGCCTCGAGGTCGAGTGGGGGAGGCCGATCCGGCCGGAGCCGATCGCGGAGGCGCTCGCGACCGGCAGGTACGACGCCGTCGCGCTCGTCCACAACGAGACCTCGACCGGCGTGATCCCCCCGCTCGACGAGATCGCCCGGGTCGTCCGCGCCCATCCGGAGGTGACCTTCCTCGTCGACGCCGTCTCGTCGACGGCTGGGGTGCGGATCCCGGTCGACGCCCTCGGGATCGACGTCTGCTTCGCCGGGATTCAGAAGGCGTTCGCGCTCCCTCCCGACCTCGCCGTCGCCGCGGTCTCCCCGCGCGCGATCGAGAAGGCACGGACGATCCCCGACCGCGGGTATTACTTCGACTTCGTCGAGATGGCGGAGCACCACCGGCGCGGCCAGACCCCCGCGACCCCCGCGATCCCGCAGATCCGGGCGCTCGACGCGCAGCTCGACCGGATCGCCGCCGAGGGGGCCGAGGCGCGCTTCGCCAGACACCGCGCGCTCGCGAGCCGGGTGCAAGAATGGGCGCGGCGACGCTTCGCCCTCTTCGCGGAGGAGGGGTTCGCCTCGCCCACGGTGACGTGCGTGGCGAACACGCGCGGGATCTCGGTCGCCTCGCTCGCGGCGACGCTCGAGCGGGAGGGGTTCGCGATCGCGAACGGATACGGCCCGCTCCGCGAGAGGACCTTCCGCATCGCGCACATGGGGGACGCGAGGGCGGAAGAGGTCGAGGACCTCCTCGCGACGATCGACCGGCTGCTCCCCGGGTAGGCGGCGGGCGCCGCGAGCCGGGCGCCGTTCGGGCCATCGAGTCGCTGTCGGGCCGTCCCAATGTTGCGATCGCAAGCATTCCTACCCGGGCGCCAGTTCGCGTCGGTCGCGAGGCGGAAGGGCCCGGGAAGGATCGGCGACCGTGACCGTCCGTGGGGGGAACCTCGCAAAATCCCGGCTGCCATGGCGCGAGTTGGGTGTATAAACCGCGGAGTCAGAAGGATTCGGGAGTTTCCGAATGTTCTCGTTAACCATCGATACGGAACTCTGTTCGCCGTTACACACGAGCACCGTTCCGTATAATTCTCGTTGGGCGGGCTGGAGCATCCACGCCGAGGCCCGCGGAGGACACTCATGAGAGACGCGCATCAGTCAGCCCTCGTCGCCTTCATCGCCTTCCTGGTCTCCACGGCATCGGCCGACGCCGCAACCAGGATCCAGATCACGAGTGTTCGGGTACGAAACCGTCTTTCGCCGTTCTGGTCCGAAAAGGGACTGGCTTGGCGGCACAGGCCAGTACAGCCGGTCCAGGTTCGGACCATGAGGGAGGCCGCCATGGTGCGGAACGTCTTTCTGACGTTGACCTTTTTGTCCGTCTGAGGCGCCCCCAGTTTCTTTGGACACGGATTTGTGGAGAATTCCGAGTTCAAGGAGGCTGAAGAGATGAAGCGAGAGATGCGGTCGAAGGAGGTTTTGCCGGTGAAATCGAAAGGAGCCCCTGGGGCGACTGAAGATTTCACCGGCGGCGCGGCCCCCGTGGGTCCCTTGGGCCCTGGGCAGCGCTGGAGCGCGGGACGCAAACGGGACGTCGCGCTACGACTGCTGCGCGGTGAATCGATCGAGGCGCTCTCCCGGGAGCTCGGGGTGGATCGATATCGGTTGGAGAAGTGGAAGGAGCGCGCTCTGGGCGCCATCGAGGCCTCGCTCCGCGAGCGTGGTGGGGATCCGGTGCAGGTCGAGCTGAACGACGCCCTCAAACGGATCGGCGAACTCTCGATGGAGAATGAGCTGCTGCGGGCGAGGTGCAAGACGTCCAGCCCTTTGGCCTGGAGGGGGTCGCGTCGATGAGCGTCGCGATCTCCCCGTCGACGGGTCGGCCGTACGGCGTCGAGCGGGTGTGTTCGGTCTGGGAGATTCCCCGGTCGACCTTCTACTCCCACCAAGCGGAGGAGACCGGACCGGCGGACGCGCGGATCCTGTCGATGAAGAAGCGGGGGCCCAAACCCCTGGTGGCGGACGAGGCGCTCTTGGGCCTGATCCGCGAGGACCTGGCCGCCTCGCCCTTCCTCGGCGAGGGGCATCGCAAGGTCTGGGCTCGGTTGCGGATCGTGAAGAAGGTCAAGGTCTCGCGGACGCGGATCTTGCGGATCATGCGGGAGCACAACCTGCTCTCGCCTTACCGAGGCCGTCGTCGAGAAGGGTCGGCTCACACCGGCCAGATCATCACGACGCAGCCGAACGAGATGTGGGGCACGGACGGGATCCGGGTTCTCACCGTCGAGGAGGGCTGGGGCTGGGTCTTCACGGCGATCGAGCACTGGAACGCCGAATGCGTCGGCTGGCACGTTTGCAAGACTGGGGACCGATTCGCCGCTCTCGAACCGATCGCGATGGGGATCGATCGGATCTTCGGCCACACGGACGCCGGCGTCGCTCGTGGGCTGAGCCTTCGGATGGACAACGGGACGCAGTACCTGTCGGACCACTTCCTCAACCAGGTGCGCTTCTGGGGCATCCATCCGAGCTTCGCCTTCGTGGAGCAGCCGCAGACCAACGGTGTCGCGGAGCGCTTCAATCGAACCCTTCGCGAGCAGGCTCTCAACGGAAGGATCTTCCGCAACCTCGACGAAGTGCGCGCCGCCGTCGCGGAGTTCGTCGAGCGCTACAACCATCACTGGCGCCTCGAGAAACTGGGCTACCTGAGCCCGGTCATGGCTCGACTCGCTCACGTTGACGGCGTCGCGGCATGATCGCCGGACGCGCCGATCCGGGGGGTGCTACGGGTCGCCCGAGGTCCCGATCGTTGAACCTCGACGATCCTACGCGGTCGTTTCACGCCGCCGGACCCTCCAACCGCGCCCAACGGCGCTTGGCGGTGTCGAACGGTCAATCAACAGTTCAAACTTGTGTCCAGAGAACCGGGTGCGGTACACCTTTTTGTCCGTCATGGCATGGGTATTGCCGCTCCATGCTGAGGAAGACCCGGTGCCCCCTCCTCCGGAGATCCAGACCCTCATGCTGAGCAAGGATGTGCCTGGTGGCAATGTCGTACTGAGCTGGTCCGACGGCGTAGCCCCATTCGCGGTAGAACGTAGCGAGTCTCCGAACTTCCTGGCCCCGACCAACCTGACCTACGTCACGAGGAGCACACCCAGCGGTCCAGTGAATGATCCCGTCTTGACCGATGGTCTGACCTACTACTACCTGGTGTCCGACGCGAACATCCCGACGCAGGTCTACGCCATCCAGGCAGAGGCGGGAACGGGCGTCTACGAAGACGACGATCTCATCATCGACGGCGTTGGGTTCGACCCGTCCTGTGCGAACAACGCGGTCTATCTCGAGGGCGGCCAGTCCGCCAGCCTGATCGCGTGCAGCGCGACGCAGATCGAGGCGGAAGTGCCGGTGTACCCGCTCTCGGGGAGCGTCGTCGTGGTCGCGCCGAACGGCCAGTCCACGCCTCAGCGCAAGCTGTTCGCCGTTGGCCTGCGGGTCAATCCGGTGAAGGATGAGGTCGCACATGTCAACGTCGATGCGAGCCACAACGTCTTCGTTTGTGATCAGGGGGTGAACGACCGAATCTGGAAGATCAACTTTGTGAACGGCGCTGCCTCTACCTGCACGACCTTCGCCAACCCCGTCGGCCTTCCGCTCAACGAGAACGGCCGGTTCAACTTCGGCAACGACACGTGGTCCTCGAACAACGCCGGGACCGTCCGCGAGCTGGACCCGACAGCCTGCACGTTCACGACGTGGGGCACTTCAGGCCAGGGCGGCGGCGTAGACCCTGTTGACCCACGGGCACTGGCCTACGACAAGAGCGGAGCCAACAACGGCTGGACCTTCGTGCTCGACCACTGGGGCGACCGCATCCGCCGGAAGGGAAACGGGCCCGGCCTCGACAACATGTGGCTGACCGGTCTCGGCCTGGGCGGAGACACGGCTGCGGCCTCCCGCCCCGCGGGCTTCACGTTCAACACCTCGGGCGAGTTCTTCTTTACAGCGCAGAGCGCGATCAAACACTACGACGCTGGCCGCAACTTCGTCCAGTCGTTTACTCAGGCCGAGGGACTCAACCACCCGGCCCAGATCGAGACCGACGAAGATGACACCCTCTGGGTCGCGAACCGGGACGGCAACAACGTCCTGCGCATCCGCACCGACCCGATGAACCGACTGGTGCGCACCAAGGTCTCCGGGATCACGGCGCCGCGGGGGGTGGCGCTGGACCGCGACCCCAGCACCAATGACCCTTGGCTCTACGTCGCCGACCAGCATGAAGTCTACCGGTTCAGGGTCTACGACACGATCCACCTCGATATCAAGGTCTTCAACGAGACCCTGATCTCTCCATCGGGCGTACCGACGGCCCACACCACATTCGAGCAGCGCGTCCGCAGGGATGTCGATGTCGCTCGCTCTATCTTCGCGCAGTGCGGCATTGAGGTGGTTGCCGACCGGATCATCTTCATCACGGATCCGAACGGAGGCGATGGTTCCGTACAGAGCAACCGCTCCTCCACACTGACCCCTCAGGAGATCACCGTCCTCGCGACTGACCGGGCTCCGGAGCCGGCAATCAACGTCTACTACATCCATCACTTCTTGCAGCCCAACCCGACTCCCCCGCCCCCATGGCACAACGCGGACCTGAACGGCCGCGCCTATACGAACGACAGCGTCCCCACCATCGTGCACAAGGGCCTGATGCTCGCGCGTTTCGCAGCGGCACCGCCTGGCGGATCCCTCATGGGCGCCGCACGCGAAAACACCCTGGCTCATGAACTCGGCCACTTTCTCTTGGACATGTACGTGCAGTCTGGGTTCACCGGCGAGCATCGAGGTCCTGTTCCTCCGATGCCGGGGTGTGGGCCCACGGACCCTGACAGGTTCTACCTGATGCATGGCACCGGTTGCTCAACTCGCTGGACACTGACGCCAGCCGAGTGTACGGACATGCGAACCAACGGAGACGAGTCGGCCTTCGTGGAGTTGTTCTGATGCGCATGCTCGCACTTGCGACGCTTTCAGCTTTGGTTTGCTGTTCGGGTGGGGGCGTTGTCGGAGCGCCGTGTGACGGCTTGCAGCCAGAAACACGGCAGGCGCTCCAGCATTTCGTGAACGACGCCTACGGCGTAGGCCCGAGGAGCGAAGACGCGGACGAACTCGTATGGGCCCGCAAGAGCTTGATCAAACACGGCAGCGAGGCGCTGCCGTGTTTGCTTGAGATCTACCGTCACGGCCCAGGCGGGACCGGCCTGTGGCCTGGGCCTGGTGCGGCACCGACTGAGGGAAAGTGGGCGCGCGACCTCATTCGGACCATCGACACTCCGACGGCAGTGCCGCTCTACCGTGACTGGTACACGGCAACGTCTGATTCAGTAATGAAAGCCGCAATCGCTGCGGAGCTGGCGATTCTTGGAGAGGACCGATACCTGGCTGAAGCAGTCGCGATCCTCAGCTTGCCAGTGCCCGCAGAGCAGAGCCGGAAGAGCGATCTGACGTGGGCCCAGGAGCGGGCGATGGAAGCGGTGTCGGTGCGCAACCACAAGAGCGCACTGCCGGCGTTACGGGTCCTTGAACGGACCCACGCGCACCCGCATCTCGTGCGCGTCTACATTGCGCAGCTCTCCGGCGACACGGATGCGCTCACTGCGGCCACCCGAGACCCGTTCGCCTTGACGGCGCTCCTTGCCCTACACCGCATGGGCGAGGATAACCTCATCAAGGCTATCGCGACTGATAGCCGACACCCCGCCAAGGACGTGGCGGCGCTCGTACTCCGAGGCGAAGTCGATCCGTAGTCCCCGGCGACGACTCGCCTCCCGCCTGCACCTCAGCGGCCCGCTTGGCGAGCAAACGGACCAGACCGGTGCGGCCTATTCCGAGGTCAACGTCATGCGGACGCCGCTGACTCTGAAGGCCACTGTCGGCTTGTCGGCTTACCTTTGATTTGATGTGGCAAAGGAGGGCGACGTGCCGAATCGCCGCCCAACTATGCGATGCAGCGGACGGTCCGCTGCGCGGCCCGCCGCTGATCG
>CAYLHQ010000039.1:0-28107 GCA_964383585.1 uncultured Acidobacteriota bacterium
CATTCTCGCGGCCACGTTGGACGGAGTTCAACGTGGCCGCGAGGTTGTTGGGAGAAGGAACCCTCGAGGTGGCGCGAACGGTGGGGAGGACTCGCGCCGCGCTCGAGGCCGAAGTTGCGGTGGGTGTGAGAGTTCCAGCTTCACGCCCGTGGCGACCGACCCGGGACCGCGCTTCCGGGACGGGGCGGGAACGGTCCCTGGAGGACCCAACGCAACTTCGGCCTGGCCGATCACGACCCGGATCGCCGGCGAGTGGCAGGCGGAAAACGGGGGAAATCCGCACGCCCCAACCCACATTCTCGCGGCCACGTTGGACGGAGTTCCCGCATGACCGGTGGTACCCTGGCCCGGTGAGCCCGTCCACGAGCCGAGCGCGATCCCTCCGCGACGCCGGGTTCCGGGGCGAGATCCGCGAGGAGGAGCCGCTCGCCCCCCTGACGACCTGGAAGATCGGCGGTCCCGCCGAACTCCTCGCGACCCCCGAGACCCCCGACGATCTCGGGATCGCCCTTCGCTGGGCCGCGGAGCGGGGCGTTCCCTGGCGCGTGCTCGGGAACGGCTCGAACATCCTCGTCCGGGACGAGGGGGTGAGGGGGCTCGTCCTCCGTGTCCGGAAGGTGCTCGATGGCGTCCGCGTCCTCGGAACTCGAATCGTCGCGGGGGCGGGGGCGCCCCTCCCCGTCGTCGCGAACCTTGCCGCCTCCCGCGGCCTCGGCGGGCTCGAGTTCGCGTCCGGGATCCCGGGAACGGTCGGGGGCGCGATCGTGATGAACGCGGGGTGGCACGGCCGGGAGATCGGGAACGTCGTGGAGAGCGTGGAATGGCTCGACGGAGGGGGCGAGCGCTCGACCGTTTCCCGCGAAGATTGCGCCTTCGGCTACCGCACGAGCGCGTTCCGGGGCCGCCCCGGCATCGTCCTCGAGGCGGCCCTCGCCCTGGCCCCGGAGGATCCCGAGGTGCTGCGCGACCGGTTGCTCGAATACGCCGCGTCGCGGAAGGCGAACCAGCCGACGGAACTCCCCTCCTGCGGCTCGGTCTTTCTCAAGCCCCCGAACGACTTCGCCGGACGCCTCATCGAGGAGGCGGGTCTCAAGGGTCTCCGGGTCGGGGGGATCGAGGTCTCGACCAAGCACGCGAACTTCTTCGTGAACGTGGGAGGAGGGACCGCCCGGGACGCGCTCGCCCTCGTCGAGCGCGTCGAGCGGACGGTCGCGGAGCGCTTTTCGGTCCGGCTCGAGCGGGAGTTCGAGGTGTGGTGAGGCGCGCCCGCTAGACGACGAGATTCCGCACGCGGTCGAGGAACGACGCCTGGGACGCCTCGTCGAAGACGACCCGGTCGGCCTCCTCGACGAGGAGGCCGTCGAACAGGGCGCGCTTGTTCTCGACCACCTGGCGCACGCGCTCCTCGATCGCCCCTCGGGTCACGAAGTGGAGGACCTGGACGCTCTGGCGCTGGCCGAGCCGGTGGACGCGGCCGATCCGCTGCTCGAGAACGGCGGGGTTCCACGGGACCTCGAGGTTGATCACGATCGAGGCGGCCTCCTGGAGGTTGAGCCCCACGCCTCCGGCGTCGGTCGAGAAGAGGATCCGGACGCTCTCGCCTCCCGTGAACGCATCGAGGACCCGCGTGCGCGCCCGCGCGTCGAGCGCCCCGTGGAAGATCTCTGCGCGCTCCCCGCGCGGTTCGAGAATCCCGCGAACGGCCCAGTGGGCGAGCCTCAGGAGGCGTTCCCACTGGCTGAAGACGACCACCTTGACGCCCGGCTCCTCGAGGAGATCGTCGATGACGCGCACGAACTCCTCGATCTTCGGGGAGTGCAGCCACCGGAGGTCCTCGATCCCCTTCGGGAATCCGTTCCGTACGCGGTGCTCGACCGCGTCCCACGCGTACTGCGCCCAGGCGTTGCAGAGGATCCGCATCGAGGTGAGCGCCTGGAGCATCTGTCGCACCTCCGAGGGCTGCAGGGCGCGCTTGTGCGCGAGAAGACCTGCGACACGGCGGGCATAGCGGCGGTACGGCCGCCATTGGGCGGCGGTCATCTCCGTCCAGAAGGTGTTGTCGGTGCGCGGCGGGAGCTGGTCGAGCACCTGCCGGCGCTCCCGCCTCAAGAACCACGGCGACATCCGCGACCGGAGGAGGTCGAGGCGCTCGTACGCGAGCACCCGTCCCGACGGGTCGGTGATCGAGTGGTACGGCAGGAGCCTCCAACGCGGCCCTAGCGCCCGCGGGTTCAGGAACTCCATCAGGGAGTGCAACTCGCCGAGCCGGTTTTCGAGCGGCGTCCCGGTCAGGACGAAGGCGTGGGGGCTGTCGAGCCTCTTGACCGCCTTGGCCGTCTTGGTGTCCCAGTTCTTGATCCGCTGCGCCTCGTCCAGGATGACGACCTGGGGCGAGGTCGCCCGGATCGCCTCGAGGTCCCGGAGGACCAACTCGTAGTTGAGGATCAGGAACCCTCGTTCCCATCCGTCGTAGGCCTCGAGCCTCGCCTCGCGGTTCCCGTCGACCACGATCGCACGCTCCCCGCAGGCCTTCTCAATTTCCATCCGCCACTGGTGCTTGAGCGACGCGGGGCAGACCACGAGCGCCCGCTCGGACCCCGCGGTGCGTCGCAGCAGAAGCGCCGCCACCACCGCCTGGACCGTCTTCCCGAGCCCCATGTCGTCGGCGAGGAAGGCGCGGCCGCGGCGCGCGAGGAACACCGCCCCCGCTTCCTGGTAGCGGTGGAGGCGGAACCCGAGATCCCGCGTCACCTCGCGCCACAGCGAGCCGTCGATCTCGACCGTCTCGAGACGGACACGCTCCGCCTCCGCCCGCGCGGCCTCGCGGAGGAGCGCCTCGACCGCCGGGTCGAGGTCGAAGGTCCACCCTCGACCCTCGGCAACCGCCGCGGCCGCGGCGATTGCGGCGCGCGTCCAGCCCTCCTCCCCCGACCCCTCCGGGACGGGACGGAGCCAGCCGTCCGCGTCGAACCAGGTTGCGAGTTCGTCGGGCAAAGGGACCGCCGGTCCGTCGAGACGCACCTCCCGGAGCGGGACGGGAACGCGGTCGGTCCACTCGCGCGGCCGCCACCAGAGCGAGAGGAGTCCTTCGGGGAACCGCTTCGGCTGGCGCGAGAACCACGAGCGCACCCGTTCGACGTGCTTGCACGTCGAGAGCTCGGCCTTCGCATAGTCGGGGCAGGTGCACGACGCGAGCTTTCCGTCGACGCCGCGGAGCGTGACCACGTAGGCGCCCTCCGTGCTCCTCCCGGCGACCTCGAACCGGAGGGGGCCTCGGCCCGGATCGAGCTTCACGACCTTGGCGCGCTCCTTCCTCGCCCGCTGCCTGCGCCCGGCGAGTTCCTCTTCGCGGAAGGCCGCCACCCTCTCCTCGGGGGTGGGGGTCCACTCTCCTGGAGCGGCGAGGAGGGTCCCCGCCTGAACGGGAGCTTGCGTCACGATCCGGCCCTGTCCCCGCGCGAGGCGGCCGGCGCGACGGCCGCGACCGCGCGTCCCGGCGAGGCGCTGCAGCTCGGGGCGCGGGAAGCGGAGCGCGACGACCGCGGCCACGGCGTGCTTGCAAGCGGGGCCGCCTTGATACGCGCACTCGCAGCGCGCGTCGAACCGCTCTCCCTCTCGCGCGATGGTCACGTGGTAGGGAGTCGGCCCGGCGTCGCGCACCCGTGCGTCGAGGACGAGACCGTCCGGCGACAGTCGCAGCGCTTCGACTCGGCCGAGCAGCGCGGCTTCGCGCCCCGCGTGGGACACGACGGAGCCCGCCCAAGCGTCGAGGTCGAGCGGCTCGAATTGAGGAGCCGATAGACGGACAACGGCGGGCCTGGCGGCGCGACGGCTACGCGGCAAGAAACCTCCAGGGTCGATTTCCGCGACCGATAGCCGGACAGTTTGCCGCAATCCGGCGCAAGACGCCAACCTTGCTCGCCCTCCCCGGGACCGGTTACGATCCGCCACTTGCGGAGCGGAACCCCCATGAGGTCATCGAGGAATCCGGAGGACGCGCTTCGCTCGCGCTTCGCCTCGTTCGTGCTCGAGCGCCACCCGTTCGCCGCGCGCGCCGCGCTCGAGGCGTTCGACGCCGCGGGCGGGGGCGACCTTGCCGTCCTCGGCGAAGCCCTCGACGAGCGTCTCCTCGCGAGTTTTCCCAACGGAGCGGCCGAGACCACCCCCGGCGTGACCGCTGCGGAGCGCCGGGCGTCGGCGCTAGGCGCCGTCCGAGAGGACGTCCTCGGTTTCTTCCGTCGGGAGGCGATCCGAGCATCGATGACCCCCGACGAGAAGCGCGAGATCCTGCGTGGCATGCTCCTGACGAGGGCGGTCGACAACCGCCTCAAGCAATTCTTCACCGGCGGCGAGGTTCGCTACGGTGCCGCCGCCTTCCAGGGGAAGGGGTTCCGCTCGCTCGGCCAGGAGGCGATCTACGCCGCCCCGCTCCGTCTCCGGAGGGGGGAGAGGTTCCGCGGAGCCGAGGGCACCTGGAGCGGCGACGTGGTCGCCCCGCTGATCCGCGACCTGGGAGCCGCGCTCGCGATGCGCCCGACCGGCGACGCCGTGCGGGCCGTGCTCTCGGCGCAGATGGCGAAGGCAGGCCCACCCATGGAGGGGAAGGACCTCCACATCGGGGATTTCGCCTGGGGAGTCCTCCCCGCGTCGGCCCCTCTCGCGATCTCCACCTTGACCGCGGCCGGCTTGGCGATGGCCTTCGCCGTCGCGGGAGAGGACCGCGTCGCGGTTTCGTTCATCGGCGAGGGGGGAACGTCCCTCGGCGAGTGGCACGAGGCGATCAACCTTTGCGCCGCACGCCGCCTCCCGGCGATCTTCTGCGTCGAGAACAACCAGACGGCGCTTTCGACCCCGGTCTCCGAGCAGTCGGCGGTCCGCGCCTTCGCGGACAAGGCGGTCGGATACGGGATCGTCGGCGTGACGATCGACGGGACCGACCCCGACGAGATCGCGGCCGCCTTCGCGTGGGCCGCCGAGCGGGCGCGCGAGGGGAAGGGACCGACCCTGATCGAGCTCGTCTGCATGCGGATGTGCGGCCACGCGCACCACGACGACATGCTCTACCTCGGGAAGGACCCGCACCCGTCGTGGACGTACGCGCCTCCCTCCGAGACGGGGTACGCCGACCGGGAACGCTTCGCCTTCTGGGCGGCAAAGGACCCGATCGAGTCCTACTTCCGGCGGCTCGTCGCGGAGGGAGTCGTCGGGGAGGCCGCCCTCGACGAGATCCGCGCGGAGGTCGCGGCGCTCGTCGACCGCGAGGCACGCGCCGTGATCGAGGCGCCGTGGCCCGATCCCGCCCTTGCCGGGGCGGGGGTGTTCGCCCTTGAGGCGGCGAGGTTTCACGTGGAGCCGCTCGCCGATCCGGTCGCGCGAAGGCGCCGGCCCATTCCCCCACTCCCGGCGGTCGAGACCGGCCCCCCCGTCGACCCGAAGGGAGCGACCTTCCTCGAGGCGGTGATGCTCGGCGTGCGGGACGCGCTCCGCGCCGACCGTCGGGTCTTCGTGTACGGCGAGGACGTCGGCGGGAAGTACGGAAACGCGTTCCTCCTTCTTCGGCCCCTCCTCGAGGAGTTCGGTGCGCGCTTGATCAACTCCCCGATCGCCGAGGCGGGAGTGCTCGGCGTGTGCACCGGGGCGGCGCTCGCCGGGATGCGACCGATCGGGGAAATCCAGTTCAACGACTTCGTCGCGACCGGGTTCAACCAGCTCGTGAACAACGCCGCGAAGATCCGATACCGTTGGGGGGGATCGGTCCCGATGGTCGTGAGGATGCCGTGGGGCGGCCTGCGCCGGGCGGGGCCGTACCACAGCCAGAACACCGAGCCGTGGTTCTACCGGACGCCCGGGCTCAAGATCGTCGTCCCCTCGACGCCCCACGATGCGCGGGCCCTGATGGCCACCGCCGTCGCCGATCCGGATCCCGTCCTCTACTACGAGCACATCGCCCTCTACCGCGACCCGAAAATCAAGCAGCGACTGGGCGACTCACCCCCCGAGCCGGTGCCGCTCGGGCGGGCGGCGCTCCGCCGGGCGGGGTCCGATCTCGCGCTCGTCTCGTACGGCGCCTATGTCCACGTCTGCCTGCGGGTGTCGGAGATCCTCGCCGCCGAAGGAGTCGACAGTTCGGTTCTCGACCTCCGCTCGCTCGTGCCGCTCGATCGAGAATCGCTGCTCGCGGTCGCGCGGCATTGCGGGAAGGTCCTCATCGCCCTCGAGGACTCGCGCACCGGCGGGATCGGCGAGAGCCTCGCGGCGGTGATCCAGGAGGAGTGCTTCGAGGATCTCGACGCGCCGGTCCGGGTCGTGGGGGCGCTCGATACGCCGGTTCCTTACTCCCCATCGCTCGAGGATGCCTTCCTCCCCGGCGAGGGAGGGGTGCTCGGTGCCGCGCGTGCGCTGATGAGGTTCTAGGGGACATTCCGCTTTTTCTTTCCAAAACGAAAGGTCCTTCAGAAGTTCTCTCGATAGTCCTCCACCGCGGCGCGAACCACCTCGAGCGCCCTCCGACGATCGTAGATCGACGCGATCACGACCGGATTCGTACCGTCGGGACGCAACTTGTAGGTCTCGAAGTAGTGGCGCAGTCGGTCGAGAAGCGGCGTGGGGAGTGACGCAAGTTCGTCGATCTCCCCCCAGATCGCGTCGTGCTCGAACACCGCGATGATCTTGTCGTCGGCCTCGCCGGAGTCGAGGGACTGGATCCCTCCGATGACCTGCGCACGGACGATCACCTCCGACTTCGCAATTGGCCGCTCGCTGATCACGCAGATGTCGAGCGGATCGCCGTCGCCACCGCGGGCGCCGGGACTCAGGGCCCCGACGCCGTCTCCGCAGTAGGTCCGTGGGACGAAGCCGTACAGGGCGGGAGGCGTCGAAGAGGTCCGCTGCGGTCGGTCGGCTCGCAGGTACCCCGTCGCCTTGTCCACCTCGTACTTCACGAGATCGAACGGCGTGATCTCGACGCACGCATGAACGACCTCCGGTGGGTTTGGACCCACCTCGAGACCGTGCCAGGGATGGGGTCGCCAGGTGAAATAGGGTGGCGTTCGCATGGGGACATCCCTCGACAGTCGTCCGTTCTGTCAGGACTTCGCGGGCAACGGTGTCCTTGCCCTCCGGCGTGATCGTACGCGCTTCAAGAATTGAAGACTATCGAGGAATGTCCCCAGATAGACAGATAGATTCTCCAGCGGCGGAGCGGCAGGGCCCGCAAGGTAAGAGAAACGCGGGCCGGCCCGCACGACGGTCGCGGAGGAACGGGGAACGCATACCGCCCCGTTCCGCCGCGAACCGGCGGCCCTCAGTGCTCCCCCTCCCCGACGACGACGAGACCCAGGCGCACCCCGCCCACCTCGAAGATCACCGCCTGCTGCCCCGGCTCGTTCTCGAAAACCTCACCGACCTTCTTTCCCTCGGGGACGGGGAAGAGGGCAAGGACCGCGGGGTGGGGCTTGCCGGCCGCCTTGTTCGACGCGGCGAAGAGGGCCTCCTCGCCCCGAGGTGCGGAAGACCGGTCCTCCGCCGCCGGCGAGAGGAGGAGGAAATCTCTCCAGATCGCGACTCCCATGTGGTTTCCGTCCTCGGGAAGGAGCCAGGCTCGGAGAGTGTAGTCCCCGGGGCTGATGCCGTTCCCCTTGTAATCGGTCCAGGCCGCCTCGAGCCGAAGCGCCCCGACCAGCGTCCCCGGCTCGAGCGAGCCGAAGTTCGCGCCCGGCGGGGGCTCCCGTTTCGACGCCGGAGCGACCGCGACGGGCCAGATCGTCATCCACGTCGCACCGTTCTTCGCGACCTCGACCGGCTTCGACCCGAGGGCGCCCCGGATCTCCTCGGAGAACGACTCGGCCGGAAGGACCTCCGCCACCGAAGCGGCAAGCGCGAACGCGACCGCAAGCAATACGCTTGCGCTCATCGCTCGAACCTCGCGAGGAAGGCGCTTCTCTTCGAATTCGACTTCCATGTCGCCCCGAGCCCGTCCCCGCGGAACTCGTGCACGAGTGCATAGGCCGGGGTCCGGGAGACGACGGCGGCGAGCGGCTCGTAGTAGACCTCCTCGTTGCCGCAGTGCATGTCGTGACGCCCGAGGCCGCGCGTCCGGATCTCCGCGATGTCTCCCGCCCGGAGCGAACCCATTCCGCTCTCCGCATCGAGCGCGAGTTCCACCGGCACCGGCCGCGGATCCGGAGCCGAATCGAGGAGACCGCCCGCCATCTTCCGCGCGAAGGCGGCGAGCGCGGTCCGCTGAGGCTCGCTCGCCCGCTCGTCGACGAGGATCGCCGCGCGCGTCCAGGAGGGTTCGCGGTGCGGGTCGCCGAGCGTCGCGTCGGACCTCACGATGCCGACCACGGCGAGGCCGTCCAGGGGAACGCCGTTCCACGATCCCTCGGTGACGCGCCAGGCGAGCGTCGCCTCGCGCCCGGCGAGATTGACCTCGCCGTTCGCAAAACACGGGCCGGTCCAGACGTCGGACGTGCGGGCCTCGAGGTACTCGCCGCGGATGGGAGCCGCGGCGACGGGGGCGATCGCCAGGAGCGCGACGACGCCGATCGACGGGAACCGCATGGAACACCTCCCCTCGCGTGCTGCGCGCCGGAAAAGAGTACCGAATCGGTCCTGTCGCGACCAGTCGTCCGTCACAGCGCCTCGTAGCAGGAGCGGCCCCCGGTGCAGTTCTCCCGCTCGGCGGGCCTCCCGTCGGGGCCGAGGAACCCCGCGGTCTTCGCGCACCAGCAGTAGCCGTCCGAGGCGCGCGGGACGCTCGGATCGGGCTCGGCGTCCACGAACATCCCCTTCCAGCGAAGCCGGCGGCAAAGGTCGGGGCGGAACCCCTCGGGCGCGCTCATCTCACACCCCCTTGCCCGCCGCGCGGAGCACGGCGCGCTCGACCGCGACCGCGGCGAGCCGGACCTTGTACGCATTGCCGGAGAACGGCTTCGCCCCTTCGACGGCTGCGGCCCCAGCGGCCCTCGCGGTCTCGACCGTCACCGCCTTCCCCGCGAGCGCGCGCTCCGCGGCCGGAGCGGGCCAGGGAACCGGTGCTACGTGGCCGAGGACGACGCGGGCGTCCCGGACGACGTTCCCCTGCAGCTCGAGGGAGACCGCGGCGGACGCAAGCGGCCAGTCGAGCGACTCGTGGGCGCGAATCTCGTAGGTCGCGTTCGCCCTCCCCCCGGGATCGGGCACACGCACCGCCGTGACGATCGCCCCCGCTGGAAGGACGATCTCCCGCTCGGTCTCGACGGCGGGGGTGCGGAAGAACTCCGCGACCGGCACGGCGCGCGTCCCCTTCCCCGCGCGCATCTCGACCTCGGCGCCGAGCGCCACGAGCGCCGGAGCCAGGCTCGACGGGCTCACGAAGGTGGCGGGACCGTCGTTTCCGAAGATCGCGTGGTACCGGTTGTCTCCTCCGGGGACGAGCGGCTTCCCCTCCTGCCGCGCAAGCAAGCCGAAACCGTTGCGGAAGTACCAGCACCGCGGCCTCTGGCAGAGGTCTCCTCCGACGGTCCCCATCGCCCGGATCTGCGGGCTCCGGATGCCGTCGACCGCGTGCACGAGCGAGGGGAAGCGGCCGGCAACCTGCGGATCGGCCGCGAGCGTCTCGAGCGCGACCGCGGCGCCGATCCGCGCGGCGCCTCCTTCCCACCCGATCTCGCGCAGGCTTCCGATCCCCGCGAGCGACACGACCCGCTTCGGCGTCACGATCCGGGACTTCATCAGGGACAGGAGGTCGGTCCCCCCCGCGAGCGGCTCCGCCCCCGGTGTGAGGAGGGCGATCGCCTCGTCGATCGTCGAGGGACGCGCGTACTCGAACGGGGGCATCATCCGCGCACCTCCTTCGCCGCCGACGCGATCGCCGCGAGCACCCGCTCCGGCGTGAGCGGCAGCCGCGGGACCCGCACCCCGATCGCGTTCGCGACCGCGTTCGAGATCGCCGCGCCCGGCGAGATCACGGGAGGCTCGCCGAGGCCGATCACCCCTCGCTCGTCGTGCCCCTCGCCCGTCACCATGTGGACGATCAACTCCCCGACGTCGGCGATCCCGGGGATCTTGTAGAACTCCATGTCGGGGTTCAGGAGACGGCCGGTCGCGGGGTCGAAGACCTTCTCCTCGGTCAGCGCGTACGAGATCCCCATGATCAGGCCGCCGTACACCTGGCTCTCGGCGGTCTTCCGGTCGACGATCCGTCCGCAGTCCTGAACGGCGACCATCGTCTCGACGCGAACGTTCCCCGTGTCGACGTCGACCGCCACTTCGGCCATCTGCACGCCCCCCACGCCACTGTCGGTGAGCCGTCCCGGGCCGGGGTTGTCGCCGCGCGCGGTCAGCGGAGAGCCGCCGAGGCGGCGCGCCGCCTGCTCCCAGGTCAGGGCGCGCTCGGGATCCGACTTCACGCGCACGGTTCCCCCCGCCGCCTCCAGATCGTCCGGCTTCGCTCGGAGCGTCGGCGCAACCCTCTCGAACAGTCCGTCGAGCGCTTTGAGCGCCGCGCGGCGGGACGACGCCGAGACCCCGCCCACCGTGGTGCTTCCGCCGGAGGCCCCCGAGGGCGGATACGACGAGTCGCCGATGCGAACGGTGACGGCTTCGAGGGGAAGACCGAACGTCTCGGCGACCACGATCCCGATCACGGTGCGGGTTCCGGTGCCGAGATCCTGCGAACCGATTCGGACCTCGACCGCCCCGTCCGGCTGGATCGTCACGTCGCAGGCGCTCCGGTGCCCGCGCCCTCCCCACGTGTGGAGCGAAAGGCCCAATCCTCGCTTCATCGGGCCAGGGCCCGCCCGGCCCCGCGGGCGCCACTTCTTTTTCCACCCCATGAGGTCGGCGGCGATCCGGAACTCGTCACGGTACACGTCCTTCCGGGGACCCGTCACGTCGAGGTTCGCGAGGAAGAACTCGAGCGGGTCGATCCCGAGGGCGGCCGCGGCGTCCTCGAGGGCGGCCATCGTGATCAGGCAACCCTGCGGATGACCCGGTGCGCGCCACGCGCGGGACGGCGCGGTGTTCGTGGGAATCGACGTGTGCCTGTGCCTCCGGTCCGGGAACTCGAAGACGTACGGGACGGGGGGCGAGCCGGTCTCCCCGACTCCCCCGGAACCCCACGAGCGGGAGTTCCACGCGACGACCTTCCCCTCCCTCGACACCCCGACTTCGACCTCGGCGTAGGCGGAGGGGCGGTCGCCGGCAACCGTGACTTCGGCCTCGCGGTCGAGGACGAGGCGGACGGGCCTTCCGGTCTTCTTCGCGAGCCGCGCGCCGGCGATCCCCCAGGGATCGGGGGAGAACTTCGATCCGAACCCGCCCCCCATCACCTCGCACGTCGCGCGAACCTTCGAGGCTGGGACGTCGAGCGCCTCCGCGAACGAAGCGGGCATCCCCGAGACGTTCTGCGTCGAGATCCAGACCCTCAGGCTTCCGTCGGGCTGCCATTCCGCGACCTGGCCGTGCGCCTCGAGGCAGAGATGGGCAACGGAGGGGAGTCCGTACGCACCCCTGACGCGTATGGCCGCCGCTTTCATCGCGGCATCCGGGTCCCCCGTCTTCTCCTCGCTCGACTCCTTCGCCCCGGCCACGGAGGGGTCGTCGTCGCGCACCTCGTGGGGGAGGACCTCGTACGTGACGCGTACGGCGCGCGCCGCGTCCTCGGCCGCACTCTCCGTCTCCGCGGCGACCCACGCGATTTCGTCGAGCGCCCACTGGATCTCGTCCCCCACCCTCTTGACCACGTCGATCGCGGCGACTCCCGGCATCGATACCGCGGCCGTGGGGTCGATCGACTTCACCTTCGCGCGCGCGTGAGGGCAGCGGACCGCACGGGCGTGCAGCATTCCGGGGCGAGCGACGTCGGAAGGGTAGGGGGCGGTCCCCTTCGTCTTCATCGGCCCGTCGATGCGGGAGACGCGCCTGCCGAGGAGGGAGGTCGAGGAGGGATCGGGCCACGTCGGTTCGGCCATCGCTCACGCTCCCTTCTTGCGCAGGACCTTCGCGGCGTCCGCGACGGCGCGCCTCATCCCGGCGTAGGTGCCGCAGCGGCAGAGGTTCCCTCCGAGTCCGCGGGCGATCTCCGCGGGCCCCGGCTCCGGGACTCGGTCGAGGAGGGCCTTCGTCGCCATCACGAAACCGGGGGTGCAGAACCCGCACTGCTGCGCGTCGTGTTCGACGAAAGCGGCCTGGATGGGATGGAGTCCTTCGACCGGGGCGAGCCCCTCGATCGTCTCGATCTTCGCCCCGCGCGCGTCGACGGCGAGGACGCTGCACGCGTAGACCGGCTTTCCGTCGAGGAGGACCGTGCACGCGCCGCAGGTCCCGCGGTCGCAAACGCGCTTGGCCCCCTTCAGGTCCAACGCGTCGCGGAGGGCGTCGAGGAGGGTCACCCGCGGCTCGACCTTCACCTCCCGTACCTTCCCGTTCACGTTCAAGGAGAAGGCCACCGGTCCCGGGCCGAGCACGGCCGGTTCGGCGGCGACCGACGTACCCACCGCGATCATGGCGCCGGGAGCGACCCCCGCTCCCGCAACTCCCGCCGCGGTGGTCTTGAGGAAGCACCTTCGGGAGACCGGTCGTTTCGCCATCACGCCTCCGGGGCCCCGAGGGGCCGAGGGGCCGATTGTACCCGGAGTAGACTGACCGGCCGATGTTTCCCGTCGACGGAATCCTCCTCACCGCCGCGCTGCTCGCGCTCGTCGCCGTACTCGCGAGCAAGCTGTCGGCGCGCGCCGGGCTTCCCGTTCTCGTCGTGTTCATCGTCCTCGGGATGCTCGCGGGCTCCGAGGGTCCGGGTGGCATCGAGTTCGAGAACTACGGGCTTGCGCAGGGCGTGGGAACGCTCGCCCTCGTCGTGATCCTCTTCGACGGCGGCCTCCGGACCTCGACCTCCTCGCTCCGCCTCGCCGCCCTGCCCGCGTCGCTCCTCGCGACGGTCGGGGTGGTCCTCACCTCCGTCGTCACCGGTTTCGCGGCGGTCTGGCTCCTCGACCTGCCCCTCGTCGAGGGGCTCCTGCTCGGCGCGATCGTCGGGTCGACCGATGCCGCGGCCGTCTTCGCCGTCCTCCGATCGAAGGGGGTGCGCCTGCCCCGGCGTCTTGCGTCGATCCTCGAGGTGGAAAGCGGAGCGAACGACCCGATGGCGGTCTTCCTCACGCTCAGCCTGGCCGAGATCGTCACGGGTCGTCGGGAGGCGGGGTTCGGGCTCCTTCTCCTGTTCGTCCAGCAGATGGGGATCGGGGCGCTGGCCGGGACGCTCGTCGGGTGGGCGGCCGCCCGTCTCGTCAACCGGATCCGTCTCGGCACCGCGGGGCTCTACCCCGTCCTCACCGCCTCCGCGGCGCTTCTTGCGTACGGGGCCGCCGCCCTCGCCGGCGGGAGCGGGTTCCTCGCCGTGTATCTCGCCGGGATCGTCCTCGGAAACCGCCGCATCGTCTTCCGGAAGGGAATTCTCCTCTTCCACGACGGCGCGGCGTGGCTCTCTCAGATCGCGATGTTCGTGGTGCTCGGCCTGGTGAGCTTCCCCAGCCGCGTGCTCTCGCAAGCCGTTCCCGGACTTCTCGTCGCACTCGTCCTGATGCTCGTCGCGCGCCCGGTCGCCGTCGCCGCATGCCTCCTTCCGCTCCGGATCGGATGGAGAGAGAGCGCCTTCGTCTCCTGGGTCGGACTCCGGGGGGCCGTCCCGATCGTCCTCGCCACGATCCCCCTCCTTCTCGGGGTCCCGGACGGAACGGTCTACTTCGACGTCGTCTTCTTCGTCGTCCTCGTCTCGGCGACCCTGCAGGGATGGACGGTCTCGTGGACGGCGCGAGTACTCGGCCTCGAGGAGCCCGCCCGTCCCGAATCCCCCGTGACGCTCGAAATCACTTCCCTGAGGGAAGTCGGAAGCGACATCGTCGAGTACACGGTGGCGGTCGATTCGACCGCCGCCGGTCGCCTCGTCCGCGACCTCGCGCTTCCCGATTCCATCGTGATTGCGATGCTCGTGCGCGGCGAGCGCGTCGTTCCGACCCGCGGGAGCACGCGGATCGAGGCGGGGGACCACCTCTACCTCGTGATCGAGGAGAAGGACCGGCCGCTCGCGGAACGGGCCTTCGGAGCGAAACCTTCCACGAGCGCGTCTACGCGCGCGGGATCGTGAACCGGAAGGTCGCGCCCCGCCCTCTCTCGGAATCGACCCGGATCCTCCCCCCACGGCTCTCGACGATCTTGCGACAGACCGCGAGCCCGATCCCCGTACCCGGACACGACCGATCGGGATGCGCGCGCTCGAACACCCGGAAGATCCGCTCGCGGTCGGCGGGGTCGATGCCGATCCCGCGGTCCGAGACGGAGAAGACCCATTCCGCCGCCCCCTCCTCGGCCCCGACATTCAACGGCCCCGCTTGGGGGATCTCCGGGCCGATCTCGACGCCGGTGAGCGCGTCGGCGATCCCGACTGCGGCGATCGCGAGGACGCCCCCGGCGAAGGAGGCCGGGGAGGGGACGGCGGGCCGGACGGCGCCGGAAAGTGTCAACGGCCCACTCCTCCCTCTCCTCGAGTCACGGAGGAGACCTCCGTCCGGACCGGCTCGGCCCCGGCGAGATGCCGCGCCATTGCCTCGGCTGCCCACGCCCCGTGCGCTCGGAGCCTCTCCTCCGGAACCCCGCGCGGCGCGAAGATCACCATCCAGAGGGAGGTCGTCGTCTCGTCGACGCAGGTCCGAAGGGAATCCGAAGTCGGATTCCCGAACGGCCCCTCTTCGTCGACGAGGACCGGGCGACCGTCCACGTGGACGCGGTCCTTCCGGATCCCCTCGTAACCCTCCCCCACCGTCCCCCGGCGGAGCACCGCCTCTCCCCGGATCTTCGCGGCGTCGTAAAGGCCGAGCGGAAGCAGGAATCGCACCGAGCAGAGGTTCGCGACATCCACCGCGTTGAGGACGCGGGGAAGGGGCTGGCCTTTCAGGACCCTCCGGAGAAGGGCTTCCGACGACGGCCGGGTGCGCGTGGGGTCGATCCCGAACGCCTTGTAAAGGTCGCGGGCGGCCTGGAGCCCCTCGATCTCCGAGGGCGCCTTCCCCCCGTAGGCATCCGCGAGCTCCGCGGCCAGCGCATCCATCTCCGCGACGAGCCCGGAAGACGCGGGCCCGACCGCCACGGGGAACGCGCGCACCTCCACGATCCTGCAGAGCGAAGCGACTCCGTGATCGATGCGGAGCGTCATGGAGGGAGTCTATATGATGGCGATTCGAAACCGCAGGAGACCGAGCATGACCGAACCCGAGCGCGCTCCCGCGAGCCGCCCCGACGAGATCGACGCCCTCGCGCGCGACCTCCGTCCTCTCGTGAAGGGGGATCCCGACGGACTGAAGGCGCGCCTCGCCGCCCTCCCCCTACGGAACCAGACGGAACTCGCGCTCCGCCTCGCGCCCCGCGACCGCCTGGAGCTCCTTCTCCACGCGCCGAAGCCGATGCCGCTCGTCCGATCCCTTCCCGATTTCGAACTCTACCTGACGGTGCGCGAGGTCGGCCCCCTCGACGCCGAGCCTCTGCTGGCGCTTGCGTCGGCGGAGCAACTCGAGCACGTCGTCGACCTCGAGTCGTGGCGAGGCGACCGGTTCGACGCCGACCGCTCCGGAGCGTGGGCCGCGCTCTTCCTCGAGGCGGGCGAGCCGACCCTCCGCCGCTTCCTTCGAAAGGCGGACGACGAGACGTTGATCCTCCTTTTCCAGAAATGGCTGCGGGTCCACCCTCTCGACATCGACCACGAGGAGCCGACGAAGGGACACGGTCTCACGGAAGCAGGAGACGAGCGAGGATTTCTCTCCCCCGACGGCGCCCACCTCTTCTCCCCGACGATCCCGGAGCACGCCCCCGCGGCCCGACGCTTCGCCGAGATCCTCTACCTCGACGACCAGGAGCGTTACCTCGGGATCGTCCACGCGGCCAAATTCGAGCTCCCCTCGGAGATCGAAGAGCGCGCGCTCCAGTTCCGGACGAGCCGCCTCGAGGAGCACGGGTTCGTGCGGAAGGAGGAGGCCCTCGAGATCTATGCCGCGCCGCGCGGCGAGGGGGCGTTCGTCCGGGTCTCCCCCGCGATCGACCAGGACCGGTCGATTCCGCCGCGGAGCCTCGTCCTCGGCGCGGGGACCGAGGGCACCCTCCTTCACGCCGCGCTCGACCGGATGCCGGCCGCCGAACGCGAAGCGGCCCTCTCGGGCCTCGTCGCGCTCGCGAACCGGGTGCTCGTCGCGGACGACGGGGACACCGGGGAACCGTCCGCCCACCGGCGCGCCCTCGAAAAGGGCGCGGGGTATGTCGTCTCGGCCCTCGAGGCACGCGGTGCCGTCGACCCGATCACCGCCGCCGAGGTGCTCGCTCGCGTCCCACCCGTGGAACTCTTCCGGGAAACCCACGCGCGCCTCTCGGCGCTCCAGAATCGGGTGCGAAGACTCTTCGGCGGCGGGCTCTGGGGCACGAACGAGACGGAATCGCTCGCCCGCGTCGACGCTCCCCTCCGGGCGAAGCTCGCGGGCCTCGTCCAACCCCGCCCCCTCTATCACGACGAGCGCCGCGAGGGAGCGCCCTTCCGGGACTTCCGTGCGCTCGTCGAGATCGAGGAGATCGCCCGCGCGCTCGATCTGGTCGAACGGGTCGGTGCGGTGCTCGGGAGGGACCTCTCCGCCGATCTCGCGGCGCTCGACGCCGCGCGCGCCGTCCACCCGGAATCTCCGCCCCGGATGAGCAGCCTCCTCCTCACTGCGGCGGGATGGCACGCGACGCGCGGGGAGTTGCGCCTGGCTCCCCTCCCGGCCGAAGCCGCGACCGTGTTCGTCCGCCTCGCGCGCGAGGGTCCGCACGCGGCGCAAGCCCTCGTCGACGCGTTCCTCGCGGCGTGCGTGTCCGCCTTCGGGCTGACGGAGGCCGATCGAGCCGCCCTCGAGCGGTACGGCCGGGCGAGCGCCCAGCGGCTGGCCCAAGACGTCCGGGGGATCGACCCGGCGGCGCCCTTCGACCCCGACCGCCTCCCCTGCCTCGTCGTGGCCGGGTAGAATGGACGCGGGAGGAACGATGGCCGACGACATCCCCCTCAAGTCCGCGTACGAACTCGCGATGGAGCGCCTGCGGGCGAAGGACCGGAGCGAAGGGGTCGCAGAGGAGAAGCCGCTCACGGACGCGCAGAAGCGCGAGATCGCCCGCCTCCGGCAGGAAGCGAAGGCGAAGCTCGCGGAACTCGAGATCTTGCACCGGAAGAACCTGGCCGCCGCCGGCGGCGACCCCGCCGAGATCGCGAAGACCGAGGAGAATTACCGCCGCGACCGCGCCCGGATCGAGGACCGGATGGAGAGCAGGATTAGAGAAGTACGGGGAAATTCCTCATTTCCCACGGACGGGAAATGAGGAATGTCCCCCTAGCTTCGTTCTTCCCAAACTTTCGCGAGTTCGACGATCACCTCGACCGCCTTCTCCATGTCCTGGACCGACACCCACTCGAGGCGGGAGTGGAAGTTGTGCTCCCCCGCGAAGATGTTGGGGGTCGGGAGACCCATGAAGCAGAGGCGTGATCCGTCGGTCCCTCCGCGAATCGGATGCTCCCGCACCTCGAGCCCGGCGCGCCGGATCGCCTCGCGGGCGTTCTCGACGACCTGGGGGTGCTTGTCGAGGACCTCCTTCATGTTCCGGTACTGCTCGACGACCTTGCACTCGACCTTGACGCCGGGCCAGTCCTTGGCCGTCTCGTTCGCGAGCGTTTCGAGGAGGTCTTCCTTCTCCTTCAGCGCGGGAGTCTTGAAGTCGCGGATCAGGACCTTCACGGACGTCCTCTCGACCGAAGCGTCGACGACGTACGGGTGGACGTACCCCTCGTAGCCGGAGGTCGTCTCCGGGGAGAGGCCGTCCTTCGGAAATCGGGCGATGAAATCCGCGGCGACTTTGATCGAGTTGATCATCTTCCCCTTCGCGTATCCGGGATGGGTGTTGAACCCCTGGAAGGTGATCGTCATCAGGTCGGCCGAAAACGTCTCCATCTCGATCTCGCCGAGCGTTTCCCCGTCCATCGTGTAGGCGTAGAGCGCCCCGAACTTCGCCACGTCGAAGTACTTCGTGCCGTTCCCGACCTCCTCGTCGGGCGTGAATCCGATCCGGATCGTCCCGTGAGGGATCTCGGGATGGGCGACGAGGAACTCGGCGGCCGCCATGATCTCCGCGACGCCGGACTTGTTGTCGGCGCCGAGAAGGGTCTTCCCCGAGGCGGAGACGATCGTGTTCCCCATCTGCTCCTTCATCGCGGGGTTGTCGGCGAGACGGATCACCGCGGTCGGATCGTCCGGGAGGACGAGGTCTTGGCCGGAGTAATTCTCCCAGAGGATCGGCTTCACGCCGTCCCCGGGCATCTCGGGCGACGTGTCGACGTGCGCGATGAGGCCGATCACCGGGACGCCCGGTTTCTTCGTCGTCGCGGGAATCGTCGCCATCACGTAACCGTGCTCGTCCATCGCGGCGTCGGCGAGGCCGATCGCCTTCAACTCGTCGACGAGGAGCCGCAGCAGGACCTTTTGCTTGTCGGTGCTCGGGTAGGTTTCCGAGTCCTCCTTCGACTGCGTGTCGATCTTCACGTAGCGGAGGAATCGTTCCAAGACGGTGGTTTTCGGAGCGGTTGCGTTCATGGGCGGCTCTCCCTCGGGACGTCGTGGCACATCGTCGCGGTGAATGGGCAACGTACCCGAACGCGGAAGCGGGGCGCAAGCATTTCGGTCTTGTGGAGCCGAGGGGGCCGCGCTAGGATTCCGCGTCGCCCGCCTTTCCCGGGCGACGCGGAAGGACCCGGATGCCGCGAGCCCTCGGCGTGATCCCGGCCCGATACGCTTCGACCCGGTTTCCCGGCAAGCCACTCGCGTCTCTCGGCCCTCGGACGATGATCGAGGAGGTCTGGCGCGCGGCCTCGTCTTCCCGGCGGATCGAGCGCATCGTCGTCGCCACGGATGACGACCGGATCGTCGCGGCGTGCGAGGAGTTCGGAGCGGAGGCGATCCGAACCTCCCCGTCGCACCGGTCGGGAACCGACAGGGTCGCGGAGGTGCTCGACCGCCTCGACGAGCCATTCGACGTCGTGGTGAACATCCAGGGGGACGAGCCGCTCGTGACCGGGTCGAGCCTCGACGGCCTGGTCGAAGCGCTCGCCGCGGCCCCTTCGGCCGACATCGCGACCCTCGCCGAGCCGCTCGACGACGCCGACGACCTCTTCGACCCTCACGTCGTCAAGGTCGTGATCGACGACGCCTCGAGGGCCCTCTACTTTTCCCGCGCGCCGATCCCGTATCACCGTGGGGACGGGACGGTTCTCGAGGCCGATTTCCGCCGGGCGTTACGGTACCGCCCCGGGGGACTCTCGGGATACCGGAAGCATCAGGGGATCTACGCGTACCGGACGGGGGTTCTCCGCGCCGTGACCCGTCTCGCGCCGTCGCCGCTCGAGCTCGACGAGGGGCTCGAGCAGCTCCGCGCACTCGGCGCCGGATACTCGATCGTCGTGGTCCCCTCCGATTTCCGCTCCATCGCCGTCGACACGCCGGCCGACCTGGAGCGGGTCCGGCGCCGACTTTCGACTCCAGCCGATTGAGGAGGTCAGAGGGATGAACCGGGGGAAGAGGGCGACCAAGTACATCTTCGTGACCGGCGGGGTCGTCTCGTCGCTCGGGAAGGGGCTCGCGGCCGCCTCGATCGGCCGGATCCTGGAGACCCGGGGCTTCAAGGTGACCCTCCAGAAGCTCGACCCTTACATCAACGTCGATCCGGGGACGATGAGCCCGTTCCAGCACGGCGAAGTCTTCGTCACCGACGACGGCACGGAGACCGACCTCGACCTCGGCCACTACGAGCGGTTCACCTCGATGACCGCGGGTCGGAACACGAACTTCACGACCGGAAAGATTTACTCGCGCGTGATCGAGAAGGAGCGCAAGGGAGACTACCTCGGCGCCACCGTGCAGGTGATCCCCCACATCACCGACGAGATCAAGGAGAGCATCCTCAAAGTCTCCGAGGGGGTCGAGGTCCAGATCGTGGAGATCGGAGGAACGGTGGGCGACATCGAGTCCCTCCCGTTCCTCGAGGCGATCCGCCAGTTCCGCCTCGACGTCGGAAGGAACAACGCGATCTTCGTCCACCTCACCCTCGTTCCCTGGATCGCCGCATCGGGCGAGCTCAAGACGAAGCCGACGCAGCACTCCGTCCGAGAGTTGCGCGCGATCGGGATCCAGCCCGACATCCTCCTCTGCCGCTGCGACCGGCCGATCCCGCAGGAGGTGAAGCGGAAGATCGCCCTGTTCTGCAACATTTCGGAAGACGCGGTGATCACGGCGCGGGACGTCGACACCATCTACGAGGTTCCCCTGGCCCTCTCCGCGGAGGGGATCGACGAGATCATCATGAAGTTCCTCGACCTCCCCTACCGTCGGAAGAACCTCTCCGCCTGGCAGGAGCTGGTTGACCGGATCCGCAGGCCCGCCGATGAGGTCGTCATCGGAATCGTGGGCAAGTACGTGGCGTACGAAGACTCGTACAAGTCGCTCGCGGAGGCGCTCCTCCACGGGGGCGTCGCCTCGAATCTGCGGGTCGTGCTCCGCTGGATCGAGGCCGAGGACATGGCCGACGGACGGCTCGCGGCCGAACTCGGGCGGGTCGACGGGATTCTCGTCCCCGGCGGATTCGGGATCCGCGGGGTCGCCGGCATGATCGAGGCGATCCGGTTCGCGCGCGAGAAGAAGATCCCCTTCTTCGGCATCTGTCTGGGGCTCCAATGCGCGGTCATCGAATGCGCCCGGAACCTCGCCGGCCTCGCGGGCGCGGACTCGACCGAGTTCGACGAGAACACTCCCCACCGGGTCATCTACAAATTGCGCGACCTGCTCGGCATCGAGGAGATGGGGGGCACGATGCGGCTCGGGGCGTGCCCCGCGGAGCTCGCACCCGACTCCTTCGCACGGGCCGCGTACGGGGAGGAGCGGATCTCCGAGCGTCACCGCCACCGGTACGAGGTGAATCAGGAGTTCCGGGCCCGCCTCGAAGCGGCCGGCCTGCGCGTCACCGGCCTCTCTCCCGACGGCAAGTTCGTCGAGATCGTCGAGTACGCGGACCACCCGTGGTTCCTCGCGTGCCAGTTCCACCCCGAGTACAAGTCGCGTCCGCTCGAGCCCCACCCGCTCTTCCGGGATTTCGTCGCCGCCTCCTACCGGCATCGCAAGGTGCGGCTCGGGGCGACCGACCGCGAGACCCGCGATGTCGTCGCCCCCGATCCGCATCGCTGACGGCGTGGAGGCGGGGGACGGCGCTCCCCTCCTCCTCATCGCGGGGCCGGACGTCGTCGAAAGCGAGAGCCACGCCCTCCGGATGGCCCGGGCGCTCCGCGACATCGCCTCCGGCCGCGGCGTGCCGCTCGTCTACAAGTCGTCGTTCGACAAGGCCAACCGGACGTCGGTCGCCTCCTTCCGGGGTCCGGGGCTCGAGGAGGGACTCCGGATCCTGCGGAAGGTCAAGGAGGAGACGGGCTTGCCCCTCACGACCGACTTCCACGTCCCGGAGCAGGCGGCTCCGCTCGCCGCGACGATCGACCTCCTCCAGGTCCCGGCCTTCCTCTGCCGCCAGACCGACATGCTCGTCGCGGCAGGGCGAACCGGGCGGGCCGTGAACGTCAAGAAGGGGCAGTTCGTCGCGCCGTGGGACCTCCGTCACGCGGTCGAGAAGGTCCGCTCGACCGGAAACCGTTGGGTCATGCTCACCGAGCGCGGGAGCACCTTCGGATACAACAACCTCGTGGTCGATTTCCGGAGCCTCGGCCGGATGCGCGCGCTCGGCGTGCCGGTTTGCTTCGACGCGACGCACTCCGTGCAACTCCCCGGCGGACGGGGCGACGCCTCGGGGGGCGAGCGGGAGTTCATCGCCGACCTCGCGAAGGCCGCGGTCGCCGTCGGGGTCGATGCCCTCTTCTTCGAGGTGCACGACGACCCCGACCGCGCGCCGTGCGACGGGCCGAACCAGCTCCGGCTCGACGAGTTCCCGGCCCTGCTCGACACACTCCTCGCGATCCGCCGGGCCGCGTTATGATGCGCGGCCGGAGGACCTTTTCGTGTCCGTCGAAACGGCCCGCCGCGTCCTCGCGATCGAGGCGCGCGGCATCGAGGAAATGGCCCGAAGGCTCGACGAGCGTTTCGACGCGGCGGTCCGCGTCTGCCTCGGGTGCCGCGGCCGCATCGTCCTGACCGGCATGGGAAAGTCGGGGATCGTCGCCCAAAAGATCGCCGCCACCTTCTCCTCGATCGGCATGCCCGCCTACTTCATGCACCCGGCGGAGGCGATCCACGGCGATCTCGGCATGATCGTCGGGGGGGACGTTGTCCTCGCGGTCTCGAACTCGGGCGAAACCGACGAGCTCGTGCGCCTGCTCGAGATTATCCGCCGTCTCGGCGCGACGATCATCGCCATGAGCGGCCGGGCCGATTCCACGCTCGCACGCCACGCGGACGTCTTCCTCGACGTCGCGGTCCGGGAGGAGGCCTGCAGCCTCGACCTGGTCCCGACCGCCTCGACGACCGCGGCGCTCGCCATGGGCGACGCCCTCGCCGTCGCCTGTTCTGAGCATCGGGGGCTCACGCCCGACCAATTCGCGACCTACCATCCGGGGGGTCGGATCGGGCGGAAGCTCCTCAAGGTCGGCTCCCTCATGCACCGGGGGGACGACGTCCCCGCCGTGCCGGTGACCGCGAGCATGGCCGAGGCGGTCCGCGAGATGTCGGCGAAGCGCCTCGGCATGACGTGCGTCGTCGGGGACGGCGGCAAACTCGTCGGAATCCTGACCGACGGCGACCTGAGGCGCCTCCTGCTCCGCGCCGAACGCCCCCTCGACGGAAGCGTGAGCGAGGCGATGACCCGCGATCCACGGACGATCGGCGCTTCGGCCCTGGCGAGCGAGGCCCTTCGCATGATGGAGACGCGGAAGATCACGTCCCTCCCCGTCGTCGACGCGAACGGCGTGCTCGACGGCGTGATCCAGATCCACGATCTATGGCGCACGGAGCTGTTTTGAGCCTCCACCGGACGGACGAAGCGGTCCTCGAGCGGGCGCGGCGCGTCCGCCTGGTCGTGCTCGACGCCGACGGCGTTCTCACCGACGGGCGGATCGTGATCCACTCGGACGGGACGGACAGCCGCGCCTTCTCGACGCGCGACGGCCTCGGGACCCGCCTCGGGCAGCGGGCGGGGCTCCGCTTCGCGCTCCTTTCGGGCCGCACGTCGGAGGCGGTCTCGATCCGGGCGCGCGAGCTCGACTTCGTCGACGTCCGGCAGGGTTCGGACGACAAGGGGACGCTCCTCGCCTCGATCGCCGCCCGCCAGCGGCTGCCCCTCGAAGCGGTCTGTTACATGGGGGACGACCTCGTGGACCTTCCCGCGATCCGGAAGGCGGGGTTCTCCGCCGCCCCGTCGGACGCCGATCCCACGGTGCGCGAGGCGGTCCACTGGGTTTCCCCTTCCCCCGGCGGACGGGGCGCCGTCCGCGATCTGGTGGAGACGATCCTCCGGGCGCAGGGCCTCTGGGACGAAGTCCTCCGGCCGGTCGTCGCCGGAGCGTGAGGGAGGAATGCGACTTTTCGTCAGTCTGATGACCGTCGTGCTGCTGATCCTGGTCCTCGGGTTCGTCTCGACGAACTACGACGCGCGGGTGGGAGTGACCGTCCTCAAGACCCTCCACGAGGATGTTCCGCTCTACGCCGTCGTCCTCCTCGGCATCGTGGTCGGGATCGTGTACGCGGGGGGAATCGCGCTCGCCGAGGGGGCCGCGATCCGGTTCCGGAACCGGAAGCTGACCAAAGACGTCGAGCGCCTCGAGCGAGAACTCGCCTACTTGCGGACGCAGCCGGCCGGAGCACCGCGCGCGGAGCCGGACGCGCTCGTCGACTCCGGTGTCTTGCGCCTCACCGACGAACCGGAGGACGACGCCCCCCTGCCGAGCAGCGCCCCCGTCTACGAGGATGTCGACGACGACCCCTACACAGGGGGCCGCGCCGTCTAGCCGCCGCCCGCCAGGAGATCCACGAGGGCCTGTGCGCGCTTCTCCCCGATCTGCGGACGAATCCGCTCGATCTGGTCCTCGAGAAGCCGCTCGAAGACCTCGGCGAACCGGTCGCAGCGCGCGGCGGCGACCGCCTTCTTGAGTTCGAGCGAGTCCCACGTCCCGTCGGGAAGGAGGGTCGTCTCCCCGATCGCCCCGGCCATCCCCTCGGGAAGGGCCGCCTTGCAGTTCCGCACGAACGGGACGGCTCCCGCCCCGATCTCCGAACGGAGCACCCGGAAGATCGCCTTCTGGCGCGCGTTGAAGCGGGCGATCTCTCCATCGAGGTTCGGCGGGGCGTCCCACTCCGTCGGAGGTGCCGCAGTCCCTTCCGCCTCGGGCTCCGGCTCGGGCTCGGGCTCGGGAACGCGCTCGGGAACGGGAACGACCTCCGCCCGGGGCTCCTCGATCGCGGGATCCCCTCGAAGCGCGGCCTCGACCTCGTCGCGCGGGATCCGCACGGTCGTCGAGTCGAACGGAGACGGCTCGCCACCGATCTCCTCCTCGGTCCGGGCGATCGCCGCGGGATCTTCCTCGAGGGCCCAATCCGGGGCAGCGGCGGGGGCGCGATCGGCCTCGACCACATCGGACTCGAGACCCCACGCGGGGAGCCGCGGGGCGTCGTCTTCGTCTCCCTTCGGAGGCTCCGCCATCTCGAAACCGAACGCGGCGTCGCTCGGCGCGCCGTCTTCGACCGATGCAACGGTTCCGACCGGCTCGAAGGGTTCGACCGGCTCGGCCGATTCGACCGGGTTGACACCTCCCGTCGGAGAGAAGGTCTCCCTCGCGTTCTCGGCAACGAGTTGCCAGGGCTCGTGGACCAGGGTGTCGCTTACCTCTTCGACCTCGGAGAGGCGGAGCGCTGGGAGGTCCTCGGCCGGCGTCCAGGCGGAGTCGACCTCCCGCCCCGCCTCGCGCTCGTCCCAGTCGGACGGCGGAATCGCCGCGTCCTCCTCGAAGTCCCGGGCCGGGAGGATCGCGTCGGGGGGCGTCACCACGAACGACGCGTCGGAATCGACGGGGACGGGGGCGATCGGCTCCGGCTCCGCCGCCCGCTCGGACGGAGCGTCCACGCTCTCCGGCGCGATCCCCCCGAGCGCCATCTCGACCACGTCGCCGGCCGCTACCTCCTCGACGACGCCGAGGAGCCGGAGCGCCCAGAGGGTCTGGGCGACGCGGAAGTCGGGGAGGGTCGCCGACGCGCAGGCCTCGGCGGGGCTCGTCGGCTGGCGGAACCGTGCCACGAGGGCCCAGTCGTCCGGACCGACCGTCATCCGGTCGAGAATCGAGAGGTAGTCGGGGGTGAGGACGAGCCGGGTGCCGAGTCCGCCGAGCCCCTCCCGGATCCGGGCCCACGACGTGACGCGGCGCACCCCCTCGAGAACGAGCTCCTCCAGGCTCCGATCGACCGTGATCCCCTCGAGGGTGGGGAGCTCTCCCGCGGCGAAGGTCCAGTCTCCGTCCGTCCAGCGGAACGTGTCGTAAACGACCTCCGAGAGCTGCTCCCGGACCATCCGGGCCAGATCGATCTCGTCGATCACTCCCATCTCGAGGAGGATCGTCCCCACCCGTTTGTTGGACAGGAGGCGTTTTGCGGTCTCCTCCCGGTCCCGGATGGAGATTACCCCCCTGCGGAGGAGGTGTGCGAGAAGCCCGTCGTCGGGATTGTTGCTGGTGGCGAAGACGCAGCGGCCCTCGCGCAGGTGGAACGTTCGCTCGTGGGAGCCGCGCGCGACGTACAGGACGCCGGTTTCTCCCTGACGGCACATGCGCACGAGGAGAGCCGGGAACGACTCAGCGGCGAGACTCCCCTCGTCGGCCCCGGCGGGGCCGAATTCGAGGGCCCGGTCGACCTCCTGGACGGCCCCCAGAACGCGAAACGCCCAGAGGGCCTGGTAGACCTCGAAGTTCGAGAGGGAGACCTGCTCGCACAGGTGATCGACGGTCTCCCCGTCCCCTTCGAGGCGTTCGAGAAGGGACCGTTCCCCGTCCGCGAGCGCGAGCCCTTCGACGGCGGTCCGCCAGTCGGCGGCGGCGCGATACCGGGCGCGGTCGGAGCCGACGCTTCGCCGGATCCGCGTGAACGAAGTCACCGACCGGATCCCCTGGAGCAGGATCTCCCCCGTCCGCATCTCGAGCGTGATCAGTTCCTCGGTCGGAAGGGGCCCCTCGACGAAACGGTAGTCGCCGGTCTCCCAGGCGAAGACGCTGAGGACGATTGCGCGGACCTGGCCGACCACGGAACGCACGAGCTGTTCGGGCGAAAGGTCCCCCGACTCGACGAGCAGCGTCCCCAGCCGTTTCCCCTCGTGCAGCCTCGCGACGGCGCGATCGAGCGCCGCCAGGCGGACGATCCCCTCCCGGAGGAGCATCTCGCCGAGACGGTCGTCCGGGTCGCTCGAGGCCGCGAAGATGATCTTCCCGTCCGCCAGGTAGATCTTCTTGGTGAAGCCGCGCTCGGTGAGGTGGATCACGCCGGTGCTCCGGCGGCGGCAGAGGTTCCACAGGAGCTCGGGGACACCGATCCCCTCGAGGCGTCCCGCAGTGAGACTGGTCGGAATGCTGGAGGTCACCATCTGCATGGCCCGCCCGCCCCGTCGCCGCCGCCCCGAACCGGGGCGCCCTGACGCGACGTTGGAAACTTATGCCCCCGGAAAAGGGCGTCAAGTTGCGGGGTCGGGGGCCGCCTCCAAGTGAGCCAGGATATCCTCCGGCCGGACCGCCGCGGTCCCGATCTTGCCGACCGCCACCCCCCCGGCGTGGTTCGCGAGCCGCATCGCCTCGTCGAGCGAAGACCCGGCGGCGAGCGCGGCGGCGACGACGGCGGCGACGGTGTCCCCGGCCCCGGTCACGTCGAAGACCTCCCGCGCGGCGGCGTGCACGAACACTGGCTCCGCCCGGCGCTCCCGAAGCATCATCCCTTCCTCGCCGCGGGTGACGAGCACCGCGCCGGTGTCGATCCGGGAGAGGAGGACCTCGGCCGCCCGCGCACAGTCGGCGTCCGAACGGATCTCGATGCCGGAAAGCCGGGAGGCCTCCGCCTGGTTCGGGGTCATCACCGTGATCGGCTGGTAGAGGTCGAGACGCGGCGGCTTCGGATCGACGACAACGGGGATTCCCCGTTCCCGCGCGCGGGACAGTAGCGGCGCGAGGACGCGGGGATCGACCGTCCCCTTCGCGTAGTCGGAGACGACGACCGCCGCAAGGGTGGAGACCGTGCGGAGAAGGATCTCGCCGAGGGCGTCGAGCGCCTCCACGGACGGCCCCCGGTCGGCCTCCCGGTCGACGCGGACGACCTGCTGCGACCTCGCGAGAACCCGCGTCTTGGTCGTCGTCGGCCGCCCGGGGTCGGTGACGAACTCGGTGGAGACCCCCTGCGCGCGCGCGGATTCCCGGAGGGAGGCCGCCGCGGCGTCCTCCCCGACGATCCCCGCGAGGAGAGGCCGCGCGGCGAGCGCCGCGAGGTTCGCTGCGACGTTCGCCGCTCCCCCGAGGTGAACGGTCTCGCGAACCACGCGAACGACCGGAACCGGCGCTTCCGGGGAGATCCGGTCGACCGACCCCCAGACGAACCGGTCGAGGATCACATCTCCGACGACGAGCACCTCGCGGCCGCGGATCGCTTCGAGGAGCCGCGTCGCGCGCGCCCTCGAAAAGGCGGTCACGAAGCGGCTCCCCCCCCCTCGCGGGGCGGAGTGGCCTCCTCCACGAGCATGACGGGAATCCCGTCCCTCACGGGGTAGACTCGACCGCACCCGGCGCACTCGAGTCCGGCGCCCGAGTCGACCTCGCGCACCTCCGCGTGACAGGCGGGGCAGATCAGGATTTCGAGGAGCCGCGGGTCGATCACCATGGGTACCCTCGCTTCGCTCGGGATTCTATCCCGACCTCCGATAAAATCCTACGTGACCGCGACGTTGTTGGGGGATGGAACAGGGTTTTTGGCCATCTCTTTCCACTTCGCGTTGAGTTCAGAACGTGGAGACGGCGTCGTGGATGGCGTTGGAGTCGAGGACCGGGGTCTCCCAAAGTCTCCG
>CAYLHQ010000040.1:0-26278 GCA_964383585.1 uncultured Acidobacteriota bacterium
CTCCTTTCGATAGGGTACAGGTCGTAGCCGGTTACACAGTTACTTGTACACTCTCCGTACCCGAAGGGTAGGGAGATCGAGAATCTGGGACGGGACATCGAAGAGGACGAGTGACGCGGGATCGGCCGGATGGAGGTCTTCCGGCGGGTCCTGCAGCGGCGGGACAAGGGGGTCCGGGTCTTCGCGAAGCGCTGAGCCTTGCCCGCGCGTTCGGGTCCCCATTCGGTACAGCGTGGACGCGAGATTGTGGGGTGCGGACGCCCGCCGATGCCGAGAGGCCACGCGCGCCGAAGTTGCGGTGGGTGTGAGAGTTCCAGCGCCACACCCGTGGCGACGGACCCGGGACCGCGCTTTCGGGACGGGGCGTAACCGGTACCCGGAGGACCCAACGCAACCTCGGCCCGGCCGATTACGATCCGGATCGCCGACGAGCGGCAGCCGGAACGCGCGGGAAACGCGCACGCCCCAACCCACAGTCTCGCGGCCACGTTGCATTCGGTAGACTGGCCGATCCGGCCCCCTGCCGGCCGCCGAGGAATTGTTCTAAACTGTACAAGGTCTAATTCGAGGGCCATAGGTCCTCGTCCGCAATACAGGCCAGGAACACGTTCCAACCACGATCGGAGAAAAAGAAAAGATGAGCAACGAAGGCAAATGCCCCGTGATGCACGGACCGCTCAAGCACAAGGCGGCCGGCACCATCGCCAACCAGCACTGGTGGCCGAATCAGCTCAATCTGAAGATCCTCCACCAGAACCCGCCCCAAATGAACCCCTTGGGCGAGACGTTCGACTACGCCGCGGAGTTCAAAACGCTCGACCTTGCGGCCGTGAAGAAGGACCTAACGGAACTGATGACGAACTCCCAGGACTGGTGGCCTGCCGACTTCGGCCATTACGGTCCGCTCTTCATCCGGATGGCGTGGCACAGCGCCGGCACGTACCGCATCGGCGACGGTCGCGGCGGCGCTTCGTCGGGAACGCTCCGCTTCGCTCCTCTCAACTCCTGGCCCGACAACGTGAACCTCGACAAGGCCCGTCGCCTCCTCTGGCCGATCAAGCAGAAGTACGGGCGGAAGATCTCGTGGGCCGACCTGATGGTCCTCACCGGCAACGTCGCCCTCGAGTCGATGGGATTCAAGACCTTCGGATTCGCGGGCGGGCGCGAAGACGTCTGGGAGCCCGAGGAGGACATTTACTGGGGACCCGAGGGGACCTGGCTCGGGGACGAGCGGTACAGCGGCGACCGCGAGCTCGAGGACCCGCTCGGCGCGGTCCAGATGGGCCTGATCTATGTGAACCCCGAAGGACCCAACGGGAACCCCGATCCGATCGCCGCGGCCCGGGACATCCGCGAAACCTTCCGACGCATGGCGATGAACGACGAGGAGACGGTCGCCCTCATCGCCGGCGGGCACACCTTCGGCAAGTGCCACGGCGCGGGCCCCGCGACCCACGTCGGGCGTGAGCCCGAGGCCGCCGGACTCGAAGAGCAGGGCCTCGGATGGAGGAGCTCCTTCGGAAGCGGCAAGGGGGCGGACACGATCACGAGCGGCATCGAGGTCACCTGGACCGAGACGCCGACCCAGTGGAGCAACAACTACTTCAAGAACCTGTTCGAGTACGAGTGGGAGCTCACCAAGAGCCCGGCGGGCGCCTACCAGTGGAAGCCGAAGGGGAACGCGGGGGCGGGCACCGTCCCCGACGCCCACGACCCGAACAAGAAGCACGCGCCGTCGATGCTGACCACCGACCTCTCCCTCCGGATGGACCCGATCTACGAGAAGATCTCGCGACGCTTCTACGAGCATCCCGACGAGTTCGCCGACGCCTTCGCCCGAGCCTGGTTCAAGCTGACCCACCGCGACATGGGCCCGGTTTCGCGCTATCTGGGGCCGGAGGTGCCCAAGGAGCCGCAGATCTGGCAGGACCCGGTCCCGGCCCCCACGCATCCGCCCCTCGGCGAGAAAGAGATCGCCGACCTCGAGGGCAAGATTCTGGCCTCCGGACTGTCCGTTTCCCGGCTCGTCTCCATGGCCTGGGCGTCGGCGTCCACCTTCCGCACGACCGACAAGCGCGGCGGTGCGAACGGGGCGCGCCTCCGCCTCGCCCCGCAGAAGGACTGGGCGGTCAACGACCCGGCGATCCTGGCGAAGGGGCTCGAGGTCCTCGAGAAGATCCAGAAGGAGTTCCAGAAGGTCTCCCTCGCGGACCTGATCGTCCTGGGCGGTTGCGCCGCGGTGGAGAAGGCGGCGAAGGACGCCGGGTTCGACGTGAAGGTCCCCTTCTCCCCGGGACGCACCGACGCGACCCCGGAGATGACCGACGTGGAGTCGTTCGCCGTGCTCGAGCCGAAGGCGGACGGGTTCCGCAACTACTTCCGCGCGAGCGACGGGCGGACCCCGGAGGAGATGCTGGTCGACAAGGCGTTCCTGCTGACGCTGACGGCGCCGGAGATGACGGTGCTCCTGGGCGGTCTCCGCGTCCTCGGGGCCAACGCCGGCCGGGCCGACCACGGCGTCTTCACGAAGAAGCCCGAGACGCTGACCAACGACTTCTTCGTCAACCTTCTCGACATGAACCTCGAGTGGAAGAAGGCCGCGAAAGGCGAGCACGTCTACGAGGGGTTCGATCGCGGAACCGGCAAGATCAAGTGGACCGGAACCTCGGTCGACCTCGTCTTCGGTTCGAACTCGCAGTTGCGGGCGATCGCGGAGGTGTACGCCTCCGACGATGCGAAGCAGAAGTTCGTGAAGGACTTCGTGGCCGCGTGGCACAAGGTGATGAACCTGGACCGGTTCGATTTGGTTTGATCGAGGGGGCGCGGGGACATTCCTCGATAGTCGTCAATTCTTCAATCGGAATCCCGCAGACCAGGGGCCATCCCCGCGCCTCCGCCCGCATTCGCTCGAACGTGCAGCCGTCGCGGTCGCGGTAAAGTTCGTAGGGATCGATGAGGGCGGTGAGGGGATCGTGGCACTTCGTCACCTCTTTTTCATGTACGCCGACGCGATCGTGTTCTTCTGGATCTCCTTCGTTCCCTCGTAGATCTCCGTGATCTTCGCGTCGCGGTAGAAGCGCTCGACCTCGTACTCCAAGATGTACCCGTATCCGCCGAGAATCTGCACCGCCTCGTCGGTGACCTCGACCGCCGTGCGTCCGGCCCAGAGCTTCGCCATCGAGGTCAGTTTCGGGTCGATCCGTCCCTGGTCGAAGCTCCAGGCGGCGCGGTAGGTCAGGAGGCGCGCCGCCTCGATCTTCGTCGCCATGTCGGCGATCTTGTGCTGGGTCGCCTGGAAGTCGGCGAGCCGCTGTCCGAACTGTTCCCGCTGCTTCGCGTGGTCGAGGGCGCGGTCGAACGCCCCCTGCGCGATGCCGACCGCGGTCGCGGCGATCTCGGCGCGGCTCTCGTCGAAGAACTCGAGCACGTGATAGAAACCGCGGTTCTCCTCGCCGACGAGGTTCGAGACGGGTACGCGGACCCCGGAGAACGCGACCTCGGCGGTCGAGGTCATCCTGATCCCCATCTTCTCCCCGACCTCCGCCGCCTCGAGCCCCGCCGTCCCCTTCTCGACGAGGATCAACGATTGCCCGCGATACGCCGGCTTCGCCTCGGGGTCGGTCTGGCAGAGCACGACGAAGACGTCGGCGATGCAGCCGTTCGTGATGAACGTCTTGGTGCCGTTGATCTCCCAGTGGTCGCCGTCCCGGATCGCCGTCGTCTCCATCCCGGTGATGTCGCTTCCGTGGTTCGGCTCGGTGAAGCACCCGGCCGAGATCATCTTTCCCGAGGCGATCGCGCCGAGGAACTTCTTCTTCTGCGCTTCGGTCCCGCGCCGGAGGAGGATCTCCGAGCCGAAATCCGCGAGCGTGAGCGTCGTTCCGATCCCGCTGTCGCGGCGGCAGAACTCCTCGGCGATGAGGGCGTTTTCGAGGACCCCCATCCCCTGGCCCCCGTACGCTTCCGGGAAGTGAATCCCGATGAACCCCAACTGACAGGCCTTCTTCCAGATCGAGCGCGGGAAGGCATGCTCGCGCTCGAGCCGAATCGCGAGGTCCTTGTCGAACTCTCCCTCCGCGAACTCGCGCGCCGCCTGTTGGATCTCCTTTTGTTCCCGGGTCAGGTCGAAGTTCACCGGATCCTCCCGCTCACCGCGCGCTGAGCTTCTCCTCCAGGGCGTCCATGATCTTGAAGAGGTCGTCGACGACGCCGTAGTCGGCGGCTCGGAAGACCGGCGCCTTGGGATCGCGGTTCACCGCGATGAAGACCCCCGGCCCTTTGATTCCCGCGACGTGCTGGAAGGCGCCGCTGATCCCGAACGCCAGGTAGACCTTCGGCTTGACCGTCTTCCCCGACGTGCCGACCTGTCGCTCCTTCCCGAGCCACTTCTTGTCGACGACCGGCCGCGAGCAAGCGAGGACCGCGCCGAGTTTGTCGGCCAGGGCCTGCGCCTTGGGGACGTTGTCCTCGTCCTTGATCCCGCGTCCGATCGCGAGGATGAGGGGCGCCTGGGTGATGTCGACGGCTCCCGACGCGGTTTCCCGATAGCCGCGGTGTTCGGTAGTCCACGCGGGCGGAGGGGGAGGGCAGGGGAACGCGCGGACCGTACCCTTCGCGCCGGTCGCCGCGGCGGGGTACGAGCCTCCTCGCAACGTCACGAGAGAACCGGGGGCGAGGGCGAGCGTCGCGTCGAGCTTCCCGCCGTAAGCGCTCCGCCTCACGACGACCTCTCTCTCGTGCAGAGACACCTCGACGCAGTCGGTCGCACAGGGCCTTCCCGTCTCGAAGGCGAGCCTCGGGACCAGCTCCATCCCCGCCGCCGAGTGCGGCGCGAGGACCAGGACCGGCTTTTCCTTCGCGACGATCTCGCGGAGGACGGGGGCGTACGCCTCGAACCGGAACGGCTCGAGGGAAGGATCGTCGACGACGATCGTCTCGCGGAGGTACGAGGAAAGCGTCTCCGCGAACGGAGCGACGCCGCTTCCGAGGAGGACGGCGGCCGGCTCGTTCCCGGAGCTTCCCGCGATCGTACGGGCGAGCGTGACGCACTCGAACGTCCCCTCGCGGATCGTCCCTCGGCGGTGCTCCACGAGGACGAGGATTCTCGCCATCACGCCACCCCCCCTCGCTCCTTCACGAGGTCGAGGATCTTCTGCGCGACCTCCGCGGGGGCCCCGGTGAGGAAGACCGCTTCCTTCCCGGCGGGCGGAACGGAAAGGCGGGCGGGACCGAGGAGGCTCGCGGCCCCGCCCGCAGGGGCGAGGACCGGGATCTCTTTCGCGCGCACCTTTCGGATGCCCATGATCGAGACGTACCTGGGCTCGTTGATCCCGGTCTGGATCGTGAGGATCGCGGGACGCTCGATCGCGAGGATCTCCTCGAGCCCCCCCTCGAGCTCGCGCGTCACGACGACCTTCGTCCCCTCGACCTCCACCGAGGTGACGAGGGTCGCGTGGGGGCGCCCGAGATGCCCCGCGAGGACGGGGCCGACGATCCCCCAGCCGTCGTCTCCGGAGAGGGCCCCGGTGAGCACCAGGTCGTACGCCTTTCTCCTCGCGACCTCCGCGAGGGCTCGGGCGACGGCGTAGGGATCGGGGCTCCCGAGGGGGGCCGCATCGATCCGGATCGCTTCGTCGGCACCCATCGCGAGGCAGCGGCGGAGGATTTCCTCGTTCTCCTCCGGACCGACCGTGACGACCGTCACCGTCCCCCCGTGCGCCTCCTTGAGACGGATCGCCTCCTCGACCGCATAGTTGTCCCACTCGCCGATGCCGAAGGCGAGGTCCTCGTCCACGATCCCCTTCTTGTCGGGACGGATGCCGATCTCCGCATCGGCGGTGTCGGGAACCCGTTTCACGCAGACCAGGATCTCCATCAGGCGGCTCCTCTCGCTGGGAGGCACTCGGCGACCAACTCGGTGAGGTCCTTGACGACCACCTTCCCCTCGAATCCGCCGGTCTTGACGCCGTCGTCGAGGTTCGTGAAGCAGAACGGGCAGGCGGTGACGACGATGTCGGCTCCGGTCCCCACGGCCTCGCGGGCGCGGATCTCGCACATCTTCTCGCCCGACGAGGATTCGACCCACATGCGCCCGCCTCCTCCCCCGCAGCAGAGGCTGCGCTCGCGCGAGCGTTCCATCTCGAGGAGGCGGACGCCGGGAATCGACGCGAGGACGTTCCGCGGCGCGTCGTAGACGCCGCCGCGCCGGCCGAGGAAACAGGGGTCGTGGAAGGTGACGGCGCGCTCCCCCAAATGTTCGAGTCGGAGGGTCCCGCTCCGCAGGATCTCGTCGAGGGCCTGGGAGAGGTGGAGCACGCGGCGCGCGGCGGCGTTCGGTGCCAGGCGACGGTACTCGTTCGCGAAGGCGTGCATCCCGTGGGGGCAAGCCGAGACGATCTCCCGCACGCCGTGTTTTCCGAAGACGTCGACGTTCGCGTCGGCGAGATCGAAGAAGAGCCCTTCTTCGCCGACGCCGCGGACCGTCTCCCCGCAGCAGACCTCTTCCTTCCCGAGGACTCCGTAGCGGTACCCCGCGGCCGCGAAGATCGCGACCGCCGAGCGCGGAATTCCTTGGAGACGGCTGTCGTAGGCGTAGGTGCAGCCGACGTAGAAACACCGCCCGTCCGTTCCCTCGTCCGCGACCGAAGGAACGTCGAGCCCCGCGGCCCAGTCCATGCGCTTCCCCTTGGCGCCCTGCCAGGGATTCTTGAACTTGTAGACCGACTCGAGCATCCCCTGGAGGTTGTCGGGGACGTCCTCGCCGCTCTCGACGCGCGCGACCCGTACCTCCCGCAGGATCTCCATCGGGCTGATCGAGGAGGGGCATTCGAGGCGGCAGTGGCCGCAGGTGGTGCAGAGCCACGCCGACTCCGACGAAACGGCGGTGCCGCGCTTGGCGTCCGCTCCGGCGCGGCGGACGTACGCGCGCGCTTCGTCGATCGCGACGCGCGGCCAGAGGGGCTCGCCCGCGCCGGCGCTCGGGCAGACGACGGTGCAACGGTCGCACCGGGTGCAGGCGTCCATCATGATCCGCTGCCGCGTGCTGAAGTCGGTTTCGAGAGCCTCACGTTCCTCGAGCGTGAGGAAGGGGATCGACCGCTTCCCCTCGTAGACGAGGTTCAAGGGAGCCGCAACGACGTGGAGGAACTTCGAGAAGGGGAACCAGGCGACGAGGCCGAGGCTCGCGATCGCGTGGATCCACCACCAGACCCGGTGAGCGACAAGCGCCCCCGAGGGGTCGAGAGGGGAGATCGAGGCGATCCAGTTTCCGACGGGGGCGGGCTCGGGCCAGGGGGGCGAGTCGGCGAGGAGGCGCATTCCCTCGACGAAGTAGCCGCTCAGGGTGACGACGACGAGCGCGAGAAGGACGACGTGGTCGCCGCGGAGAGTCGCCATCCTCCCGCGTTTCCAGACGTACCGCCTGAGGTAGGCGAGCGCGATCCCGGCGAGGAGGGCGATCCCCGCGGCGTCGAGCGCCCAGGCGTAGGCGAGGTAGAGGCCGCCCGAGAGATACGAGACCATCCACTCGTCGACCGTCGACATCACCGTCCCGAGGAAGAGGATCACGAACCCCCAGAGGATCAGGAGGTGCGTGACGCCTCCGGCGAGGTCGCCGCGGAAGATCGAACTGTTCGCGAAGACCCGCGCGGAGACGATCCCCCAGTCGAACGATCGTTCGCGCTTTTCCGCCCAGCCGGCCGCCCAGACCCGGACGTGGCGCCACAATCCCCAGAGAAAGATCCCGGTCGCGACGGCGGCGAGGCTGTAGAAGAGGAGGGGAGTCGAGATGTTCCAGAAGACTTCCCGGTGCGGCGCCATCGATGCCCCCGAATTCGGTTCCGAGGGGCTCGGCACTATAGCGCCGGGAGGGGGCGTCCTCAACGGTCCGGGGACACTCCTCGACAGGCGGTCGCTTTCGTGTACAGTCCGCCCGGAGGCCCCGATGCGTCCACCGAGCTTCGAAGAACTCCCGATCCGCAAATCCGAACGCTGGCAGGGGGCGGTCGTTCCGATGCCGTTCTGGACGCAGCGGAAGGGCGAGAAACCGAGGCGCGCGCGCGGGGCGTTCTGGGTCGGGGTTCGCGAACGGCCGTTCCAAGTGGAGACGGAGCAGGACCCGACCGAATCGACGTTCGATCTGTGCCTACGCGGATTCGAAACGCTCGCTCGCGACCCCGAGCGAGCCGGGTATCTGCCCGCAGCGGTGGAATTGGTCGATGCATCGCTCGCGGAGGCCTTTCGCTCGTGCCTCGAACCGCTCGGGATTCGCGTCGAGGTGGTCGACCGGGTGCCGGCCGTCGATCTCGCGGTCGAGACGTTCGGGCAGACCTTCTCGAATCCGGTTCCGGGGATCTTCGACGCGCCCGACGTCTTCGAGACGGAGGCGCGCTCGTTCTACGAGGCCGCGCGGTCGTTCTACGACGCCGCTCCCTGGAGGGAGTTGACGGACGAGGACCTCATCCGGATCGAATCGCCCGCATCCGCGGGCGGCTTCACCCACGCGATCGTCCTCGGTGCGGCTCGAAAGGAGTACGGCCTGTGTCTCCTTCCATCCCGCGAGGCCCACGAGAGGGTCCTCGCCGGCGACCGGGCCGGGCTCGAGCGGACGTTGAACGTCTTCTTCGGACCGATCCACGAACTTCCGCTCGACGACGCGGAGTGGATGGTGGCCGAGGGGATCGAGGTCTCGGGCTCACTCGCGTGGCCCTGGGCGCTCGAAACGCGCGGGAAATCGTACCCGCGGCGTCCGAGCGCCCGGCTGCTCGGGCTCGCGGACGCCGTGCTTCGCGCCCTCGCCGCCGCGACCCCCGACGCGCTGGACCGCGGACGGTTCACGGAACGGGTGCGGCAGGCGGGAAGAGACGTCGATGTGACGCTCGCCCTGCCCGAGTTGCTCGGAGAAGCGCCACCGCGGGTTCCTGACCTTCCGCCCCGTTTCAGCCGGGAGGCGAACGAACGCGTGATGGCGGAGATCGGACGATTCGCATCGTCCCAGGCGTTCGAGTCGATCGACGATCTGAACCGGGCGATCCGTGATCGATTCGTCGGCGCAATCGACGAACTTCCCAGCAGCGCCTCGACTCCCCTCGAACGGGCGCAGGAACTCTGCTGGAAGGCCTGGGACGCACGCGGGAGGAAAACCCGCCTTCTCGCACGCGAGGCGCTCTCGATTTCTCCCGACTGCGCCGACGCGTACGTGCTCCTCGCGCGGTCCGCGCCTTCTCGCGACGAGACGATCGCGCTCCTCCGCGAGGGAGTGGCGGCGGGCGAACGAGCGCTCGGCAGCGAGCGCTTCGAGAGAGGCCAAGGGGAGTTTTGGGGCGACGTGTCGACGCGACCCTACATGCGGGCCCTCCACGATCTCGTCGGTGCGCTGTCCGAGGGGGAGGACGAGGAGCGGCAGGAGGCGATCCGGATCGCCGAGCGGATGCTCGCGTTGAATCCCGGGGACAATCAGGGAGTCCGGTTCGATCTCGTCGGCCTCTATCTCGAGACGGAAGCGAACGATGCCGCGAGGGACTTCGTCGATCGTTTCGGCGAAGAACCCGGCGCGATCCTCGCATTCGCTCGCGCCCTGCTGGCCTTCCGCGAGGAGGGGGATACCGCGTCGAGCCGGAAGACCCTCCGGCGCGCGGTGGGGAAGAACCGTTTCGCGGCGGAGATTCTCGCCGGGGCCGAAGACCCCGAACCGCTCATGCCCGACTCGTACTCGATGGGAAGCCCCGAGGAAGCGCAGGTCGTCGTTCGTTACCTTGGAAGGGCCTGGGCGGAAACCGACGGGGCCACCGAATGGATCGGGCGGGAACTCGGCAAGCGCCGGGGGCGGTGAGCCCGGAGGACCGAAGGGCTCACTCGAACGTCGCCATCCAGATGTCCGATTCGTCGGCGGCGGTGAACCAGGCGATCCAGCGGCCGTCCCTGGAGATCGTGAACCAGGCGATGTCGCGTCCGGCGGTCGCGGTCAGAACGTCCCGGCTCGACCCGTTCGTCAGATCGCGCACCGCGAGTCGATCCCCGAGATTGACCACCGCGCGTCTGCCGTCGGGAAGGTACTGGGCCTGGGAAACCCCGGGGGCGGACAGGACGTTCCTTCGCGAGCGGTCCTCGAGCGAGAGGATCTCGATTCCGACGGGGAAGCCGTCCTTCCAAATCCCCCCGAGGATCTGGGTCCCGTCGGGCGAGAACGACGAGGCCCAGAAGTTCCCTTCGTCTCCGGCGGCGGCGATCGTCGTCGTCGCCCCGGTCTCGCTCGCCGCGGACGGATCGAGGAAAAAGCAGCCTTCCTGGGAGCTGACGGCGACGCGCCTGCCGTCCGGGGACCAGAGCGGGAACCAGCCCTCCCCCCGGTCGGAGACGAGCGGACGGAGTCCACTCCCGTCCGTGCGGATCAGCGCCATGCTCCCCGGCCACCGGTTGGTCTGGAACGCGATCGAACGGCCGTCGGGAGAGAAGGCGGGCTGCCGGTCCCGATTCGCGCCGTCGGTGAGCTGGACGAGTCCCGAGCCGTCGGCACGCACGAGGTGCAGGTGCTGCGGGAGCCCCGAGTTCGCGAAGGCGATCGTCGATCCGTCCGGCGACAGGTCCATCTCCGGGTCGATCTCGAGGGTGCCGAGGGGGACTTCAGCGGGAGGTCCGGTGATCTCGGCCCGAGCGGAATCGAACGGCGCTCGCAGGACCGACGTCCTCGCGTTGCGATCGACGAAGACGAGCTTCTTCCCGTCGCCCGAAAGCGAGATCCAGCCCACCCAGCTCGAAGGCGCGGTGACGGGGGCCGGAGATCCCGCAGCGGTCCCGGTCTCGGGATCGATCGGGATGCGCCAGAGGTTGACCGTCCCGCCGCGCGTGCTCGAGAAGAACAGGGCGCGGCCGTCGGGCGACCAGGCCGGGCTCCAATCGACGTCAGGGTCCTCGGTCACACGGGTCGCGGCTTCCGGGGCGGCCTGCGAACCGTCCGCCGCCACGGTGTAGAGGTCGCGCTGGGAAGTTCCCGCGAGGCCCCAGAACGCGATCCGTTTCCCGTCCGGGGACCACGCCGGCTGCATCGCGTCGTGCTCGCTGATCACGCGCCGCTTGCCGGTCTCGACCGCGACGGCGGAGAGGATGCTGGTCGTGTTGCGCCCGAACGGTAGGCCGAGCCGCTCGGTCACGACGGCGATCTCCTTCCCGTCCGGGGACCACGCCGGGCTGAAGCCCGAGTCGGCGACCTTGCGCGCCGACTCGCCGCTGGCTCCCATCACGAAGAGGCCGCCGCCCGAGCACTCGGAGTGGTAGGCGATGAAGCGGCCGTCCGGAGAGAAGGCGGGATCGAAGTCGTCGAGCGGGCAGTGGGCCGTGAGGTTGGTGGCGTTCCGGCCGTCGATCCGCTGGACGAAGATGTCGCCCTTCCCGCTCGGCCCCGCGACGTAGGCGAAGCTCTGACCGTCCCGGGAGATCGCGGGGAGGTTTTCGCCGCCGGGGAGGAAGGTCAACTGGCGAAACGAAGAGGGGGCGAAGGCGGGGGGCTCGCCCGCCGGCGTCCCCGCGAGCCACTTCGCGCCGATCGCGGTCCCGACGGCGAGCGCCACCAGGGCCGCCGCGGCGACGGCGGGCCAGGGAATCGATCGCTTCGGCCCGGCGAAAGGAATCGTGGACGGCTCTTCGGAACATTCACTCGCGATCTCGCGCAGCACGAGCGCGACGTCGCCGAGATCGCTCGCGCGGTCGCGCTGTTCCTTCGCCAGGCAGCGGCGCAAGAGCCGCTCGAGCCGCGGCCGTGCGGCGGCGGGAAGGCGCGACCAATCGGGTTCCTTGTGGACGATCGCCGCGAGGACGTCCGTCACCGTCTCGCCGCCGAAGGCTGTGGCGCCGGTCAGCATTTCGTAGACGACGCAGCCGAACGACCAGACGTCGGTGCGGCGGTCGACCGCCTTGCCGCGCGCTTGCTCGGGGCTCATGTAGGCCGCGGTGCCGAGGATGATCCCCGCGGCCGTTCCCACGGAAGTCACGGTCCGTTCCCCGCCGACCCCCCCCGAACCGGAGGTCGTCTGCGGCCCGGCGGTCTTCGCGAGGCCGAAGTCGAGGACCTTGGCGATTCCCTCGGAGGTGATCACGACGTTCGCGGGCTTGAGGTCGCGGTGGATGACACCGCCGTCGTGCGCGGCGTCGAGCGCGACGGCGATCTGCCTCCCGATCTCGAGAGACTCGCGGAAGGGGATCGCCCCCCGCCCGATCCGCTCCGAGAGATTCTCCCCTTCGACGAGTTCCATGACGAGCGCGCGCACGTCTCCCGACTCCTCGATCCCGAAGACGGTCGCGACGTTCGGGTGGTTCAGGGAGGCGAGGAGCTTCGCCTCGCGCTCGAAGCGCGCGAGACGGTCGGGGTCCTTCGTGAAGGCGGGGGGGAGCACCTTGACCGCCACATCGCGGCCGAGGCGGGTGTCACGGGCGCGGTACACCTCTCCCATCGCCCCGGCGCCGAGCCGGTCGGTGATCTCGTACACGCCCAGGCGGGAGCCGAGCATCGGCGGAGTCTAGCAGGGGTCCCGAAATTCCGATGTCGGCTCCCTTCGGGAGCCTCGGAGCGGGACCCGAGGGGAGCGCGCGGGATCTCCAGGTCGGTGAAGCCCGGAACACGCGAAAGAGCCTGATTCTGCGCTGGCCACGGGTACGTACCGATGCCCGGTGAGCCGGAAGCTTCCGAGGGGCCGGATGGGGACCCCTTCGAGGATGAACACCGGAGGAAGGGACCTGGACAAGGTGGCGCGAACGGTGGGGAGGACTCGCGCCGCGCACGAGGCCGAAGTTGCGGTGGGTTCGAGCGTTTCATCGCGACGCCCGTGCGGCGCATTCGCGAGTCCTGAGCTTCCGATCGGCGTGGAAAGGGCATCCCCAGATCCCACCGCGACTTCGGCGGCCTCCTTCCATCCTCCCGTCCCCACGATTCGCGTCACGCCCGGAGCTGGACCTGCACCGCGCCGGATCGGATCTCGGATCGGTGACGTCGCGGCTGGAAAGACCGGTATCATGCGAGTCTTCCCAGGAGATTTCGCCATGTCCAGCTCCCGCCGCGAGTTCCTCGCCACGCTCCTCGCGACGACGGCCGCGGGCGCCGTCTCCTCGAAGGGGGCGCTCGCTGGGGCCTTACCCGTCCTGATCGGCTCCGCGAACGCCCTTCCGCACCTCGAGGCGGCGCGCGCGCTCGTGCTCGGCGGGGGGGACACGCTCGATGCGGCGATTTCGGTCTGCACCGCGCTCGAGAACGACCCCGAGGATGCGAGCGTCGGGTACGGCGGGCTCCCGAACGAGGACGGCGAGGTCGAGCTCGACGCGTCCGTGATGCACGGCCCGACGCGCCGCGCGGGGGCGGTCGCGGGCGTCCGCAGGATCAAGAACGTCGCTCGCCTCGCGCAGACGGTGATGGAGAGGACCGATCATCTCACGCTCGTCGGGGAAGGTGCGCGGCGGTTCGCCGTGGCCCATGGCTTTCCCGAGGAGGACCTCCTGACCGAGCGCGCGCGCAAGGCATGGCTCCTCTGGAAGGAAACGAAATCGGAGCGCGACGCGTGGGGGCCCGGCCTCGCGAGCCCGGAGTGGACGCCACCGGGGGAACCGAAGGACCGCTCGGCGCTCTCTCCGCGCGAGCGGCTCCTCGCCGCGGCGGAACGGATCGGGCTCGCGTCCGCGGATCGGGAGGCGGCCGTGCGCCACGTCCTCTTCCCGCCTACGGGAACCGTGCACTGCTCGGTCGCGAACGCGAAAGGGGAAGTCTCGGGTGCTACGAGCACCAGCGGCCTCGCCTGGAAGCTCGCCGGAAGGATCGGGGACTCGCCGATCGTGGGAGCCGGTTGTTTCGCGGACGGCGACGTCGGTTCGGCGGGGGCGACGGGGCGCGGAGAGGAATGCCTGCGGATCGCGGGGGCCCACACGATCGTCGAGCAGATGCGTCGAGGAATGTCCCCGAAGGACGCCTGCCTCGACGCACTGGAACGGATCGTCCGGAACTTCGACGGAAACCGGGACCGGCTCCTCCGCGTCGGGATGATCTTTTACGCGCTCCGGAAAGACGGGGCGTTCGCCGCGGCGTCTCTCTGGTCGCGCTCGCCGATCGGAGAGCCGCGGCGGTTCGCGGTCCATGACGGAACCGCGCGCCTCGAGACGGCGGCGCACCTGCTCGACGGGACGCCGGTGGCGTGAGCGGCGTGTGGTCATGCGTACCCCCTGAGCATATAATCCCAGCCGTGGACCTTCCCCCCGAGATCCGGGAGCGATTCCGACGCTTCGGCCGTCAGGGAGGCCGGAAGCGAGCGGCGAATCTCTCCTCGGACGCTCGCCGAGCGGGCGCGGTCCGGGCCGCGACCACCCGCTGGATCCGGCGCCGGTTCGGCGCATCGAGCTTCGAAAGGCTGGGGCTTCCGGGGGGGGATCGGGTCGATGCGGGCCTCGCGGACCTCGCCGAGGGGAAGGCGACCGTCGAGAGCCTGCTGGTCTCCCTCGCGGCGCCTCGACTGCGGCGGGAAGGGGTACCCGTGAACCGAACGGAGGAGGACCCCGAGGAACGGCTCTTCGCGATGCTGGTGGAGAGGGAGGGCGATTTCGCCCACGCGCGGTACACCGCGCTGCTCCGGCAGATGGCGTCGTTCGCCGACTCGTGCCGGACCGCGCGTTCGCGTCGAGGCGAAGGTGCGCGATAGCCTGAAACGCGAGCGGATCGAGGCCCTCATGCGGGCGCTGGCCCGGGAATCGCCGCCCCGAGGGAAGTACCGCGTCTTCCTCGTCGGCGGCGGAACCGCGGTATGGGCCGGGTGGAGGGAGTCGACGATCGACGCCGATCTGTACTCGGACACGTCGCCGGTTTTCCGGAAGATTCAGGAAATCAAGGAACGGCTCCGGATCCACATCGAGTTCGCGAGGCCGGAGGACTTCGTACCGCCTCTCGCCGGGACCGATCGGCGGCATGTGTTCATCCGGGCGATCGGAAGGGTCGGCTTCTTCCACTACGATCCCTACGCCCAGCTGCTTTCGAAGATCGTGCGCGGGTTCCGGCGGGACATGCTCGACGCGGGTCGGTTCGTCGCGAGCGGTTGGGTCGAGCCGGAGAGGTTCCGATCCCTCGTGGCGGAGATCCCCGAATCGGCCTATGCGAAGTATCCGGCGCTGTCGAGAGAGGCGGTTCTTCGTGCGGTGAACGACTTCCTTCGGGAATTTCGAGCGTAGTCGTGCGAATCTGGGTCGACGCCGACGCGTGTCCGAAGGCGATCAAAGAGATTCTCTACCGGGCGGCGGACCGGAAGGAGGTCGAACTGATCCTGGTGGCGAATCGCGCGATTCACACGCCGCGGTCCCCCCACGTGCGGTTGCTCGTCGTGCCCAAGGGGTTCGACGTCGCGGACAAGAGGGTCGTCGAGGAGATGAAGTCCGGCGACCTCGTGATCACGGGGGACATTCCTCTCGCCGCGGCGGCCGTCGAGAAGGGGGGCCTCGCCCTGGGCCCGCGGGGAGAGGAGTTCACCGAGGACAACGTCCAAGAAAAGCTCGCGATGCGGAATCTCATGGACCATCTCCGCGGCACCGGAATGGAACTCCGCGGTCCGGATGCGCTGGGCAAGAGCGACCTGCGGGCGTTCGCGAACGCGCTGGACCGGATCTTGACGCGCGGCCGTCGTGATACCGTACGCGGCTCATTCGGGTGACTTCCATGGCCAAGACACGAGTCCTCTCCGGAATCCAGCCGACCGGCGGTCTCCACCTCGGAAACTATCTCGGGGCGATCAAGCAGTGGGTGGAGTTCCAGGAGACGAAAGACAACTACATCTGCATCGTCGACTTGCACGCGGTCACCGTGGAGCAAGATCCGGACGAGCTGCGCCGGAACACGAGGCAGCTCGGCGCCCTCCTGATCGCGGCCGGGATCGACCCCGACCGGTCCGTTCTGTTCGTGCAGTCGCACGTCCGGGCGCACGCCGAGGGGTCGTGGTTCCTCACCTGCGTCACCCCGCTCGGCTGGCTCGAGCGGATGACGCAGTTCAAGGACAAGGCGGCGAAGCAGGAGGTCGTCGGGGCGGGGCTCCTGACCTACCCGGTTCTCCAGGCGGTCGACATCCTCCTCTACGACCCCGACGAGGTGCCGGTCGGGGAAGACCAAAAGCAGCACGTCGAGTTGACGCGCGACATCGCACAGCGGTTCAACAGCCTCTACGGCGAGACGTTCAAGCTCCCCGCGCCCGTGATCCCGAAGGTCGCCGCACGGGTGATGGGTCTCGACGACCCGACCGCCAAGATGTCGAAGAGCGCGCCCTCCGAGGGGCACGCGATCCGCCTGACCGACGACGAGACGCAGATCCGGAACAAGTTCAAACGCGCCGTCACCGACTCGGGTCGCGAGATCGTCTTCTCGGACGACCCGGAGAAAGCGGGGGTGAACAACCTCCTCACGATCTACCGCGCGCTCACGGGGAAGAGCGAAGAGCAGGTCCTTGCCGACTTCGCGAGCGCGCGCGGGTACGGCGATCTCAAAGGCGCGGTGGCCGAGGTCGTCGTGCAGGCCCTCATGCCGATCCGCGCGCGCTACCTCGCGCTCATGGAAGATCCCGCCGAACTCGATCGCCTGCTCGAGCGGGGGGCTGCGCGGGCCCGCGAAGTGGCCGAGCCCAAGCTCGCCCTGATCAAGCGGCGGATGGGGTTTCTGTAAGTCGGTCGTCGGTCCGGACAACCCCGACAAGGTCGCCAAGGAGACTCGCTCGCCGTACGTCGAACGGCGGACTTACGAAACTCGTCGCACCCCGCAAAAGGGCCTCTACGTATATTGACCTCCGGTGAATAGGCGAACTGGAGCGTGAGACTACGGATTCGTGGACAAATGCATCTCGCTAAGTACGCGGCTCTCATCGCGTACGTTGCGTTTGCCGCAAGCACAGCGGCCGCCACGGCTGCCGCCGAACTGGAAGCGATCGGGGAGCGGTTTCCGCTCGCGCTTCCTGCGGAGAGTTGCGTCGACCTCGCCGACTGCGACGACGGCGATCCGTGCAACGGGGTCGAGACATGCGAGGAGGGGACCTGTGTCGCGGGGACGCCTCTTCCCGACGGAGACGCCGACGGAATCTGCGACGCGGTGGACAACTGTCCTGCAGTGTCGAACCCGAACCAGGCGAACGCGGACCGGGACGCCTTCGGGGACGCGTGTGACACCGGAGGGAGTCAGCCGCTTTTCCTGGCGGACACTCCGTTCGCTTCGTCCACGGGCAACAGCATCTACACGGTGGACCCCGCGACCGGGGTGATGACCCTCCGCGCGGACCTCGGCACGACCTACCAGCCGATCCTCGGGCTCGCCGCAGCGGACGGAACGGTCCTCTATGCAACCGGTTCGGACAACGCGGCGGAGTACTGCGACGGCGACGGATTCGCGTGCCTCCTTCTTCGCATCGAGCTCGACCCCGTCTCGGCAGCGGCGACCACGACCGTGGTCGGGGCGGTCCGGCAGTTCGGCGTCCAGATTTCCGAGATGACCGGGCTGACGTTCCGCAGCGGCGGCGTGATGTACGGGATCAGCCAGGCGACGAACGGCCTCTACATCGTTGACCCCCAGACTGCCGCCGCGACGCTCGTCGGAACCTCGAACGTCGATCTCTACGGGGGAGACCTGACGTTCGACGCGCTCGACCGGTTGTTCGTTTGGGTGAACCCGGGGCAATCGTCGAGTCCCGGCCTTTACCGAATGGATCCGGCGACGGCGCAGGCGACACTCGTCGATTTCGATCCGACCGGCCTCGCCGGGCTCGCGGCGATCGGGCACACGACGATCCTGTACGGTGCGAGTCCCGGGACCGATCGGCTGCACACCGTCGACCCGGCTCTCGGGATGACCTCGACGTCGGTGCGGCTCACTCTCTTCGGCTCGAACTTCAACCACATCCGGGGAGATCTCGATTCCCCGTTCTGCGAGAGCGACGCGTCCTGTGACGACACGGATCCGTGCACGACGAACCGCTGCACGCCGGGGGGGTGCGTCTTTCTCGCCCTCGACGCGACGTGCGACGGGGTCGACGACGACTGCGACGGGTTCATGGACGAGGATTACGCTCCGGAGGCCACGAGTTGCGGGGTCGGGGCGTGCCAGTCGTCAGGCGTCACGTCCTGTGTGAACGGGGTCGTCGAGGATTCCTGCACGCCGGGCACCCCAGCGGCGGACGACCTCACCTGCGACCGGATCGACGACGACTGTAACGGACTGGTGGACGACGGGTACGTCTCGCAGCCGACTTCCTGCGGGGTCGGGGCGTGCGCGTCCGAAGGAGGGACCGTTTGCTTGAACGGAGCGGTCGAGGATACGTGCATCCCCGGCACTCCAGCCGCCGACGATTTGACCTGCGACGGCGTGGACGACGATTGCAACGGGATCGCGGACGACGGATATGCCCCCGAACCGACGCGTTGCGGAGTCGGGGCGTGCCAGGCGAGCGGGGTCTCCTCTTGCGTGAACGGCGCGGTCCGAGATTCGTGCACGCCTGGCACGCCGGCACCGAGCGATCTCACCTGCGACGGCGTCGACGACGACTGCGATGGTTCGACCGACGAGGAGTACGTTTCGGTGACCACCTCTTGTGGCACCGGAGCGTGCGCATCCGAGGGCGCGACCTCATGCGTCGCCGGGATCGTGAGCGACTCTTGCACCCCGGGCCCCTTGCCGGAGGTGCGGGATGTGCAGTGGGGGGAGGACCCGAGCGTCATGACCTGGTCCGGCCAGGGCACCGGCGTCGCCTACGACGTCATCGGGGGGACGATCGCGGTTCTTCGTTCGGACGGAGACGTGTCCGCGGCGACGTGCCTCGGGGACGACCTTGCGGTTCCCGAGTTCGGCGACGCGCGGCCCGACCCCGACCCCGGAACGGTCTTCTACTACCTCGTGCGCTCGCAGGCCCCCGAGTGTGGGAGCGGGACGTACGGGAGCGCATCGTCCGGCGCGGAGCGATTCGCCCCGAGCGCCTGCCCGTGACGGCGAACGAGGCGCGGGCGAGTACCCTTCCCGTGTCGTCCCGCGCCTCGACGGTCCATTCGCCGGAGGAACCCTCGGGGAGAGACTTCGCGCTCTGCGTTCTCCACGAAGGACCTCCCAGCCGAAGCCGGATCGTCTGTCGCTCCCGCCCGTCGCGGAGCCAGACGTGGTGGACGGCGTCGTCGGCCGAACCCCCAAGAACGTGCGTCCAGAACCAGACCTTCTCCTCTTCTCCGAAGCGTGCCGACGGGTCGACGAGACGGTGGTCGACGACGCCGCGGCCGACGCCGAACTCGAAAACCGAAAGAGAGCCGGTGGGGAGGACCGGGACGTTCGACGGTACGCGGGCCGCCGGCGACGGCTCGGATTCCGGGCCCGCGGTCTTCGAGAGCGGAACCTGGACCTTCACGGGGGCGACCGGGGAGAGAGACGGCGCGTTCGACTCCGTTCGCATCGCCCACCAAGCGAGGACTCCCGCCAGTCCGATGACGGCGGGAACGAGAACCCATCGTATCGAGGGTCGTCCCGAGAGAGGCGCCGCCGTGGCGGCAGCGGAGGTCTCCAGCGACACCGAGGGCTGCGGCTCCGGGGGAGGGGCGTCGCCCGGATCCGGCGCTCGCGGCGGGATCCGCGCCCGGCTGGGGTCGAAGGGTCGATCGGAAAGGGCGCGCTCTCGGCGAAATTGGGCGACGCAATCCGCCCCGTCGAGGCCGAGGTATTCCGCGTGGGCGTGCACGTAGACGTCGACGACGTTCTCGTCGGGAATCTCGTCGAACCGTCCGAAGTCGAGGGCGGAGAGGTGATGGATGTAGGTCCCGGTCGCGCGGGAGACGTCCACGTACTGCCGTCCGCGCCGCTCGCGCTCCGCCTCGAGGCGCTCCCCCACCTTCGCCTTCGGATTCACGCCGGTCATGCCAAGCGAAATTCCCGCGCAGACGGCTTTCCAGGCGTGACGCGAATCGTGGGGACGGGAGGATGGAAGGAGACCGCCCAAGTTGCGGTGGGATCTGGGGATTCCCCTTCCGCGCTGATCGGAAGCGCGGGGCTCGCGAATTCGCCGCACGGGCGGAAAAGGGGACTGGCACCTTTTCGTGAGCGGGGGCTCGGTCACTCCTCCGCTCCGTTGGGGGTGGGCCTCACCGAGAACTCGGCAGAAGATTCCGACGTGGAGTGGTGCGAATCGGGCCCCGGATGATCCATCATGGGACGCTTCGGCTGAAGAATTGGCGACTATCGAGGAATGTCCCCATGGACGAATTCGAGAAGCTGCTCGAGGAATCCTTCCAGGCGGAACGATTCGACGAAGGACAGACGGTGACCGGGACGGTTGTCGCGATCCGCTCGGATGTCGCCTTCGTCGACGTCGGCGGGAAAGGCGAGGCGACGATCGACGTCGAGGAACTGCGAGACGACGAGGGCGACTTCGAGGTTGAGGTTGGGGATCGCATCGAGGCGGTCGTCGTCGCCACCGCGGGCGGGCTGCGTCTTTCGAGGAGGCTTGTGCGAGGCGCGGCGACGCTGCGCCGGCTCGAGGATGCCTTTCGGGCCGGCCTCCCCGTCGAGGGGAAAGTCGAGCGCGCAAACAAGGGCGGGTACGAGGTCCGCATCGCCGGCCAGCGCGCGTTCTGTCCCGTTTCGCAGATCGACGTCCTGCGCAACACCGACCCTTCGTCCCACGAGGGGCGCGTGTACGCCTTCCGCATCCTCGAGTTCAAGGACGGAGGGAAGAACCTCGTCGTCTCCCGGCGCGCCCTTCTCGAGGAGGAGCAGCGGGAGCAGGCGGAGGAGGTTCGCCGATCGGTCGTCCCGGGAGCGGTCCTGACGGGGCGCGTCGCGTCGGTGCGGGAGTACGGTGCGTTCGTCGACCTCGGCGCGGGGGTGCAGGGGCTCCTTCACGTCTCCGAGATGGGATGGTCCCGCGTGTCGGACCCGTCGCAAATCGTGAAGCCGGGCGAAGAGATCACGGTCAAGGTTCTACGCATCGACCCGGAGAAGGGGAAGATCTCCCTCGGACTCAAGCAACTCGCGGCCGATCCGTGGTCGAAGGTCGCCGAGCGCTACACCCCGGGCCGGGTGTATCCGGGCCGCGTCACGCGTCACGCCGAGTTCGGCGCCTTCGTGGAGCTCGAGCCGGGAGTCGAGGCGCTCGCCCACGTATCGACCTTTCCTCCGACCGGCCGCGCGGACGGCTGGAAGGAGTCGGTCCCCGAGGGGAGCACCGGAGCCTTCGAAATCCTGAGCGTCGATCGGGAGAAGAAGCGGATCGGGGTGGCCCTCGTTCCGGAGGGGTCGGTCCGGGCGGAGCACGCGAGCGCGTTCGAGATCGCTCCCGGCGCGCGCCTCACCGGGAAGGTCGAGCGTCACGAGAAGTACGGCGTCTTCGTCTTTCTCGCGCCGGGGCGGACCGGTCTGATCCCGTTCTCGGAAACCGGAGTCTCCAGAGACGGCGAGATCGTCCGCGCGTTCCCGGTGGGGAGCGAGGTCGAGGTCGTCGTCCTCGAGGTCGACGAGACCGGACGGCGTATCCGCCTGAGCCGCAAGGCCGTTCTCGAGGCCGCCGAGAGAGCCGAGGTGCGCGAGTACGCGGAGCGGGATGGCGCCCGCCCCTCGGAGAGCTTCGGCTCCCTCGCCGACAAGCTCCGGAACGCGCTGAAGAAATAGGGGACTGGCACCTTTACGGGGAAAGGTGCCAGTCCCCGATTCCACTCAGTTCGATTCGCTCCCGCTGAGGATCACGTGCTCGTGCTCCGCTTCGGCCAGGTTGCCGCGGACCAGGTACCCGTCCTCGCCGGCAATCCAGACCTCGGACAGCCGGCGGGTTCCGTCGAACATGTCGAAGACGAGGTTCGTGGTGGCCGCCGACGCGGTCGTCCTGGCGAGACGGGTGACCACCGCAACCTCGGCGTTCGCCGTGGGTCCCTCGAGCTTGATCGTGACCGCACCCTTCTCGTTGCTCGCGAGGATCTTGTACGTTCCGGCCGCGAGTTCGGTGTCCCCTGCCCGGAACGCGAAGGGAACATCGACGCGCTTCCAGGGCGACGCCGCCTCGATCGACGTCACCGCGAGGGAGGCGGCCATCAAGCAAGGAACCGCAGCGAGCGCGACGATCCGTGAACACAACTTGACCATAGACATGCTTCGAACCCCTGTTGCGCCGGTCCGAGAGTGGGCGTGACTCGTGGAACCGCCCAATTTCCGCGGAATGCGGGGGGGGCGGCCTGGCCCGAAAACCTGCGAGCAAGCGAGAGGCGCGCAGGCAGAGTAGCGGAGATCCCCAGGAAGTCAATCGCAGGAGACAAGCGCCGAAAAGGTGCCAGTCCCCTTTATCTGCTCGACCTCGGCGTTCATTTGGCGACTCAACTCGCGGTGGAGAGCCTTCGCCTCCTCGAGGTCCCACTCGAACGAGGCGATGCGCTCGCTGATGTCCATCATCCCGACGGCGATCGCGTCGCGCGCGGCTTGATACTCCGCAAGGGCGCGATCGGTGCCGTGCGCGAGTGCCCGGGCGAGCGACTCCGCGTCGCGGAGGGCATCGGTGATGCCGTGCGCGGTGATCGGGTCGCGGAAGAAGCCGGCGTCTCCCACGAGCGCCCACCCAGGCCCCCACGGACGCTTCAGGAATCCGGGCATCCCGGGAAAGGGTCTCAGTTTTTCGACCCGCTTCGCCCCCTCGACCGCACGCGCGAGCGATGGCGAGGTCGCGTGGAGCACGTCGAGGAAGAGATCCTCGATCCCGCCCCCGAGAGCGTCCACGAACCGGGTCGGCGGGAAGGCCGCGAAGACACACGTGAGGCCGTCGTTGGTGGGGATGACCCCGACGCTCACCCCCGGCGCGTAATGCCAGTGGACCCCGTCTGCTTCCATCCCCTCGAAGTACCCGAACACGACCGACGCGGAGCGGAGTGCCGCTCGCTCCACCGGAGCCGCCGCGCGGCGGGCGACACGGGACCGAAGCCCGTCGGCGCCGACGACGCGCCCGGCGAGCACGGTGTCCGCCGCGCCGTTCCCACGGTCGAGCAAAACCCCGCGGACCGCGCCGTCGGCGCCGCGCAAGAGGTCCGCAACCGCGACGCCGAGAAGGACCTCCGCCCCGGCCTCCCGCGCCCCCTCCACGAGGATCCGGTCGAGCACGGTGCGGCGCGGCGCGTAGAGGGCGTCGATGCCGTCTTTCGGCTTGATCGGAATCGCGATCGCCTCCTCGCCGTAGTGGAAGGTCGTCGTGCGGATGGCCGGCGTCCCGGCCGCGACGATCCGGTCGAGGAGGCCCCAGCGGTGAAGCAGCAGGACTGCGCCGCGCATGAGCGCGTGGGTGGAGAGCGTGTCGCTCCCTTCCGCGTCCCGGTCGACGGCCAGGACCGAAAGGCCCGCCCGCGCGAGGAGCATCGCGGTGGAGGCCCCCGCGCATCGCGCACCGACGACCACGACGTCGTAACGATCGTTCATGCCGCCCTCCGTGCGAAACGACCAAGCCCCGCCGCGATGCGCTCGGCCAGGATCTCCGCGTCGGCGCCGACGCCGTCGAGGAAGCTCGACTTGCGCGTCCGAAGGAATTGGAGGCCGAGAACGTAGAGCCCGCGCTCCGGCGTGACGCCGCCGTCGTGTCGGATCTCTCCACGCTCGTCGAGCAAGTCGACCCGGAGCCACGGATAGCTGCGCCGGAATCCCGTCGCCCAGAGGATCGTCGCGATCCCCTCGCGCCGGAGGTCGATCGAGCGCGGCGCCTCGCGCGGGACGATCGCCGAGAGCGGCGCGGCGGGGAGGACCTGTCCAGCGAGGCCGGCGCGCTCGATGAACCCGTCGATCCGGGAAAGCAGGCGCACGAGCCTGGCGTCGGCGGCGGCGATCGATTCTCCGAGATCGCGGGCGAGGGCGAGCCGGCCGTCCTCGACGTCGAGAGCACGCCCGACGAGACGGACCCCCTGGTCCTGGAGGGTCCCGAGGTCGATCGTGCGGTGCTCCGGGCTCCCGACCAGCTGTAGGGACGGCTCGATGCGCGCCGCCGCGAGGTTGTGCACGTCCGCGATCGTCTCGTTCCACACTCCCGCCGCTTCGAGCCACCACTGGATGTCTCGGCCACGGTAGCGCCGCGGCAGTCGGGTGTGCCGCCCGACGACGAGGGTCACCGGGCGACCCGACCGGTGGATCTCTTCGGCCAACTGGATCCCGGTGGCGGAGGCGCCCACGACCAGGACTCCGCCTCTCCGCGGGAGCTCGGACGGATTGCGGTAGGCCGAAGGGACGACCTGGACGATCTCGCGAGGGATCCGGCCGGCGAAGCGCGGTACGAACGGCCGGTCGCAGTTCCCCGTCGCGACGACCACGTTCTCCGCCGACCAAGTGCCGCCGCTCGTCGCAACCCGGAACCGATCGCCGTCCCGTTCGACCGACCGCACCTCGACCCCCGTTTCGACCGGCGGCGAAAAGGAGCGCGCGTAGTCCTCGAGGTAACCGATCACCTCCTCGCGGGTCATGAAACCGTCGGGATCGCGCCCGCGGTAGGACCATCCCGGGAGGCGTGACTGCCAGGAGGGAGTGAGGAGGCGCAGCGAGTCCCATCGCTCGCTGCGCCACCTCTCGACCAGACGTCCCCTCTCGAGCACGACGTGGTCGACGCCTCGCTCCATCAAGCAGCGGCTCATGGCGAGTCCCGCCTGTCCGCCTCCGATGACGAGGGTTTCCGTGCGCTTCACGGAATTCTCAGCCGACCTGGACGTCGATTGCGACCTTGGTGCCGTTCGTGAGGACGTCGTAGACGGCGGAACGGTCGCGGGACTGCTCGACGATCTGACGCAGCGTCGCCTCGGGGGCGTCCCCCTTGATCTTGAACGAGATGCGGATCTGCTCGTAGCCGTTGCGAACTCTGTCCGACATTCCGAAGATGCCGAGCAGGTCGATGTCGCCCTCGACCGTCGACTCGATCTCGTACAGTGTGATTCCCCGGGCCGAGGCGATGTTCCCGATCCCCGCGGTCAGGCAGGCGGCGAGTCCATGCAGGAGGAACTCGACCGGCGTCGGCCCCCGGTCGCGTCCGACGAGCACCTGCGGGTGGTCGGCGTCGAACGTGAACGCCTGCACGTGCTTCTGCTCCCCACCGGCGCCCGAGAACGACTCGATCCGCGTGCGGCTATGGGTTCCCTGCTGCCAGCGGTTGACCGCGCGGAACTGGAACTTCGCGAGGTCGGGCTGACCCTTCACGGCGTCGAGCGTCGCGAAAAGGGCGGGAACGTCCACTCCGTTCCGGGGTTCGGGCTTTCGTGCTTCCTTCGTCAGCGTCTCGCTCATGGCTTCGTTCTCCTCACCCGCCGCCGCGCCCGCACATCGGGCGCGATTTCCGGCGGCACCTCGTCCTACGTCAATGGGGAGAAGAAACCGCCAAGGGGGAAAAACGGGACTGGCACCTTTTCTCGAAAAAAGGTGCCAGTCCCCATTACCATCCCCACATGTCGATCCGGCCGGTTCAACGACTCGTCCGAGCCAAACCGACGCTCGAGGGGGCCGGCGTCCATTTGCGGAGGGCGTTCGGCTTCGGGAACGCGGAAGACTTCGACCCGTTCCTCCTCCTCGACGACTTCCGGAACGACGACCCGGAGAAGTACCTCTCCGGATTCCCCTGGCACCCGCATCGGGGGATCGAGACGATCACCTACGTTCTCGCGGGGACGGTGGAGCACGGGGACAGTCTCGGGAATCGCGGGGCGATTGCGCCCGGGGACGTGCAGTGGATGACCGCGGGAAGCGGGATCATCCACCAGGAAATGCCGAAGGGGGACGAACGGGGGCGAATGCACGGCTTCCAATTGTGGGCGAACCTCCCCGCCGCGCTCAAAATGACCGCACCCCGGTACCAGGAAATCGCTTCGAGCGAGATCCCCGAGGTCGAGGACGACGACGGAACCCGCGTGCGCGTGATCTGCGGGAGTCTCTGGGGGACGACGGGACCGGTCGACGGCGTGGCCGCCGAGCCGAATTACTTCGACGTACGGGTCCCGCCGCGAAGGCGCAAGTCGCTTCCCGTAGAGACGATCCGCCACGCCTTCGCGTACGTGTTCGAGGGATCGGGGAAGTTCTGCAACGCCTCGGGCCCCCTCGCCGTTCCCACCGAGGGGGTGGGCTGGGCGGAAACCGCCCCTCCCGAGACGGCCGACAACCGCTCCCTCGTCGTCTTCGATCATGGGGACGAGGTCACGGTGGAGGCGGGGGAGACGGGCATCCGCTTCCTCCTCGTTTCGGGAAAGCCGCTCGGCGAGCCTGTCGCCTGGTACGGCCCGATCGTGATGAACACCCAGGAGGAGCTGCGGCAGGCGTTCG
>CAYLHQ010000041.1:0-25755 GCA_964383585.1 uncultured Acidobacteriota bacterium
AGGGGTTCGACCGAAGATCCACCCTCCAATCATCCCCAGCGTTCGCGTCACGTTGCGATCCCCATCATCGTCAGAACGAACGCGTAGTCGAACGCCGTCTCGCGCAGCGCGTCGTAGCGTCCCGACGCCCCGCCGTGGCCGGCCGCGAAGTTGATCTTGAAGAGGACGGGGTTGTCGTCGGTCTTGAGGGCGCGCAGGCGCGCGACGTACTTCGCCGGCTCCCAGAACATCACCTGGCTGTCCTCGGTCGAGGTCTTGACGAGCATGGCCGGATACCGCTGCGCCTTCAGGTTCGTGTACGGGCAGTAGGTCTTCATCACGGCGTAGTGGTTCGGGTCCTTCGGGTTTCCCCATTCCTCGAACTCGGCGACGGTCAGGGGAAGCGATTCGTCGAGCATCGTGTGGATCACGTCGACGAACGGGACCTTCGAGACGACCGCCTTGAAAAGATCGGGGCGGAGGTTCACGACGGCCCCCACGAGGAGGCCGCCCGCGCTGCCCCCCTCGATCACGAGGCGGTCGGGGGAGGTCCAGCGCTCCCGGATCAGGTGCTCGGCGCAGGCGATGAAGTCGGTGAAGGTGTTCGGCTTCTTCTCCATCCGCCCCTGGTCGTGCCAGGGCTTTCCCAACTCCCCGCCGCCGCGGACGTGGGCGATCGCGAAAACGGCGCCGCGGTCGAGCAGGCTGATCCGGTTCGAGGAGAAGGAGGCGGGGTAGGCGTAGCCGTACGAACCGTAGCCGACGAGGTGCATCGGCATCGAGCCGTCGCGCCTGAGGAGGTCCTTCCGGTAGGCGACGGTGACGGGGATGCGTACGCCGTCGAAGGCGGCCGCGCGGAGGCGTTCGACGGCGTATCGGGTGCGGTCGAATCCGCCGAGGACGGGGGTTTCCTTGAGGAGCCTGCGCTCCTTCGTGGTCACGTCGTGCTCGTAGACCGAGAGCGGGGTGACCGGCGACTGGTAACGGAAGCGGTAGGCGTTCGCCTCGTACTCGGCGTTGACGTCGGACCCGAGGACGTACGCGGGCTCGGGGAAGGCGATCTCGTCGAGGCGCTCCGTCACGCGGTCGACGACGCGCAGCCGGTCGAGGCCGTCTTCGGTTTCGTGGAGGACGTAGTGCGAGGCGAAGACGTCGACCCCCTCGAGCATCACGTCGGGCCGGTGGGGGACGATCTCCCTCCAGTGCTCCCGCCCGGGCGTGTCGACGGGCGCCGTCACGAGGCGGAAGTTCCGCCCCGTGTCGTTGATCCGGAGGAAGAGGAGGTCGCCGCCGTGGGCGACGTCGTACTCGACGTCCTGGGACCGTTCGAGCACCGTGCGGAACTCCTCCTCGGGGCGGAAGGCCTCGAGGAGGCGGACCTCGCTCGTCGTGTGGCTCGCGATCGAGAGGACGACGAATCGCTTGCTCCGGCTCCGCCCCACGTGAAGCGAGAACCGCTCGTCCGTCTCCTCGTACAAAATCGGGTCCTCGCCGGTCGCGTCGAGGACGTGGCGGCGCAAGCGGAACGGTCGCTTCGAGATCGGGTCGTCCTCGACGTAGAAGAGGGTGCGGCCGTCGGCCGCCCACGCCGCCGTCGAGACCCGCTCGACCCGCCACGGGGCGACCTCCCCCGTCCGCAGGTCCTTCCTCTGGAGCGTGTACTCGCGGTATCCGGTCGTGTCCGTCGAAAAGAGCAGCAGGTCGCCGTCGTCCGAGACCTCGTACTCGCCGAGCGCCAAGAACGGGAGGCCCTCGGCCATCGCGTTCATGTCCAAGGTGACCTGCTCTTGGGCCTCGAGCGAACCCGCCTTCCGGCAGAAGATCGGGTACTGCTTCCCCTCCTCGGTGCGGACGTAGTACCAGTACCCGCCCTTCCGGTAGGGGACGCTGACGTCGGTCTCCTGGATCCGCGCGAGCATCTCGTCGTAGAGCGTCTTCTGGAGCGGCTCCGTCGGCTCCATCCACCACGAGGCGTAGGCGTCTTCCGCGCGCAGGTGCTCCATCACCTCGGGGTTCGTCTTGTCCCGAAGCCAGGCGTACGGATCGACGCGGGTGTCTCCGTGGAGGATGGTGGTGACCGGTTTCACGGGGGCGACGGGCGGCCGGCGCGCCGCCCCCTTCCTGCCGTCCATCAGATCCCCGGGTCGAAGGCGAGTGGCGGCGGAGGCTCCGGCGCCGGCGGAGGTTCGGGCGCCGGCCACGGCGTCCAGTCGGGCCCGAACTGCGCGAGGAACTCGAGACTCCACGCGCGGTAGGCGTAGAAGACCGGGAGCATCGCGACCGTTCCGAGATAGGGGATCGCCAGGATCAGGAACCCGCAGCAGCAGGTCGCGCAGCCGAGGATCACGATCGCGACCACGACGAAGAACCAGAGCACGAGGGAGAGCAGGGCGTACCCGACGAAGGCGAGCGGTTCCTTCCCGAAGAGGCGGAGGAAACGGCCCCAGGCCGCGTTCGCGCGCAGGCGATGCCGGTACATGACCGGGACGACGAAGTTTTCGAGGCAATGGGAGATGAAGGCGAAGACGATCCCGAGGGAAACGGCGGCCAGGATCGTGGCCACCGCGGCGCCGATCGGGATCGGATCCCCCTCGAGAAAGGGATTCGCGAGCGTGTACCAGAGGGCGAACACGAATGGTGCGAACGCGACGAGAACGACGAGGCCGTAGGCGAACCGCCACCGGAACAGGGAGTTTCCGATCTCCCGCGTCCGACCCCACGGCTCGACGATCTCGCGTCCGTCCTTGACGACGTTGTCGAGGAAGACGAACTTCCCGCGCGAGGACACCCAGGTCATCGCGATCACGAAGACGACCGCGAGGACTCCCGCGAAGACGATCAGGCCGAGCCAGAGCGGGTTCGAGAGGAGGTCCTGGATCCAGTCGAAGGCGCCGCGCACCTCGCGGCGGAAATCCTCGATGTTGCCCCCGTCGCTCCACTGTCCGCCGCTCCCGCCGCCTCCCTTCTGCCCGAGCCAGGCGAGCCAGGCCGAGAACCCGACCACGAGCCACTTGCCGAGGTCGAACGGGCGGAAGAGCGCGGTCTTCATCCGCTCCACCGCCCGGCCGAGGGGCGCGAGGAACTCGATCCTCATGATCCCCTCCTTTCGTAGGCCCCGATCCTAGATGGGGTTTCCGTCGGCGTCGAGCAGTTTCACCTCTCCCCAGCCGAGCTCGCGGATGCCCGGCTCGACCTTCGCCCGGTCCCCGACGACGATCCAGACCATCCGCTCCGGATCGAGGACCTTCTCCGCCGCGCGGGTGGCGGCTGCGACGTCGACGCTGCGGACCTTCGCGGGCCAGGTCCGGTACCAGTCGGAGGGAAGGCCGAAGCGGACCATCTTGGAAAGCGCGCCGGCGACGGCCGAGGCCGTTTCCCACTCCCCAGCGAGCGCGAGCGTTTGCCCGGACCGCGCGTCCGCGAGCTCGGCTTCCGTTGCCGGGCGGGAGGAGCGCGCCTCGGTCAGTTCGCGGCGGATCTCGAGAAGGGCTTCCTTGGTCTTGTCGGTCTGCACCGGCGCGTAGGCGATGTAGGGGCGCTGGCCCTTGGCGTCGGGAGCGAACATCCCGGCGCCGTAGCTCCAGTGCTTGTCCTCGCGAAGATTCATGTTGAGGCGCGAGGTGAAGGCGCCGCCGAGGACGTAGTTGAGGCTTTGGAAGGCGGCCTCGTCCTGGTTCGAGGTCGGGAGGATCAAACGGCCGGCGAGGACGATCGACTGGATCGAGCCGGGGCGGTCGATCAGGTAAACCGTCGTCCCCTTCGGGGGAGGGACCTCGCCGAGCCTCTTCGCGGGGGTCTCGCCGGGCTTCCACCCCGCGAACGCCGCCTCGAGCTTGGGTCGGATCTCCGCCATCGAGACGTCCCCCGAAACGACGATCGTCGCCCGGTTCGGCTTGAACCAGGTCGCGTGGAAGCGGACGAAGTCCTTGCGCTCGAGTTTCGCGATCCCTTCCTCGTACCCCGAACCGGTGAACGGCATGCCGTAGGCGTGGTCCTTTCCGTAGAGGAGGACGGGGAAGACGCGGAGCGCCATCCCGATCGGCTGGCTCTTCTCCTGCCGGATCTCGGCGAGTCGCTCCTTGCGGAGCCGCTCGACTTCGGCCTCGGGAAAGACGGGGTTCCGGACGACGTCGGCGAAGAGGGCGAGCGACGCGTCGAGGTTCGCGCGAAGGGCGGACAGGGTGACGTAGCAAGTGTCGAGGTCGGCGCCGGTGCCGAGCGAGGCGCCGAGGCGGGAGATCTCGTCGGCGATGCGGAGCGCGTCGCGGGTCGTGGTCCCCTCGTCGAGAAGGTCCATGGCGAGCGAGGCGGTGCCCGCGATTCCCCCGCGGTCCGCGGCGTACCCCGCGTCGACCAAGAGCTGGACGTTCACGACCGGCACCCCCCGGCGCTCCGCGAGGACGACCTCGAGACCGCTCGAGAGCTTCGCGCGCTCGATCTCGGGGAATTCCGCGGCGGGCGGCGCTCCGACGGCCGGCATCGTCGATCGGTCGGCCCCCGTCGCGGCGGCTTCGAAGTCGGCGAACGGGAGAACCCGAAGGACGTACGCTCCGTCCGAGAGCCAGGCCGAGGCGGTCTTCCGCACCGCATCGGGCCCCGCGGAGACGAGCCTCCCGATCTCCTCCTTCCAGGCGTTCGGATCGCCGTAGTAGACCTCGCTCGCGGCCAGGATGTCCGACTTCCCCCCGAACCCACCGATGCGCTCGATCCCACGGAGGAACGAGGCCGCCCGCTTCGTTTGCACGCGTGCGAGCTCGGCGGGGGTGGGGCCCGACGCGAGGAATCGAGCGACCTCCTCGTCGACCGCCTTCTCGATCGGTGCGAGGTCCTGGCCGGGCTTCGCGGTGACCTCGATCGTGAAGAGGCTCGCGATCTCCCGCGAATCGACGTAGACGGAAACGTCGGTCGCGATCTGCTCCCTGTAGACGAGGCGCTCGTAGAGCCGGGAGTTCTTGCCGGAGCCGAGGACGTCCGCGGCCAGTTCGAGGTCGGCCGACTCGGGAGCCGTCGCTGCGGGGGCGTTCCAGACCTTGTAGAGGCGGGCCGCGGGGACTCGGTCGGCGACGACCTGCCGCTGGGTGCCGCTCCGCTTCGCGGGCCACGACTCGTAGCGCGCGACAGGCGGCCCGGGAGGAATGTCCCCAAAATACTTCTTCACCTTCTCCAGGACCGTCTCCGCGTCGACGTCCCCCGCGACGACGAGGACCGCGTTCGCGGCGCCGTAGTAGGTCTTGAACCACTCCTGCACGTCCTCGAGCTCGGCCGCGGCCAAATCCTCGAGAGAGCCGATCACGGTCCACGAGTACGGGTGCCCCGAGGGGAAGACCGACTTCGTGATCAGCTCCTCGGAAACGGTGTACGGCTGGTTCTCGTACTGGCGCTTCTCGTTCTGGACGACCCCGATCTGCTCGTCGAGTTTCGCCCGGTCGAGCGCGCCCAAGAGGTGCCCCATCCGGTCCGACTCGAGCCAGAGGACACGGTCGAGGGCGGACGTGGGGACGGTCTCGAAGTAGTTCGTCCGGTCGTTGTTCGTCGTCCCGTTGAGGTCGGACGCTCCGAGCGGCTCGACCGCCTTGAACCAGTCGTCGTCGAAGTGCTCGCTCCCGTTGAACATCAAGTGCTCGAAGAGGTGCGCGAACCCGGTGCGCCCCGGCTTTTCGTTCTTCGAGCCGACGTGATACCAGACGTTCACCGCCACGATCGGGGCCTTCCGGTCCTCGTGGACGATCAGGGTCAGCCCGTTGTCGAGCACGAACTTCGCGTGGGGGATTTCCACCCCCTCGAGGAGCGCCGCGGGGGAGACGGGCTCCGCCGAGGCGGCCGGGTGGGACGCAGCGAGGGAAAGGAAGACGACGACGGCGAGCGTTCCGACGAGCCGGAGCATGCAACCTCCTTCGACGGGGAGCGGTCCCCGAGGGTCTTGCTCATACGCAGGGCTCGGACTCAAGTTCTCGGCCAGAGCCAGGCCGCGCCGCGAACTCCCCCCGCGTCCCCGTGAACGGCGCGGAGGAGCGGCGTGTCGACCCGGTCCGAGAAGATCCAGGGAAGCCAGAGGGCGGGAATCCGTTCGTACAGGGACTCGAGATTCGACAGCCCGCCTCCGAGGACGATCACGTCCGGGTCGAGCAGGTTGACGACCGACGCGAGCGCGCGGGCCAGGCGGTCCTCGTAGCGGGCGAGGGAGGCGGTCGCCTCCGGCTCCCCGACGGCCGCGGCCGCGGCGACCTCCTCGGGCCGGAGCACCTTTCGGGTGTGACGCGCGTGGTCGGCCGCGAACCCGGGTCCCGAGAGAAAGGTCTCGACGCACCCGGTGCGCCCGCAGTAGCAGGGCGGTCCCGGCCACTCCCCCCCGGCGGGCCAGGGCATCGGGTTGTGCCCCCATTCCCCCGCGATCGCGTTCGGGCCGACGAGAACGCGCTCGTCCACGACGATCCCCCCGCCGACGCCGGTGCCGAGGATCACGCCGAAGACGGTGCGCCGACCGGCGCCCGCGCCATCGACCGCTTCCGAGAGGGCGAAGCAGTTGGCGTCGTTCGCGAGCCGCACGGGGCGGCCGAGGCGGCGCTCGAGGTCGCCCTCGAGGGCGTGCCCGATGAGCCACGTGGAGTTCGCGTTCTTCACCCGGCCGGTCGCCCTGGAGACGGAGCCCGGGATTCCCATCCCCACGGTCTCGGCGGCGCCGGCTTCCGCTTCGAGTTCGGCGAGCAACCCCGCGATCGCGTCGAGCGTCGCGCGATAGTCCCCCCGCGGGGTCGGAATCCGCCTCCGCGCGCGGACCGACCCGTCGTCGTCCAGGACGATTCCCTCGATCTTGGTCCCGCCGAGGTCGATGCCGGCTCTCCGCCCCACGCGAGCATCCTACGTCGGGTCCTCGAAAACGCGAGACCGCCGGGTCCGGCGCCGATGCGGAGCGCCGGCCCCGGCGGCCTCTCACGGTGACGACGCCCTTTCCCTCGCGGGAAGAAGCCCCGTCACCGACCCGCCGGCGGGGAGGCAGCAGGGGGTAGGTGGGGAACCCCCGCCGGCACGTCTCCGAACGCAAACCCTTCGTTCGCCCCCGGTGCCGCCGCAGTTTCTTCGGTCGGAACCGGTGGCGAAACGGCCGACATCACGGCACATTCAGGCCGATTGCCGTCCGTCGCGTCCCTACGCAATGGAGAAAACTGCAAAGGGAACGCCACAGTGAGCGGCACGGGCTTTGCCTCTTTTGACTTTGCAGGGGGTATCCATGGAAGCGGACGTCCGAAAGAACCCAGGCCTCTTGAAACTGGATCTGTACTGCAAGGGACTGCGACTGGACGATTCTTGCCTCGTCGAGGACGACGGGGGGCGGAAGATCCTGAGGACGCGCGCCGGCCTCGGCTCGGGCCTCGAGGCGGTCCTTCCCTCCGGGCTCTGGACGAACATCCCGGTGGTCGAGTCGTTCGCGGCGAAATCGCCCTACCTGCTCGTGCGCGAGAACGCACACTACGTCCTCCACCGCGACGACCTCGGGCGGGTGTGCGAGTTGACGCTCTCGCCCCGGCCGACCTGGTACGACGAGAAGACGAAGTCCGGCAAGCCGATGACGCGCGTCGGGTCGCTCCAGGGAACCTACCTCGGGGTCTACCCGTCGAAGGTCTGCGAGTACTGGCTCGAAAAGCCGAAGGAGCAGTGCCGCTTCTGTTCCGTGGGATTGAACCTCGGCGCCGACGACGCCGACGAGAAGTCGGTCCAGGAGGTGCTCGAGGTCGCCCTCAAAGCGCGGGAGCAATCCGGGATCACCTACGTCGACTTCAACACGGGGCACTACGAGGGGGACACCTACCTGGACATTCTCGAGCCCTACATCCGGACGATCAAGGAGAAGACCGGTCTCCTGGTGGGGGTTCAGACCCCGCCCCACCACGATCTCAAGCGTTACAACGAACTGCGGAAGATGGGGGTCAACCGGGTCTCCTTCTGCTTCGAGATCTACAACCGGAAGAAGTTCATCGAGGTCTGCCCCGGAAAGCACCGGCAGTACGGGCTCGATCGCTATCTCGAAGCGATCGAGTATTGCGCCACGAAGGTCCCGCCCACGGGCCGCGGGTTCGAGCCGTGGGTCACCAACGGAGAAATCATCGCCGGGCTCGAACCCCCCGAGGACTCCATCCGTGCGATCGACTGGATCACGGACGTGGGGGCGGTTCCGACGGTCTGCGTCTTCCGGCCTTTGGTCGGAACCGACTACGAGAACCTGCCTCCTCCCGAGACCGAGGACCTGATCCCCGTCTTCCGCCGCCTCTACGAGGCGGTGATGGAGAAAGGGATCCCCGTCGGGATCGCCCCCTACGTGCACGTGAGTCTCGTCCTCCTCCCGGAGGAGTGCCGGTGGTTCCTCGACAACCCGAACAAGTACTGGATGGGAGAGTTCAAGCTCAAGACGATGCGGAAGATCTTCTCCTGGAAGTTCGAGCGTGAGTTGCGAAAGGTGGCCGCGAGTGCGGCAGCTTGATCCTCGATCGAGCCCGGCTCCAGGGAGGCGGAAGCGTCTCCTGCCCAGCGAGAGCCTGCGAGGGCGCCGTCACGACTCCGTGGCGGCGCCCCTTCTTCTTCCAGTCACCACACCCAGGGGGCAGCCATGTCCGAGTTCCGTCTATCGATCCGTGCCGTCGTAACGGCGGCGATCCCTCTCCTCCTTTCGCCCGGCGCGCTGGCGGCACCCACGGTGCCCAACGAGATCCAGCAACCAGGCACGCAACCGGGTCAGGTCACGGCCTTCCAGAGCCCGGACAATTGCGACAACTGTCACGGGAACATCACCCAGACCACGAATCCAGGCGGGGAGAAGGAGCGAGAGCCCGGGTTCGGATGGCGCGGCGGGATGATGGCGAACGCGGGAAGGGATCCCCTCTTCTGGGGGACGCTCGCGATCGCGGAGCAAGACTTCATCCCCCACGCCGACCCGACCCAGCGCGGCGGCGCGGGGGACCTCTGCATCCGCTGCCACAGCGTGGGAGGGTGGCTCGCGCAGCGGTCGACCCCGACCGACGGGAGCGGGCTGTCGGCCTCGAGCGACAAGGACGGGGTCGAATGCGAGTTCTGCCACCTTCTCGTCAATCCCGATCCGCCCGTCAACGTCGCCGGCACGACGGAGGTCTACACGTCACCGTTCGAGCCTTTCGACGCGACGAACGGGACGTATCGCGGCTCGGGGCAGTACGTGATCAACGGGGAAGGCTCGCGGCTCGGTCCGTATGCCGATGCGGACGCCGCGCGGCACACGTGGAAACAGTCCGCGTTCCACCGCCAGGCGGAGATGTGCGCGACCTGCCACGACGTGTCGAACCCCGCCGTCGGCGACCTCGCGCATAACAACGGCACCCAGGACCTGCCGCTTTCGCCCGGCACGTTCGGTGGATCGCTCGGCTCGCCCATCGAAGGGAAGGCGGCCTTCAACAACGCGCCGCCGATGTACGGGATGGTGGAGCGTACCTCGAGCGAGCACGTGGCGAGCGCGTTCGACACCCTCGCGGTGTCTTCCTTCAACACGCTCCCCGCCGATCTCCGAGCGACCGGAGGCTCCATCCAGAAGGCCTACCAGAAGGCGATGGACCAGACCGGAAACGCGAACCGACCGAACTACCAGGACGGAACGGTCCGGACCTACACCTGCCAAACCTGCCACATGGCGGCCTCGACCGGTCTCGGCTGCAACAAGAACGGGGCGCCGAACCGGCCCGACCTCCCGCGTCACGACCAGACCGGGGCGGGACACTGGATGCCCGACGCCATCCAGTACATGGACACGAAGGGTACCCTTCGCCTCGGCGGAGGTCTGACCCAGACCCAGAAGGACGCCCTGAACGCAGGGAAGGCCCGCGCGATCGACATGATCCAGAGCGCCGCGTCGCTTTCCGCCGCACAGCAGGGGGACGCGCTCGTCGTGCGGGTGACGAACCTGACCGCGCACAAGTTGATCAGCGGCTACCCGGAAGGGCGCCGCATGTGGTTGAACGTGAAGTGGTACGACGCCGCGAACAACCTGGTCCGCGAGGACGGCGCCTACGGGAACATCGGCCGAACGGTTCAGGACAAGGCCGGGGTGACCCACCAGGTCCGGTCGATTCTCGACCTCCACGGAACGGTCGTCTACGAGGCCAAGCCCGGGATGGATCAGGGGTGGGCGAACCAGCTTCTCGCCCTCGGGTACAGCCCGAGCCTCGCGCTCGACTACGACCGCATGACCGACGCTCCCGTGCACACGCTCGGGGATCTCGCGGCATCGCCCGCGGGCCACGCCGAGCACACCTTCCACTTCGTCCTCAACAACGTGATGACCGCGGACAACCGTATCCCGCCGTACGGCTTCTCGTACGATCTGGCGCGGAGCCGCAACGCCCTTCCGGTCCCGACGACGCAGTACGGAAACCCCGGGCCCGGCGGGACCTACGACTACTGGGACGAGAAATTGTTCGCCGTCCCGGTCGGCGCGACGCGGGCCGAGGTCCGGCTCCTCTACCAGCAGACCTCGTGGGAGTACATCCAGTTCCTGTGGCTCGCGAACGATCGCCTGAATGCCTTCCTCGTCGACGAGGGGATCAATCTCCTCGACGCCTGGCTCAACACCGGCCAGGCCGCCCCGGTCCAGATCGCGCTCGCGACGGCGAACGTGACGCCGCCGTCGGGGATCACACCGGGCGAGTCGTCCGACCCCCTCCTCGGAGCGATGACCGCGTCGTGGAACGCCGGCACGGGCCGGATCGACGTCACCTACGCGACCCCGTGCGGCACGATCGACCACCGCATCTACTGGGGCGATCTCGCGAACGTCTCGACCTACGGCTGGTCCGGCTCGGCCTGCAACCTCGGGACGACCGGTTCGACCTCGTTCGATCCGGGGCCCGGGAGCGTCTTCTTCGTGATCGTGGCGAACGACGCTTCGATCGAAGGGTCGTTCGGCACCGATTCGACCCTCGCCGAGCGGCCGCAGGCCGTGGGGGTCGGCGCGTGCGATCTCCCGCAGGACCTCGCGCGACGGTGCGACGTGCCGTAGTGCGGCCAGTTCGTTCCGGATCGTCCGTTCCGGGCCGGGCTCCGCGCTTGCGGGGCCCGGCCCGTTGTATATTGCCCGCTCGATCGCACGGAGGCGAATCGATGCCCAAACTCGAGCCCGGCGACAAGGCTCCCGCGTTTTCTCTGAAGGACCAGGACGGGAAGACCGTCCGCCTCTCCCAGTTCAAGGGGAGCAAGGTCCTCCTCTTCTTCTATCCGAAGGCCGACACGCCGGGCTGCACGAAGCAGTCCTGCGCGGTCCGCGACGCGAAACGATCGCTCGAGAAGCGAGGCGTGGCGGTGCTGGGGATCAGCCCCGACGCTCCCGACGCGCAGAAGAAGTTCGACGCGAAATTCCGTCTCGGCTTTCCGCTGCTCGCCGACACCGAGCACGCGGTCGCCGAGGCGTACGGGGTCTGGGGGGAGAAGTCCCTCTACGGGCGGAAGTTCCTGGGGATCACCCGTTCGGCCTTCGTGATCGACGAGAAGGGGAAGATCGCTCGCGCGAAGTACGGGGTGAAGCCGGAGAGCACGGTCGCGGAGGCGCTCGCGGCTCTCGAAGGGTGAAGGTCAGGGGCAGACCGGCGTCCCGGCGGTGCAGACCCAGCCCCCGGCGAGGATCGCCAGGTCGTCCCCGTCGACGTCTCCGTCCCGATCGTAGTCGACCGGGAACCACCACTCGGTGCCTGGGGTGCCGCTCGAGGAGCCGAACGCCCGCCCGAGCCAGGCCAACTCGTGACCATCGACGCGAACGTCGCCGTTGACGTCGAGCTCCTCGCACAGGAGTTCGTCGAGGTCGCCGTCGCAGTCGTTGTCGCGGCCGTCGCACAGATCGGGCGCTCCCGGATAGACGGACGCACGGGCGTCGTCGCAGTCGGTCGACGTCCCGGCGGAGCAGCCCGGGGCGCCCGGCGACCCGAAGCCGTCCGTATCGGCGTCGGTGCAGGGATCGCACGCGTCCCCGAGCGCGTCTCCGTCCCGGTTCCCCTGCGTCGGGTTGAAGACGCCGGGGCAGTTGTCGGACGCGTCGACGATCCCGTCGCCGTCGGTATCCACGACGAGGGACTCGCAGGCATCGCCAATGCCATCCGCGTCCGCGTCCTGTTGGTCGGGATTCGACACGTCCGGGCAGTTGTCGGCGCTGCTCGCCCAGTCGTCCGCGTCCCGATCGTGGCATTCTCCCGTCGAAGTCACGGGATTCGTCGTGGGAGACATCGGCGAGTGGTACCGGGCGCATTCGGCGGAGTTCAGGCCGTCGTTCGGATCGCTGAGGTTGAGCGAAGCGTACATGACGTAGCGGCTGTCCGCGTTGTGCTCGAGGCCGGTGTTGTGACCGTACTCGTGGAGCCAGAGGACCCCCTCCGCCGCGGACGTCGAAAGGCGGATCACCATCATCGATCCGCCCGGCCGGTAGGCGCAGCCGGCGATGTTCGTGCCGGGACCCCCGCACCACGAGATCGTGCGGACGACCTTCACGCGTGCGACGGTCTGCGAGAGGACCTGGTTCCCCTCCGTTTCGTCGTCGACGCGGTCGAGTCCGTCCCCCGCGGTGCCGAAAGTCCTGCCGGAACCGGACCGGGTCAGCGTGATGCAGCACGCGACGTCCTCGGGGAAGTCGGCCCGGCCGGCGACCGCGCGAACGTGCCGGAATGCCTGGTCGAGGATCGAAGCCGTCATCGGCGAGGGGAGGTCCGGGTGGTTCGCGTACGTGATCGCGGCGTCGTGGATCGCGGTGCCGGGGTCGGTCGCGAGGGGTGAGGCTCCGCCACCGCCCTCCGCCGGAGGGCCGAACTCGTTCGTCGCGGGGGCGGGACGGGCCAGGGCTCGGGTCGCCTCCTGCATGAGGTCGCGACGCAGGGGAGCCCCGTAGGCGCCCCGGCGTACGCCGGCGGCGACCGGATTCCCTTCCTCCGCATCGCCCGCGATCGCCCGGAGAGCCGCCTCGGCGGCCGCGTCGCCTCGCGCGGCCGCCCTGCCGAGGGCCGCGGGAGCGAGCAACAGGGCCCGGTCCTCCTCCGGGATCGAGGGGTCGCCCGGCGGGTTCGCGAGGAAGGCGACGAGCGCCTCGGCGATCCCGGGCCCCTCGAGGTGGGTGAGGAACGCGACCACGTTGTCCCTTCGCGGGAAGGCCGGGTCGGCGAGAAGCTCGAGGAGGACCGGGACCCCCTCGGGGCCGACCTCCGTCCGCGCGATCTCGTCGTTGACGCCGTGGAACCAGAGCCGGGAGGCGGCCTCGCGGACCCGCGCCTCGAGAGCCGGATCGGCCCCCGCCGTCGCCAGGCCCGCCGCGCACACGACCGCGACCGCTCCGAGGAGCTTCCGGAGGCGGCTGCGAAGGGTTCCCGGCATGGCGTTCCCTCGACAATGTGGGCGGAATGCCGGAGTCGCGCAAATCGGGGGTTCGACATCGTTTTTCGGAGCGCGTAACCTGGGGCGAATCCATGGGAGCCACGATGATTCTGGTCACCGGCGGGACGGGGACGGTCGGATCGGAGTTGATTCGAATTCTCTCGGAGCGCGGGGCGACTGTCCGGGCCCTCGTGCGCGATCCCGGCCGGGCGGGCGGGATCCTCCGTCACGGGGTCGAGACGGTGCGCGGCGACCTTTCGGATCCGGCGACCCTCCGGGCCCCCCTCGAGGGGTGCGACCGCGTCTTCCTGCTCTCTCCCCCCGATCCCAGCCAGGTCGCCTGGCAGGGGAACTTGATCGAGGCGGCGAAGGCGGCGGGTACGAAACCGCACGTCGTCAAGCTCTCCGTGATCGGCGCGGCCCTCGACGCCCCCTTCCGCATCGGCCGCTGGCACGCGCAGACCGAGCGGCACCTCGAGGATTCGGATCTTGCCTGGACGTTTCTCCGCCCCGGCTCGTTCGTGCAGAACTTCCTCCATTTCGCGGCGTCGATCGCGGGAGAAGGGGCGTTCCACCAACCGGCGGGAGACGGCCGCGTGGCGTATGTCGACGCGCGGGACGTCGCCGAGGCGGCGGCGCGGGTCCTCCTCGAGGGGGGACACCGGTACAAGGCCTACGAGCTGACCGGTCCCGAGGCGCTCACCGGGGAGGAAGTCGCGGAGCGGTTTTCCGCCGCGATCGGGAAGCCGGTGCGCTACGTGAGCGTCTCGCCGGAAGCGGCGGCGAACGCGATGCGCGGGTCGAGAATGCCGGAGTGGTACATCGGCATGCTCCTCGAACTGTTCGAGTTGCAGCGGAACGGCGCCTCCGCGCGGATCACGCCGACGCTCCGGACGCTCCTCGGCCGTCCCCCCCGCACCGTCCGCGCGTTCGCACGCGATTACGCCGCGGCGTTCGGCGGATAATGGCCGCGATGGTCCTGGCGGGCGACGTCGGCGGAACGAAGACCCTGCTCGGGCTCTTCCGAGGTTCGCCAGGGAAGCTCCGGGAGGTTCGCTCGAGGAGCTTCGCGAGCGCTGCCTACCCCTCGTTCGAAGCGATGGTCCGCGAGTTCCTCTCGGAGGGGGGTGAAACGCCGAGGCGCGTCGCCGTGGGGGTCGCGGGGCCGGTCGTCGACGGGCGGAGCCGCGTCGTCAACCTGAAGTGGCCGGTCGACGAGCGTCGCCTCGCGAAGGCGGCGGGGGTGTCGGGAGCCCGCGTGCTCAACGACCTCGAGGCAACGGGATGGGGGATCGGTGAGGTTCCGCCGCGCAAGGTCGCGAGCCTGACCCCGTCGGTCCGCGCGCGCGGGGGAAACGGCGCCTTGATCGCCGCGGGGACCGGCCTCGGGATGTGCGTTCTGGTCCGGGACGGTGCGCGGGTCCTCCCGCTCGCGGGCGAGGGGGGGCACCAAGACTTCGCTCCGCGAGACGAAACCGAGTTCGACCTCCTCCGCCACTTCCAGAGGATTCACGGGCGCGTCAGCCTCGAGCGGATCGTCGCGGGCGCCGCGCTCTCCGAGATCTACCGCTTCCTCGTCACGTCGGGCCGGGAAGCCGCCGACCCCGTTCTCGAGTCCCGCTTCCGCACGCAGGACCCGAACGCCGCCGTTTCGGAGGCGGGCGTCGCTGCGTCGAGCGCCGCGGCGAGGCGCGCGCTCACGATCTTCGTCTCGCTCTACGGCGCCGCGGCGGGAAACCTCGCCCTCGTCGTCAAGGCGACGGGCGGGGTCTGGGTGGGAGGAGGGATCGCCCCCAAGATCCTCCCCGTCCTTCGCGACGGGACCTTTCTCGAATCGTTCCGCGCGAAGGGACGCCTGCGTCCGCTGCTCGAGGCGATTCCCGTGCGCATCCTCCTCGAGCCGAAAACGGCTCTCCTGGGCGCGGCCGCCTTCGCCGCCAGAGGGTTTCGATGAGCCGACCGATCGATCCGCAACTCGCCAGGGAAGCCGTCCACACGATCAAGTTCCTCGCGGTCGACGCGGTCGAGAGGGCGAACTCGGGGCACCCGGGTCTTCCGATGGGGGCGGCCGACGTCGCGTTCGTCCTCTGGAGCCGGTTCCTCCGGTACGACCCGACGGCCCCCGACTGGGAGGACCGGGACCGCTTCGTCCTCTCGGCGGGGCACGGTTCCATGCTCGCCTACGCGATCCTCCACCTCGCGGGGTTCGATCTCCCGATGTCGGAGCTGCAGGCGTTCCGCCAGCTCGGGAGCAAGACCCCGGGCCACCCCGAGTTCGGCCACACCGTGGGGATCGAGGCGACGACCGGCCCTCTCGGTCAGGGGGTCGGGAACGGGGTCGGGATGGCCCTCGCGGCGAAGATGCTCGCCGCGCGGTTCAACGCGGGGGACGACTTCCGGCCGGTGACGCGGCGCGTCTACGTCCTCGCGAGCGACGGCGACATGATGGAGGGGGTGTCGGCGGAGGCCTGCGCCCTCGCGGGTCACCTCGGACTCGACAACCTGGTCGTTCTCTACGATTCGAACCGGATCACGATCGAGGGGAGCACCGACCTCGCGTGGAGCGAGGACGTCGGGAAGCGCTACGAGGCGTACGGCTGGCACGTCGAGCACGTCGACGGCCACGACCACGAAGCGATCGCCGCGGCCGTCGACCGCGCCCTCGCCCAAACCGGGCGTCCTTCCCTGCTCGTCTGCGAGACCGTGATCGCGAAGGGGGCCGTCGAGAAGGAAGGGAGCGCGGACGCGCACGGGTCTCCCCTCGGCGAGGAGGAGGTGCGCCGGACGAAGGAACGGGCCGACTGGCCGCACGAGCCCTTCCACGTCCCCGACCGAGTCCGCGACTACTTCCGGGAACGCGCGGCGGAAGGGGCCGCCCTCCGGACCGGCTGGGAGGCGCGCTTCGCGGAGTGGCGGTCGCGCGAGCCGGCCCTCGCCGCCGCGTGGGACGAGGTCGTCGAAGGGCGGGTCCCCGGCGACATCGTCGAGCGGCTCGTCGCCGCGGCTCCGGCGGGTCCGGGCGCGACCCGGCAGCACGGGGCGAAGGTCCTCGCGAAGGCGGCCGAGCTCGTTCCCGCGCTCGTCGGCGGCTCGGCCGATCTCGCGCCGTCGACTCTGACGCTTCTCCCCGAGACGACCTCGGTCCGCCGCGGCTCCTTCGCGGGACGGAACCTCCACTTCGGGATCCGCGAGCACGCGATGGGATCGGTGCTCAACGGGATCGCCTACCACGGCGGCTTCCGCCCGTTCGGATCGACCTTCCTCGTCTTCTCGGACTACATGCGGCCGTCGATCCGGATCGCGGCGCTCGCGCGGCTCCCGGTCGTCTACGTCTTCACTCACGACTCGATCCACGTCGGGGAGGACGGCCCCACCCACCAGCCGATCGAGCACGCCGCCTCGCTCCGTCTCATTCCGAACCTCGTCGTGTTCCGTCCCGCCGACGGCGCGGAGACGGCGCTCGCGTGGGGGAAGGCGCTCGAACGACGCGACGGGCCGACCGCGATTCTTCTCACGCGCCAGAAACTCCCCCCCCTCGAGGGGCCGGGCGGGCTTCCGGTCGCCGACGCCTCCCGCGGGGGGTGGGTGGTCGCCGACGCCGAAGCGCCGGAGGTCGTCCTCGCCGCGACCGGCTCCGAGGTCCATCTCGCCCTCGACGCGCGCCGCGAACTCGCCGCGGCGGGGAGGCGGATCCGGGTCGTCTCCGTGACCTCGCTCGAGCTTCTCCTCGGTCAAGACCGCTCCTTCCGGGAGTCCCTGTTTCCGAAGGGGGTTCCGGTCGCCACGATCGAGGCGGGCCGCACCGATCCGTGGAGAGTCCTTGCGGGGACCGAGGGGTGGACGTTCGGGATCGACGGCTTCGGGACCTCGGCTCCCGGTCCCGTGGTGGCCGAGCACCTCGGTCTCACCGCCGGCGCCGTCGCCCGCGCCGTCCTGGAACGGCTCTCGTGAATCCATAATAGGCAGCCGGAGGGCCGATGGGCTTTCTCGAGCCGATTCCGCCGATCATCCTGGTCCTGGCCCTCGCCCTGCTCGTGGTGGCGCCGTTCGCCTTCCTCAAGAGCCGTCAGGGCGGCCGGTTTCGAGGGTTGCCCGGCTGGATCGGGTTCTGGGTCTTCTTCGCGGCGGTGCTCGTTTGCCTGTCGCGCGCGAACCCATGGATCGGCTTTACGGTCCTCGGTCTCCTTCTCTTCGCGGGGATTCGGCAGTACTTCTTCCTGACCCCCGTGCGGGCCCACGACCGATGGGCCCTCCTCGTGGGCTACCTTCTCATCCCCTTCGCCCTCTGGCCCGCCTTCCTCGGGGACGCGGGGCGTTTCCACGCGGCGATCCCTCTCGCGATCCTCCTTCTCGTTCCGGTCGTCCTCGCGACCGGATCGGCGAAGGAGGGGCTCCTCGACGCGATGGGCCGCGTCGGGACCGGCGCCGCGGTCTATGTCTATTGCGGCGCCTTCCTCGGCCTGATGGCGCACGAGCCGACCGGACGGCTCGAGCTCTTCGGGCTCGTCGCGCTCGCCTCGGAGCTGCCGCAGCGTCTCCTGAGGCGGCCCCGCGCGGGAGAGGCGGGAGGGGGCGCGTTCTGGGGCGTGATCGCCGGCGTCGTCCTCGGGGGAATGGTCGGCGCGTTCTACGGTCCCTGGGTCGGCGTTCCGAAACCGGTCGGCGCGGGAGCCGGGGCGCTCGTCGCCCTCGCGACCGCCGCGGGCGCCCTCCTCGCCGCGTCGGTCGCCGCCGATCTCGATCAGTCGGCCTCCGCGGCGACCCTCGGGCGTGCCGCGTTCCTCGACCGGACGATTCCGGCGCTCCTTGCCGCGCCGGTCTTCTACCACTTCGTGCGGGCGTTCCCGTGAGACGGATCCGCGCGGTCCTGGCGCTTTCGGCCCTTCTCGCGTTCCACGTCGCGGTGGTCCGCCCGCTGCTCCGGTGGTTCTGGGGGGTCAAGTACCGCCGGCTCGACCGCCTGCCGAAGGGGCCGTGCCTCGTCATCGCGAATCACAACTCCCATCTCGACGCCGCCGTCTTGATGGCACTGTTCCCCCTCTCGAGGCTTCCCCACGTCCATCCGGTCGCGGCCGCCGACTACTTCGGAAAAACCTGGTTCCGGCGCGCGCTCGCGATGGTCCTCATGAACGGCATCCCGATCGACCGCACGGCGGTACCGGGGCGCGACGTGCTGCAGCCGATGATCGAGGCGCTCAAGCGCGGGGACACCCTGATCTTCTTCCCGGAAGGAAGCCGTGGCGAGGCCGGGGTGGTCGCCCCGTTCCGGCCCGGGGTGGGCCGCCTCGTCCAGAAGGTGCCGGGCCTCCTCGTCGTCCCCGTGTTCCTCTCCGGACCCGAGCGGATCTGGCCGCGAGGGGAGGCGATCCCGCTCCCGCTGGGGATCGACGTGCACGTCGGAAAGCCGCGCGCCTACCCCTCCGAGGGCGAGTCGCGGGAGATCGCGGAGGCGATCCGGTCCGACGTGCTCGCGCTCGCGCCGCCCGCGGCACCGATGCCGGGTCCTCGCCCCCTTCCCCCGATCCGCGTCGCCGTGTGCGGCATCTCCTCGGAGAGCGTCGGGGAGGTCTTCGAGGCGCTCCTTCCCCGGCTCGGGAAGGTCGACCGCACCATCGGGATCGCCGACCCCGTCCTGCAGGCCGACGGTTCCGGGATCCGGGAACTGCCGGGGCAGGTCCCGCTCGCCCGCAGCCGGCTCTGGCCGTCGGTCCTCGCGTGGATGTTCCGGACGGGCGGCCTCTGGCGGGGAAGCAAGTTCGCCGAGATGGTCGAGCGCGCCCGGATCGACGAGGCGCTCGGCGACGGGAGGATGGCGCGTTTCGTGGTCGGCCGGGGAAGCGCCCTCGTCGACCTCCTCGCGTGGGCCGAGGCCGATTTCTACAGCGGGGCGTTCGACGAGAAGGGGATGCAGCAGCTCATGCTCGTGCTCTCCGGCCGGCGGCGCATCCCGTGGCGGCAGTTTCCCCGCTTCGCGCGCAAGGCGCCGGAGGTCTTCCTCCTGAGCGTCTTCGACCTCGCCCGCCCGCCGGTCCCCGACGTCCTCGTGCTTCTCGACGAGGACCCCGCGCGCGCCGTCGAACGGCGCAGGGCGAGCGGGGAAGCCTTCGAGCCGTGGTCGAACGAGGCGTTTCTCGGCGTGCTCCGGGACGCCTACCGTTCGGTCGCCGAGGTCTTCCGGCGGAGCCGCGTCGAGGTGCTCGCGTTCGACCCGGCGGCCGCCGGCGTCTCCGAGATCGCGGAGGCGGCGGAACGAGCGTGCCGCCGCCGCGCCTCCGTCGAACCGGGGGTCGCCGCCCAATCCTGACGGGCCGGTGCGGAGGACCGCGATGGACCAGCCTCGTTTCGTTCCCCTCGACTTCCGGGAGTTTCCCCCGGACGAGATGGAATCGCGGGCGCGCGCCTTCTACGAAGAAGACATGCGCCGCCGTGGGTCGGTGCGGCACTTCTCGGACCGCCCCGTCCTCCGTTCCGTCGTGGAGTGGGCGGTGCGCGCCGCCGGGACCGCGCCGTCGGGGGCGCACAAGCAGCCGTGGAAGTTCGTCCTCGTCGGAGACGCCGGACGGAAGACCGCGATCCGCGAAGGGGCCGAGGCCGAGGAGCGGGAGAACGACGAGCGCCGGATGCCCGCGGAGTGGCTCGCCGATCTCGCACCCCTCGGGACCGACTGGCCCAAGCCGTTCCTCACGACCTGCCCCTGGGCCGCTCGTCGTCTTCGCGGAGGTCCACGGGAAGACGGAGGCGGGAAAGGCGAAGCACGACTACGTGACCGAATCGGTCGGGATCGCGACCGGGACCCTCCTCGCCGCGCTCCACCGCGCGGGGCTCGCGACGCTCACCCACACGCCGAGCCCGATGGGTTTCCTCCGCCGCGTTCTCGAAGGCCCGATCACGAGCGCGCGTTCCTGCGGATCGCCCTGGGATTTCCCGCGGAAGGGGGTCGTGTCCCAGTCCTCGACCGCAAACCCCTCGACGACATCCTGGTGACGGTCGGAAGCCCCCCTTGACGAATCGCCCCGCTCGGGCAAACTGGAAAGCGCGGCCGGGAGTCGCGGAGGGAGGCAGAAGACCGGGGCCATGAGCGGTTCGCAGACGTTTCCGAAGCTCACCGCGGAGGCTCTCGAGGAGCACCGCCAGATTCACTTCCACGTCGACCTGCTTTCGAGGTCGCTCGATTCGCTCGACGCCTCCGAGGTCGACGGGGACCGGATGCTCGACGTCGCCGCTCGCATCGAGAGCCTCCGGGAACGGCTCGAGGAGCATTTCAAGGGCGAGGAGGATTCCGGTCTCTACCAGGGAATTCTCGACGCGCTTCCGCAGGTCGAGACCGACGTGATGCGGCTCATGGGGGAGCACGAGAAGGTTCTCCTCGATCTCGAGGGGGCCCGGACGATCGCCCGCGGGAAGAACCCCGCCGACGCCTCTCTCCTCCGGTCCGAGCTCCAGCGGGTGATCGCGACGCTCCGGGACCACGAGCGCGAGGAAGAGGTCCTGGTCCAGCGCGCGCTCTCGCGCCCCTGAGCCCTTGCTCAACGGTCTCTTCGTCGCGGCCGTCCTCCTCTCCGTGGCGGCGGCCGCGTTCACCGGGCGGATGGAAGCGCTCACCCGCGGGGTGCTCGACTCCGCCGGCAGCGCGGTCACCCTCGCGCTCGGGCTCGTCGGCGCGATGGCGTTCTTCCTCGGTCTGATGCGGGTCGCGTCGGACGGAGGTCTCCTCCGCATCCTCGCCCGCGCCGTCGCCCCGGTCATGCGGCGCCTCTTCCCCGGCGTTCCCGCCGACCATCCGGCGATGAGCGCGATGGTCCTCAACATCGCGAGCAACATGCTCGGGCTCGGGAACGCGGCGACCCCGTTCGGGATCCGCGCGATGATGGAGCTCGACCGGCTCAACCCGGTGAAGGGAAGGGCGACCGACGCGATGGTCCTCTTCCTCGCGATCAACACGTCAGGGCTTGCCCTCCTCCCGACCGGGGTGATCGCCCTCCGGGCGAGCGCCGGCTCCGCGGACCCGGCGGGAATCTTCTTCACCACGTGGTTCGCGAGCGGCTGCGCGACCCTTGCGGGAATCACCGCGGCGTTCCTCTTCTCCGGTTTCCGCCGCTACCGTGTTCCGGGGACGGCGGTCGAGGACACGGGAGCGGCCCCGGCGGAGCCCGCGACGTCCGAGGCGGAGCCCTCGGCGCTCGCCCCGCCGCGGTGGGCCGGGATTCTCGCGGCCCTCTACGGGGCGCTTCTCCTCGGAGCGCTCGTCGTGCACGGCGTCCGCGAGACGCAGAACGCGCCCGGCGGAGAGATCGTCCGCGCCGTCCTCTCGTACTGGACCCTGCCGTTCCTGATCGCCGGGCTCGTGCTCTTCGGTTGGGGGCGTGGGGTACGGGTCTACGACTCCCTCGTCGAGGGTGCGAAGGAGGGGTTCCAGGTCGCCCTCCGGATCATACCGTACCTCGTCGCGATCCTGGTGGCCGTCGGGATGATCCGGTCGTCGGGAGTGCTCGAGGGGTTCGTCGCGGCCGTCGGGCCGTTCACCGCCCGCATCGGACTTCCCGCCGAGGCGCTTCCGATGGCGCTCCTCCGGCCACTTTCGGGCTCGGGGGCGTACGGGGTCATGGCCGAGATCATGAGCCGCGAGGGGGCCGACTCGTACGTCGGTTACCTCGTCAGCACGATCCAGGGGAGCACGGAGACGACCTTCTACGTCCTCGCCGTCTATTTCGGTGCGGTCGGGATCAAGAAGACGCGGCACGCCCTCCCCGCCTGCCTGACCGCCGACGTCGCGGGAATCTCCGCGGCCGTTCTCGCCGTCTGGTGGATGTTCGGTTGACGGATCCACCCGCGGGTGGTACGGTCGCGGATTGCCATGCGGAGGAGTCCTCTCATCGCCCATCCACCTCGTCCCGAGGGTGATCTCCGAGCCCCCGGGACCGCGTGCGAAGCGGAGGGGACCGGCCAAGGGCGCTCGATCTTCGAGCGCCCTTCGCGTTTCAGGGGGTCCCCATGGAAGTGAAGGAGCAGCTCGCACGCCTCGTCCGCATCCAGGAACTCGTCCTCGAGGTCCAGCGGTCGCGCGCCCTCGTCGAGGACGCCCCGGCGAAGGTCGAGGGGATCGAGGCCCGGTTCCGGGAGCGGAACGCCGAGTACGTGGCGCTCAAGGAGCGCTACGACGCCCTCGAGGCCGACCGGAAGTCGCGGTCGGCCGAGCTGCAGACCCTCGAAGAGGACCGGAAGAAGTTCCAGGACGCGCTGATGCAGGTGCAGAACCAGCGCGAGTACGCCGCGGTCCTCAAGGAGATCGACATCGTCAAGGCGCGGATCTCGGAACACGAGGAGGCCATCCTCCGGGCGATGGAGGAGATCGAGAAGCTCGAGGGAGACCTCGACGTCTTCACCGAGCACATCGAAAAGGAACGGAACGCGGTCGGTCTGGAGGTCGCGGAAGTCGAGTCGGCGGTCGACGCGGCGAAGAAGAGCATCGAGGCCTGCGAAGCCGAGCGCGCGTCCCTCGAATCCGATTTGCCCCAGCCGCTCGTCGCGGCCGTGCGCCGGGTGGAAGAGGGCCGGCGCGGTCTCTTTCTCGCGAAGGTGGGGAAGGACGCGACATGCGCCGCTTGCCACGTGCGGGTCCGCCCTCAGGTCTACCAGGAGATCCGGCAGGCGCATCGGATCCACACCTGCGGGAGCTGCAAGCGCTTCCTCTACGTCGAGAGTTCCGTCGAGTCCCGGCCGAACGGGACCGCCGCCGCGCCCCTCCCGGGAGCGGGCGTCCGGGCGATGGATGGCGGAGCCGTTTAGGGCGTCGGTCGACGGCGGATCGCGCGGGAACCCCGGCCCTGCCGGATGGGCGGTGGTCGTCCACGACGCGAACGGCGCTCCCGTGGAGGGGGTCGCGGGGTACCTCGGCCGGGCGACCAACAACGTCGCGGAGTACACGGCGCTCCTCGAGGCGCTGCGCCTCGCCGCCGAGCGCGGTGCCGAGGAGGTTTCGGTCCGCGCCGATTCCGAGTTGATCGTCAAGCAGATTCACGGCGCTTACAAGGTCCGGCACCCCGACCTGAAGCCGCTCTGGCGGGAAGCGAAGGAGCGGATCGGAGCCTTCCGGACGTTCCGGATCGAGCACGTGCGGCGCGAGGAGAACCGCGAGGCCGACCGGCTCGTGAACCGGATTCTCAACCGTTTCGAGAGGGGGGAGGACGTCGCCGAGCCGCTCCGGGAGCGGCTCGACGCGGCCGCGTTGCCGTGACCGCCCCGCTTCTCCGCGCCCTCCAGGCGGTCCGCTACCGGATGGCGGCGGCCTGTGCGCGGAGCGGGCGCGACCCTTCCACGGTCCGTCTCGTCGCGGTCACCAAGACCGTCCCGGCGGCGGTCGTCCGCGAAGCGCTCGCCTCGGGGCACGATCTCTTCGGCGAGAACCGCGTGCAGGAGGCGCTCGCGAAGATCCCGGAGGTCGGCGGGACGGCCCGCTGGCACATGATCGGGCACCTCCAGAAGAACAAGGCCCGGCACGCCGTCGGGGTCTTCGAGTGCATCCACTCGGTCGACGGGATCGAACTCGGGCGGGAGCTCGACAAGCGCGCGGCGGCTGCCGGAATCCGCCAGGCGGTCCTTGTCCAGGTCAACCTCTCGAAGGAGGAGACGAAGAGCGGGGTGGAGGAGGCGGCGCTCTTCCCGCTTCTCGAGGGGCTCGTCGGGCTTCCGAACCTCGACGTGCGCGGGCTCATGACGATCCCCCCCCCGGTCGAGGACGCGGAGGAGAACCGCCGCTGGTTCGCCGTTCTTCGGGAGGCGCGGGAGCGGGCGGAGCGGGAGTTCGGCCTTCCCCTTCCGGAACTCTCGATGGGGATGACCGACGACTTCGAGGTCGCGATCGAGGAAGGGGCGACCCTCGTGCGGGTGGGGCGGGCGATCTTCGGGGAGCGGGGGTAGAAGCGGAAGATCAGGCGTTCCGCTTCGCGGCGAGCGTCGCCTCGCGGACGGGAAGCCGTGCGCGGTCCTTCGGACGCATCAGAGCTTTCTCGCTCGCGATGATCCGATCGAGAGGAGGATCGGGAGCCGCACTCCGTCGACCTCGAGCTCCAACCGTCTCGTAGACTCGACATCGAAGGGCTCGAGCCCGTGAGCGGTCAACACGACGTCAACGTGACGCGAACGCTGGAGATGATTGGGGGGTGGAACTTCGACCGAACCCCTTCCCCAACCTGAGGTTGACTCGATTCTCTGAGGTTGGATCCGGTCCGAGCGTTCTGCTCGAATGAACGGGAGATCAAAGCGCCCGCATGCGGACGTGAGCGGGCCAGGCGATTCCCCGGGGATCGCGCATCGTGCGGTGGAAGATCCGTCCGGCCGATTCGCCGAGCGGGATCCGCGTCGGGAACCTCCGCTCCGCCAGGACGTCCCGCCACGACCACGGCCGGTCGGTCACCCCGAGCCGCATCGCCGGCGTCGTCGGGTCGCTCCGCCGCTCCGAAACCCCCTGGATCAGGTTCCGAAAGGTCGCGAGGATCGCGAGCCGCTCCAGGACCGCCTCGCCTCTTCGGCCGAAGGCGATCGACTCCCGGCGGTGGTCGGCGATCCAGTTCCGGTGAAGCTTGTGGAGCAGGTCCACCGGAAACATCGCCGCATCGCGGGCCCGCGTCTCTGCGTCTCGAGGCACTCCCTTCCTCCGCTCCGGAGGGTTCCTGTGGGCGGTGTGTCGGATCCGGATCCGCTTCGGGTGCCGCTCGACGGCGCGGGCGTGGTTCGGGTCGTCGTCGCTGACGAGGTCGAGCGATTCACCCTCGGGAACCCGCTCGAGCAGGGTGTCGAGCAGCCGGGTGACCGACGTTTCCAGCTCGAGAGGGCTCGGAAAGACCCGGGGCCTCCTTCGGGAGGCGGCGGTCGCCCTCCGGTGCCAGGCCGGTTCGAGGGCGTAGACGAACCAGGATTCGGCCCCGACGGGGGTCGCGATGCCGAGCGCGTTTTCCTGCATCCCGACGAAGGCGCCGAAGTGGTCGGAGACGATCGGCTCCCGGAGCGGGGGGAGATGCCTGCGGAGCTCCTCGTGGAGCAGGAGGCACTGGGATCCGATCCGGCGCGTGAGCCTCACGACGGTCGAGGGGTGGCAGGGTCTCCTCGGATCGAACCCGTTGTGGGAGCGAGTGATCCGGCGCAGAGGTGCCCCGCTCGCGACCCAGTTGGCGACGGCGGGGAGGAGATCGGGCCGCTTCATGCAATAGGTGACCGAGAAGGTCTGCTGGGAGAACCCGGTCTTGCAGCGCTTGCAGCGGAAGCGCTGGATGCGTCTCCGGTCGCACTTCCTTCCATAGAACCCGTTGCGGACGTAGCGGTAGCGGCGAGAGGGGGGGAGGTGGTGGTCCTCACACGCGGGGGAGGGGCAGAAGCGGGGCCGGAACTCGGAGGGAGGGGTTCGTTCGACGGGGG
>CAYLHQ010000042.1:0-24359 GCA_964383585.1 uncultured Acidobacteriota bacterium
CAGTCCGTCCAGGGGCGGACGACCCCGGCCCACAACCTCGCGGCCACGTTGGATTCCGTCGGCGCTCTCGGCCTTCCTGGTTCTGAAACACGCCCCCCCTTACGAAGATCGCCGTTGACGGGGTCCGGGCCCGCCCGTAGTCACTGAGGACGATGATCCCGAGCGTCCTCCTGGTCGACTACGACCCGCGGAGCATCCGGCGCCTCCGGGGCGTGCTGCAGGACTGCGGCGTCCAGGCCCTCCTGGCGACGAACGGGAACGCCGCAATCGACGCGTTCCGGACGTGCAACCCCGACCTCGTCCTGGTGCAAGACCTCCTCCCCGGCCACCACGGCTTCGACGTCTGCAAGGAGATCAAGTCTATCGAGGGGGACCGGGCGCGGCCGGTCGTTCTGCTGTTCTCCCCGCGTCCCGGAAGGCGGAACGCGGCGAGGGCGACCGGTTGCGACGCGATCCTCGACAAGCCGTTCGAGGACGAGGCGCTCGCCGCGCTGGTCCGCAGATTCCTACCCGACGAGCCGCCGCCCGCCGCCGGGGTCGATGAAGTCGAACGCGTGGTCGACACCCTCCTCGCGGCACCGGTCGTAGCCTCCCTTCCTTCGCCCAACCCCCCGGCGGCCCCGAAACGGCCGCGGTCGGGTTCGAAACGGTCGCCCAGCGCTCACAGCGGCATCGAGGAGCCCACGTCATGAGCGCTCCCTCTCCCGGATTCGCCGGCGATCTCGGTGCCTTCAGCCTCCCCGACCTGATCCAGACCGTCGTCCTCGGCGGGAAGACCGCCCGGATCGCCCTCCGTCCCCGCAAGCGGGCGGGGGATCTCTGGTTCAGCGAAGGAAAACTGGTCCACGCGGAAGCGGGCCCCCTGTCGGGGGATCCGGCGGTCTACGAGATGCTGTCCTGGACGGAGGGAGAGTTCTCCGTCGAATACGACGCCACGACCGACCGGCGCTCGATCGAGCAGGAGGCCACCTTCCTCGTCCTCGAGGGCGTACGCCGTCTCGACGAATCGCGGAGCGTCGCTCCAGAGCCCCGGCCTCCGGTCCGCGCCGTCCGCCCCTCGCCCAGGCCGCGGAGCCGCCGTCTGTCGCCCGCGGCGATCGCCGCGAGTCTCATCGTCGCCGTCGTCACGGTCGCTGTGATCGCCGGCGCGGGAAGCACACCGGGACCCTACCGCGCCCCCGAGCTCGAGTGGCCCGTCGACGACCTGCTGACACCGATCGAGCGCGCTGCCGTCCGGCCGCCGATCCCGAAGACCTTCCCCGAACCGGCCCCTCCCCCGCCTCGAGCGAAGCGAGACGCCCCTCCCCTCGCACCCGCGGCCGAACCGCTTCCGCCGGAATCCGCGACCGGACCTCTCCCGGCCGTCGAGGATCTCGAGGCACTCTCCGGGACTCCCCTCGAACACGCGCCTGTCCTCGACCCGCAGCCGGCGGAGGTGCCGGCGACCGCGTTCCTGCGGATCTCCGGGAAGAGCTGGGTCGAGGACGGATCGCTCCTCGTGCTCGTGGACGAGGAACCGGTGTTTTCCCGGGCCCTCGAGCGCAGGCACGGAGGGTTCGCCCGCGCGATGCGGCGGATCGTCGCGGCCGGAGACGAACGTTTCGAGGCCGAGGTCCCGGTTCCCGCGGGGACGCGCCGCGTCGTCGTCGAGGTCGACACGGGGCCGGAGGGGGCGATCCACCGGGAAGCCCTCGAGGCGGAGTTCGCGCCCCAGCGCCCCCGCTCGCTGCGGATCACCGCCGGCAGGGCGGTGGGTTCCCCGCTGCGCGTCCGGTTCGACTGAGCCCTTCCCGGATCAGGCCGGCGAGATCCCCACGACCGGATACCGGTAGTAGGCCCCGTCCCAGGCGCGGATCGCTCCCACGATCGGGAGGGCGATCGCCGCGAGACCGAGAAGGACCCAAAAGAGGACCACCACCGGGATCAGGAGGATGGTCAGCCAGAGGACCGCCGTCACGGCGACCGCCAGGAAAATCGCCAAGTTCAGGAGGATCGCCTGTTTCGCGATCGAGGCGATCACGGGGGAGTCCTTCTTGGCGATCCAGATGACGATCGGGACCAGGATCCCCCCGAAGGGGATGAGGTACCCGGAGAGCCCCGACAGATGGGTCCAGGCGGCGAGGGCCCGGTCTTCGGGCGCGATGACGACGGTCGGTCCGGTCACGGCAGCCTCCCCCGGCGACTTGACATTCCTCAAGTTTCAGAAGCCGGAATCGGTGTCAGGATACGCGCGTGACCCTCAACGCCAAAGGAGGCATTCATGAGGAAGGTCGTCGCCGTCGCCGTCGCGATCCTGGTGGTGGTCGCCGCCGGGAGCCTTTTCGCGGAAGAGAAGCAAGCTCCGGATCAGATCGTCTACGAGGCCAAACCCGGCAAGGTGACCTTCCCCCACGCGAAGCACGTCGAGGCGGCGAAGGGCGACTGCAAGGCCTGCCATGACGCCCTGTTCAAGCAGACCAAGGGGCAGCTCGGCGAATACAAGGCCGCGATGCACAAGACGTCGGAAACGAACAAGACGTCGTGCGGCGCTTGCCACCACGAGGGCGGCACGTCGTTCGCCTCGAAGGGCAACTGCAACAAGTGCCACGAGAAGAAACAGTAGCCGGTTGACCCTCGAGGGGGTTTTCAGCCGCCCCGGGGAACGATTCCCGGGGCGGTTCCATCTCCGCCCCCGCTTGCCCCCGCCGCCTCGGTCCGCCGATCATGGCGCGGCGATGATCCTCTCGCTCGACCGATCGAAGATTCGCGTGGTCCTCCTCGAGGCGATCGATCCGCGCGCCGCCGAGTTCTTCCGCGCGGCCGGGTACACGCGGGTGGAGGAGCACGCCGGCACACTACCGGCCGAGCGCCTTCGCGAAACCGTCGCCGACGCCCACCTGATCGGGATCCGCTCCCGCACCTCGCTCGACGCCGAGACGCCCGATCGAGCCTCGAAGACGATCGCGATCGGGTGCTTCTGCATCGGGACGAATCAGGTCGACCTCGAAGGCGCGCGCGATCTCGGGATCCCGGTCTTCCACGCTCCGTACTCGAACACGAGAAGCGTCGCCGAGCTCGTCGTCGCGGAGATGGTCCTCCTCCTCCGGGGAGTCCCGGAGCGGAACGCCCTGGCCCACGGGGGAACGTGGAGGAAAGCGGTCGGTCACGCCCGGGAGGCGAGAGGGAAGCCCCTGGGGATCGTCGGGTACGGTCACATCGGCACGCAGGTCGGCCTCCTCGCCGAGTCGCTCGGCACGCAAGTCCTCTTCCACGATATCGAGGCGAAGCTCGCCCTCGGGAACGCGCTCGCAGCCCATACGCTCGACGAGCTCCTCGAACGCGCGGACGTCGCCACCCTCCACGTCCCCGAAACCCCCGCGACGCGGGGCATGATCGGCGCGGCGTGACGCGAATCGTGGGGACGGGAGGATCGAAGGACACCGCCGAAGTTGCGGTGGGATCTGGGGATTCCCTCTCCGCGCCGATCGGAAAGCCCGGGGCCCGCGAGTTCTCGACACGAGCGTCGCGAGAGAACTCTCACACCCACCGCAACTTCGGCCTCGAGCGCGGCGCGAGTCCTCCCCACGCTTCGCGCCACCTTGTGATCGGCGAGAGGGAGATCGCGCGGATGCGCCCTGGGTCGGTCCTCCTGAACGCCTCGAGGGGGCAGGTCGTCGACGTCGAGGCCCTCGCCGCCGCCCTCGACCGCGGGTCGCTCGCGGGGGCGGCCATCGATGTCTTCCCGGTGGAACCGACCTCCGACGACGACCCGTTCGAATCGCCCCTCCGGGGCCGGGACAACGTCATCCTCACGCCGCACATCGGGGGAAGCACCCTCGAGGCCCAGCAGAACATCGCCGTCGAGGTCGCCGAAAAGCTCGTGCGCTACAGCGACAACGGGTCGACCCTCACCTCGGTCAATTCTCCCGAAGTCGCGCTTCCGGCCCACGCCGGGAAGCACCGCCTCCTTCACATCCACCGGAACCAACCGGGGGTCCTCGCCCGTGTGAACGACGTCTTCTCCCGTCGCGGGGTCAACGTGGCGACGCAGTACCTCCAGACGACCCCGCACATCGGCTACGTCGTCATCGACGTCGAGACCGACGAAACGACCGACACCCCGGCCCTGCGGCGGGAGCTCGCCGCGGTCCCCGGGACGATCCGCACGCGGGTCCTCTATTGAGCCCGCCCCCCCTGGACGTCCTCGTCCCGCGCGGGCGCGATCCCTTCGCCGACTACGCCGCGGGAATCCCCGGACCGGAAGCGGACGGGCACCCCCCCGTCAACTTCCACGCGATCGCGGCGGCAACCGGGGGCCGGTTCCATCGGCGCCTCGCGACGATTCCGCACGAGGTCCGGCACGTGCTCGTACTGCTGCCGCGCCGCTTGCCACGAGCGTTCCTCGCCACGCGCGCCCTGAAGCGGGGAGGACGAACGGTCCTCGTGTCTTGGAAGGAGTGCGGAGCGCACCAGATCGAGCGGCAGATGGGGCGCCCGTTCGCGAAGTTCTGGCTCCGCCGGACGGCAGCGCTCGCCGACGCCGTCCTCTGCACATCCCCCGCCGCTCTCGCGTTCTTCGGTGCGCGCCCGGAGGCGGGGAAGATCCTGACCCTTCCCACTCCGTACCCGCTCGACGAACGGGGTTGGTCGTTCGGCGGGGCTCTCCCCGGCCGAGAAGGGATCTTCCTCGGAACCCGGAACTGGGACGAGCCGACCCGACGGCATGGGGAGGCGGCCCGGATCGCCCTCCGCGTTGCGGAACGCGCCGGATGCCGCGTCACCGCACTCAACGTCGAGGGAAAGGTCGGGCGGCGGAGGTACGACTCGCTCGGCGCGGGGTCCCGGCTCCGCGTCGTCGAGGGCCCGCTCCCCTACGCCGCCTACCTCCGCGAGATTGCGGCCCACCGGATCGTGCTCCAGCGGGACCGGAGCGGGGTTCCCGGACAGGTCGCCGGCGATGCGCTCCTGTGCGGGATCCCCTGCCTCGGCGGAAACGGGATGGTCGACCGGATCGCCTTCGCGGAGCTTCCCGGGGCGGAAGACTCCGACGACGAGGTGCTCGACGCCGCCCTTGGCCTCCTGCGCGACGACGCGGCCTGGACCGCCGCCATGCGTTCGGCGCGCCTCCGCGCGGACGCCTCCCTTTCGTTCTCGGCCTTCCGTACGACCTGGGGGAAGGCTTCCGCGACGCTCGCAGACTTGACGGTTCGCCGCGGCCCCGCCTAGATTCGGAGCCGGCCGCCCCATGAGAAGACTCGTCCTCTGTCCGGAATGCCGCCGCCAGTACGACGCGTCCGGTCTCGCCGTGGGCCGGCACTTCCGTTGCCGCTGCGGCGCGAACGTCGAGGTCCGGGAGGCGCCCGGCCGCGACGCCGAGGTCGTCCGCTGCAGCGGCTGCGGCGCGACGCGAGAGAAGGGGGCGGCGGCCTGCGGGTACTGCGGGTCCGATTTCACGATCCACGAGCGCGACCTCCACACGATCTGCCCGTCGTGCCTCGCGCGGATCAGCGACCGCGCGCGGTTCTGCCACCACTGCGCAGCCCCCATCGCCCCCGAGGAGACGCTCGGGGAGACGACCGACCGGACCTGCCCGGTCTGCGGAGGGGAGCGCCGGCTCGCGAGCCGCCTCCTCGGCCACGCGAACATCTCCTCCCTCGAATGCCCCCGGTGCGGCGGGCTCTGGCTCGGAAACGAAGCCTTCGAGCTCCTCCTCACCCGCGCTCGCGACGACAAAACCCCCGCGCCCGACCCGGCCGCCCTCCGCCCGGAGACGGACCGTCCGCAGCCGGCCCCCGTTCCCGGTGGCCCGGCCTACCGCCCCTGCCCCGTCTGCTCCCGGCGGATGAACCGGGCGAACTTCGGCCGGCGGAGCGGGGTCCTGCTCGACCGATGCCGCGACCACGGGGTCTGGTTCGACGCCGCGGAGCTCGACGCCGTGCTTCGGTGGGTCCGCAAGGGAGGGGAAGAGATCGCCGAAGAACGGCGGCGCGAGGAGGAGAGGATGGCGTCTTCCGCCGCCCGGTTCCGGGTGGAGCCGAAGGTCCCGGAGGACGCATGGCGGGCCGAACGTGAGGAGCGGGGGGGAGCCTTCGACCTCCTCCCGTGGATCGCGCGGTTCTTCGGGGAACCTTAGGAGGATGCCGTGAGAACGATCGCTCGGGCCATGCTCGCAGGGGCGCTTCTCTTCACATCCGGATCGGCGGCGGACGACGCCGACACCGGGAAGTTCTTGCTCGATGCCTGCAGGAAAGCCGCCGAGATCCGCTCGCCGGAGCGCTGGAATCGCGATTTCTGCGTCGGATACGTCGGCGGGTACGTCGACGGCCACGCCCGCGGGGCGGGGGCGTCCGCTTCCCCCGCCTTCTGTCTCCCCGAGGACGCGACGACGGGGAAGATCGTCACCGCCGTCGTCCGCTCCCTCGAGGCGCATCCGGAGCGCCTCGCCCTTCCGCGCGCCGACGCGCTCGCGGCGGCCTTGGCGGAACGCTTCCCCTGCCCCGCCCATTGAGTGGAGGCTCGTTTTCGGGAACAATGCCGCTTTTTCGCCGCCCCGGGGAGATGACGATGACGACGACCGCGACGCGCAAGACCACGAACCGGAAACTCCTGGACTGGGTCGAGGAGATGGCCCGGCTTTGCCGCCCGGACCGGGTCCACTGGTGCGACGGCTCGCAGGAGGAGTATGACCGCCTCTGCGCCGAGATGGTCGCGACGGGAACGTTCGTCCGACTCGATCCGGTTAAACGGCCGAACAGTTACCTCTGCCGTTCCGACCCCTCGGACGTCGCCCGCGTCGAGGACCGGACCTTCATCTGCTGCAAGAACCCGGACGACGCCGGTCCGACGAACAACTGGGCCGACCCGGTCGAGATGAAGAAGACCTTGCGGGGATTGTTCGACGGGTGCATGCGGGGACGGACCCTTTACGTGGTCCCGTTCAGCATGGGACCGCTCGGCTCCCCGATCGCCCACATCGGCGTCGAGCTGACCGACTCCCCCTACGTCGTCGCCAACATGCGGATCATGACCCGGATGGGGTCGAAGGTGCTCGAGGTCCTCGGGGACGGCGAGTTCGTTCCCTGCATGCACTCCGTCGGGATGCCGCTCGAGCCCGGCCGGAAGGACGTCCCTTGGCCGTGCAACGCGAAGCACAAGTACATCACGCACTTCCCGGAGACCCGCGAGATCTGGTCGTTCGGCAGCGGATACGGCGGGAACGCCCTCCTCGGAAAGAAGTGCTTCGCGCTCCGGATCGCCTCCGTCATGGCGAGGGACGAACACTGGATGGCGGAGCACATGCTCATCATGGGAGTCGAGGCGCCGAGCGGGCAGAAGACCTACGTCGCCGCCGCGTTCCCGAGCGCCTGCGGCAAGACGAATTTCGCGATGCTGATCCCGCCGAAGGAGTTCTCGCGCTGGAAGGTGACGACGGTCGGCGACGACATCGCGTGGATCAAGACCGACCCGAACGGGTTCCCCCGCGCGATCAACCCCGAGGCGGGGTACTTCGGCGTCGCCCCCGGGACTTCGTGGAAGACGAACCCGAACGCGATGGAGTCGTGCCGGAAGGACTCGATCTTCACGAACGTCGCGCTCACCGACGACGGCGACGTCTGGTGGGAGGGGATGACCGACGAGCCCCCCGCCCACCTCATCGACTGGAGAGGACAGGACTGGACCCCGGGATGCGGGCGGCCCTCGTCCCACCCGAACGCTCGCTTCACCGCCCCCGCGGCGAACAACCCGACGATCGATCCGGCATGGGAGGACCCGGCGGGGGTTCCGATCGGGGCCTTCGTCTTCGGCGGCCGCCGCGAGTCGACGATCCCTCTCGTCTACCAGGCGTTCAACTGGAACCACGGCGTCTACATCGGCGCGACCGTCGGCTCGGAAACGACGGCTGCGGCGGCCGGGGAGGTCGGAAAGGTCCGCCGGGATCCGATGGCGATGCTCCCCTTCTGCGGGTACAACATGGGCGACTACTTCCGCCACTGGCTCAAAATGGGGAAACGCTTTCCGGAGACCCCCCGGATCTTCCACGTCAACTGGTTTCGGAAGGACGCCGAAGGGAAGTTCATCTGGCCGGGTTTCGGCGAGAACATGCGGATCCTCAAGTGGATCGTCGAGCGGGTGTCCGGGCTCGCGCGCTCGAAGGAGACCCCGATCGGCTGGGTTCCGCGCTACGAAGACATCGACTGGACCGGTCTCGATTTTCCGCGGGAGAAGTGGGACGAGGTGATGAAGATCGACCGGGAGGCCTGGCGCCTCCAGACCTTGCAGCACCAAGAGCTCTTCCTGCAGCTCGGCGAGTCCATGCCGAAGGAGCTGGTCTTCGAGCGGGAAAACCTGATCAGCCGGTGCTGAGCGGGAGGTTGCGTTCCGGGGCCCTTCCCCGTATATGCTGAAAGCCCATGCCGGGCCCGTGAATCGTGGGAGAGCATGTCCCCGACCGAACTGCGCCGCACGCTCGAATCGATCGTCGTCCGGAACTCGCGTCTGAAGCTCACCGGAGTGGAGGACGGACAACGGCTGGCCGTCGACCTCGGTTTCGACTCGCTCGCGTTCCTACTCGCGGTCGGGGACCTCGAATCGGAGCTCGCGATCACCTTCCCCCTCGACCGGATCGACGACCTCCGCGAGATGACCTTCCGGGACCTGATCGGGATCGTGAGTGCGGAGCGGAACCGCCTGGCGGCGGAGGCTTGAGACGGTGGCTTCCTCCGACGGCAGCGGCTCGATCCCCGCCTACGCCGATTTCGTCGAACTCATCGCGAGCCTCGGCGACGCAGACCCCGCGCGGGGGATCCGCCTCGTCGACGCCCGATTCCGGGAGAGTTGGCACCCGTACGCGACCCTCTTCCGCCGGATCCAGTGCCTCGCGGGCCGGTTCCGCGAGCAGGGGCTCCGCCGGGGAGACAAGGTCCAGATCCCGCTCGCCACCGACGTCGACGCCTTCTGCTCGTTTCTCGCGCTCATCTGGGTCGGCGCGATCCCGTTTTCGGTGACGGCCCCCCTCCTCGGCCAGGACCGCGACGTCCACCGGCGGAAGATGGTCGAGTTGATCACGCGCTACCGCGTCGACCGGCTCCTCGTCTCGGACGACCTGACGGGGATCGCGGGGGTCTACCCCGAGGTCCCGAAGGAGATGGAACTCGACCCCGGAAGCCCCACGGACGACGAGGTCGCCGCGGCGCCCCGGGTCGAGCCGGCGGCGGTCGAGCCCGGGGACGTCGCATTCGTCCAGTTCTCCTCGGGGAGCACCTCCCACCCCAAGGGGGTCCGGATCACGCACCGGGGGCTCGTGACGAACGCCTCCCTCATCGCCGCGAACGACCGCAGGACGGTCGAAAGCGTCTGGGTCAGCTGGCTTCCCCTCTACCACGACATGGGCCTCGTGGGAGGGCTCTTGACGAACTTCCTCCTGAAGAACGACCTCGTCCTCATGCACCCGCGGTGCTTCCTGACGCGGCCGGTCAGCTGGCTCGCCGCGATCTCGAAATACGGGGGGACGGTCACCGCGATCCCCAACTTCGCGCTCGACCTCTGCTCCGAACGGATCCCGGAGGAGCAGCTCGAGGAGTTCCGGATCGACCTCCGCACCTTCCGCTACATCTACAACGGCGCCGAGCCGGTCCGGCCGAAGTCGATCCGCCGCTTCGAGGAGCGGTTCGTGCCGTGGGGATACGTCCCGGGGAGCATCTATCCCGTCTACGGGATGTCGGAGACGACCCTGATCGTCAGCGCCCCCGATCGCGACCGGCCCGAGGTCGTGCGCCGGATCGAGGGAATGGACGTCCCGTCGGTCGGGTACCCGCTCGGGGACTTCCGCGTCCGGATCGTCGACGAGCAAGGGAACGACCTCGCGGCGGGCGAGATCGGCGAGATCCTCCTCCGCGGAACGAGCGTCACCCCGGGCTACCTCGACGAGAAGGCGAACGCCGAGTCACTCCGCGACGGCTGGCTTTCGACCGGAGACCTCGGCATCCTCGACGAGGAGGGGCGGCTCTACATCACCGGCCGGAAGAAGGACCTGATCATTTACCAGGGGAAGAACTTCTACGGCCACGACGTCGCCGCCTCCGTCGCGGAACTCCCGGTCGCGAAGGTCGGGCACACCTACGCCTTCAGCGTCGACGTCGATGGGGTGGAGCGGGTGGTCGTGATGCTCACCCCCGCGAAGTCGGACGGCGAGGGGTTCGACGCGGAGACGGTCCGCGAAACCGTGAAGCGGCACGTGCTTCGGTCGTTCGGCCTCCCGGTCGACGACGTGGTCCTGGTGCCGCGGATCCCGAAGACGACGAGCGGGAAGGTCTCCCGCCATCTCTGCGAGCAGATTTACCGCGAAGCGTTGACGGCCTGATCCCCTCCCCGGATCTCCTCGAGAACTCTTCGCATCTCCCCCTCGATCCGTTCGTAGGCCGCGCGAGGATCGGCGTCGACCTCCTCACAGGGGATCGGAGACCCGATCCGCACCGTCACGCGGGCCCCGATGAGCCGCCGGTACTCGTGGATGCTCGGCGCGGGCCAGAGCCCGTCGACCGTGACGGGCAGGAGCGGGAGCCTCGAGGTCCTGCGGACGACCTCGATCCCGGCGGGCCGGAAGGGCCTGAGGTTCCCGTCGCGCGCGAGCCCCCCCTCGGGGAAGATCAGCGGGCTCGCGTCGTACCGCTCGACCTCGCGCCCGAAGCGGTCGAGCGCGACGAAGTCTTCCGAGAGGCTCTCCTTCTTGACGAAGACCGCCCCCCCGTGGCGGAGGACCGGGGAGATCACGGGGTGCCCGTGCCGGAGTTGCTCCATCGCGACGAAGGAGAGGTTGAGACTCCGCAGCGTCGAGATCAGGAGGGGGATGTCGAGGCTGCTCTGGTGGTTCGAGACGACCACGAACCGCCCCGCGGGAGGCGGCGTCCCCTCGACCCGGACCCGTAGTTTCAGGAACCGGCGCGCCACGCCGAAGATGACGATCCCCCACAGCCGCTGGATGCGGTGGACCCCGTCGAGCCGGCGCTTCTCGTCGTTCCTGTGGCGCCACAGGACGAAAACGCGAAGCCATGCGTCGAGGCCGAGAGCCGCCGCCGCGGTCACGAGGAAGCCCGTCGAGTAGCGGAGGCGGGCCGCGAGGGAATCCTGACGTGGCCGCTGCACGTCAGTATTTTACGAGATACCCCTTCCCCTCGAGGCAGACGCTGAACGCCTTCTTGAAGTTCGTCAGTTGCTCGGCGGTCGCCGCCTGCGCCTGCTGGCCCTGCGCCTGCGCCTGCTGCGTCGCCTGCGCTTGCGCGGCTTTCCCGCGACGGCGGCCCCTGATCGCTCCCGCCGCCGCGCCGTAGGCCGCTCCCTCTCCCGGGTCGTCGCTCGCGATCTCGCCGATGAGGGCCCCCGCGGCTGCCCCCTTCACCGCGCCCGCCGCCCCGGCCCCCGTTCCGACCTGAGCTGCTTGCTGCTTGGCCTGCTCGGTCTACTGGGCCTGCGCCGCCGCCTGCTTCTGCAGCTCGAACGGGTCGGTCCCGGTGTTCTGGGTCGCCCACTGGTAGCAGGCCGCCTCGTCCTGGGACTGTTGCTCGGGGGCCTGCCCCTTCTGCGGAAAGGCGTAGACGTTCATCGTCGCCGCGAGGGTCTTCTGCCCGGTCGGCGCTTGCTGGGCCCACGCGAGGGGCGCGCCGAGGGCGAGCATCGCCGCAATCACGATCGAGATCCTCTTCGCGTTCATCGCTTCGCCTCCTTCGGGGTGCACGTCCCGAACGCGACCCCCCCTTGACCGGGGGCCGCGACGGACAGCGTCAGCTCCCCGGTCTTTTCGGTCAGATGGAACGAAAAGGCCCGGCCCTTCTCGAGCCCCTGGAGGACGATCCCTCCCTCCTCACGGATCTGGCTCCGGATCGGCGTCCTGCGGTTCTGCCCGCTCGCAGCGGTCGTCCGGATCTCCTTGCCGGCGAGGTCGATCTCGAGGAAGTCGGGGACATTCCAGAACCACGGCGGGCCCTGCTCGCAGGAGTCGACCGTCGTGCAGAAGTTGACCTCGACGATGGCGCAGAGGATGGGGTCCTTCCCCGTCACCTCGTCGGCCCGCGCCGGGAGCGCGAGCGTCCCGGCGACCAAAAGGACGGCGATGGGAAAACGCTTTCGCATGGGTGCCTCCCCGCCGAGCGCCGGCTACCAGCGATAGCCGAGCACGATCGGAATGTACTCGAACGTCTGCTTCGTCTGGACCCAGTGGTAGGAGGCCTCGACGAACCCCTCTCCGTTCCCCATCTCCCAGGCCGCACCCACGGTGGCGAAGTACCCGAACTTCGTCGTTTGCTCGTCGGCAACGATCGCTTCCCCCTCCACCAATGCCGGGTAACAGATCCACCAGTACCAGGGGTCGCAGATGTAGCCGGGGACCAGCACGGTGTTCGTGACGTTGGCGTAGAGGCTGTAGCCGCCGATCCCGACGTCGCCGTAAAAGCGCGTGCGATCGCCTCCCTCGACGTGCAGTGCGGTACGCAGCGTCCACGCGTTGCCGTCGCCGTCGTCCACGTTCAACTGACCCTCGCCCGGCTCGTCCGGGGGCGGCAGAGCGCCGGTCTTCACGTCCCACCAGTTGTAGTCCATGTCGAACCGGAGGCCGAGGTTGGTCTTCCCGGGCCGGGGCGACCAGATGGCGCCGAAGCCGAGCAGCCAGCCGTCCTCCAGGTAGTCCGACGCGTCGCCGCTGAGGCCGCTCCAGCCCCCGTACACGTGCCACCGGAGGGGCTCCGCCGCGGGCTGCGCCTCGCTCGCGCCGATCGCGGAGACGGCAACGATTGCGAGAATCAAGATCTGTCTTCGAGCCATCCTTTGCTCCTTTCGGGTCCGAACCCGGCGGAACGGGAGCAGCACCGCGTCCGAGTCTCTACTGGTATTTCCACGGGGTCCGGGTGCTAGAATCTCGCCTCCTTCGGGGTGTTTCCCCACGGGGAGGGTGACCATGCGCAACCCCGCGTTCCCGCTCGCGATCCTGGTCTCCGCCTTCGTTCTCGCCCCGTCCCCCGCTGTCTCCGGCGAGGGGACCGCCTACGGAGAGGGGGTTGGCAAGGGCCAACCGGTCAAGGTCTCCGAACTCCTCACCCACCCCGACGGATACGTCGGCAAGCACGTGCGGGTGGAAGGGCTGATCACCGACGTCTGCCCGAAGCGGGGCTGCTGGATGGAGATCGCGAGCGACCGGGAGTTCGAGACGATCCGGTTCAAGGTCGACGACGGCGTGATCGTGATCCCCATGGACGCCAAGGGGAAACGCGTCGATGCCGAGGGGATCTTCACCAAGATCGAGATCACGAAGGAGCAGGCCCTTGCCCACGCAAAGCACGTGGCGGAAGAAACGGGCGAGACGTTCGATCCGGCAAAGGCGGGCGATCTCCCGACCGTGATCTACCAGATCCAGGGAACCGGTGCCGTCATCCGCTGAAGGAGGACGCCGCCGCTTCCCCTGGCGTCGCTTCAACAACGCCGTCCACCGAGACGTCGGGTACGCCTGCGTCGCGCTGACCCTGATTTACGCGATCTCCGGGATCGCGGTGAACCACATCCACGACTGGAACCCGAACTACCGGTTCGTGCGCGAGGAGGTCCGTTTCGAGCCGGTTCCCGTCGGGACCCGCGAGGAGATGGTGGCAGCACTCGTCGAGGGTCTCGGCCTCGAGGGACCGCCGAAGGAGTCGTTCCGCTCCCGGCCCGATCGGGTGGAACTCTTCTACGAGGGGTGGAGCGTGGAGGCCGACGCGACGGCCGGCGTCGCCGTCGTCGAGCGGCCGAAGGAGCGGCCGGTCCTCTTCGACCTGAACTTCCTCCACCTGAATCGCCCCGGCGGCCTCTGGACCTGGGTCGCCGATCTCTACGCCCTTCTCCTCGCGATCCTCGCGATCACCGACCTCTTCGTCCTGAAGGGAAGGACGGGCCTCGGGGGGCGCGGGAAGTGGTGGGTCTTCGCGGGGCTCCTCGTCCCGGTCGCCTTCCTGCTCGTCCTACGCTGGCTCTGAAACGAAAAGGGCTCCGGCCCCCTTGCGGGAACCGGAGCCCGGGATCGTCGGTTTCCGTGGCGTTGGGTTGCCCCGCGCCCGGGGTCCCATCCGGTGCGCCACTGCACCCGGAGGGCCTGCTACGAGGACGCCACCTCCACGCGACTGCGACAGTAGCTGTCCACTGGATCACCTCCTTCATCGGGCGTGGGGATCGTCGGAGGGCCCCATCCCTCCCGGCCCCCGGGACCGCCCATGAGTCCTCGGGGCCGCCGCGCTTGACCGCCGCGGATCGACGAGGAGAGTTTCGTCGCCGTCGCCCCGGTTGTCAATCTTCCGGGCGCTTGCCGGGGCATGCGGCTCGGCGTACATCCTCGCGGGTGCCTGCTCGCCGAAGGGGGGGAATCCTTGCGCAGAGCGATCGTCCCGGCCGTGGCACTCTTCTTCGCGGTCCTCTCCTCCGGTTGCGCACTCACGGTGCGACCGCCGGAACCCACGTACGCGTTCTACGTCGAGGAGGTCGACCAGCCCGAGATCCGTAAGGAGGGGTTGGGGGCGGGGGTACGTCAGACGAGCCCCGAGCCCGACGCCCTCCCCGGCACCGACGCGAGGGTCAACCAGGACGCCTCCGGACAGAACCAGAACGAGACCTCGGTCGCCGTCAGTCCCGCGGACCCGCGGCGCGTCGTCGGGGCGTGGAACGACTACTTCATCGTGAACGCCGGCCAGAACACCGTGATCGGCTACGGTTGGTCCGTGGACGGCGGAACGACCTGGCAGTCGAGCCGCGTGAACTTCTCGAACCTGCCCGCCGGGCAGTCGACGGGCGACCCCGTGATCGCGGCCGACTCGCAGGGGAACTTCTACATGGGGATCCTCGCGTACAGCGGCTCCGCGAACGGGATCCTCGTCTCGAAGTCGACCGACGGAGGCGAGACGTTCGCGACGCCGGTCCGCCTCGACAACGGCGGGGACAAGGAGGTCCTGGCGGTCGATCTCCGGAACGACCACGTCTACGCCGTTTGGGAGAACACCGGCTCGTCGTTCAACCAGGGGATCTTCTTCTCGAAGAGCACGGACCGCGGCACGACGTGGAGCACGCGCCGCCAGATCTCGACCAACGGCGGCGGGACGAACAACGGGGCGACCCCCTCGGTGGGCCCGAACGGCGAGATCCACGTAGTCTGGAGCAACTTCGGGAACACGATCTGGTTCCAGCGCTCGATCGACGGCGGCGGCACGTGGCTCCCTTCCGACCGCGCGATCCGGCAGGACGTCGACATCCCCCCCTCTCCCCTGAACGGCGGCTTTCGGAACCCGCCGATCCCGTCGAGCGCGACCGACGCCACGGCCGGCCCGTGGAGCGGGCGCATCTACGTCGTCTGGGGGGACGACCGGTTCGGCGACCCCGACGTCCTTCTCGTCCATTCGAGCGACGGGGGACAGACCTGGAGCGCTCCGATCCGCGTGAACGACGACGTCGTGGGAAACGGCGCCGACCAGTTCTTCCCCTGGGTCCACGTCGACGAAAACGGCCACGTCCACGTCGTCTTCCTCGACCGCCGGGAAGACCCCGACAACTTCCTGATCGGGACGGTTCTCGCCACCTCCACCGACGGCGGACAGACCTTCGGCCCGAACATTCGGGTCTCGGACGGTATCTACGGCCCGACCACGTTCGGGTTCCTCGGCGATTACATCGGCTCGTCGACCGGGGGCGGGAAGATCGTCCCGATGTGGCCCGACGGCCGGAATGGGAACCCCGACATCTTCTCGGTCGCGGTCGACACCGCCGACTACGACGGAGACGGGATCGGCAACGACGGGAGCCAGGACGGCCAGTACGCGAACCTCCGCTGCTCCGGCGGGGAAACGGCCCTCTGCGACGACAACTGCCCCGGGACTCCGAACCCGCTCCAGGAGGACGCGGACGGAGACCTCGTCGGCGACGCCTGCGACAACTGCCCCGCGGTGTCGAACACGAACCAGTTCGACGACGACCGCGACGGCTTCGGCGACCTCTGCGACGCCTGCCCGGGGGTGGTCGGCGGCGACGCGAGCGACCCCGACGGCGACGGGGCGGGGAACTGCGTGGACAATTGCCCCGACGTGCCGAACGCCGACCAGGTCGACTCCGACTTGGACGCAAACGGCGACGCCTGCGACCCCTGCCCCTTCACCGCGGCGAACGACGCCGACACCGACGGGATCTGCGGCGACGTCGACAACTGCCCATCCTCGTTCAATCCTCTCCAACTCGACTCGGACGGCGACGGCCGCGGCGACCTCTGCGACGTCTGCCCCGCAGTCTCCGACGCGAGCCAGGCCGACTCCGACGGGGACGGGAGCGGAAACGCCTGCGATTGCCAGCCGCAGGACGGCGGCGACCGGCGGCCGGCGGAGGTCCCCGGCCTGACCGCTTCGAGAGGTGCCGGGGGCGCGACCGACCTCACGTGGAGCGTCGCCGCCGGAACCGACGCCTATCAGGTCACGCGGGGCGATCTCCGCTCGTTCACGACCGGCGACTACGGGGGATGCGCCGCGCAGGGGGTCTTCGGGACCGCGTGGTCCGACGCCTCCGTTCCATTCGAGGGTGAGGGCTTCTTCTACCTGGTCTCGGGCGAGAGCTTCGATTGCGGCTCCGGGACGCTCGGGACCGCTTCGAGCGAGACCGAGCGAGCGAACGCGAACCCCCTCGCCTGTGTCGGGATCGTCGTCACCGACCGGCGCCCCTTCGGCGAGACGCCGGTCGCCGGAACCGTCACCGGGACCTTCCAGAACCTCCAGGCCTCGGACAACGTCCGGGAGTCGATCCAGGAGGTCCTCTCCTCGGGCGGGAACCCCTCGAGCCGCTATTCGTTCCTCGAGCACCGATGGACGGTCGACGCCGCCCCCGGCTCGCGTGTCGAGCTGCACGTGGAGGGGTCCCGCACCTCGAGCGCGGACGGCGACTCGTTCCGCTTCGAGTGGTCGACCGACGGGACGACGTGGACGCCGGTGTCGATGCCCGCCCTCCCCACCGTCGAGGGAGGCGACGTCCAGGGGCTCCTCCCCTCGAACCTCTCGGGGACCGTGACGGTGCGGGTCGTGGACACGAACCGGACGGCGGGGTCCCAGACCCTCGACACCGTCTCGATCGACGAGCTTTGGATCCGGGCCGTTCCCTGAAGCGCCGGAACGGGAGCGGATCCTACCGGGCGAACGCCGCCAGGAACGAAACGTTGAACCGGATGCAGAGCTTCGCATCCCTCAAGGCATTCCACGTGAGCCTCACGGGGTTGATGCGCAGGAGACGCCCTCGGCGAAGGGCCTCGTACGTCTGCCGCCAGTAGGCGTTCAGCTCCGCCCGGGAGCGGACCCGGATCGACAGCGGGTTCCGATACGAACGAAAGGAGATCGCCAGCCGTCCTCGGGCCTCCTCGTAGCGCTTTCTCAGGTCGTCCACGCTCTGCTGGATTCCGGCGCGACCCCTCGTCGCCAGCCAGACCTCCTGCATCTCGAAGTAGATGGCGACGGTCCCGCGGACCCACGCCCGGAAGTCGCGGAGGCGTGCCCGCAGGTGCCGCCATCGCCCGTCGACGGAGAGCCCCGGCCTCCTCTGCAGACGGTCCTTGATCCGGAAAAACCCTCCCATCATCGGATGGCAGCGCTCGACGAACAGGGAGTGCTTGTACCAGGCGAAGTTCTTGAAGAGGCCCCAGTACGTGACGGCGTTCGCCCGGGAGAGGATCTGCTTCATCCCCTCGACCGAGTAAAAGGTCCGCCACGCGTCGAGGTAAGCCGATACCCACTCCTCGGCGCTCATCCTCGCGTGCCGCATGACGGCGTGGATCGAGTCGAACCGATTGTAGTCGCCGTCCATCCAGTCGCCGCGGCGGAGCATGTCGCGATGGTCGCGGGAGCCGGGAAGCGGCATCAGAATGAAGAACGAGGCCTGATCGGCCCCGATGTCGTCGCGAAGCCGGATCACGTCCGCATGGACGCTTTCCGGGGTGTCGTGCGGAAAGCCGACGATGACCGCGGCGTGGCAGGCGATGCCGGCCGCGTGCCAGGCCGCGATCATGTCCCGGTAATCTCCGACCTTGTTCTGGGTTTTCCCCGCGCCGGCGAGGTTTTCCTCCCTCAGCGATTCGACCCCGAGGAACACCTGGGTGCATCCGGCCCGGGCGGCCTTCTCCACGAAGCGCGGAATGCGATGGGCGGTCGTGTCCACCTGCATCATGAACTGGACGGCGATCCCCTCCCGCTCCCTCAGTTCGACGAGTCCGTCGAGGATTTCCTCCCAGACCGGGTTCCGGGAAAAATTGTCGTCGGTGAAGAAGTAGTAGTCGATCCGCTTCCTCCGGTTCGTGCGGACCCGTTCGAGGATCCGGTCCACCGGACGATGCCGCATGACGCGCCCCTGGACGTTGATGATCGTGCAGAACGAGCAGTGGAAGGGACATCCCCTCGCCGTGTCGATCGTCCCCATGAACGGGTAGGCGTACTTCCGGTTGAGCCCGGGATCGACCGTGGGGACCGGGGCGTCGGAGAGGTCCGGCCGCTCGGAGACGTCGTAGTAGGGGCGCAGGCGATCGTGGAGGGCGTCCTTCAGGAGATCGGACCAGCGGTTCTCCACCTCTCCCTTGACGAGGGTGACCCCCTCGGCCATGAGCGCCTCGCACTCCGGAGGGAACGCCCCCCCGTTCATCGCGATCGAGCCGGAGACGTGGAACCCGCCCATCAGGACCGGCACTCCCTCCGCTCGGAATTCACGCGCGAGGTCCGCGGCCCGTGGGAACTGATTCGTCTGCACGCCGCAGAGGGCGACGACGAGACGCCCCCCCCGGCGGCGGTACCGGCGGGCGAGACGGGCGGGGTCCACACGGCTCACGTGCTCGTCGACGCTTCGCAGCCGGACCCGGACGGGCCCGAGTTCGCCGCGTTCCGCCACGCGCTCCGTCAGCGCCGCGAGGGTCGCGAGCGTGTTGCTCGGCAGCACCCCCCGCACGAACCGCATCACGTAGCCGTCGTCGTCGTACTTGCTCGGCTTGATCAGGAGAACGGTGAGGGTCGACAAAGCGCGCCTCCTCCCTCCACTCTACACCCGCCGAGACGCCCTCCGGGCAACCCCCGCTTGCACCCGACGTTCGGCCGCCTACATTCGGATTCGTAATGACGGATGAAGCCCCGTCGATCCGGGCGAAGCGCCGGGACCTCTCCCATCGGCGGGGACTCCTCCTCGTGGCCGTGGGGGCCCTTCTCCTCGACGCGGGGATACGGACGTCGGGCCCGGCGGCGGTCGCCCTCCTCGTCGCGCTCGCCGCTTCGAACCTCGCCCTGTTCGCCCTCCCCCTCCGGGTCGTCGCCACGCGACGGTTCGACGCCGTGGTCGCCCTCGTCGACCTCGCCCTCGTGGGACTCGGGATCGTCCTCGCCGGAGCGGAGGGAGGGGCCCTACCGGTCTCCTGCCTCCTCATGGTCCTCGTGGTCGCCCTCGGGACCCGCGGGGCCCACGTGGTCGCGGGGGGGACCGCCGTCGGAGCGCTCCACGCCTGGCTCGTGCTCGCCCGAGGGCCCGAAACCGTGGACGGGCACCGACTGGCGCTCCAGATCCTCTTCCTGACCGCGGTCGGGATCCACTACGCGGCCCTCGTCGAGGAGGCGCACCGCCTCCGCAGGCGGCGCCTCACGGAGGGCGTGGCGCGTCGCGAGCTTTCCACTCTGCTCCAGATCTTGGACGCCATCACCTCTTCCCTCGACGAGAGGAAGATCGCCTTCACGATCGTGAAGCGCCTGGCGGAGGTCGTCCCCTCGCCCCGGTGCTCCCTCCTCTGGATCCGGCCGGGCGGGGACCGTTGCTTCGTCCTCGCCTCGCACGACGCTCCCGATCTGGACATGATCGAAGTCGACCTCGCGAAGTACCCAGAGGTCCGGCGTGCGATGGAGACGCGGAACCCGGTCATCATCCGCGACGTCTTCACCGACCCGATCATGGAGGAGGTCCGGGAGAAGTTCCGGGACCTCGACTTCCACTCGATGGTGATCGTTCCGCTGACCTTCGGCGGCGACCTGCTCGGAACGCTCTGCCTCCGGGCGACCCGCTGGGACGACCGGTTCACCGACCGGGAGATCGATTTCATCCAGGCGGTCGCGCGAGCCTCCTCGAACGCCCTCAAGAACGCGATGCTCCATCACCAGGTGAAGAACCAGTCCGACAAGCTCTCCTGCATCCTCGAAAAGTCGGCCGACCTGATCCTGACGACCGACGCGGCGGGGCGGATCACGGAGTTCAACCGTGGGGCCGAGAGGGTCCTGGGCCGGAAACGCGACGAGGTCCTCGGGCGGACGTGGCGGGAACTCCTCCCCGACGGATCGGACGCGGCCGAGATCGAGCGCGCCCTTGCGTCGGGAACGGCCTCCGCGGTCCCCTGCCGCCTTTCCGGCCCGCGGGGCCGGGACGTCGAGCTTCAGTTCGCGCTCAGCCCGCTCGAACGCGGAAGCGCGGCCGTCGAGACCGTCTGGATCGGTCGGGACACGACGGAACTGAAGAAGACCCAGCAGCAGCTCCTCCAGGCGGAGAAGCTCTCGACGATCGGCCAGGTGATTTCGGGTGTCGCCCACGAGCTGAACAACCCGTTGAGCGTCGTCGTGGGGTTTTCCCAGCTCCTGATGGCCAAGCACGGGAACGACCCGTGGACCCGCGACCTCGAGAAGATCTCGGACGCCGCCCTCCGGTCCCAGAAGATCGTCTCGAACCTCCTCTCCTTCGCGCGCGCCCACACTCCCGAGCGGAAGATGCTCGGGGTGAACGGGATCCTCGAGAAGACCCTCGACCTCAGGAAATACCAGCTCCGCGCCCACGGGATCGAGGTCGCGACCGATCTCGACCCCCTGCTCCCCATGACGATGCTCGACTTCCACCAGATGCAGCAAGTCTTCTTGAACCTGATCCACAACGCCGAGTACGCGATGACCGAGGCCGGACGGAAGGGAAGGCTCCGGGTCCGGACGCGCCGGGCCGAGGGATCCGTGCGGATCGAGATCGAGGACAACGGGGTGGGGATGGGGCCGGACGTTCTCGACCGCATCTTCGACCCGTTCTTCACGACCAAACCGCAGGGAAAGGGAACGGGTCTCGGCCTGTCGGTCTCCTACGGGATCGTGAAGGAGCACGGCGGGACGATCCGGGCGGAGAGCCGCAAGGGGCTCGGTTCGGTCTTCACGGTCGAGATTCCGATCGTCTCCGCGGACGAGGCGGTCGGAGACCTGCCTGAAGCACCCCCTCCCGCTCTGGTCGAAACCGCGACGGCGGGACACGTGCTCGTCGTCGACGACGAGCCGATGATCGTCGACCTCCTCGTCGAGGTGCTCTCCACCGCCGGGCACCGCGTCGACACCGCATCGGACGGACGCGAGGCGCTCCGGAAGATCCGCGCGCACGGCTACGACATCGTGCTGAGCGACGTTCGCATGCCGGAGATGAACGGGATGGACCTCTACCGCGAGGCGATCGCCGCGCGCCCGGAACTCAAAGGACGTTTCGTCTTCGTGACGGGGGACCTCATCGACCGCGAGGTCACCGAATTCCTCGTCGGCGCCGACGTCCGCACGGTCGGAAAGCCCCTCGACATCGCCGCGCTGAACGAACTCGTCGCGGCGACGATCGAGGAAGTCCGGGCGTCGTAGCCCGCCGTCAGCCCCGTCGAAGCACCAGCACGGTCAGGTCGTCGGCGAGCGTCTCGCCCTGGAACTCGACGATCTCCCGCGAAAGCGCCTCCGCGATCTCCGCCGCCGTCCCGCCGCAGGCCGGGCCCGCGGCGAACGCGCGGAGCCGCTCGTCGCCGTAGAACTCGCCGTCCGAGCGCCGCGCCTCCGGGGCGCCGTCGGTGAAGGCGAGGAGGGCGCTGCCTCGCTCGAGGACGGTCTCCCGCTCCTCGAACTTCCGCCCCGGCAGGAGACCGACCGGCCCTCCGGTCGGCTCGCCCAACGGGGCCACCGCCCCGCTCGCGGTCCGCACGAGCGGAGGAGGGTGCCCCGCGTTGACGTAGCGGAGACGGCCCGTTTCCGGCTCGTAGTGCCCCACGAAGGCCGTGAGGTACATCGAGCCGACCTCTTCCTTTTCGAGGGCGTCGCTCGTCGCGGCCACCGCCTCCGCGAGCGATGGCGTGATCGAAAGGGCGCGCTGGAGAACGGTCTTGGAAGCCGCCATGAAGAGGGCCGAAGGAAGCCCCTTCCCCGACACGTCGGCGACGACGAAGACGAACCCGCCCGCCTTGGGGAAGGCGTCGTAGAAATCGCCCGCGACGTGGCGCGCGGGATCGTACTTCGTGGCAAGGTCGAATCCGGGTCCGGAGGGAAGTCGCTTCGGGAGGAGCGCCTGCTGGATCTTGCGGCCGACCCGAAGCTCTCCCTCGATCGCCTCGCGCGCGGCGGTCTCCTGTTGCAGCGCCGCGACGTGGTGCTTGAGGTCGACCACCATCCGGTTGAACGAGCGCGCGAGATCCCCCAATTCGTCCGACCGGTCGACCCCCTCGACCTTCGCGTCGAGGTCGCCGGTTCCCAGTTCCCGGACGCCTTCCGCGAGACGCGAGAACGGCCTCACGATTCGGGTCCCCATCGCGAGGACGACGATCAGGATCAGGACGAGCCCGGCCGAGAGGAGGGCGATCCCGTACCGGAGTTGGCTTCGGGAGAAGGCGGTCACGACCGACTCGGGGACGGTCACGATCACGACGCCACCGATCGACGGGACCGAGGCGTAGCCGAACCACCGCACCTCGGGGGAACGGATCCCCGGAAGGCGCGCGATCCCGGATCCGCCCGACGACGCGTCGCGGAACAGAGTGGCGACGTCCGCGCGTCCCGACCCCTCGACGATCTCCTGGAGCGTCGTCCCGACGAGCGCATTCCCCTCGGAGTCGTGGACGATCCGTCCCTCGCGGTCGGCGACGAGGAAGACGCTCGAGGCGTCGCGGAGGCCCGCGACCCGGTCGGAGAACCCGGCGAGAGCGCGAACGGGGTCGCCGGCGCCTTCCGCCGTCTCGATCCGGTCCTCGACCCAGCCGGCGAGGGTCAGGACCCGGTCCTCGACCGTCGCTTCGAGGCGGACCAGGTTCCTCGCCCGGAGTTCGCCCACGAGGAGGGCGACGATCGCGGCGTAAACGACGAGGAGCGGAACGCCGATCGCGAGGACGAGGCGCCAGCGGATCGACACGTGCAACTAGAAGACCCCCTTCGCGCGCAGCTCGTAGACGACCTTCTGGATCACCGCGTCGATGTTCTGGGAGGGAGAGCCCGACACCCACGTCTCGGTGACCCCGGTCCAGATCAGCTCTTCCTTCCCCGCGTCGTAGAGGTTCGTTTCGAGACTGACGACCGTGCTCTCGTTCACGTAGCCCGGAGACATCGCGGTCGTGTACCCGACCGACCAGTAGGAGTAGTACGAGCCGTACCAGCCGGGGTAGTACGGAGCGACCGCGACCGTCGCGTAGGACGGAGGGGTGTAGGACTGGACCGTCTTCTGGTCGACGAGGCGCGTCACGATCACGTGCGTGACCCCGTTCTCCTTGAACTTCACGAGGAGCGCTTCCTTGTCGAGCTCCTTCGGCATGTCGGGGATCCACTGCCAGCCGGGGATCGCCTGGTAGCCGCGGCCTTGGAGCGTGGCGGCGAACTTGTCTTCGTAGGTGCGGCGGATCGAGAAGTCCTTGGCGACTCCGAGGACGAAGACCTTCTGGATCGTTCCCTGCTGGTAGTTCGGCGCGGTCCAGGACGTGAGCATCGTCGTCGAGGGGGCGCAGGCCCCCGCGGAGACGATCGCGAGGAGGCCGAGGCCGAGGAGCGGAACGCGAGCGCGCATGGGGGAACCTCCGTGGAAAGGAGGCATGCTACACCAGCGATCCCGATGCTCGATTGCCATTGACTTTCGTCAACCCTCGTGGGGTTGACTCCCCCCCCCCCCCGCTGTAAGGTACGAAGCATCCGTCGGCGGAGCCGCCGAGTCCCGTCGGACCCACCGCCGACCCACAGGGGGGGACCGATGCAAGCCTCTCGACCCTTCCTTCTTCTCTTCACTGCCTCGCTTCTCCTCGCGTCGAGTCCTACTCTCGCCGAGTCGCCGCAGGAACGCGCCCGGGAATTGCTCTCCCGATCGTTCCAGGCGATGGGGGGTCGGGCTCCCGCGGATTCCGAGATCCTCTCCGATCTTCGCGAGGAGGCCGGATCGACGGTCGAAACGGGAGCTCTGCGATCTCGCACCCGCGGCCTCGATCAGTCCTCGGAGCGGCGAGAGGTCGAGTCCGTCCAGCGTGAGACGGTCTGCTCCCGGGGCGACGCCTCGGAACGGACAGCCTCGGGGACGCTTCGACTCAGCCTCGAACTCGCCTCGACTTCACGGTCGACCGTCGTCCCGATCGTCTTCGT
>CAYLHQ010000043.1:0-17892 GCA_964383585.1 uncultured Acidobacteriota bacterium
ACAGGATTCCCGCGTAGTGAAAAAGCCGGTTACACAGAAAACTGGACAAGCCCCGCGTCCATGATCGCGTCGACCGGAGGCGTGGACTTTGCCCCATTCTCTCCGACGATGGCCACCATCGCAACCCTCTACAACGATCCATCTCTCGTGAACAATGCGTTCTACGGTTACGCTTGGAAGACCAACCTCGTATTCAATCACTTCGACTGGTGGTCTCCCGGACCATATCCACAATCATGTGTGGGCGAGTGTCTGGGATGCGCCGGCGCCATCGGTACCATGTTGATCGGTACCTCAGTCGGTTTGATCGGAGGCTGCAATCCCGCCACGGCCACGGCCAGCGTCGGCTGGTCCTGTGCCACAGCGTTCGGCGCGATTGGAGCTGGGTGGGTGCAGGCAATAGGGCAGTGCCTCGACTGCGACGAATGCCTGAATCCACCGGGACCACCGCCCCCGGGCGGCGGCGGCGACGGGTGCAGCGACCCGAGCGGTTGCTGTCCGCAGGGCTATCACGAATGCTGCAATAATCAGTGCTGCAGCGACGCCAACCCCCCGCCGTCCTGTCCATGACCTGAAAGGTGTGACCTTGCGGGACTTCGTTTTCGTGGCACGCAGCTTCGGTCTCGGGAGTTCCGACTCCATCGGCAGAAGTCAAGACTACCATTCAGCCGGATCTGATCGGATTCCTGAGAGGAAGAGTCCCAAAGTAGGAGTTAGCTCCGCCGGAATCAGTTCCTCCACCGACTGCAACAGTTGCGGCCCGTCTACCTGGCCGGACGACTGTACCGAGCGCTGAGCATCGACTGAACCACGGCGGAGTGCGAGGAGCTTCCGAGTCGCACTCCGCCGTCAGAGCCCGCGAACATTCACGCCCGACTGTCCCACAGCACGTCCGGCACCCCGCGGTAGACGTTCTCGAACCGGGCCATCACGAAGAGGGCGTCCGACAGGCGGTTGAGGTAGCGGACGACCTCCGGCCCCACCGCCTCCTCTCGCGCGAGCGCGACCGCCAGTCGCTCGGCGCGCCGGCAGACGGTGCGGGCGACGTGCAGATGGGCCGCTCCCGGCGAGCCTCCGGGAAGGATGAAGTTCTCGAGCGGCCCCACCCTCTCGTTGAGGCGATCCATGAGCGCCTCGAGGGCGTCGACGTGGCGGGCCTCGACCCGCGGAACCGGCATCTTCGCTTTGTCCTCCTCGAGGACACAGAGATCGGCGCCGAGGTGGAACAACTCGTTCTGGATCGTGACCGCCGCCGCCGCGAGGGAGGGCTCGAGCCCTGTCGCGACCGCCGCGCCGAGGCAGGCGTTCAGTTCGTCGACCGTGCCGTAGGTCTCGATCCGGAGGGCGTCCTTGGTGACCCGCTGTCCCCCTCCGAGGCCCGTCGACCCGTCGTCTCCGGTGCGCGTGTAGATCCTGGTGAGCCGGGGCATCTTCAGAACCTCCATTCGAGCCCGGCGTACCAGCGCCGTCCCGGTGCGGGAGTGTAGAAGGTCGCCTCCTCGAACGTCGAGAAGTCGAAGGCGCGGATCCCCCGCGTCGCGTAGGTTTCGTCGGTGAGGTTCCGCACCTCGGCGTAGAGGCGTGGCCCGCCTCCCTCGCGGAACGAGTCGAGTCGAGGCTCCCAGGTGAACCGCGCGTTCGCGACCGAGTAGGCCTCCATCTCGGACTGGGTGTTTCCCGGATCGTTGTCGAGAACCTGCGGTCCGACCCGGAGCGCTTCGAGGCGGAGACCCAGCCCCGCCGGAAAGGAAAGATCGACTCCGGCGCCCACGCGGTGCTCCGGCACGAGGGGGACGCGGTTCCCGTCGTTTGCGCCTCCGCGGAATTCCGCGTCGACCCACGCCGCCGTCACGAACCACGAGACCCGCTCGTGCGCGCGACCCCGCGCCGCGATCTCGACGCCGGTCCGCGCCGTCTCCCCGGCGTTGACGTTCCGGCCGAACGGATCGGTCGGCGTCGGGGTGGGGTCGAAGACGATCTCGTCCTCGGTGTCGATCCGGAAGAGGGCGGCGTCGATCGAGCCCGAGCCGAGGGCGAAGCGGGCCCCCGCTTCGTACGACCGGGCGTCTTCGGGATCGAGGTCGCGGTTGCTTCCGAAGCCGGGGAAGGCGAAGGCTTCCTCGACGGTCGGCGGGAGGAACGACTCGCCGTACCCCACCCACAGTCCGATCCGCTCGGTCGCCTCGAAGGTCACGCCGCCTCGCAGGGAGACCTCCGAGTAGGTTCGCTCGTCCGAGAGCGTCGGGTCGGGAAGGCGTTCCTCGTACCGGATCCGGTCGCGATCGGCACGGGCCCCGAGCGTCACCGCCCACCGAGCCGACGGCTCGAGGACGTTCTGCACGAAGAGAGCGGCCGCCTCGCGCTCGGCGCGGTTGTCGGCGTTCGGGGAAGCGAGGTCGGGAGTGCCAGGATCCGCGGGGGAGGTGAAGAACCCGAGGCTGTCGGTCGTCCCCCCGAGCCATTCGACCCCCGCGATGAGGCGGTTCGAGACGGCGCCCCGGGAGAGGTCGTGGGTCACCTGCACGGTGCTCCCGAGGTCGCTCGCGTCGGCGTCGAGGAAGAAGCCGCCGAAGGACGCGGCCGCGCGGCCGGTCGAGAGGCTCTCGGCGTCCCGGCCGCGAGCGAAGAGGTTCGCGCTGATGGAGAACGAAGGCGAGAGCGGTCCGGTGTACTGGAGCACGGCGAGGTTCGAGTCCTCCTTGGCGCCGTCGAGCTCGTTGTAAGGGGATGCGGTCGGGTCGGCCTCCCACTCCGCCTGGGTGAGCGCCCCCGGCGCTCCCCAGTCGAGGCGCGAGACCGAGCCGGTGAGGGCGAGCCGTCGCCCTCCACCGAGATCGACCCCGAACGACCCCGCGTACCGGTCGAGCGTCCCACCCGCATTCTCGCGGAAGCCGTCGTTCTCGTCGCGGGCGGCCGAAACGAACCCGTCGAACCGTCCCGTCCCGAATGCGAGCGCGCCGCCGAAGTTCGACGCGGCGTCGCTTCCCGCTCCGGCCCGGAGGGAGCCCGAGAGTCCTTCTCCGCGGCGCGTGCGCAGGTGGACGATCCCCGCTTCCGATCCCGCCCCCGCGACCGCCGCGGCCGAACCACGCACGATCTCGACCCGTTCGATCGCGTCGAGCGGGACCATCTCGAGCGCGACCGCGTTGTTCTTCGGGTCGTTCAGCCTCGCCCCGTCGAGGAAGACGGCGGTCCCCGTGCCGGTCGCGAAGCCACGCAGGTCGAAGGTCTTCTGCACGTCGTTTCCGACCTGGTCGTAGAGGACGATCCCCGCCTCGACGGCGAGCAGGTCCTGGAGCGTGCGGGCGCCGCTGCGTTCGATCGCGTCGCGTTCGACGACGGTGACGAGGGCTGGGACATCCTCCGCCCGCTCCTCCGGATCGGCGAGTCGCGCCGCGGTGACCTCGACCCGCTCCTCGGGAGCGGGCTCGACACGGACGGGAGCATCCTCCGCGAGCGCGGAGAACGCGAAAAGAACAGCGATGAGGAAAACCGGAACCGATCGGAGCGCCATGCGAACCTCCCGTTCGAGGGCTTGAAGACGTTCGCCCGGCAGGTCTCCTGGCTTCCGGATCGTCCGCTCGAGGGCTCCTTCCCGAACGCGCAACCCCGATCTCGTCGGGATCCCTCGCGTCCAGTGGATTCGTGCCCTCGGCGTCCCCGGTGACAGTGGCGGGGGCCGCGCGGGATTCTCACCCGCTTCCCTTGGCCGAACGAAGATGACAAAGAGCGGAAACCGGACGGACGGTAGCCGGAGGGGAGGGTGGTGTCAAGCGGGGATCGAGCCGAGACGCGCGGTCTCTGCCGCCGCATCGGTTCCAGGGTGGAACGTTCTCCCCGTAGGCTGTATGCTCATGAGCATGCTGATGTAGGAGGTGGACCGATGGCCCCTACGCGTCGAGCCCAAATTCTGATGGAACCGGACGAATTTCGACGTCTCCAGGCCCTCGCTCGGAAGCGAAAAACGTCGGTTGCCGACCTCATCCGGCAGGCGGTTCGGGAGGCCTATCTCCGCCCGCAACCGGACCGGGGGCCGATCGTCGATGCAATCCTCGGGATGCGGATTGCCATGCCCGACTGGGCGAGCCTGAGAGATGACGTGGAACGAGGCCATGCGGGTCTTCCTTGATACGAACGTCTTTCTCTACGCCGCCGGCCGGGACGAAGTGCGTCGGGAGCCTTGCGCGAGGGTGCTGCGCCGAGTGGCCGAGGGAAATCTCGAGGCCACGACGAGCACGGAGGTGGTCCAGGAAATCCTCTATGTCCTGGTTCGGCGCGGGCAGCGCGAAGAAGGGGTCGAGCTTGCCGGCCAGGTCCTCCGACTCCTTCCGGACTTGCTCCCCGTCACGAGTGAAGACATGAAACGAGCGTGTGATCTCGTCGTCCGTTATCCGCGTCTCCCGGTCCGCGATGCCGTCCACGCCGCAACGATGCTCCAACACGGGCTGTCGCACGTGGTCAGCGTCGACGAGGATTTCGACCAGGTTCGCGAGATCCGCCGCCTCACTCCCGAGACGACGTGATCCCCGCCGCCCCCAACGCCACCGCGTACGGCCTTCCCGTCGCCGGATCGACGCGCACCGCGACCTCGACCTCGTAGACCTCGCGGAGCGGCCCCGGCTTCATCACCTCTTCCGGCGCGCCGTCCGCGACGACCTCCCCGCATCGGAGGAGGACGAGGCGCCCGCAAAACCGCGCGGCGAGGTTGAGGTCGTGGCTCACGAGGACGACCGTGATCCCCTCCTCGCGGTTCAACCGGCGCAGCAGTTCGTACGCCTCGAGACGATGCCGCAGGTCGAGGAAGGCGGTCGGCTCGTCGAGCAGGAGGAGGGGCGCTTCCTGCGCGAGCGCCCGTGCGAGGAGCACCCGCTGCCTTTCCCCTCCCGAGAGGGTGTGGAACGGCCGGTCGGCGAGATGGGCGATGTCGGTCCGCGCGAGGGCGTCCCGAGCGACCGCGAGATCCCGATCGCTTTCGAGGCCGAGGAGCCCCTGGTGCGGCGCCCGGCCGAGGAGCGCCATCTGGAGGACCGAAAACTCGAAGGCGGGGGAGGTCTGCTGCGGAACGACGGCGACCCGTCTCGCCCGTTCGCGCGCCGGCAGGTCTCGCAGATCGTCCCCGAAGAGGCGGAGCGTTCCCTCTCCGGGCCTCACGCTTCCCGACGCGAGCCGCACGAAGGTCGTCTTCCCCGATCCGTTCGGCCCCAGGATCGCGAGCATCTCCCCGCGCGCGACCGAGAGGTCGAAGCCGCGGAAGACGGGCGCTCCGGGGTAGGCGAATCGCACGCCGCGGAGTTCGAGAGCCGCCCCGCTCACGGCCGCCTCAGCCTTCGGAACAGGAGGACGAGGAAGAACGGCCCTCCGAGAAGGGCGGTCACCGCGCCGACGGGGATCTCGGCGGGGGCCGCGACGGTCCGCGCCGCGGCGTCCGCGAGCACGAGGAACGCGGCGCCTGCCGCGACCGATACGGGGAGAAGCGTCCGGTGGTCGGGGCCGACGAGCGCGCGAACGGCGTGAGGGACGATCAGCCCCACGAACCCGATCACCCCCGTGAACGCGACCGCCGCCGCCGTGACGAGGGAGGCGGCGAGGACGGCGATCCACGTCGCCCCCTCCGCGGCGACCCCGAGGTGGCCCGCCTCCTCCTCTCCGAGCGAGAGGATGTTCAGTGTGTGCGCGAGGGCGGCGAGCGTCGCGAGCCCGAGCGTCACGAGGATCGCCATCACGAGGAGAGCGGTCCACGAGATCGAGTCGAGCGAGCCGACCAGGAAGAAGAGGACCCCCTGGAACCTCGCCGGATCTCCGACCGAAATCAGGACGAGGAGGATCGCCGACACGAGCGCGTTCACGACGACCCCGACGAGGAGGAGCGCGTGCGACTCGGTCCTGCCGCGGAGGCGGGCAAGCGCGAAGAGAAGGGCGAGCGCGGCGGCGGCGCCGGCGAAGGCGGCGGCGGGGCGGCCGAGGAGTCCGAACGTTCCCTCCCCCGCGGCGGCGAGGAAGAGCACCGCGCCGAGGACGGCGCCCCCGGAGACGCCCAGGACGAACGGGTCGGCGAGCGGGTTCCGCAGAACCGCCTGATAGGCGGCCCCCGCCCCCGAAAGGGCCCCTCCCACGAGCATCGCGAGCACGACCCGCGGGAGCCGCACGTCCCGGAAGATGGCGCGCGCCGTGGTATCGCCTCCCCCGAAGAGAAGATCGAAGATCTCCCTCCATCCGAGGCCGCTCGGCCCGAGGCCGGTTCCGCCGATCGCGATCGCGATCGCGCCGGCGAAGACCGCGAGGATGACCCCCGGCCGGAAGCCGAGCCGCATCCCTCCGTTCACGGGCGGGCGTCCGTGCCGTGCAGGATCTCGGCGATCTCCTCGACGGCGTCGGCGACGCGCGGTCCGGGCCGGAGCGCCGCCGAGCCCTGGAGCGGCCGCACCCGCCCGAACCGGACCGCCGGGAGGTCGGGCCACCGTTTCCAATAGTCGACCGCCGCGTCCCGTTTCCCCTCTTCCGGAACGTCCATGCGGGACTGCACGATCACGTCCGGGCCGAGGGCGATCACCGATTCGATGCCGAGGCGCGGGTAGCGCGCGTTGACCACCACGTTCTCCCCTCCCGCCGCCTCGAGGATCTGCGCGGGGAGGGTGCCCCGTCCCGCGGCGATGATCGGGTCGACCTGGAGGCAAAAGAGCGTCCGCACGCGGGGAAGAGCCGCGACGCGTCCGGCGACCGCGTCGATCCGCTCCCGCATCCGGCGGACCACCGCGTCTCCGCGCGTGTCGACCCCGGTCGCGCGCGCGACCGCCCGGATCGTCGCGAAGGTCTCCTCGAGCGTCTCCGACTCGAAGATCGCGACGCGTACGCCCGCGCGCTCCAGCGCTCGCACCGCCTCCCGGTTTCCCGGACCCGGGCTTGCGACGACGAGGTCGGGGCGGAGCGCAAGCACCGACTCGACGGACGGGTTCGCGTAGCCACCGACCCGGGGCAGGCCGAGCGCGTCCGGGGGGAAGTCGCAGTAGTCGGTGATCCCGACGACACGGCCGCCCGCCCCCACCGCGAAGAGGATCTCGGTCAGGGCGGGGGAGAGGGAGACGATCCGCTCCGGACGGCCGGGGGCCGCCCCGGTTTCCTCCCGTCCGCGGTCACACGAAGGTCCCCACGCCAAGGCGAGGACAATCGCGAGGGGGACGATGGGACGTCGGACGAGCACCGCCGACGGATGCTAGCGCGCTCAGAGGCTCCGCGCGAAGACCGCATACGCGACCAAGATCACGCTCCCCACGAGGGCGGCCCAGACCCAGACCGGAAGCCCGCCGCTCTTCGCGGCCGGCGGGAAGATCGGGACGATGATCGGCGCCGGGGCGGGGGCGGCCTTCGTGCGGCGGGCGCGGTGTTTCGCGAAGTCGACGACCTCGCCGGGGCGGTCGGGGCCGGGATCGACCACGGTCTCGGGAAGGACTGCGAGTGCCGGCGCGGCCGTCGTCGCCACTCGCGCCGACGTCCGAGAGGTCGCGTCCCCGACGGGTAGGTCCCCGCCGAACGCGAAAAGGTCGTCGAGCTTCCGCGAGATCTCGTCTTCGGCCGGGTGATCGGGGTCGCTCGGGATCCGGGTGCCGGTCCCGAGTTTCACCGGCTCCGGCGATCGCTCGATCGAAGGACGGTCGGGGTCGAGGATTTCGAGGATCCCCTCCGCCTCCTTCTCGTCGACCGGAATGGTCGGGGGAGAGATCTTCTCCCCCGGCGGGATCCCGAGGCGCGTCCGGACCGTCTCGATCAGGAACTCTTCGGTGTAGGGCTTTTCGAGGTACTCGTCGGCGCCGTAGATGTGCATCGCCTGCGAGCGGTATTTTCGTCCCTTGTAAACCGCCGTCTGCACGAAGACCGGTGTGCGCTTTCCATGCGCCGTTCGTTTGATCTCCTGGCAAACCTCGAAGCCGTGTTTCTTGGGGAGCATCGCCTCGAGGATGACGAGGTCCGGTTCCTTTTCGAGAAAGGCCGCGAGTCCGGTCACTCCGTCGGTCGCGACATGCACGACGAACCCGGCGTCGGTGAGGGGGCGACGGGTGCGCTCGATGCTGCGGGGCTCGTAATCGATCAGCAGTATCGTATAGTGCCGCATGCCTCGTTCCGTGCGGAGGTCGACCACGCTCACGCCCGCGCGCTCCGGCCCTGACGCCTGCGCCGTCGCTAGAACATAGGAAGATGGCTCTCCCCTTTCAAGCGGACCCGTCCGCCTGGGACCGAGCCGTCGAGGAAGCCGTCCGCACCCTCGCCGCCCGCAGTCCCGAAGTCACCGTATTCCAAGAAGATCGGCTCGACTGGCGGCTGTCGGTGCGCGGGGGGAGGGCGATCGAGAGGGTGCGATCCCGGTCCGCGGGGGCCGCGTTCGATCCCGGGGGAGACGCGGAGGGATTCTGGGTCTCCGCCACGTCCCCGGACGACCTCATCCGCCGCGCGGAGGGGGAGGATCCGGGGTTCGTGGTGCAGCCGTGCGACCCCGGCAACTGGCCCGACCCGTTTTCCGACCTCGAAAGAACCATTCTCCTCCTCGCCCCGGCGGGGGATGTCGTGGTGACGGCGGCGGGCTTCCACCAAACCATCCGAATCGGGCGTGGGGACGGCCCACCGGAACGGGACGTCCGGCGTGGGGCGTGGATCCGGGTCGAGGCGTTCGGGCCGTCCGCCACGGGGGTTGCCGAGGCGGTCGTCCGCGAAGATCCGACCGCCGTGCTGCGGCGCCTGATCGCGGAGGCGATGGAGCGAAGTCGCGCCCGCGCCGATGCGAGGCCGGTCGACGCGGGGGGCGAGGTCGCCGTCTTCGCGCCGGGGGTCGGCGGCCTCCTGATTCACGAGTCGATCGGCCACGCGCTCGAGGGGGATACCGTCGCGCGGGGGCGCTCCTGGCTCGCGACTCGCGGCGCCGTCGTCGGCCCTCGGGAGATGACCGTGGTCGACGACCCGAGGAGGGGAAGGGCAGCGTGGCGGCGCGACGACGAAGGAGTCGAGGCCCGCGCCACGACCCTGGTCCGCGGGGGAAGGGTCGAGGGTGTCCTCCTCGATCGACGGTGCGCGCGCGCCAGGACAACGGAATCGACCGGCCATGGAAGACGCTCCAGCTTTCGCGATCCCGTCCGGCCGAGGATGGGAGCGACGTTTCTCGCCGCCGGGGCCTGGGACGCCCGCGACGTCGTGGCGTCAACGGAGAGGGGGGTCTACGTGCGCCGGATGTCGAGCGGTCGCTCCGATCCCGCGACCGGCACCGCGACCTTCCGCGTGACCGACGCCGATTCGATCGACCGCGGTCGCTTGTCCCGCCCCGTCCGGCCTTTTCTCATGACCGTGACCCCCGGGCCAGCGGGGCTCTCGATCGATGGGATCGCTACGGAGGTCGTGTTCGACACCTGCATCGGCTCATGTCTTCGAGCCGGCCAACCCCTGTCCACATCGGTCGGCGCGCCGACATTTCGACTAGGGTCGATCCGGATCGTTCCCGCGGAGGAAGAAGCGCCGTGACGCGCGCGACGTGGGAACGAGCGCGGTCCTCGGTGGAGGCTTCGACGGAGGTCGAGCTCTACGCGCGCACCTCGCGGCGGATCCGCGTGTCGATCGACGCCGGCGGACGCCTCCGCGTCGATCGGGGCACCGACGAGGGGCTGGCGGTCCGCGCGTTCGACGCACGAAGGAGGATTCTCGGCTTCGCGGCTGCGTCCGGTCTCGACCCCGGAGACGGGGCTCGGGCGGCGCAGAGGGCGGAGGCCGATGCCGTCCCCTTCGATGGGGAGCGACCGTGGTCGCGGCGTGCCGGAGCGTGGACCGACGGCACGGAGTCGTTTCCGGACCTTCCCTCCACGGACGACTTGGCTGCGTGGTTGGCCGGCGCGGTCCGGAGGTCCTCGTGCGTTCCCACCGAAGATCCTTGGGTCGAGGCGTCGAGCACGATCGAGACCTCGTGGACTCGTGAAGGGTCATGGAGGCGCTCCCGACTTCGGATCTGGGGGATTGTGGTCGGTCCCTGCGTCGCCTCTCCGAAGGCGGAGCCGGTTCCGCGGGTTGTCGCCGCCCGCAGTCTGTCGGCGCTCCCGTCCGATCCCTGGCCGGTTCACGGCGGAGCCGGGAGATCGCGTTCCTGTCGGTCGGAATCGGTCGTGTTCGACGGCGACGCGCTTGCGGCCGTGGTCCCGACCCTGGTTCGGGCCCTCGCCGACAACGGTCCGGCGCACAGGGTACGCGTGGGGCCGGGCTGGGTCGTTCGGGACGACCCGACCGATCCGGCTGCGCTGGTGGGGGGACCGTGGGACGACGCCGGGTTTCCTACTCGGCCCGTCTCCCTCGCCGACGGCCGGACGATCGTCGGGAGGATCGCCGGGCCGGGGTCGTTCCGCCGGGGATCGTTTCGTGACCTGCCGGAGCCTGCCCCCACCCTCCTGCGCGTCGAGCCGCCCGCGGTCGTTTCTTCTCCGGGAGACGTCCGTATCGTGGCCGCCCGGATTCATCCGCTCGAGGGTCGGTGGATCTTGGAGGTCGATGGGACGGATCCGAAGGGGGGGGCGTTCCATGGCCTCCTCATCCGAACCGATCCGCGCGGGCTCGTCGCCCGATGCGTCGGCGGAGTGGGGCCGGCCGTTCTTCGCGCCGGCACCGTCCTCACTCCGGCGCTTCGGTTCGAAGGACTACGGGTGGAGGGGTGAAAAGCCCCTCCGCGGCGAACATCTCGGCGAGCGCCGCGGTGTGGGGGAGGGCCGGGAGGAGGCGCTCGAGTCGGGTCAGGGTCCGTGGGATCGCCTCGGCGTAGCGGGTGCGTCCGAGCACGCCGATCTGGTACCCGAAGGTTCCGAGTGCCTTGATCATCCGCTGGGCGGCAACCGTCTCGAACCGCTCGCGGAAGGCTTCCGGTTCGAGGGGGGCGGGGAGGAGGCGCCGGTACTCCTCGAGCAGGAGGCGGGCCATCTCGTCGTCGAGATCGACGTAGGCGTCGCGGAGGAGCGAGGCGATGTCGTACGTGTCGGGCCCCCAGCGAGCGTCCTGGATATCGACCATCGCGAGGGAGCCGTCGCGGACGACCATCAGGTTCCGGGCGTGGTAATCGCGATGGCAGAAGACTCGCGGCGACGCGGCGGCGGCATCGGCCAGACTCGCGAGAGCCCCCTCCATCGAGGCCGGAACCGTCTCCTTCCCCCAGAGCCCGCGGACGTAGTGGGTGACGAAGAAGTCCATCTCGAAACGAAACCGCCCGTCGTCGAGCGCGGGTCCCGCTGCGCGCGACGACCGCCGCAGAGAGCGAGTCCCGCGATGCGCGACCGCCGCCGCAAGGGCGACCGCCTTCCTGTAGAGCCGCTCCACGGCGTCGACGTCCCGATCTCGCCGGATCGAGCCGAGTTCGGACTCGAAGGTCCGGTCACCGAGATCCTCGAGGACGAGACATCCCGAGGAGGGGAGGACGTCGAGGATGGCGGCGACGGGCAGGCCGGCGTCCCGAAAGACGGCGTTCAGGACGAGGTCGTCGGTTTCCCCTTCGAACGGGGCGCCGTAGTCCATGACGACCGCGGTCGTCCCGTCGGGGAGGAAAAGCCTGTAGAAGCGGCGCGTCGAGGCGTCTCCGGCGAGAGGACGGATCCGCGCCCTTTCGTAGCGGACCCCGAGCCGAGCGAGGACTTCCTCCGAGGGGTCGGAATTCAATCCAGCCTCCGGGCCATGAGGCCGCCGAACCGCTCGCAAGCGGGAGGCGGAGGAGCGTCGGGCTCGCCGTCGGGGCAGACGAGGAGGGATTCGAGATCGAGCCCCGCCGGCACCTCGGTCCCCGGTCCGACCACGACGCGGCGAAGTCGGCACCCCGGCCCCACCCAGGCGCCGTCGAGGATCACCGAGTCCTCGATCTCGACCCCTTCCCCGAGGAGCGAGGCCATCCCGAGGACGACACTCCCCCGGAGAACGATCCCTCCCGCGTGAAAGTCGGCTCCGGGACCGATCGCCGCCGCACCCTCTCCGAAAGGGCGCACCGGGTCGGTCCGGGCGATCCGTCGGCGGTCGTCGGGGTCCATCCGGACAAGCCGGAGCGAGCCTTCGAGGTAGGACGACGGGGTGCCGAACTCCCACCAGAAACCTTCGTGGATCCACGACCCGAGCGTTCCGGAACGCATCGCGCCCATGTAGACGTCCCGCACGATGTCGCTCGGCCCGTCGGCGGGGATGCGGTCGAGGAGCGCCTCGTCGACGACGTGGATCCCCGTGAACAGGAAGGGGCGCGGGCCGTCGGGGTTTCCGGGGCCGCCGATCGCGACGATCCTCCCGTCGTCCGCGACGGCGATCCCCGTGTAGCCGGGCCGTCCCGGCGCGAGCACGAGGGTCGCTTCGAGCCCCGAGTCCACGTGCGCCTGGACCACGTCCTCGAGGGGGACGTCCGAGAGAGCGTCGGCGTTGTGGACGAGGATCGGGCCCCCGCCGCGGAGGAGCGGGGCGGCGTTCCGGAGACCCCCTCCGGTTCCGAGAAGGGTCGTTTCCTCGGTCGTGCGGATCTTCGGCCGCGCCTCCTCGTCGGCGTCGGCGAGCACCTCCTTCATCGAAGACGGGAGGTGGTGCAGGTTGACGACGATCCGTTCGGCCCCGGCGGCGCTCAGACGGGTCGCGATCTGGATCGCGAGAGGACGGCCGAGGACGGGGATCGCCGGCTTCGCGAGGGTGCGGGTGAGGGGAAGGAAGCGCTCCCCTCGCCCCGCCGCGAGGATCATCGCGTTCACGACCGGCTCCCGTCGGTTCCGGGGTCGAACACCAGGATCCCCTCGACGTCCCGGCCGCTTCGTGCCGCGTGTTCTTCGGCCAGTTCCCTGTAGGTGGCCGTGACGTACCGCTCGACCGAGAACCCGAGGCCGGCGGCGGCCCGGTCGATCGCCTGCGGGTCCCCTTCGAGTTCCACGAAGCATCCGATCGGAGTTTCGTCCACCGTCGCCTCGATTCCGGGGAGGGTGAAGGTCGATCGGTACTTCTGATACCGCCAGATCGTACGGAATCCCAGCCGTTCGAACAGGCGGATCGAGGCGCCGGAGTCCGCGACTTCGGTCTCGATCTCCTCACGGACCTTGTGACGCGTGTCCGATTCGACGGGGGATTTCACCGTCAGAATCGAGCGGTTCCCCGCGGTCCGGATTCGAAGGAGCTTCCCGGCGCGGCTGAGGGATCGATCCTCGTCGTCCAGGATCCGGTTGTCCTCGAAGACGCGCGCGGACACGGGTCTCCCCCCGATCGCGGTGAGCCGCAGCACGGCCTCTTCGGCGGTGGGAAACGGGAGCTTGATCTCGATCTCCCGTGTCGACCTGGACATCGGGCGCATGGTAGCATCGACAGCCGTCGCGCCGGACCGACGGAGAGAGCGAACTCCCCTTTCTGCAACACCTTGGCGAGAGGCCGTCATGGGGATTGACCGCGTCCTGATCACGGGGATCGGCGTCGTCAGCCCGATCGGGATCGGCCGCGACCGTTTCTGGGCGGCCTGCCGCGAGGGGCGTTCGGGCGCGGTCCGCCTCGAGAACCCTTGGGTCGCCGATTCCGACCTCGCGACCAAGATCGTGTGTCCGGTCTCGGGGTTCGATCCGGGTGCGTTCGGCATCTCCTCGAAAGAGGCTTCCCTCCTCGACCGGACGACGCAGTTCGCCCTGGCGGCCGCGGTCGAGGCGGCCGCGGACGCGGGGCTCGGTCCCCTCCCGGTCGCGGGGGCCGATCCCGAGCGGGTCCGGACGGCGATCGGCTCGGGAATCGGGGGCCTCGCCTCGCTGGAGACGGCGCACGCCGCCTGGCGCGAGGGGCGGTCGAAAGGGAAGGTGAAGCGCTACGCCCTTCCGATGCTGATCCCGAACGCTCCCGCCGGTCAGGTCGCGATCCGCGCGGGGGCGAAAGGGGAGTGCTCCGCTCCGGCGACGGCTTGCGCTGCGGGGACGATGGCGATCGGGGACGCGTGGCGGGCGATCCGGGCTGGAGAGGCCGACCTCGCCTTTGCGGGGGGAGCCGAGGGGATCGCGGCGGACGTCGACGGATTCGGAATCATGGGTTTCGACCGCCTGAAGACCCTCTCGACGCGGAACGACGAACCCTCGCGCGCGAGCCGCCCGTTCGACCGCGAGCGGGACGGGTTCGTCCTGGGCGAAGGGGCCGCGGTTCTCGTCCTCGAGCGGGAGTCGCACGCGCGGGCGCGCGGGGCGAGGGCCTACGCCGTCGTGACCGGGTACGCTTCGAATTGCGACGCCCAATCGATGCTCCAGCCCGACGAGAGCGGGGAACGGATCGTCGCGCTCGTCCGCGCGGCCCTCGCGCGGGCCGGTCGATCGGAATCGGACGTCGAGCACGTGAGCGCCCACGCGACCTCGACCGTCGCCAACGACCGCACCGAGGCACGGGCGCTCCGGGCCCTCTTCGGAAGCAGGACGGACGAGATCCCGGTCACGGGGCTCAAGTCCATGACGGGGCACGCCATCGGGGGATCGGGGGCGATGGAAACGGCGGCGCTCGCCCTTTCGATGCGGGAGGGACTTCTCACCCCGACGATCAACTACGAGTTCCCCGACCCGGAGTGCGACCTCCGCGTCGTCGCGAACCGCCCCCTTCCCGCGAGCCCCGCGCTCGCGCTCAAGCTCTCGTACGGGTTCGGGGGACACAACGCGTGCCTCGTCCTCGAGCGGGTTTGATGGCGGGAATCGGACCGCTCCCGGTCGTTGCCGGCGTTCTTTTTTACTTCGCCTACTTTCCCCTCCACTGGGTCGTGCCGAACCTCGTCGGCCTCGTCCCCCTCCTCGCGTGGATCGACCGTCGGGAGGGCGCGGGACCGAAGGTCTGGTACCGCGGCGGGCTCGCCTTCGGCGCCGTGCTCTCCCTCCTGATCCTCCACTGGATGCGGTCGATGCTGACGATCTCGTGGTGGGCGGTGGGGGCCTACCTCGGCCTCGCGCTCCTCTTCTCGGTCTGCCACGGTGTCGTCGTCCTCGCGGTCGCCTGGCTGCGCCACCGGACCGGGTGGTCGTTCGTGCTCCTCCTTCCCGCAGCGTGGATCGCGATGGAGTGGGTCCAGTCGCAGGGCGACCTGAGAATGACGGCGCAGCACGTCTCCCACTCTCTCTCCGGGGTGCCGTTCCTGATCCAGATCGCCGACCTCGCCGGGCCTTACGGGGTCGGAGCGGCGCTCCTGGCGACGAACGCCCTCGTCTACGAGAGCGCGCGCGGGCTTCTCCGCGGAGGATGGAAGGGCCCCGCGGCGGCCCTCGCGATCCTCGGTACGGCGGTCCTGGGATACGGCGGGTGGCGCTTTGCGCATCCTCCCGAGGAGACGTCTTCGGTCCGCGTGGGGATCGTCCAGCCGAACGTTCCGCTCCTCGAGAAGATGGACTCGGCGACCGACGACGAGCAGGCGGCCCGCCTCGAGACGCTCACCCGACAGGCGGCGGCCGAGGGGGCGGAGCTGATCTTCTGGCCGGAAACGGCACGGCCGAAGGCGCTGATCCACGAGGGCGACAAGCCGCGCTCGTACGCGATGCCCGACGTCGCGCGGCTCGCGCGGGAAACCGGAGCGACGCTCGTCGTCGGCGTCGAGTACGTCGACTGGCGTGGTGCCGACGACCACGACGTCTACAACGCGGCGATGGTCGTCCATCCCGACGGGACGGTCGACCCGGCGTGGAGCGCCAAGGTCTACCTCGTCCCCTTCGTCGAGGGGGTCCCGATCCGGCCCCTCCTCGGACCGGTCCTCGAGGGGAACCGGGGTGCGCTCCGGTGGCTTTCGGGAGGGTTCGAGCCGGGGAGGAAAGGGGTCGTGCTCCCGGCGGGGCCGGCGAGGGTCGGCGCCACGATCTGCTTCGAGGAGCTCTACTTCGACCTCCACCGGCGCCTCCGGAACGAGGGGGCGACGCTCCAGGCGATCCTCACGAACCACGCCTGGTTCGAGAGGACCTTCTTCCAGCGCTACGCGGCCGACACGGTGCGCTTCCGCGCGGTCGAGAACCGGTCGTGGTTCGTGCGTGTGTCGAACAGCGGGATTTCGGGGTTCGTCGACCCGCTCGGACGGTTCCACGACGAGATCGGCCTCTTCGAGGAAGGGTTCCGGGTGCGCGAGATCGGGCTGATCGAGGGGCGCACCCTCTATGATCGGATCGGGGACGCCGTCGTCGTCCTCGCGGGATTGACCCTCGCGTGCGCGGCGACGGTCGCGGCGCGGAAGGAGAGGAGACGTGAGCGCCACGCGGATGCTGTCGGAGATGACGTGGGAGCAGTTCCGGGACGCGGTCCCCGGGATCACGGACCTGGTCCTGATCCCGGTGGGGACGATCGAGGCCCACGGGGCGATCCCGCTGGGGACGGACAACCTGATTCCTGAGTCGCTCGCGCGGGCGATCGCGCCGAAACTCCAGGCGTTGATCGCGCCCACGGTCCCGTACGGGGTGACGAACACGCTGCTTCCCTATCCGGGGTCGACGACGGTCGCGTCGGAGACCTTCCGCGCGTACCTCTTCGAGGCGGCGGCGGGGCTCGTCGACGCGGGGTTCCGGCGCGTCGTGATCCTGAACGGGCACGGGGGGCAGACGGCCGAGGTCGCCGACGTCGTCGCGCGCCTGTGGAACGAGAAGAAAGCGTACGCCGCGGCGCTCGAGTGGTGGGGCTCGTGCGTCGAGCTTTCGAGGGAGATCTACGGCGACCGCGCGTCGGGGCACGCGGGGGTGGAGGAGACCGCGATGGTTCTCGCGGTATCACCCGGCCTCGTCGACGCCGACCGGGCGAGGACCGTCCGGAGGACGCACCGTCGCGCGGGGCTCCGCGCGCGTCCCTTTCCCACGTCGATCATCCTCGACCGGCCGGAGAGGGACGGGGACGGGGCGCTCGATCTCGATCCCGAGAAGGCCGATCGGTTCCATCGCGGGTGCGTCGCGGCGGTGACCGAGGCGCTCGTCGATCTGTTCGCGGGGTGGGACGAGATCGGGAGGGGGTAGGGGGGCGTGTACTCCCGAGTCCTGCCGGTCGTCGGCCGCCTTCACCACGGCATCGGGTCGAGGACGATGGAGCTCTCTGAGACAGACGTGCGGATGGCTTCCCAGAACGTGTCCTTGTCCTCTCCGGGGTAGTCGCGATCGAGTACGTTGCGCGCTTCGGCCGCGCGCCTGGCGTAGATCAGAGCCACGATCGCGCGGAGGAACTTACCTCGCGCGACCCCTCGATCGAAACGCTCGAACTTATCGCGAGGAACGCTCGCGATGACGCGTCGATCAGCGTCCGTCAACTCCGCCAGCGCATCTCTCGCAACCTCGCTGTACCAAGACTCGAACTCGACCGTCGCATCGACGATCTTCCCTGCCTCGATGCGGACGATGATCGGAGGAACTTGAGAATCGTAGTGATAGATGTCCAGTAGTTCTTTGCGCTGTTGAAAGCCATCCTGCCATGTCATGAGGTGATCCGGCGCCCCGATGTCATCCGCGACGCCGAACCCATACTCGTTGTCTGACACGACGACCCAAGTGCGGTCATCGGAACAGGAGAAGAACACGGACCTTGGGCGGCGAGGCTCATCCCGTAGGCCGACCAGTAGTCCGTCCGGCTCCCCGTCGGCATCCAGATCGCCCTCCCAAGGCTCCACACGCGGACGAAGTAACCGATCCTCGTACACCTTGTTCCCGGCGAGTCCATCTATGAACACCTGCTGAAGCCCGATTGTTGAACCCTCCGCTTGCGCTGAACTGCCCAAGCTGATCCTGCAACCAGCGAGGTGAAAGACCCTTTCGGTAATCGTTGGTTCGACGTCCTCGGATCGAACAGCAGTCGCTCGGGTCGACTGGATCGGCAGGACGCAGCCGTCACAAGCGTCAGCAACAGCGCCAGCAACGTAAGCGGTCAAGAACCGGCGTTCTTGACGCGCCGATCGATCACGGACCGTAG
>CAYLHQ010000044.1:0-17802 GCA_964383585.1 uncultured Acidobacteriota bacterium
GCGACGCCTGCGACGCTTGCCCCATCGACCCGCTGAATGACGCGGACGCGGACGGCATCTGCGGCGACGTAGACAACTGCCCCGCTGTCGCGAATGCCGACCAGCTCAACACGGATGGCGACGCCTTCGGCGACGTCTGCGACGCCTGCCCCAACGATCCGTTGAACGACGCGGATGCCGACGGCGTGTGCGGCGACGTCGACAATTGCCCGACGGTCGGCAATGCGGGCCAGGACAATCAGGACGGAGACGCCCTTGGCGACGCCTGCGACCCGTGCATCCTCGACCCCGCGAACGACGCCGACGCAGACGGTGTGTGCGGCAATGTCGACAATTGCCCGGCGCTTGCGAATACGGATCAGCTCAACACGGACGGCGATGCCTTCGGCGACGCCTGCGACGCTTGCCCCATCGACCCGCTGAATGACGCGGACGCGGACGGCATCTGCGGCGACGTAGACAACTGCCCCGCGGTCGCGAACGCCGACCAGCTCAACGCGGATGGTGACGCCTTCGGCGACGCCTGCGACGCTTGCCCGGCTGACCCGCTCAACGATGCCGACTCGGACGGCGTATGCGGCAATGTCGACAACTGCCCGGCGGTCGCGAACGCCGACCAGGCGAATGGCGACGGAGACGCGTTGGGAGACGCCTGCGACGCTTGCCCGGCTGACCCGCTCAACGATGCCGACTCGGACGGCGTGTGCGGCAATGTCGACAACTGCCCCGCTGTCGCGAATGCCGACCAGCTCAACACGGATGGCGACGCCTTCGGCGACGTCTGCGACGCCTGCCCCAACGATCCGTTGAACGACGCGGATGCCGACGGCGTGTGCGGCAACGTCGACAACTGCCCCACCACGCCGAATACGGATCAGGCCGACACCGACACCGACGGACTCGGCGACGCCTGCGACACCTGCCCCGCCGATCCGCTTAACGATGCGGACGCCGACGGGATCTGCGGCAACGTCGACAATTGCCCCGCGGTTGCGAATGCCGATCAGGCGAATGGCGACGGAGACGCGTTGGGCGACGCATGCGACGCTTGCCCGGCCGACCCACTCAACGACGCCGACGCCGACGGCGTCTGCGGCAACGTCGACAACTGCCCCGACGTCTACAACCCCGGCCAGGAGGATTCCGACGCGGACGGCACCGGCGACGCCTGCGAGCCGGCCGGCGAGGTCGTCGTCCTCACCGAAGTGCACTACGACCAGTCGAGTACCCAGCAGGAGTTCATCGAGATCCTCGTGGTCGAGGGTCCCGCGGACCTGACGGGCTGGAGCGTGAGCGACGGCGAGGACATGACCCTCACGTTCTCGACCTCCGACCCGCAGTTCCCCTGCCCCGTGCCGTTCGTCCTCAACGCCGGCGAGCGTATCGTCGTCTGGCAGGGGGCCGGGACCGCGGTCTGCTCCGGCCCCGTCCGCGAGATCTTCCTCAACCGGACCGGGTTCTTCCCGCGCGCGGGCGACGACGTGACCCTCCGCGACGCCTCGAGCGCCTGCCGCGACTACGTGGCCTTCGAAAACGGCGTCCAGGTCGGCCCGCTCCCCACGGGTTGCGCCTGGACCGGGCCGAACCCCTCGAACGGCGACGTCGAAGGGACGAGCCTCTCTCGCTTCGACGGCTCCCCCCTCGTCGACACCGACACCGGCCTCGACTGGGAGGCCTCCGGCGCCACCACGACGACCGGCCCGCGCACCCCGGGCCAGCCGAACGAGCCGGCGTTCGTCGACTCCGACGGCGACGGCATCCCCGACGTCTCGGACAACTGCCCCGGCGTGTCGAACCCCGGCCAGCAGGACGGCGACACGGACGGCGCGGGCGACGCCTGCGACAACTGCCCGTCGACCGCGAACCCGACCCAGGCCGACGCGGACGCGGACGGCGACGGCGACGCGTGCGACCTCTGCCCCAACGACCCGCTCGACGATGCCGACCTCGACGGCGTCTGCGGCGACGTCGACAACTGCCCGTTCGTCGGGAACGCCGGGCAGGAGGACGAGGACGCCGACGGCGTCGGCGACATCTGCGACCCGTGCATTGGCGACCCGTCGAATGACCAGGACGGCGACGGAGTCTGCGGCGCGGTCGACAACTGCCCGGCGGTCCCGAACCCGGGCCAGGAAGACGCCGACCTCGACGGGATCGGCGACGCCTGCGACGTCGGGCCGGGGGTCGTCCTGCTCTCCGAGGTCCACTACGACCAGTCGGCCACCCAGCAGGAGTTCATCGAGATCCTCGCATCCGAGGGGCCCGTGGACATGACGGGATGGACGCTTTCGGACGGTGAGGACCTGACCCTCACCTTCGATTCCTCCGACCCGTTCTTCCCCTGCTCCGAGCCGTTCGTGCTCGCCTCCGGCGACCGGCTGGTCGTCTGGCAGGGTTCGGGGGTCTCCGTCTGCACCGGCGCGATCCGCGAGATCTTCCTCGGACGGAGCGTCTTCCTGCCCCGCACCGGGGACGACCTCACGCTCCGCGACGCTGCGGCGCTTTGCCGCGACTACGTGGCCTTCGAGACGGGCGCCCAGGTCGGCCCGCTTCCTTCCGGCTGCGCGTGGACCGGACCGAACCCGTCGAACGGCGACGTCGAGGGGACGAGCATCTCCCGCTTCGACGCCCCCCCGGTCGCCGACACCGACGGCGGGGCGGACTGGGAGCGCTCCGGCGCGACGACGACGACCGGTCCCTCCACCCCGGGGCAGCCGAACGTCCCGACCTTCGGCGACCTCGACTCGGACGACGACGGCGTGAGCGATCTCGACGACAACTGCCGCTACGTCGCGAACCCCGGCCAGGAAGACGGCGACTCGGACGCCGTCGGCGACGCCTGCGACCTCTGCCCGCTCGTCGCCGACCCGGGGCAGGAAGACGCCGACTCGGACGGGCTCGGCAACGCCTGCGACGCTTGCCCCGCCGACCCGCTCAACGACGCGGACACCGACGGCGTCTGCGGCAACGTCGACAACTGCCCCGCGATGATGAACCCCGGCCAGGCCGACGAGGACGGAGACGGCGTGGGGAACGCCTGCGACCCGTGCCTCGGCGATCCCGGGAACGACCCCGACGCCGACGGCATCTGCTGGGCGGTCGACAACTGCCCGACCGTCTTCAACCCCGGCCAGGAGGATGCCGACCTCGACGATACGGGAGACGTCTGCGAGGCCCCGGTCGTCGTCGACATCCCGCTCGTCGACCAGGACATCCGGAGCGACGGGGAAACCCTGGCGCAGCACCGCCAGCAGCCCTCGTCCCGCGTCGGCGTCCGGAACGGCGTGCGCTACAGGACGCTCGCCCGGTTCGACCACTCGGCGATTCCCCCGGGCTCGAGCATCGTCTCGGTCACCGTCGTCTACCACACGACGAGCGGCGACCCCCTGAACGTCGACCAGAACGGCGACACGCCCCCCTCGGGCGGACCGATCGCGGTCGAGGTCCGCGAGTTGTTGAGGGCGTGGAACTACGACGAACCCCTCACCTACCCGTACGACCTCGGCGACAACGAGAAGACGGTCGAGGCCGACGAGACGACCTGGCGGTACAACCTCTACCCGAACCAGTGGGAGCAGGCAGGGGCGAACGGCCCCGGCGACTCGGGCCCCGCCCTCGCGACGGTGACCGTCACATCCGACCTCGACACGCGGTTCGAGTTCTCCTCCCCCGCTCTCGCCGACATGGTCCAGCACTGGGTGAGCGGGACCGCCCCGAACCACGGGTTCCTGCTCCGCGCGATCGACGCCGACGAGACGTCGCCGACCGGCAACCGGAAGATCCTCTGCGGGAAGGGGTTCCCCCTCGAGACCTCGACCGGGCTTTCGCAGGCCGAGGCCGAGTCTCACCGGCCGTTCGTCCGCGTCGAGTACTATCTGCCCTGATGCTCGGTCTCCTCCTCGCCGCGGCGGCCGTCGTCTCGTCCCCGGCCGACCCGGCGTGGCTCGAAACGCCCGGCGGCGCCCCCCTGTTCGTCTGCGGCCTCGGCGACCCCGAAGACTTCCTCTACCGCGAGGACCAGGAGGCGATCGTCCGGAGGCTCGCCGAAACGGGAGCGAACGGGATCTACGTCCAGGCGATCCGCTCCCACGGCGGGGACGGGCCCCCGACGCAAAACCCGTTCGTCCGGAACGACCCGCGCCGCGGGCTCGCCCCCGAGGTCCTCGAGCGGTGGCGGGGTCGCCTCCGCGCCCTCGACGCCGCCGGGGTCGTCACCTGGTTCTTCGTCTACGACGACGGGGCGTGCGTCTGGGGGTGCGACCGGGCGCGCGACCACGCCGTCCCCCCCGACGAGGAAGCGTTCTTGCGTTCGCTCGCGGCCGCCTTCCCCGACGTCCCGCGCCTCGTCTGGGTCGTCGCCGAGGAGTACCAGGAGCGGTTCTCCCGCGAGCGCGCCTCGGCGATCGCGCGGGTCCTGCGGGAGGCCGACCCGCTCGGGCGCCCCGTCGGGGTCCACCAGCTCCCCGGCCTTTCGTTCGACCTCGCGGGAGACCCTGACGTCTCGGTCTTCGCGATGCAGTACGGGAACGCCGAGTCGACCGCGCGAGAACTCCACGACGCGGTCGTGGAGGCGCGAAGGCTCGCGGAAGGCCGCTACCACGTCACGATGTCCGAAATCCCGTACAAGGGGCTCGGAAGCGGCGAGGAGGCCCGCAGGAAGGTCTGGGCGATGGCGATGGGAGGGGCGTACGTCCTCGCGAACGGGTGGGACGGCCTCACGACCCCGCGCGCCCGGCTCCGCGAGTGCGCCCTCATGGTCCGCTTCTTCGAGGAGGCCGACCCGCGGGGGCTCGCCCCGCGCGACGACCTTGCCCTCGGGGCGACCGAGTACGTCCTCGCGGCCGAGGACGGGCGGAGGGTCGCCTACGCCTCCCGGACCGGCGCCGACCGGACGATGGGGCTCCGCGCTCTTGCGAGGGGGCGCTACGATCTCCTCTGGCTCGACCCCGCGACGGGGATCCGGGCGGTCCGCAAAGGGGTGGACGCGGAAGGCGACACCCTTTGGCCCGTCCCCGTCACGATCGGTCCCGAGGCGGCGCTTGTCGTCCGCCCGAGCCCGGAGACCGGGGATTGAAGCGTCCGCTCCACATCGTCTACGTCGTCCAGTACTTCAACCTCCCCTCGGAGCCGGGAGGAGGGCGCGCCTACCACTTCGCGACCCACTGGGCGAGGGCGGGCCACCGGGTCACGGTGGTCACCGGGACGGTCAACCACAAGACGGCCGAGGTCCCGGAGAAGTACCGGGGACGCCTTTTCACCCACGAGACGCTCGAGGGGGTGACCCTGATCCGCTGCGCCTCGTCGTCGTCGATCCGGCGTTCGATCGGGGGGAGGATCCGGAACTTCCTGGGGTTCGCCCTCCTCGCCTCGTGGGCGGCGATGTTCCGGACCGGGAGGCCCGACATTTTCTACGCCTCGTCGACACCGCTGACCGTGGGACTGCCGGGGCTGCTGGGCTCGCTCCGCTGGAGGCGCCCCTTCGTGTTCGAGGTCCGCGACCTCTGGCCCGAGTCGGCGGTGATCGCCGGGATCCTGAGAAACCGCTGGGTCATCCGGGCGGCCACGGCGTTCGAACGGTTGCTCTACCGGCGGGCGAGGCGCATCGTGGCGGTCACGAGGGGGATCGAGGCGGGGATCGTCGGATACGGGGTCCCGCGGGAGAAAGTGGTGTTCGTCCCGAACGGCGTCGACGACCTCGTCGGGGAGGCGGCCCCGCCCGTTCCGGCCCGTGGGGACGGGAAGTTCCGCGTCGTCTATGTCGGCGCTCTCGGGCGCTGGAACGGGAACGAGACCCTCGTCGAGGCCGCGGGGCTCCTCCGGGACGACGCGGGGATCGAGTTCGTCGTCGTCGGGGACGGCGACCAGAGGCCGCAGCTCGAAGAGCAAGCGCGGGCGGCGGGCGCGCGGATGCGATTCCTCGGCGCCCTCCCCAAGGACCGCGCGGTCGAGGAGATCCGCGCCGGCGACGCCTGCGTGATCTGCACCTGGGACCACCCGTTTCACAAGATGGTCCTCGCGAACAAGATCTTCGATTACCTCGGGGCCGGAAAACCGGTCCTCGCCGCGGCGCGGGGGGAGATGGAGCAGCTGCTCGCGGAGGCAGAGGCGGGGCTCGTCGTCGAGCCGGGCGATCCCGTGGCCCTCGCGGGGATCGTGCGGAAGATGCGCGACCTCCCCGAGGCCGAGCGCGCCGCGATGGGGCGGCGGGGTCGGGAGCACGTGCTCGCACACTACCGGAGGAGCGAGTTGGCGGGGAGGGTGGAGGGGGTGTTGGAGGAACTCGTCGCGCCGGGGCCGAATCGGTAGACCTTGGTGATGCCGTCGAGGCCGGTGTAGACGACGCGATCCTCGCGAGCCCGCAACCATTCCCTCGCGCCGGTCGGCAGATTGACGATCGGGCGGTCTCCCTCCGGGACGGCGACGATCACCCATACCGATCCGGAGTGTCCGCTCAGGAGTAGCGCTTGGAGCGCAGCGACCGAGTCCAAGACGGGGACCCCGAGATACTGATCCACGAGTCGTCCATCCCCACTCGTCGCGGCACCGTCGAAGTTGGATGCCCGAAAGACGTAGTCGACCCTACCGGTGTACGCGAAGGTCAACGGGCCGTCGCGAGCCACCAAGAGATCGCCGGGACTAGCCGACTTCGCTACGAACTCCGCCGGTGTTTTGCCGTCGTAGTAGAAGTGGGAGACCGCATCCGGGTTCCTCACTCCAATTCGATTCGATCCGTAGTCCAGGCGCACCACCCCGAGGAGTTCGTTCGGGGTCGACTGCCCGGAGGAAAGCAGTGCAACGCCGCCGAGCACGAGAATGCCCAACGGACGGTGGAGCACACGGCTCGGACCGGGAAGCATCGACACCAACCGGCGAAGACTGAGCACGAGCAGCAGTATGAAGAGAGGATTGAGGTGTACGAGATACCGTAGCTGCACATAGGGACTCTCAACGAAGCCCATCAAGATGAGAGGCGTCCAGAAGGTAGCCGTGACGAACAGGCTGTCGATGTTCGCCGTCGAATCGAACGAATCGAGGAAGAGGAGAATCGACCCCGCGATCACGATTCCGAATGCGGCCGGAAACGCCTTCGCAAGGAGAATCCACCACGGCTCCGGGACACCGAAGCTCGTCGCGAGACCACGATTCGAGAACACATCCGCCCCCACCCATGTCGCAGCGGCCATGATCGCGAGCAAGACAGACGCCGTGGCCGCGCCAACTCCGAGAAGTCTGCGGGCGGCTTCCCGTCCATCTCTTGCGGTCACTCGAACCCAAAGTGAGCCGAATACCGCCGCCACGGTCGGCATGTTGACGGTGACCGCCGCAGCCCACGCCGCGGCGCCCGTCACCTCGATGCCGGTCGCACCCGTCTTGCGTCTCAAGAGCAGAACGCCGAAGGTGAGAGACAGGAACACGATCAGAATCGCGACGGCCGACCACGCGGTCGAAGGGAGCGTCTCTATCAGGAGAACCCTTGCCCGCTCGATCGTAAGTCCGCCCACTCCTGGGATTCGGAGATCCGTGTTCGCCATCGCCGGCGGAACGGCGCTTGGGCCTCCCAGACTCCACAACATCGACGAGCCGGCACGGTGAACGACAAGGACAGTCGCTAGGACGAAAAAGCCAGTCCACGCCCAACGATTTCGGACACGGTCCCGGCCCGCAAGCACGTCCGCGCCGAGGAACACCAAAGCAAGGGAAGCGGCCAGGGGATGCATCGTCGTCGCGACCCCGCCGACCAGGATCGCCCACCGGCCCGCCCAGATATCTTCGCGTATCGCTCTCCGATAGATCAACCAGACTGACAGCGTGAAGAGGAAGACCGTGGGGGCGTACATCCTCGCCATCCGCGCGTAGAGTACGTCCCATCCCGACAGCGCCAGAACGAGCAGCGTCACGAAACCGACGGCTCGCCCCCCGATGTCGCGGGCAAGAACAAAGGAGGTCCAGAGCCCCGCGAGGGAGGACAGAACACTCGGCAGCCGCAGTCCGAACTCGTCGGCTCCGAACACGGCGGCGGACGCGGCCGCGAGGTAGGTGTGTACCGGAGCCCGAGAGTAGATCCCACCGGAGGGATGGCGCGGAACGCCTTCCTCGAGAACGCCGCGCACGGACAGGAAAGTGAGGTCCTCGTCGATCCAGAGTCCGCGATCGCCAAGACCGTGGAGCCGGAGGAAACCGGCGACGAGCAGGATGACGGCCAGGGCGAATCGCTCGGGCTTCATGACCTCAACATGCGGAACAAAGTCCGCTCCTGCGCGCCCGCGTAGACGCCAAGACGCGGGATTGCCATCGGATCCCAGTCCTTGCCCAGAGGCGAGGGGCGAGAGGTGACCGCGGTACAGAACCCGGCGGCGCGGAGGCACTCCTGAACGCTCGTGACGTTTTCCTGCCCTCCACCCGGATTCGGATAGGCGAAGTGGACGACGGGCGTCCCAAGCGCCCGCTCGAGATCCGACTTGCCCCCTTCCACCTCCTCGGCGATTCGGGTGACCGTCTGCCGATCGAGGTGCGGATGGCTGCGGGTATGCGAACCGATCGTCATTCCGCGCGCCGACATGGATCGGAGCATCTCCGGCGTAAGAAAGGTGTTCGCCAGACCTTCTCCACGAGGCACCCCCGCCGCGGCCGAAAGCCCGTCCATGACGCGCTCGCGGGTGCTTTCGTCCATCGCCGACAGCAAAAGGGTCAGATCCCGGCGGAGAAGGGTTCGATCCTCTCCCGCAGCCGGAACGACGGACTTTTGCAGACCCGTCACCACGAGTTCGCCGGGGGGAAGACGCGAAACCAGGCGCCGCAGCTCTGAGATCCAGAACCACCGCCCCGCCTCGAGCGGTCGGGAAGTCACGTAGAAGGTCGCCGTCGCCGTCTCGGACTCGAGAATCGGCACGACCACATCGTGGTTGTCCCGATAGCCGTCATCGAACGTCAAGGCCGCGATGGGTGGTCCCGTCCGCCCGCAGTCCGCCCGATCGACGAGACGTTCCAGCGGAACGATCTCGAACCTCTCCTTCAGGACGCGGAGTTGCTCCCGAAATCGACCCGGCGGAAGCGACAACGCAGGATCGGCGTATGTCGAGACCACTTCCGGATCTCCGACCGAGTGATAGCGGAGAATTACCGCTCGGGAAGGGGCGGCGAGGCAGCGGCGGTACAGCGCTCGCCGTTTCAGGTCGATCAACCAGCCGACGAGACGCTCCATGACCCCTCCGGGTGTCGCATTGTGGCACCGCCCGGGCCCCTCCGCATGACTGTGCTATAAGGGCGCGGCCCCCGGACGGGACCTCCGAGACTCCTTTGGAGAACGGGTGACTGACGACGCGAGGAAACACGCCTGGGCATGGGCGGTTCCAGCCTTGCTGTTGCTCGCCCTCGGACTGTGGCGGGCCGCAGACGGGCGTCCTGCACAAATGGGCGACGACGCCCAGTACATTCTTCACGCCCGGGCGCTCGCCGAAGGCCGTGACTACACGGACATCGGGTACATCTACACCCTTCACAACCCGATCGTCGCCCCTGTGGCGTATCCCCCTGGCGGGCCGCTTCTGATGGCTCCTTTGTTCCGGCACCTCGACGATCCCATCTCGGCCGCAAGGGTCGTGGCTCTCTTCCTGAGCGCCTGTTTCGTGTCCTTTGCCGGCATCTGGGCGGTGCGTGAGTTCGGGCCTTGGATCGCGTTCGGAGCCATGCTCATGGTCGCGACCAATCCCGGGATCGTTGGTTCCGCGAGTCGCTTGCTCTCCGATCTACCGTTCTGCTCTCTCCTCTGGGGAGTCCTCGCGCTATCGACCGGAGCCGGCCGTTGGCCCCCCCTCCGGCTGGCGATCATCACACTCTTCGGCACGGGCGCGATCCTATTCAGGACAGCCGGGGTCGCGCTGGTCCCGGCCCTGATCGGACACGTCTGGCTGCAGCGACCCGAGCGTCGGCGAGCGGGCCTCGTCCCCATCGCCGTTTGGACGGCGACATTTGCCACCACGAACCTCGTGCTTCCGACCGTTTCGAGCTACACGGACCAGATCAGCTGGGACCTGCCCAACTACGTTCGGAACCTCGCCCGCGCGGCGCTGCGTTACCGCCTCGCCCTCGTGGACGCGTTCCACGAGCCTTTCGCCGGTTCGGTTGCCGACGACCTCTACCACATCGGTGCCACCGCCTTCGCGATCGCGGGCTTCCTTTTTTGGATCCGGCGGAACGGACGCGATCTTGCCGTCACTTGGGGGCTGGTCTATGTCGCGATGCTCCTGTCTTACACGACGCACACCACTCGATTCGCTTGGCCGCTCTTTCCCCCTTTATTGTGTTTCGCGCTCGCGGGGTTCGGCGCCGCGATCCGGCGTGTCTCCCGGCCCTCGTCGAGGCTCGCGGCGATCGCCTGCTTGGTCCTCGCGACGGCCGTCGTTCTACCGGGAATTGGGAAACTCATAGCGGTACCCCCACTCCAGGACTTCGTCGACCGGACGGATGTGCGGGAGTTGTTCGTTCACGTCCTCAGGCGTTCGGAGGAGCGTGAGATTCGAGCGAGCTTCTTCAACCCTCGTGTCCTGACCCTGCGAACGGGAGTTCCCGCCATGGGGATCTTCGACGCCCCGCCCGATGCAGTGCTCAACGAGCTTTGCATGCAGGGGATCACCGACGTCATCTTGGGCGATGTGCGCCCCGTTCGGGACAAGGACCGCGCTTTCCGGGGCGCGGTCGAAGCGTACAGGGCACGTTTCGCGCTCGAGATGAAGAACGAATCCTTCGAGGTCTGGCGGCTCGACCGAGTTGGGGCGTGCGGAGGTGGTTCATGATCGGACCCCTGGCAGGCCTCTTCGAACCGGCTGCGGCGTCATCGAGTCCCGATCGACGCCATTGGGTAGCCCTCTGGGTTCTGCTGGTCGCAGGGGCCCTCTTGCGCTTTTGGAACCTCGGGAGCGCGAGCCTCCACGGCGATGAGGACATCATGGCGCTCGCAGCCCGAGGGGTCCTCGAGCACGGAGAACCGATCCTCCCGAGCGGGATGGTCTACGTCCGGGCGCCGCTCCACACGTACCTGATCGCCGCGTCCATGACCATGTTCGGCGACAACGAGTGGGCAATTCGATTCCCGTCTGCACTCGTCGGCTCGTTCGTTGGGCTCTTAGGATTCTGGATGGGTCGCCGGTTCCTCGACCCCGTTCCAAACGTCGCGTTTGCGGCGATCCTCACCTTCCTTCCCGGGATCATCGACTACTCGCTCACGGGGCGAATGTACGTGTTCTTCATCGCGTCCCTCCTCGTGTTCGGCGCCGCACTCTTCGGCTGGGAACGGAGACAGCGTGTGCTCTCGCTCGTTCTCGCGTTCCTTGCCTGGATCCTGGCGCTGCAGTTTCACACGTTGTCGGTCTTCGCGGCGCCGTTGTTCCTCTTTCCCGGCTTGAGCGTTCGCTCTCCACGCCTGCTCGCGCAGGGTGCAGCGGGAGCGGTCGCCGCCGTCGCGACCTATGGGGTTGTCGAGGTGTTGATCGACCACTTCTACCCCGCGATGACGGAACGGCCCCCGCTCGTTCTCGACCCGGCGCAGCATCCGCTACAAATCCTCTTCCGGAATCACGCCGCGCTCGTCGTCGGCGCCGTCACACTCGGCTTCCTCGCGTTCGGCGTGATCGCCGTCGTCGGGCGGAGGCCTCGGTCGAGGATCTCCCTCGTCTTCGCCCTCGCAATCGCTTCCGGCGCTCTCCTTCACCACCACGTAGGCATGCTCCTTCTGCTCGTCGGCGCAATCGCATGGTTCCGATTCGACGCTGGCTCTCGGTGGGTCCCGCTCGGCGTTTTCGCCTTGGCCGTAGCGATCTTTGGGGTGCAGTTCACGATCCTCCAATACACGGGAGATCTCCCGCTCCGGAGAATCGCGGGCGCTCTCGTGGGGAGACCGGGATTCTGGCCCACGCTCAAGCTCGCGGACTTCACCCCCTCTGGCGCGGCGCTGTACGTCGGGGTCCTGGCGGTCGCATGCGTTCGCCTCGCTCGAGGAAGGGCCATACCGATTCACTTCTTACTCTTCGCGATAGGGGCGTGGACGCCGATCCTCGTGATCGGATTCTTCCGATGGGATGTCCCTTCCCGTTATTTGGCCGGCGCCCTTCCCTTCTTTCTGCTTTGTCTCGTCGCCGGAATCAGCTACGTCCTCGGCACGTTCCGATTCGGACCATCGTTCCGTGCACGGCCTCGAGTCGGCGTCCTCCTTTGGCTGACTCTCGTGCTCGTCGTCGTGAACCCGGTAAAGTCGCTCCACATCGCCAGGAACGACTATCCCGTTCATCCAGACCACAAGGGAGCGGCGGAATTCGTCCGGAGTCTCCAACCGGCGCCCGACGCGATCCTCATCGCCGAGGACTCGATCAACCAGACCTACTACCTCGGTCGTGTCGACTACCGTTTGCAGCATGAGGCACAGGCCGCTGGGCATGCGGTGCTGGTGGATGGAGTGATGCGTGGCCAGTACACGGGAACTCCGATTCTGGGAACCGGGAAGGCCCTCACGGATGTCCTCGACGCCGCAGGAGACCGCGAATTGTACATCCTCGGAAGCGGAGAGAACTTCGCGGACGGCCGGAGCGCAATGCGTGGAGGCGGTATCCGCGAGGTACTCGAATCCAACCGCCTCGAGGTGGTCTACGAAGGACGCGATGGCAGGACGAAGGTCTGGAGGCTTCGGCGCTGAGAGGCGTCAGCGTCGATCCGTCCGCTCGAGTCCGCTGACCGCTCCAGGCGGAGGGTCGGAGGGAGATCCCTCCTTCGTCAGAATCTCGGCCGTCCCGGACGCGAGCGTCACCGAGGTCACAAGCGCGCCGGCCAGGTTCCGCATCGACTCCCCAAGCGAAACGGTCTGAGTCGAGGAGGTCGGATTCAAGAGCACGCGACCGCGGCTGTATCGGCGGCTCGCGACTTCGTTGGAGAGCTTGACGTACGCCTCCTCTGGAACGCCGAGATCGACGAACGCCTCGGGAAATGTCTGGCCGAAACGACCGGCGACCGCCTCCTCGCCCGTTCCCTTCCAGAAGTTCATCGAGGCCTTGTCGTTCTCCCGAAACAGCAGGACGGAGGCGATTCCGTACCGATTCACGGCGGAGCTATGGACCCCCGAGCCGATGAGCGGTGTCGCCCACTTGCCGCGCGTCGCGACTCCCCGAAAGAGGTCCATGTCCCTGTCCCAGTCGCTCCCGAGCTTTACCGTCGCCGATGTGCCCGTCCCGTTCACCGTCCAGTACTCCATCGTGCAGCCATCGGCGTGCTCGAGATAGGCGTATGACTGGTCTCTCCAGTTCGGGAAATTCGCGCTCGTGATGCAGCCGTTGTAGATGAGGAGTTTTGGCCCTCCCATCGCGTTCTTGACGACCTGAAGGAACCCTTTTTGATCTGCAACCCACGCTGCCTCGGTTTGCGTCGTTCCGCCCGGATAGACCGGGGTCGCCGATGTCCACCCGCTCTGCACCTTCGCCGGTCGGTAGGGCCAATTTGGGTTCGTGTTGTCGAGGAAGATTCCGTCGAAGCCGCGCGGCCCACCCCATGCCCCTCCTCCGGTAACGATGTCGGCGAATCGGGTCGCGACGTAGGCCCGGTAATCAGGGTGACCCATGTTCATGCCGAAGCGGCAGTTGCAGTTCGCCCCGGTGGTCCGGCAGCTCTGCGGGTCGCAGTCCGCATTCTCGTGCGTGGAATAGACCGCGATCCGGTTCCCGGAGGCGTCGTGGTAGAACCAGTCCTCGTTTTGGGTTACAAAAGCGTAATCCGAACTACTCGGGCTGATGTCGAACCAGGACTGGTAAACCAGGGACACGATCGCCGGGTTCACCTGGTAATACGTGCTCGGCGGCCCCTCGTCGGCCCATCCGGTTCCGAGGACGATGAGATCGTGGGTCGACGCGATGCGCTCCTGCTCCTGCGCATTCGCCCCTCCCGGGTGGTAGTTGGCTGAGACGCTCACCGTACCGCCATTGACGGGCGCGGCCTGGGACACCCCCCATGGAATCGCCGTGAGCGCGACCGTCCACACCAAGGCCGTCATCTGAAGTCGATGTTGCATCGGTTCGGCTCCTCCTCCGTCGCGATCGGATCGAGCAAGTCACGTGCCGGATCAGGAAGGCCGCGAGCCCTTCGCGAGTTCCTTCCAGAGTTCGACCGTGCCGGTGATCATCGCGTCGAGGGAGTACTCGCGCTCGAGGCGAGGCAGGTCAGCCCGCACCGACTCACGAAACCCGGCCCGGTCGGCCAGCGCCCGTCGCACCGCGGCGGCGAGTTCCGGCGATTCGCCGCTCTCGACGACAAACCCCGTCTTTCCGTGGACCACCATGCGCGAAACGTCCCCGACGTCCGTCGACACGACTGGTGTTCCAAGCGCCAGGGACTCGAGCACGACATTCGGCGACCCCTCGGAGTTCGAGGTCAGGACGAGAACGTCGGCCTCGGACAGCAGGGACGGCACGTCGTCCCGCGGACCGAGGAAATGGGTCCGAGTTGGCGGACACGGCCCCAGGAGTGCGGTCCGATCTCCCTGCCCGAGTCCGCCTCCAACGAGAACGGCGTGGGCATCGGGCACCACCGCCGACACGGCCTCCCAAGTGGCGAGGAAGCGAGGCACGTTCTTGACGCGGGAGTTCTTGCCGACGTAGGCAACGAGCGGCGCGGCTTGCGGAATCTGGAGCATCGCCCGGTAGGAACTCTCCGGCGCACGCCTGCGAAGTCCGTCGAAATCGATACCGTTGGGGACAACGCGGATGCGCGCATCCGGAACGCGGAACTTCTGCCGAATGAACTCCGCTCCGCGGTGCGAGTTCGCCAGGGCCCGCGGACAGGCACGGAACATCCAGCGGTAGATGAGCCAGCGAAAGGGACCGGGAGCGACAACGGTGCCGCGAATCGTCGGTAGCATCCCCACCTTGTGTAGGCCTCGACAGGCCAGGAACGTGTACCCCGAGGCCAGCATGTGAACCGGGTGCACCAGGTCGATTCCCTCTCGCAATAGCAGGCGCCGAAGCTCGAGAACCCGTCGAGGATCGTAGCTCCCGCCTCGAGGAATGACCTGCAATCGATATCCGAGGTCGCGGATGAGCGATCCATACGGCTCAGTCTCGCTCGACAGTGCGACGACCACCGCTGGCTCCCATTGCGTGCTCCGCAACCCTCGAAGCAATTCAACGGTTTGGCGCTCCGCCCCACCGCGGCCAAGCTGCGTCAGCACGACGCACGTGCGCCCCAAGGAAGCAACGCCTCTCCTCCCGTTCAAGATGTTGTCTCGCCACTGAGTACGTCGAGCCACGCTCGCCCAACCGATTGCCACGTGAACTGCTCGAGTCTCTTTCTGGCACAAGCGACGATCGATCTGCCCATGGCGGGCTCGTTCACGAGTCGTTCCACGGCTCGAGCCATCGCGTGAGCATCACCAGGCGGAACGAGCAGCCCATTCTCCCCATGTTGGACGAGAAAAGGGACCCCCCCCACGTCGGTGCTGACGACCGGGAGGCCGGCCGCCATGGCCTCGAGCAGAGATCGCGGCTGATTGTCGTAGTTCGTCGTGTTGATGAAAATATCGGCGCGCTGGAGTTGATCGGCGACCTCGGCCTGCGGCAGTTGTCCTGTGAACGTCACTCCGGAGACCTGTTCTTCACGAGTACGCCGCTCCAACTCGGACCGGAGCCCACCCTCCCCGATCATTGTCAGGGTCGCCTCCGGGGCCGTCGCCTGCACGATCCGCAGGACCTCTACGGCCATCCATGGGTTGTATCCCTCTCGGAGATGACGGACCCACACGAGCTTCGGCGTGAACCTGGGACGGTCTCGAAAGGGAAACGCGGCGGGATTGATCACGTTCGGAATGATTCGCGGTCGGAGTCCACGCGCGGAAAAAACGCGCTCGAGGTAACCCGAAGGGACTACGATCGCGTGTGCTCTCCGCAAAATCGGCATCACGACGAAGCCCGCACGAGCCAGGAAGTATGGTGCCGCCCCACCTCGATACACGACGGCGACGCGCTTCCGGAGAAGGCGGCAGACCAGAATTCCGGCCGCGGCATTGACGAAGTTCCCGTTCGAGAACGCTTGCACGCACGCGACATCGAACTGGCCCTTCGCGCGGAGCAATTCAGCAATAACCGCAAGCGGACGAAGGTACCTGTTCTGCTGTGTAGTGATCCGCACCACGGAAGCCCCTTCGACCTCGAATGCGTCCGAAAGCACTTCGGCCTGGTACTTCCTTCCGCTCGAAGGTGGGTTGAAGTTCCCAACCACTGCGATCCGTTGATGCTTCCAGCGTGCGGCTGAACGCTCCGCACGATTGGATCCGATACTGTTCATCGGTCACGTCCGTCGGGTTTCGGATCCGCACCTCGCGCCGCGATGGCGTTCACCTGATATCGAAACTTGCCGGCTTTCGTGCGAGGTATCGAGCTCTGTCTCGCGATGTCGATCCTCATTCTCTCCCCGAACAACTCGTGCAGCCGTCGTCGCAACAGCGTCTCGTCGTTATCCGTGGCCCCACTCGGAACGATATTGACGATTAAGTGATCCGCCGCGTCCTGGACGATCTGACCCTCCAACACGGACTGGAGCCCTTTGAAGATCGGGCTCAGCCGGGCCAACGGCCGACCGTCGAGGGAGAAAAGCACGTCGTCGGTCCTGCCGACGACTTCCGCGACCACGGGGAAATGCCGCCCGCATTCACACGTGCCTTCGCTGCGGAGGACCATCGTGTCGCCGGTCCGATATCGTATGAGAGGCATCGCGCGATTCAGGAAGCCCGTCCCGACGACGTCTCCCGCCTCGTCGATCACTGACGTCGTTCCACGCAGGGTCTCGAGTATGCCGTATTCGGGGTGCACGTGATACGTACCCGCCTCGCATTGGGAAACCCAAGCCACGTTTTCGGCTAGCCCGTACTGGTCGCGTAGCTTGCAGCCGAAGGCCTCCTCGATGAGGCTTCTTTGCTCGTCGAGCACGGTCTCGGCTGAAGTAATGACCGCCCGGGGCCGAATGCGCCGTTCGTTCGCGGCGAGAACCGCACGAGCCACGATCGCGACGGCGGAAGGGTAACCGTGAATCTCCACGGGTCGAATTCTCGCCATCGTCTCGACGTAAAGCGGCAGGTTGTGGTCGGAGAGGTGGTAGATGGAAAAGAGCCAGTTTCGGGTGAAGTAGTCCCGACGCCAATAAGGCGGACGAACGCTTCCAACCGAGACCACATGGCGTCCCCAGAGGGTGACCTTCGTTTCGCGCGGTCCGATGCCGAACCATCGCCGTACGCGCTCCTGGAAGGCCCAATTTCGTTGGTAAGCGTTCCGGTCCTTGAAAGTCGAGATCGGAGTTCCCGTCGTGCCGCTCGTGCGGCCGTGCACGAGGCGGTTCGTGGGTGCCGCGATAGAGACGAATCGCTCGGGGTCCCGTCTCAGTTCTTCCTTCTCGAGGACTGGGAGAGACTCCAAGTCCCTGAGACTCTTGATATCTCCCTTGCGATACCCTACCCGCCGAAATGAATCCCGGTAGTACGGAACCGTCTCGAATGCGTGGTCGACGATGTCCTGAAGGCGCATCAACTGAAGATCGGCGAGCTGCTGCTCGGAGTACCACTGGGACTCGAGCAGGGCGGTCAGCCAACGTCGATGTTCCAAGCCGTATCGTCGACGGAACAGCATCATTCCGTAGGCGGTCAGCGCCACATTTTGAAGGGGCACCGGAAGTCGGCTGTATACCGCCGAACCAACTCCGCTCACATCAGCCCTCCACGGACAACATGTCCTGTTCCCCTCGGAAGTTGACAGCGTGATCGTGTGAAAACCCCCGTCGTCC
>CAYLHQ010000045.1:0-17349 GCA_964383585.1 uncultured Acidobacteriota bacterium
AAGCGCTCGACCTGCGCCCGGCCGACTACTTCTACCACCTGCTCGCGCTCGACCCGTTCAAAAGCGCGGTCCATAACGAGAACACCGCGCGCAACCTGGCGATCTTCTCCCAGCTCTTCAACGTCTTTCAGAGCTACTACCACTACACGGTCGTCACGCATAAGAACCGCGAGTTCCTCCGCTTCCACCTCTTCAATAGCTTCCTGCGCCTGCTCTACGACGGCGGCATCAACGAGTACGAAGACCCGGACCAGCCCTTCCCCAAAGGCCACGTGCAGGTGATGACGATCCACCAGGCCAAGGGGCTCGAGTTCCCGGTGGTCGTGGTCGGCTCGCTCTCGACGCAGCTTTCGAGCCCCAAGCAGATCGACCGCGACCTCGCGCCCTTCTACCACCGGCCGCCCTTCGAGCCGGAGAACCGCATCACCCTCTTCGACCGGATGCGGCTGCACTACGTGGCCTTTTCGCGGCCGCAGAAGTTGCTGGTGCTCACCGCCCACGAGCCCCCGAAGGATCACTTCGCGCCCATCTGGCAGGGGCTTCCGCAGTGGCCCTACATCCAGAAGGACCTGCTGGCCGCCCAGCGTTTCGAGGTCCGCGAGCGCATGCCGGTGAAGAAGACCTACAGCTTCACTGGCGACCTCAAGATCTACGAGACCTGCCCGCGCCAGTACCAGTTCTTCCGCGAGTACGACTTCACGCCTTCGCGCTCGGCGGTGATCTTCTTCGGCCTCCTCGTGCACCAGACCATCGAGGAGGTCCACCGCATCGCCCTCGACGGCAAGCTCGACACGCTCGACGAGCCGCGCATTCGCGAGCTGTTCGACCGGACCTTCCGCTTCCTCGTGGCGAGCGACGTGCGTCCGATCGGCGACAGGGCACGCGAAGCGGCTCTCACGCAGGTACTGAACTACTTCCGCCAGAACCGCGACGAGATGCGCCGGGTGATCCAGACTGAAGTTGACGTGTCGCTGGAGAAGGACGGCTACATCCTCGCCGGCAAGGTGGACCTCCTGCTCGGCGGCGACGGCAAGCTCGAGCTGCTCGACTTCAAGACCTCGCCGCGCCCCAAGGACAGCCCCGGGCTGATCGCCGCCTACGAGCGCCAGCTCTGCACCTATGCCCAGATTCTGGAGCGACGCCACGGCCGGCACGTGGACCGGCTGCTGCTCTACTGGACCTCGGAGCCCCGCAAGCAGGATGCGCTGATGGTCCTGCCCTACGACCCGAGGCGCGTCGAGGAGGCCGGCCGGCACTTCGACGAGATCGTGCGCCGCATCCAGGCGCGCGAGTTCGCGGTGGCGACACCGCCCGAGGCGGCGATCTGCAAGGAGTGCGACCTCAAGATGCTCTGCCACGCCGAGGGGATCCTCCAGCGACCGGAGGCGTTCGCATGAAGCCGGCCGACCTGAAGATCCTCGTCCAGGAAGGCGAGGGGACGACCCTGGAGTTCAAGGAGGGCCTGTCGGGATCGCTCGCGCGGGAGATGGTGGCGCTCGCGAACACCATCGGCGGCAAGATCCTGCTCGGCGTTCGTGACGACGGCTCGGTGGCCGGAGTGAAGGACACGAACGGCCTTCGCGCCCGCGTCCAGGACATGGCCCGCAACTGCGACCCGCCCGTCAAGATCGTGGTCGAACCGGTCGGCCAGGTACTCGTCGTCCATGTCCACGAGAGCAACGCCAAGCCGGTCCAGTGCAGCGAGGGCTTTTTCTGGCGCCAGGGGGCGGTGACGCAGAAGCTCTCGCGCGCCGAGATTCGCGACTTCTTCCGTCGCGAGGGGGAGATCCGCTTCGACCTCGCGCCCTGCCCGCGCTTCCGCTACCCGCAGGACTTCGACCGGGCGAAGTACAACGCCTGGCTCAGGCTCTCGGGCATCACCGGCCGGCCGCGCATCGAGGACGTGCTGGTCAACATCGAGGCTGCCGAGCGCGCCGGAGGGAAGCTCCTCTTCCGCAACGCCGGCGTGCTCTTCTTCGCGAAGAACGTGCGCCGCTTCTTCAACCAGGCCTACGTCACCTGCCTGCTCGGCAAGGGCACCGACAAGGTCCACGTTCTCGACCGCAAGGACTTCGACGGCGGCATCGTGGCCGACATCGAGGATGCCATGCGGTTCATCGAGCGCAACACGCGCACCGCCTGGCGCATCGAGGCGTTGCGACGGCAGAACATCTCCGAATACCCGATGAAGGCGCTGCGCGAGGCGATCACCAACGCCGTGATGCACCGCGACTGGTTCATCGAGGGCGCCAACGTCTTCGTCGAGCTGTACACCGACCGCATCGAGGTCGTGAGCCCCGGCGGGCTGCCGAAGGGAATGACGCTCGCCGACCTGGGCACGAAGAGCGTGCGGCGCAACGCGCTCATCGCCGACCTCCTGCACCGGATCGACTTCATCGAGAAGGCCGGCACCGGTGTGAAGCGCATCCGCGACGAGGCGCGCGAGGGCGGCTATCCGGAGCCCGTCTGGGAGGCGAACGGGTTCGTGACCACCGTCTTCCGGCCCAATCCGGAGGTTCGGGCGGCGGCCGAGGCCCAGGGGGCGGTGGCTACCGACCAAGTCACCGCACATGTGCCGCACATGTACCGCGCAAGTCCCGAGCAAGTCCTGCTGCTCAAGGCCGCCCGGGAACCGCGATCCCGCGAGGAGCTTCAGCAGGTCGCCGGCATCCGGCATCGCCAGCACTTCCTGTCGGAGTACCTGCGGCCGTTGCTGGATGCCGGCCTGCTGGAGTTGACCATCCCTGACAAGCCGCGCAGCAGCAAGCAGCGCTACCGCCTGACCGACGCGGGCCGCGCCTACCTGAAGAAGAACGAGGAGAAGTAGATGGCAAAGATCGAGATCACGAAAACCGAGCTGGTTTGGCCCGGCAAGTACAACGAGGACGGCACGCTCAAGGAAGTGCCGCGCGTGAGCCTCCCCTTCCAAGTCATCGAGACCGTCAACGAGAGCCGCGCCACGCGCGAGGCGAGGAAGCAGCCGCAACAGGCGACGCTGTTTGACGTCTACGAGGGCAAGGAGGGCGACACCTTTGAGGCGGGCTGGCGGAACAAGCTCATCTGGGGCGACAACCTGTTGGTGATGGGGTCGCTGCTGGAGAAGTTCGCGGGAAAGATCGACCTCATCTACATCGATCCGCCGTTTGCGACGGGGGCCGACTTCGCCTTCAAGACAGAGGTCGGCGAATCAGGGGAGGAGCTCACGAAGGAGCAGTCCGCCCTTGAGGAGAAGGCCTATCGCGACACGTGGGGCGGTGGCATCAGTAGCTACTTGGAGATGATGCGCAGTCGCCTCGGCCTGATGCGTGACTTGCTCAGCCCAACAGGCTCGATCTATGTACACCTCGACGCGACCGTTGGACACTACGTCAAGGCGATGATGGATGAGGTCTTCGGCGTAGATGCCTTTCAGCGCGAGATCATCTGGCGAATCGGCTGGATCTCGGGCTACAAGAGCGTTGCCAAGAACTGGGTTCGTAACCACGACACGATCCTCTTCTACGTGAAGACGCCCGGCGAGTTCACGTTTAACAAGGAGTACGTGCCATATCCTCCAGGCTACGAGCGAAGGGGTGGTGGAGAAACGGGTGGCAAGGGATACCCGATTGAGGATGTGTGGAACGCCAACCCCTTTGAGTTTGAGCTCAAGGGTGAAGAGTCGCTGGATTCGATCCAGATCAAGAGCTTTTCCCAGGAGAAGACCGGTTACGCAACACAAAAGAACGAGAGCGTACTCAGGCGCATCCTGCGAGCATCTTCCAACTCGGGCGGCCTAGTCGCCGACTTCTTCTGCGGCTCCGGCACCACGCTCGCAGTCGCCGAGAAGCTCGGCCGGCGCTGGATCGGCTGTGACTTGGGCCGCTGGGCGATCCACGTCACCCGCAAGCGGCTGCTCGGCATCGAGAACTGCAAGCCCTTCGAGGTGCTGAACCTCGGCAAGTACGAGCGCCAGTACTGGCAGGGCGTGACCTTCGGGAAAGCCAAGGACAAGCCGCTCGCCGAGCAGGCGCTCTACGAGTACCTCGCCTTCATCCTCAAGCTCTACGGCGCGCAGCCAGTGGCGGGCATGGCGCACCTGCACGGCAAGAAGGGAAAGGCCATGGTCCACATCGGCGCGGTGGACGCGCCGGTGACCATCGCCGAGATCGACGCGGCGGTGGACGAGTGCGCCAAGCTCAAGCAGGGCGAGCTGCACGTGCTCGGCTGGGAGTGGGAGATGGGCCTCTACGACCTGATGGTCGAGGCCGCGAAGAAGAAGGGCGTGAAGCTCCTGCTCCTCCAGATCCCGCGCGAGGTGATGGAGAGCCAAGCCGCCGCCAAGGGCGACGTGCGCTTCTTCGAGCTGGCCTACCTCGAAGCCGAGATCAAGCAGCCGAAGAAGCTCACCGCGCAGGTGGCGCTCAAGGACTTCGTCATCCCCAACACCGAGCTGATCCCCGAGGACGTGCGCAGCAAGGTGAAGAAGTGGTCGGACTACATCGACTACTGGGCGGTGGACTGGGACTTCCGGAACGACACCTTCATGCAGGGCTGGGTGGCCTACCGCACGCGCAAGGAGCGCAAGCTGCCGCTCGCCTCCGACCCGCACACCTACGAGAAGCCGGGCAAGGTCCGCATCCTCGTCAAGGTGATCGACATCTTCGGCAACGACACCTCGCAGGCCTTCGACGTGGAGGTGAAGTAGCCATGGCCAAGGCCGTCATCGCCTACGACAAGGACCTGCCGGAGATCCCGGGCCGGCGCCCTTGGGACAAGCCCACCTCGTATCTCGTCAAGGACGACAAGGCGGCGACCGGATGGCGGGTGGACGAGTCGGGCCGCCGCCCCAGCCGGCTGCTGCTCGTGCCGAAGATCCGCGCCGCGGTGGATGCCTGGCGCGCGGGCGGCTACGAGGGCGCGTCCGACGTTACGCGGCGGCTGTTCGAGTACTGGTTCGAGGAGGACCACGAGGTTCCCGGCTTCGGCGTGCCCTTCCGCTACTACTTCTGCCAGCGCGAGGCGATCGAGACGCTGGCATGGCTGGTGGAGATCGCCGGCCAGCGCGACGCGCAGAAGCTCATCCAGGCTCACGCCACGATCTTCGAGAAGGACCACTTAACCAAGAACATCACCTTCCAGACGACGATGGACGGCCGGCGGCAGCTCCGCCGCTACGTGCCGGAGCTGGACGCCGAGGGCGTGCAGGACCTTCCGCCCGAGGACCTGCGCCGCTTCGCCTTCAAGATGGCCACGGGCTCGGGGAAGACCTGGGTGATCGCGATGGCCATCGTCTGGGCCCGCTTCCACAAGCAGCGGGTGCCGGGCTCGGAGCTGTCCACCAACTTCCTGATCGTCGCGCCGAACGTGATCGTCTATCAGCGGCTCGAGAAGGACTTCGCCGCCAACCGCATCTTCTACGAGCTGCCGCTGATCCCGCCGGAGTGGCGCGGCGCCTTCTCGCAGAAGGTGATCCTGCGCGGCGAGGCCGCGGAGCCCGACCCTTCCGGCAACCTGTTTCTCACGAACGTCCAGCAGCTCTACGAGTCGCGCGATCAGGCGTGGACACCGCAGAACGCCATCGAGGCGCTGCTCGGCAAGAAGCCCGAGCAGGACCTCGCCGCCTCGGGCCAGCGCTCGATGCTGGAGCGGGTGAAGTCGCTCAAGGACCTGGTGGTGATGAACGACGAGGCGCACCACGTCCACGACGAGGACCTTGAGTGGAGCCAGTCCCTGCTTGCGATCCATCGTGCGCTGCCCAAGAGGCTCGCGCTGTGGCTCGACTTCTCGGCCACGCGCAAGGACCAGAACGGCATGTACTTCCCCTGGACCGTGTGCGACTACCCGCTCGCCCAGGCCGTCGAGGACCGCATCGTCAAGGCCCCGCTGATCGTCACCAAGGAGGACGACCCCAGGCAGCCGAAGGACGACCCGGACGGCGTCACCGCGGACAACATCGGCGAGAAGTACGGCTACTGGCTGCGGGCCGCGGTGCAGCGCTGGAAGGAGCACCACAAGGTCTACAAGCAGCTCGGCACCCGGCCGGTGCTCTTCATCATGGCCGAGAAGAACGTCTACGCCGACGCGATCGGCGAGTACCTGTGGAAGACCAGGGAGTTCGGCCTCAAGGAGGCCGAGGTCCTGGTCATCCACACCGACGCCGCGGGGGAGATCACCAAGAAGGATCTCGACAAGGCGCGCGAGGCGGCCCGCGACATCGACAAGGCCGAGAGCAAGGTCAAGGCGATCGTCAGCGTGATGATGCTGCGCGAGGGCTGGGACGTGCGCAACGTCACCGTCGTGCTGGGGTTGCGGCCGTTCACGGCGAAGGCCGAGATCCTGCCCGAGCAGGTCATCGGGCGCGGCCTGCGCTTGATGACCCAGGTGAGCCCCGACCGGACGCAGACGCTGGAGGTGCTCGGCACCCGCAACCTCCTCAACGTGCTTCGCAGCCAGCTCGAAGCCGAAGGCGTGGGCGTCGCCAGCACCAAGACCGATCCGCCCCCGCCGGTCATCATCGCGCCGATCCAGGAGCGGCTGGCCTACGACATAACGATCCCGATCACGAAGCCGAGCCTGGTGCACAACATCCGCAAGCTGTCCGAACTGAAGGTGGGGGCGCTCGACGCCATCTATGAGCAGGAAGAGCTGGCGGAGCCGTTCCGGATGAAGCTGAAGCTCGAGTTCGCCACCACCGAGACCGAGGTCCACCAGGCTGACATCGCGGCGGGCGAGCTGCCGCCCGCGCACGAGCTGCTCGCCGGCATCACCAACAAGGTCATCGACCGGGCGAAGCTGCCGAACCGCTTCGCCGAGCTATACCCCACGGTGCGGGACTACGTCGCGACCCGTTGTTTCGGCAAGACGGTCCACCTCGATGACGAGGCGCTTCGCTCCCACCTCTCACGGCTCGAGCTGCAGGAGGGAATCGCCAAGTGCCTCGCCCGCAAGATCGCCGAGCTCACGATCCATCGGCGCGCCGTCGAGTTCGACAAGGCCGACTTCCGGCTTTCCGAGACGAAGCCCTTCACCTGGCGGCGCAACCTGCCGCCGCTCGAAGCGAAGAAGACGGTCTTCAACTATGTCGCCACCTACAACGACTTCGAGCGCCGTTTTGCCGAGTTTCTGGACAAGGCGAAGGATGTGGCTCGCTTTGCATCGCTCGGCACTACCGAGCAGGGTGAGTCCGGTACGCAGTTCCGCGTGGACTACTTGAAGCCGAGCGGCGCCATCGGCTTCTATCATCCGGACTGGGCGGTGGTGCAGAAGACCAAGACGGGCGAGGTCCACTGGATCATCGAGACGAAGGGCCGCGTGTGGGAAGGCACCGCGGCCAAGGACGAGGCGCTCGAGACCTGGTGCGAGCGCGTCAGCCCAGTGACGGGCGTTTCATGGCGATACGCGCGCATCAACCAGGCTGAGTTCGATCCGGCCGCTGCGAGCCGCCTGGGAGATCTCGTCAATGGCAGGTGATCCGTGGCATCGGGGAGGGGCGCCTGACAAGAGCATGGAGCGCGCGGCGCTACGCGCCACTACTCATGCTGACCGGTATGCTTGGCTTGAGGTCCCAGTTGCAGGCGAGCCCGCATGCCTTCGCGATTCCGCTGCCGTTCTGGGCTGTCACCCCGCCGACGGTCGGCGAGTAGGCAGCCCAATGGGACGAACGGCTGCCCCGCGAAAGCCGAAAAGGTCCCCTAGACCCACACCAGCAACGCCGCGCCGACCGCGAGGCGGTACCACGCGAACGGGCGGAGGGTGTGGGTCGCGACGAAGCGCAGGAGCCACCGGATCGACCACCAGGCGACCACGAACGACACGACGAAGGCGACCGCGAGATAGAAGAGATCCCCCGGCTCGAGCGAGTCGAATCGTTTGACGAGGCTGTAGACCGTCGCCGCCCCCAGAGTCGGAATCGCGAGGAAGAACGAGAACTCCGTCGCCGCGGGCCGTCGGAGGCCGACGACGAGCCCTCCCAGGATCGTCGCGGCCGACCGCGAGAACCCCGGCCAAAGCGAAAGGCACTGCGCGAGGCCGATCCCGAGCGCCGCCTTCCACCCCGTGGCCTCCGCAGCCTCGACGCGCGGGCGCAACGGAAGCGCTTCCACGACGAGGATGAGAACCGCGCCGGCGACGAGCCCCACCGCCACCATCCGCGCCGAGAAGAGGCGCTCGCTGATGAGGTCGTGGAAGAGAAGCCCGGTCACCGCCGCGGGAACGAACGCGATCGCGACCGCGAAGACGAACGACCTCGACTCCGCCCGCGTCACGCACGTCGCCGCGAAACCCGTGAGTTTCCTCCGGTACTCCAGCACGACCGCGAGCACCGCCCCCAACTGGATGAAGATCTCGAAGACCTCCGCCCGGTGCCCGTGGAACCCGGCGAAGTGGTTCGTCAGGATGAGATGCCCGGTCGACGAAACCGGGATGAACTCGGTCAGCCCCTCGACGATGCCGAGAATCACCGCGAGGAGGAAGCTCACGCGGAGGGCTCTTTCGGGGTCCGCGCCATCCACGCGGGGACGAGCGTCAGCGACGTGATCAGGCAGGTGATCGACCCCATGAGGGCCACGACGCCGACGCTCCGCATCGCCGGGTAGTTCCCGAGGGTCAACGTCCCGAACCCCGCGACGTTCGTGAGGGCGGCGAGCACGATCCCCTTCCCCGTCTCCTTGACCCCGTCGTCGAGGATCCCGTCGTTCCGGTCGAGCCGGTGGATGAGGTGGATGCTGTAGTCGATCCCCACGCCGATGATCATCGTGGCGACGAACGAGTTCGCGTAGTTGACCGCGATGCCGAAGAGCCGCATCGCCCCGAGCATCATCACGACACCGGCGAGCAGTTGCGCGAGCGCGACCGCCGTGAGCCTCAGGCTCCGGAAGTCCACCCAGAGGAGCACGGCAACGACGAGGAATCCCAACGCGACCGACCGCAGCGCGTCGCCGACGAAGAGCCGCCGGAGTTCCCGGCTCACCACGTTCGTCCCCGTCACCGTGATCCGCTCGTTCCCTCCCGAAAGCGCCTCGACGAACCCGGGAGGGGCCTCCCGCTTCCATCGCGGATCGTTCGGATAGAGGTAGGTGACGATCCGGACGCCGGTCGCGTCACGGCGGACGTACCGGTCCACGATCCGGCCGAGCCCCTGCCCCTCGAGGTCCGAAAGCGAGATCGGGCGCTCGGGAGCGAGGAAGTTTTCGAGGCGCGCGAGCCAGTCGGCGAACGGCTCGGGCCGGAAGCCGTTCTCGTCGAGCGCCGACTCGACCGTCGCGCGGATCCTCCGCGGGTCGAAGGGACCCTGGGCGCCCGCGCGGAGAGCCGCGATCACCTCCGCCTGCCGGTCCGCCCGGGGGAGGTACTCGAGGATCGACTCGTAGCGGCCGATCGTCCCGTCCTCCACGAACGGACGCAGCCGATCCTGGAGGCCCTGGGTGAGCGCGACCGCCTCCTCGACCGTGCGCCCCTCGACGATCGCCATCATGTACGAAAGGGAGGCCCCGAACCGCTCCGCCACGTCGGCCTGCACCCGGAACGATTCCGTCTTGTTGCTCCGGAGCGCGTTGATCGTGTCGTCGAAGTCGAGACGGGTCGCGAGCAAGGCGCTCGCGGCGACGAACACCGCGAGAAGCGAGAGCACGAGCCCCCGGTTCCGCGCGGAGAAGCTCAGGAGGTGCTCGAGCCCGAACGACTGGAGGTGGAGTTTCTTGGCCGAGTCGGTCTTGCGGGGCCTCACCTCCTCGTTCCACACGATCATCGCGGGAAGGAGAAAGACGATCGCGACGCCGCACAGGAGGATCCCCGTCCCGATGAGGAAGCCGAGGTCGCGGAGGCCTCGGAAGCCGCTGATCGTCAGGGCGTAGAAGGTCGCTGCCGAGGTGATCGCCCCGGTGAAGACGCCGAGCCCTCCCTCCCCGACCATCAGCTCGGTCGCCCGAGCGAGCGACGCCCCGTTCCGCCTCTCCTCCACGTAGCGCGCGTACATGACGATCGTGAAGTCGGTGCCGAGCCCCATGAGAAGGGCGGGGAGGGCCGACGACGCGGAGTTGAGGCTTCCGAGGGCGAAAAGCGCCACGGCGAAGGTCGCGGCCTGGCCGATCATCAGCGGGTAGGCCGAGTAGAGGAGTGCCGCGAACCGCCGGTAGCAGAGCCAGTAAAGCAGGGTCACCGCGCAGAACGACGCGACGATGTTGATCTGGACCGTCTCCCGGAGGAGCCCCGCCTCCTCGACGAGGATCGCCGGGTTCCCCCCGAAGCGGACGCCGAGCCCCGAATCTCCCGCCTCCTCCCCGTACAGGTCGACGCGCGCCGCCTCCGCGTCCTCCCGCGCCGCCGCGAGCAGGGCCCGCGAGAACTCGAGGTCCTGCGAAGGCCGCGCCGGCTTCACCAGGAGGATCAGGGTCCGGCCGTCCTCGGAGAGGTAGTACCCGCTCGAAAGATCGAGCTCGAGCGCCCCCCGCTGGCTCAGGAGCCGGCCGATGAAGAACGGCATGAGCCCGAGCGGGTCTCTCAGGACCAACTCCTCGGCGAGCGGTGCCGTGGGCGAGGCGAGGGCGAGCCGGTTGTCCCGGATCTGCGCGCGAATCTCCTCGTCGGTCAGTTTCGCCGCGATCTGCGGGAGCTCCTCCGGCGTGAGGAAGAGGAGCGCGTTCCGCGTGAACAGCTCCAGGAACCGTGCGTCGGGCTGGAACCGGTACTCGATCGACTCGACGAGATCGGTCCGCGCCCCGAGTCGCTCGGCGAAGACGTCGGCGTACTCCTCGAGGGCCCCCGCCTCCGCCGCCTCCCCCGCCTCGAGGAGGACCAAGAGGTAGTCGATCGAGCCGAAATCCCGCAGGGCCGACCGGAAGGTGTCGACCTGCCGGTTCCCCTCGGGGATCAGCTTCAGGACGTCCGACTCGAGGCGGATGTTCGTGCCGAGCCACGACGCCCCGAGGAGGATCGCGAGCGACGCGAGGAGGACGATCCCGTACCGCCTCCGGCTGAACGCCTCGACGCGGAGGAGCAGTCGCTGCTGGTGACTCGCTCGGGGCGGTCGGGGGGTGGTGGAATCGTTCACGGGGAGGGCGGATTATTCCCCTCCCGCGCGCGGGGCGTCAAGCGGGCGGCGGCCGGATCTCCCGTGCTATGTTGAGTTTCCGCGCCGCGAGGTCATCCCGGACCGCGGTTGCGGCGCGTTCCGCTGCCCGTTCAGGGAGCAGCCGTGAGGACCCTATGGAGAGTGTGAAGGCGAAGGCGGCCGAGTTCATCGAATTGGAGGCCCGTTACGGCGCGAACAACTACCACCCCCTCGACGTCGTCGTGGAGCGGGCCGAAGGGGTTTGGGTTTGGGACGTCGAGGGGAAGAAGTACCTGGACTTCCTCGCGGCCTACTCGGCGGTCAACCAGGGGCATTGCCACCCGAAGATCCGCCAGGCGCTCGTGGAACAGTCGGCGAAGGTCACCCTGACCTCGCGTGCCTTCCGGAGCGACCAGCTGGGCCTCTTCTACAAGGAAATCTGCGAGCTGTCCGGCTACCCGAAGTTCCTTCCGATGAACTCCGGCGCGGAGGCCGTCGAGACCGCGATCAAGATCGCGCGGAAGTGGGGGCACAAGATCAAGGGGATCCCGGATGGGAAGGCGGAGATCGTCACCTTCACCGGGAACTTCCACGGCCGGACGACGACGATCGTGTCGTTCTCGGACGACCCGCAGTACCGGGACGGCTTCGGCCCCTTCACTCCGGGCTTCCCTCTCGTCGAGTACGGCAACCTCGATGGCGTCAAGGCCGCGATCAACGCGAACACCGCGGCGGTCCTCGTCGAGATCATGCAGGGCGAGAGCGGGATCATCCCGCCCCCTCCCGGCTTCATCAAGGCGATGTACGAGCTGTGCCGGGAGAAGAACGTCCTCTTCATCGCCGACGAGATCCAGTCGGGCCTCGGCCGCACCGGGAAGATGTTCTGCTTCCAGCACGACGGGATCTGCCCCGACATGGTGATCGTCGGGAAGGCCCTCTCGGGGGGCTTCTATCCGGTTTCCGGCGTCCTCGCGGGGGACGACGTCATGGGCGTTCTCAAGCCGGGCGATCACGGCTCGACCTTCGGCGGGAACCCGCTCGCCGCCGCCGTGGGTCGCGCGGCGCTCCGTGCGCTCGTCGAGGACGGCCTCGTCGAGAACTCGGCGAAGATGGGCGACTACTTCCTCGCAAAACTGAAGACCCTCGAGGATTCGCGGATCCGGGAGATCCGCGGAAAGGGGCTCTGGATCGGGCTCGAGCTGAAGGCGGAGGCCGGAGGAGCCCGCCGGTTCTGCGAAGCGCTCCGCGACAAGGGTCTCCTGTGCAAGGAAACCCACGTGAACACGATCCGATTCGCTCCTCCGCTGTGCATCAAGAAGGAAGAGCTCGACTGGGCGTTCGAGCAGATCGTCGCGACCTTCCGCGAGGTGAAGTGAGCCTTCGATCCGACCGGGAGGGGGCCCCACCGGGTCCCCTCCCGCGGCCGATCCTCCCCCGTCGCGGAAGCGTCGCGCGTCCGTGACTTGTTTCGGGAAGGGCCGCGCATTACGATTCCGGTCGTCTCCCCGGCCGCCCCGCCCGACGGCCCGTTCCCGCGAGGAGACCGACACCCTCACGAGGAGGCGTCTTCGATGGACCGCAAGTACCGTCAGCAGGGGTACATGGACGGAGGCGGCGACGACCGTGAACGCCGCAAACCTCCCCCCCGCCGCCCGCTCACGCCGGAGGAGAAGGCCCAGCTCCGCTCGCTCCGGCACGCGACCGACCGCGAGGCGCAGGAGGTCCTGCGCTGCCCCGACTGCGGGCGCAACATCCAACAGTTCGGCGCGGTCGGGCACGAGACGACCTGCCCGTTCTGCTCGGCCCCTCTTCACACCTGTCGCGCGTGCCGCCACTTCGACTCCGGCGCGCGCTGGGAGTGCCGCGCTCCGATCCGGGAGAGGGTCGCAGAGAAGGGGAAAGCGAACCGCTGCGAACGGTACGAGGCCCGAATCGTCCTCGACGCGACCGGCAAGCGGCAGGCCTCCCCGGGCACGCAGCTGTCGAGCGACCCGAAGGCGGCGTTCAACAGTCTTTTCAAGAAGTGATCGAAGCCCGGCCGTGAGGCTTCCCGCCCTTCTCGTTCTCTCCGCCCTGGCCGTTCCCGCGGCCCCCGAACCCGGCCTTCTCGGAACGGCGTACCCGCTCGAAGCGAGACCGTCGTTTCCCGCCGGGCTCTACCACTGGATGAATTGCCTCGCCGGCTCGAGCGGAGGGAAGACGGAGGACGCCCACCGCGGGGCGTTCGTCGAGCACCACGGGAAGCCTTCGAACGAGGACCGGGCGCAACTGGAGGCCTTCCTCGCGGCGCGCCTCGAGCACATGCGGACCACCCCGGGACGGGACGGCACCCTCTCCGTTCCCCGCTCCTCCGCCCTTCTCGGGATCTTCTGCGCCGCGCCGACGCTCGACAACGCGCTCGCGCAGGCGAAGCGGGAGCTTTCCCCCGACGGGTACGCGGGCCTCGAAGGATCGCTCCGCCACTTCGCCCCAAAGTACGAGGCGATCTGGCGGGACGGCGCGATCCCGCGGGCGTTCCTCGAGCGGGTGCGCCGCGACCCCGGCCGCGAGCGCCTGGCCCGTCTTCTCGACCGGATGGTCCGCTTTTACGGCGTCGACTTCGAGTCGGCCCCGCCTCCTGCGATCGCCCTCGTTCCGGTCCCGGACGGCTTCGGCACGCACGCGCAGGCGGTCGGCCGCCATCTCCTCCTCGAGATCCGGCCCTGGGACGACCTCGCGGGCCAGGCGAGCGTGATCGTCCACGAGAACGCCCACTACCTCTGGACGATCCTCCCCGAGGAGCGGCGCCTGCGTCTCGAACGGGCCGCGAAGGAGGTCGGCCCCGCGGGCGAGCGCGCCTGGGAGGCGCTCCACGAGGCGCTCCCCACCGCGCTCGGGCAAGGGGTGGCCGACCGGGAGTTTCGTCCCGACCGCTGGTCGAGCCGCGTCCCCTGGTACCACGACGCCGCCATCGACGCCTACGCGAAAGCCCTTTACACGCTCGTCGAGCGCGCCCTCGCGGAGGGGGAATCGCTCGACGAGACGTTCGTGACGCGCGCGGTCGAACGGTACCCCGCCGTCACTCCCCGATGACCTTGACGAGGACCCGCTTCGGGCGGCGGCCGTCGAACTCTCCGTAGAAGATCCGTTCCCAGGGGCCGAAATCGAGCCGTCCGTTCGTGACCGCGACGACGACCTCCCGGCCCATGATCTGCCGCTTGTGGTGCGCGTCGCCGTTGTCCTCCCCGGTGCGGTTGTGGCGATAGCGGGCCGGGTCGTGCGGGGCGAGCGCCTCGAGCCAGCGCTTGTAATCGTCGTGGAGCCCCGGCTCGTCGTCGTTGATGAAGACGCTCGCGGTGATGTGCATCGCGTTCACGAGGCACAGCCCCTCGCGGACTCCGCTCTCCGCGACGATACGTTCGACTTCGTCGGTGATCGGGACGAAGTCCATCCGGGCGGGGACCTCGAAGGTGAGGTAGCGGGTCAAGAACTTCACGGGAGACCTCCTCCGGCCGGGTTGTCCGGTGCCCGGCGCGAACCTATATTCCAGGCGTCGCGCCGGGAAATCCACGTTTTCCGCGCTTTCCAGGAGTCGAACCGATGGACCGTCGAGGGGAGAGGGGCGAGGGGAAGATCGGGTTCCTGATCTCCCTCGTGGTGCTCGGGGCCGCCATCTTCATCGGGGTCAAGGTCGTCCCCGTCCGGATCGCCGCCTACGAGTTCAAGGACTTCGTCCGGGAGCAGTGCCGGTTCGCGGCCGTCAACCGCGACGACAAGGCGATCCGGGACAAGATCGTCGCGAAGGCGAAGGAACTCGAGATCCCGCTCGAGAAGAAGAACCTCAAGCTCGAGCGGACGATGAGCGAGATGATCATCACGGCGAGGTACCAGCAGCCGATCGACCTGAAGGTCACGACCTACGTCTACACCTTCGACCTCAAGGAGAGGGCTCCGCTCTTCTGATCCTCCCGCCCGCGACGACCGCCCTCACCCGCCGGACGCCGAACCGGTAGACCAGGTGGTACCGGTTGGGGACGGCGTGCACGACGAGGTCGGCACGCTTCCCCGGTTCGAGCGACCCGGTCTCGGACGCGAGCCCCAGGGAAGCCGCCGCGTTGAGCGTCGCCGCCGTGATCGCCTCGTCGACGGTCAAACGGAACGACAGGCAGCCGAACTCGAGAGCCGCCCCCATCGCCTCCGTGGGGCACGACCCCGGGTTGAAGTCGGTCGCGAGCACGACGGGGACCCCCCCCTCGATCAGCCGGCGGACGGGGGGCTTCCGGTCGTCCATGAGGAAGAACTGCGCGGCGGGGAGCAGGACCGCCGCCGTTCCCGCCGCCGCGAGACGGGGGATGCTCGCCTCCGCGACGTACTCGAGGTGGTCGGCGGAGGCCGCGCCGAGCTCGGCCGCTAGGGCGGCGGCGCCGTCGTCGGCGAGCTGGTCGGCGTGGAGGCGCACTCCCATCCCCGCCGCACGCGCAGCTTCGAGCACGAGGCGCGCCTCGTCGAGGGTGAAGGCGTTCCGGTCGACGAAGGCGTCGGCGTACGCCGCGAGGCCGCGCCGTGCGACCTCCGGGATCATCTCGCGGACGAGGATTTCGACGTAGCGGCCGCGGTCCGAGCGGAACTCCGCGGGGACCATGTGAGCCCCGAGGAAGGTCGGCACGACCCGGACGGGATGGTCTCCGGCACCTCGGCGCAATGCCTCGAGCTGTTTGAGTTCGTCTTCGAGGGTGAGGCCGTACCCGCTCTTCGCCTCGACCGTCGTCGTCCCGAGGGAGAGCATCGCGTCGAGACGCTCGCGGACGAAAGCCGCGAGATCCTCGCGGCTCGCGGCGCGGGTCGCGCGCACCGTCGAGAGGATCCCGCCTCCGCGCGCGGCGATCTCGGAATAGGTCGCCCCCCGCAGCCGTTCGTCGAACTCCGCCTCGCGCCACCCGGCGAAGGGGAGGTGCGTGTGGGCGTCGACGAAACCGGGGAGGACGGTCCCTCCCCCGGCGTCGAGGACCTCGGCGCCCTCCTCGAGACGGACGGCCTCACGGAACTCCCGCTCCGAGCCGACGAAGACGATGCGCCCGTCGCGGCAGGCGACCGCAGCCTCCCGGATCACGCGCAGGCGGCCGGTTTCGGCGCCGGTGCGGGCGGCGGTCCCTGCAGGGGTGGCGAGCTCGGCGATTCCGACGACGGCCAGGTCGGCCGGGATCATCCCGCGTCCCGGCCCGTCCGGCGGCGCAGGAAGCGCAGGCTCTCGTGGTCGCCGGCGTCGGCGCGGCGGAGGTCGAGAAGGGAGAGATGCTCCTGGATCGCGGAGCGGAGTCGGTTTTCGAAGGCGTCCCGCTCGAGGCGGAGGCGGCCGATCTCGTCCTCGATGTGCTGGAGCTGATCCTGCGCCTGCTCGAGGATCCTCTCCGCCTTGAGCCGGGCTTCCTTGACCAAGACCTCGGCTTCCTTCTCCGAGCGCCCCTTCAATTCGTCCGACATCTTCTGGGCGGTCAGGAGGGTTTCCTGGAGGTTCCGCTCGCGGTCCCGGAAGTCCTCGAGGCGGACCCGCAGCTGTCCGATCTCCTCGCGAAGCTCGCCGTTTTCGAGGGTCAGTTTCTCGACGTGCTCCGCCACGGTCCGGAGGAACATCCGGACCTCGTCGGGGTCGTAGCCGCGCATCTTCCGCGCGAACTCCTGGTTCTCCACATCCCTGGCGGTGATCCGATCGCTCATGGAGAGGCCCCTCCGACCGTGCGAAAGATAGTGAGTCGGGGGGGCGGGGTCAATCGGGGGCTCTTAACCGCCCGATCTGCGATCCGCATACTTTCCGCACGAAACGTACGACTCTCATGCTCGATGAGGCCACGCTCGACGAGGCCCCGCGCCTGAGCGGCGAACGTACGTTCTCGGCGGCGGTCGATCGCGCCCTCCGGGAGTTCATTCTGCGCGGGCGCGGGGCGAATCCTCGACCTCGCGGGCTCGGGTCTCTGGGAAGGGGACCTCGCGGCGATGCGCGAAGACGGGGCCGTGCGCGACCGGGGGCGGTCGGGCCGTGGGAAACGCCGTGGTCCTCGTTGACACTTCGGTCTGGGTCGAGGTCTTACGCAAACCGGCTCGGATCCGGCTTTCCGACGTGGTCGAATTCGCAACGTGACGCGAATCGTGGGGATGGAGGACCGTTCGTGGATCCGGACGCAACCGTCCGCGGGTGGACGCGGCGGAGTGAGTCTTCCTCCCCTTGACTGGAATCCCGGGCGCTTTTCTTCCGGCACGCCTCTTGACTCGCGTTTCCTGCATGCGAGCCCGATCCGCCCCCGTCGAACGAACCCCTCCCTCCGAGTTCCGGCCCCGCTTCTGCCCCT
>CAYLHQ010000046.1:0-15971 GCA_964383585.1 uncultured Acidobacteriota bacterium
CCCCGTGCGCGGCGCGAGTTTTCCCCACCGTTCGCGGCACCTTGCACGGACCACGCGATTCGCCGGCTCCCGGGGTTTCCGAAACCAACCCGCTTGCACCCAGGGGGTACCATGACCCCTCGTCTCGAACACGGAGGATCGTCCCCATGCGCGCGAGGCTTCTCCCCCTCCTGCTCGTCGCCCTCACGCCGGCGCTCGCCGCCGAAGGCTATCTCCGCCAACCCGCTCTCCACGGCGACACGATCGTCTTCGTGGCCGAGGGAGACCTCTGGACCGTCTGGGCGTCGGGAGGGACCGCGCGGAGGCTCTCGAGCCATCCCGGCTTCGAGTCGTTCCCCGCGATCTCCCCCGACGGGACCCGGGTCGCCTTCACCGCCGCCTACGACGGAAACGCCGACGTCTTCGTCGTGCCGATCCGGGGAGGGGAGCCGAAGCGGCTGACCTGGCACCCCGCCGCCGACCAGGTCGTCGGCTGGACCCCCGACGGGAGGACGGTCCTTTTCCGGAGCAACCGGGAGATGCCCCACGGCGATCCGGAGCTCTTCTCGATTCCGGCAACGGGGGGCGAGCCCGAGAAACTGCCCCTCGGTTGGGCGGGGCGGATCGCGATCGATCCGGAGAGCGGGCGGTGGGCCTTCACCCGCACCTCGACCGAGACCTTCACCTGGAAACGCTACCGGGGAGGGACCGCGTCCGACATCTGGGTCGGCGACCCGGCGAAGGCCGACTTCCGGAACGTGACGAATTTCGAGGGGACCGACGCGTTTCCGATGTGGCACGGCGGGAGGATCTGGTTCGTCAGCGACCGCGGGGGAACGGTCGATCTCTGGTCGATGAACCCGGACGGGAGCGACCGGAAGCGGCACACCGAGGTCTCGCCGTGGGACGTCCGCACCCCGTCGATCGCCCCCGACGGCCGGATCGTCTTCGTCCTCGCCGGGGACGTCCACCTCTTCGATCCGAAGACGGGGAAGAGCGCGAAGGTGGCGATCGATCTCCCGAGCGACAGGATCCTCACGCGCGTCCGTTACCCCGACGCCGTCCGCTCCATGAGCGGGATCGATCTCTCCCCAGACGGCGAGCGCCTCGCCCTGACCGTGCGTGGCGAGATCTTCTCCGTGCCCGTGAAGAAGGGGGTGACCCTCCCCGTGACCCGGGGGAGCGGCGCGCGCGAACGCGGAGCGACCTTCACCCACGACGGTAAGCGGATCGTGTTCCTCACCGACGTGAGCCGCGAGGAGGAGATCCGTTCGATCGACGCGTGGGGGCGCGGGGAGTCGAAGGGGATCAAGCCCCCCACGGAAGGGGGGTGGCACTACCCGCCCGCTCCGTCGCCCGACGGGAAATGGCTGGCGTACTCCGACGGCACCCAGGCGCTCTGGGTGATCCCCGAGGAGGGAGGCACGCCGATCCAGGTCGACCGCTCCGCCCAGGCGGAGATCCGGGAGTACGCGTGGAGCGGGGACGGACGCTGGCTCGCATACGCGAAGACCGAGCCGAACGATTACTCCTCGATCTTCCTCTTCGACGCGTCGGAGAAAAAAGTCCACCGGGTGACGACCGAGACGACGAACGACCGTTCCCCCGCCTGGGACCCCGACGGCCGCTATCTCTACTTCCTGAGCGACCGTTTCACGAACCCGCTCCTCGGGAATGTCGACTGGAACAACGTCGACTTCAAGCAGACCCGCCCGTTCGTCGTCACGCTGCGCAAGGGCGCCCCGAACCCGTTCGACGACCTCGCGGGGCTGCCGCCTGAGGACGAAAAGAAAGACGAGAAAAAAGACGGCACGAAGAAGGACGACGCGAAGAAGGACGAGCCCCCGAAGCCGGTCGTGATCGACCTCGAGGGGCTCGGCGAGAGGATCGCGGCCTTCCCCGTGCCGCAGGGGATCTACGCCGGCCTCGGTGCGACCGCGAAGAGCGTCTTCTGGGCGAGTTTCCCGGCGAAGGGAATGGCCGAGCAGCCCGGCCTGTTCGAGGAAGCGGGCCCGGAGGCGACTCTCACGATCTTCGACCTCGAAAAGAAAAAGGCGAAGACGTTCCTCGAGGGGATCTCGGACGCGGTGCTCGCGCCGAAGGCGGGGAAGATCGCGGTCGTCAAGAAGCCCGGTGAGATCTTCGTCTTGGGCGCCGACGCCCCGCCCCCGCCCGAAGCCCTCCAGGAGGCCGCGGTCGATCTCTCGGGGGTCGTCGTCGAGCTCGACCCGCGGGAGGAGTGGGAGCAGATCTACTTCCAGGCTTGGCGCGAGATGCGCGACTTCTACTGGGACCCCGGCATGGGAGGGGTCGACTGGAAGGGGATCCGCGACCGCTACGCGACCCTCCTTCCGAGGCTCGCGATCCGCGACGACCTCCGCGACCTGATCGGCGAGGTGATCGGCGAGCTCGCGACCTCGCACACGTACACCTGGGGGGGCGACCCCGGGGTCGAGGTCCGGGGCGTCCCGACCGGCCTCCTCGGAGCCGATCTGGTCCGGGACGGCAAGGCCTTCCGTGTGGCGAAGATCTACCGCGGCGACCCGGCCGACAACGTGCGATCCCCTCTCGACGCTCCGGGCGTCGGCGTGAAGGAGGGAGACTTCCTCCTCGCGGTGAACCACCGGCCGTTCGAAGACGGGCTCCCGTTCGAGGCGCACCTCGAGGCGTTGGCCGGAAAGCGCGTCGTGCTGACGGTCAACGGAAAGAACACCCCCGAGGGGGCCCGTGACGTCGTCGTCGTCCCGATGCCGGGGGACGGAACGCTCCGCTACGCCGACTGGGTTCGCGCGAACCGGGAATTCGTCGCCGAAAAGACCGACGGGAAGATCGGCTACGTCCACGTTCCCGACATGTGGACCGACGGCCTCGTCCGGTTCAACACCTGGTTCTACCCGCAATTGAAGAAGGAGGGGATGATCGTCGACGTGCGCTGGAACGGCGGCGGAGCGGTCTCGCAGATGCTCCTCGAGCGCCTGCGGAGGAAGGTCCTCTCCTTCGACCGCGCGCGCGGCGGCGGGATCTCGACCTATCCGGCGCGCGTCTTGAACGGCCCGTTCGTGGTGCTGACGAACGAGTTCGCGGGCTCCGACGGCGACATCTTCCCGCACGCGGTGCAGCTCGAACGGCTCGCGCCGGTCATCGGGATGCGCTCGTGGGGCGGGGTCGTCGGGATCCGAGGCGACAAGCCGCTCGTCGACGGGGGGCTCGTCACCCATCCCGAGTACGCCTGGTGGGACCCGAAGGAGGGGTGGTCGCTCGAAAACCGGGGCGTGATCCCCGACATCGTCGTCCCGAACCTCCCGCAGGACGTCGCGAAGGGGATCGACGCCCAACTCGTCCGGGGGATCGAGGAGGTCCTCGCGCTCTGGAAGAAGAACCCGCCGGTCAGGCCGGAGTTCGGACCGGTCGAGCGGAAAGCGCGGGAGGGTTTCCGGGGGGAAGCGGCGAGGTGAGGGAACCGTCCGCGTCACCCCGGATGCCGAGGAGCCGGTTCGGGTGAGGCCCGCACTCAGCGCGCGGGCTTCACCCGGAGCATCGTGAAGTTCTCCGGATCGTAAAACCGCCGCACGAACGCGTTCACCTCGTCGAGCGTGAGGGCGGCCGCGCGCTCCGCCTGCCGGTCGAAGAATCCGTGGGGGAGCCCGAACTCCCGCTCCGTCATCGCGACCGAGAGGATCTGCTGCGGCGACTGCCGCAGGAACGCCCGGCGACCGACGACGTTCCCCGCGGCGAGGGCGCGCTCCTCCTCGGTGATCCCGTCCCGGTGGAGGGTCTTTAGCACCTCTCGGATCTTCGTCTCCGCCGCCTCGGCGTTCTCGGTCCGTGTGAAGGTCGCGAGGCCGTAAAGCCCCGCATCGCGCCCTCCGTCGTCGTAGACGCTCGCGCCGTAGGTGTCTCCCTCCTCCTGGCGGAGCGCGAGCATCAGGCGGGAGTTGAAGTGTCCGCCGAGGGCGTGGTCGGCGATCATCGCCGCCGGCGCGTCTTCATCCTCCCACGCGAGCGATTCGCGCCCGTAGGTGAAATAGACCTGGGTCAGGCGCGCGAGCGCGATGTCGACCTCGCGGGGACGTTCGCTCCCGGGGAGGAGCGGCGGCAAGACCGGCTCGAGCCCGTCCGGGGGATCGAAGAGGGGAGGGGGGAGGAGCCCCGACGCGAGGGTTTTCGCCTCGTCGACCGTCAAGGCGCCCGCGAACCCGATCCTCCGTCCGGGGAGGCGGACGAGGATGTCGCGTGCCGCCGCGAGCGCCTCGACGTCGGTCGTGAAGGGGCGCGGCTTCTCGTAAGGCTGCCGGCGCGGGTCGCCCTCGCGGAAGAGGAGCCGTGCTGCGGCGCGCATCAGGACGAACTCGGGCTCCTTGAGCGCGAGCTTCCAGCCGATCTTCGCGCTCTGCCGTCTCCGCTTCAGTTCCGACCGGTCGAAGTCGCGGTTCGCGAGGACGTCGCGGACGAGATCGAGGACCGCGGGAAGGTCCTCTTTCAGGCAAGAGACCGAAAGCGTCGAGGACCGTGCTCCCACGGCGAGATCGAGCGATGCCGCGAGGCGGTCGGCGCGGCGTCTCAGGTCTCCCTTCGGATCGTACGCCTGGATCTCGAAGGCGGTATCGGCATCGTGCGCGTCGACCCAGGGGCTCCACGAGCCCGCGGCGAACCGGATCGTGACGTGGACGAGCGGGACGCGGTCGTCCTCGACGAGAAGGCCCGTCGTCCCGGCGTCCACGACCCACTCGCGAACCTCCGCCGCGGGAAGCGGCGAGGCGAGGAGGAGCGAGGCGAGGAGGATCGCGCGCATCACCGCCCCCCGAAGAGGGGGTAGAGCCACCCCAAGAGGGTCACCCAGAGGGGGACCTTCTCGGGACGGACGTACACGCGGACCGGCCGCGCGTCGAGGATCCAGCGCCGGACGACGCGACGGACCTCCTCCTCGTCCACCGCATCGATTCGGCCCGCGGCATCGAAGGCGCGCGAGGCGTTCCCCTCCCACCAGTCGGCGCGTCCGATCGCGTCGGCCGTCGCGGAAGCCCAGTAGGAGCGACCGAACTCCTCCGCGCGGAGCGAACGCTTCGCCGCGGCGAGCCTGTCGGGGTCGAGCCACGCGAACGTCCCCAGGTGGGACCGCACCTCCTCGATGTGGCGGAAGGCGGTCTTCTCACGCCGGTAGGGGAGGTTCGCCGCGTAGAAGGCCAGCACTCCGCCGCGCCTCGCCCAGGCGATTTCGGTCCCCGCTTCGAGGGCCTTCCCGCGGACGCGGACGATCTCGTCCTGGAAGACGTCGACGCTTCCCCGGGCGAGGATCTCGGCCGCGACGCGGAGCGCGTCGGCGTCGGGATGGGCAGGAGGAGGGAGCGGAAAGCCCAGGACGGCGACCTCGACGGGAGGGATGTCCTCCTCGAGGGCGACGTGTTCGGGAAGGGGCCAGTCCGGGATCGCGGGGACGTCCGAGGGAGGCGCACCGCCGGCGGGAAGGGGGCCGAACTCCCGCCGGATCGCGGCGAGTGTTTCGTCGACATCGACCGGTCCCACGACGACGACGTGGGCGTTTCCCGGGCGGTACCAGGCCTCGTAGAACTCCTGCGCGTGCTCGAGGGTCGCGGCGGCGATGTCCTCCTTCGTCCCGACCGGCGTGAGAGCGTACGGGTGCTCGCCGAGGATCCCCGCGAGTGCCTTCGTGAGGAGACGGCTGAGGGGGTCGTTCTCGGTCGAGACGCGAAGCTCCTCCGTCACGATCCGTTTTTCGTTCGCGAGGTTCTCTTCCGTGAGGTCGAGGTGCACCATCCTGTCCGCCTCGATCCGGAGGACCTCCGCGTGGCCGGCCGGAGGGATCTCCGAGACGTAGACCGTCTCGTCGAACGAGGTGAAGGCGTTGACGTCTCCGCCGTGCCGCTCGTGAAGGTCCCACACCGCCCGCTCCGGGTGTGTGGGCGTTCCCCCGAACATCAGGTGCTCGAAGAGGTGCGCGAACCCTCGCGTCTTCGGTTCCTCGTTCGCGGACCCGACGCGAAACCAGACCTGCGTCGCGACGACCGGCATTCTCGGGTCGGAGAGGATCGAGACGGTGAGGCCGTTCGGCAGGGTCTCCGAGACGAAGCCGGGCGGCGGGGCGGCGACCGCGGTCCCGGCCGCGAGAAGGAGGCAAGCGGGTGCTTTGCGGAAGCGCATCGTTCGGCGATCATGCCACGAACGGAGGCAACTTGATCGCGAGCGAGCCCTTGCGCATCCCCGCGACCGACGGGGTCTCCCTCGCGGCGACGGTCTTCCGTCCGCCGCCGCCAGCGGCGCCGGGTGACGTCGTGGTCGTCGCTTCGGCGATGGGAGTCCGACACCCGTACTACTACCCGTTCGCCGAGTACGTCGCGGGGCGCGGGGCGGTGGTCGTGACCTTCGACTACCGCGGGATCGGCCGCTCGCGCCCCGCGAGGTTGCGGGGGTTCGAAGCGCGCCTCCGGGACTGGGGCGCGCTCGATCTCGCCGGGGTGATCGACTGGGCGCTCCGCGCGTTTCCGGACCGTCCGGTCCGCGTCGTCGCCCACAGCGTCGGGGGCCAGATCCTCGGCCTCGCGGCGCGCGACGGCGCGCCTTCTTCGGTCCTCGCCGTCGGCGCGCAGAGCGGGTACTGGGGGGGCTGGACGGGGCTCGGCCGTCTGCGCGTGCTGTCGCTCTGGTACCTCCTGATCCCCCTCCTCGCTCCGGCGCTCGGCTACTTCCCCTCCCGATGGGTGGGGCTCGGCGAAAACCTCCCGGCCGGGGTCGCGCGGGAGTGGGCGCATTGGGGACGCCATCCGCGCTACGTCCTCGGGCGCGTCGACGGGGAGGACGCGGCGAGGTACGCGGCCTTTCGCGGACGCCTGCGCGCGGTGGGCCTGAGAGACGACGGATTCGCCCCCGAGGCGACGGTGCGCGGCCTCCTCGAGTTCTATCCGAACGCCGTGCGGGAGATGCGCCTGCTCGATCCCCGCGACTTCGGGCTCCGCGAGATCGGGCACTTCGGCTTCTTCCGAGAGAGCGTCGGCGGACGCCTGTGGCCCGCCGAGGTCGACTGGCTCCTCGATCAGGAAGGGGGAAGGGCGGGAGGCGGCTCCGAGGTCCGCTCGTCCTCGTAGAGCCGGTACTTGATCGCGGAGTACACGGCGAAGAAACGCTGGACGTACTTCACCGTCTCCGCGTAGTTCGGGAGGTCGCCGAAGCGGTAGAGAAGCGATCGCGGGTCTTTCACGCGGACCGCTTCCGGTCCCGCGTTGTACGAAGCGACTGCGGTGCTCGCGAGGCCCTGAAACGAGTCGAGCGAGCGCGCGAGGTAGCGGACCGTCTGGGGGATCGCCTTGTAGGAAACCCGCGCGTCGAGCGCCTCGAGCGCCTCGCGCCCGTCACCGAAGAAATCGTGCTTGGCGTACTCCTGCTGGATCGCTTCGATGTAAGCCCGGAGCGATTTCTTCGAGGGGTCCTCCTCGTCGCGGAGGATCCGGTACTCCCGCAGGACTTCGAGCGAACCCGAGGCGACCGCGCGGTCGATCGCCGCGTCGGAGGAGAAGGAGATCCCGCCGTGCCGGCTCCGGAATGCGGCCTGCCGCTGGTCCCGCGCTTGCCGGTAGACCGCGCGCTCCTCGCGGAATGCGAACCACAGATCGGGCCGGGCGATCGGGGTCAGTCCGTACTCCCTCGCCGTGTCGGGCATGAACTGCGCCATCCCGACGGCACCGGCGGGGGAGACGACGGTCGGGTGGAACCGCGACTCGTTGTAGAGGAGTGCGAGGACCGCGATCGGGTCGACGGGGCGGATCGAGAGGTTCTCCGCAATGCCCGCGAAAAGGTGCGCGACGATCGACTCGAGGTGCCTTGGGAGGAACGGCATCCGGCTCGGGTGGCGGTCCCAGAAGATCATCGTCATCCCGCCGGGATGTTCGATTTCGAGGAACGAGTACACCGCCTTCGCGAGGGCGGCCGCGGCCCGGTCGGAAAGATCGGGGCGGTAGTCGCTGTCGAGACGGAACTCGAGCGGGTGGGCCCGGTGGATCGGGCTCGCGGCGTACCCCGCCGGGTCGGGGGGTGCGGAAGCCTCCTCGGCCCTCGCGTGCCGGAGCAACGCCCCCACCCCCGCGACCAGCCCCAATCCGACGAAGCCCCGCCGATCGATCACTCGTCCCCCGCCTCCATCGATAGCTCCGAGGCGATCCGGTCGGAGCCCTTCTTCTTGCGCTTCGCCTCGGCCGGGTCCTTGATCCCCACGCGCCCGGCGTCGAGCGCTCCCGTGGCGGTGAGTCCGGCGACGATCGACTCGGCCCTCGCGCGGGCGAGAGCCACCAGATCTTCGCCCGACACCGTCTGCGCCGCCAGGAGCTTCGCCCGGAGCGACTCGTAGAAGGCCGGCGGATCCGGAAACGCCGCCCGCTCCGCCTCGAGCGCCTCGGCGCCGAACCCCTCGGCGAAGAGAGTTTCGAGGATGCGGTCCATCGTCGCTCCGTCGGAGGTGCCGTCGGCGGCCGCGGCGCGTCTGGCTTCGAGCGACTCGTCGAGCTTCCGCCGGCGGAGCGCCTCGGAATCGGCCTCGGTCGCGTACCGCCCTTCGACCGCGAGGACCAACTCGGGCTTCTTCGCGATCTCCTCCGCGAGGTGGGCGAGTTTGTCCCGCTCGACGGGGAGGAGGCGGCTCCTCCCGGGGTCGAACTCGACCAGCTCGAGATCTCCGTCGTCGGAGCCGAAGAGTCTTCCGATCGCGCGGAAGGGGGCGGCGGCGATGTTGACGAGGATCTTCTTGACCGCCTGCCAGATCACCTTCCGGTAGGCGAACTCCGGGGAGCCGACGTCTCCCTCGATCGGAACCTCGAGGTCGATCCTCCCGTCCTTGTCCTTGAGAAGGGCCACGGCGAGGCGGACGGGAAGGGTCGCGGCGGACGATCCCTCGATCCGCTTCCCGAGGACGAGGTCCTTGGCGACGACCTGGTGGGTCCCGACGAGGCGCCGGTTCTCGATCCGGTACCGGATGTCGACGTCGAGGCTTCCGCGCTCGAGGGCGTACCCCGCGAACTCCGCGGAGTAGGGGGTGAGCCGTTTCATCTCGACGTCCCGGAACTCGACCGCGAGGTCGGTCGAGGCCGTCAAGTCGGCGAGGCGGGAGGTCCCCGAGGCCTTCGCGTATCCGGTTTCGTCGATCCGTCCCTCGAAGGTCAGGGTCGCGGGGGCCGCCCCCCTCGTCGAGAGATCCCGGATCTCGGCCTTCGCCGAGTGGATCTTCGTTCCGAACGGGAGGATGACGCTCTCGTCGGTGAAATCGACCGTGGCGTCGAGCAGGTCGACGCCGACGATCTCGAGATCGAGCGGCTCGCCGCCGGACGTTTCGGCCTCTCCCGGGGTGGTCCCGAGCTTCGCGAGGTTGAGCGTTCCCTCCCGATCGATGAAGAGGTTCGCGTACGGCTCCTCGACCGCGATCTTCCGGACGCGGACGGTGAACGGCATCCCCGAAACGCGGACGCCGCTCGCGTCCAGGGCTCGCCACGCCAGAAGACGTTTCTCTTCGGGGTCGAGCCACTCGAGATCGGAGAGGGAAGCCGTCCCCTCGTAACGGAAGGCGATCGGCTCGCCCGACACCGAGACCCTCCCATGGGCGCCCGCGATCGCGGAGGTCGGCCGGGCGCCGGGGAAGCGCGGCGCGTACGGACGGAAGGGGAGAAGGTCGAGCGCCGACAGGCGGACGTCGAGGTCGACGGAAAACGGCGCCGGCGAGAGACCCCCGGCGGCGGCGATTTCGGCCGATCCGTTCACGCGGGCGCGCGCGTCGACGGCGACGCGCTTCGAGAGATCGCTCGAAAGACCTTTCATCGCGACCGCGACATCGGTCACCTCGACCGTCACGCCGGGCTCGACCGAACGGTCCTCGAATCGAGATTCTCCTTCCGCGAGATCGAACGAGGCGACCTCGAACGTCCAGGGGCGGGCGGGCGCGGCGTCGGCCTCGGACGGGGTCATCTCCCCGTCGAAGAGGGTGACCCAGTCGAGGGCGCCGTCCTCCCCGAGCCGGGCGACCGCGCGGGGCCGCTCGACGCGGACGGCCTCGATCTCCACCTTCGATTCCGGCCACGCAAGCCGCACGTTCTCGGCCCGCATCTTCCCGACCGTGAGCCAGTCCTCCTCCCCATTCCGGGGGCGAAGGGCGAGGTCGCGTGCCTCGACCGCCGCGTCGGTCAGGCGGACGACGAACGAACCGTCGTCGGCTTGGTTCACGTCGTACGTGAGGGAGGCGTCGCCGCGTCCGCTCGTGAGTTCGAGCGGGAGACCGCCTCCGAAATAGGCCCACCACGGAGCGAGGTGGAGCCCCTCCGTTTCGACCCTTCCGGCGAGTTGGAGCGGCGAAAGGCTCTGACGCCCCTGCCAGCGGAGCTCGGTCCCTTCCCCGATCCCGATCCGGAGGGCGTGATCCCCCTCCTCGCCGGGAATCGTGACGAGGTCGCGCACATCGAGGTTGAGCGGTTCGAGGGCGGTCGAGAAGACGGGGGACCGGGAGCGATCGGTGAACGCGATCCGTCCCCCGCTCACGAGGAGATGGTCGACGATGAGGCGCGGGACCCCGCCATCCGCTTCCTCCGCCGTCTCCGCGGGCGGCTTCTCGAAGAGGTCGGCGACGCTGATCCTGCCGTCCTCGAGGATCCGCGCGGAGACGACCGGGCGGTCGAGGGCGATCGTGTCGAAACGCCAGGCTCGACGGAAGATCCCCCCGATCTCGAAGTCCACCTCGAGACGGTCGAAGGAGGCGAGGGGCTCGCCGTCCCGGTCGGCGAGACGGAACCCCTCGATCTCGGCCGCGAGGGTGAAGGGGTTGCACCGGATTCGCTCGACCGCGGCCTCCCGTCCGAGGAGCGCGCGGGACTGCTTCACGATCTGCCCCTTCGCGATCCAGGGGACGAGGAAGAATCCGAGGAAGGCGTAGAGGGCGATCGCTCCGAGGGCGGCGAGGGTGACGAGACGGAGGCGTCGCTTCGGTACCGTCGCCGGCTCGCGCATGGCATCGCCTCCCCGGAAAGGGTCAGCGGGCATGATGGTCCGGCAAGGCAACAGGGGCAAGGGGACCGGGCGCGGGTCCCTTCCGATCTCCGGTGAGGAGAACCACCCCCGAGAGAATCAGCGCGATCGCGGCGCCGCGGCGGAGGGTCATCGGCTCGTGGAGGACGAGCCAGCCGAGGAGCGTGGCGACCGCCGGTGCCACCGTGAAGGCGACCGGCTTGATGCGCGAGATGTCGTCGAGGTTGAGGGCGGCGTAGAAGCAGATCATCCCGGCGGCTCCCGCGAGGAGGCCGGAGCCCACGACCAGCTTCCAGAGATCGGCCCCCGCGAGGAGGCGCAGCCCTCCGCGCGGCTCCGCCCCGAGACCGCGCACCGCCACCCACCAGGCGAGCCAGAGAACCGGCAGGGCGATCGTCGACCGGAGCACGATCGCCGTGACCGGGCCGATCCGGTGGGTGTGAAGGACCGACTTCGTGCAGAGTTCGCCGATCCCCCAGCAGAGCCCCGCGAGCAACGCGAGCGCGAGTCCTTTCATGATCGTCCTCCCACCTCACCAGGATACGCTGGCCGACACTCCGGGCTCGTCCCCGTCGAAGAAGAGGGCCGAGAGGGTGAGATGCCCTCCGATCTCGACGTCGAGGGAAAACGTGACGTTCACCCCGTCATGGATCACGAGGGTGGAGACCGGTCCCCCGAGCGAAACCACACCCCCCGATCGCGCGCAAGCGATCCTCGTACGTTCCGTAGGAGGCACCCGCGGGACGAGGTCGCGGAACCACTCGTAGCCGATGAGGAACCGCGATCGATCCTTCTCGGCGCTCCCCCGGTTCACCCAGCCCTCGACCGGTCCGATCGGTCGGGAAGCGACGCGGAACCCCCGCCGCTCCGCTCGTCTCGGCCTCGGCGGCGTTCGATGCTCGCGCGAGCGCCGTTTCTCGGTGGAGCCGCGAGCGAAGGGAGCGTACCACCGGGCAGATCGCCGTGGCCCGCATGGTACGATCGCCGGTCCGTCCGCTCCGAATGGGGGAATCCACGATGATCGCTCGATCCTTCGCCGCGTTCCTGCTCGCCGTTCTTCTTTCCGCTCCGGTCCTCGCTCAGGCTCCCCAGGACGAGCCGGAGCCCTCGCCCCCGGAGGGGGCCCCCGCGGACGCCCCGGAGGGAAAGAGCGAGAAGCCCAAGGGGAAGGACGAGAAGAAGAAGGGACCGAAGCCGTACGACGAAGTGATCAAGGACGGCTTCCAGACGGACACCGGCCTCTTCTCGGTCCATCGCGACGGGGATGACGTCTACTTCGAGATCCCTCCCGCGGAACTCGGAAAGGACATGGTCTGGGTGACCCAGATCGCGGCGACCCAGGCCGGCTTTTCCTGGGCGGGGATGCCGGTCGGCGACCGCGTCGTCCGCTGGGAACTGGTCGGCGACCGCGTCCTTCTCCGGGACGTCAAGTACGACATCCGGGCCGACGTCGACGACCCGATCAAGATCGCGGTCGAGGCGACCTCGATTTCCCCGATCATCCAGGTCTTCGACGTCACCGCGTACGGGAAGGACAAGGCGCCGGTGATCAAGGTCAGTCCCTTCCTGACCTCGGACGCCTCCGAGTTCAGCGCCGCCGAATCGCTCGGCGCGAAGGGGCTCGACGGGAAGCGGACGCTGATCGAGGAGATCAAGTCGTTCCCGATCAACGTCGAGATGAAGATCCTCGCGACCTACAAGCTCGAAAAGCCGAAGCCGGGCGGGGAGGGAGACTCGGCGCCGCAGTTTCCGAACGCCGAGCGGCGCGACCCGACCCAGAGCGGCGTCACCGCCCGCATCCACCACAGCCTCGTGAAACTCCCCGACGAGCCGATGAAGCCGCGGGTCTGGGACGAGCGGGTCGGTTTCTTCAGCGTCGGGTTCACCGATTTCGGGGACGACTCCGACCACGAGGCGAAGCGGGTCCGGTATATCACCCGCTGGCGGCTCGAAAAGAAGAACCCGAAGGCGAAGCTCTCCGAGCCGGTGAAACCGATCGTCTGGTACGTCAGCCGCGAGGTCCCCGAGAAGTGGCGGGAGGCGTGCATCCGCGGGATCGAGGACTGGCAGAAGGCGTTCGAGGCGGCCGGGTTCAAGAACGCGATCGTCGGAAAGATCGCCCCGACGAAGAAGGAAGACCCCGATTGGGATCCCGAGGACGCCCGCTACACGACGATCCGCTGGCTCCCCTCGGCGGTCCCGAACGCCTTCGGCCCGAACGTGAACGACCCGCGGACGGGGGAGATCCTCGAAGCCGACGTCCGCATGTTCCACAACGTCCTGAAGCTCGTGCGCGACTGGTACTTCGTGCAGGCCTCGCCTTCCGACCCGCGGGCGCAGAAGCTCCCGATGCCCGACGACCTGATGGCGGAACTCGTGCGCTTCGTCGTCGCGCACGAGGTGGGGCACTCCCTCGGCTTCCCGCACAACATGAAGGCGTCGTCGTCTTACTCGGTCGCCCAGCTGAGGGATCCGGCCTTCACCGCGAAGATGGGGACGGCCCCCTCGATCATGGACTACGCGCGCTTCAACTACGTCGCCCAGCCGGGGGACGGCGCGGCGCTGATGCCGGGGATCGGCCCGTACGATCTCTTCGCGACCGAGTGGGGGTACCGCGAGTTCCCCGACAAGGCCGACGAGAAGGCGGAGCTCGAGACGATCGTCGCGCGGCAGAAGACCGACCCGATGCTCCGCTTCGGCGACCCGAACCCGATGGAAGACCCGACCCAGCAGACCGAGGACCTCGGGGCCGACGCCGTCGAGGCGACGCGGCTCGGCCTCGCGAATCTGAAGCGGGTCGCGGGGTACCTCGTCGACGCGACGAGCAAACCCGGAGAGGACTACGACCTCCTCGAGCAGATGCACGACGCCCTGCTGGGGCAGTGGCGGCGGGAGATGGGGCACGTCGCGAACGTCGTCGGAGGGGTCGAGAAGGTCAACCTCTTCTTCGGCGATGCCGACCGGCGATACTTCCCCGTCGCCCCCGCGAAGCAGAAGGAGGCGATCGCGTTCCTCAACGAAAACGCCTTCGCGACCCCTGACTTCTTCCTCGACCCGAACGTCACCGGGCGTCTCGAGGCGTCCGGGGTGCCGGCGCGCGTGCTCGGGGCGCAGCGCGGCGTGCTGCAGGCGCTCCTCGCCGAGTCGCGGATCAAGCGGATGGCGGAGGTCGTGGGCGCGGACGGGTACGTCCCCTCGGCGCTCATGGCCGACGTGACGCGGGGGATCTGGTCGGAGCTGGATTCCTCGAAGCCGGCGATCGACCTCTACCGGCGGAACCTCCAGCGCGCCCACGTCGACCTCCTCGTCGGCGGCCTCGATTCGAACGACCCGCTCTCCGACCTGCCGGCGCTCGCGCGCGCGGAACTCGTGGCGCTCGCCGGGCGGAGCGAGAAGGGGGCGGCGGCGGCGGGGGACGATGCGACCGCGCGCCACCTCGCGGACATGGCGGCCCGCATCCGCGTCGCGCTCGACAGGGTCAAGGTCGAAAGCGCCTCGAGCGGTGCGGCGTCCCGCGGGGCGGTGCGGAGGGGGGCGGAGGAGGAGCCGGAGAGTTGGTGCCCGGGGAGGTGGTAGGGAGGCGCGGCTCCCCACCTTCCTCCAGCGGACAGCAGGTCTGCGGCCAAGCGACTCACTCCGAACGTGGACAGCGGGCGATCGCCTCCGCGAGGGCCGCGAGTTCATTCGCGAATACCTCGTCGTGAGTCTCGCCCCCCTGGACGGCGGGATACTTCCACTGCAGCCGATACCCACCCCAGGACTCGACGAGCAGCTCCACATCGCGGGCGTGCAGGTAGGCACCTGGATACGGCTGAAGGCGGATCCGCGTATTTTCGATTCGGTCGACGAGGGATCGGAGCGCTTCGCAGCGCTTCCCGTCGACGCGGAAATCCCTGAGCGGCAGGGCCTCGATCACCGCATCCTCGTTTTCGGCTGTGCCATTCGCGATGACCTTCAGGACTGCCTCGCGGAGTGAGGTATCGGCCATTTGCACCACTTGGGCAGTCACCGTTCCTGCATCCGATCGGACGATCCGAACCAGAGTTTCAGGCTCCTCGCCAGCGGCAACCACACGAACTGTGCCCCTCCAACTCACTCCCTCCGCGCCCAGGTCGTCGTCGGAGATGGCGAGCGGAAGCACACGCGCGAGCAAAGAATCATAATGCTGGAACATCCAGTGCAGCCCTTTCGGAACTTCATCCACGACGGCGACGCTCGCGGATCCTCCGCTCGATGCTGCGGCCGAACCAACGCAGAGAAACAAGGCGAGTACGGCGGTGCGAAGTGTCATGGACATGGTTCATTCTCCACCGATGCGTACCAGTCAGGGCCCGCGAGCATCGTTGGATTCGTAGGCGAAGGGCTTCCGGGCATGAAGACACCGATTCCCTTGTTGGTGAGGGTCAGAACGGGCAGGCGCTGCCCGCCGCCGTAGTCTTTGTTGTTCGCAACTACAAAGTCAACCTCAGAAGGGAATTGTCCGCCTCGGATCCGATTATCGTGGGTGTGAATGATCGCGATCCGTCCTGCGGGCCATGTGTTCTTGGGAGGGATCGCCGCTTTGTGCAGGGTTGCGCCGAACGGCCAAGGGTTGACGGCAATCCCAGACCCTGTTTCCACGACCCAGCCAGCCCGCTCGAGCGGATCCCAGCCGAAGCCTCCAGCCTTGAAGAGGCAGTACGCGTCGTGGAGGAATTGCCGTGACCCAAGGAGCTTGCCCTTCAGTCGCTCGAACCCCGGCGGGAGCCTGTCTCCGCCTCCCGATCCCCCAGCACTACCGCCGCCCCCGCCACCCAACAAAGGTGTGCTCGCGGTGACGGTGACGCTTTCGAAGAACGCATAGCGCCACCACCACCATGGGATGGGCTCTAACCGCAGTGGCGCCAGCCCCCACGGATCCCACCGGTTCACCGGATCGTTCCCGGCGTACGCATACCGGTTCCACGACTGCCCGTCGCCCATGCTCCCATGCACCGGATCCG
>CAYLHQ010000047.1:0-15861 GCA_964383585.1 uncultured Acidobacteriota bacterium
CCGGACTCGCATGGAGGAGTCCCAAGTCAAGAGGCGTGCCGGAGGGGATTTCACGGAACGACGCGACAAAAGGACCACTGCGGGATTCCCCGCGTCCGCCAGCGGACGGTCGCGTCCGGATCCACGAACGGTCCTGCATCCCCACGATTCGCGTCACGTTGAAGGGGCCGCGCCCCACATCGACCAGCATCTATAATCCCGACCGTCCATGGAAAACCGCCCGCTGTCTCGCCGATGGAGCCGCGTTTTCCTCCGCCTCGCGGTCGCGGGGTTCGTCTGCGGGATCGCGGGGGTCGCCGGGTTCTGGGGGGTCCTCCGCTTCGCCGGGAGGGCGTCCGCGGTCGAGGTCCCCCGTTTCGTCGGCGCGAGCGTCGAGAAGGCGCACGAGGAAGCGGCCCGTGCCGGTCTCGTCCTCGAGTTCGTGGACGAGCGGCACGATCCGGAGGTCCCGAGCGGGCACGTCCTCGAGCAGGAACCCGCCCCCGGGGTCGAGGTCCGTCCCGGACGGCGGATCCGGATCGTCGTCAGCGCCGGGGGGGAGGTCGTCCGTCTCGGGAGGGTGGTCGGCCGCCCCGACCGCCAGGTCGAGATCGAGCTCCGCCAGCAAGGGCTCGCTCCGGGGGAGGTCGCGCGCGTCCCTTCGAGGCGAGCGAGCGCCGGGACGGTCCTCGCGCAGGTCCCCGCGCCGGGGAGCCCGGCGCCGGTCGGAACGCGGGTCCACCGTCTCGTCGCCGCCGGATCGCTTCCCGTGCGCTGGGTGATGCCGGACCTCGTCGGCCGGCCGTTGTCGGAGGTCGAGCGTTGGATCGAGATCTCCGGGTTCCGCCGCGGTGCGATCCGCAGGATCGCCGCGGCCGGCGCCCCGGAGACGATCGTCGGCCAGCTGCCCCCCGCGGGACATCCGATCTCCTCGAAGGGTGTGATCGAGCTGACGGTGGCACGGTGAGCGTGTTCGCGAAGGGACGGGAAGGGGGAACCCCATGGGCGCCGTGATCGCACCTTCGATCCTCTCGGCCGACTTCGCCCGGCTCGGGGCGGAGATCAAGGACGCGGAGGCGGGAGGGGCCGCCCTCATCCACGTCGACGTGATGGACGGCCACTTCGTTCCCAATCTGACGATCGGGCCGGCGGTGACGGCCGCGGTCCGTCGGGTGACCCAGCTCCCGATCGACTGCCACCTGATGATCGAGGATCCCGACCGCTATCTCGACGCGTTCGCGGATGCCGGGGCCGACATGATCTCGGTCCACGTCGAGGTCGCGCGGCACCTCCACCGGACGGTCCACGCGATCCGGGCGCGCGGCGCCAAGGCGGGGGTCGTGCTGAACCCGGCGACCCCGCTCGCCGCCCTCGACGGAATCCTCGGGGACGTCGACTTCGTTCTCCTGATGTCGGTCAATCCCGGCTTCGGCGGGCAGACCCTGATCCCGGCGGTGCTCGACAAGATGCGGGCGCTCCGGGAACGGATCGATCGCGAGGGCCGTTCCGTCCGGATCGAAATCGACGGGGGTGTCGGCCTCGACAACCTCGAACGGGTCGCGGAGAGCGGAGCGGACATGATCGTCTCGGGCTCGGCGATCTTCGGTTCCGGCGACATCCGGGGGACGACCGAGCGGATGGTCCGGCGCCTCGCGGAGATCGCGGAGAGGAGCCGCCGTGCCTGATCGCCCGTCCCTTCCCCGCGGGAGCGTGACCACCCGCGTCCGATATCCGGAGACCGACCGTATGGGAGTGGCCCACCATACCCATCACCTCGTCTGGTTCGAGCTCGGGCGAACGGAGCTGATGCGCGATCTCGGGTGCGCCTACGGAGCTCTCGAGGACGACGAGGGGATCTTCTTCCCCGTGATCGAGGCAAGGGCCGAGTACCGCGCGCCGGCGCGCTACGACGAGGTCCTCGAGGTGCGGACGACGATCACCGAGGTCCGCGGGGTGAGGGTCCGGTTCGAGTACGAGATCGTGCGCGAGGGGTCGGGAGAGACCGTCTCGAACGGCCACACCGTGCACGCCTCGGTCGGCCGCGACGGCCGGCCGGTACGCCTCCCGGAGTCGCTCCGGAGGCGGCTGGGGTTCGACGACGGAGGAGAGGCATGATCCCAAGCCGTGCGGGCGCCCCGGGGATCGTCGTCGCGGCCTTCGCCCTCGCGCTCGCTCCCGGCTGCGCCGGGAAGAAGAAGTCGGATGCGACGTCCCAGTTCCTCGCGGCCCCCGAACTGGTCGCCCTCGCCGAAGCGGAACTCGCGGATCGCGATTTCCGCAAGGCGAGGACCCATCTCGAACGCGTGACCTACTCCCCCTCCGACCGGACCGAACTCGAGCCGAAGGTCCGCCTCCTCCTCGCCGACGTCGCCTTCTGGCAGGGGGACGACCTCTCGATGATCGAGGCGCGGGCGAAGTACCAGGACTTCGCCTCCCTCTATCCCAACCACCCGCGTGCGGCCTACGCCCAGTTCCAGGCCGGTATCGCTTCGTTCAAGCAGGTCCGCGACCCCTCGCGCGACCAGGCGCAGACGAAGATCGCGATCGCCGACCTCCGCGAGGTCCTGAAGCGCTTCCCCGACTCCCCGTACGCCCGTGCGGCGCGATCACGACTCGACGAGGCGGAGGGGCTCCTCGCAGAGCACGAGTACGACGTCGCCCTCTTCTACCTCAAGAAGAAGAAGTACAAGGCGGCGGAGGACCGCCTTCGCGGTCTTCTCGACGCCTACCCGCGGTACGAGGCGCGGGACAAGGTCTACGTCGGGCTCGGGCGCGCCTTGCTCGGCGGGGGGAACGCGGCGGAGGGAAAGGCCTTCCTCGACAAGGTGATCGAGGACTGGCCCGGAGGCAAGTGGGCCGCGGAGGCCCGGGAAACGCTCGACGACTTCGCGAAGCGCGCGGAGAAACCGGCATGAAGCGGATCGCGGTGCTCGGAACGGGGCTCGTCGGTGGCCTCGTGGCGCGGGACCTCGCGGCGGACGCGGGGGTCGCGGTCACCGCGTGGGACGCCGACTCCGCCGCGCTCGACCGCCTCGCGGCGGTGCCCCGCCTCGACCGGCGCCGCGCCGACCTCTCGGATCCGGCCGCCGTCGCCTCCGCCGTCGAGGAGGCCGACGCGGTCGCGGTCGCCGTGCCGGGGTTCCTCGGCGTGGCGGTGGTGCGGGCGATCCTCTCGCAGAGGAAGCCGGTTGTGGACATCTCGTTCTCGCCGGAAGATCCGTTCCTCCTCGACGCGGAGGCGAAGGCGGCCGGCGTGCCCGCGGTCGTCGACTGCGGGGTCGCCCCGGGTCTTTCGAACCTCCTCGCGGGACGGGCGCTCGCGGAGTTCGATCGAGGGGAGCGGGTGAGGATTCTCGTCGGGGGCCTTCCCACGAGGCGGGTGTGGCCGTGGGAGTACCGCCTGGTTTTCTCCCTGACCGACGTCCTCGAGGAGTACACACGGCCGGCCCGTTACCGCGAGGGCGGGGTCCTCCGGACCCGTCCGGCGCTCGCGGACCCCGAGCACGTCGACTTCCCGGGGATCGGGACCCTCGAGGCGTTCCTGACCGACGGATCGCGCACCCTCCTTCGTACGCTCGACGTTCCCGACCTCGTCGAGAAAACGCTCCGTTGGCCGGGACACAGCGAGCGGGTCCGGGTTCTCCGCGAGACCGGGTTTCTCGACGGCACCCCGATCCGTGTCGGAGACGCGGAGGTCGCGCCGCGCGCGGTGACGGAGGCGCTCCTCGCCCGCGCCTGGCGCCTCCCCGATGGGGACGAGGAGTTCACCGTCCTTCGGGTCGAGGTCCACGGGGTCCGCGGCGAGGGACGAAGCCGGATCACCTACGACCTCCTCGACCGGACCGATCGTAGGACCGGGTCGACCTCGATGGCGCGGACGACCGGCTTCCCGTGCGCCATCGTCGCGCGCCTCCTCGCGCGCGGCGGGTGGACGCAGCCGGGGATCGCCCCGCCGGAGTTCCTCGGCCGGGACGCCGCGGTGACGGGGACGATCCTCGACGAACTCGCCGCGCGCGGGGTTTCGATCGCCCGGCGCGAGGACCCTCTTCCGGACTGAGGGTCAGAAGAGGCGCCCCGGCTCGTCCGAGACGAACGGGGCGAGGTCGGGGTAGGACTCCACGAGCGTCCGGGGCGCCGGAGGCTTCGTCCCCTGGAGCAGGTGCTTCATTTGGAGGGCGTTCGCGAGCGCTTGGCCGCGGAAGTGGTTGTTCTGGATCACGAAGACCTCGGCGGCGCTCCGGGCCAGCGCGGCGATCTCCGCGGCGAGCGGGCGCAGCTCGTCGAGCGCGTACCGGTAATCGTAGCGGGCGTCCCGTCCCGCGTCCTCGCGGAACCAGTTCGCCGCGTTCCTCCCGTGCAGGCGAAGGTAGCCGACGGCGGAGGTGAGACGGAAGGTCGCGGACGCCACACGCCCCACGCGTGGCTGGTCGACGACGCACCACCCGGCCCCGAGTCCCCGGAGCCAGGCGGCCGCGCGGTCGTCGTCCCACGACGCGTGGCGGAACTCGAAGACGAGGGGCCACTCGCGGGCGAGATCGACCAGACGCGAAACGCGATCCCGCGCGCGGGCGTCTTGGTGGAACGACTGGGGGAACTGCACGAGGAGCGCGCCGAGCCTCGAGGCCTCGCGCAGAGGCGCGAGCCCGTCGACGGTCGCGCGCACGGCGGCCGCGAGGTCCGCCTCCGGCTCGTGGGTCCACGACCGGTGGGACTTGGCGGTGAAGCGGAAGCCGGGGACGGTCGCCGCGCGACGCGCCCACGACGCGGCCGTGCGCTCTGAGGCGGCCCGGTAGAAGGTGCTGTTGATCTCGACCACGTCGACGAAGCGGGCGACGTGGAGGAGCCGGTCGAAACCCTTGCCGGACCGAGCCGGATACACGACCCCCTCCCAGTCGGGATACTCCCATCCCGCGACGCCGACGCGGATCACGCTCCCAGGGTACCGCGCCGACCGTCGACGCGATACGATACGTCCCCCCATGAGCCGCCAACCGAGAGCTTTCGTCGACGCGCCCAAGCCCTCCCTCGACCCGGTCCTCCGCCCGCGCTCGGTCGCGGTGATCGGTGCTTCGCGCAAGAAGCAGACGATCGGCCGCGAGATCCTGAGGAACCTGCTCGATTTCGAGTTCTGCGGTCCCGTCTATCCGGTCAACCCCGGGGCGCCCTTCGTCGGCTCGATGAAGTGCTATGCCTCGCTCGACGAGATCCCCGGCCCGGTCGACCTCGCGATCGTCACCGTCCCGCGCGAGGGGGTCCTCGAGGTCGTCGACGCGTGCGCCAAGAAGGGGGTCAAAGGGATCGTCATGATCACCGCCGGCTTCCGCGAGGTGGGGGCGGAGGGGGCGGCGATCGAGAAGAAGCTCGAGGCGCGGCTCCGAAAGCACGGCATGCGCCTCGTGGGGCCGAACTGCATGGGGGTCATCAACACCCACCCGGAGGTTCGGTTGAACGGCACCTTCGCGGCGAGCGTGCCGAAGCGGGGGAACGTCGGGCTCGTGTCCCAGTCCGGGGCGCTCGGCGAGGCGATCCTCGCCGATGCCGAGCGGAGCGGGATCGGCGTCGCGATGTTCGTCTCGATGGGGAACAAGACCGACGTGTCGGGGAACGACCTCCTCGAGTACTGGGAGAACGACCCCGACGTCGAGGTCATCCTCATGTACCTCGAGTCGTTCGGAAACCCGAGGAAGTTCACGCAGATCGCCCGCCGGATCACGCGCAAGAAGCCGATCATCACGGTGAAGTCGGGGCGGACCGCCGCGGGAGCCCGCGCCGCGACCTCGCACACCGGATCGATCGTCGGATTGGACGTCGCCACGGAGTCGCTCCTCGAGCAGTGCGGGGTCTTGCGGGTCTCGACGATGGCGGAAATGTTCGTCCAGGCCGCCGCCTTCGCGAACCAGCCGCCGCCTCGAGGGGACCGGATCGCGATCGTCACGAACGCGGGAGGTCCCGGGATCCTCTGCACCGACGCCCTGATCGGGCACGGCCTCGAGCTCGCCGAGTTCCGTCCGGACACGCGGCGCCGGATCGCGAAGGTGATCCCCCCGGAGGCCTCGTCGGCGAACCCGGTCGACATGATCGCGTCGGCCGACGCGGCGCGGTACCGGGCGGTCCTCGACCTCGTGATGAAAGACCCGGGGGTCGACGGCGTGATCGCGATCTTCGTCTCGCCGATCATGATCGACGCCTTCGAGGTCGCCCGGGCGATCGCCGGGGCCGCCGACCGGAAGAAACCGGTCCTCTCGGTCTTCATGGGGAAGCAACGTTCGCAGGAGGGGATCGAGGAGCTTCGGGCCCGGAGGGTCCCGGTCTACCGGTTCCCGGAGGAAGCGGCGGCGGCGATGGCGGCGCTCCACCGCTACCGGCTGCTTCGCGACCGGCCGAAGGCCAAGGAGGTCCGCTTCAAGGTCGACGAGGCGCGGGCGCGGAAGGCGCTCGCCTCCGCGCGTCGCGCGAGGCGCCTTGGGCTCACCCCCGCCGAGGTTCGCGAGGTGCTCGAAGCCTACGGCTTCCCCCTCGCTCCGGCTCGGGTCGTCGCGACACCCGCCGAGGCGATCGCCGCCTCGGTCGAGCTCGGCTATCCCGTCGTCCTCAAGGTCCGCTCCGACCGGATCTCCCACAAGACCGACGTCGGAGGGGTCAAGGTCGATCTGCGGAACGGCGACGAGGTCGCCGAGGCCTTCCGGGACATGACCTCGCGGCTCAAGCGCGAGGACCCGCGCCTCAAGATCGAGGTGCAGAAGATGATCCGCGGGGGGCGCGAGGTGATCCTCGGGATGACCCGCGACCCGCAGTTCGGCCCGCTCCTCATGTTCGGCCTCGGCGGGATCTTCGTCGAGGTGATGCGCGACGTCTCGGTGCGCATCCACCCAGTCACGGATGTCGCCGCGAGGGCGATGATCGAGCGGGTGAAGGGATACCCTCTCCTCGCCGGGGCGCGGGGGGAGAAGCCGGTCGCGATCCCGCTGATCGAGGAGTGCCTCCTGCGACTCTCCCAGCTCGCGGGGGACCTCGGCGAGGAGATCCAAGAGATCGACCTGAACCCGCTGATCGTGACCGAGCGCGCCGACCGGTCGTTCGTGGTCGATGCGAGGATCGGACTCGCGGGGAGTTCCTGACGGCCGCATCCCGCCATCCCTCCCGTCCGGGGGCCGAATCTCCTCTCGGTGCCTGCGCACCCAACGACGCCGCCGGCCCGCATCTCGACGAGTCCAGCGCGATCAGGGACAGGCTGCCCCCGACGCCTTGATCTCGTTGTCCCGCGCCCCGCTCTGCGGGGGCGCGGGGTCGTCGTAGGTTCCCGCCGTGTTGCAATTCACGGCACGGGCGAGGTACCAGAGCCCTCCCGACGACGGGTCGGTGCCGTCGCTCGCGGAGGTCGTCGTCGTGTCGTTCGCCACGCAGGCGGTCGTCGCCGCCGTGAAGTCGCCGACCGTGCTCCGGAGCCTCGACAACCCCCCGCGGACCACGTCGTAGCGGTCGGCACCCGACACCCTTGGCCAGGCGAGGGTGATCGTGAGCCCGCTTTTCGAGGCGGTCATCCGGGGACGGCCCTCCGGAGCGGCGAAGCCGTCGTCGACTCCCCCGGCGCAGTCGTTGTCCTTGCCGTCGCAAACCTCGGGGTTTCCCGGGAACATCGCCGGGTCGGCATCGTCGCAGTCTCCCGACGCCGCGACGAAGCCGGACGGCTGCGAGCACGCCGACTGCGTCGTCGCGGAGGTGCCGAATCCGTCGCCGTCGGCGTCGCGGTACCACGTCAGCGCCGTGCAGGTGGTACGCAGATCGGTCTCCTCCCGCGTGTTTCCCGGGAGGGAGATCCACCGGGTGACGGGAAAGACCGGATCCTTCGCGCGGAAGCGCATCCTCCACTTGTAGGGGGTCTCCGGCGCGAGTCCGGTCACCGAGCGCGTGAAGTTGATCCCGGCTCCGGAGGAGTCGGTCGTCCCGGTGTCGAAGAAGCTCCCGACGGTCAGCGCTCCCCCCGAGATCGGCAAGCCCACGGCGGCGATCTGGTGGTCCATCGCCACCCGCCCGCGACCCTTTGCGGTGCGGCCGCGGGAGCGGATCCGGAAACGATCGTCGTCGTCGCTCTTCCCGGAGAGCGACACGACGACGTCGGCGCTCCACCGCCAGTTGCGCGGGATCAGGTCGAGCCCGTCGCCGCCGCCGCCGAGGTGCACGTAGGCGAACCCGTCCGCGCGCCCCGACTCCCCGATCGCGACATCCGAGAAGCCGTCGCCGTTCACGTCGAGGTCCCCCGCGACGCCTCTGCCCATCTCGTCTCCGTTCGACGTGCCGTTCCGCACGAAGGCGGGGGTCGTCGCGAGCCCCGACGCGGAGCCGAGGAAGACCTGGGCCCGGCCGGCACCGAGTGTCGATCCCACGATCAGGTCGGAATAGCCGTCCCCGTTCACGTCGCCGGCGGAGCTCATGGACTCGATCCCGTCGGCCACCGACCAGGTCTGGTCGGCGGTCGTGTCGGGGCCGGTCGGGCTCCCGAAGTAGAGCTCGAGCGTCGCCGTGCTCCCTCCCACCGGGTCGCTCGAGGTCACCACATCGACGTGGCCGTCCCCGTTCACGTCTCCGGCCATCGCGACGGCGGCGCGGAACGGCGAGTCGCTCGCGTAGGTCGACCAGATCTGCGTCTGCAATCCGCCGGGGCCTCCCGCGGTGATCTCGTACCGGTCGTCCTCCGGATCGCCGATGAGGACGTCGGCATACCCGTCGCGGTTCACGTCCGCCCCCGAGCAAGAGCCGGCGTACGAGACGATCGGCGTCGTGCCGGCGGCTCCGGCGGCGGGGCCCGACGCGCCGCCGTAGATCGCCTGCTGACGCTCGCCGCCGACGTAGAAGTCGGAGAACCCATCGCCGTTCGCGTCGCCGACCCGGCAGATCGTCTCGCCGAAGCGATCGTCGAAGAGGATGGTCCCGGAGGAGTTGGGGTAAGCGAAGTCGGCGGCGGCGTCCACCCCCGACGCGCCGCCGTAGTAGACGTAGACGCGCCCCGCGTAGAAATCGCGATTCGCGTCGTACCAGTTCCGGGGCGCTCCGACCGCGACGTCGTCGTACCCGTCGCCGTTGACGTCGCCGACGCCCGCGACGCCGAAGCCGAACTGGCCGTCGTTCACGCTCCCGAGGATCTCGACATCGGGCGTTGCGCCGATCCCGGTCGCCGAACCGAGGTAGACCCACGTGGCGCCGCCCAAGCGATGGAACGGAGCGCCCACGATCACGTCGGAGAAGCCGTCCGCGTTGACGTCGCCAGCCGAGGCGACGACCCAGCCGAAGGTTCCGGAACCCGAGGGGTCGTTCGTGCCGAGCGTCACCTGTTCGGTCGCCGCGACCCCGTCCCCCGAGCCGTGAAAGACCAGCGCGCGCCCTTCGTCGGTCTGCCCGCCGTCCCACCCCGACGCGCCCACGAGCAGGTCGCCGAAGCCGTCGCCGTTCACGTCGCCGGCCGCGAAGACGTCCGCCCCCAAGGACTCCTGCGCCTGCGTCCCGGTGAAGGTCCACGACGGGTTCGCCGCGAGACCCCCGGGTCCGCCGTGCCACACGCGGACCTGCCCCGCGTTGGCGGTGCCCCCTTCGTCCCAGCCGTTCGCCCCCGCGGCAACGTCGGCGTACCCGTCGCCGTTCACGTCCCCGGCCGCGGCGAGCCCCGAGCCGAGCTGAGCCCCCGCCTGGACGCCGTCGCGCGTCGTCGCCGGGGTCGCCGCGAGGCCGGTCGACGAGCCGCGGTAGACGTAGATCCGCCCTTCGTTCGTGAAGGTGCCGTCGAAGCCGTCGGCCGAGACGGCGACGTCGGCGTACCCGTCGCCGTCGACGTCCCCTACCCCCGCCACCCGCTTGCCGAAGCTCCCGTTCACACCGTCCTCGATCCAGTCGGGCGTTGCGGCGAATCCCGTCGCCGAGCCGTAGAAGGCGACCGCACGTCCCGCGCCGGTGATCGCCGTGTCCCAGTTGAACGCTCCGGCGATCACGTCCGAAAACGAATCGGCGTCGACGTCGACGCCTCCGCCGACCGAGATACCGAGGTTGGCCCCGGCCTGGCCGGACTCGTACCGGAACGGCGGCGCCGAGCTGATGACCGCCGCCGGGTCCCCGAAGTAGACGTACATCGCCCCTTCGCTCGCCTGACCGTTCGAGAAGTTCGGTGCTCCGACGACGAGGTCGCTGTCGCCGTCCCCGTCGACGTCCCCGGCGTAGGCGAGGGCGTACCCGAAGTCGGCCCCCGCCTGGTCGGCCTCGAGGGTGAGAGCGAGCGCGATCCCGCCCGAGGTCGCGGCCCCGCGGTAAACGTACACGCGTCCCTCGTCGGTCTGGCCGCCGTCCCAGTCGTTCGCCCCGGCGACGAAATCGTCGAAGCCGTCGGCGTTCAGGTCCCCCGCGGGGGAGACCGACCACCCGAGATTCGCCTCCGCTTGGTCGGATTCGAACGTGCGCGCGGCGGTCGTGGAGAGGCCGGAGGCCGAGCCGAGGTACAGGAAGATCCGTCCCTCGTTCGTCTGCCCGCCGTCGTAGTCGTAGGCACCGACAAGGACGTCCGAGAAGCCGTCCCCGTTGACGTCCCCCGCCGTCGCGACGGCGGCGCCGAAGAACGCGCCCGCCTGGTTCGACTCGACGCTCCAGGAAGGCGCGGTGAGCAGCGGGTCGACCACGATCGGGTAGACCGCATCGCGGTCGTCGACGACGATCGCGAGAAGTCCCGCGCCGACCTCGAATCGCGAGCGGAGCGCAGCGCCGGTCGCGTCGAAGACCGAAAGCCCCGTCATCGAGAGGACGGACCTTCCGTCGGGTCGGGTCCAGTCGATCCGGCCCCCGTCCTCGGAGGGTCGGGCCAGAAGCCCCGTCTCGACGTCGGCCTCGATCACGAGCCCTGCGTCCCGGCCGCCGGGGGGAAGCGCTGCGATCTCGAACCCCTGCTTGAGGCCGGCGCCGTCGTTCTCGAGGGTCTCGACGACGGGGCCGAAGGCCAGGCGCAGCGTTCCTCCGTCTTCGGAGACCCCCAGAGGCGCGAGCGTCTCGAGGGCGCCGGGACGGCCCCAGCGAGCGGTGCGCCACGCCAGCGAGAATCCTCCCGAGGCGGCGTCGGCGTCGTGGAGGCGCGACACGACGTGCACCGCGCCGTCCTCGACGCGGACCCGGAAGCCGTGGGCGCGGTTCGGGGCCTCGAGCCCCTTCGCCGTCCTCGAAAACCGATACTCGGATCGCGCGATCTCTTCGAGGGCGCGCGTTCGCCACGAGGGGTCGTCTTCCGGCGCGGCCGCGACGGCCGTGGGGAGGAGAAGCAGGGCGGCGATCACGATCGGCTTCATGGCGGGACCTCCGGGTTCCGGAGGAGGAACGTTTCCCGCGCCCGTTCTTCTCAGGTCCGGAGGCGAAGCCGAACGATCCAGGCCGCGAGGGCGGCGAGCGTTCCGAGGGCCGCGACGGCGCCCCAGGGGTGATCCCGTCCCCCGCGATCGATCGCCCGCGGATCGACCGGCCGGTGGGCGGCGTCGCCGAGCACCACGAGCGCCGACCAGGCGACGGCCGGCATTCCGAGCGATTGCGCCTCGCGCTTCGCGGCGGCGACGGCGGTGCCGACCGGCTCTCCGAGCGCGAGCCGCCGTCCCACGGAGACCGCGAGAGCCTCGGCCTCCTCGTCGCGCAGCGGGCGAAGCCCCGCGACCACCGTCCGGGCGCCCGCTTCGAAGAACGCACGGGCGAGGCTGAGCGGCCCTTCCCCGTCGAGGACGACGCCGTCGGCCCCGCGGCAAGCGGACAGCACGACGACGCGGTCGGCGAGATCGAGCGCGGCGATTTCTCGCGGCTGGAGTAGGCCGTCCTCGCGGGAGTCCCCCGGGGCGAGAAGCACCGCGGAGCGGCGCGGTTCGACGTCGTCGACGAACGCGTGGGTCGCGAAGTGGATCACGCCGTGGCGGGAGAGCGCGGAGGTCTTGAGGCGCCGCTCGCTCGCGCGGGAACCGGTGAGCAGCGGTGCACCGAGCAGGCCGGCGAGGGCCTTCCCCTCCGAGGCGGTGCGGGGGAGGCGCCCCGCGTGCAACCCTTCGGCGAGAGCCCAGGAGCGATCGTCGACGACCTCCTCCCCGTCGAACGCAGTCGCGGGGTCGGCGACGATGAGCGCCGGGATGTCCGCGGGACGGGCGGAGGTCGTGCGCCAGCGATGCCAGAGGGTTGCCGAAGGGACGACGGAGATCTCGAACCGCTCCGACGCGGGAGCCCCCGCCGCTCCGGTGCGAAGGGCGTCGAAGGGGACCGACCAGAGAACGGCGTCGGGAACGACGACGAGGCGGCGCACGGAGGGGGGGAGGAAACCGGACTCGGGCTCGAGCAGCATCCGGCCGAGGGACCGCGCGGCAGCGACCTCCGATCCGTCGCGGCGCTCGAGGAGCGCGGCGAAGCCGTCCACGCGCGGGCGAATCGCGCGCGCGTCGGGGAGCCTCGCGACACGGACATCCTCCCGCGTGACGCGAAGGACGACACTTCCCCCGTCCCCGTCGCGCGAGACGGAGTACACGAGCATCGCCTCGTCCGGTTCGAGCGCCGTGCGCACGTCCTCGAGGGTCGCGAAGACGGGAGGAACCGCCGAGCGGACGCGCGCCCGCCTCGCCTCGTCTTCTCGAAGCTCGAGGTCGGCAAGACGCCGCTTCGCCGCCTCGCGGTCGCCCTCGGAGAGATCCGGGTCGGCAAGGCGGCGCTGCGCCGCGGCGATCGCCGCGGCGATCTCCGGCGGAGAGTCGTTCATCCCGGCGGCGTCGAGGTGCTCGAGCAGCGCCCGCGCGCGCATCCGCTCGAGCACGGCGAAGGCGAGCGCGAGATCCTCCGGGTGCGCGGGGAGCGCGAGGAGGTTTCCGGCGAGCCGGCGGTAGTGGACCGATTCGAACGCGAGCGTTCCCGCGCGAGAGCCCGGATCGGGCTCCTCGTCGCGCAGCCTCTCGACCGCGTCGAGGGTCTCCAGGGAGGCGCGGATCGCCTCCTCCCGCCGACCCTCGAGCCAAAGCGCGGCCGCGAGCGCTCCCTGCGTGTAGCCCCATGCGTGCTTGTCGGATGTTTCCCGAACCGTGCGATGGGCCTCCTCGAGCAGGGTCCACGCTTCGGCCGACCGCCCCGGGGCGACGCGGAGGAGGCCGAGCCCGACGGTCGTCAGGACCGAGGCGAGCGGTCGCCGTCCGCTTCCGTCGTAGATCGCGATCGCCGCGTCGTACCGGCGCTCGGCTTCCGCGCTCTCCGAAAGGTCGCCCAGAATCGCCAAAGCCGTCGCCGCGGCGTGCGAGCGGCCCGGGTTCTCGTCGAGGGTCCGAAGCGCGACGCGACGCAGTTCGTCGGACGTCACGACGCCCCAAGCCTCCAGCATCACGAGGGCGTTGAGGATCCCCTGGTCCGCATTGCCGAGGTTGACGCGGTACCCCAGGCGGAGCGCCTCCGCGCGCAGGGCCTCGGCATGGGCGAGCGCCTCGGCGTACCGTCCGCGCCGGCGGGAGAGGATCGCCAGCCCGTCGAGGACGCGCATCCGCGTGGCGAGCGGGTCGTTCTCGCGAACCAGCGCCTCCGCGCGGCGGAGCGCGAGGTCCGCCTCGGAGAGGCGGCCGAGGCGATGGACGATCAGACCGCGCTGCGCGAGCGCCTCCGCGAGAACGTCGGGGCGTCCGGCTCGGGCCGCCCAGCGTTCGGCGGCGTCGAGTTCGCCGACCCCCGCCTCCATCGCCCCCGACTTCTCGAGGTAATAGGCGAGGCGGATCCGACCGATCGCGGCCGCTTCGCCGTTCCCCTCCCGCTCGAAGCCCGCGATCGCCTCGCGGAACAGGTCGAGCCCCGCGTACTCCCGCTTCTCGCACATCGTCCGGCCGAGGTAGAGCCTCGCCCAGTGGAGCTGCGGCGACGCCTTCACCACCGCCTCGAGTCGCGCCCGGGCGTCGTCGCGACGCTTCCCCGTCACCGCCACCTGGAACAGGCAGCGGAATCCCTCCGAGTCGGCCGGGTGTTCCGCCAAGAGGCGCTCGCAGTCTTCGTACTCGAAGGCGACGGCGCGGGGAGCGGAGGCGGTGAGGGCAGCCGCGAGGGCGAGGGCGATCACGGCGCGGCCGCCCCCTCCACCCGGGCGAGGAACGCCGGCGAGCGAACTTCACGACCGCCCGGAAGGCGCGCGACGACACGCCAAACGACGATGCCCCCATCGGGCACCCGGGCGAGTGCCCCGGCGGGCACCTGGTGGTCGGTTCGCGTGAGGCCGCGAAGCCGCAGGAGGGGGGCGAGATCCTCCGAGGCGACCTCGAGGTCGTATTCGAAGGCGCCGTCGATCGGCGTCCACGAGAGGACGAAGGCGGTTCGGGTCAGCGCGGCACGGTCCGGGACGGCGGCGCGGATCTCGGGCGGCGCCGCGGAATCGCGGTAGGCCGGAGCACGCCGCTCCGGGAGCGAGTACACCACGAGCGCCGCGAGTGCGACGGTCGCGGCGAGGGCGATCCAACGGGGGGTCGCGCGCTGCGGCCGCCGCCTCTCGCTTCCCGTTTCCCGCGCGACCTCGACCGCGATTCGCCACGCCTCCGAGCACGCGCCGCAGGCGACCGTGTGTTCGACGATCGCGCGCGTCTTGCCCGGATCGAGCTCGCCCGAAGCCGCCTCGAGCAGGCGCTCGGGGGCGGGGCACGCCAGCCCCGGCTTCGCCTCCGCCTCGAAGGCCCGAAGGGATCGGTGGAGACGGTGCTCGTCGAAACGATCGCTCAAGGTCGTATCCCTTTCGCCATGAGGCAACGTTTCAGGTCCGCCAGTCCCCGATAGACGAGGTTCGTGTGTCGCTTCTCGTTCCAGCCGGCGAGCGCCGCGCCTTCGGTGAGGGAGTGCCCCTGCAGATGAAGCATGACCGCCACGCGGCGGTCCGCCGCCATGGCGCCGAGGCAGCCGCGAAGGGCGAGTCCGATCTCGCGATCGGTGACGCCACTCTCCGCGCTCGCCGGAGACGAGGGCTCTCCCGCTTCCTCGAGCGGGGCTTCCCGCTCTCGCCGGCGCCTCCGCATCTCGTCCACCACGACGCTGTAGGCGACCTTCCAGAGGTACGACGGGGTCTTCACGGCGTCCCCCCCGGGTTGTCGCTCGAGTTCGAGAAGGCGAAGCATCGCGGTCTGGACGAGGTCCTCCCGCTGGGACGAGAGCCACGGCGGGGAGTGCCGGGCGACCGCGCGCAGGAGGACTTCCCGCATGCGAAGGTGCTCCGACGCCTCCGGTTGGATTTCCGTCTCCACCACCGTGCACCCCTGCCTGGACCGGCACAGGATATACGGCGAAGCCGGGGCGCGTGGGCGCGGACAGGGGCCATCGCGGTTCCCTCCCCGAGGGAGAGAGGAACGCGATCGGGGACGAGACTTCTCACCCGGGGTGAAGCCGCCGTGATCCTGCCCACGGCGTGACGCGAATCGTGGGGACGGGAGGGCCGAAGGACGCCGCCGAAGTTGCGGTGGGAACTGGGGATTGCCTTTCCGCGCCGATCGGAAGCCCAAGGCTCGCGACTTCGCCGCACGGGCTTCGCGATGGAACTCTCAGACCCACCGCAACTTCGGCCCCATGTACGGCGCGAGTCCTCCCCACCGTTCGCGCCACCTTGTCCTGCCCACGGCGTGACGCGAATCGTGGGGACGGGAGGACCGAAGGACGCCGCCGAAGTTGCGGTGGGAACTGGGGATTGCCTTTCCGCGCCGATCGGAAGCCCAAGGCTCGCGACTTCGCCGCACGGGCTTCGCGATGGAACTCTCAGACCCACCGCAACTTCGGCCCCATGTACGGCGCGAGTCCTCCCCACCGTTCGCGCCACCTTGTCCTGCCCACGGCGTGACGCGAATCGTGGGGACGGGAGGGCCGAAGGACGCCGCCGAAGTTGCGGTGGGA
>CAYLHQ010000048.1:0-13983 GCA_964383585.1 uncultured Acidobacteriota bacterium
GCCCGCGGTCGGCGACGCGTCCGCGGGAGGACCGAGTGTCCGGGCAGTCCGTCCAGGGGCGGACGACCCCGGCCCACAACCTCGCGGCCACGTTGTACGGAATCAGTAGAACCCGAGCTTCAGTTTCGCGACGTCCGACATCATGTCCTTGTTCCACACGGGCTCCCAGACGACCTCGACGGCGGCCGAGCGGACCCCCTCGACGGAGCGGACGGCGCGTTCGACCTCCCCGGGAAGCTCGCCGGCGGCGGGGCAGGCGGGGGCGGTCAGCGTCATCTTGACCGAAACGTCCCCTTCCTCCGCGATGTCGATCGAGTAGATGAGACCGAGTTCCCAGATGTCGACCGGGATCTCGGGGTCGTAGACCGTCTTGAGCGCGTCGACGATCCGCCGCTCGAGTTCCGCGGAGGCGTCGCTCATTCGGTCGAGACCTTGTCGGCCTGTTTTTCGAGGGCCGCCTTGAGGGTGTGCCACGGGAGAGTCGCGCACTTCACCCGGACCGGGAACTCCCTGACCCCCTCGAAGACGGCGAGCTTTCCGTGGGGCGGGGGAGTTTTCGGTGCGGCCGGTCCCGCGAGCATCTCGTGAAACCAGACGAAGAGCGACCGCGCCTCGTCGAGCGTGCGCCCTCGGAGCGATTCGGTCATCAACGAGGCCGAGGCGGTCGAGATCGCGCACCCGGTCCCCTCGAAGGCGACCTCGCGGATGCGGCCCTCCTCGACGTCGACGTAGACGGTGAGGCGGTCTCCGCAAAGGGGGTTCAACCCCTCCGCCGCGTGGGTGAAGTGCCCGGGGCGTCGGTGGTTTCGCGGCCTGCGGCCGTGGTCGAGTATCAGGTCCTGGTAGAGATCGCGAAGGTCGGACATCTCAGCGAAACACCTCTGCCGCCTTGCGAATCGCGTCGGAGAGGCGGTCGACCTCCTCGCGCGTATTGTAGACCCCGAAGGAAGCCCGCACCGTCGCCGGCACCCCGAGCCGCTCCATCAGCGGTTGGGCGCAATGATGCCCGGCGCGGACCGCCACCCCCTCGAGGTCGAGCACGGTCCCGACGTCGTGCGGGTGGATTCCGTCGACGACGAACGAGACGACCCCCCGTTTTCCGCGGGTGCCGCCGAGAACGCGGACCTCCGGGATCAGCGAGATCGACGCGATCGCGTGGTCGAGGAGGTCGCGCTCGTGCGCCTCGATCCGGTCGAACCCGAGCCCCTCGACGAAGTCGATCGCCGCGCCGAGTCCGATCGCCCCCGCGATGTTGGGCGTTCCCGCTTCGAACTTGTACGGCACGTCGTTGTAGGTCGTCTTCTCGAACGTCACCGAACGGATCATGTCGCCCCCACCCTGCCACGGCGGGAGCCGCTCGAGCCATTCCGACTTCCCGTAGAGGGCTCCGATCCCGGTGGGGCCGTAGATCTTGTGTCCGGAAAAGCAGTAGAAGTCGCAGTCGAGCGCGCGGACGTCGACCGGCATGTGGGGGACGGCCTGGGCACCGTCGAGCACGACCGCGATCCCCCGCCGCCGCGCCATCCCGATCAACTCCTCGACGGGAATCACGTTCCCGAGCGCGTTCGAGACGTGGATCGCGGAGAGGATCCGGACGCGCGGGCCGGACAGGATCTCCTCGGCCTCGTCGAGACGGAGCGCTCCGTCGTCGGTCATCGGGAGGACGCGGAGCGCCGCGCCGACCCGCTGGCAGGCGAGCTGCCACGGAACGATTCCGGAGTGGTGCTCGAGGGTCGTGATCACGACCTCGTCGCCGGGCCCGAGAAGGATCGACGAGAGACCGTGGGCGACGAGGTTCATCGCTTCGGTCGTGCCGCGCACGAAGACGATCTCCGAGGCGTGCTCGGCGTGGAGGAGGGCCCGGACCTTCTGCCGCGCCGCGTCGTAGAGGTCGGTCGCCTGCTGGCTCAGGTGATAGACCCCGCGGTGGATGTTGGCGTAGCGCGTCTCGTAGAACCTGCGCTCCGCGTCGAGCACGGAAAGCGGCTTCTGGGTGCTGTTCGCGTTGTCCAGGTAGGCGAGGGGCTTCCCGCGCATCGGCGTCGCGAGGATCGGGAATTGAGCCCTCACGGCCGCAACGTCGAGCGCCGTTCCCGCCTTCGTCGCCGCGTTCCTCGCCGCCGTCATGCGTGCCTCCGGCGCGCCGTCAGCTCCGCTCCCCGGCGGGGAGCCGGCGCAGAGTTTCCTCTTCGAGCCGCCCGCGGAGCGACGGATCGCCGACGTGTTCGAGCACCTCGCCCGCGAACGCGCGGATCAGGAGCGCCCGGGCCTCCCGCGGGCCGAGACCCCGCGCCCGCAGATAGAAGAGGGCGGACTCGTCGAGCCTCCCGATCGTCGCGCCATGCGTGCACTTCACGTCGTCGGCGTAGATCTCGAGTTGCGGCCGCGTGAAGACGACCGCGTCGTCCGAGAGCAGGAGGTTCCGGTTCGACTGCTTGGCGTCGGTCTTCTGGGCGTCGGGCCGTACGACGATGCGCCCGTGGAAGACGTACCGGGCCCGGTCCCAGAGGATCGACTTGTACAACTCGTGGCTCGGGCAGTGCGCCACCGCGTGGTCGATCTGCGTGTGGTGGTCGACGTGGGTCTTGGCCCCGGCGACCGTGAGGCCGTACAGGAGCGCTTCCGCCCCCGGTCCGCCGAGCCGGAACGAGAGATCGGTCCGGGCGAGGGCCGACCCGAAGGCGACGTTGTGGGAGGCGACCCGGCTGTCGCGCGCCTGGCGGACGTCGACCGAGGCGACGTGGAAGGCGGAAGGAGCCTCGTCCTGCACCCGGACATGCTCGACCCGTGCGTTCGCCCCGACGGCGATCTCCGTGACGGCGTTCGTGAGGTAAACCCCGTCCCCCGCCGCGACGAAGGTTTCGACGATCGAGACCTCGGCGTTGTCGCCCACCCGCACGAGCAGGCGCGGGTGGACCGCGACCGGCCCCCGCTCCGAGGGGACCGCGACGTGCACGATCTCGATCGGACCGGAGACGACGGCCCCCGCCGAGACGTCGACGCAGGCACCGTCCCGAAAGAGGGCGGTGTTGAGGGCGGCGAAGACGCGGTCGCGCCACGGGACCGCCGAACCGAGCAGGGGCGAAAGCGCCGAGTCGGCCCCGAGCGCTTCGAGCAGCGGGCGTACGGAGAGACCCCGGGAGGCGGCTCCGAGGGTCGAGAGGGCCTGCGCGGGCACGCCGTTCACGAGGACGAGCCGCACGTTCCCGACCGGATCGGGAAGCCGGGCGCCGGCCGGAAGGATGCCCGCGTCGGCCCCGACGAACGGGGTCGAGGCGATCGTCGAGACGGGAGTCTGCCGCCACTCCTCGTCGCCCGGACGGGGGAACCCCAGAGTTTCGAAGCGCTCCCAGGCCTGTCCGCGGAGCACGTGGAGCCGGTCGGATCGGTCGCCCGCAACCGCCGCCCACGTCGCGAGGAAGCCCTCACGGGCGGAGGGAGCCTCCGCGACCCCCGGTTCCTTCGCGGCCATGGTCAGCGTCCCGCCCCGGAGGCGGCCGCCTCCGTGATCCAGGAATACCCCTTCTTCTCGAGCTCGAGCGCGAGGGTCCGGTCGCCCGTCTTCACGATCCGCCCGTCGGCGAGGACGTGGACGACGTCCGGGACGATGTAGTCGAGGAGCCTCTGGTAGTGGGTCACGACGAGGATCGCACGCTCCGGCGAGCGCATCGCGTTGACGCCGTTCGCGACGATCCGGAGCGCGTCGATGTCGAGCCCGGAGTCGGTTTCGTCGAGGACGGCGAGCTTCGGCTCGAGCACCGCCATCTGGAAGATCTCGTTCCGCTTCTTCTCGCCGCCGGAGAAACCCTCGTTCACCGCCCGCTGGAGGAACGACTCCTCCATGTCCACGAGCTTCATCTTCTCCCTCACGTGGGCGAGGAAGTCGATCGCGTCCATCTCGTCGAGGCCGCGGTGCTTGCGGACCGCGTTCAACGCGGCCTTCAGGAAATAGACGTTCGTCACCCCGGGGATCTCGACCGGGTACTGGAAGGCGAGGAAGAGCCCTTCGCGCGCCCGGTCCTCGGGGTCCATTTCGAGGAGGTCCTTCCCGTCGAAGAGGACCTCCCCCTCGGTGACCTCGTAGGAATCGCGCCCGGCGAGGACCTGCGCGAGCGTGCTCTTCCCCGACCCGTTCGGGCCCATGATCGCGTGCACCTCGCCGGCCTTCACCGTGAGGTCGATTCCGCGGAGGATTTCGGCGTCCTCCACCTTCGCGTGCAGATTCGTGACGGTCAGCATCAACCCACGCTCCCCTCGAGGGAAACGCCCAGGAGTTTCTGGGCTTCCACGGCGAACTCCATCGGGAGCTCGCGGAACACTTCCTTGCAGAACCCGTTGACGATCATGTTCACGGCGTCTTCCGCGGAGATCCCGCGCTGCCGGAAATAGAAGATCTGGTCCTCACCGATCTTGGAGGTCGACGCCTCGTGCTCGACGACGCCGCTCGTGTTCGCGACGTCGATGTAAGGGAACGTGTGCGCCCCGCACGTGTCCCCGATCAGCATCGAGTCGCATTGCGAATAGTTGCGCGCCCCCACCGCCCCCTTGAGCACCTTGACCGCGCCGCGGTAGGTGTTCTGGCCCTGTCCCGCCGAGATCCCCTTCGACACGATCGTCGAACGGGTGTTCTTCCCGACGTGGATCATCTTGGTCCCGGTGTCGGCCTGCTGCCGGTGGTTCGTCAGGGCGACCGAGTAGAACTCCCCGACCGAATCGTCCCCCTGGAGGATGCAGGACGGGTACTTCCAGGTGATTGCGGAGCCGGTTTCGACCTGGGTCCAGGAGATCTTCGAGCGGCGTCCGAGGCACTTCCCGCGCTTGGTGACGAAGTTGTAGATCCCGCCCTTCCCGTCCTTGTCGCCCGGATACCAGTTCTGGACGGTCGAATACTTGATCTGCGCGTCGTCGAGCGCGACGAGCTCGACGACGGCGGCGTGGAGTTGGTTCTCGTCGCGCATCGGGGCGGTGCACCCCTCGAGATACGATACGGAGGCGCCTTCGTCGGCGACGATGAGCGTCCGCTCGAACTGTCCCGTGTTCGCCGCGTTGATCCGGAAGTAGGTCGACAGTTCCATCGGGCAGCGGACTCCCTTCGGGACGTAGCAAAAAGAGCCGTCCGAGAAGACCGCCGAGTTCAGCGCGGCGAAGAAGTTGTCGGTCACGGGGACGACCGAGCCGAGCCACCTCCGGACGAGGTCGGGGTGTTCCTGCACCGCTTCCGAAAAGGAGCAGAACACGAGCCCGAGCGACTCGAGCTTCTCGCGGAACGTCGTCGCCACCGAGACGCTGTCGAAGACGGCGTCGACCGCCACGCCCGCGAGGATCTCCCGTTCGCGCAGGGGGATCCCCAGCTTCTCGTACGTGGCGAGGAGCTCGGGGTCGACCTCCTCGAGGCTTTTCGGGCGTTTGTAGTCCTTGGGGGCGGAGTAATACGAGATCGCCTGGTAGTCGATGGGAGGGTACTCGACGTTCGCCCAGTGCGGCTCCGCCATCGTCCGCCAGTGGCGGAGAGCCGCAAGGCGCCACTCGAGGAGCCACTCCGGCTCGTTCTTCTTCGCGGAGATGAGCCGGACCACCTCCTCGTTCAGGCCGGGAGGGGCGCTGTCGGCCTCGATCTCGGTGACGAACCCGTACTTGTACTCGCGGTTCGCCAGGTCGTGAACGCTTTCTGTCTTCGTCTTCATCGTCGTCTCCGGTCGTCTCGCGATGTCACGGGCGTCAACGCGCGGAAACCCCGCGCCCCTCGGACGCTCGGACCCGGAGGAGCCCCGGGCCGGGCGAGGGGGAGGCCATCTCGGCGAGGGTGACCCCCTGGAGGGCCTCGCGGATCGCCACGTTGATCCGCTGCCAGTTGACCCGGGTCGGGCAGGATTCCTCCTGGTCGCAGCTTCCCGGACCATGCGTGCATTCCGTGATGTGGACCGGCCCCTCGAGGGCCCGGATGATCTCCTCCACCGAAATCCGGTCGGCTCGCCGTGCGAGGCTGTACCCGCCCTTGACGCCGCGTTGCGAAACCAGGATCCCCGCCCGCGCGAGGCACTTGAGGATCTTGCTCACCATCGGCAGGGGGAGGCCGGATCTCGCGGAGGCGTCCCGCGCCGTGTGGACCTCGGTGGGCGGGCGCAGAGCCATCTGGGTCAGAAGGACGATCCCGTAGTCGGTCTGTCTCGTGATGCGCATCGTCTGCGGCTCCGGCGAAACAGTACCGCACGAGTCCCATTTTCGCAAGGGGCGGCGTGCGGGCAGAATGACCCGCGATGCGGACCCGACCGAGCGTCCTCGCCCTGGCGGCACTCCTGGCCGTCGTTCCCTCCACCGGGACCGCACCCGGCGGAGGGGCAACGGATTGGGTCGAGGTCGACTACGGCCCTCTCGTCGACTTCGACCGTCTCGCGCAGTCGGGGGAGAGCGTCCGCTCCCTCCTCCGCGAGCTCGACGGGAGGCCCCTCGGGAGCACCGACGATCCGCGGGTCTTCGCCATCCACCGTCTCCTCGAGCCGGTCCTCGAGCGCTACGCCTTCGTCCTCGCCGACGCCGCCGACACGGTCGAGCCGGCGGCGCGGGCGCCGTGGGTCGAGATCGCGGGTCTGTGGGAGCGCGGCGAAGCGCAGCCGGCGTGGGTCGAGCTGCTCCGCTCCCGCCGGTACGTGGTCGAAAGCGACGGGGCCGGCCGCATGCGCGCCTTCGTCCCCTTCTCCGGTTCGGAATCGCTCGCCTCGCAGGCGGCGGCGGAGCGCGCGTGGAAAGAGGCCTGGCCGGTCCTGCGGCACCCCCTCGCCGCGGAACGGCGGCGGCTCGCGCGGAAGGGAGCGGGGGAGCCCCCGGCGCTCGAGGTGACGGTGCACGCCTACCGCCACCGGCCGGAGCGGACGGCGTTCGACCTCGGCGTCCTACCCTACCGAATCCGTGTGGACGCGACCGCTCCTCCGCCGGGGCGTCCTTCCTTCGATCTGGAGGGGCTGTCTCGCGTTCTCTCCAACGCGGTCCGGATCGAGGGGGGAAGGATCGAGGAGGACGGGACGGTGCGTTGGCTCGTGAGCGAGGCCGCGCAAGCGCCCACGCTTCTCGGGGCGCCGATCGACCTCGCCGACGCTGCGGTCGCCTACCGTGCGATCTTTCACGGAGGTCTCGCGGAGCCCTACATGAGCCTCGACAAGGGGCACGCTCCCTGGTCGGCGGCGGTCGGGTTCGGCGGGCGCCTCCGCGACACCGCGCTCGGGGCGGTGAGCCTCCTCGCCGACATCCGCTTCAAGACCTTGAGCGTCGGCTTCGATCCCCTCGCCGATCGCGACCGTCGAGAGGAGATCCGCTCCCGCCTCGCCCCGTTCCGCACCCACCTCGAACGCTTCGCCTCGGACGCCTCGTCGGCAAGCGTGCTCGGACAGCAGACGCGTTTCTGGTTCTACCCGGACGAGGTCGAGTTCGTCCTCTCCCCCACGGCCGACCTCTTCGCGATCCGGAAGGGAAGGATGGCGGCGGCGAGCGAGCGGGTACGCCTCGGGGAGAGCCCGTCGGCGGCGGGGGAGGACCCTCCGTGGACCCGCGAGACCGTCGCCTTCGTCAACCGGGAATACGAGACCCTCGCCCGCATCTTTCCGGAGATGGCCGACCTCGACCGAACGGTAAGGCTCCTTTCCGCCTTCGCGTGGCTCCGCGCCGCCGGGGAGAAAGGCATCGTCCTCCCCGACCTCGACGTTCTCCTCGCGATCGAGCTGCCGGCGCTCCCGTCTCCCCGGACCTTTCCGCAACTCCTGACGCGCGACGTCCTGCCCCCGCTCGGCGGCTCGGGGGCGGTCGCGGTCCTCGACCAGTCCTGGATCGGAGAAGCGGTCGAGCGGCTCGAGCCGCGTGCAGGGAAGGAGTCGTCTTCGAGGCGCCTCGCCCGCGCCCTCGACCTCCTCGACCCGCGCGATCCCGAGCAGGCGCGCGCGGCCGAGGAGATCCGTCGCGAGATGCCGGCGGTCACGGGGGACCCTCTCGCCGAAACTGCCCTTGCGGAACGCGCCCTCCGCATCGCGATGCACCGGCGGGTCCTCGCCTTCGCCCCGGCGGTCCCCGAAGGCGGGCGGGTGTTCAGCGTCGGGATCGGAGGGGTCGATCTCGGAACCCGCGCGGCGTTCGCCCGCGCGTCTTCGGAGTCGTCCCGCCTCGGGACGGGCCGGGTGCTCCGCACGATTCCGGACTCCGCGGACCGCCCCGCGGCGGGGGGCGTTCCGGCCGCCCTGTCTTCCGCACCGCGGGACGACCCGCCCGGGCTCCCGCCGACGGCGTTGCCCGACCACGGGCTGGGAGACCCCCCCGCGAGGCCTCTCCTGGAAGGCGCGACCCTCTTCGAGCGCGAGACCACGCGGCACCGGTTCGCGCGAGGGGTCTACGCGATCGGGCCGGGGGAGGCGGTCTCGTGGACCGAGTCGCGGCTCGGCAGCGACGGGCCGGACGTCGTCTTCCGAAGGCGCGTGCAGGAGCCGGACGGACGCCCGGCGGTCTTCCTCCGGGTCGAGGACGGCCGCTTCCTTCCGTACCGGCTCGTCCGGGACGGGAATCGGCTGCGCCCGGTCGTCGCACTTTCCGAGATCCCGGCGGCGGCCTTCGAGGCCCCGCAGGCCCCCGGGGACGGGGGAGCGCTTCCCTCCGGTCTCGTCGCGCTCGAGATCCTCCCGCGGGCGGACACGGGCGGCTCGATCGAGGTCGGCCCGGGGCTCGAGCCGGAAGAGCCCGCGACGGTCGCGCTCCGCCGACGCACGAGCGACGGGCGGGATCTGACCGCTTCCGTCCCTCGCGCGATCCTGAAGCGGCTCGTGCTCGGGCCACGTCTCGACCCGCCCGGCGCACCGCCGCTCCCCGTCTTCGGGAACCCGAGGGCGCTTCTCGAGGGGGCCGGAACGCTCCTCGTGATCCTCCCCGACGCGCTCGCGAGACCCCCATGGGCCGGCCCCGTCGAGCCGCTTCCCGGAGAGGAGGACCCCGCGAGGATCGTCGAGGCTCTCGGCGCGCTCTGGAACGGGAGCGGCGCGGCGGTCGGAACCGATCGCGCCCGTTCCGCCGCGCGATGGGCGGCGGCGCCGCGTGCGGCCGGGGCGAGGGTCGTCGCGCCCCCCGAGACCTTCCCGCGCCCCTTCGCCTATCTCCGGGACGAAGTCGTCCGCGCGCTTCCGGAAGGAAGGGTCGTGGACGAAGTTCCGGCGGAGGGCTCCCTCGTGATCGTCGCGAGTGCCGACGCGCCCGGCCTCTTTGCGGCGCGGCTTCGAGAACTCGCGCGATCCCCCGCGATGAAGGGGCGCCTCCTCGCCGTCTGTTCTTTCGGAGGGCCGCTCCGCCCCGACCTTCCCGGCCGTCTTCTCGACGAGGGGAACCTCGCGGGGATCGCCCTGCTCGAGCCGTCGCTTCCTGCGGGGAGGCGGGCCGCGCGCGCGATCGGCGCGTGGATCGGCGCGCTCGATGCCCTCGGACCCGAGCGGCGCGTCGAGACCGTCCCGGGACCGTTCGTCTGGTACTTCTGAACCGCGCTCGATCCCGATCTCACCCGACCGGATCGCGCACGAGGGGGTGCGAGAGGCAGTGGGGCCCCCCGCGGGCGCGGGACAGTTCGTGGCTCGAAAGGACGACGCACGTCCTCCGGGGAGCGTCGATCTCGATCTCGTCGCGACCGAGCAGGAGGTCCTCCGCGGTCACGATCGCGAAGCCGCGCCGGTCGAGCTCGTCGATCGTGGCGACGTTCCGGTCGTAGAGGAGGATCACCCCCGGGGCGACGGCGAGCGCGTTCGCGCCGTCGGTCCACTGTTCGCGCTGCTGCGACACCGGATCGGGGCCGCCGCAGGGGATCGGCTCCATCCCCACGCCGCGGCGGTCGAGCGCCGAGAGGAGGTCCTTCCTCGGGGCGAAGCGCGGGGTGCGCGCGTGGAGGTCGATCTCGTAGACGCGCGCCCGCTCGGACCCAAGGCCGAGGACGACGGGGGGGAAGGCGAGGCAGAGGTCTCGGTCGACGGCGGTGATCAGGGTGTCGAGGTGCATGTAGGCCCGCCGCCGCGGGATCTGGACGACGAGGAGCCAGCGGGGCCGGTCCTCGACGAGTGCCAACGCCGAGGCGAACTCCCGGAGCCCTTCCCGGGTCGTTCGCTCCGACACGCCGATCGCGACGACCTCGCGGGAAAGGACGAGGACGTCCCCTCCCTCGATCCGCGCGGGGCGGCGTCCCCGCGGGGGCGGGGGAGGAGGGTCGGCGGGGTCGAGGAGGACGCGGGAACCTGCGAGGCGCGGATGGAAGCGGAAGAGGAGGCGCGCGAGGACGCTCTCCCGCCGCCGCGCCGGAGCCGCCATCGACGAGAAGACCACCCCGTCCCCCAAGACGATCTGCGGGTCGCGCTGGAAGCACCAGTTCGGGAGAGGCGGAAGCTCGAAGAGGGCCTCGGGGGCGAAGGCGTCCTGGTCCTCGCGTCGCCGGCTTCCGCCGACGAGGGCGAGCGCGAGCGCCTCCGCGGGGAGTTCTCCGATCCGCCGCCGCGCCTCGGGAGAAAGATCGGCGAGCGGGTGGTCGGCGACCCACGCCCGCGCGCCGTCCTCGCGGAGCGCCTCCTCGAGGAGGTCCTGCGCGTCGAGGACCTCGACTCCGAGGAGCTGCAGGACACGGCGGAAGCGCGCATGCTCTTCCCGGGCGCGGTCGCCGTAGAGGATGTCGTCGAAGAGGAGGTCCTCCATCATCGACGGAACCATGAGGTCGACCTCGGGGCCGGGCTCGTGGACGAGCACGGAGCGGAGACGGCCGACTTCGGACCGGACGTCGAGCATCGATGGATTCTACCCGCGCCTCTCGTAGCCGCGGCACTCGCGCACCGGAAGACGCGGATACTTCGGGAACCGGTCGTCCTCTGCCGCCTTCCCGCACAGGACGAAGACCGATCCGCGCGCGCTTTCGACCGTCCGCGCGAAGGCGCAGGACGCGCAGAGGCCGGGGTCGGTCACCGCCACCGGAAGAGCCCGAGGGCGACCACGAAGGAAGCGACTCCCCAGGCCGCGACGATCGCGAGGTCGACGGCGACTGCGCCGAAGCCCGCCCCCTCGAGCATGACGGCGCGAAGCGCGTCGTTGAGCGCGGTGAGGGGCAGGACTTGGACGAAGGGCTGCACCGCGTCGGGGAAGCGGGAGGGGGAGAAGAACACCCCCGAGAAGAGCCACATCGGCAGCATGATGAAGTTCATGAGCCCCGAGACCGCCTCGATCGTCTTCGCGCGACAGGCGGCGAGGAGGCCGAGCCCCGAGAACGCCATTGCACCGAGGACCGTGACGAGGGCGAAGAGGAGGGTGGAGCCGCGGAAGGGGACGTCGAAGACGATGATCCCGAAGCCGACGAGGAGGAGGACCTCCGGGAAGAGGAAGACCATTCTCCCGAGCATCTGCCCCAGGAGGTAATCGCTTCTCCGCATCGGCGAAGCGACGAGGCGCTTCAGAAGTCCCTTCGAGCGAGCGACCACGATCGAGAAGCCGATCCCCCACATCCCGGTCCCCATCAGGTTCAGGCCGAGAAGGCCGGGGATCAGGAAGTCGATGTAGCGCGCCCCCTTCTCCGTGACCTCGCGTGTCCGGATGGTCACGGGGTCGGTGCGGCCGCGCGAGGCCTGGAGGGCGTCGTTGACGGCGCGGCGCGCGAGGACGCTCTCGGGACGCGCGGGATCGAACCAGTAGACCGGCTCCTCCGCGGGGACGACGACGAGGGCGACGCGCCCGGCGGCGAGGCTCTTCCCCGCCTCGTTGGGGGAGAGGAGCTTCGCGGCGAGCGTGGGATCGTTCGCGAGCGCCTCGACGATCGCCTCCGCTCCCGGGCCCTCCTGGACCCCGATCGCGAGCGCTTCCGGCCCCTGGTTCCGGAAGGCGATGCCGAGGGCGAGCGCGAGGAGGACGGGGAAGATCAGGATCCAGAAGATCGCCTCGGGCTCCCTCAGGTACTCCCGGACTTTCGCAGCGGTCAGGTGCCACAGGGGGTGGGGGCGCATCGGCTCAGCCCTCCCGCAGGTGGCGGCCGGTCAGCGTCACGAAGACGTCCTCGAGGGTCGCGTGATGGGTCGTCATGCGGGTGAGCGGAAGACCCTGACGATCGAGCTCGGCGAGGACCGCCGGGACGGCGACGTGGACCTCGCGGACGGTGAGGGAGAGCGTTCCGTCGGCGCTCCGGAGCGATTCGACCGAGGGGAGCAGTCGCAGGCGGTCGAGGTCGGGGGTTCGTCCGGTTTCGATCTCGAGGACGTGCTCGGCTCCGAGCGAGGCGACGAGGGCGCGCGGGGAGCCCAGGGCGATGATCTTCCCGCGGTCGACGATCGCCACCCGGTCGCAGAGTCGTTCCGCTTCTTCCATGTAGTGCGTCGTCAGGAGGACGGTGAGCCCGCGGGCGCGGAACCCCTCGACCAGCTCCCACAGCTGGCGCCGCGACTGCGGGTCAAGCCCCGTCGTCGGCTCGTCGAGGAAGAGGATCTCGGGGTCGCCGACGAGGGCGCAGGCGAGGGAGAGGCGTTGCTTCTGCCCTCCCGAGAGCTTGCGGACCCAGACGTCCGCCTTCTCGCGGAGGCCGACGGTGTCGAGGACCCGATCGGGGTCGGTCCCCGTCGCGAAGAACGACCGGAACATCCGGATCGTCTCCAGGACGGTCAGCTTCTCGTTGAGTTGGGTCTCTTGGAGCTGGAGGCCGATCCGCTCGCGGAGGGCGCGGGGGTGGTGCTTCCACGTCCGGCCGAGGATCTCGATCGTTCCCGCGTCTGGCTCGTTCAGCCCCTCGAGCATCTCGACGGTGGTCGTCTTCCCCGCTCCATTGGGGCCGAGGAGGCCGAAGCACTCCCCGGCGGGGACGTCGAGGTCGAGGCCGTCGACGGCGGTCAGGGAGCCGTAGCGCTTGACGAGGCCCTTGCAGGCGATCGCGGGGGTCATGAGGGCGCATCGTACGGAGGGGGATGGTACTTCGCCATCGTCACGCGAATGCGGCCGTTTCCGGTCGGACGCGGCGCATACTCCCTGCACGAACGGGGCTCCGGCCGCCACCGAACCTCGAGACGGGACCGAGGGCCGTGGCTCCGGGATCGATCGAGGCCACGGCCGTGTCTTTGGTTCGTCCCGGGACCGGATTCGCCTGGGCGTACGGGGACACCCGATCCGGGACGTCGCGGGTGTACGTCCAGATCACGGCGACGTCGGGGGCTGCGGACAAGCCGGAGGTCCGGATCAGCGACGGGACGAACGCGGCGACCGATCCGTCGATCGTCCTCCGGAGCTCCTCGACCTACGGGGTGGTCTGGGTCGACGAGCGGACGGGGAACCCGGACGTGTGGTTCCGTGTGCTCGGTTCGACGTGGACTCCGGCTTCGGGGTCGCTCGACACGAACGTGAGCGGGAACGACACCGCATCGCTCAACCCTTCGGTCGTCTGGAACGGGAGCGGATTTGCCGTCGTCTGGGACGATATGAAGGGGAGCAATCGGGACATCGACCTCCGGCGGTTGGACGCGCTCGGCGGGCCGCTGGGGAACGCGGTACGGGTGACGTCGGCGACGTCGCTTTAAGAGGATGCGTCGATCGCATGGGACGGGACGCAGGACGCGGTGGTGTGGACGGACGAACGGGACGGGAACCGTGAGATCTGCCGGCAGAGGATCGGCGGGACGGGGGCCTCGGGGGGGAGTGCGGTCTCGGGCGTTTCCGTCAGCGCTTCCTCCGGATCGGCGACGAGTCCGAGTCTGACCACGACCGGAGCCGAGGTGCGGCTCGCCTGGCGGGACACCCGCCACGGCGGGGGTGATCTGTACGCGCGGCGTCTGGGATACGACGGAACCTCTCGTTCCGGAGAGGTCCGACTGACCGCGGACGGACTCGTGGGCTCAGCGGTTTCCGCGTCGTGGCACGGGAGCGGATTCGGCGTGGCGCAGCGGAGCGGATCGGGGCCTCGGCTATCGCGGCGTGACGCGAATCGTGGGGACGGGAGGATGGAAGGAGGCCGCCGAAGTT
>CAYLHQ010000049.1:0-12935 GCA_964383585.1 uncultured Acidobacteriota bacterium
GTCTCGACTACATGAAGGCTCGGTACTCGGGGTGGTTCCAGGCGAGCTTCCTGATCCCGGACCCGGCAATCGACGTGAACCCGAGGAACCCGCAGAGTTGGAATCGGTATGCGTACGTGCGGAACGATCCGATGAACCTGATCGATCCGGATGGGTTGGAAGGCAAGAAGATCGAGAGCTACTTGCACGACGGCGAGCGGGACCGAACGGGAGGAGAGCTTGCCGTAATCGGGATAGACGCGAACTCGCGCGGACTCGACATCGACGACGGGTCGAAAAAGGCGGACGAGGCGAATCGGAAGGAGGGGGGGGAGGATCCCGCGGCGGCGGAAACCGTCGCGCGCGATAGCACGACCGAACCGATTTCTCGCGGAGGTAATGCCATTCTGACGGATACGGAGATCGGGAACATCGTATTCAACGAAACACGTTCGCTGTCCGGCGCGGGCATCGACGACGCACGTCGGGCCATCGCCAACATTGTCATTAACGGAGACGAGTCCGCCGGGGCGAACCGGCCGGTGACGGCGAGCACACGGCTGCCAAGGCGCGTTTCGGAGGCCGAGCAGAGTACTCTTGAGTCCATTCGAGAGATAGTCACAACCGTCAGAACCGAACGTGCGGCAGGTTCTGACTCGTCGAACGGTGCTATGTACTTCGGGTTCAGAGACGTTGGCAGATTCAGGTCGGGCTATGAAGGGCTCGCCACGGTCAGGCGTTTTAGAACGCAGTCGCCCATACGAAACGGGGTAGTCGGACCCTTCGAAAACAGCTACCCGACACCAAGCCTCGGGCCAAGTGGGATCTACTTTGTTCCGTTCCGTTGAGGAGTCTACAAGATGCTATACCGCACTCGGCTCTTAGTGCTTGGCTCAGCGATACTCGCCGCGAAAATCTCCCTCCCAGGTCATGGGTCGTCTGTGAGAGGATCAGGAGGATTCGTCAGTGCGTGTCGCACGGACCGTGGCGATCCCTTTTTGGGCGCCGCCGTCGTCGCGCTTGTTCATGAGTTCGGACAAGACTCGACAATCCTGTATAAAGTCGTCGGGACGACGATAGAACCTCTCGCAGAGTTGCACCATGAGGATGCGGAGCATTCGGAGTTCCTCGACTCGCAAGGAGGAATGGAGTCGGCCGCAATCGCGACGGACATTGTCGCCTTCCTTCGACTTCAGGTTTTTCGGCTTGTGGACGACTGGAGGTCCACCGTTACGGACGCGGGGGAACTCCCACGGTGTCAGATCGACTACAGTCAGACGAGGCGGTATCGCGAGTCTGGACAATCGCGAAAGGACTGACCGTGAGGTGCGCCAGCGAGACCATGTTGCGAAACTCGACGGGATTCGAGCGTCGGAAGGGGCGTGAAGTGATCGTCTTTTCGGTCCGAGCTCGCGGATGACACCGTTGAAGGAGTCGTTGTCCGTCGCCTTCGAGAGCCCGTTTCGGGCCGCAGATACACGTCTACCTTCACGTCTCGTCGCCGACGGTGAAGGTCTCGGCTTCCTACGCGACGCGTCGGAGCGATACGACAGGCAGGTGTCTCCGTCCCCCGCGCCGTTCGAGCAGGAGTTCGAGCCGAGCACCGGGTTGCCCTCGTACGAGCGCCTGCGGCCTCGCGCATCGCGACGGCCGGGGCCATCGCGCACGCGGCTCGAATCTCGGCTTCCGATGCGCGGGCATCTTGCGGAAGTAGACCTCGTCCGGTGTCGCCCCGCGAAGGAAGGTGTGCGGCCGGTTCTCGTTGTACCAAGTGACGTATTCGCGGATCTGGCGCTCGAGCTCACTGAGCCGAAGCGGGAGGAGCAGCAACCGGAGGCACTCGTCCTTCAGCGACCGGATGAACCGCTCGATGACGGCGAGGCTGCCGTACTTCCCGATGGCCCCGAATCGCTGACGCACGCCCTTACGGCTACACCACGCCTGGAACTCCTCCGCCGTGAACTGCGTCCCGTGGTCCGTGATCAGGTGATCCGGCCGATATCGTCGTCGCCGACAGACGCGCTCGAGGAACCGAACGATCTCTCCCGCGGTCGGCTCCTGGGCGAAGACCGCGATCCCCATCACCTTCCGCGAGAAGTGATCGACGACGACCGCGATCCATCGGCAGAACGGCCAGCGCTGCGGAAGGGAGAATGGAATCCACGGGATCCAGAAGCCCAGACCGAGCGGGACGGTCGTCAGGTCGGCGTGCCAGACGTGGTTCGGCCGCTTGGCGGTCACGACACGAGTTCCTCTGCTCGAAGTTTCGGGCGGGATCGGCCTCGGCCGAATCATCCTCCGAACGGTCGTTGCGCCGAGGTGCAACCCGGCGCGGGCCAAGAAGCCCGCGATCCTGCGCGCGCCCATCGTGGGGCAGACCGCTCGAAGCTGCTGGACGAGGTGTGCGACGAACTCCGGGAAGCGGTTCACGGGTTCCGGGACCTGGAGGAGCGCGTGGGGACCGCCGTCGTCGAGGCGGCCGGTCCACGCGGCGACCGTGAGCGGGGTGACGAGAAGGCGCCGGGCGGTCTCGGCCGCGGACCAACCGCGGGCGGCTCGAAGCGCGAGGATGGCCAGCCGCTCGATGGGCGGGTAGTGGGGGCGTCTCTGGGCGGGGAGACGGGACATCCGGGCATCCTTGATGCGGATCTCTTCTTTAAGGAGGGCGACCTCCTGGCGGAGGCGGTCGTTTTCGACTTGAAGGCGAACGAGGGCGTCCCCGTCACGCTCGGCCTTGGCCCGGGCGAGGGACAGGGACACCCTGGCCATGGCGACGGCGTGGACGACGGCGGAGCGGACGCGGCGGGGCCAGGCCTTGGGAAGTGGAACCTGAGGGTCCGTTTTCGAACGGGGCATGAAGGGCTCCACACGCTAGAATCCGCCGGTGCTCGAACGAACCCTCACCGCGATGCGCGACCGGATTCGCACCCGAAGGTACGTGATGACGGTGCATGCCGAGGAGGAGATGGATGCGGACGGGTTGTCGATATTCGACATCGAGAACGCGATCCTGACGGGGAGGATCGTGGCCCGGCAGGTGGAACGCCCATTGGGCGAACGCAAGTATGTGGTGCGTGGCAGGCCGCTCGAGGGCGAGGATGAGGTGGTCGTAGTGGTGAAGATGGGACCCACGGGCAAGCTGGTCATCCTGACCGTATACTCCGTATGACGCGATGAAGAAGACGAAAGAGCGCTGCGATCTCTGCGGGAAACCGGGCGTCATCCACCGGAGGCTTTCCCGGACGTACGGGAAGGGCGTCGGCTTGCTCGTGGTAGAGAACGTCCCGGTCGTGTCCTGCCCGAACTGCGGGGAGAGCTACCTCACCGCCGAGACGCTCCACGAAATCGAGCGGATCAAGCTGCACCGGCGGAGCCTGGCGAAGCCGCGGCCCGTCGCCACGGTGAGCTTCGCGTAGGAAGTCTGCGGCGCGGCCGCGCATGGCCCTTCGTTCCGCCATCCCCACTTTCTCACTTCGGGTTCGAACTGCGTTTCGCCTGGGGATCTCTCCCTGAGGTGCGCCAGCGAGACCATGTTGCGAAACTCGACGGGATTCGAGCTTCGGAAGGGGTGTGCGGCGCGGCGCGTCATCCCGCTCCCCGCAATCTCCGACCGCCGGGAAACCCTCCCCCCGCTTCCTCCGTTAATCTCTTCGTGCCTCCCGCGTATTCGGGGACGTACGACGGAACCCCGGAGGTGCCCGTGCCGGTCTCGATCGCCCGAGTCGACGCCTCGACCGCGAAAGAACGGCAGCTTGCCGCCCTTTTCGAAAGCCACCACGCCCGGGTCTTCCGGGCGGCCCGGCGAGTGACCGGGAACGACGCCGACGCCGAGGACGTCCTCCAGACGGTCTTCCTGCGCGTCGCGCGCGGGGAGATCGTCCTCGAGCCCGAAGAAGGGGCCGCGGTCTACCTCCATCGCGCGGCGGTCCACGGCGGGCTCGACGTCCTGAGGCGGCGGCGGGCGGCGAAGGCCGATCCGATCGAGGCCTCGGCCCCCGACCTTCCCGATCCGGCGGTCCCCGCCGATCGGAAACTCGCGGACCGGGAGCTGGAAGAGACGCTCCGCGCGGCGATCGCAGCGCTTCCCGAGCGTCAGGCGGAGTTCGTCACCCTCCGCTACCTCGAAGGGCTCGGCAACCGCGAGATCGCCCGCATGACCGGCACCTCCTGGGGAACCGTCGCCGTCACGCTGCACCGAGCGCGCACGCACCTCCGCGCCGCGCTCGAGGGAGGCGCCCGATGAGCCGCAACCGCGAATCCTCGAAGAACACCCTCGACCGCGTCGCCGAGGCGATCCGGAACGAGACCCACGACCCCGCGATCGAGGCGGCCGCGGCCGACCGCGTGCGAAGGAACCTCGGCCTCCCCGAGCATCGAACGGAGGCCCCCGCGGGCCGGATCGAGCGGTGCGAGGGGTTCCGATCCCGGATCCCCGCCCTCCTCGCGGGCTCGCTCCCCCCCGCCGAGGCCCTTCTCGTCGAAGACCACACCCGTTCCTGCGTCCCGTGCCGCCGCGCCCTGATCGAGGCGCGCGTCGGAGCGCAGCCCGCGGCGGTCCGCCTTCCCGTCCAGGACCGGAGGGTGATGCGCCGCGTCGCGGCCGTCGCCGCGGTCGTCACCCTCGCCGTGGCCGGATGGCTCGTCCGCGACCGGATGCCGGTCGCACCCGAGTCGCTCACGGTCGTCGAAGCCGGCGGAGGGCTCTGGAGGATGGACGGCGCGGTCGCGACCGCGCTCCGCCCCGGGGAGGCGGTGAGCGAAGAGGTCCCGATCCGCACCGAGCGCGGCGCCGGCGCCGTCGTCCGGATGGCCGACGGCTCTCGCGTCGAATTGCGGAACGGCTCGGAGATGCGCGTGTCGCGCAAGCGCGACGGCGCGACGGTCCACCTCGCGCGCGGCTCGGTGATCGTCGAGGCCGCTCCGCAGGGGCGCGGCCGGCTCCACGTCGCGACCGGCGACGCCCTCGCGACCGTGCGCGGGACGGTCTTCACCGTCCACAACGGCCTGGGCGGGTCGCGCGTCTCGGTGCTCGAGGGATCGGTCGCCGTCTCCGCGGGAGGGACCGAGCGGGCCCTCGGACCCGGCGAGCAGTTCGCGACCGGAAGCGCGCGGCCGGTGCCGATCGTCGACGAGGTTTCGTGGAGCGTCGACCCGGCGCGCTACGAGACGCTCCTCGCCGAGATCGCGGCCCTTCGAAGCGATCTCTCCGCCTCGGTGCGTGGCCCGGCGCCGCGAACCGCGTCGCGCCTTCTCCATCTCGTCCCCGCCGACACCGCTGTCTACCTCGCCGTCCCGAATCTCGCGGAGGCGATCGACCAGGCGGCCTCGGTCTTCCGCTCCCACCTCGACAAGAGCCCGGCTCTGCGTGAGTGGTGGGTGTCTCGGATCGGCTCGGCCGACGCCGAGGCGAAGCTCGAGGAGGCCCTCGCCCGGATGCGCGAGGTGGGATCGGTCCTGGGCGACGAGATCGTCGTCGCCTTCCGCGCCGCTCCCGAGGGCGGGATCCTCCCGCCCCTCCTCCTCGCCGAGGTGCGCGACGCCGCCGCTCTCTCCGCGATCCTCGAGCGCGAGAAGGCGAACGCCGATCCCGAGTTCGCCGTCCGGGTCGAGGGGGACCTCGCGGTCGCGGGTCCGAGGATCCCGGTCGCGGGTTTCCGCGCCGCTCCCGCCCCGATCGAGCTTTCCCCGTTCCGCGCGCGCCTCGCGGAGGCGTACGCGGACGGCGCGGGGTGGGTCTTCGGCGCCGACCTCGAGGCGCTCCGCGGAAGCGCGGAGGCCCCCGCTCCCGCCGTGCTCCTCGGCGTCCGGCAGGTCATCGCCGAACGGACCGAGGTCGGCGGTCGCACCCGGACCGGCGGCCGCCTCGTTCTGGCCGAGGGCGGAGGAGGCCTCGCCTCCTGGCTCGGGTCCCCGGGCCCGATGGCGGCGCTCGAGTACTTCTCTCCGGAAGCGACGGCCGCCGCGTCGGTCCTCGTGCGCTCGCCGCGGCAGGCGCTCGCAGAGCTCTTCGAGCGCGTCGCCGGCGAGAACCCGGAGTTCCCGCGGCATCTCGACACGTTCCGGGCGGAGACCGGCCTCGACCCGCTCGAGGACCTCGCGCGTCCCCTCGGGCAGGAGTTCGCGATCGCCCTCGACGGCCCGGCCCTTCCCGTTCCCTCCTGGAAGTTGATCCTCGAGGTCTACGACCCGCTCGCGGTCGAGAACGCCCTCGAAGTTCTCGTGACCCGGCTCAACGAGAGCGCCCGGGAGCGGGGCGAGACGGTGACCCTGCGAATCCACTTGATCGAAAACGGCGGGAGGATCTTCCGCTCGATCGCCGCCGAGGGGCGCCGGGAAGCGGCCTGGTTCGTCTTCGACCGGGGCTACCTCGTGGCGGGCCCGAGCCGCGCCGTCGTCGAGGACGCCCTCGCGCGGCGCGCGAGCGGGGCGCACCTCGCGTCGTCTCCTCGCTTCCTGCGCGCGATCGCCGAGGGAGGCCGCTCGGAGTTCACCGCGATCGCGTGGGAGCGCCTCGCGGGGCTTCGCGACGCGATCCCCGTCCCGGCGGCGAAGGCCCTCCTCGAGGGGGACGCGAACGGCCGCCTCCTGACCGTCCGCGCCGAGGCCGGACGGATCGAGTTCGCGATGGACGACGACGGGACGCTCGGGACCGATCTCGGCAGCATCCTCTCGATGATCGCGGCGGGGCCATGACCCACGGGATCGAGTTCGACGGCCTCTCGGTGCGGTTCGGGAGCCGGCAGGTCCTTCACGACCTCCACGCCGCGCTCCGGGGCCGCGCCGTCGGCCTGCTCGGTCCGAACGGGGCGGGGAAGACGACCCTCCTCCAGACGATCCTCGGCTTCGTCCGTCCGGCGTCGGGGACGGTCCGCATCCACGGGAAGGACGTTCTCCGCGAGGGGCACGCGCTCCGCGCCGAGATCGGGTACATGCCCGAATCCGAAGCCTTCGTCGCCGGGATGACCGCGGTCCGGTTCGTGCGGATGATGGCGGAGCTCTCCGGTCTCCCCCCCGACGCCGCCCTCGAGCGGGCCCACGAGACGCTCCAGTGGGTCGGCCTCGGCGAGGCGCGGTACCGCAAGCTCGAGACCTTCTCGCTCGGAATGAAGCAGCTCGCGAAGCTCGCCCAGGCGATCGTCCACGCCCCGGGCCTCCTCTTCCTCGACGAGCCGACGAGCGGGCTCGACCCCCCGGCTCGGGAACGGATGCTCCGCTTGATCGCGGAGATCCGCGACTCGGGGAAGACTCAGGTCGTCGTCTCCTCGCACCTCCTCCGCGACGTCGAGCAGGTCTGCGAGGAGGTCCTCGTCCTCCGGGAGGGGAGGATCGCCGTCCAGTGCGATCTCCTCGCCGAGCGGCGGACCGACCGGAAGTTCCTGACGGTCGAGACGGCCGGGGACGGGCGGGCCTTCGCCGACGCCGCCGAGCGGCTCGGCGTCACCTGCGCCATCGTCTCCGACGGGAAGCTCAAGATGGTTCTCCCCGAGAGCCTCGACGTCGCCGTCCTCTTTCGTCTCGCGGCGGAACAGGGGCTCCCGATCCGCCGCCTCGACGCGAGGCGCGATTCGCTCGAGGACATCTTCCTCAGAGCGATGGAGGGGACCGATGCCCATCCTTGAGCGGTCGTATGGGCGCTGGGAAGGACGGCGCGTCCCGCCGGAGCGCCTCTGGCGGGTCGTGACCCGTCACGCCCTCCAGGATGCGTTCCGCTCGCGCCTCGTCCTTCTCGTCTTCTGCGCCTCCTTTCTTCTGCCGCTCGGCGCTGCGACCTTCGTCTACCTGACCCACAACGTGTCGGCGCTCGCCTCGATGCGGCTCGACCCCGCGGAGCTACTCCAGATCGACGGGTGGTTCTTCGCGGGCTTCATGGCGTGGCAGTGCTACTGGTTCGGCGGGCTCCTCGCCCTCCTCGCCGGGCCGTCCCTGGTCTCGGCCGACCTCGCGAACGGGGCATTCCCCCTCTTCCTCGCGCGTCCGCTGACCCGCGCCCGTTACGTCGCGGGGAAGCTCGCGGCGCTCGCGCTCCTGCTCTCGGCGGTGACGTGGGTTCCGGGCCTACTCGTGTACGGCCTTCAGGCCTCGCTCGCCGGATCCGAATGGGCGCGCGCGCACGTCCGCATCCCCTTCGCGATCGTCGCCGGGAGCGCCGCCTGGATCGCGGCCCTCTCGCTCCTGACGCTCGCGGCTTCCGCGCTCACGCGGAGGAAGGCGACCGCGCAGACGCTTCTGGTCGCGCTCCTCCTCGGGGGGCAGGTCGTGGGGGCGGCGTTCCAGGATACCCTCGGGACGAACTGGGGCTTCCTCGTGAGCGTTCCCGAGGTGATGCGGTCGCTCGTCCAGGTCCTCTACGGCGTCGACATCGAAGCGGTGCTCTCCGGGGAGCGGGTGACCTTCGCCCTCGTCGTTCTCTACGGGCTTTCCCTACTCGTCCTCTTCCGGCGCCTCCGCGCGGTGGAGATCGTGCGATGAGCGCGGGGCGGATCGTCTTCGAGTCGGTGTCGAAGTTCTACGGTGAGGTCCTCGGCGTCAACCGCGTCTCCCTCTCGATCGGCCCCGGGATCACGAGCCTCGTGGGGCCGAACGGGTCGGGGAAGACGACCCTCATGAACCTGATGACGGGGCTTCTCCGGCCGACACGGGGGCGTGTTCAGGTCCTCGGCGTTCCGTCCGAGGACGCCGAGCGGATCGGCCGGATCGTCGGGTACTGCACCCAGTACGACTCGTTCCCGCGCGGGGTCACCGGGCTCGACTTCGTCGCGGGAACGCTTCGCCTCCACGGAATGACGCGGAAGGAGGCGCAGGAGCGCGCCGCCGCGACCCTCGCGCGCGTCGGGCTCGGGAACGATCTCGGGCGGAAGGCGGCGGGGTACAGCAAGGGGATGCGCCAGCGGGCGCGCCTCGCCGCGGCGCTCGCCCACGACCCGACGGTCCTGGTTCTCGACGAGCCCTTGAACGGCCTCGACCCGATGGCGCGGGCGGAGTTCCTCTCCCTCATGCGCGAGTTCGCGGCCGAGGGGAGGCACGTGCTCCTCTCGAGCCACGTGCTCCACGAGGTCGGGGTCGTGTCCGACCGCGTGATCCTGATCCACCACGGCTACGTGACCGCCGAGGGGACGGTCGACGGGGTGCGGGAGGAGGTCACGGACGTCCCGGCGCAGATCCTGGTCCGCTGCGGGACGCCGTCCCGGCTCGCGTCGCGGATCTTCGAGCTCGACAGCGCGGTCGAGGTGCGCCTCCACGACGACGGCGAGGGGCTCTTCGTCCGCACGAAGAACCCCGACGGCTTCCGCCTCCTCCTCAACCGCCTCGTGGTCGAGGAGGGGATCGACGTCCGCGCGGTCGCGCCGGCCGACGGGGACATGGAGGCGGTCTACCGCTACCTGATCGACGACGGGGGAGGGGTGCGGTCGTGAGCGCGATGCGGAGACGGCAGATCCTCGCCCTCGTGGCGCTCGAGACGCGGCGTCGGTTCCTGAGCCGCCGGATGCTCCCCCTCCTCGTCCTCTGTGCGGTCCCGCTCGTCGTCTTCGGCGCGCGCGCGGTCGTCGGACTCCTCCAGGGCGTAGAGGAAACGGTCGCCTACGACCGGACGGTCTTCGCGGTGATGTACCGCACCCTCCTCCTCCGGTTCGTGACCTACTTCGCCTGCGTCGCCGTCTTCGGCTCGCTGATCCGCGGGGAGATCCTCGACCGGAGCCTCCACACGACCCTCCTCGCCCCGATGCGGCGGGGGGACCTCGCACTCGGCAAGTACCTGTCCGGCCTCGTCGCGGTCGTCGTGCTCCTCCTGCCGACGGTCGCGGCGAGCTGGGCGGGCCTCCACCTCGCGCACGGAACCGGGGCGCTCGCGGGCGCCTTTCTCACCGCGGACGGGCTCATCACGATCGGCCGCTACCTCGTCGCGACCGCCCTCGCGTGCGCCGGGTACGGCGCCCTCTTCCTCGTCGTCGGCATCGCCTTCCGCTCGCCGATGATCCCCGCGCTCCTGCTCCTCGGATGGGAGGCGGCGAACTTCCTCCTCCCCCCCGTCCTCAAGAAACTGAGCGTCGTCCACTACGTCGAGTCGCTCGTCCCGCTCGCGATGCCCGACCCGTCGATCGGGGTCCTCGCGTCCCCGTCGTCCCCGTGGATCGCGATCCCGGGGGTGCTCGCCGTCTCGGCGGGGCTCCTGTGGGTCGCGATGCGCGGCCTGCGCCGGGTGGAGGTTCTCTACGGGGCGGAGTGAGGGGGCCTTCGCTAGCGGGACAGGCGCTCGCCGAGGGCCCGGAAGAGAGGGACGTACCGCTCGCGGATCCGGGCGGCCAGTTGCGCCGCGAACGCCTCGTCGTACGTCTGCACCGTGCGGTTGCGGTCGTCGATCATCTCGAGCCAACCCGCCTCGTCGGTGAGGAACCCCGTCTGGTAGGCGACGCGGTAGACCTCCCGCGCCGTTCCGGTTTCGTGACCCTCGGATTCGAGGACCTTCTTGAGTGTCTTCCAGCTCAACTCGTAGAGAAGCTCGAAGTCCTTGACGATCCCGGAGAGATCGCGCGGCTCGGTGACGGGGGTCTCGACCGAACGCTCGAGCGCGGCGAGCGCTCGCCGGACGTTCTCAACTCCGCGCCGCGTTCGCTCGTCGCTCATAGATCGTGACTCCTTCCGTTTCGATGGCTCGCCGCAGGTCTTCCCGGACCGGCTCCGAAGCGAGGACGAGGTCGAGGGAACAGAGCGTCGGCGCCGATTCCGAAGTGTCCAGGCACCAGCGGGACCACTCCGCGTGGGTCAGGCCGTCGGCCTCGATCGCGAAGTCGTAGTCGGACCGCTCCCTCGCGTCTCCGCGCGCCCTCGACCCGAAGAGCACGACGCGGAAGATCGCGGGGCACCCTTCCGCGCGGCGCTCGACGCCTCGCGCGGAACCGCGTGGCGGGGCCCGCTCGTCAACGGCGGGAACTGTCTCGGCATCCGGTCGCTTCCCGGCGGGTACGACACGATGTTCGTGCCCGGTTCGAAGCTCGGCCGGCCTCCGAAGGGGGAGCGCGAGAGGGAATCGCCGCTCGCCCTCCTCTCGCAAAGCGGTGCGTTCGCCTGCGCGCGGGCGTCGTCCCTGTGCGGGATCGAGCCGCGCTTCGCGATTTCGATCGGGAACCAGATCGACCTGACCGCGGGCGACTACATGGAATGGCTCGCGGGGGATGCCGGCACCGAGATCGTCGCCTGCTACCTCGAGGGGTTCCGCCCCGGCGACGGGGAGCGGTGGCTCGAGGCGGCCTCCCGGATCGTCGCGGGAGGCCGCGACGTGATCCTCTACCGGGCGGGGCGCACCGAGGCGGGGGCGGGGGCGGCCGCCTCCCACACGGCGTCGGTCGCGGGGGACTTCACCGTCCTGCGCGCGCTCGCTTCGCAGGCCGGGGTCGTCCTCGCCGAGTCGATCGCCGATTTCGACGACCTGACCCGGATCTTCACGCGTCTCCGCGGGAAGCGCGTGGGGGGGATGCGGCTCGGGGGGCTTTCGAACGCGGGGTTCGAGAGCGTCGCGATCGCCGACTCGCTCGGGCCGATGCGGCTCGCGGCGTTTTCGGGGGAGACGCGCGGGCGCCTCGCCGCGATCTTCGAGGAGGCGAAGATCGACGCGATCGTCGCGCCGAACAACCCGCTCGACCTGACCCCGATGCTCGGCGACGACGGGTACGTCGAGGTGATCCGCGCCGTCCTCGCCGACCCCGGGGTCGATGCGGCGGTCGTCGCGACCGTCCCGATGACCCCGGCGCTCGGCGAGCGTTTCTCCGACCGCATCGCCGCGCTCGCGGGGGAGACGGAAAAACCGTGGGTCGCCGTCGTCGACGGCGGCCCGCTCTACGACGGGTTCCGGGAGCGCATCGAGCGCGCCGGGATCCCCACCTTCCGGAGCGTCGACCGCGCCACGCGCCTTCTCGGCGTGTGGGCGGCGGCGCGGCGCCGGGCGGAGGAAGCCTCATGACGCACACCTGCCCCGAGACCCGCTGGAACGACCGGTTCGCGCAGAGGACGAAGCGTCTCGAGAGCTCCGCGATCCGCGAGCTCCTCAAGCTGACCGAGCGCCCCGACATGATCTCGTTCGCCGGGGGGCTCCCGGCCCCCGAGGTCTTTCCGCTGAAAGAGGTCGAGGAGGCCTCCGTCCGGGTGCTCGACCGGATCGGCCCTCCGGCGCTCCAGTACGGGACGACCGAAGGCTACCTCCCGCTCCGCGAGCTCCTCGTCCGCCACATGGAGCGGTACGGGATCGTCGTGGGTCCGCAGAACGTGCTGATCACCTCGGGCTCGCAGCAGGCGCTCGACCTGATCGGGAAGTGTTTCCTGAACGGGGGCGACCGGATCGTCGTCGAGAACCCGACCTACCTCGGGGCGGTGCAGGCGTTCCACCAGTACCAGGTCGAGTTCGTCACGGTCCCGATGGACGACCACGGGATGCGGACCGACCTCCTCGAAGACGCGCTCCGGACGGGGCCGAAGTTCGTCTACGTCCTCCCGAACTTCCACAACCCGGCGGGGGTCACCCTCACGCTCGAGCGGCGCGAGAGGCTCGTCGAGCTCGCCGGGCACTACGGCGTCCCGATCGTCGAGGACGACCCGTACGGCCAGTTGCGCTACACGGGGAACCACATCCCCCCGATCGTCAAGATCGACGCCGCGGCGCACGAGTGCGACCGCGGGCAGCACGCCTTCACCGGAAACGTCCTCTACCTGAGCACGATGTCGAAGATCCTGGCGCCGGGGCTCCGCATCGCGTGGGTCGTCGGCCCCGAGAGCGTGATCCAGAAGCTCGTGCAGCTCAAGCAGGGAGCCGACCTCCACACGAGCACCTACGCGCAGATGGTCGCCTACGAAACGGCGAAGGGAGGCTTCCTCGTAACCGGTCACGGAGCGGCGTTCTTCCCGTCGATCCCCTCACCGCGTAGAAGTCGGCGGGCACCGATTGTGGCGCAGCCGGTTCGCCGGCG
>CAYLHQ010000050.1:0-12110 GCA_964383585.1 uncultured Acidobacteriota bacterium
CGATGAGACCACACGGTTTTGCCCTCCTTTGTCAGCAGTCGGCCGCGAGTCTAGGCCCTGAACGGCCCCCACTCAATTCTTGAGGGCCTCCCCGCCACTGCCCAGCCCCGTCGGACGGATAGGAACTCCAAGCTGCGAATCCGCGCGTAGGGTCCGGTATCGGGTGCTATGGGAACTCCCATTCCCGCCTTCAACCCTGTCACCAGGCCGATTCTCCTCCCGGTGCCCCCGCGCTGGCCGAGCGGAAGCATGCCTACTGGACGGGCGACTGAGAGGAGTCACATTCTCGTACGAGATGGCGTGACGGGTCCCTCGATTGGTACACCTCGTCAGAAACTACCGCCGTGATTACAAAGAGCAGGCGGCTACTGGAGGGTGCGATATGAAGTCTGTCAGAGTCCTCGCAGCGGTCCTCATCTTCGTTGTGTCGTGTCCGATCAGCTGGGTGTGCGGGTGGTACGCCGGAGGTTGGGCCACGGCAGGAATGAGCGTCTTGCTTCCGACCTACGGTTGCTTCTACTGGCTGATATCACGGTTCACCGGGCCAGGCATGCTCTGTGCCATCGCGAGTGTTGTGCTTGGGTTCGGTGGTGCGTTTGTGAGCCTGACTTCTATTCATGCTCTCTTGAGTGGTGAGGCAAGGCGCTGATTGCGTAACACCTGATCCAAGGCTGTACAAGTTGAGTAAGTCCCCGACACCGGTTCTTCCGGGTTCTTCTTCTACGCGGCATGTTCCTCATTTCCGTTGATCGTGTCGGATCCGGTGCCGACCTGTGGAAATTCGGGAGGCGCGTCGAGGCCAAGGGCCTCGCAAAGCGCCTGCACCGGCGTTCTCCCCTTGAGGCGGTAGCCCTGATGGGTCCTCTCGACGTTGTAGTAGGCCAGGAAGCGATCGAGGTCTCGCTGGATCTCCTCGACCTCGACGTACCAGGTGGTCCGGCCCGCCACCCGGAAGCACTCGTCGAGGAGTGTCCGATTCATTCGTTCCACGAAACCGTTCGTCCTCGGAGAGCGGACCCGCGTCGTCCGATGCTCGATTCCCTCCATGGCGACGAGCAGCTCGTAGGGATGGGTCTCCGGCTTCCCACAGAACTCTCGGCCATTGTCGGTGAGTACCGCGCCGATCGGAACGCCGAGCATCTCGTAGAAGGGAAAGACCCGGTCGTACAGCAGGTCGCAGGCCGTGACCGGCATCTTCGAGGTGTAGACCTTGGCGAAAGCCAGCGAGCAGAAGACATCGACGACGACCTGCACGTAGACCTTGCCCACGCCCTTGAGGGATCCCCGAAAGAACGTGTCCTGATTGAGCAATTCGCCCGGTCGGGACGACTCGATGTGTCGGCACCGGAAGTCGACGCTGTGCCGCTCGAGCAAGGCGATCTGCTCGTCGGTAAGGATGATCGTGTCTTCCTGGGACTGCTTCTCGAGGCGGAGCAACCTCTTGTGGCGCGTCCCGAGATCGTGGCGCAGCCAGACGCCGCGGACCCCGGACGGAGAGACGTTGACGTTCTTCATCCGGAGTTCGTTGGCGACGCGCTGAGCGCCGTGAACGATCGGCACCTGACGCTCGAGGCGCTCGAGATGGCCCTGAAGCGCCGTTGCCCCGAAGCTGGCCTTCTGCACCACTCCGATCAGGGCTGCACGTACGCGAGCGAGGACTATCAACGCGCCCTTGAAGTCCGAGGACTCACATGCAGCATGAGTCGTCGTGGGAACTGCCACGACAACGCAGTGATGGAGAGCTTCTTCTCGACGGTGAAGAGCGAGCTCGGTGAGCACTTCGAGAGTCACGGCGAAGCCAATATGGAGCTGTTCGATTTCATCGAGGTCTTCTGCAATCAGCGCCGGCGGCATTCGACTCTCGGTCAGATCAGTCCCGCCGAGTACGAACGCCGGAGTCAGGCAGCGTAACGAAACCGTCCACCGAATCGGGGGAAGACCACAGTCCCCTTTATGCCCGGAAGAAGAGCGACTGCTTTGCGACCGGCTCCGCCCGCCGCTCGAGCGCCGCCATCTGGTCGGGAGACAGTGGAGTGAATGCGCGTGCGATGGCGACGTTCTCCTCGAGCTGGGCGATGGTGTCGCAGCCGACGATCACCGTCGAAACGGGAAGGGTGAGGACGTACCGGAGCGCCTCCGCCATCGCGATCCCGCTCGATCCGAGCAACCGGCCACGCGCCGGGATCTTCATTCCGACGATCCCCATTTCCTTTTCGACCGCGAGGGGGAGGAGCCTCTCGGCGAACGGAAGGCGGTAACGGTCGGCGGCGTTCAGGGCGAGGAGGAGGACGTCGAACGGGAAGCGGCGGAGCGCTTCGATCAGCACCGCGGGATCCGCGTGACCGGTGACACCGAGGAATCGCACGATCTTCTTCTCGCGAGCCTCGAGAAGGGCCTCCATCGCCCCGCCTTTCGCGAAGATCCGGTCGACCTCCTCCATGCGGGAAAGGTTGTGGATCTGCCACAGGTCGATGCGATCGGTCCGAAGCAGATCGAGGGAGCGCTCGAGGTGTCGAATCGAACCCTCGCGCGTCCGGTCATGCGTCTTGGTCGCGAGGAACGCCTCCCGGCGCCGCCGGGCCATCACCTCACCGACGTACCGTTCGCTCCAGCGCTTCTCCTCCCCACCGTAGCGGGCGGAGGTGTCGATGTAGTTCACGCCGAGGTCGAGCGCCCGCTCGATCAGCGGAACCGCGATCGAGGCGTTGTCCGGCTGTTCGATCGCGGCCTGACCCCCCAGGGAGAAGATCCCCACCGGGACGCCGGTGCGTCCGAGGTTCCGGGTCGGCATCGGCGCGCGTTTCTCCGGGGTCGGCGCTGCCCGCGTGGGGCTCGAGACCGCACTCACCGCCATTCCCGCCGCCGCCGCGCCGCCGATCTTGAGGATGTCCCGCCGCCGGATCGTCATTGCTCTCTCCAGAAAGAAGGCTACTCCGAAAAGGTGCCAGTCCCCTTGTCCCCCCTCGATACGACGACGGCGGCGGCGAGGTCGCCGGTGACGTTGAGCGTCGTCCGGCACATGTCGAGGAAGCGGTCGACGCCGAGGATGACCCCGATGCCCTCCGGCGGGACGCCCACCATCCCGAGGATGAGGGCGATCACGGGAAGCGAGCCGCCGGGAACCCCCGCCGTCCCGATCCCCGCGAGGATACAGATGAAGGAGACGAGCGCCTGGTCGGCGAGCGTCAGATCGACCCCGTACAGTTGCGCGAGGAAGAGAACGGTCACCCCCTCGTAGAGCGCGGTCCCGTTCTGGTTCGCGGTGGAGCCGACGGTCAGCACGAAGCGGGAGACGTGCTTCGGAAGCTTCAGGTTCTCCTCCGCGACCCGGAGCGCCTCCGGCAGGGTCGCGTTGCTCGACGCCGTCGAAAATGCCGTCAGCATCGCCTCGTCGACCCCGCGGAAGAAGGCGATCGGACTCATCCCCCCGAGGAACCGCACCGCGAGCGAGTAGACGACGAATTGATGGAAGGCTAGGGCGAGGAGGACGACACCGACGTACCGTGCGAGTTGCCCGATCACCTCGATCCCGACCTGCGCCGTCAGCGTGAAGAGGAGGGCGGCGACCCCGTAGGGGGCGAGCGAGATCACGATTCCGATGAGACGCATGGTGACGTCGTAGAGCCCCTCGATCGCCCCGAGGAACTTTCGCGCGGGACCGGTCGGCGTGAGCGCAATTCCGATCCCGACGAGCAGCGAGAAGAACATCACCGCGAGCATGTCCCCCTCGGCGGCCGCCCGGATCGGGTTGTCGGGGACGATGCGGACGAGCAGATCGATCCCCGCCTTCGGGGCCGTGGCGGCTGCGAGCCCCGTCGAGCGTTCCGCCGCCCCCTCCATAAGGCGCGACCGCGCCTCGTCGGACATTCCTTCTCCGGGGTGGAGCGCGTTCACGAGCCCGATCCCCACAAAGACGGCGATCGAGGAGACGACGACCGTGTACGCGAGCGTCTTGAGCCCGATCCGGCCGAGCTTGCGGAGGTCGCCGAGACCGGTCACGCCGAGGACGAGCGCCGCGAAGATCAGCGGCACGACGAGCATGAAGAGGAGTCGGAGGAAGATCTGTCCGGCAGGTTGCGTCACGACGCGTACGAAGGTGTCGAGCGCGGGAGCGTCGGGGAAGAGCGTCCCGGCGAGGAGCCCCCCTCCGGCGCCGGCGATCCCGCCGAGGAGCATCTTCGTATGGAGCGGGGTGCGGCCTCCTCTCCGCATCACCGCGTCGTCTCGTACTTCCAGTGACGCCGCTTCCCCTCCGCGAGCCACTCGACGGTCTTCGCGAGCCGTCTCGCCCGGGTCTCCTCGCGCTTCGCCTCCAGGATCCACTCGACGTACTCGCGCTTGCAGGAAGGAGGGAACGCGTCGAAGGTCTTTCGCGCCTTCGGATTCCGGTCAAGGGCCTCCACGAGCTCGGTCAACACCTCGACCCGCGCCGAACGCTTCGGCCGCGCGAGTCGCGGCTCCCGGATCCCCTCCTCGTTGAGGCGCCTCGCTTCCTTCACGTAGGCGACGAGGACCTTCTTCGCGGGGAGGTCCGCGAGGCTCTCGACCCGCACCCCCATCGCACTCGCCCGAGGGGCCCCCTGAAAAAGCCCCTCGGGGTCGGCCATGAGGCGCGCCTTCCAGAACCCGAACGAGACGTGACGCTTGAAGGCGGCCATCCCGCCGAGCATCCCCTCGTACTCGAAACTCGGCGCCCCCCACTTGATCCGCTCCTCGAGACCCGGGCACCCGGCGTGGAACGCCGCCCGAATCTTTTCGAGGATCGGGCGCGCGAACTCAGGAGCCCTGCGGATGTAGGCGTCGACTTCCGTCGAGCGGCCGCTCAAGAGACCTCCTCGTTTCCGCCGGAGTATAGCCGTCGCCGCTTCGGATGGAACCCCGGATCCGGGTCCGGAAACGAACCGCCTCAGGGGCTCTCCACCCTCCCGAGAAAGAGGATCGTCCCCGTCGGGACGTCCCGGATCACGAAGAGGAAGGGATGGTCGGCCGTGAACCGCGCGCTCGGGACGACGGAGACCGGGCGCATGCCGATTCCGGTCGCGGCCGCCGCCTCGGTCCCCTCCTCGTCGATCGCGACGAAGACTTTGTGGATCCCGCGGGAGACGAAGAGGTCCCTCGCACCGGTCATCCCGGAGAAATCTGCCCTCTCCGTGAACGCCGTCTTCATCCCTAGGGCGTCGAGCGCGCGGACGAACGAGCGCTCGAACGACGATTCGATCTTGAACTTCGGGATCGAGACGTCGACGTCCCACGTCCGCATCGCCGCGACGATCGCGTCGTAACGGGCCCGATCGAGAGTGCGCTCGACGGCGGGAAGGCCGCCCTTCGTCGTCGGAAGGAGAAGTAGCATCCGGACCTCCCCGCCTCGGTACGGAAGCTCGAGGGCCTGGAGATCCGCGTCCTCGAAATAACGGAACTCCTCCTTCTTCCGGAGGAACGGCCTCGGCGCCGATGCCCCCGACGACCCCGTGAACGGGAGGGTCTCCGTCCGTTCCTTCTCGAACGGAAAGGCCCAGAGCCCCTTGAAGTAAATCGCGTTGACGATCAGGAGGCGCGTCCTCGGGTCGAGATTCGAGACCAGTCGAGGGATCTTCCCGCGCGTCCTTTCCGAGACGAAACGGTTGATCGTCGCCTCTGTTCCGGCGGGGTCCCCAGCGAAGTCGGCGCGCTCGACCTCGACGTCGAGCCCCTCCGACAGTCCCTCGACGAACGCGGGGAGCAGTCGCTGTCCCCTCCCCACCCAGAGGGCGTTCGCCGCGTCGAGATCGACCCCGTCGCCCGACCTTGCGCCGAGCGCGGCGAGCGATTCGAGCCACCTCGCGCGGGACTCCTCCCAGGTCCTCGGGAGGCGGAGCGCTTTCTCGATCTCCACCCGTGTCGCTCCCCTGGCGCCGTCGGCGAGAGAGACGAGGGCCGAGGCGACGCTCCAGGGCGACAGGGCGAGGTTCCCCGGCTCCTCGCGAAGCCCGGCGTAGAGGTCGAAGGCGAAGGCGCGCATCTCGGGGACCTCGGGGGGCGGCGCCGGGGACGCGGCGGGAGAAACCGTGGCTGCGAGAAGAAGTAGAACGGCGGCGATTGGCATCCCGTCCTCCGCACGCCAGTATCGCGCAGGTCGCTCGGGGACGCCGCCGGGTGAAGCACCGCGCCCCTTGCATCCCCCCCTACACTGTTCCCCTCTTCGCGACGGAGGTTTCCTTGGACATTCCCCCCTCGGAGCGGCGGCGCGGTCTCGTCCTCGCGCTCGCGGCGTTCGGCTTTTGGGGGTTCGTCCCGATCTACTTCAAGGCGCTCCGGCACGTCGCCCCACTCGACATCCTCGCGCATCGGGTCGTTTGGTCCGTCCCCTTCCTCGCGGTGCTCCTCTCCACGGTCGGCACCTGGGCCGGCGTGCGCACCGCGATCCGCTCGCCACGCACGATCGGAATGCTCACCGTCACCGCCGTCCTCGTCGCGACGAACTGGTTGACCTTCATCTACGGGGTGACGAGCGGGCGGATCCTCGACACGAGCCTCGGCTACTACATCAACCCGCTCGTGAACGTCGTGCTCGGGATGGTCTTCCTCCGGGAGCGGCTCACCCGGGCGCAGACGATCGCCGTCTTGCTTGCCGCGGCGGGGACGCTCTGGCTCACGCTCTCGCTCGGCCGTCTCCCCTGGATCGCCCTCACGGTCGCGCTGACCTTCGGGGTCTACGGCCTTCTCAGGAAGGCGATCGCGGTCGACTCGATCGGGGCGCTCTTCGTCGAGACGACCCTTCTCTTCCCCGTCGCGATCGTGTTCCTCCTGACCCTCGCCGCAACCGGGAAGGGAGCGTTCGTCGCCGCCGGTCCGTCGACGACCGTTCTCCTCGCGTGCGCGGGGATCATCACGGCGGTTCCGCTGATCTGGTTCGCGGGTGCGGCGCGACGCCTCCCGTATTCGTGGGTGGGCCTCTGCCAGTACCTGGCGCCGAGCCTGACGTTCCTTCTCGGGGTCTTCGTCTACGGCGAGCCGTTGACGCGTCCCCACGCCGTGGCGTTCGGATGCATCTGGACGGCCCTCGCGATCTTCAGCACCGACATCGTGCGGCGGGCGTAGGGCGGAATCGCCCCGCGCCCGCCGTCCGATCGGTCACTTCTCCCTCGACTTCCGGCCGCGCTCCTCCCGCGGCGCCTGCGCCCGCGCCGCGGGCGATCCCGCTCGCGTCGTCGCAGGCCCCGGCTCGCGCACGAACGCCGCGCCGCAGTCGGTCGCGTCGTACGTCTGTCCCGAGTCGATCGCGGCGTTCCCCGGCTTCTTGCTCTCAGGAACACCGACGGAAGCCTCGCACGTCGAGACGTTTCCGCAGGCGTCGGAAACCGCGACCGTCACGACGTAGATCCGGCCGTCGCCTCCCCCCGAGCGCTCGGCGCGGAGGAGGACGCGGTCGCTCTCGGGGTCGATCGCGGCGTCCGGGCAGTGCTTCGGCCCGCCGGAGCCGGTCGCGAGAGCCGGATGCTCGTCGCTCGTCACCGTGATCACGGCGGTCGGCTCGGTGTCGCAGTCGTCGGTCGCCTCCCAGGAGAAGCCGACGTCGTTCCATTTGTGGTCGACGGGCCACAGCTCGTCGGCCTCCACGCCGCAGGAAACGACCGGGGCGGTGGAGTCGTCGACCGTGATCGTCTGGAGACAGGAAGCGACGTTTCCGTCGTCGTCCGTGGCGCTCCAGGTCCGTTCGATCGTCTTCTCTTGCGGGCAGGCGCCGGGGGCCTCGACGTCCACGTACCCGACCGCCGGATTCGCGTCGCAGAGGTCGCTCGCCGTCGCCGACCCGGTGGCGGAGGGATCGTTCGGATCGGTGCAGGAGACGACGACGTCCGGTGGGCAGGCGATACTCGGAGGGGCGAAGTCGGCGGTCGCATCGACCCTCACCGTGTCGGGAACGGAGGAGATCAGGCCGTCGTTCACCACGAGGCCGACCTCGTAGATCCCCTTCGGGAAGGTCACGAGAGGCGTCGCCCCGTAGGCGGTCCCGCCCCCTTCCTTGAAGCCGCCAGTCCAAGAGTAGGTCAGAGAATCGTCGTCGGGGTCGCACGAGCCGCTCCCGTCGAGGGTCGTCGGGACGCCGCACTCCGCGTTCTGGTCGGGGCCCGCGTCCGCGGTGGGGGCGTGGGCGGCCCGAAACCGCTGAACGGTCGTGCGCGTGTTGTTGAGAGTCGTCCGGTTGTCGGCGGCCTCGGGGTCGCCGTCGGCGATCCCCATCGGGTCGCCGCCGTAGGTCAGGTCCGGATTCGACCAGGACTGGAGTCGGGTGCAGCTCGTTCCGGCGTCCTCGCAGGCGTCGTTGTAGGCCATGACCGTGCGCCAGCCATCGTCGACGTTCACGAACCCGTGGTTGTAGTCGTAGGGTGCGCCGTCGGTGTCGTCGACGAACCGGTCGTGCCGGGCCCCCATGTTGTGGCCGTTTTCGTGGGCGAAGGTGTGGTTCCCCACCGCGCAGGAGAGCTTCACGACGTTGAAACCGCGGTCTTCGAAGGACGGATCGACCGGGTCGAGGATGTAGGCATAGCCGCACCAGTCGCCGCTCGCGGTGACGAGGCTGACCAGGTCGGCCCCGTAGGTATCGCGCAGCGCGTGGACACCGTCCATGAACCCGTCGCCGGGATCGCGGAGCCGGTCGCGGTCGAGGACGGTGTCGCCGGACTCCTCGTAGTCGACCTCCGCGGCGTGGACCAGACGCATCCTCTGCACGATCCCGCTGTTGGCATAGGACTCGTTCGTGTCGTCGATCGCCGCCTGGATCGTTCCGAGGATGTCGCCGGGGGCGGCGTCGGCGTCCGCCGTGTAGACGACCATCATGTCGATGAAGTCGTCGGGGCCGCAGACCGCCGCGAGTGCGGCGGCCGGCGGGGCGGAGGCCCGCATGCCGATCTCCGGCACCTCCTGTTCCGGAGGCTCGTCCGGCGGGTACCCCGACTGTTCGATCTCGCGGATCGCGCTCCGGGTCTCGCCGTCCAGCGCGACGATGTCGAAGACTTTCCCGGGACCCTGGACGAACCCGGTCAGCCTCCCGTCGCGGGAGACGAGGATGACGCTTCCGGTACGGTCGTTCGCGAAGCGGCCGAACCAGGTCCAGTTCGCACGGCCGCGCCGGTCGAAGCGATCGCGGACGGCGACGATCGAAACGTCGTCGAACAGATTGAGGAGCACCGCGGCCGCCCCTGAGGGTTCCTCGGGTCCTGCGACGAGTTCGAGGTCGGGGTTCGCGAACGCGAGGCGAACGACCTCGCGACCCGACAGGGCCTTCACGACGTCGTCGTCCGGAGTCGGGGCGGGGGCGAACAGCGGGGCGGGAGCGGGGGCCTGGGCCGCCGCCGGAACGGGCGTCGTCACGATCCATGCCGCGAGGAGCGCGAACGCGGCCAGGAGTCTCGGAATCGTCGTCATTCTGGTCCCTCCGGAGGAACGAGCGGCTGCACCCGTCAAGCAACGTCGCTGCCAGCGTTCGGGAGAGACGCACCCCACGGTTCGACCGTTCGGGAGACGATTTCGTCGCGCCCGCCTTCAATCTCGTAACGTTGCGCACGCCGATTCGAAGCCCAAGATTCTGCGGGGCCGGGACCGGTGTGGGTCCCGGGGGGGTGCGGGCTTGAAGGTCGGGGTGCTTCCGGAGACCGGAATTCAGGACGATCTCCGGGCGAGCGAGCTTCGCGAGTGGCAACTCTGGTTCCTGACGCTCGGGCTCCTCGTCCTGTGCGGTGCGGGCGCCGTCGCAGGGTTCTACTTCTTGCTCGACGACCGGCTCGGAGACCATGCCGCACGACAAGCCGCGACCCGTCTCCTCGGTGCGCTCGCCCTCCTGATCTTCCTCTTCTGCGCCTACATCGTTCACGTCCGCACGACCGTCTCGCGGGTCAAGCTCTTCTTGAACCAGATGAACGGGATGGCGACCGGGAACCTCGAGATCCGCGAGTGCCTCGGTGCGATCGCGGAGGGGATGGCGCGTACGTACCGATCCCCGTTCGCACGGATCCTCCTCGTCCGAACGAACGAGCCGGCCGTGGAGATCGTCTCGACGCGGGCGATCCGGGGGAGCCCGGCGGAGTCCCCGGACGGGACTTCTCACGCGCTCCAGAACCTTCCGATCCTGCGAAGCGCCCTCGAGTCGTTCCGCCCCGTCAGCGTTTCCTCCGCCGAACTCGCCGCGATCCCCACAGGCTCCGTCGAGCGATCGGTCCTGACGGGCGGCGTCGCGGGAGTCGAACACGTCCTGCTCCTCCCCCTCAGGACCCGGACGCGGATCGTCGGGCTCGTGATCCTGGGCCTCGGGAACGGGCCCTTTCGGCAGGAGGTCCCCCACCGTGTCCGTTCGACCGCCCATACGCTCGCCCGACATGCGGGGCGGGTCGTCGAGGAGGTCATCCGGAAACGCGAAGCGATCCGCGATCCGTTGACCGACCTGTACAACCGTAGGCACTTCAAGGAGCGGGTGGTCCGGGAACTGGGGCGCGCGGCGAAAGACGGCTCGACCCTCGCGATCCTGCTCTGCGATCTCGACCACTTCAAGGCGATCAACGACAGCCGGGGGCACGCCTATGGAGACGAGGTCCTCAAGGCGGTCGCGGTCGCCGTCCGCAGTGCGACCCGGGGCACCGACCTCCACTTCCGCTGGGGCGGCGACGAGATCGTGGTCATCCTCTCCAAGACCTCCGCGGACGGGGTGCTGATCGCGGCCGAGCGGATCCGCAAGGCGATCCGAACGTACGCCGAGAGGGAGCATCTCCGTCTCGACGCGAGCATAGGAGTGGCCCTCTTCCCCCAGCACGGGACGGACGAAGACGAGCTACTTCGCGCGGCGGACCTCGCGATGTACGTCGCCAAGAAGAGCGGGGACCGCGTGCGAGTCGGCGTCGACGAGTACGTGATCGACGAGCGCTGCGTCCGTTTCGTCCATCAACCGATCGTCGATCTCGGGACGGGAGCCGTCTTCGGACACGAGGTCTTCGCGCGGGATCCCCGAGGCTCCCTCTCCCCCCTCGAGTTGTTCAAGAAATACCACTCGGTGGGCCAGCTCGGGCGTCTCAAGCGTGTCATCTTCGGCATGCAGATCGAGCAGGCCCGATCCGCGGGGATCGAGCGATTGTTCGTGAACGCCGACGTCGACTTCCTGAACCGCACCGAACCCATCCCGCTTCCGCAGGGACTGCACGTGGTCATCGAGATCTCGGAGCTCGACGCGAACCCGAGGGCCGAGGACCGCAAGGAGGCGATCGAACGCTGGCGCGCCGCCGGGTACGGGTTCGCCCTCGACGACTTTGGGGCGGGCTACGTCTCCCTTCCACACCTGGCCGTCATTCGGCCGGAGTTCGTGAAGATCGACCGGTCGAGCCTCGTCCACGCGGCGGAATCCCCCAAGTATCGGGAGTTCTTGCGCCACCTGATCCGCGCGGCCTCCGAGTTCACGACCGACGGCATCGTCGCCGAGGGAGTCGAGCTCGAGACGGAACTCGAGCTCGCCCGCGAGCTCGGTGCCGACTACGCCCAGGGATACCTGCTCGGGAGACCGGAGGAAAAGCCGCGGGCGTGAGCGGAGCGGCGTGGGCGCCGCCGTACGGCCTCGCGCCTTTCCTCTTCACCGTCATCGTGTCGTCGGAGGACGCGATCGTCATCATGCCGCGGTAGGCGCTCCCCCCCTCGGAGGTCAACTCGCCTGTGCTCCTCGTGCCGTCCTTGCAGGAGATCGACCAGGTCGCCTTCAAGCCGCTCATCTTCCACCTCCGCGCGCCGATACACCGGGAGGCGTCGAGACGAGGGGACCCGTTCCGTACCCCACTCGCTTGTCCACGACCTTTTCGAGCGGCTCCCCCGCCCCGAAACGCCGGATGTTCTCTCTGAGAATCTCCCACCTCCGCCGGTCGGTGAACTCGGCGTCGCTCGAGACGCGCGGCGTGACGACCACAAGGTGGCGCGAAGGGTGGGGAGGACTCGCGCCGCGCACGCGGCCGAAGTTGCGGTGGGGTCTGGGGATTCCCTTTCCGCGCCGATCGGAAAGCCGGGGCTCGCGACTTCGCGGCACGAGCGTTGCGGTGGAACTCTTAGACCCACCGCAACTTCGGCCGCGTGCGCGGCGCGAGTCCTCCCCACCCTTCGCG
>CAYLHQ010000051.1:0-10418 GCA_964383585.1 uncultured Acidobacteriota bacterium
CGATGGAACTCTCGGACCCACCGCAACTTCGGCCTCGTGCGCGGCGCGAGTCCTCTCCACCGTTCGCGCCACCTTCACGCGCTCAAGGGGGCGGGAGGGGCGAGGGGCGATCGATCCAGCGCCGCAGCCGCCTGAGGGCGGTCTGTTCGATCTGGTGGATCCGCTCCCGGCTCACCCCGTAACGGCGCGCGATCGCGGCGAGAGGCCTCGGCTCGGCGCCGTCGAGACCGAAGTGGAGGCGGAGCACGCCGCGTTCCCGCGGCGGGAGCGAATCGATCCGCTCGCGCAGGAAGCGGAGCACGCTCGCCTTTTCCGCCGCATCCTCGGGTGAGGGCTCCGTCGTCTGCGCGATCGTGTCGACGAGTCGCAGGTCGCTGCCCGGCCCGACCGGTGCGTCGAGGAAGGCGGGCCGCGGAACGCCCGCGAGCGTCTCCCGCACCGTTCGGGGATCGAGCCCCACGCGACGAGCGAGCTCCTCGGAGTTCGGCTCGCGGCCGAGCTCCCCTTCGAGGTCCCTCGCGGCGTCCCGAATCCTGGCGAGGCGGAGGGCGTGGTACTTCGAGATCTGCACGATCGTGAGGTCGCGGAGGACCGCTTCGCGGACACGCTTCCGGACCCAGTGGAACGCGTACGCTCCGAAGGGTACACCCTGCGCGGGGTCGAAGCGGAGGGCCGCTTCCACCAGGCCGAGGATCCCCTCCGCGCGAAGGTCGGAAGGGGAGACTCCGGCGTTGCGGAATTTCGCGACGACACGGGGGACGAGCGGCCGATGCTCGCAGACGAGAGTCCAGGTGTCGTCGTCGGGAATCATCGCGCCCGACGGTACTCCCGGGATTCGTTTGCGAACGTGCGGATGCCGCTCCCTTGCACGTCCCTGCGGATTCCAGGTCCGCGCGCGAAGTTCCCGCGCCGCAACCCGGCCCATGGCGCGTCGAGCGAACGGGACGGACCTTTCCCGAGGTCCCCGCCCCTCGAATCGCAGGAGGGAAGCAATGACGACCGAACGTCGGGCGTGGTCGAGGCGGCTCCTCGGCTACGCGTGGCTCGGCGCCTGGGTTGGCGTTCTTTGGGTCTTCGTCGACCCCTGGCGACACCTCGGCGGCATCGAATCGGAGTGGCTCCGCTGGCTCGAGGGGTGGGCTCTGGCGACCGGGTTGATCCTCGGCGGTCTGATCGGGCGGTTCGCGCGGGAAGCGGCGGTCGGGGTCGCCGGCCGGACCCATGCGGCCCTTCTCCGCTACGTCCTCTACCCACCAGCGGCGATCGCTGCGATCGCCCTCGTCGCGTTGCGGGTGGCCGACGAAGCGGGTCCGATCGGCGTGGTTGCGACTGCGTTTCTCGCGTACTGGGCCGGTCTCGACATGACCTTCGGCGCGCTTCCCCTGATGGAAGGTCGGGACTACGCCTTCCGGCGGCCCCTCGCCTCCGATCTCCTCCCCGAAGAGGACGACGGCGCCCCGGCCGCCGCGTGGATTCCCCCCTGGGAACGGCCCTGACCCTTCGAGGAGGCGAGACGCACGACCTTCCGCGTCGCTCCCGAAACCGCCTCCGCGTCGAGACGCGAAGCGGCGACGAACCGGCTCGACGAACGCGCCGCGCGCGGTGCCGTCGCTTCGAATCGCCACACCTCGATCCGGAGCCTCCGGTTCAGGATCGAGTGGGTCGCCGCTCCGAGGGGGACGGGGCGGCGCGCCCGGACGGAGTGGGCGCTACGAAGCGCGTTTGCGAGCGCGGCCGCGGCGTCGTCTCCCGCTTCGATCGTCCGGGCCGGCAAGTCCCACTCCCCCCGGAGCGGGGTCGCCTCCGACCTCCGCTCGAGGAGGAGCCGGCCGTCGACGACGCAGAGCGCGACCGCGACGCGGACGGTCACCGGGCGGGATCGCGGTCGTACCGGGGGGTACGCCTCGGGCCGGCCGGTCGCGAGTGCGGCGCAGCCGCGTCGCGCGGGGCAGATCGCGCAACGCGGCGCCCTCGGCGTGCAAACGGTGGCGCCGAGTTCCATCAGCGCCTGGTTCCAGTCTCCCGGCGCACGGGGCGGCACGAGGGAGGCGGCGAGCCGCCAGACCTCCGCCGTCCTCGCCGCCCCCGCCGGCGACCGGAGCGCGTGCAGACGGCCGAGCACGCGCTCGACGTTTCCGTCGACGACCGGCTCCGGGAGATCGAACGCGATCGAGGCGATCGCCCCCGCCGTGTACCTCCCGATCCCAGGGAGTGCGCGGAGCGCGCCTGGATCCTCCGGGATCTTCCCGCCGTGCCGTTCCATCACCGCGAGCGCGCCCGAACGAAGCAGGCGGGCGCGCCGGTAGTAGCCGAGCCCGCTCCACAGAGCGAGCACCGCCTCCTCGTCGGCCTCCGCGAGCGCTCCCACGTTCGGGAATCGCGCGAGGAACCGTTCGTAGTAAGGGAGCACCGCCTCGACCCGCGTCTGCTGGAGCATCACCTCCGAGACCCAGATCGCGTACGGGTCCCGGGTGCGCCGCCACGGAAGATCCCGGCGGTGCGCTTCGTACCAGGCGAGGATCCGGCGCGCGAGCGCGCGATCACTCCCCAAGGGAGTCCCCGGCGAGGAGAGCCGCCCCCACCGCGGTGCGGTGCGGCCGCGGGTCGATCCGGACTTCGGCCCCCAGGGCGCGCGCGACGGCGGTCACGAGATGCGGCGATGCCGAGAGCCCTCCCGTCGCCACGAATCGCGCCGGAAGCATGCCGGCTGTGGCGAGCCGCGATCCGATCTCCGCGAACGATCGAGCAATCCCCTCGAGCACCCCGCGGACGATCTCCTCCCGCGACCAGTCCCCGGGCTCGACCTCGAAGCGGCGGGCCGGGTCCCACCGGGGCGTTCCGCTTCCCTCCGGAGCCGCCGTCACGTGCGGCGCCCGCGTTGCCGGGCCGGCCCGCGAGGCGAGGAACACGAGATCGTGCGCGGGGAAGCCGCTCGCCTGGGCGGCGAGGAGGAGCGAGGCCGCGAGTCCGTGCACCGTCCCCTCGACGGCGTGGTGGGCGCGCCGCGCATCCGACCAGAGGATCGAGGAGAGAAGTCCGGGCACCCTTCGCGGCCGGCCTCCGGCCGAGGCGACCACGAACCCCCCGGTTCCGAGGACGAGCGCTCCTTGGTCCCCGTCGGAGACGGCGCGCACCGCCGCTCCCACGTCCCCCGCGAGCGCGCGGAGAGGAAGCCGCCTCGACCCGAGCCTCAGGATCCCGTGTTCCGCGACGGAGGGGGCGACGGGGGGCAGACCTTCGAAAGGAATGCCGAACGCTTCCGAGCGCGGGCGGTTCCAGGATCGGTCGTGGAGGTCGAGGAGGAGAAGGCGTTGCCCCAGCGAGGGGTCCGCGGGGGCGCGTTCGCGCAGCCCGAACCGCGCGGCGAGGAATGTCCCCAGAGGCCCGGCGACGAGTTTGCCCTCCCTCAATCCTCGCGAAAGCGACGGATCGTCCCGGAGCAGACGGGCGAGCCGGAAGGCGCCGTACGGATAGCGAACGGTCAGACCGGTCCTCCGCGCGATCTCCTCGCCGTCGAGCGAGGGAGGCAGGGGAGGGGACGCCCCCTCTCCGGTGCGCCACGACAGGACGGGAGTGACCGGCCTGGCTTCCTTCCGCGTCCAGACGAGAACCGAGCCTCGTTGCGCCGCGAGGCCCGCGGCGACGGGCCGGCGCGGGGCGCTCTCGAGCAGGGGGACGACGGCGCGGGCGACCGAGGCGGCGACCGCCTCCGCGTCGAGACGGACGCTTCCGTCCCGGAGCCGCCGGCTCGCGACGCGCGAGGCCCGCGACGACACGACCGTACCGTCGCGGCGCACGAGCACGGCGCGCGTTCCCCCGCTTCCCTGGTCGATGCCGAGGACCAGGTCGTCCCCTTCGGACGGCTGGGCGTCGGAGGGGCGGAGCGAGCGCACCAATCGGGCGGGGTCATCGGTGAAGATGCCGTCCGCTCCCGCGGCGGCGAGGGCGCGGGCCTCGGCGGCCCGGTTGACGGTGTAGGCGATCACCGCGAGCCCCGCACCTCCCGCTCGCGAAAGGAAGGCGTGGGAACACAACCTCCGGTTCGCGTGCAGGGCCGTGGCGCGCGTGCGTCGCGCCCACGCGAGCGGGTCCCGTCGCTCGCTCCATCTCACGGTGAGGGCGAGGTCGATCTCCGGCTCGCGATCGGCGAGATGATCGATCAGCGCCCAGTGGGAGGAGGAGACCGACGCCCCTTCGAGCCCGCCGGTGCGGAGGAGTGCGGCCACGACCTCCGCCGCGAGACGGCGGTCGCGGGTTGTGACCCGGCCGGGGTCGGCTTCCTGCCCCTTGATCTCGACCACGATCGGGGCCCGCGGCCTCACGATCGCGAGCGCGCCGTCGAGGTCGAGAAGCGGCTCCCCGCGGAACCGGGGCGCGAACCACGAGCCCGCATCGAGGCGCTCGAGATCGCTCCAGTTCCGCCGGTCGACCGGACCGCGGCCGTCGGTCGTCCGGTCGACCCTCGCGTCGTGGAGGACCACGGCGCGGCCGTCGGCCGTGAGGCCGACGTCGATCTCGATCGCGTCGGCCCCCGCATCGAGCCCCGCCCGAAGCGAGGCGGCGGTGTTCTCCGGCGCGCGGGCCGCGGCGCCGCGATGGCCGACGACGAGGAAGCGCCGCCCGCCCGGGAGGATCACCCGGTCACCCCGGGGGCCGCATGTGGGGCATGCGGAGCCGTTCCACCGGGCGGCCGCCCACGAGGTGCTCCCGCACGATCGTGTCGACGTCTTCGACCGTGACGCCGCCGTACCACGTTCCTTCCGGGTACACGACGACGGCGACGCCGTGGGCGCACTGGTCGAGACAGCCCGCGGAGTTGATCCGGACCCTCCCCTTGAGTCCGGCGGCGTGCGCGGCCGCCTTGAGGCGCTCGCGGACGTTCGCTCCTCCGCGGGCGCGACAGCATCCCCTCGGGTCGCTCGGATCCCTTTCGTTCTCGCAGACGAAGACGTGCTTCTCGTAGGGCGGCATCGCGGGGAGTATAGGGGGCGCAGGGCGAGGGCGCATCCGGGTTGTGCTAGAGTCCCGACCGCGTTTTTCGCACTCGGAAGGGGTTCCCGATGCCGATCGCCACCGTCGAATCGCTCCAGCAGAGAGCTGCGCGGCTCAAAAAGAAGCTCGCCGAAGCCGGAGAGTCGCTCGCGGGCCCGGCCGCCCGCGCGCTCAAGAAGAGGATCCGCCGCGCCCAGCGCTTCCGCCGGAGGCTCGAGGCGCGCAAGGCCCGCCTCGCCGGAAAGACCGACGAGAAGAAGGGGTAAACCCGGAATGAAGACCTGGCGAAGGCTCCGGACGGAGCGCGTCGCGGGGTGCCGGGTCTTCGATCTCGACCGGGTCCTCTACCAGGCCTCGGACGGTCGCCCTCCCCGCGAGTTCTTCGTGGTCGAGGCTCCCGACTGGATCAACGTCATCCCGTTGACCGACGCGGGGGAGGTCGTCCTCATCCGGCAGTTCCGCTTCGGAACCGGCTCGGTGACCCTCGAGATCCCCGGTGGAATGTGCGACCCGGGCGAGTCCCCCGAGGAATCGGCGCGAAGGGAGCTCCTCGAGGAGAGCGGCTACGCCGCCCGCGAGTTCGTTCCCCTCGGCTGGGTCCACCCGAACCCGGCGATCCAAAACAACCGGTGCCACACCTTCCTCGCGAAGGGGGCGCACCGGGTCGCCGACCCGCACGGAGACCCGGACGAGTCGTTCGAGGTCGTTCTGAAGCCGCTCTCGGAGATTCCCGAGCTGATCCGCTCAGGGGCGATCACGCACGCGCTCGTCATCGCCGCGTTTCGGAAAGGGGGCAGCGGAAAAGGGGACTGGTGAAAAAGGGGACTGGCACCTTTTCGAGAGAAAAGGTGCCAGTCCCCTTTTTCACTTTTCCGCTGCCCCCTTTATCTCAACACCTTGGCGAGCACTCGGTCGAGGAACCCGGGGGCGATCGCGTCGACGAGGACCATCAGCTTCCCTTCGAGGGACAGGATCGCCTCGCGCTTCCGCGAGCGCGCCATGCGCACGAGGACCTCCGCGACCGACTCGGCGGAGTGCCGCCGGACCCGGACCCGCTTCTGCCGCGTTCCGGCGCTGAGGGATCTCTCGAAAAGTTCCGTTTCCGTCGACGAGGGGCAGACGAGGCCGACCGTCACTCCCGTCCCGACGAGTTCCGGCCGCAAGGCGTCCGCCATCCCGTGGAGCGCGAACTTGCTCGAGGCGTACGCCGTGTAGTTCGGGGTTCCACGCTTGCCCACGACCGACGAGACGATCAGGATCCGTCCGCTCCCGCGGTCGACCATTCCGGGGAGGAAGGGACGAACCGTCCGTAGCACGCCGAAGACGTTGACTTCGTAGACCCGGCGCATCGCTTCGTCCGTGGTGTGCTCGAACCTCGCGTCGAGCTGGATCCCGGCGTTCGCGACGACGACGTCCGGAACGCCGTGCTCGGCGAGGACGCGCCGCGCAAGCGCTTCCATCGATGGCCCGTCCGCGACGTCTGCGGGCATCGGGACGACGCGGCCGGGGCCGAGGGGCTCCCGGGAGAGAGCCTCGAGCCGCTCGGCGTCGCGCGCCACGGCGATCACCCTCGAGCCTTCCCGGGCGAACGCCCGGGCGGCGGCCCGCCCGATCCCGGCCGACGCTCCCGTCAGAAGGACGACCTTCCCGGCGAGTCCGCTCAGGGTCCCTCCCAGCCGCAGACGTTCACGGCGCGGACCCGATAGTACGCCGCCCCGTCGGCCGCGGCGGTCCCGGCGTCGACGAACGACGTCCCGGGAGCGACGCCCGCGAGCGTCTCGTCGGAGAAGTCGGGGACGGTCGCCCGCCAGATCCGGTACTCGGCCGCCCCGGGGACCGCGCCCCATTCGAGGACCACGTCTCCTTGGTCCGCTCGAACGGAGAGCGTCGTCCCGACGGTACCCGGGACCGGTTCGGCGCACGCGCGCGGGGAGCAGGAGATCGGGGAGGTCGCCTCGAAGCGGAGCGTCCACGCCCGCACGGAGCCGGGCGGTGTGGCGCCCGACACGTCGTCGACCACGAGAAGGCTCCAGGTCCCCTGCGCCGCCTTGCCGTCGAAGTCGTTCATCGTGCCCGGTCCGTCCGGAGGCCGGTCGAGGTCGTAGTTTGCGACGAGATTCGCCTCCCCGGCCCGGCTCTTCGCGTGCAAGGTCACGACCGTGTTCGTCGGAGACCGCAGCTGGACCGTCAGTTCTCCGACGTTCCCGTGGGCGAGGTCGACGTCGACCGTCACGTTGCGGACCGTGAACGACTCCGCGACCTGGATCTGCGAGGTGACCCCGGTCGAGGAGTTCTTCGGGATCGTGAGCGGGAGCCCCGACGCCGAGGCCGTGGTGGTGTTCTTCCCGACGTCGACCACGAACGAGGCCCCGGACTCTCCCGCGCTCGAAGTCGACTCGAGCGAGAACGGGATCCGCGAACCGCACGAGAGGTCGGGGGAGAGGGTGGCGCGGAAGTGGGGGACGAGGGATGTCCCGGTCGCCTCCGCCCCGAGATCGGCCCAGTCGGCGCGCTCGTCGGTGACGCGGACGAGGTCGGGAACCCCCGAGCGCAGCGCGGCCGCGATCGCGGTGAGGGTCTCCGCGCTCGCGTTCCGCAGGTCGACCGGGATCGTGACCGTCTCGCCCGGGTCGGCGGCGCCGTCGCCGTTTCCGCCGGGAGGGGGGTCTTCGACGCGGTGGCCCGCGTAGCGCAGTGCCCCGGCCCCTGCGGGCTCGACCCGTCCCGACGCGACCACCGCGAACCCCTGCGTCCCCTGATTCACCGCGGTCCCCTTCATCCGGACGATCCAGGTCCCGGCGGCGGGGGAGGCGACGATCACTTGCTCCACGTTGTTCTTCGAGTCGGACGATCCTCCGGTCGTCGAGAGTCCGGTCGCGGAGTCGACGACGTTTCCGAGGTAGGTGTCCCCCGTCGGGCTCACCACTTCGAGGTCGAGATCGTTGACCGTCGCCGGGTTCGCGAGGAGCGAGGCGGGAGGCTCCGTCCAGACCGCGGTGATCCGCAGCGGCTCGTCCGAACCCTCGACGACGAGTTCGTACGTGGCGGTCTGCCCGGTCGAGAGCCCTTCGGAGTTTCTCAGGTCGTCGAGGACGGAGAGGGTGCGCACGTCACCGGGAAAGGGGAGCGCCTGGTCGAGAAGGACCCGGCCCCACCCTTCCTGGTTGCTCGGATAGCCGCTGATCCCGGTCATGTCGACCGCCCCGTTGAGGAGGACCGCCTTGACGAGCGCTCCGGTCGGCGACACGGGGTCCCCCGATCCGGAAGTCCCTTCGGGGTAGCGCCCCTCGAGGAAGTACTGGCGGACGAGGGCGCCCGCCGCGGTCACGGCCGGGCAGGCCATCGAGGTTCCGGTGAGGGTGCGCGTCCCGCACGACGAACCGCTCCCCGCGGAGACGATCGAGCAACCGGGCGCGAAGATCTCCGGCTTGCGCCTCCCGTCGTTCGTCGGCCCCCTCCCCCCGGAGCAGAAGGTGTCGTCCGACGTGCCGTTGCCGGAGGCTCCGACCGCGACGACGTTCTTCGCGTTTTCGGGGGTCTTGAGGGTCGAGGTGTTCGTCACCGCGAAGAAGACGAGCGATTCCTCGAAGTCGTGGGAGAAACGGTCGATGTCGCGCGTCCAGGTCGTGTACGCGGTCGTCCCGTCGTCCCCCCAGGAGTTCGTGTGCATCCGCGCGCCGTCGGCGTGGGCGGCGGCGAGGTAGTCGTAGAGGTTCGACGGGGAAGTCCCCGATCCGTCGATGTCGTTCAGGTTCGAGTGGGAGAGCTTCGCGGCGTAGGCGTTGCCGGCGTGATCGAGCGTTCCGTTGAGAGGGAACTGGTCCCCCGCGGAGGTCCCCGCGGTGTGCGTCCCGTGGGAGTCGGCGCCCAGGCCCGTGGAGGACCGGTAGGCGACGACCTTGCGATGGCCGGGGCCGGGGGTGTTGTTCGTCGCGTCGCGGAAGAAACAGGAGTTCATGTCGATCCGGCCGTCGATGTGGCCGATCACCTGCCCCTCGCCGTGGAGGCCCGCGTCCCAGACGGGGGTGAAGCCGGGGATGTCCGACTGGATCACCCATCGCGTCGTGTTGTTCCGCGGGGTGATCTCGGCCATCTCCTCGATCCAGGCGACGGCGCCGAGCCGGGCCGAGGCGTCGATCTCCTCGCGGGTCGCGTGGACGCGGAGGCGCGAGGTCTGGGCGAAGCGGACGACCTGCAAGACGTCGGCGCCCGTCGCCGCGACCGCGCGGGCGGCGACTTCCGGGTCTTCCCCCGGCCACAGGTCGATCGTGACGCGGAGGACGCCCCCTTCGCGCCGGGTGGGGTCGGCGTACGGGCGAAGGCCGAGGTCGGGGGCGATCTTCCATCCCGGTTCGACCGCTCCGGCCCACCGGACCCCGGGAAGGGAGCGGACGGCCGCGACGGAGCCTGCGGGAAGACGAAAGAGGAAGGCGCGTTCGGGGAGATACTCGATCGGCTCTCCTCCCAACGAGCGGACGCGGTCGAGAAGGGCGGGACGGATCGTCTCGGAGAACTGCACGGCGAATATCCCGGATGCCGGTTCCTCCGCATGCCGGAGGCGGTCGGGGAGGGGAAGTCGCTCGCGGAGCGGGTCGAACGAGCCGGCCTTGAGGCGGATCGGGGGGCCCGAAGGATCGGCGGCGAGGGCCGGGACGAACGTGGAAGAGAGCGTTCCCAGGAGAAAGAACGCGAGGACGACGCGCAGGAACCTCATGCGGAAACCCCCCGAAAAAGGCCGCGGAGAGAGTACCGCGAGAGGGCGGAGTTGGCGAGGACGGGGGTGTCGGGGGGAGGCGGGGGCGGTCCAGGCCACCATCCGAACGTTCAGCGGTTCAGGGACCGACTGTCGGAAGCCATCGATGAGGCGGGCGGTTCCGGGTGTTCATCTTGCCCGGAACGCGCGTTCACCGTGTCCGGAATGGGTGTTCACCATCCTGGAACAGGTGTTCACCTTCGCCCGGAATGCGTGTTCAGATTGGGCCGGAATCCGCAGTGGCTCACCTCACCGGCCTGGATCGTCTCTCGCAGTCTCGATGACGCCCGGATTCGGTGGGTCCGGGATCGTGATGCCGACCCCTCTCGAGATGCTCGGTAGCAATTGCGGCTCACGTGCGACCTCTGTAGGCCCCTCGAATCGAGCAACCTCACCTCTCCCTGGGACTTCGACTACAACAGTCGGAACCGTACGAATACGGAAGGAGTCGTAGTATTGGAAGCCCTCAGAACGTGTCGCCAACTCGTCCTCCACAAACACGAAGTGGTCGTTACCCCACCGAACGAACGCGCGATCGGTGCTCCAACGCCAGTCCTGGTCTTCGCTCCGCAATCTTGGCACAAAGTTCCAGCGGTCAAACGAGCGAATGATCGGCCTCGAGAGTGTACAAGTAACTGTGTAACCGGCTACGACCTGTACCCTATCGAAAGGA
>CAYLHQ010000052.1:0-9641 GCA_964383585.1 uncultured Acidobacteriota bacterium
TCGGAAAGGAGTCGCCGAATCCGCGTCCCATCCCCCAACAACCTCGCGGTCACGTTGGAAGCCGTGGCCGGCGCAATCCTGGAGCTCATGCGCAAGCACGGAGGACCCTCCGAAGGGCGACGGATCCGCCGGAGAGAAGCCTACGACGGTCGCCGGATGCGATCGCGGCAAGGGACGAGGGGCAATTCCGCCCGTGTCCTCGGTTCTCTCGGTTCGACTTCGGTCGTCCGTCCGACACGCGCACGCTCGCGATTCGTCACAAGGGGGGAACGTGCGTCACCGGATAAACGGGTATCGTCCCCCCGTTCGCACCGCGGGCCGCGTCGGCGCGCGTGTCGGGAGGTCGCGATGGATCACGATCGAAGAGGGTTCTTGCGTTTCGGCGCGCTGGCGGCCGTGGGGATGGGTGCCGGTTTCCCGAACTTCGCCGAAGCGAGCAGCGCGGCCGGGGAGTCGCGAGGGTACGGACCGCTGGGTGCCCCCGACGTCAACGGCGTGAGGCTCCCATCGGGGTTCTCCGCGCGGATCGTCGCGGTCGCCGATCGGCTCGTCTTCGGCACCGGGTACGTGTGGCACGGAGAGCCCGACGGGAGCGCCACCTTCCCGGCAGAGGAAGGCGGGTGGATCTACGTGTCCAACGCCGAGTTGAACGGGACGCGAGGCGGAGCGGGGGCGATCCGCTTCGATGCGAACGGCAACGCCGTCGATGCGTACCGGATTCTCGACGGCACGAAGTGGAACTGCACCGGCGGAGCGACGCCCTGGCGCACGTGGCTTTCGTGCGAAGAGTTCCGCAACGGGCTCGTCTGGGAGTGCGACCCCTACGTTCCGGGACAGGGCGTGCCGCGCCCCGCCCTCGGGGTGTTCGCCCACGAGGCCTCTCCGGTCGATCCCGCGACCGGGTACGTTTACATGACCGAGGACGTCGGAGACGGACGTCTCTATCGTTTCCGGCCGGCGAAGTTCGGCGACCTGTCGGCGGGCGTACTCGAGGCCGCCTCGGTGGGGGCCGACGGATTCGTACGATGGATCGAGGTCTCGGACAAACGGCCCGCGCGACATCCCGAAACGACCGCGTTCGACCGGGGAGAGGGAGCTTGGATCTCCCGCGGTGTCCTCTACTTCACCACGACGTCGGACGACCGGGTGTGGGCTCTCGACCTGGTCACGCAGCGGCTCGAGGTCCTCTACGACGCCGCGGTTCTCGGCGCAGGAGGGATTCTCACCTCCCCCGACAACCTGACCGTGCACGAGCCCACGGGCGATCTCTTCGTGGGGGAGGACGGCGCCGACCTGGAGCTGGTGCAGCTGTACCGGAATGGAACGGGGGTCGGGGTGGCGCCGTTCCTCCAGTTGGTCGGGCACGACGGATCGGAGGTGACCGGTCCCTCCTTCACTCCCGACGGAACCCGTCTCTACGTGACCTCGCAGCGCGGATTCGACGGTGCGGGGATCGTGTTCGAGGTGACCGGTCCCTTCCGGAGGCGTTGAGGATGCGGATCGGGCTTGCCGTTCTCGCGTTCCTCTCCTGGGTCGGGTCCGCCGCCGCGACGCCGCAGGAGAGTCGGGCGCTGCAGGTCGTCGCCTTCAACGTCCTCGCCCCGCCCTGGGCCTCACCCGTGTGGTACCCGGCGGCGCTCGATCCTGCGCTCCTCCAGAGGGAGTTCCGGCGCGACCGAATCCAGGAGTTTCTGGTTTCCGTTCGGGACGCGACCGACGTTTTCTGCCTCCAAGAAGTGACCGATGTGGAGTTCCGGGAGTTCCTGCGCGCCCTCGGTCCCGGCTTCGAGGGGTTCATGGCGCACAACGATCCCGATTTTTGGTCGAACTGGATCGTTCCCGACATCCCCTGGGAGCCCAACGGCACCGCGGTCGTCGTGAGGCGATCTCGCTTCTCGGCCCGTGAATTCGAAGACCTCGCCATTTCCGGGGACGGGAACCACGCCGCCGCCTTCCGCGGGACGGACCGCGAGTCGGGGAGGGGGGTACGGGCTTTCTCCGTCCACCTGGACAGCGATCGGGAGTCGAACCGATCGCGGGAACTCGACTCGCTCCTGGAGCAGAGCCCCGATCGGGGCGGCGTCGACGTGATCTGCGGAGATATCAACGAAGATACGGTGACCGGTGGGCTCGGGGTCCGGCTCGAAACGGCGGGATTCGTCGATGTTCTGGCGGCGGTCGGGAATCGCGAACCGACCCACCCGTTCTCGGAGTCCTACAACCGGTCCGCCCGATGGGCGATCCTCGATCACGTGCTCGTTCGGAACGGAACGCCGGCGACGGGACGCGTCTTCGACTTCGGCGTCTGGGCGATCGCGGACGAGGTGAAGCGCATCGAGGAGAACCTCCGTCGCTCCGGATCCGATCACTTCCCCGTGGCGGGGACCATCCACCCTTAGCGCGCGGGGCGTTCCCCGGCCCACGGAGGATCCCATGTCCAAGCACCGCATCTCGCTCTTCGCCGCCGTCCTCGCCGTCGCGATGCCCGGAGCGGTCCGGGCCGCGGCCGTCGCCCAACAGATCACGTCCCCCGCCCAGCAAATCCCCGGTTCCACGGCGCAGGGACGGGTCGGCGACTGGCTCCTCGCGAACGACTTCGTCCGCGTCGTGCTGGACGACATCGCGAATCCCCACGGGTTCGCCAACACCGGCGGCAACATCATCGACGCCGCGACGGCGACCGGGGAAGACCGCTTCGCCTCGATGTTCACCATGTTCGACAACCGGTTCGGACGGCAGGCGAACTACGACACACTCACCGTCGTGGACGCCGGAGGGGGCCCGGCGACCGCGCACATCCGGGTCTCCGGGGTCGACTCGTCGGATGCCTCGATCGTGGTCGTCACGGACTACACCCTGGGTCCCGACGACCGGTTCGTGAAGATCGTGACCACGCTCACCAACACCGGGTCGGCGGCGGTCGCGCAGCTCCAGGTCGGCGACGCGAATCAGTGGGGCCTCACCGACAGCTTCGCTCCGGGCTGGAACAACAACAACAGGAACGTCGCCGGGGACGGATACGACATCGGGGGGGTGACCCTCAACGCCCCGTGGGTCGCCGGGAACGGCCAGGGATCGTCCTACGGGGTGACCGTCCGGAGCGGTACGCTCGAGGTTTCGAACGGTTCGACGTGGTCCGACACGAACGTGACCTACCTCGATCTCGCCGCCTCCGGCGGGACGGGATCGTACGAACGGTACTACCTCGTCGGAGACGGATCGGTCTCGTCGGTGTCGGACCTCGCCTTCGCCCTTCGCGGCACGGTCACGGGAACGCTCTCGGGCACGGTTACGGAGAACGCCACGAACATTGCGCTCGAAGGCGTCACCGCCGTGATCACGACGTCGGCCTGCCTCGGAACCCCGGGCGCGCGCTCTTCGACGGTGGCCAGGACCGACGCTTCGGGACAATACTCGGTGCGCCTCGAACCCGGGACCTACTACGTCCAGTTCGAGGGGATCGGAAGAGCGAAACCCGGATGCGACACGGTGAGCGTGTCGGCCTCCGCCACGACGACCCTCGACAAGGTCTTGAGCCGCCAGGGATTCCTGCAGTGGGACGTGCGGGATGCCGCAGCGAACCCGATTCCCGCGAAGATCTCCCTTCTCTACGAGCCGTTGACCCCGAGGCGCGAGGGGCCGACCCTCGGGGACACGCGAAGCCTCGTCGGCGGGTATTCGATCCTGAGTCCTTCCGGCGCCGGATCGACCGCCGTTCCCCCGGGAAGCTATCGCGTCACCGTCTCCCGCGGGATCGAGTACGAGCCCGTGGAGGGCGTCGTCACGGTGACCGAGGCCGCCACCACGCAACTGAACGCGACTCTGAACCGTGTGGTGAGCAGCGCCGGCTACGTCTCGGCGGACATGCACGTGCACGGGACCTTCTCCGCCGACTCCGCGATCCCCTGGGAGGACCGCATCCGAGGCGCCGCCGCAGAAGGACTCGAGATCGTCGTCCCGACCGATCACGATTTCATCGCGGACATCGCCTCCGCCGTCTCGTCCACGGGCCTCGGCTCGTGGGTGGGAGCGCTCCCCGGCGACGAGGTGACGACGAACCTCTGGGGTCATTTCAACGCCTACCCGCTCACACCCGATCCGGGTGCGCCGCGGAACGGCGCGCTCGACCACGAGGGCCTGACGCCCGGGGGGATCTTCTCGGCCCTCCGCGGCGATCCCGAGGACCCCGTCGTGCAGGTGAACCACCCGCGCGCAGGGGGTCTCGGCTATTTCGACCTCCTCTCTCTCAATCCCATCACCGGGGCGACGCTCGATCCCGATTGGTCGGACGACTTCGAAGCCCTCGAGGTGTTCAACGGGAAGCGGCTCCACCAGGTCCCGATCGTCCGCAACGACTGGTACCGCCTGCTCAACAACGGCCGGAGGGTGACGGGCGTGGGAAACACCGACACGCACCAGATCTTCGGCCAGGAGATCGGCTACCCACGGAACTTCGTCCTCGCCGGCGTCGACGACCCGTCGACGGTGACCGATACGGCGTTTCGCGACGCCGTGCGGGAGGGAAGGACCTTCTTCACCAACGCTCCGTTCGTGGAGACCTGGGTGAACGGCCAGGGGCCGGGGAGCCTCGTGACGGACTCGGACGGACAGGTCGATCTCCGCATCCGGATCCAGGCCCCGGCGGCGTTCACGGTGGATACGGTCCGCATCGTGGTCAACGGCCGCGTGGCCCAGACTCTCAACGTCGCGCCTGCGACGGGTACGGTGCTCCGCCTCGACCAGGTCTTCGCGGTGGCGGCCGCGAGAGATTCCTGGATCGCCGTCGAGGTCGAAGGCGGCGAGTGCGCGGTGGATTCGAGCAACAACTGCCTGGTCGCGGGCTGCCCGGGCAGGCTCGATCCGATCGTGCCTCCCCTGTACGGCACGGACCCGGTATGCCCGTACGCGCACACGAACCCGGTCTACGTCGACGCCGACGCGGACGGTTCGTTCGAGGCACCCGGGAACCTCGGTCTCCAGATCGAGCCGATCCGCGACGTGCGCCCCGCGGACCCCTCCACCTACGCTCCCCTGCGCGAAGGCCAGACGGTGACGGTGCGCGGCACGGTGACGGCCGGCTCGTACACGTTCGACCACCGGTCCAACACGGTCTACTTCCAGGACGACAGCATCGATCTCGTAAGCAAGCTCTCGGGCGGGGTGACGCTGTACCAGTCGGGTCTCATCGACCCGATCGTGGTCCCGGGAGACCGGATCGAGGTCACCGGAACGCTGTCCAACTTCAACGGCCTTCTCGAGCTCACGGGGGTAGCCACAACGATCCTCGAACGCGGTGCGCCCGTCCCGGACCCGACGGTGCTCACCGTTTCCCAGATCGTCTCCTCGGCGAATCGCGAGCAGTGGGAGGGGATGTTGGTCCGCTTGAACGGCGTCTCGATCACGTCCGGCACGTGGCCCGGCTTCGGGTCGAACGCCAACCTGACCGTCAACGACGGGACGGGGTCCATCACTCTCCGGGTCGACAGCGACACCGACCTGGACGGGAGCCCTCCTCCGGTGGGAACCTTCGACGTGATCGCGGTCCTGGGCCAGTTCGACACGTCGTCTCCCTTCTCGAGCGGCTACCAGCTCCTCCCGAGGCGGCGCGTGGACCTCGTCGAGTCGGGGGATCCGGTGACCCTCCTCCACGGCCCCGCGGCCTCGCCGGTATACGCCTGCCAGGCGACGATCCGGTGGTACACCAACGTCGCCGCGGACAGCACCGTGGAATGGGGGCCGACTCCGTCCTACGGCTCGTCGGTCACCGACCCGGCCTCCGTCATGGCCCACTCCATGACGCTTTCGGGGCTCCTTCCGAACGCGACCTACCACTACCGAGTGATCTCGAACGGCGTCGCGTCGGCCGACGCGACCTTCACGACGACGCCGTCGTCGACTCCCGCCCTCATCGCCGGCCCGACGGTCTCGCTCGTGGACGAGACGACGGCGCAGGTGGCGTGGACGACGGACGCCGAATCGACGTCGCTCGTGCGATACGGCGCGAGCGCCGCCTACGGGGCGACGGCCACGGGCCCGTCGGGAACGACGAGGCATTGGACCACGCTCGCCGGTCTCACCCCGGGAACGACCTATCACTTCCGCGCGGAGAGCGTTTCCACGGCCTGCGGCGGGGGAACGCTCGAGACTTCGGACGGGATCTTCAGCACTCCGTTCCTCGCCGGAGCTCCTCCCGAGGTCAGCGGCCAGGGCTCGCCGGTCGCCTTCACGCTGTCCAAGGAGGGAACGACCGGTCTGCGTTTCCGGTTCCAGTGGCGCGGTTCGGCGGTTCGGTACCACCTCTGGGGTGCCGGCTCCGAGTCCTCCATCGACTCCGCCACCTGGGACGTGAAGGTCTGTGACCTCGCCGCGAACCCCGAGGGGACCTTCACCACCGACGGAGCGACGTTCGCCGAGTTCGTTCTGGCCGACGGCTCGATTCTCCCCACGACACGTCTTGCCGTCGTGGCCGAAAACGCCACCGGAGAGGGGCCGTACGGCAGGAAGTCGAACGGGGCGTACCGCGCCGGCGACGCGGACCGCATGGCGCCGACGATGCTCGGCTGCCCCTCTCCGTGTCCTGCGGCGACCGCGTCCATCGACTCCGTCCTCCCCTCCACGACCGTGACCGTGGGAACCGAACAGACGTTTTACGGCTCGGGAACCGGGCAGGGATCGTTGACCTACGAGTGGGACTTCGACCACGACGGCTCGACGTTCCACGTCATGGCGAGCGGAAGCAGCGCCGTCTACACCTACCCCTTCGCCGGCACGTTCACCGCCGCGCTCCGGGTAACCGACTCCTGCGCCAACCCGGTGCCCCAACAAGCGGTCGCGACCGTTCCGGTAACCGTCGAGACCGCCGGCGGATGCGGGCCGCTCATCCGGATCAGCCAGGTCTACGGCGGGGGTGGGAATTCCGGCGCCACCTACAAGAACGACTTCATCGAGCTCTTCAACGGCGGCGACGCCCAGGCCGACCTCAACGGCTGGAGCGTCCAATACGCCTCATCCACGGGATCCACATGGCAGGTGACGAGCCTGTCGGGATCGATCCCTCCCGGGGGCTACTACCTGGTCCAGGAGGCGGCGGGGTCCGGCGGGACGGTCGATCTCCCGGCTCCGGACGCGGTCGGGGGCATTCCCATGTCGTCGAGTTCGGGCAAGGTTGCGTTGGTCCAGGACACCACCGCGCTCAGCGGGACGTGCCCCTCCGTCAGCGGCCTCATCGACTTCGTCGGTTACGGCACGGCGAACTGCTTCGAGGGGGCGGCGGCGGCGCCGGGTCTTTCGAACACGACCTCGGACAGCCGGTTGAGCAACGGCTGTCAGGACACGAACCAGAACTTCGCGGACTTCAGCGCGGGGGCGGTGAGCCCGCGAAACAGCGCGTCGGCGGGGAACGTATGCGGCTGCCCCTGAGACACACGATTCCCGCCGTCGCACTGGTCTGGGGGCTCGGCGCGACCGCCGGGGCGCACTCGATCCCGTTTCCCCTTCGCCTCGACTTGACGGTCGAAACGAGCCGCCTGGTGCTCGCCGTGAACTGGGACGAAGACTCCCACGACGAGGGGCCGCGGTTGCGGGCCCGATTCGACGCCGACGGCGATCGAGCGCTCGACCAAGACGAGGGAGATGCTCTGGCCGGCTGGTTGGCACGGGAGGCGATCCGTCGCGTCTCCCTCACGGTGGAGGGGGTGCCCCCGTCTTGGGTCACGACCAGCCTGTCGGGTATGGGAAACACGGGACCGGTCGCGTCGGAGGCACCTCTGGGGGTCCTCGCCATCCTCGAGGCCCCGTTGCCGGCGCTGGAGACCCTCGCCGTGTCGATGAAGGCGGAAGGGCGGGACGGCCCGCGTTCCATCCCTCTCCGGGTGCGCTGGTCCGGGTGGTCCGGCACGGCGGATGGAACGGAGGTGACCCGGATGACGGCGGTGGAGGGGTGGAGGAAAGTCTTCCTCCGGCGGGGCGCGGAACCGTCGCCCTGACGTCCCTCCTCTTCGGCGCTCTCCTCCCCGCGGTGACGACCCGGGAGGCCTACTCCCCGACCGCGAGAGGTCGGTCCCGAAGGCCTGAAATCCGCTCCTCGAGAAGGTGCCGGTACCCTTCGGTGAAGTTCCTGTAGAAGCGGCCGCCGCGGGCACGCATTCGCAGGTAGGCGCGGTCGATATCGAGGGCCAGGATGATCCGGCGCCGGTCGGTCCTCATCTCCCCATGGGCGTGCGATCCGATCTCCTCGAAGCCGAGCACCCGCGTGTGGAAGTCATACGGAGAGTGCGGGTCCCCCTCGAAGACGTCGGTCACCAGATGGGTGTAGTCCCTCTCGACGATCTCGCGGATCGCCGCCCGCATGAGCTCGACGGCCACCCGGGCGTTCCTACGGTGTTCCTCCAGGATCATGAAGCGCCCCACTTCGGCGACGCGCGCCACCGCGGCCAGGGCCTTCCAGTCGACGTCGGGACGGAGTTCGACCCGGTACTCCGAGGGGAAGTGGAGCGGCGGATCGTAGACGACGCGAAGAAGCCCGGCCGCCACTCCGTCCACGCGAACGAGGAACCAGGAGATCGAATCGCCCCCCGGGAAGGTGTCGAGGTGCGGGGCGCTCATCCAACCTTTCTCCCGGACGTACACGCGGTCGACGATGCTCAGCGCGTCGTCCATGTCCGGGCCCGGCGAAACGCGGCGCGCGACGATGCCTGCGTTGGAATCTCGTTTCATTTCGGGGTCCTCCGTGGGGCGTTCGGGGGCGGCCCTTTTCCCCGAGAGGGACGCGAGGGCCTGCATCACCCGATTCGTGAGATCGTTCTCGAGATGCTTGCGAGACCGCGGATCCCGGGCGAGCGGCGTCCGGTCGACGGTCAGCGGGTGCCCGACGCGGAGAGTCAGGCGCGGCACCAGCGGAGCAGGTCGACCCGCGGCACGGCCGTCATAATCGACCCCCACGGGAACGATCGGTACTCCGGTGTGCAGGGCCAGCCGCGCCAGACCGGGCTTTCCGGGGAGAAGATGCGTCGGGTCGGCGTTGCGCCGTCCTTCCGGATAGAAGGCCACCGACCGGCCGCGTCGGAGCGTCGCCCGTGCCGCCTCGAGCGGAGGGATGCGGCGGCGAGGCCGGAGCGCCGCCAGTCCCGGCAGCTTCGCCCGCTTGGTCCAGACCGGGATGGCGCCGGCTCGGCGAAGGGCCCAACCGAACAGCGGCACGTAGAAGTACATCCAGTCGCAGAGGAAGGCGATCTTCCTCCCGTCGTACCGATGGATGAGGAAGACGGGGGCGAGCAACGCCTCCGCGGCGTTCACATGATTCAACGCGAAGAGGACGGGCTCCTCCTGCGGAAGACGGCCCACCCCCTCGACGCGCACGCGATGGCCGAACAGGGACACCACCACCCGGAGGAAGAGCCGCTCGCTCCTGGAGCGGAGCGCCGAATCGCCGGGGGGCGTCGCATTCTGCATTCACGGAACGCTGGGGGCCGGACGTTTCAGAAGTCTGTCCGTCGCGTGAATTCCTTCGAACAGTTCGGGCCAGGAATGGCGAACCCACACGGCCGAGCGCCTCGGGCCCGCCCTCGGCTGGCCCGAGTGCAGGGTGTTCGGTGGATGTGGGCAGGACAAGGTGGCGCGAACGGTGGGGAGGACTCGCGCCG
>CAYLHQ010000053.1:0-9172 GCA_964383585.1 uncultured Acidobacteriota bacterium
GTGGGGAGGACTCGCGTCGCGCACGCGGCCGAAGTCACGGTGGGTGGGAGAGTTCGAGCGCGACGCCCGTGGCCGCCGGCCCGGGACCGCGCTTTCGGAACGGGGCGGGACCGGTCCCCGGAGGAGCCGACGCAACTTCGGCCCGGCCGATCACGACCCGATTCGCTGGCGAGCGGCACGACGTGACGCGAATCGTGGGGACGGGAGGATCGAGGGACGCCACCGAAGTTGCCGTGGGATTTGGAGGTTCCCTTTCCGCGCCGATCGGAAGTCGAAGGCTCGTGACTTCGCGGCACGGGCTTCGCGATGGAACTCTCGGACCCACCAAAACTTCGGCCCCAAGCACGGCGCGAGTCCTCCCCACCGTTCGCGCCACCTTGTGAACGCCGAGCGGAAGGCTCCGTTGCAGATCAGAAACCCTCTGAGGCCGGAAACGGTTGACCGGGTGTGGGGGGAGAGGTAGGGAACGGACATCCCCGGGGCACCGCGAGTGCGGGGCCCTTCGCGGTCGACCCCGGCAACCGACAGGAGGTTCCTTCCATGCGTTCTTCGACGGTTCGTCGTCTCTCTCTTCTCTCTCTGGCGCTTCTGATCGGGCTCGCCGTTTTGGTCGTCGCGTCAGCGCCTGAGGCGCAGGCCGCGTCCGTTGGGCGGACGGTCGCGATCACGACTTTGGCAACCCGAGGGGACCGCGACGTGCAATTCCTGACGACCTACCTCGCGGGTGACACCGAACTGGTGATTCGGCGTGACGTCCGTGCGGACGGCGCCTTCTCGATCTCCTACGAGCTCGGGGTGGCGCAGCTGTCCCTGGTCGGCGCGGCCTCGGATGGCTCGTCGTTCGCGGATCTCCGGGTCGGCGTGCGAGGCGACGCGATGACGCGGCAGATGCGACTCGGCAGCGAGACACGCCGCGCCGAGATCCGTGCGATTCGAACGGACTTGGATCGGGCACGTCGTACCTCGTCGGGAGTTTTTGGCCCACACGCCCAGGAACTGGACCGTCTCCTTGATGGGATCGAACGCTATCTCGCCGACGTCCGGGAAGTGCAAGCAGCCGTGCCGAGGCTGGGGGACGCGATCGTGCGAGCGCTCCTGTCCTCCGCCGCGACCTCGAGTGGGGAGGGAGAGTCCCTGGCATCCGGTGGCGCGTCGCCGTTCATGGGGCTTCAATCCGTGATCGAACCCTGCGGCGGGCTGGGCTGCCGCGACTGCTGCGCGAAGGACTGCGACGAGCAGTGCGCATTTGAGTGTACGCTCTCGACGTTGAGCTGTAGGGTCTGCATGGCGGCCTGCGGGATCGGCTGCTGGATCGGTTGCCTGTAACCGCCAGGCCCGGCGGCCCGGCCCCGGTCTCGGACGTGAACCGGGGTCGGGCGGTATTCCTGCACACTGGCCGAGGAACGAGGAGGCTAACGATGCGAGAACCCGATACGGCATCCCCTTCTTCTCCGGGACGCTGGTTCGAGCGCGGGGGGCGGCTCGCTCTCGGGCTCTACTTCTCGATCCCCTGCGTCGTGTGGCTCGGCGTCGCGATCCTGCGCGCCTGGCGCGGGGATGTCGGCGTCCTCCTCCCCCTCGGAGTTGCCGTTGTTTCCGCAATCGGGGCGATCCAGGTGTGGCGGGGGAGGTTCCTGCTGCCTGCCGTGTACCTCATGTTCGAGTTCGCCTATTCCGTCGTGAACCGCGTGATCGGAAGCAGCGGGAGAGGGCCGTCGATCTGGCTCGTCCTCGCGAATTGGGCGTTCTGCGCCGTCGCGATCGCTTGGATCGTCGCTCGGCGGCATGAGAGCGCAGTCTCATCGGAGAGGGTACGGGGAACTCTGAGCGCTCTCCTCGCGGCGACGTTCCTCGGCTGGACGGTGCCGTTCGGGGTCGCGGTCGGGAACGGGCTCGGAGCGGTTCTGGTTCGCGAGCCCAGGGTGAAACCGGCGATCACGCTCGTGAAGGGCGCGCGCGTCCCGCGTGCCCACTTCCTCGACGCGTCCGGTGCCGTCGAAGATCTTCAATCGGAAGGGATCGTGTATGTCGTCAATTTCTGGGCGACATGGTGTCCCCCGTGCGTCGAGGAGTTGCCCCACCTCCAGTCCCTGATGGAGGAGGTTCCGCGGGACGGACGGGTTCGCTTCCTCGCGGTGAACACCGAGGATCTGGACCGCGCTGCGGTCGATTCGTTCGCCAGAGAACACGGCCTCGATCGCTTGCCGATCTACCTCGATCCCTTTTCGTCACGCGACGCATTCGACGTGACGGGGATCCCGGTCACCCTCGTCATCAAGGACGGCATCGTCCTGGCCCGACACGACGGGTATAGGCGGCGCCGCACCATTTCCGCACTACGGTCGCTGCTCACGAGGGAAATCGGGCCATAGAGCGGGTTCAAGCCGTCTGTCCTCCGTACGACGAACTGCCAAGGCCGTGCAGTCGAGGCAGTGTTTCGCCGTGCGGACGGGGGGTGGCCTAGCCTCGGTGCGCGCGCGGCGCGTAGGGGGAGAACAACGTGGCCGCGAGGTTGTTGGGGGTTGAACTCTCGAGGTGGCACGAAGCGTAGGGAGACCTGGCGTCGCGCACGCGGCCGCAGTCACGGTGGGTGTGAGAGTTCGAGCGCCACGCCCGTGGCAACCGGCCCGGGACCGCGCTTTCGGAACGGGGCGGGACCGGTCCCCGGAGGAGCCGACGCAACTTCGGCCCGGCCGATCGCGACCCGATTCGCTGGCGAGCGGCAGGCGGAAAGCGCAGGGAACGCGCACGCTCCAACCCACAATCTCGCGGCCACGTCGGACGGTGTCGCGAACGATCGGGCAGATGAACGCCGAGCGGAAGGCTCCGTTGCAGATCGGAAACCCTCTGAGGCCGGAAACGGTTGACCGGGTGTGGGGGGAGTGGTAAGGAACGGACTTCCCCGGGGCGCCGCGAGTGCGGGGCCCTTCGCGGTCGACCCCGGCAACCGAAAGGAGGTCCCGTCCATGCGTTCTTCGACGGTTCGTCTTCTCTCTCTCTCTCTCTCTCTCTCTCTCTCTGGCGCTTCTGATCGGGCTCGCCGCCTTGGTCGTCGCGCCAGCGCCTGAGGCGCAAGCGAGTTCCGGCATCCGGGTCGAGTCGGTGGTCTGTCGGTCCGGAGAAGATGACGTCCCGATCGATCTCGGCCCCCCCAACTGGGTCGATGCCAACTGCCGCTCCTGGGACCCGTGGCAGCAGGAGCAGTGCGCCAGGACGGCCTGCGAGTCACAGGTTGGGCTCGGTTCCTATCCCACGACGTGGACCATCGGGTACTACTGATCGTTTCGACGGCGAATGAGGGTTCGATTGGATCGATCGGCTCTCGTGGAGCGACCGGCCGAGCCGCCCCGGGCCGGCCGGCGCTCTTTCGGTTGGGTCTTGCCGTTGCTCATCGTTTCGAATGTCCCGGGGGCGGCGCACGAGGAGGCTCCGCTCGATCTGGATCTGGAAACCTCCGTCGAGGTGCTTCGCTTCCAGTTGCCGGTGGAGCTGCGTGGGAACTGTGACGGCATCGCGAACCAGACGGCCCCGAACCTGGCGAAAGCGTTCGAGGTGTCGATCGGCGACGCGGCGGCGACCGTGGAGTCGATCGACCCGATCGTCGAGGACCCACTCCATGTTCTCGTGATCGATGCCAGCATGTACGATACCTGGCAGTGGGTCAACTTCCGCGACGTCGATTTCTTTTATTCGCGACCAACGCTCGACAACGCGATCCGATTCGTCGAGGCGTACGCGGAGCGGGTGCTATCGGGCGGGGGGCGCGATCGCGTGATGGTGGTGACGACCGCCGACGACCTGCGTCATATCGTCGGTCCGACTCGCAGGGCGGAGGAGGTCGCGCGAAGGCTCGGCGATCTGACGGTCGGTTACGGGGTCCGGTTCTTCGACACCATGGTCGCACTCTACGTCTACCTGGAGAGCCTTCCTCAAACGAAGGACATCGTGGTCTTGACCGGATGGTCTGGGTGCGGGGCGAGCTGGGAAGTAGGTGGTTCGGCTCGGGTCCGCGCGCCGATGGCGCGCACGGAGGACGACCTCCTCGGCACGATCGCCAGGAGCGGGGGGCTCGACGCCCGCCTCTTCTGGGTCGACATGTGGTTCAACATGAGCGTGATAAGGAGCGGTCGTGAGCGCCGGTTGGTGCCGGGGCTCTTCAACCCCCGGGTTCTGGCGGCTGCGGGAGGGGGGGAATCGTTCCAGGTCGACGATCCCGATCAGCTCTCCGTAATCCTGGACCGAATCCTCGAGATCTCCTCACGGACGCGCGTGCTTCTTACGCTGGCGGTTTCGCGGGAAGCGGTCGAGGGAGGCGCGTCGACCGGTCCGTCGTGGGATCGAGTGAAGGTGAGGTCGACGATCGACGGCTGCCGGGCCCGTCCCGTTCGCCGGGAGATCCAGACGACCGGTGCGCGCGGGGTGGGGGACGACCTCTCCCGCGTCTCGGCGGAGACGACGGTGGTGCGGGACGACGAGGGGCGCCCGGTCCGCGCGGTGCGGTTGGCGGGGGTGTACGAGGGAAGCGCTGCCGTCCTTCGCGAACGTTTCGATGGGTGGGACGAGGCGTGCGTCGAGGGGGAAGGGGGGGCGTTCCGTCTGGCGGAGTACGTGGCCTGGCGCCCGGGCCGAGTCGAGATGTGCGTCGAGGACGATGCGAAGGAGCGTTGGCTCCTGGCGGTACCCGGCCGGGAACGCGGCCTTGACGGCGAGTGGTTTCCTCCCCGTACCGCGGTTCACTGGGAGTCGCGGAAGGAGGTGGTGTACGCGAACGACCGCTCGAGCCGCCGTGTGCGGCACGTGGGGATGGAGGTGGACGATCTCGAGGAGTTGAAGGGATCGGTACGGACCCCGGGAGAGGTGATGCTGAAGTGGTTGGGGGAGGGTTCGAGGAGGAGTTTTCTCGGAGGGGACACGTATTTGTGGACGCGTGCGCATCTGGCCTCGGCGCTTTTCGATTTCGAGCCCGGGTATCGGGAGTGGGCGATGGAAAAGGCGCGCGGCCGATCGGGAAGGGAGGGGGCGCTGGAGGGGGCCGTGGCGGAGGAGGAAGGGAGGCGAGAGGCGCCGGGGCGATTCGCGACGTGGCTCGGAGACGTGTCGATGCGGGAAGCGTTCGAGGAGGCGGACAGAATCTTGGTGGGGCGGTTCCTGGCGGAGGGGGAGCGTTCGGAGGGGATCGTGCGGGAGTGGCGGGGGGTGGCGGAGGAGTGGGCGTGGCCCGATCGGTACCGGACGATCGTGCCCATGGTGCTCGCCTGGGAGGCCGAGAGGGAGGAGATCGGATTGTGGAGGTTCCTGACTCCGAGTCCGGTGCGGATGCTTCTGAAGAGTGGGCGGGTGGGGAGGCACCCGAGGATTGCGGCGTTGCGGGAGGACGATCTTCCTCGGTGGCCGTACGGGTTGTTGACGGTGGAGGCGATGCGTGCGGGCGTCGAGGGGATCGATCCGGTGTGGGGTCGGTTGGTGGCGGAGAGGATCGAGTACGAATCGGCTTCCGGAGCGGAGCCTCGAGTGCGGATCGGTTTCAGGGATGGATCCGGAGATCGGACGATCCGCGGGACGGTGACGGTCCGGTTCGGGGCCGGTGCGGGGAGCCGGAGCGCACCTGCGGCGTCGGGTTGCGCGTACGATGGAGACACTTCCGCCGGTTCCGCGTTGGAACGCGTGGCCAGGTGGTGTCGAGAGAAGGGCCGGATGTCGCGGCGAAAAGAACGACGCCCGCCGGTCCGGAGGGGGAGGAGCCGGCGGGCGTCTTTGGCGAGCCTCGCGTCCTCCTGGAGGGGGTGCAGGAGGACGGAGCTTTGCGAAAGGGTTCAGAACGGGGAGGGGCTGTCCGTGGTCGTACCCAGCGAGATAATCCCGTCGATTGGACCGAACGCGTCGAGCGAGACGACGGACGAACTTCCTGGACCGAGCTCAACGGTCGCGGTGAGGGACACCTCACATCCGTTCACAAGGACGATCGCGAAGACGGAACCGGAGACAGGGGAGTACGAGTTGTTCGAGACCTTCACCGAGAGCATCGACCCCTCGGCCTTCGCGCCTTGAACGGTGAGTCCGGCGGCGGCGGAGACACCCACGGCCGCGATCAGGAGTCCCGTCAGGACCAAGGTCCGCTTTCGGGTGCCGCGAAGTGTGCCGAGCATCGAAGCCTCCCGGGACGCCCTCGTTCGTGTCTGTCTCGTCCCGCGGCTTCAATCTAGGAAGGGCAAGCGGAGACTCCATAGTGAAATTGGTGAGGAAAGACTCGTAATCGGACGAGATGCCGACAGCCCCACGGGCTGGGCGGTCGCGCTCTTACGAGATCGTGCTTCTACGAGAAATGTCCGGGTTTTCGGTGGGGCTCGATGACGGGATCGTCATCGGGAGGGCGGCCGTTTCCCCAAAAAAAACTTCTCACCGGATCCCGTATTCCTTGATCTTTCGGTAGACCGTGGCCCTCGAAATCCCGAGCAGTCGTGCCGCCCGATCGCGATTGCCCGCTGTTTCCTCGAGCGCACGACGGATCTGCTCTTCCTCGTTCTTGGCGAGGGAGAGCACCGGGACCGCGGGAGCCCGATCCTCGAGAAAGGTCCGGCGGAGGTTCTCGTCCGACTCGAGAACCGAGAGGGTGACGGCCCCATCCCCCGCGAGGAGGGACAGCCGCTGCAGGACGTTCTCCAGCTGTCTCACGTTCCCCGGCCACGAATAGCGCTCGAGCAAGTCAAGCACCTCGTTGTCGACCCGCGGCGTGGCGCGACCCCGTTCCTTCGCGATGCGCTCGACCAGGCTTGCCGTGAGGAGCGCGATGTCGCCGGGTCGTTCGCGCAGCGGAGGCAAGGGGACGCTCAGCACGTTGAGACGGTAGAACAGATCCTCGCGGAACCGTCCCTCGCGGATCTCCTTCTCCAGGTCCTTGTTCGTCGCCGCGATGACGCGGACGTCGACGTGAACGACCCGCTCGTCCCCGACCCTCCGGACTTCGCCTTCCTGGAGGACACGGAGCAGCCGCGCCTGCATCGTGGGCGACATGTCTCCGACCTCGTCGAGGAAGAGCGTCCCCCCGTCGGCCTGCTCGAAGAGCCCCGCCCGGTCCCGATCGGCTCCCGTGAACGCTCCCCGGACGTGACCGAAAAGCGTGCTCTCGAGAAGCGACTCCGGCAGGGCGGCGCAGTTTTCGGAGAGGAAGACCTTCGCCTTTCTCGGACCGTGGAAGTGGATCGCCTTCGCGACGAGCTCCTTGCCTGTCCCGCTCTCACCCAACACCAACACGGGAAGTTCGCTCTTCGCGATGGTCTGGAGGAGATCGAAGACGCGCTGCATCGGCTGCGATCGGCCGATGATGCTCGCGAACGAAGTCCGTTCACCCGCGACGGCACGGAGTCTCCGATTCTCCTCCTCGAGGCGCGCGCGCGCCCGGGCGTTCTCGAGGGCGAGGGCCGCGTGGTCGGCGAAGGCCTCGACGAAGCGTAGGTCTTCCTGCGAGAACATTCGACCTTCGCGCCTGCTATCCAGGTATACCGTCCCGACGATTCTCCCTCGGGAACGCAAGGGGACGCACATGAGCGAGCGGATGCGGTACAGACTGACGCTCTTGAGGTCCTTGAACCGTTCGTCGTGGCCCGCATCGAGCGCGAGAATCGATTGTCCTTCGCCGGCCTGTGCCGCGATCCCTCGGCTGTACGCCTCCGCGTCGCTCGCGGTTTCCTTTTCGAGGTTTCGGGAAAGCCGGACCGAGAAGCCGCCGGTCGCCGGATCGGTCAGGAGGATCATCCCGCGCTCGGCGTGCACGGCCCCGAGCGCCATGTCGAGAATCGCGGGTAGCAGCGCTTCCGGATCGGTTTCGGAATTGAGAGCGCGGATCATGTCGTAGAGCGCACGGAGTTGAATCCCGTCGTTCGGTTCGCCGGTATCCGAGGCCATCACGGCCGAGAAAACCGGACGGGCTAGAAAAGAGCGGCGATCATCGGGATCGGAGATTCTCTCCGCCACGCGTAGCAATGCGCTGCGCGACGCCTGCCGCTCTCTCGCGGCTTCCTGATGCTTGTGGAGGGCCTTCCACGCGGCGCCCGCAGTGGCGTGAGCGCGGGCTGCGAGGGATTCGAGACCGAACTGCGTCGCCGAACGAGCTGCGGACTCCGCATGAGGAAGCACCTCGGCGAAGGATCCCTCCGCGAGGAGGCGTTCCGACTCCGCGAGGGCTCTCCGGACCAACAACTCGCGGTCCATTCTCTCCGCCTCACGAGAGGCTAAACGGGAGAACTCCGCTTCGATCCCATCGGCCCGTGGCTCGCGGCAGATCACTCGACGTTCGATCTCGGTGAGAAGCGCCGTTGCCAGAGGGCGAGGGGCGGAGTAACGCCGCGCCTCTTCGATCGCTCGCTCGATCAACGCGCGGCATCCATCGACGTCGGGCGGAGCGCACTCGAGAAGTACCTGCGCAAGCATCAGGCGCCCGTAGATCTGGAAATACGGATCCGTCGACTCGCCCCAGCGTTCGATTGCGTCGCGACCGAACGCGACCGCTTCGGCGTTTCGTCCGACCAGATGAAGCGCTTCCAGAAGGTTCGCCGCTGCTTGCGGGAGAAGGTTGGACGCGCCGAGGTACAGAGTCTCTTCGAACGCCTGACGCCCGGCCGCCAGCATCCCGGTGAGATCGCCGCAGTCGCCACGAACCACCATGAGTTTTCGGAGTGCCTGCGTCTTGAGTTCCAGATTCCGCCGACTCTCCGTGATCGAGATCGCTTCCCGGAAGTCGCGTTCCGCTTCGCGGAATCTTTTGTCTCGTGTCGCAACCGCTCCTCGCACCATCAAGGCCTTCGCCAAGGCGATCTCGTGCCCGACGGCACGGCACGCCCGAATCGCGCGATCCGCGATTTCCTCCGTGTCGGATGCTCCCGCATTGGCAGCTGCGGCGCAGAGCCCCTGCATCATCTCGGCGACAAGAGGGGTTTCGGCCGTGGCGTTCAGGACGGCGATCGCCGTTTCGAAGTGGTCGCGGGCCAGCCCTCCATGCCCCGCGTACGAAGCGTCGATGCCGAGGACGCGATGGGCTTCCGCGAGCACTCCGAATTCCTGGAGTCTTCGGAGGTCTGGCATCAGGCTCGTCGTGAGGTCGGCGGCGGCTCGCACTCGATACGCCAACGCCATCGCATACGCCTGCCGCACCCGTGTGCGCAGACGATCCCTCTCG
>CAYLHQ010000054.1:0-8466 GCA_964383585.1 uncultured Acidobacteriota bacterium
AACTTCGGCGGCCTCCTTCCATCCTCCCGTCCCCACGATTCGCGTCACGCCGCAAGTTCCATCGCGACGCTCGTGCCGCGAAGTCGCGAGCCTGGGATTTCCGATCGGCACGGCAAGGGAATCCTAGGATCCCACCGCAACTTCGGCCGCGTGCGCGGCGCGAGTCCTCCCCACCGTTCGCGCCACCTTGTGAGCCCCTACCGGAACGCGGTCAGGACTCGATCTCCTCGAGAAGCCCCCGGATCTCCTCCGCGAGGCCGGAGTGTCCGCACGCGAGCGCCTCGTCGGCGGCCCGCCGGTAGGCGGCCGCGGCGTCTGCGGTCCGGCCGAGACGCTCGTAGCAAAGGCCGAGGTTCCTCCTCGCGGCCGCGGGATCGGGGGGCGACGATTCGAGGTAGGTCTCGAACTCGGTCGCGGCGTCCTTCCACTCCCTCGCGCGAAACAGCTCGCTCGCGAGGAAGAACCGTGCGCGCGGGTCCGAGGGGTCCTTCTCGACCGCCGCGCGCAGGAACTCGATTCTCGTCGGACTCACGCTCCTCCCTCCCCTCGGGCCCATCCCGCGAGCCGCCAACCCGTCCGGTGCCAGGACACGTCGATGCGACCGGCCCACCGGAGCCGGAGCACCGCCCGGCGCACCACGGGATTTTCGGCGGCATAGCCCTCCCAAAACCGCGACCCGGCGCCGGGCCCGAGCGGGCCGGCCTCCCCGAACCGCTTCACGTACGACCGCTCGAGGCGCGCGAGCCCACGTGCCCGCGCCCACGGACCGAGCGGACCGCCCCCGAGCGACCCGCCGTCGAGGTCAATCACCCACGCTTCGGGGGGACGTCCGCGGAGGAGGAGGTTCCCGAGATTGAGGTCGCGATGGCGGAACCCCGCGTCGTGCATCCTCTCGACGACGTCGAGCGCGGCGCAAAGGGCTTCGTCCGCCCATCCTCCCCTGTCGAGGCGCGTCCCGAGGTCCTCGGCCCCCTCGATCCGTTCGACGGCGAGGTGGCCTCCGAATCGCCCGGGACCGGTGCGGGCGAGCAGGAGCGCGACGGCGGGAGGCGTCGGCACCCCCCGGCGGCCGAGGGACGCGGGAAGCGTGAGGTTCGCGAGGAGCCGCGACGAGCCGCGGAAGCTGGCGGGGCGGAGCTCGCCCGCGAGTCCGCCCCGCCGAAGCTCCTTGAGGAGGAGACGCGCCCCGCCCGGAAGGTCGAGCGTTCCGGTCCTTCCCCGCCCCGCGCGCGCCTTCCCCTCGTCGAGGCGCGAGGACCACGCGCTCCGCGCGGTGAGTCCCGCGGCGACGAGATCGGCGGCGAGATCTTCCCGCGCGTAGAGGGCGGCGGGCCCGGCGTCGATCCGACGGAACCCGGACGGTGGCGGGGGCCACGCCGCTCCGGTCACTTCGGATCGCCCGCGGCCACCTCGGGTCCGCGGTCCCGCGCGAAGAGCCACGCCACGGCGACGCCGAGGAGGTAGAGGAGGATCATCGGCACGGCGAAGACGCCCATGGTGAGGGCGTCTCCCGTCGGCGTCACGACGGCCGCCACGATCGCGATGACGACCACCGCGACGCGGAAGTGCTTCACGAGGAACTGCGGGGTGACGATCCCGATGCGCGCGAGGAAGAAGATCAGGATCGGCAGCTCGAAGACCGCCCCCATCCCGAGGATCACGCGGCTCTCGAACGCGAACGCCGACCGGAGCGTCAGCTGCGCCTTGAAGTCGCCGCCGAGCCGGATCAACCAGTCCGCGGCGACGGGGGTCGCCACCGCGTACCCGAACGCGCCCCCCAGGACGAAGAAGAGCGTGCCGAAGACGATGAACGCGGCCCCCATCCGCCGCTCCTTCTCGTAGAGGCCGGGAGCGACGAACCCCCAGACTTGCCACAGCAAGTAGGGCGCGGCGAGGAAGATCGCCGCGAGGGCGGAGGCCTTCATGTAGACGAAGAACGGCTCCGTGATCTCGATGAAGACGATGTCGCCGCCGGCGAAGAGCTTCTCGCGGATCGGGCGCAGGAGGAATTCGAGGATGCGCCCGCTCGCCGCCCACGCGATCGCCATGGCGGCCACGAACGCGACCGCACACCGGAACAGCCTCGAGCGCAGCTCCTCGAGGTGCTCCAGGAAGGTCATGCCCGCGTCAGCCGGTTTCTCGTCGGCTTGCATCGGGTGGGGGGGGCTCGTCCCCCGAAAGACCTTGGGGGGTCGCGGCGGCCGCGGAGCGCGGCGCGGTCGGGGCCGGCTCGGTCCGTAAGACGTCGCGGCGCAGCGAATCGCCGGTTTCGCGCAGCTTGTCCAGCTGGACCTCGCGCTCGAGGCTCGTACGGAAGTCCATGGTGGCGCGGCGCAGGTCGCTCATGGTCTTGCCGAGCATCTGTCCGATCTCCGGGAGCTTCCGTGGCCCGAACAGGAGGAGGGCGAGCACGAACACGACGAGGACCTCCGTTCCTCCCAGTCCGAACATGCCGCCGCTCCGGAGCGTGCGTGCGATCGCGCCCGCTCGCGTCGGCAGGCTACTTCCCGCCATCCGAGGGTGTCAAGAAACGGGCCCGGCGGTTGCCGGAGAGTGGGGGTCACCCTATACTCCAGAAGCCCTGAAACCGCGCCGAGAGGAGCCCCCATGAGCCCGTCCCGCTCCCTTCCCTGGATCGCAGCGGCCGCAGTCCTGACGGGGGCGACCCTCCTGGGCGGATGGGCCGGGAGTCCCGTCCGCGCCGATGCCGATACCACGACCGAACACCTGCGCGAGTTCGGGACGATCCTCGCCCTCGTGGAGGAACATTACGTCGGACCGGTCGATTCCAAAGAGCTCGTCGAGGGGGCGATCCAGGGGATGCTCAGGACGCTCGACCCGCACAGCAATTTCCTCGACGCGTCCTCGTACAGCGAGATGAAGGACGAGCAGAGGGGTCACTTCTACGGGCTCGGGATCCAGATCAACAAGCGGGGGCCGGACAAGCCGCTGACGATCATCGCCCCGATCGACGGGACTCCCGCGTCGAGGGCCGGCCTCCAGGCGGGGGACATCATCTTCAAGATCGAGGGAGAGGAGACGATCGGCCTGACGATCCAGGAGGCGGTCCGGCGCCTCAAGGGGCCGAAGGGGACGCCGGTCACGATCACCATCCAGCGTCCGGGAGAGGAGGCTCCCTTCGACGTGACGATTCGCCGGGACGAGATCCCGACCCATAGCATCCCGGTGGCCTTCCTCGTCCGGCCCGGGATCGGGCTCATCCGGATCTCGAACTTCGCGAGCACGACCTCGAAGGAGCTCGACGCGGCGATCCGGGACCTCGCGGCGAAGGGGATGGACCGGCTCGTCCTCGACCTCCGAAGCAACCCCGGCGGTCTCCTCGACCAGGCGGTCGCCGTTTCCGAGCGGTTCATCCCCGCGGGGAAGATGGTCGTCTATACCCGGGGGCGCGTTCCCGGTTCCGACACCGACTACCGCGCCTCCAAGGGGGCGACCCCGTACGCGGGGAGCCTCGTCGTCCTCGTCGATCGCCACTCCGCGTCGGCGAGCGAGATCGTCTCCGGGGCGATCCAGGACCACGACCGCGGCCTCGTCGTCGGCGAGACGACCTTCGGGAAGGGTCTCGTCCAGCGGGTCATCCCGCTGCGCGACGGCGGCGCCCTCGCCCTCACGACCGCGAAGTACTACACACCGTCGGGGCGGCTCATCCAGCGCGACTACAGCGACGTCGACGAGTACTTCCTCGAGAACGAGATGGGCGAAGAGTCGCGCGAAACCGAGCGCCGGGATCCGTCCGACCGGGAGGTGCGCCACACCGACAGCGGCCGGGTCGTCTACGGGGGGGGCGGGATCACCCCCGACTACTACGTCGCGACGCCGAAACTGCCGATGATCGTCTCCCGGATGCGGCGGGAGAACCTCTTCTTCGATTTCGCCGTCCGGTTCGTCGCGTCTCATCCGGAACTCACCCGGGATTTCCGTGTCGGCGACGAGGAGATCGAGGCCTTCTCCGAGTTCGCGCGGTCCCGGAACTTCCCGTACGAGCCCGCGGCGTTCGAGGAGTCGAAGGACCGGATCCGGCTCGAGGTGCTCGCGCAGATCTTCCGCGTGAAGTGGGGAGCCGAGGCGGAGAGCGGCGTCCTCGCCGAGGCCGACCCGCAGGTCGCGAAGGCGCTGACCCTGTTCGAGGAGGCCTCGAACCTCGCCCGGGCGGGCGAGGAGAGCCGGCGCGAGCGGGAGCGGGAGGCCGCTCGCCTCGCCCGCCCCAGAGGTTGAGTCAGGCCGCCATCGCCTCGATCAGCCGGATCTTCCCCGACGCCGACGCCCGGTGGAACGCCCGAAGCGCCTCGAGGCGTCCTTCCGCGCCGAGCGGCGCACAGCGCCCGAGGAAGCGGAGCGCCCACCGCGCGGCGTCCGCGTACCTCTGCCGGACGGCCGGGTCGGGATCGCTCCACGTTCCCTTGTGGAAGAGGTGCCACTCGAGCCAGACGCGCTTCCTCTCCGAGAGCCGCCCGGTCCGCCCGGCGAGGAACCGCGCGACGACCAGCCGCTTGCTCACGTTCGCGTGCAACTCGAGCTCGAAGAGGCTGACCGGACGCCCGAGGACGGCGCGGTCGGCGATGCAGAGGAAGTGGTCGACCTCCTCGACGAAGGTCGCGAACGCGTCGACGTTCCGCTCGTGGACCCCCCGCTGCGGCGGGTCGGCCTCGAGGGCCCGCACCATCGCGTCCGGCAGGTAGATCGCGGCGCGCACCCCCTCGCCGGTCTCGCGGACCATCGTTCGCGCCCCCGCCCCTTCCGCAGCCGTCCCGGCGACGAAAACGCCGTCCGTTCCGCCGTAGAACCGCCTCCATCCCCGGTCTCCGATCACGAACTTCGCGGGGGACGGCACCTCCCGCTCGATGCGGTAGGTGCGTCGGAGGAGTCCGGCGACGCTCGCGAGCAGAGGCTCGTCGTTCACGGGGCCGCTTCTCCGACCGGCAGGTACTCGAACGTCCCGTCCCGGTATCGGATCGAGAGCGCCGCGTAGCCGAGCTTGGCCCGGACGGTCTCGAGCACGCGCCGGCGCACCTCGTCCGCGTCGAAGGCGCGCTCCCCGGCGCGCATCGAGCGGATCCAAGAGATCACGGCGTCGCGCTCCGACCGTTCCCCGGTGTCGTCGAGGCGGATCCGCTTCGAGATCTCGACGTTCAACACCTGTTCGAGGACCGCCGCGAGCGGCCTCGCCCCGTGAAGCGGCGAGAAGCCGCGGCGTAGAAGTTCCTCGCGGGCGGAATCCTCGAGGCGGATCTCGAGACCGTGGACGTCCCGGTAACGCTCCGCGATCTTCCGGAACTCGAGGAGGAGGATCCGCTCCGCGCTCTCCCGGCCGAGCCGCCGGAAGTGGAGCGTCCGCACCCGGTTCGCGAACTCCGGGCTCAGGGCGCGGCGGAGGTCCCGCCGCACGTCCGCGTCGGATGCGTCGCGGCGGGCGGTCTCGTCGAGGTACCCGATCGGGCCCACCCCCTGCTGCGCGTCGCTGTACCCGAGGTTCGACGTGAAGAAGACCATCGAGTTCGCGAAGTTGAGGAGGTTCCCGCGGTTGTCGGTCACGGTTCCGCGGTCGAGGATCGAAAGGAAAAACGTGCGGAGCTGCGGGTGCGCCTTTTCCACCTCGTCGACGAGAATGACGCTCAGGGGCGCCGAGGACGAGCGCTCGTGGAACGCGGTGAGGAGACCTTCCTCGTCCGAGCGGATGAACCCTCGCGTCGCGCCGCGCAGCTCGTTGATGTCGCTCGGGTAGGTGTAGCTCGGCCCCTCGATCGTCAGGAGCGGGATCTCGATGCCCCACGTCGACTCGAGGATCCGCTTCAGGCTCTCGACCAGGTGGTTCTTCCCGACGCCGGTCGGCCCGACCAGGAAGTACGAGGGGGGGCGCCTCAGGTCGCGCGTCCCCGACGCGAAGAGGCTGAACTCGTCGCAAAGTGCGTCGACCGCCTTGTCCTGGTCGACGACGGTCGCGCGGAGCGCCCGGCGGAGGCGGTCCATCCGGAGGCCGGAGAAAAGGACCATCCGCTCGTACGCGCACAGGAGCTGGTCGCGGGTCAGGAGGGACCCGAGGTGCTCGTCTCCGCTCAGGGCCTCGACCCCGGGCGGAGCGTCCTCGACCGCTTCTCGAACTTCCAGGCGCGGCGGCGCCGTCCTCGCGGCGACCTCCTCCCCTCCCGGGTGCGCGAGCCACCGGAGCAGCTCCGCGTAGAGCGGGAAGCTCCTGGAGCACTGCTCCAGGAATCCGATCTCCTCCTCGAAGGGCAGGACCAGGAGCTTGTTGCTCTTGAAGAACTCGAGCAGGCGCCGGTCCTCGGCGAGGAGTTTCAGGGCCTCCCCCGCGGCCTTGTAGGCGCGCGCCCCCAGCTCCGTGAGGTCGTACCCCTTGACGTGGGTCAGCCCGCGGAGGCCGTGGTCGAAGAGAGCCATGTCGCCGACGACCCGCACGTCGTCGGGAAGCCGGCGCACGCGGTAGAGGACCTCGCCCCCCCCGCTCCGCTGCTCCTCGATCAGCCGCCCCACGAGTCCGGAGAGGAACGTCCCGCCGGGGTGCATGATCCGCGCGATCCGTTCGTCGGAGTAGACGTCGGTGAGGAGGAGAGAGCACCCGGTGACCACTCGGGCGAGGTGGCGCACCTCCAGGTCGTCGACGACGCGGTCCCGCGCCACCGCGCGGGCGGCGGCCCGGATCCGTTCTTCGAGACGAGCCTCATCGGTACCGTCGACGAATCTCCGTTCGGGGATCTCGATGCCCAACGCTTCGCCTCCCGCCCCCCTCGTTCGCCTTCCGGGCGTGACGATACGGATACGGCACCTGGGCCCGCGGGGCAACCTGGCCGGGCGTGGGCCGCTCGGGGAGAATTCCCACCGGTTCGGTGAAGATTTCTCGGAAATCGTCGGCGGCCGCCTTGACAGGGTGCCGATCCAATCCTAACGTGTTGGCACTCGCCGGGCGCGAGTGCTGATAAGTACGGATAAGGTCAACAAAAATAAGGACTTAACTCTAGGAGGGTCCAGAATGAAGATCAAGCCGCTCTACGACCGGATCCTGGTCAAGAGGATCGAGGAGAAGGAGCAGAAGAAGGGCGGGATCATCATCCCCGACACGGCCAAGGAGAAGCCGATGGAGGGGAAGGTGATCGCGGTCGGCGCGGGAGCGCTCAACAAGGAGGGGAAGCGCACGCCGCTCGAGGTGAAGGCGGGCGACCGCGTTCTCTTCGGCAAGTACGCGGGAACCGAGATCAAGATCGACGACGAGGAGCACGTCATCCTGCGGGAAGACGAGGTCCTCGGAATCATCGAGTAACCGGAAACGAGGAGGTAGAACGCAGATGGCCGCAAAGAACATCAGCTACGCGGAGGACGCCCGGCAGGCGATGCTCCGCGGCGTGAACAAGCTCGCCGACGCCGTGAAGATCACCCTCGGCCCCAAGGGCCGCAACGTGGTCCTCGAGAAGAAGTTCGGCTCCCCGCTGTCCACCAAGGACGGCGTTTCGGTCGCCAAGGAGATCGAGCTCGAGGAGCCGCGCGAGAACATGGGCGCCCAGCTCGTCCGGGAGGTCGCGAGCAAGACCTCCGACGTCGCCGGGGACGGCACCACGACCGCGACGGTCCTCGCCCAGGCGATCTTCCGCGAGGGCGTCAAGGCCGTGACCGCCGGTTCGAACCCGATGGACGTCAAGCGCGGGATCGACAAGGCCGTCGAGGCGGCCGTCGCCGAGATCAAGAGGCTGTCCCGGCCGATCGCCGGCAAGGCGATCGCCCAGGTAGGCACGATCTCCGCCAACAACGACGAGTCGATCGGCGCGATCATCGCCGAGGCGATGGAGAAGGTCGGAAAGGACGGCGTGATCACGGTCGAGGAGGCGAAGGGCCTCGAGACCTCCCTCGAGGTGGTCGAGGGAATGCAGTTCGACCGGGGTTACCTCTCCCCCTACTTCGTGACCGACCCCGAGCGGATGGAGGTCGTCCTCGAGGACGCCTACATCCTGATCCACGAGAAGAAGATCTCCTCGATGAAGGACCTGCTCCCGATCCTCGAGCAGGTCGCGAAGAGCGGCAAGCCGCTCCTGATCATCGCGGAGGACGTCGAGGGCGAGGCGCTCGCGACGCTCGTCGTGAACAAGCTCCGCGGGACGCTGCATGCCGCCGCCGTCAAGGCGCCGGGCTTCGGCGACCGCCGGAAGGCGATGCTCGAGGACATCGCGATCCTGACCGCCGGCAAGTGCATCACGGAAGACCTGGGGATCCGCCTCGAGAACATCAAGATCGAGGACCTCGGCCGCGCCAAGAAGATCGTCATCGACAAGGAAAACACGACCATCGTCGAGGGCGGCGGCAAGGCCAAGGCGATCGAGGGCCGCGTCAAGCAGATCCGGACCCAGATCGACGAGACGACCTCCGACTACGACCGCGAGAAGCTCCAGGAGCGCCTGGCGAAGCTCGTCGGCGGCGTGGCGGTGATCAAGGTCGGCGCCG
>CAYLHQ010000055.1:0-4085 GCA_964383585.1 uncultured Acidobacteriota bacterium
ATCCAGGAGGTCTACCGGCTGCAGGGCGTGAACATCAACGACAAGCACATCGAGGTGATCATCCGGCAGATGATGCGGTGGATCAAGGTCGAGGACGTCGGCGACACCGAGTTCATCGTCGACGAGCAGGTCGATCGTTTCCGGTTCGTGGAGGAGAACGAGCGGGTCCTCGCCGCCGGGGGCGCCCCCGCGCGGGGCCGTCCTCTCCTTCTCGGGATCACGAAGGCCTCTCTGTCGACCGATTCGTTCATCTCGGCGGCGAGTTTCCAGGAGACGACCCGGGTCCTGACCGAGGCGTCGATTTCCGGGAAGGTCGACTACTTGCGGGGGCTGAAGGAGAACGTGATCATGGGCCGCCTCATCCCCGCAGGAACGGGGATGGACGTCTACGCGTCGCTGCAGATTCCGCCCGATGGGCCTCCTCCCGTCGAGGAGGAGTTCGTCGAGGAGGCGCCGGAAGCCGAGGTCGATCTCGACACCGACCGTTTCGCCGAAATGCTCCGCGCGGCCGCCGCCGCCGCCGCGGGAGGGGGGGGCGAGCCCGGGAAGGGCGCCTGAGTGGGTTTTGCGGGGGGCAACGCGCCCCCTTGACCGGTTTCGGGGCGTTTTGCTAGACTCCGTGGGTTTTCCGCCCGGGAATGCCGCGGATCCGTGGGAAAAGGAAGGGAATCGTGCCGACGATCAGTCAGTTGGTCCGGATGGGACGCGAGACGGAGAAGACCCGGACGAAGAGCCCGGCCCTCCAATCGTGCCCGCAGAGGCGCGGCGTCTGCACCCGCGTCTACACCACGACCCCGAAGAAGCCGAACTCGGCGCTCCGGAAGGTCGCCCGCGTCCGACTGACGAACGGGATCGAGGTCACGAGTTACATCCCGGGGGTCGGGCACAACCTGCAGGAGCACTCGATCGTCATGATCCGCGGGGGGCGCGTCAAGGACCTCCCCGGGGTGCGGTATCACGTGGTCCGCGGGACCCTCGACGCCACCGGAGTGGACGGCCGTCGCCAGAGCCGCTCGAAGTACGGCGCCAAGCGTCCCAAGAGCTAGGAGAAGGGCCAGATGCCCAGACGCGGAAACGTCCCCAAGCGAGAGGTCCTTCCGGACCCCGTGTACCAGTCGTCGCTGGTGACGAAGTTCATCAGTTGCCTGACGTACGACGGGAAGAAGTCCGTCGCCGAACGGATTTTTTACGGCGCGATGGACGCGGTCCAGGAACGCACGAAGGAGGATCCCCTCAAGATTTTCCGGAAGGCGGTGGACAACGTGAAGCCGATGCTCGAGGTGAAGTCGCGGCGCGTCGGCGGGTCGAACTACCAGGTTCCGGTCGAGGTCCGGCCGGAGCGGCGCACCGCCCTCGCGATCCGCTGGCTCATCGGGTACTCCCGGGAGCGCGCGGAGAAGTCGATGCGCGAAAAGCTCGCGAACGAGATCCTCGATGCGTCGGCCCTCCGCGGCGGCGCGTTCAAGAAGAAGGAAGACACGCATCGGATGGCGGAGGCGAACAAGGCCTTCGCGCACTACAGGTGGTGAGGGAGTAGGAACGGGGTCCCGCGGAATCCCCCCCGGGATCCCTCCGGTTTCGTAACGGCGGCCCGAAGGCCCCAGCCTTCGGGGGCGCAAGGTTCTTTGACGTGACACGCCTGATTCCTCTCGAGCGGAATCGCAATATCGGCATCATGGCCCACATCGATGCCGGTAAGACGACGACGACCGAGCGCATCCTCTTCTTCACCGGGATCACCCACAAGATGGGCGAGGTCCATGACGGCACCGCCACCATGGACTGGATGGTTCAGGAGCAGGAGCGGGGGATCACGATCACGTCGGCCGCCACGACCTGCTTCTGGAACGACCACCGTATCAACATCATCGACACGCCCGGGCACGTCGACTTCACGGCCGAGGTCGAGCGCTCCCTCCGGGTTCTCGACGGTGCGGTCGCGGTCTTCTGCGCCGTCGGAGGGGTCGAACCGCAGTCGGAGGCGGTTTGGAGGCAGGCCGACAAGTACCGCGTCCCGCGGATCGCGTTCGTCAACAAGATGGACCGCATCGGGGCCGACTTTCCACGGGTCTGCGAGGGGATGCGCACGAAACTCGGAGCGAGCCCCGTTCCGGTTCAGATTCCGATCGGCAACGACGAGAGCTTTCGCGGCGTCGTCGACCTCGTCGGCATGCGGGCCCTCCTTTGGGAGGACGGCGACCTCGCGCCGAGGACGGGACCGATCCCTTCGGAGATTCTGGACGAGGCCGTCGCCGCGAGGGAGCGGCTCGTCGAGGCGGCGTGCGAAGTCGACGATTCCCTCCTCGAGGCCTGGCTCCGCGGCGGTTCCGTCGATCCCGCCGCGCTTCGTGCCGCCCTCCGGCGGGGAACGTGCTCCCTCCGCTTCGTCCCCGTCCTGTGCGGAGCGGCCTTCCGGAACAAGGGGGTGCAGCCGCTCCTCGATGCGGTGGTCGATTACCTCCCGTCGCCGGTCGACATCGCGGCCGTCGAAGGGGTCCATCCGGACGACGGCTCGCCGGTCACGCGGCGGAGCGCGGACGAGGAACCGGTGGCCGGCCTGGTCTTCAAGATCATGACCGACCCCTTCGTGGGGCATCTGGCTTTCCTGCGGATCTACTCGGGCTCCCTCCGGCAGGGGCAGCACGTCTGGGTGTCGGGGCGGAAGAGCACGGAACGGATCGGCCGACTCCTCAAGATGCACGCGAACAAGCGGGAGGAGGTGAAGGCGGTCTTCGCAGGGGACATCGCCGCGGTCGTGGGCTTGAGGGGCGTGTCGACCGGGGACACGATCTCCGACGCCGGCGCCCCCGTCCTCCTCGAGCGCATGGAGTTCCCGGAGCCCGTCCTGCGCCTGGCGATCGAGCCGAAGACGAAAGCCGACCAGGAGCGTCTCGCCGGGGCCCTCGCGAAGCTCGTCCAGGAAGACCCGACCTTCCGCGTCCAGACCGACCCCGAGACGGGGCAAACGCTGATCGCGGGGATGGGCGAGTTGCATCTCGAGATTCTCGTCGACCGACTCCTCCGCGAGTTCCATGTGGCCGCGAACGTCGGGCGGCCGCAGGTCGCCTACCGCGAGACGATTCGCCGCGCCGCCGAGGCGGAGGGACGGTACGTCCGCCAGACCGGCGGGCGCGGCCAGTACGGCCACGTGAAGATCCGTCTCGAACCGGCGGCCGACTCCGGTTTCGTCTTCGAGAACGCGGTGGTCGGCGGCGCCGTCCCGCGGGAGTTCGTCCCCGCCGTCGAATCCGGGCTCAGGGAGTCGATGGAGACCGGGGTCCTCGCCGGCTACGCCATGCGCGACGTGAAGGCCACCCTCCTCGACGGATCGTTCCACGAGGTCGACTCGTCGGAGATGGCGTTCAAGATCGCCTCCTCGATGGCCTTCAAGGACGCCTGCCGCGCGGCGGACCCGGTTCTGCTCGAGCCGGTGATGAAGGTCGAGATCACCGTTCCGGAGTCCTCGATGGGGGACGTGATGGGGGACCTCAACGGCCGGCGGGGCCGCGTCCAGCACATGGATTCGAGGAGCGGGCTCGCGGTGATCCGCACGACCGTTCCGCTCGCCGAGACGTTCGGCTACGCGACCGATCTGCGGAGCCGGACGCAGGGGCGGGGGAACTACAGCATGCACTTTTCGCATTACCAGGAGGTTCCGAAGTCGATCCGCGAAGAAGTGGTCGCCCGGGTCACCGGCGCCACGCGAGGCTAGGGGCGACGCGAAGCCCCGGAGGAACGGAAGATGGCCAAGGAGAAGTTCGATCGGACGAAGCCGCACGTGAACGTGGGGACGATCGGTCACGTGGATCACGGGAAGACGTCGTTGACGGCGGCGATCACGATTGCGCTGGCGAAGCGGGATCCGAAGGTGGCCGTGCGTTCGTTCGAGTCGATCGACAACGCTCCGGAGGAGCGGGCGCGTGGGATCACGATCAACGCGTCGCACGTGGAGTACGCGACGGAGACGCGGCACTACGCGCACGTGGACTGTCCGGGTCACGCCGACTACATCAAGAACATGATCACGGGCGCGGCGCAGATGGACGGGGCGATTCTTGTGGTGTCGGCGGCGGACGGTCCGATGC
>CAYLHQ010000056.1:0-3008 GCA_964383585.1 uncultured Acidobacteriota bacterium
ACGAGCGTTTCGACCGCACGCCGGCCCACGAAGACGTCGTCCACCATCACGCCGGCCCCGAGGCCGGCCGTCTCCGCGTCTCCCTTCGTGAACACGACATAGAGGTAGACGTCGACGGTACCCCCGCTCCAGTCCGACTCGGCCAGGAGATCGCCCAGACGTAGCGCCGGGGTCTGGCGCCACTGGGCATACGAAACTTGCGTCTCGTCCTGGCGGAAGGCGATCCGCTTGGCCGCAACCGCATTCCCCTCGGTCTGCCGGATGAGGAACACCTCGAGGGCGTCGCGGTCGCCCGTTCCTTGCCTCACCTGTCGCCAGTACTTGAAGGAGAGGACGTCGTCTTTCCTCGCCCCGGCCAGGGGAATCCGGGCCGCCTGCGGGCCCGCGGCGACCGAGGAATAGGAGCAGGCGCTTCCCAGGTAGAGCCCGGCTCCGCCCGAAGCCTCGCCGGGCGGAGCGGGGATGCAGCCGAGGGCCTGGTACTCTTGCCGAACCCATGCCGACGCACCCGCCGCGAACGAACCGCCGGCGATCGTCCCGAGCTCCCACGCCCCGGCCCCCACGTCCGCCGCCTCGTTGAAGTCCCCGGTCGCGGACAGCCGGGTGTCGTCCACGGTCACTGGAACCTGGGGTGTTCCGAGAATCTTCTCCGACCTCACCAGCCGGCCCGCGACGTCGAAGGTGTTGCGGAAGAAGTAGCCGAGCTCGATCCCGAGGGCGTCTTGTGTCTCGAGCGCATTACCCCATGCGTCGTATTTCGCAACCCTCGAGATCCCACTCTCGGGCGTCTCCTGCTCGAGAAGACGGCCGACCGCGTCGAAGGTAAACGTCCGCTCCTGACCCGGCTCGATCGTCCCCGCCTTCCAGGCCGCGAAGGGGTTCGCGGGAAGCTGGGCGACGAGATTGACGCGCGTGGTCCGGCCACTGAGATCGTAGCGGTACTCGGCGTCCGCCCCTTCCGACGGTCCGTCGACGAGGACGAGCTGGCCCAGCCCGTTGTTGTAATTGATGTAGGTCGCCGTCTCCGTCGCCGACGGGATGTCGAGCGACGTGACGATTCCGCTGACCGTCGTCTGGCTGTGCGGGCCGCAGTACTCCGTCGTCGTGAACGAGCCGTCGGCCTCCTCGACCCGGCGAACGCGCCCGAGCGGGTCGGGCGATGCCTTCAGGGGGTTCCCCGGGTCTGACGAGGCGGGAGACCCGTAAAACGTCACCGTCCCCCACGGCCGGCCGCTCGAGTGGAGAGGGACGCTCACCGAGTACTCGTAGTCCGGGGGATCGCTTCCGTTTCGGTCTCTCCCTTGCCAGGTCGCCGTGCTGATTCCGGTCCACTGGGATTCCGGAATCCACTCCGAGACGAAGATCGCGCGGCCGAGATCGTCGAAGCGCGTCGCCTTGACCGCCCGCGTCCCGTCGGGCAGGGCCTTCCAGGATTCGATCGTCCGGCCGAGGCCGTCCGTGCGGTCCTCCGCGAACACCTGCGAGGCGTTCGACGCCTCGAAGTCGGTCTCCTCACCGGGGGAGCGGATCACCCGGGTCGTCTTGAGGTCGGGATAGGCGACGCGCGTCGGCCACTCCGTCGTGCCCGGAGGGTCGATCCGCGTCAACCGGCCGAGATCATCGTATTCAAAGCTGGAGACGAGCCCGTTCGGCTCGGTCGCGGTACGGACGAACCCCGCGGCATCGACGCTCACGTCGGCGGAATCGTAGGCGAGACCGTCGAGTCGCGCCGACGTGATCGCGGCATAGGCCGACTCGTAGCTCGCGCCGTACTGGCTCGTCGCGCAGGTCGGTGAGTCACCGCACGTCGCGTACTTCACGGTGTCGATGTTGCCGTTGGCGAGGAACGACCGGCACACGACCAGATCTTCGGCGGTCTCGGTCGTGAATCCGCAGCCCGTGGCCAAGCTGTCCGCCCAGGCCTCCCACGTCGCATCCGAGGCGGTTTCCGCCGGCGGAACGCATCCTCCCGCCACCGTCGTGACGTTCGCCTTGCGGATCGAACGGGTCGGAAGACCGGTCGTGCTGTACTCGGTTCGGCCTTCGATCCGCTGACTCCCTTCCTGCGTGAAGCGGAAATCCACGAGGTCGAGGATATGGTTACTTACCTGCGGGCCAGACGTCAGGTAATGGCCATAGGACAGGCGCGAAGCGGGAAGGTAGTCCCCGTACGTCCGGGTCAGCCGCCAGTGGTTGTTCTCGTCTCGCGAGTAAGACACGGTCGTCATCGTCCGCGCCGTCCCGCCAGTCGTGTCCCCGAAGCAGCCGCCCGCGTCGTCCAGGTACGTCACGGTCTTCTTCTCGAGCATCACCTCCATCGCGGTGTTCGTGCCGTTGATCGGCGCGATGCCGGTGTGGTCGTATTCGAACTGTTCCAGCCGACTCTGGGAGCCGTTCGCGTCGAGGGTCACGCGCTCAGCCTCCCATCCTTCGAGTCCGGTCGCCCACTGATCTCCGCAGGGATTCCCGAGGTATTCCGACCGGGTGACCGTTCCATCGGGAGCGGTCATCGAGAACTCGTTCTCCGTGACGAATTCGCACGATTGATCCGCAAAGAAGGCGCGACCCCAAGTCCAGGTGGAGAATGTCCCGGGGCTGTTCACCGGGTCGGGATACACCCGACGTTCCTTGACGCCTACCTCGCGCCGCCTTCCCACCATGTCCAGACAACGAGGGTCGTAGATCTGATTGCTGCCGAGCCCGAGCATCTCCTTGGTGCATCGCGCGCCCTCGCGCCGCCCCACCGTGAAAGACGCCCAGGTGTACTCGGAAGCCCCGCCCGTCGGGTACTCGATACGCTGCAGCATCTGATGCCCGAACGGTGGAGATGTCGCGGGATTCGAGATGTAACGGATGCTGCCTGCGGAACCTGATCCGCCTGTCAGAGATGGGAGCTTCACCTCTTCGAGGATCGGAAAGCTGCGCGACCCCATGGGATCCGCGATCGCGACGCCGCCATATAGGAACTCGTACGACACCGTTCCATTTGCCCCGAGGGCACGCACGAA
>CAYLHQ010000057.1:0-1750 GCA_964383585.1 uncultured Acidobacteriota bacterium
CGGGGCTCCGCATCGCGTGGGTCGTCGGCCCCGAGAGCGTGATCCAGAAGCTCGTCCAGCTCAAGCAGGGGGCCGACCTCCACACCAGCACCTACGCGCAGATGGTCGCCTACGAGACGGCGAAGGGAGGTTTCCTCGACCGCCACGTGAAGACGATCCGCGAGCTGTACGGGAGGCGGAGGGAGGCGATGCTCGAGGGGCTCGCGAGGCACTTCCCGGAAGGGACGCGCTGGACGGTCCCCGAGGGAGGGCTCTTCCTGTGGGTGACCCTCCCCGAGGGGATGGACGGCGCGGCGCTCCTCGAAGACGCGATCGAGAAGGGGGTGGCGTTCGTACCCGGCGGCGCCTTCTTCGCGAACGGCGGCGGGGAGAACACGTTCCGCCTCAACTTCTCCTACACCTCGCGCGAGCGGGCGGAAGAAGGGATCCGTCGGCTCGGGGAGGTGATCCGGGCGAGGATGGGGAAGGGGACGGCGGTGGAGGTCGGGGGGGCGTAAAGGGGCATCCACCCCGTCGTAAGGGCTCGCCGCTCCGGGGATCGGATTGCAGGTCCGAGGGGGGGAGGCCATGACCGACGCCGCAGGAGTTTCGAGGCGAGCCGCTTTCCATGACCAGCGACGCGGACGAGCCGTTCTAGTCGCCCTGAGCGTCGCAATCGCATCGATGGTGGTTTGCGTATTCCCGGTCGATGTGCGCGCGGAAGGAACAGGCGACACGCTCGACAAGGACTGGCTCGGGGTGGTGTCCCGGGCTCCCGGCGTGCCGACGAACTCTGTCTTCGCGGGATTCGAGAACAACGAGTCGGTCTCGCTGTACAACGGAAACCTGACGATCCAGCACCCAAGCTCGCCGTCGTTCCCGCTAGATGGCGGCGGTTCGATCGGGCTGACGCGCGTCTACAACAGCAAGAACGTCCGGAAGGACCAGGTGCATCATCGCGACGATTATGAATGGGGCTACGTGTACGGAGACTACCCGTATGGCCAGAGCTGGGTCGGGCGCGGGTGGACGATGCACCTTGGGCGCATCTTCCGGAGGCCCATACACAATGGGGCCTCCGGCGCGACGGCGGGTTACTCGACGTACGAGTTGTACTTCGAAGACGCCTCGGGCGCGGAGCACAAGCTGCGCGCCGCCAGTGACCGGCTGTACGGCGATCCCCAGCAGATTGCCGCGCACCCGATACTGGAGCATCTGTGGCACCCGGACCAATACCAGTATGTGCAGCCATGCAATCCGCCCGAGCTCGGCTACTGCGGTGACGCCTGCTGCGACGAGGGGCAGTGCGTCTGGGGGATGGAACCCGGTGTCGACTGCAGCTGCGACTGCGGTCCGCAGCAACCCATTCTCGTCGCACCTGCCTACCACGAGATCACGATGCCGAACGGCACGGTCTATCACTTCGAGTTCCAGATCGCCGAGGAGCCGACGGTCATCGTCACGACCGCTCCCGAGTACAAGGAGTGGCGTAAGGGCTGGATCCGCAATAACGACCGCGCGGGTTGGTACGTCACCTGGATCCGAGACGTGCATGGCAATCAGATCGACATCGAGTACTACGGTGCGACGAGGAACCCGCGTTTTCCGGAGGCGATCTACGCGATCCGGGCGAAGCGGGCGCCGGAGAGCGCGGCGACGCAGCTCATCTGGACGGAGGTGTGGGGTCCCGGGAGCGAGGCCGAAGGCGCGGTGCGGTTCGTGCGTGCCCTCGGGGCAAATGGAACGGTGTCGTACGAGTTCCTATATGGCG